>NZ_JAOWLA010000003.1 GCF_025751575.1 Albidovulum sediminicola | reverse complement strand
CGCTCGCCTCATCTCCAGTTAGTCGCAGCTTCTAACTTCCGTCTCGCAACTTCCGCCGTCCGCCGTCCGAAGCATCGTCCGCTTCGGTGAGCCGCTGTTTACGGATACACCCATACCTCCGCAAGAGCCTTTTTCGTGCTTTGGCCATTTTTTTTCGATCACGCAAGAAAGGATCTAGATGTAGCGGGTCGCCCCACGCCAAAGCACCATAAATGAAGGCACTGCCGTAATTTTATTGCCGGGAACGCCCTGCAACTCACCCCGGATTTTGCCGCCCGGTGTCCGCACCCGAGTCGAAATCGGGCCGGGCCAGCGATCAGGTGGCCAATCGGGCAGAATCCGACCTCGAACGAGCCCGATTCACCCCATTTGCCAAGCCGATTCACATCCTGCGACTCGGCGCGGATGCGCGGCGACGGCGCCCAGCCCGCGCGAAGGCCCGCAAACCTCGCCCGCAACCAGGAATGATCTAGTTCGCGCGCGCGCACGAGGCGGAAGGTTCCGCAGCGTTCCGCCGAATGCAGCGGTCCTGACCCGCCCGGCGTTCAATTCTTCGCTGCAAGGCGCGTTTCCCCCTGTGCGAAGCGCGCGCTTTGCCTGTAGGTTCGTCTTGTGTTTTCAAATCGGTACTGCCCCGTGACCCTGCGTCTGACAGCCGTTCGACACTTTCGCACCGGTCTGGCCCCGGCGCTTGCCGCGCTTTGTCTTGCCGTGCTGTTGCCCGTGGCCGCGCAGGCGGCAGACCGGGTCGCGCTGGTCATCGGGATGGCGCAGTACCGGAACGTTCCCGCGCTTTCAAACACCGTCAACGACGCGCGCCTGCTGGCCTCGACGCTCGACCGGATCGGCTTCGATGTCACGACGCTGATTGACGCAAACCAGGAGGAACTGCGTTCCGAGCTTGAACGCTTCGCTTTCCGCTCTGAAACGGCCGACCTCGCGCTCGTCTATTTCGCCGGGCACGGGGTCGAGGTCGCGGGGGAGAACTTCCTTCTGCCGGTCGATGTGAACGTCCGTTCCAACAAGGATGTGCAAAGGCAGTCGATCTCGCTGAAGGACCTGCTTCATGTCGTGGACAGCGCCCGCAAGATGCGGATCGTCATCCTCGACAGTTGCCGGGACAATCCGCTGGGCGACGCCATCCTGCAGGAGAATGGCGAGGTGGCGGGCGCCTCGCGTGGCGGCGGGCTGGCGCCGCCCTCGCCCGATCGCGGGACCCTCGTGGCCTTCGCGGCCCGCGATGGCCAAGTGGCGCTGGACGGCGATGGCGCCAACAGCCCTTTTGCCAGGGCGCTCTCCGAAAAGCTGGCCGAGCCGGGCCTCGAGATCAGTCTGATGTTCCGCCAGGTTCGGGACGAGGTCCTGGCCGCAACCCGCAACCTTCAGGAGCCCAACACCTATGGCTCGCTCTCGGGTGTGCCCTTCTATCTGGCCGGATCGCCCGAACTGCGTGAACAACTCGCGACGGACGACCGCCGCATGGCCTGGACCGCCGTTGGCGCCAACCAGGAATCGCAACTGCGCTCGCTGGCCGATTCCGGTGACGCCCGCGCCATGCTGGGTCTGGCCTACATGCGTCTGGACACCGGCGGATCGGAATTCGACCCCGCCCAAGCGGCGCAGCTCTTCGGACGCGCGGCCGAGGCCGGTTCGCCCGAGGCGCAATACGAACTCGCCAAGCTCTACGAAAAGGGGATTGGGGTGCCGCAGGACGACGCCCGCGCGCTGGAGCTTTTCCAGAAAGCGGCGGATCAGGGATTCTCGGACGCCGTGAACGATCTTGGCTTTTTCTACTACCAGGGCAGCTTCGGGCTTCAGCGCGACGCGCTCAAGGCGCTGGGTTATTTCGAGCAGGCCGCAGATCTCAGGCATCCGCAGGCCATGTTCAACTTCGCCGCGCTGATCGATGATGGTATCGTTCCGGGCAAGGGTGCCGCGGATGCGGGTCGATACCTTTACCAGGCGCTGCGGTCGGGCAGCGCGGCGGTTTACCAACAGCTGGCGGAGCGTCCCACGATGTTCTCGAAGGACACGCGCAAGGCCTTGCAGGCGCAACTGGCCGAACACGCGTTCTATTCCGGGGCGATTGACGGCGATTTCGGCCCGGGCACGCAGAAGGCGGTCAGGGTCGCCTATGGTTTGAATACGGAAGGGTAGCAGATGACAGGCTTAAGGACGAAATTCGAGAACCTGACAGGGCTGGCAAGTGCCGGCGCCATTCTTGCCGTGCTCCTGTCCGCCGAAGCGGCGGCGGCCCCGGTCTCCGGGCTTCCCAGCGACCTCGGGATCGGCGTGACCGGCGTCATCATGGGCCAGCCCGGCGCGATGCTTTTGCAGGCCCAATGCGGCAGTGACGGCGAAGGGTCCTGCGAGGAACCGCCCGACCCGATCGAAGAGACGAAGGCCAACCCCGCGACGCCGGTCACGGACGACACGACCGATCAGATCGTCGATACCATCTCCACTGCCACGGACACCTGTTCGGATGAGTGGATCAACGAGAGCTATCGCATCGACTGTATCAGGCAGACACTTCTGCTGGCGGCCGCCAGGCTGCCGAACCGAGGCGACTATGCGCCGGTCAAGGCGGCGCTCGTCGATGCCGCCGACAAGCTGGACAAGATCGTCGTGCAGAATGCCAACGCCTCTTCGGGCCGCGTGACGCCGCCGATCGGCGGGCGCCCGCTGGCGCCGACGCTGCCGCCCCTGCGCGCGGTGAGCCCCGCGGCGCAGGAACAGGCGGTTGCCCAAGCGCTCGCGGTTCTGGAAGAGGCCGAAACCATCCTCCTGCGCTCGGCCGAAAACTCCGAGCGGCGGCTCGTCCATTATCAGCAGGTTGCCCAGGCGATCGATTCGACGAAGGTGCTGTTGCGGTCGTCCTGAGGCGAGGGCGGTTCGCGATGGCGTCCGGTCTTCCTGCGGGTGCCGCCCGTTCGGCTTGCGCCGGGGCGCTGATTGCCGTTGCCTGGGGTTTCGGGCCGTCGGATGCTTCCCCGGCGCCGCAGCACCCTGCCCCCAGGCCCGCGCTGGCGGGCATCGACTACGACACCGCGCTCTCGCAGGGGCGAACCCTATGGACTGCCAGCGCAATCCGCGATTCGGTCGCCGCCTGCGAGACGGTCGGGCCCGCCTATCGGGTGGACTGCCTGGCTGAATACCTGGGCTGGGCGGCTGGCCAGATGCCATCGAACGGGGACTACGCCCCTGCACGGCGGCTTCTAGCGCAGGGGGCCGTGGGGCTCGCGAGGCTCGCGCGGGACCATGCCGATCCCGGGATGACCGCCATCCGACCGCAGCGCGCGCGGCCGCTTCACGATCCCGCCCGCCCGCTCCGGGCGCTGCGGGGCGAGGCGATCACCAGTGCGGGGCGCCGCGCCGAGGTCCTGCTGGATGAGATGGCAACCGCGCTGCTGCGCTCCGCCGGCTCGGAAACGCGGCGCGCGCATTTCCAGCAGATCGCCGAGGCGGTCACATCGCTCAAGGTGCTCCTGCGGTCGTCATGACGCGACAAGACCGCAGCGCACCAGGTATCGACAAAGGCGCCGCAACGCCCAGCCCATTGCAGTTCGTGGCGGAGAACGAGCTGGGTTGGCGAGACCTTGGCCGCCCTTTCCCGGGCTAGCCAACACCTGTGGAAATTTCCGAGGAAGGATTCGCGCTCGCACTCGCGATCATGTCTGCGCCATCCGGGCAGCACCGGTTGCCGCACCCGAATGCGGGATCGATCTGAACCTCTGCCGGAATCCGCACGGCGATCTATTGGCGGAATGTCCCGCTCCGTCCGCCAGAAGCGGCTGCCGACGGGAAAAGACAACGCGACGCGCCCTCACAGCGGAGTCATCGGTCCCGGAAATGACAAAACCTTCAAATGCGGGGCACGCGGGCAGTCGTCCACGCTCAAGGGCAACAGCACTGCGTTTGTGGGATTGTGCGATTCAGCGAGACATCTTCGATAATCTCCGTTTCGGAGAGGGAGGATGTATTTCAGGGCCAGCGATCAACGAGACATCCGCCGCTGGGATAACGACGGCACTTGCGCCATTCACCGCAAGGGGCCGCAGGATTTCCGGCCCCTTGCGCAATCGTTCCTATGAGGTCAAGCCACGTCCCGCACGGCCTCGGCCCCAAGCGGCGCCATCTTGGCCCAGAGCGCCTCTGCTTCTTTCGCGGTCAGCGCGCGCCGGGCGGTCGGGCCGTAGAAGGCCCAGTCGCCCGCGAACTCGGGGAAGGCGCGCTCCATCCCGGCCCGCGCCTCTTCGGTCAGGCTCGCGATCGCGGTGTCGCCGGGGAACAGGCTTTCCGTCTCGATCCCGTTCGACAGCACGATGTCGTGCTGGTCGAGCATCAGGTGGAAATACTCCACCGTTTCGGGCATGGCGGGGCGCGGCGCCGCGATCTTCAGATGCTTGGCGGCCAGCAGGACCTCCGGCTCTCCGAAAAGCATCTCGGCCTCCCACCCCCGCACGAGGACGCGGTGCTGCGGCGACACCCAGAGGTCAGCCTTGGGCAGCCCCTCGCCCATCGCGCCGGTCGGAATGCAAACCGGGCGCATTTCAGGGCGGAAGAACAACTCCGCGTCCGAGAGTTCGCGCGAGGCCACGAAGCGGACCTTGGCCACCGCACCGAATGCCGTCAACACCTCATCTCCCGCGTCCAGGGTCTCGACCGGAACTTCGCCCGATGGCGTCGCGATCAGCATGCCGCGCAAGAAGCAGACGGGCGGGGGCGGATCGGTCGTAAAGGTTGTAAGCGGGACGGCGCCCTGCCCGAAACTGTCGATTATCGTCTGATCAACCGTTCCATCCGGCAGGAAGAACAAACGAATATCGGTACCGCCAGGTCCGGCACCAATAACCGTAATGACAATAACCTGGTCCCCTTCATAGGCGTCCGGAACCTTGTTGTTGCCGGTCGGCAGCACGCCGGAAAGTTCATAGATGAACTGGTATTCCTCGTAGATTCCATCCCCGTCCGTATCGACCCAAACGGTCGTGTCGGGATCCGGCACGCCGGCCGGGGTATCGTCAAGTACCAAGTCTCCGCTCGTATCGCTCCCAAGCGTTCCGGACTCGAAGTAAAGGGAAACGGAGCCCTGCTGGGTAGGCGGGCGAATATTGATCTCGGAGTTGTTCGCAGTACTGCTGTCGCCGCGCGCCCAAAAGGTGTCTGATGTCGCCATACCTGTTCGCCTCCACAAAACAAAGCGCGGCAGCATAAAGCGGTGCCGCGTCGAGTCCTCGCATCCTCCGCCCCCTATTTACCGGCAATTGGGCCTATATTGTGGCTGGCGCCTGTGATGCGGGGTCGATGCCTGCTGTAATTAAAGAAGAAACGCGAAAACGGGCAGAAAGTACACCCGGATCGTGCCGGTAAGAACAACACTAATGAAAAATCCATCACACGCGGCACAATGGCCGCAGTAAGCGCCCTCACGCCACCAGCGCCTCGGCCCGTTTCAGGTCGACGCTGACAAGCTGGCTCACGCCCTGTTCCTGCATCGTCACGCCGAAAAGCCGGTCCATCCGCGCCATCGTCACCGCGTGGTGGGTGATGATCAGGAAGCGCGTGTCGGTGCGCCGCGTCATCTCGTCCAGGAGATCGCAGAACCGCGTCACGTTGGCGTCATCAAGCGGCGCATCGACCTCGTCCAGCACACAGATCGGCGCCGGGTTGGCCAGGAACACCGCGAAGATCAGCGCGAGCGCGGTCAGCGTCTGTTCGCCCCCGGACAGCAGCGACAGCGTGGCCAGCTTCTTGCCCGGAGGCTGGCACATGATCTCCAGCCCCGCCTCAAGCGGATCGTCGCTTTCGACCAGCACCAGGTTCGCCTCGCCGCCGCCGAAGAGATGGGTGAACAGCGTGCGGAAGTTCGCGTTGACCTGCTCGAAGGCGGTCAAGAGCCGTTCGCGGCCCTCGCGGTTGAGGCCCGCGATGCCGGCGCGCAGCTTCTTGATCGCCTCTTCCAGGTCGGCCTTTTCCTTGACCAGGGTGTCGTATTCGCCCTGCACTTCCTTCGCGTCCTCCTCGGCGCGCAGGTTGACCGCGCCCAGGGCGTCACGCTGACGGCGCAGACGGTGCACGTCGTTGTCCAGCGCCTCGGCACTGGGCATGGACTCCGGATCGGCGTCCAGGGACTGCAGCAGCGTGCCCGGCGTGTTCTCGGTTTCCTCGCGGATGCGGTCGGCGGCAACCGTGACGGTCTCGCGCGCCGCGTCCGTTCGCGCCTCGGCCCGTGCCCGCGCTTCCCGCGCCTCGGAGGCCGCGCGTTCGGCCTCCCGTTCCTGATCCGCGACCTGGCGCATCAGGCTTTCCCCCTCCGCCAGCCTGTCGGCAGCGGCACGGCGGCGGGCCTCGGCGGTTTCCATCGCCTCGTTCAGTTCCTCGCGCTTCGCGGCAATCTCTTCGGGCGCAGCCTTGGCCTCCGAAAGCTCCTCCTCGCTCGCGGCCTTGCGCTCGGCCAGTTCGGACGTGCGCTTCTCCGCGGTGTCGAGCCGGTGGCGCCAGCCGGAGAGCTCCTTGGTGATCTCCTGGCGGCGGCGCAGGCGGGCTTCGCCCTCACGCCGGATCTCGTCCTGCTGGGCGCGCTTGGCGAGCATCGTGACCCGCGCGGCCTCGACCGTCAGCTTGACGTCCTCGACCTCGGCGCGCGCGGCGGAGAGATCCGGCAGCGCCGCGACGGCGGCCTCGGCCTCCTTCAGGCGCGCGCGCGCGCCCATCGCCTCTTCCTCGTGGCGCGACATCGCCAAGCGCGCGCTTTCCAGCTTGCCGCCGGCGATCGAGCGGTCGGCCTCCGCCTTGGACAGAGCGCGCGACGCCTCCGCCATGCGGCGGTCAGCCTCGCGACGGGCCTCGCGCGCGGCACGGTCGGCGTCGGTGGCCGCGGCCAGTTGGCGCGTCAGGTGGTCATGCGCCTGCCGTGCACCCTCCGCCCGTGCGCTCGCCTCCTCAAGGTCTTGCTTGAGCTCCACGAGACGGTTCAACTGTTGCAGGCGCAGGGCCGAGGCTTGCGGCGCATCCTCCGCCCCGGCGCGGAACCCGTCCCAACGCCACAGATCGCCCTCGGCCGAGACAAGCCGTTGCCCCGGCTGGAGAAGCGGCTGGAGCCGCGCACCATCGTCGCGCGCCACCAGGCCGACCTGGCCGATCCGGCGCAGCAGGACCTCCGGAACCGCGACCACTTCGGCCAGGCGCCGGACGCCTGCGGGCAGGGCTTGCGCCGCGTCGTAATCGGGCAGTGCCGTCCAGCCAGAAGGCGCATCCCCCGGGACCTCGGGCGCGCGCAGATCATCGGCCAGCGCCGCGCCCAACGCCTTCTCATATCCCTTGTCGACCCGCACCCGATCCAAAAGCTGCTTGCCGGTAGCGGCCTCACGCTCCACAAGCTTGGAAAGCGCCGCGACCTCGGCCCGAAGCGCGCCGGCTTCGCCCTCCGCCTCGGACCGGGCGGCGCGTGCATCGGCCTCACGCGCCTGTGCCTCGCCGCGCGCCTCGTCCGCCTCGACCAGCCGCTCCTCGGCCGCCTCGGCGGTGCTCGTCGCTTCCTCCTGCCCCTCGCGGGCGGCCTCGTAATCCTCGCGCGCGCGGTCAAGCGCCGCCTGCGCCTCCGCCGCGGCGGCGCGGGCACGGGCGGCCTCGGCCTCGTTCTTCTCAAGCGTCGCGCGGCTATCGGCCAGAAGCCGGTGCGCGGACTGATGGCGGGCGGAAAGGCGCGCCACGTCCTCGTTCAGTTCCGAAAGCGCCGCTTCGCGTTCGGAAAGCACGCCGGCTGCGGCCTGCGCGGCGTCCATCGCCTCGGCCAACCGCGTCTCCTGGCCTTCGGAGGCCTTGGCGATCTGCCCCTGTTCCCATTCCAGCCGGCCGATCATCTCGCCGGCGTCGCGGTTGAGCCCGGCCTCACGCTCCATGTCTCGGGCAAGCTGGACTATACGCGCAGACAGCGCATCGATCATCTGGCGCGCGCGCGCCTCCTGATCGGAGAGCGAATCGCGCTGGACACCCAGCCGTTGCAGCACGGCGCTGGCGATGGCCTCTTCTTCCCGTAACGGCGGCAGAAGCGCCTCGGCCTCGGCCCGGCCCTTGGCCGCCGCGCGGGCCGCTGCCTCGGCGGCTGCGGCGCCCTTGGTGCGTTCGGTCAGCTCGGCCTCGGCGCGGGCTCGTGCCTCATCGGCCTCGCGCCAGCGGCGGTAAAGCAGCATCCCCTCGGCCCGGCGCAGCTCCGCCCCGATTTCCCGGTAACGCGCCGCCTGCCGCGCCTGTCGGGCCAGTTGCGCCAGTTGCTGGGCCAGTTGCTCGACCACGTCATCGACGCGCGCCAGGTTCTGTTCGGCCCCGTTCAGCTTCAGCTCCGCCTCGTGCCGGCGCTGGTAGAGACCGGAGATCCCCGCCGCTTCCTCCAGAATCCGGCGGCGGTTGCGCGGCTTGGCGTTGATCAGTTCCGAGATCTGCCCCTGCCGCACCAGCGCTGGCGAATGCGACCCGGTCGAGGCATCCGCGAACAGCATCTGCACGTCGCGCGCCCGCACGTCCTTGGCATTCGCCTTGTAGGCGGAGCCCGCGTCGCGGGTGATCCGGCGCGTGATCTCCAGCTGGTCCTGATCGTTGAACCCGGCAGGCGCAAGCCGTTCGGTATTGTCGATGGTCAGCGCAACCTCGGCGAAGTTGCGGGCGGGCCGGGTCGCGGCGCCCGCAAAGATCACATCCTCCATCCCGTCGCCGCGCATCGCGGTCGGGCGGTTTTCGCCCATTACCCAGCGCAGCGCCTCAAGCAGGTTCGACTTGCCGCAGCCATTGGGACCCACGACACCCGTCAGGCCGTCGTGGATCAGAAGGTCCGTGGGGTCCACGAAGCTTTTGAAGCCGTTCAGTCGGAGGCGGGTGAAGCGCAAGGCAGGGCGTCCGTTGATTCCAGAGGTTCGGCAATCCTTGGGTAAGGGGGGCCTTGAGTCAATGTCGCCACCCCGGATATCGGGCGCTCCGGGCGGTTTTCCACAAGATATGGCGGATTTCCGCGCCCAGGCGGGCCCCGTACGGCCCAGCTTGACCCTTTCCGTCACCCCGGGCCTAATCACGCGCAAACGGGAGGGCCGGACATGGACGGTGGAACGGGGCGGTGCCTTTGCGGGGCGGTGCGCTACGCCTTCGAGGGCGAGCCGAACTGGCAGGGGCATTGCCATTGCGAAAGTTGCCGCCGCGCGACCGGCTCCCCCTTCACAAGCTTTCTGGCCGTCGATCACAGCCGGTTCCGCTGGACCGGAACGGCACCCGCGATGCGGCCCAGCAGTCCCGGGGTACAGCGCGGTTTCTGCCCGGCCTGCGGCACCCCCATGGCCTATCAAAGCGCCGCGCGCGGCCACGAGATCGACCTCTACGCCGCGACGCTCGACAACCCTGCCGCTTACGAGCCGACCTTCCACGCGCTTTGGAACGAGCGCCTGCCATGGCTGCATATCGCCGACGGGCTACCGGTGCAGCGAACGCCGCGCCGGCTTTCGCCGGAGGAGGACATGGGGCCGGTTCTTGCCCTGGTCCAGCGGACCTTCGCCTTCATGGACGGCAAGATCGACCCGCCCTCCTCAATGCACCGCCTGACGCCCGGGGCCGTCGCCGCACAGGCGCGCGAGGGGGAGGTCTGGGTGCTTGAGGACATGGGCCTGCCCCTTGCCTGCGTGTTCCTGACGCCCATGGGCGACCGGCTTTACCTGGGCAAGCTCGCGGTCGATGACGCCTGCCGCGGCCAGGGGCTGGCGCGGCAGTTGGTCGAACATGCCGCGACCCGCGCGCAGGCGCTGGGGTTCGATCTGCTGGAACTCCAGGTCCGGATCGAGCTGACAGCGAACCAGCGCGCCTTCGCGGCGATGGGCTTTGAAAAGACCGGCGAGACGGCGCATGAGGGCTTCGACCGGCCGACCAGCCTGACCTTCGCGCGACGGGTCTGAACCGCCAAGCGCGCGCCGGGGCCTGTCACGCGGCGCGATGCGACCTCAGAGGTTGTCCTCGACCCGGAAGCCGGCGGGGATGGTATCGCGCCCCTCAAGCACCAGGTCGGCCATGACCTCGGCGACCTTGGGCGCCATGCCGAAACCGATCTTGAAGCCGCCGTTGGCGATGAACTGCCCCGCGCGCTCCGGCCACCGCCCCAGCATCGGCGCGCGGCTTTTCGACCGGGGGCGGACGCCCGCCCAGCGCTCGATAACGGCGGCGTCGGCCAGCGCGGGGCACAGCGCGCGGGCCTTGTCGATCAGGGGCTCCAGCCGGTCGTCGACCACCCGCCCGTCCTCGAAATCCCGCTCCGAGGTGGAGCCGACGGCCACCGTGCCATCCGCATGTGGCACGATATGGAGCCCGTCCGCGAAAAGCTGCGGCCGGTCGGCGGCGGCGCAGGCGAAAAGCGCGGCCTGACCCTTCACGCCCGCCCCGACCGGGCGGCCGAGCGCCGCCGACAGCTCGGCGAGCCCCGGCGCACCGGTGGCCCAGATCACCGGCCCGGGCGCCGGGTCGGCGGCCCCGACCTCAACGGCGCCGCCCTTGGCGCGAATGGCCGCGACCAGCGCCGCCGCCGCGTGACGCGGGTGCAGCCGGGCGGAAAGCGTGTCCTCGATCAGCCAGCCGGTGGGGCTTTCAGGGGCCCAGCCCGGATAGGCCTCGGCCCGCACAAGCCGCCAGTCGGCCCGCCCCTGCCAAAGCGCCTCTGCCCCATGCGCCCGGTCCTTGGCCAGCGCCAGCGCCGCGTCGTCGGCCACCGGCTGAAGGCGGCCCAGCCGCGCATATCCTGGATCAACACACCCCGTAGCAGCCACCCCGTCCCAGAAGTCCTGCGCCATCAGCAGGCTTTCCAGCTGGAACTGCTTCTTCGGGTTCCACTGCTCGGGCACATGCGGCGCAAGCGCGCCAACGATCCCACCCGATGATCCCGCCCCGATACGTTCGCGCTCGATCAAACGGACCCGCGCGCCGCGACGGCCGCATTCCCACGCGATCGCGAGGCCGAAGATCCCGCCCCCCACAACTGTCACATCCGCGATTGCCACCGCCGCGTCCTTCGCCTAACTGCGCAATCGAAGGGTTAGGACAGATGCCGCAGAAGGACCAGAGCGAACGGGTGGACTGGCAGCGCGGCGGCACGCCGGTGTCCACGCTGTTCGACGACCCCTATTTCTCGCTCGCCGACGGGCTGGCGGAGACGCGCCATGTCTTTCTGGCCGGCAACGGCCTGCCCGAACGGTTCCACGACGGCTTTCGGATCGCCGAACTGGGGTTCGGAACCGGCCTCAACCTGCTGGCCACCGCCATCGCCTGGGAAGCGTCGGGCACCCCCGGAAGGCTCGCCTTCACCAGTTTCGAGGCCTTCCCGATGCCCGCCCGCGACATGGAACGCGCCCTGGCCGCTTTTCCCGAGGCCGCATCCCGCGCGGGGCCGTTGCTGGAGGCCTGGCGATCCGGGCGGCGGCGGTTTGCCCTTGGCCCCGTCGATGTCGAGGTGATCGACGGCGACGCGCGACGCACCCTTCCGATTTGGCCGGGCGGGGCGGATGCCTGGTTCCTGGACGGGTTTTCGCCCGCCAAGAACCCGGAGCTTTGGGAGGAACCCCTGCTTGACGCCGTCGCCCGCCACACCGCGCCGGGCGGCACTTTCGCCAGCTACACCGCCGCGGGCTTCGTCCGCAGGGCCTTGCAGTCGGCGGGCTTTCAGGTAGAGCGCGTGCAGGGCTTCGGCCACAAACGCCACATGAGCCGTGGCAAGCTTTGCGGAACGCCATGACCCCGACTAACCAGCGCGCCGGCATTCTCCTGATGATCGGGGCCGCCCTGATCTTCTCGGCACAGGACGCGATCTCCCGCCACCTCGCGGAGGCCTACAACGTCTTCATGGTCGTGATGATCCGCTACTGGTTCTTCGCGGCCTTCGTGGTCTGGGTGGCGCGGCGCCAGGCGGGCGGGTTCCGGGCGGCCGTGCGGTCCGGCTTCCCGTTCCTGCAGGTCCTGCGCGGCACGCTGCTGATCGCAGAGGTCTGCGTCATGGTCGTGGCCTTCATGCGCCTGGGGCTGGTGGAGACGCATGCGATGTTCGCGGCCTATCCGCTGATCGTCGCGGCGCTGTCCGGGCCTGTCCTGGGCGAAAAGGTCGGCTGGCGCCGCTGGGCGGCGATCGGGGTCGGCTTTGTGGGCGTGATGGTCATCCTCGAACCGGGGGTGACGGTCTTCTCGCCCGATGCGCTGATCCCGGTGGTGGCCGCCTTCATGTTCGCGCTCTACGGCCTTCTCACCCGCTACGTGTCGCGGCGCGACAGCGCGGCGGTCAGCTTCTTCTGGACCGGCGTCAGCGGCGCGGTGCTGATCACCCTGGTCGGCGTCTGGTACTGGGAGCCGATGTCGCCGCCCGACTGGGGCTGGATGGCGCTTCTGTGCATCTCGGGGGCGACCGCGCATTACCTTCTGATCAACGCCTATGCCCTGGCCGAGGCGAGCGCGATCCAACCCTTCGCCTATTTCCAGCTTCCCGCCGCGGCTGTCCTCGGCATGACCATCTTCGGCGAGATGCTCAGGACGAACGTGCTGATCGGCGCGGGGATCGTCGTTTCGGCCGGGCTGTTCACGCTGTGGCGCGCCCGGGTGCGCGCGCAGGGCGCCCGTCCGTCCAAAGCTCGGGCCAACCGCGCCCCTAGCGCCCCTTCAACAGATCGGTAAAGCTCTTGCCGTCCGGCCCGAGGCCCAGCCGCATCCGGTAGATGGGCAGGCTTTCGGCCACCCGCATGACGTAGTTCTGAGTTTCACGGAACGGGATCGCCTCGATCCAGTCCACCACGTCCACGCCATCCGACCGGGGATCGCCAAAGGCGCCGATCCACTGACGCGGCCGCCCGGGCCCGGCGTTGTAGCCCGCCGCCACAAGGACGGGGGAAGTCCCGAACTCCTCGACCAGTCCGGCGAGGTAGGCGCTGCCGATCTGCGCGTTGTATTCCCAGTCGGTGCTAAGCTTGGCGAGGTCGTAGCCGACCCCGATCTGGCCCGCGACCTTCTTCGCGGTGGCGGGCATCACCTGCATCAGCCCGCGTGCGCCCACATGGGAAACGGCACTTGGGTCGAACTCGCTTTCCCGCCGCGCGATCGAAAGCGCCAGTTCGGGCGGGATCGGCAGCTTCAGCCGCTCGATCCCGTTGGTCGGGAAATAGGCGCTGGGCAGGATCACCCCGCGATCTGCCGCCGCCTTGGCGAGCAGAAGCGCGGTGTTGGCATCGCGCCATTCCAGTGCAAGCCCGGCAAGCCGGGCGATATCCTGGCCCGAAAGCCCCTCGGACAGGTGCAGCAGGAAGCGCAGCGCCAGTGTCCTTTCGCCCGCCGCCTGCAAGAGCTGCGCGGCCTGGAATACCGTCGATCCCGTGAAGGGCGCCCCGCGCCAGCCGGGATAGGTTTCGCCGCCCGCCATCGCCTGGGGCAGTGGCAGCCCAACTTTTTCAGCCGACAGCAGCCCGTAGAACGCCGTCTGATAGCGCGCGCCCTCGGCAAAGGCCGCCTGCGCCTCGGCCCGGCGGCCTATGGCCTCAAGGGCGCGCCCTTCCCAGTAGTTCGCGCGTGCCAAGCTGATCGGGCTCGAGACCGCGGCCTCGAACCGGTTGAAATGGGACAGCGCCGCTTCCGCCTTGCCGAGTTTCCTGAGCGCGATGTAGCCCGCCAGCCATTCGAGGTCGGCAAAGTCCTCGCCCGAGGTCAGGTGGTGCCCGGCAGCCATCCGGTAGGCGCGCGCCTGATCGCCCTCGCGCATTTCCTTGCGGGCCAGCTTGCGGCGCCAGTCCGCCCACTGGTCGGGGTCGCCCAGCGCAGCGGCGCTGCCGGAGCGTTCCAGCAAAAGCTCGTCCGCGCTGTCGTATAGATCGCGCCGGATGCGCCAACGGAACCGGTCATAGGCCAGCCCGCCGGAATTCACCGCCTTTTCCGGCAGCGCCCCGATCAGGCCATCGACGCCCTTGTCATCGTCCTGAAGCGCGATGCGCGCCTCTGCCACCGCGCGGGTATAGGGGCTGGCAAGCGGCAGCATTCGCCGCGCATCCGCGGTCAGGCCCGCCCGCAGCATCGCCGCCGTGCGGCCATCATGGTGATCGGCCAGCACCGCCCCGTAGCGCGCAAGGAACGCCGCGTGGTCCTCTGCCGTCAGAGAGATCGAGCGCCAGGCCCGAACCACCTCGTCGCGCGCGGCCCCCTGCGCGCCCTGCGCCTCCAAGGCGGCGGCATAGGCCAGGCTTCCCTCCCCCGTCTGCGGGGCAAGGGCCTTGAAATAGGCGCGGACACTGGCGGGGTCCTGCCCGGCCGCGACCGACTCGCCCTTCTTGCGCAGAAGCGGCAGGCCCGGCCAGTCGGGGTAGCGCGCCAGGAAGGTCACGTAGTCGCTGAATGCGCCCTCGCCGTCGCGCAGGCGCTGCCAGTCGATCACCGCCTCGGCGAGCGGCCCCGAACGGGCCGCCTGCCCCATCGCGGCAGACCAGTCGCCGGAGGCGGCCGAGCGCAGGGCAAGCGCCATCGCGGCGGGATCGTCCGCGCGCAACGGTGTGGTCAGGGCAAGCGTCATGGACGCGGCGAGGGCAAGGCGGCGGATCATGATTTTCTGTGACTGCTTCGTGTTTTTCCGCAATCCTACCGCCGCCTCGCGCAGCCGCAACACACAAACTTGGCAATCGCTCCGACTACGGCTAGGTTCCGCCCGTTTTCAACCGGGCGATTCAAGCCCCGACCACCAAAGGAGCGTGTCATGTTCAAAGGGTCCTTCCCAGCCCTCGTCACGCCGTTCAAGAACGGCGAGCTGGATCTGGACACGCTCAAGAAGCTCGTGGACTGGCATGTGGCCGAAGGCAGCCATGGCCTCGTGCCGGTCGGCACGACCGGCGAAAGCCCGACGCTGTCCCACGAAGAGCATGTCCGCGTCATCGAAGAGGTGGTCAAGGCCGCCGCCGGCCGCATCCCGGTCATCGCCGGGGCCGGGTCGAACTCGACCGACGAAGGCGTCTTCCTGATCCGCGAGGCCGAGCGCGCCGGCGCCGATGCCGCGCTGGTCGTGACGCCCTATTACAACAAGCCCACCCAGCGCGGGCTTTACGCGCATTTCAAGGCGATGCACGACGCCTCAAGCCTGCCCATCGTCATCTACAACATCCCCGGCCGCTCGGTCGTGGACATGACGCCCGAGACGATGGGGGACCTCGCGAAGCTGCCTCGCATCATCGGGGTGAAGGACGCGACCGGCAAGATCGAGCGTGTCAGCCAGCAGCGCGCCGCCTGCGGGGCGGATTTCGTCCAGCTTTCGGGCGAGGACGCGACCGCGCTGGGCTTCAACGCCCATGGGGGTGTCGGCTGCATCTCGGTCACCGCGAACGTGGCGCCCCGGCTTTGCGCCGAGTTCCAGGAGGCGACGCTGCGCGGCGACTACGCCAAGGCGCTGGAATACCAGGACCGGCTGATGCCCCTGCACGAGGCGATCTTTATCGAGCCGGGTCTGTGCGGCGCCAAATATGGCCTGTCCCGCCTTGGCCTGTGTTCGGATGAGGTCCGCCTGCCGCTGACCGGGCTTCTGGACGCCACCAAGGCCCGCATCGACGCGGCCATGCGCCACGCCGGCCTGATCAACTGAACCAGCCGCCCTAGCGGGCCAAACCCATGCTATCCTCCCCCGAAACGGGGAGGATGAGCCATGGGATATGACCGCGAACTGATCTCGAACGGCAACCCGATGGAGGCGGTGGTGGGCTTTTCCCGCGCCGTCCGCGTCGGGCCCTACATCTCAATCGGCGGCACCGCGCCGGTCGGACCGGACGGCAAGACCGTGGGCCTGGACGATGTCGCGGCCCAGACCCGGCGCTGCATCGAGATCATCGAGGATGCGCTGATCCGCGCGGGGTCGGGCCTGCAGGACGTGGTCAGGACGCGCGTGATCCTGACCGACATCACCCGCTGGAAAGAGGCGATCGATGTCCGCAAGGAATATTTCCGCGACATCCGCCCTGTCGACACGATCATGGCCGTCACCCGTTTCGTGAACCCCGAGTGGCTGGTGGAGCTTGAGGTCGACGCGGTCATCGCGGGATGGGGCGACGACCGGGGCTGAGCGCGCCAGAAATCGCGCAGACACAGCTTGGAACCGTGGTAGCCTTATCCCCAGAGCGCGTTCAGCGCCTTTCCCGAGGGGAGAGCTTGCCATGACCGTCTTCACCAGCCCGTTCGGAACGATCCCGCTCAGCGGGCTCACCATCACCCAGCGCGTGTTCCAGGGCCTGACAGAGCGTGACCGCGACGCGATGATCGACGGCCCCACCGGGCGGCGTGTGACGGCGGGGGAGTTGACGGACGGTACCCGTGCCCTGGCGGGCGGCCTGCGCGAACGCGGCATCGGCCCCGGGCATGTGGTCGCGATCATGCTTCCGAACATGCCGGATTATTTCGCCTGCTTCCACGGCACCGCCTGGGCCGGCGCGACCATCACCACGGTCAACCCGGCCTATACCGCCGCCGAACTGCACCACCAGTTGACCGACTCGGGGGCGGAGATCCTGATCACCCTGCCCGCCTTCGCCGAGACCGCCATCGCGGGCGCCGAAAACACCGCCGTGCGGGAGATCTTCACGCTGGGCGAGGCGCCGGGCGCCACGCCCCTGTCCGCGCTTTTCGGCCCCCCGCTGGCCGAGCAGGCCCCGGTCGATGTCGTGAACGACACGCTGGTCCTGCCCTATTCCTCGGGCACGACGGGACTGCCCAAGGGGGTCATGCTGACCCATCGCAACCTTGTGGCCAATGTCGATCAGGCCAACCACGCGCGGCCGATCGAGCCCGGCGAATGGACCGTCGGCTTTCTGCCGTTCTTCCACATCTACGGCATGACGGTGCTCATGAACCTCTTTCTGGGCTCGGGCGGGGGTGTCATCACCATGCCGCGCTTTGATCTGGAGATGTTCCTGAAGCTGATCCGGGACTTCCGCACCAAGCAGGTCTTCGTGGTGCCGCCCGTGGCGTTGGCGCTGGCCAAGCACCCGATGGTCGATCAGTACGATCTTTCGGCGCTCCGCTACGTCTTCTCCGGCGCCGCCCCGCTTGGCGCCCCGCTTTCCGGGGCGGTTGAGGCGCGGTTGGGGGTGCGCTGCGAACAGGGTTACGGAATGACCGAGCTCAGCCCCGTCAGCCACCTGAGCGCCCATGACCGCGGCCGGGCGGGCGCCGTGGGCCAGACCGCGCCCTCCACCGAATGCCGCATCGTCGACCCCGGGACCGGTCAGGATCTTGGCGCCGGGCAGGAGGGCGAGGTCTGGGTGCGCGGCCCGCAGGTCATGAAGGGCTATCTGAACAACCCCGCCGCGACGGAAGAGACGCTTCTGCCCGGCGGCTGGCTCCGGACCGGGGACATCGCGGCCTTCGACAAGGATGGCTACCTGTTCATTCGCGACCGGCTGAAGGAACTGATCAAGGTCAAGGGCTTCCAGGTCGCCCCGGCCGAGGTCGAGGCGGAGCTTCAGTCCTGCCCGGGCGTCGCCGATGCCGCCGTCGTGGGCATCCCCGATGAGGAGGCCGGCGAGCTTCCCGTGGCCTTCCTGGTCCGCGCGCCCGGCGCCAGCGTCGATGCACAGGCGGTCGGCACGCATCTTGCCGCGCGCCTTGCCCATTACAAGCTGCCCGCCGCCTACCACTTCGTCGATGCGATTCCGAAGTCCGCCTCGGGCAAGATCCTGCGCCGCATGCTGAAGGCCGGGCTGGCGGGCTAGGCCAGCTAATATCCCTTTTGGGGAATGGCCGGGGCCGGATGTTGGCGCTACCCCTTGGCTAACCAAGCCGGAGGGACCGATGACACCGCACATGATCCTGACCAATGCCCGCATCCTGACGATGGACCCCCAGCGCCCGCGCGCCGAGGCGATCGCCCTGAGCGGCGAACGGATCGCCGCCCTCGGCGACCGGGCGGAGATCGAGTCCATGGCCGGCCCCGCGACCGAGATCATCGACTGCAACGGCGCGACCCTGATGCCGGGCTTCGTCGAAAGCCACCTGCACCTGGTCCTCGGCGGGACCGAGCTTGCGCATCTGCAACTGACGCATGTGGAGGGCGAGGCCGCGCTGGCCCGCGCCTTTCGTGACTTCGCGGCGGAAAACCCCGGCCAGGCGCTGCTGATGGCGCAGGGCGGGCATTACGCGATGCTCGATCATCCGATGACGCGCCATGACCTTGACCGGATCATTGCCGACCGGCCGATCGCGATCACCGCGCACGATCACCACACCGTCTGGGCGAACACCGCGGCGCTGGAAGCCGCGGGGATCCTGCATGGCGGCAAGACCCCGCCCGGGCACGAGATCGTCCTGGGTCCCGACGGCACCGCCACGGGCGAGCTGCGGGAGTTCGAGGCCTTCGCGCCCGTCGTCGCGATCGGCGGCGAATCCCGCCTGTATCTGGGCATCGCCACGGGGGCCGAACCCGCACCCTGGCCCAGCGAGGCCGAACAGGCCATCGACCGCGCCAAGGCCGCACGCGGGCTGGCCCACGCGGCGCGCCACGGCATCACCTCGATGGTGAACATGGATGGCAACCGCTACACGCTGGAACTCCTGCGCGGCCTTCAGCGCGAGGGCGGGCTAACCGCACGCGTCAGGGTGCCCTTCCACTTCAAGCCGCACATGGACCTGTCAGAGCTTGACCGCGCCGAAGAGATGTCGCGCGATTTCGACGATGACTGGCTGTCGTGCCGCTTCGTCAAGATGTTCATGGACGGGGTGTCGGACAGCCGCACGGCCTACATGCTGAACGACTACCCCGGCCATCCGGGCCACCGGTCAGAGCCGCTGTTCCCCGCCCCCCGCTTCAACGAGATCGCGACCGAGGTTGACCGGCGGGGCATGCAGATCGCCGTTCACGCCATCGGCGACGCCGCCGTGCGCACGACGATCGACGGCTACGAGGCCGCGCGGACGGCCAACGGCGCCCGCGACAGCCGCCACCGGATCGAACATATCGAGGTGATCGACCCGGCCGACGTGCCGCGCCTGGGCGCGCTTGGCATCACCGCCTCGATCCAGCCCGTCCATGCGCCGGGCGCGATGGATTTCGCGCTGCAACCGACGCTCGACACGATCGGCCGCGACCGCTGGAAGGACATGTTCCTGTGCCGCACGCTCGTCGAGGCCGGTGCCCGCATCGCCTTCGCGTCGGACTGGCCGGTCACCGACGTCTCGGTCCTTCGTGGCATTGGCGGGGCGATGACCCGCGCCCCCTATGAGGGGGCGGAGGATCAGCGCATTCCGCTGGCCGACGTGCTGCGCGCCTATACCGCCGACGGGGCTTGGGCCGCGCATTGGGAAAACCTGACCGGCACGCTGAAGCCGGGACTGGCGGCCGATGTCGTCGTGCTCTCAGGCGATATCGAGGCGGTCGCGCCTTCCGAGATCGCCGGGATGCAGGTCAGCCGGACCATCTGCGGCGGCAAGACCACCTACAGCGCGGGCTGACCGCGCGCCGCGGCGGCGCTTATGCGCCGCCGTCGAGCCCTATCATGCGCGCCCGGGTGGCGGCGGCGTCAAGCCCGCGCGAGATCACGTCGGCAAGGCCCAGTGCCTCCATCGCGGTGATCCCGGCGGCCGTCGTGCCCGCGTAATCGACCATCGCGCGCACTTGTTCGGCGGGGCTTGCGTCCGCCTCGTCCATGATCGTGCTGCTGGCCAGAAAGAGCTGCCGGATTGCGCGGGACGCCACCTGCGGGGCGATCCCGCGCGCTTCTGCGTGACGGATCATCGCATCCGCGAAAAGCGCGACGAACCCTGGAACCGGCCCGGTCATCGCGGTGAACTGGTCGATCTGGTCCTCGTCCGTGACCTCGTCGGTCAGCCCCACGGCCCCGAAGATCGCGCGAACGCAGTCCCGGTCCCGCGCCGAAACCGCCTCCGTGGCGAGCCAGGGCGAATAGGCAAGGCGCCGCTCGGCCGCCGGGCTCGACATGGCGCGCACGATCCGCGCCGCGCCGGTCAGGTCCCCAAGCCGGCGGAGCGGAACCCCCGCCATGACGGAGATCACCAGCCGGTCGGGCGCGGCAATGGCGATGGCGCCGGCCTGGGCGGGCGGAACCGACAGGATCACCGTGTCGCAGGCGGCGGCAAGGGCGGCGTTGTCCGCCGTGACCGTCACCCCCGGCCAGGCCGCAAGCGCGGGCGCGCGCCCCGACCGGGCCGAGATCCAGAGGTCTTCCGGTTTCAGCGCGCCCGCCGCCAGCATCCCCCGCGCGATGGCGCTGCCCAACTGGCCATTGCCGCCGATGATTCCAACCTTGCCTTCGATCGCCACCGCCGCCTATCTCCTCCGCTTCACTTCGATCTGACTGAGCCGGATGTGGCGCAGGGCCTCCACCAGCATGGCGGTCAGGAGCCCCATGTTCAAAAGCCCGTTCGCCGCCGCCATGCCCCCCAGCAAACGCCATTGGTGCGGCAGCAGGATATCGCCAAACCCCAGCGTCGTGAAGGCAACGAGCGAAAAGTAGACCGAAGCCTCGATGGTGATGAAAATCCCCAAGGCCCAAAGCGCCAGCGCCCAGATCCAGACCCCCGCCGTCACCATCCCCAGCACCCACAGCGCCGCCACCGCAAGCACCAGCGCCAGCTTCGGGCGATGCGGCTCCTTCACCAGCCAGTCGTGATGGCGGACCAGAAGCACTTCGAACCCCCAGAAGGCCAGCCCCGACACCAGGACCGAACACAGCATCAGGGCCGTACCCAGCGCGATCTGTATGAACATGGCCGCCCCTTCGCTTGCGCCCGCCGCCCGGGACGCTGTGGGCGATGTTAGCCCAGGATCGGTCGGGCGCAACGGGGCGCGATGCCCCACGCCCCTTGGGCCGCGCCCCAACGCCCATCTGGACTTGTCCGCGCCGCTCGCCTATCTCGGGCGGATCATGGCCCAGAAATCCGACCCGAATTACAAGATCATCGCCGAAAACCGCCGCGCGCGGTTCGACTACTTCATCGAAAGCGATATCGAGGTCGGAATCGTCCTGACCGGGTCCGAGGTCAAATCCCTGCGCACCGGCCAATCGAACATCGCGGACAGCTATGCCTCGGTCGAGGGGGGCGAACTGTGGCTGATCAACAGCTACATCGCCGCCTATAAGGAGGCCGGCGTCTTCGGCCATGAGGAACGCCGCCGCCGCAAGCTCCTGGTGTCCAAGCGCGAACTGTCACGGCTCTGGCAGGCCGTGGGTCGGGAGGGCATGACGCTCGTGCCGCTGGTCATGTATTTCAACCACAAGGGCAGGGTGAAGCTGAAGATCGGCGTCGCCAAGGGCAAGAAGGTCGCCGACAAGCGCGCGACCGAGGCCAAGCGCGACTGGAACCGGCAAAAGCAGCGGCTGCTGAAACAGGGCAGCTGACGCTTTGAGCGCACAAAGGGCCGTGCTATCGTTCCCGACGCTTGCCCGGGGTACGTCCACATGACCACAGAACTGCCGAGCCGGTCCGCCGTCTATGAGGGGCCGCTAACCAAATCGTCCATCTGGGAGCGGTTCTCAGTCCGGCCGGATGACGTGATCGTCTCCACCCCGCCCAAGAGCGGTACGACCTGGGCCCAGATCATCCTCACCAGCCTGATCGCGGGGCGAGCACTCAGCCCGCTTGAGATGAGCAAAAGCTCGCTCTGGCTCGACGGGGCGCTGTTCGATCCC
The DNA here is from genome assembly GCF_025751575.1 of Albidovulum sediminicola. Classification (GTDB taxonomy): domain Bacteria; phylum Pseudomonadota; class Alphaproteobacteria; order Rhodobacterales; family Rhodobacteraceae; genus Albidovulum; species Albidovulum sediminicola. Next base: position 289,596 of record NZ_JAOWLA010000003.1, on the reverse strand, counting down.
GATGACTGCAAGGCCCAGCTGGATGCGCAGGCCTTCCGGCGTTGCATCAAGAGCCACACGCCGCTGGACGGGATCACCTATGATCCGCGCTGCACCTACATCGTGGTCTACCGTCACCCGCTGGACGTGCATTTCTCCATGCGCCACCATGCCGCCCACATGAAAAGCGATGCGATGCGGGTGCGCTACCCCGACGATCCGCGCCTCGCGTTCCGCATGTTCCTGGAGGACGAGCTTTACAACGGGTCCAGCGACGCGCTCGATCTGCACTCGATCGCCTATCACTACCGATCCTTCAAGCGGTGGGAACATCTCGGCAATATCCATTTCTTCCACTATGCCGACATGGTGGGGAACCTGCCCGACACGGTCCGGCAGATGGCCCGCATCCTTGGCATGGACGTGCCCGCGCCCCAGATCGCGGAGATCGTCGAGGGCGCCACCTTCGCAAATCTCAAGAAGGCGGCAACGGCGGCGGACCAAGCGTCGGACAGCCCTGAGTTCTACCTGGGCGCCAAGTTCTTCAACAACGCCACCTCGCGGAAGTGGGAGGGTGAGCTTTCACAGGCCCAACTGGCCGCCTTCGAGGCGCGGATGCGCGCGCTTCTGCCTGAGGACGATATCGCCTGGCTGCTTTGGGGGTCCCGGGGTCACGCCTAAACAGGACCCCGGCAGGCCGGTTGCCCGTCATTCGGCGGCGCGGGGCACAAGCGGCGGGGCGACATCGGCCGGGATGGGGCAGACATAGGGTTCGCGTGCCAGCTTTTCGGCGTGCTCGGCTTGGGCCTGCTTCAGCAGCGCGCCATCCTGAAACAGCTTCTCGGCGCAGCGCGCCATGGCCTTGGCGACGTGAACCATACCCTTGTGGGCTGCCGGCGCCTTGCCCTGCGCGGTGATCTGCCAGCTATGGGCCGGCGTTCCGATCGCATGGGTCGCGGCCAGCACCTGCACCAGCGGCACCGCCCAGCTGACGTCGGCGACATCGGTCGAGCCGATCATCACCTCGCCCTTGGGATAAAGCCCGACGACGTAGTCGCAAAGCGGCTCGTCCCGGCGCGGTGCCATGCCGACACGGCGGTAGGGCTGGGTCAGGTCGGCCTCGGACAGCGTGGCCTGGATGCGGGCGGCATAGGCGCGGTCGGCCGCGTCAAAGGGCACGCCGCCCAGCTCGTCGAGCGCCGATTGCATCGTGCGTTCCATCACGCCGTTGCCAAGCATGTTGGAGACGGCGGAAAAGACCTTCATCTCGACCGTGGTGCCGGTCATCAGGGCAGCGCCGCGCGCCACGTCCTTCACCCGCTCGACGATGGACAGCATGTCGGCGAGGCGCAGCGCGCGGATCGAATAGCGCACCTTGGCGCGGGCCTGAACGACGTTCGGCGCGCTGCCCCCGGCCTCCAGATAGGCGTAATGGATACGGGCGTCCTGCGGGACATGCTCCCTCAGGTAGTTGACGCCGACCGAGGTCAGTTCGACCGCGTCAAGCGCCGAACGCCCCAGATGCGGCGAGGCGGCGGCATGGGCGGCGCGGCCGGTAAAGGTGAAATCCATCCGCGTGTTGGCAAGGCTCAGCGCATCGTCCACCCGCGTCATGCAATCGGGGTGCCAGGTGATCGCGGCATCCACATCCGCAAAACACCCCGCGCGCACCATGAAGGTCTTGGCCGCGCCGCCTTCCTCGGCCGGGCAGCCATAATAGCGCACCCGCCCGGGCGTGCCGGTTTCGGCCAGCCAGTCCTTCAGCGCCGTGGCGGCGAGCAGGGCCGCCGACCCCAGGAGGTTGTGGCCGCAGCCATGGCCGTTGCCGCCAGGCTCCAGCTCTTCGGGGTAGTCGATGCCGGCGACCTGGCTGAGCCCGGGCAGCGCGTCGTATTCCCCCAGGATCGCGATCACCGGGCCGCCTTCGCCCGCCTCGCCCATGACCGCCGTGGGGATCCCGGCGAGGTTTTCCGTCACTCGGAACCCTTTCTGGCGAAGCAGCGCGGTGTGTTCCGCGCAGGACTGGTATTCGTTGTAAAGCGTCTCGGGCATCGCCCAGACCCGGTCCGACAGACCGATCAGATCCGGCCCATGTGTCTCGACCAGCCCCCAGATCGCATGTTCGTTGCGCATGTCTGCCTCCGCGTGACGTGTCGCGCCATAAATGACCCGCGCACGCGCCGCGCGCAAGCGGCCGGCAAAGTGTCCTTGCACGGTCCCGCCCCGACCAGTATCTCGGAGGGGACCGGAGACAAGGGGGATGATCATGGCCCAGAACGATCCCAGGACGCTCGTTTCGACCGACTGGCTTGAGGCGCATCTGAAGGATCCTGACCTGCGGATCCTCGACGCGTCCTGGTACCTTCCCGAAGCGGGGCGCGACCCGAAGGCCGAATACAGGACCGCCCATATCCCCGGCGCGCGCTTCTTCGACGTGGACGAGATCACCGACCAGCGCTCCTCGCTGCCGCATATGGCGCCGCCGCCCGAAAAGTTCATCAGCCGGATGCGCGCGATGGGCGTGGGCGACGGGCACCAGGTCGTCGTCTACGATGGGGCGGGGCTCTTTTCCGCCGCGCGGGTCTGGTGGACCTTCCGCCTGATGGGCAAGACCGATGTCGCCGTCCTGGACGGCGGCTTTCCCAAGTGGCAGGCCGAGGGGCGCCCGGTCGAGGACATGCCGCCGATCCTGCGCGACCGCCACATCACCGTCAGCCGCCAGGCGCATATGATCAAGGACGTGACCCAGGTCGCCGCAGCCGCCAAGCTTGGCGATTACGAGATCATCGATGCCCGCTCGGCCGAGCGTTTCCGCGGCGAGGCGCCGGAGCCGCGGCCCGGCCTGCGCTCGGGCCATATCCCCAATTCGAAGAACGTGCCCTACAGCCGGCTGCTGAATGCCGACAAGACGATGAAATCGCCGATTGAGTTGCGCGGCATCTTCGAGGAGGCAGGGGTGGATCTGCGCAAGCCGGCGATCACCTCCTGCGGGTCGGGTGTCACTGCCGCGATCCTTGACCTGGCGATGGAACGGATCGGCAAGAACGATCACGCGCTTTACGACGGCTCCTGGGCGGAATGGGGCATGTACGGCGACCTGAAGGTCGCGAAAGGCTAGGAGTTTCCCGATGTTCGCCAACCTGAAACCGCAACCCGCGGACAAGATCCTGCAACTGATCGGCCAGTTCAAGGCAGACCCGCGCGCCGACAAGATCGACCTGGGCGTGGGCGTCTACAAGGACGCGACCGGCCTGACGCCGGTCATGCGCGCCGTCAAGGCCGCCGAAAAGCAGCTTTGGGAAACCGAGAAGACCAAGGCCTATACCGGCCTTGCCGGAGAACCCGAATACAACGCCGCCATGGCCGAGTTGGTGCTGGCCGGGACGGTGGGCGCCGACCGCATCGCATCGGTCGCAACCCCGGGCGGGACGGGCGCCTGCCGCCAGGCGTTCGAGCTGGTGCGGCTGGCCAACCCCGGCGCGGCGGTCTGGGTATCCGATCCGACCTGGCCCAATCACCTGACGATCCTGAACTACCTTGGTATGCAGATGCGCCCCTACCGCTACTTCGATGCGGAAACGCGCGGCGTCGATTTCGCGGCGATGATGGAAGACCTGGCCGGGGTGCAGGCGGGCGACGTGGTGCTGCTGCACGGCTGCTGCCACAACCCGACCGGCGCGAACCTGACCCTGCCCGAATGGCAGGCGGTGGCCGAGCTTCTGGAACGGACCGGCGCCATCCCGATGATCGACATCGCCTATCAGGGCTTCGGCGACGGGCTCGATGCCGATGCGGCGGGTGTGCGGCTGATCGCGGGGCGCCTGCCCGAGGTTCTGATCGCGGCCTCCTGCTCCAAGAACTTCGGCATCTACCGCGAGCGCACCGGCGCGCTGATCGCGCTTTCCGATCCGGCCCGGCGCGAAGTCACGCAAGGCACGCTCGCCTTCCTCAACCGGCAGAACTATTCCTTCCCGCCCGATCACGGCGCGCGGCTGGTGACGATGATCCTGAGCGACCCCGCCCTGCGCGCCGACTGGCAGGCAGAGCTTGAGGAGGTGCGGCTGGGCATGCTCGCCCTGCGCGAGCAACTGGCACAGGAACTGCGCGCGCTGTCGGGCTCCGACCGCTTCGGCTTCATCGCCCAGCATCGCGGCATGTTCTCGCGCCTGGGCGCAAGCCCGGAACAGGTGGAGCGCCTCAGGACCGAACACGGGATCTACATGGTGGGCGATTCGCGGCTGAACATCGCGGGGCTGAACACCAAGACCGTGCCGATCCTCGCCCGTGCGATCCTCGCCGTCGGGATCTGAGCCGCCAGACGCCGCCAAGAAGCGCTCCCTGACCGAGGGGCTCGATGCTGTCGCCCCGGCGACGACGGCCATGGCACCCGCAGTGGCGCCGCTTTATTTAGTGCCGAGAAAACCGAGGGCGGCCCCGGAAACCGGAGCCGCCCTGGCAGCCCGCGCCAGGCGGGCCTGAGACCGCATCAGGCGTGGTAGGCGCTTTCGCCGTGCGACGTCAGGTCGAGGCCACGGCGTTCGTCATCGGCGGAGACACGCAGCCCGATGGTCTTGTCGACGATCAGGTAAAGCACGGCCGAGACCACGGCACACCAGACGATGGTGATGGCAACGGCTTCGATTTGGATCCAGGTCTGCCCGGCGATGGAGTAGTCATCGCCACCCGTGCCCCCAAGCCCCGGCGCCGTGAAGATGCCGGTCCCGATGGCCCCGAGGATCCCGCCGATGCCATGGATGCCGAAGACATCAAGGCTGTCGTCATAGCCGAACTTGTTCTTCACGACCGCGACGAAGAAGTAGCAGGCCGAGGACGCCAGGGCGCCCAGAACGATCGCGCCGACGGGACCGACCGAGCCCGCCGCCGGGGTAACGGCAACCAGACCCGCGATCATGCCCGAGGCCGCGCCCAGCATGGAGGCCTTGCCGCGCAGCACCGCTTCCAGCAGCGCCCAGGCGAGGATCGCGCCAGCGGTCGCGGTGAAGGTGTTGATCATCGCCAGCGCGGCGCCGCCGTTGGCCTCAAGGTTGGAGCCTGCGTTGAAGCCGAACCAGCCGACCCACAGGATACCCGCGCCGACCAGCGTCAGCGTCATCGAGTGCGGCGCCATCATGTCCTTGCCAAGCCCGATGCGGGGCCCGACGAAAAGCGCGCCGATCAACGCCGCGATCCCGGCGTTGATATGCACGACCGTGCCGCCCGCGAAGTCGAGCGCACCCATGTTGAAGATCAGGCCGGAGGCGTCCCAGACCATATGCGCGACCGGGAAGTAGACCAGCGTCACCCAGAGCGCCGAAAAGAGCATCACCGCGCTGAACTTGATCCGCTCGGCAAAGGCGCCGACGATCAGGGCGGGCGTGATCGCTGCGAAGGTCATCTGGAAGGCGATGAAGATATATTCCGGGATGACCACGCCATCGGTGAAGGTCGCGGCCATGCTGTCGGGCGTCACGCCCGCGAGGAACAGCTTGCCCAGACCGCCCCAGAAGGCGCCGGTGCCGCCGCCGAAGGCAAAGGAGTAGCCGTAGACCACCCAGATCACCATCACCATCGCGGCGATCATCGTGCACTGCATCAGCACCGAGAGCATGTTCTTGGTGCGCACGAGGCCGCCATAGAACAGCGCCAGGCCCGGCACGATCATGAAGAGTACAAGGACGGTGGCAAGCAGCATCCACGCCACATCGCCCTTGTCCATGACAGGCTCGGCGTCCTGCGCATAGGCGGGCGCAGCGGCAAGCAGAGCGGCCGCGAGCCCCGAGAATTTCGTCAGTTTCATCATGGTTTTCCGCTTTCGTTGGGGTTTGGGCCTAGAGCGCGTCGTCGCCGGTTTCACCGGTGCGCACGCGCTGCACTGCCTGAAGATCCAGAACGAAGATCTTGCCGTCGCCGATCTTGTCGGTGCGGGCGGTCTTGGCGATGGTCTCCACGACCTCGTCCGCGATCGCGTCGGTGACCGCGATCTCCAGCTTCATCTTGGGGACGAAGTTCACGGCGTATTCGGCGCCGCGATAGATCTCGGTATGGCCCGACTGGCTTCCGAAGCCCTTGATCTCGGACACCATCATGCCGCGCACGCCGATGGCCGTCAGCGCCTCGCGCACTTCCTCGAGTTTGTACGGCTTGATTGCCGCGATGATCAGTTTCACGTCTCCCTCCTTGGCTGGAACGGGGTCCTGTCCGGGACCGACAGGGAGATCGGAGATTCTGCGGCGCAGCAATTCAAGCGCGCACAAGGAGTCCGAAGGCGCCCAGACAGCGTAAAACACAAACAATTGGCGTTTTTTTGAACATTTGCCCATTTCATAGGCGAGCAAAAAACAGCCGATGGCTTTGGCGCTCTCCACATTTCCCGGGGCTGAGGCTATGTTCCCCGAAAATCAGGCAGGCATCGGACGGACAGAAGATGAGCTCAAAGGGCGGACGGCGATCGCCATTGGTCGCCGACAAGCGGTACGGCAAGGAGCCGCCAAAGCCGAAGGCCGCGGCGCCGAAGCGCACGCCCGCCAAGCGTCGGCGCAAGCGGTCGAGCTGGCCCGTGCGCCTCGTCACCGGCACGGTCGGTTATTTGAGCCGGACGCTCTGGGCGATTTCCTGGCGCGTGGGTTTCGTCGTGGCCAGCGTCCTGGCGCTGGCGACGCTCTACTTCTACGCCCAGCTTCAGCCGCTCGGCGCCTATGTCGACGCGCGCACCAAGGGCTCGGTCACGCTTCTCGACCGGGACGGGCAGGTCTATGCTTGGCGCGGCGAAACCTTCGGCGGCCAGATCGACGCGGCCTCGGTCTCGCCCTACCTGAAGAACGCCGTCGTCGCGACCGAGGACAAGCGTTTCTACGGCCATCTGGGCATCAGCCCACGCGGCATCGCCGGGGCCATCCGCATCAACCTCGCGGAAGGGCGCGGGCCGCTTGAGGGCAATGGCGGCTCCACCATCACCCAGCAGGTCGCGAAGCTTCTGTGCCTGGGCGTCGCATACGACCCGTCGGTCTGGAAGTCGGAAGGCGATTACGAGGACGACTGCCGCCGGGGCGGCGTCTGGCGCAAGATCAAGGAAGTGCCCTTCGCCCTCGCGCTGGAGGCGAAGTTCAGCAAGGACGAGATCCTGACGCTTTACCTGAACCGCGCCTATCTGGGCGCCGGCGCGCGCGGTTTCGAGGCCGCCGCCCAACGCTACTTCGGCAAATCGGCCAATTCCGTCGATCCCGCGGAAGCCGCGATGCTCGCCGGTCTGCTCAAGGCCCCCACGCGCTACGCCCCCACCGCCAACCTGAAGCGGTCCCAAGACCGGGCGGCGGTGGTTCTGGGCCTGATGCACGATCAGGACTACCTGACGGACAAGGAGTACAACCAGGCGATGGCCCAGCCGGCGCGGCTGTCCAAGGCAGCCGCCGCGCGCGCGGGCGGGTATTTCGCAGACTGGGTGATGGAGTCTGGCCCGGCCTTCCTGACCTCGGACACCACCGAGGACGTGATCATCCAGACCACGCTCGACCAGAGGATCCAGAAATCCGCGGAGGAGGCGCTGGCGCAGATCTTCTCCAACCGGCTCAAGGCGGGGTCCAAGGCGCAGGCCGCCATCGTCGTGATGAGCGCGGACGGCGCGGTCCGGGCGATGGTGGGCGGGCGCGACGCGCAGGCGAACGGCGCCTTCAACCGCGCGACACAGGCGAAGCGCCAGACCGGCTCGACCTTCAAGCCCTTCGTCTATGCCGCAGCGCTCGACATGGGATGGAACCTCAACACCATCGTCGAGGATGCGCCACTGACCATCCACGTCCCCGGTTCGGGCGACTGGTCGCCCAAGAACTATGAGCGCGACTATCGCGGCCCGATCACACTGACCCAGGCGCTGGCCCATTCGGTCAACACCGCGACCGTGCGCGTGTCCGAGGCCGTCGGCCGCGATGCCGTGCGCGGCGTCGCCAACAACTTCGGCTTCGAGGCCGATCTGGCCGAAGGCCCAGCGCTGGCCCTTGGCGTGTCGGAGACGACGCTGCTGGAGATGACGGGCGCCTATGCGGGGATCCTGAACGGCGGCACCTCGGTCCGGCCTTACGGCATGCTGGAGCTGCGCCTGCGCGGCGAGGATACGGCCCTTGCCGGACAGGAAGGCGGCCTGGGGGAACGCGTGATCTCGGAAGAGGCGGCGCGCGAACTGACCTACATGATGCATCAGGTGATCGAAAGCGGCACCGGGCGGCGCGCCCGGCTGGAGGGCCGGCAGGCGGCGGGCAAGACCGGCACGACCCAGGCCGCGCGCGACGCATGGTTCATCGGGTTCACCGCCGATTACGTGACCGGGGTCTGGATGGGCTACGACGACAACACGCCCCTGACCGGCGTCACCGGGGGCGGTCTGCCTGCCGAGATTTGGCACGAGGTCATGGTGCGGGTCGAAGACGGCCTGCCTGCGCGGCCGCTGCCAATGGCGAACCCGGTCGATTACCCGGCCGAACCGGTGTACGAGACCTATGCGCCGGGCGCCCCTGCGACCGGACGCGGCCAAGGCCGCCCGCGACCGTCGAACCCGGAGGGATTCCTTGTCGATCTTCTGGGAGCGATCCTGCGCGGCGGCAACTGAGGCCGCCGCTGCGGGGCGGTCGCTGCGGGGCGTTCAGCCCGCCCGCTTCAACGCGGCGGTCAGCGCCGGGATCGAGCCCTTCGCCTGGTCGAGCATGGCGCCGATCTCGGCCCGCTCGGTCGCGAGCATGTTGACGCCTTCGATGATGATGTTGAAGAACAGGTCCTTGCCGGACTTGTCGAACACATGCCAGCGCACGTCGAAGGGGCTCTGGCCCTTGAGTTTCGCCACCGACACGACCTCATAGAAGCTCTTGATCGGCCGGGCGTCCGTCACCTGGATCTGGCTGCCGATGAACTCGCGGAAGCGCTTGCCGTACTTGCGGGCGATGTAGCCCTGGAACGCGGCCGTATAGGCGGCCAGGTCGGACTTGGACGCCGCCCGCCCCGCCGGGCCCAGCGCGCTTTGCGAGATGTAGCGCACATCGGCGTAGCGGGCGAAGATCCGCTCGAACTCCCGGATCATGGCGCTTTCGTTCTTGCCCGAGGCGATGACCGCATTGATGTCGCCCACAAGCTTGTCGACCAGCGTGCGCGCCTCGTCGACGTTCAGCGCGGCGGCGGGCAGACCCGCCACCGACAAGGCAAACCCGCCCGCAGCAGCAGCCAGGAGCCCGCGGCGGCTCAGACCATCATTGACCATAGGGATCCTCGTAAGGGTCGATGACATAGATATCCTCGCCAAGTTCATAGCGACGATTCTGAAGATATATGATCCGCGCCTGAGCGTAACCATCAGCGCTTTCATAAAGAATTGATTCGACAAGATCGGCGTTAACCTGCCGAGAGGCGGCGGAGGACGCGGCCGCCGCAACCAGCGCATAGGACGATTCCGGGCGCGGCAGCAGCACGTTGAGCGGATCAAGCACGAGGTCGACCACGAAGCCCACCGCGTCGCGTTCGGTCGACGGGCCGATGATCGGAATCACGATGTAGTCGCCCTCGCCCGATCCCCAGACCGCGAGCGTTTCGCCGAAGTCGGTTTCGTCCTTCTCGATCCCCATGGCCGTCGCGGGATCGAAGAGGCCGCCGATCCCCACGGTCGTGTTGATGACAAAGCGCAGCGTCGTCTCGATCGCGGGCTTGGGCTTGCCTTGCAGCACGCGGTTCACCACGTCACCCGGCGCCGCGAGGTTCGAGGCGAAGTTGATGAAGCCCTTGGCAAGCGGGCGCGGGAAGGTCGGGATGATCCCCTTCTGCTTTCCGTCGCCGAACAGGGTCCGGTCGATTTCCACGTTGGTGTCGTGAACGCCGCGGTTCTTCGCCTCATAGGGGTCGCTGAACTCGGCCCCTTCGGGCAATTGCGCGCAGCCTGCAAGAAGCCCCGCAGCCGCGATCAGGCCAAGGGGCGCGACGCGAAAGTTACTGGACATGAAACCTGACACCGGAAAGATCCTGACCCGTTTAATGCACCCGACAGCATAGGCCAGTCTGGACCGGCGTCGCAATCACCGGCCTGCAATATTTGTCGAGACGGGGCGTTTCAAGGCCGGAGCCCGATTTTCCCTTGTATTGCCCCGGATTGGCGCACAAGCGTTGCGCCCGTGCCGCGCTGGCACGACCGCGCGGGGACGCAAGCGCAGGGGTTCAGGTCGCATTTCTCCTTCCCCCCGGAAGGGCGCGCCGCTAGCTTCCACGCAAAACCAGACAGGAGAACCCAATGACCGGAATGATCGACGCCCGCCTTGCCGAGCTTGGCGTGGTGCTGCCCGATGCCCCCGCGCCCGCAGCCAACTATGTACCTTTCGTCCAGGTGGGCGATCTTGTCTTCGTCTCGGGGCAGATCAGCCAGGGGCCGGACGGGCTCATCAAGGGCAAGCTCGGTGCGGACATGGACGTCGCGGCCGGCGCCGAGGCGGCCAAACGCTGCGCGATGAGCCTGTTGGCGCAGGCGCGCGCGGCCTGCGGCGGCGACCTCGACCGGATTACGCGGGTGGTCAAGCTGACCGGCTTCGTCAACTCCACGGCGGATTTCACCGACCAGCCGAAGGTGATCAACGGCTGCTCCGACTTCCTCGTCGAGGTGCTGGGCGACGCCGGACGCCATTCGCGCTCGGCCGTGTCGGCGGCCGCGTTGCCGCTTGGCGTCGCGGTGGAGATCGAGGCGATCTTCCAGGTGAAATAATGCCAAAGACCATCCCGTTGCCCGCGGCGTTCCTGCGCCGCCCGCTGGCGCACCGCGCCTTCCACGACCGCGCGGCGGGGCGACCCGAAAACTCCCGCGCGGCGATCCGGGCGGCGGTGGCCGCGGGCTACGGGATCGAGATCGACATCCAGCCCTCGGGCGACGAGGTGCCGATGGTCTTTCACGACTACGACCTTCGCCGCCTCACCGGCCAGCCCGGGCGCGTCCGCGGACATAGCGCGACCGCCCTGGAGGCGATGCGGCTTCTGGACGCCGACGACGGCATCCCGACCTTCGCCGAGATCCTGGCGCTGGTCGCGGGACGGGCACCGGTGCTGGTCGAGATCAAGGACCAGGACGGCAACATGGGCCCCGGCGTGGGCCCGCTGGAAGAGGCGGTCGCGCGCGCGCTGCACGGCTACGACGGCCATGTGGCCCTCATGTCCTTCAACCCGCATTCGGTGGCTGCCCTTGCGGATTTCGCCCCGGACCGTCCGCGCGGGATCACCACGAGCGCCTATGGCGAGGACTGGCCGCTGCTCACGCGCGCCGTGCGGGACCATCTGCGCGACATCCCTGACTACGACCGCGTCGGGGCAAGCTTCATTTCGCACGAGGTCGCCGACCTTGCCCGGCCACGGGTCGCGGAACTCAAGGCCGCGGGGGCTGCGATCCTTTGCTGGACCGTGCGTTCGCCCGAGATCGAGGCAAAGGCGCGCCTCCACGCCGACAATATCACCTTCGAGGGCTACCCTGCCGTCATCCCCGCTTGACGTGGCCGCGCCGCGCCCCACCTTGGCAAGGGAAGGAGGCCGCCTTGCCCGACGGAAACGCCAAAGAGGTCGAGGTTTCGCTGCTGCCGGGCTTCGCGGCCATCGCGGCGGACGAATGGGACGCCTGCGCCTGCCCGGAGGCCGCGACGGGCCGCCCCTTTGATCCCTTCACGACACACAGGTTCCTCATGGCCCTCGAACGCTCAGGCTCGGTCGGGCCGCAGACCGGCTGGGATCCGCGCCCGCTGGCGGTGCGGGCGGAGGGGCGCACGGTCGCCGTGGCGCCCCTGTTCGTGAAATCCCATAGCCAGGGCGAATACATCTTCGACCACGCCTGGGCGGACGCCCTGGAACGCGCGGGCGGGCGCTACTACCCTAAATTCCAGATCGCGGTTCCCTTCACGCCTGCGACGGGCCGCCGGTTCCTGACCGCGCCGGGCTGGGAAACCACCGGGCGAGCGGCACTGATCGAAGGCGCGGTCCAGATCGCGTCGGAGGCGAAGATCTCCTCCCTCCATGCCACGTTCTGCACCAAGGAAGAGGCCGCCGCGGCCGAGGCCATGGGCCTTCTGCACCGCGTCACCCAGCAATACCACTGGGAAAACCGGGGGTACGGGGACTTTGCCGATTTCCTGGCCAACCTCTCCTCGCGCAAGCGCAAGACGATCCGGAAGGAACGGCAGGTCGCGCAAGCCTTCGGCGGCACGATCCGGCGCCTGACCGGCGACGATATCCGGGCGGAGCACTGGGATGCCTTCTGGACCTTCTACCAGGACACCGGGCGGCGCAAATGGGGGCGACCCTACCTGACCCGAGCCTTCTTCGACGAGGTTCATGCGACGATGCGAGACGACGTTCTGCTGATCCTGGCGGAACGCGACGGGCGACCGGTCGCGGGGGCATTGAACTTCATCGGGCGCGACACGCTTTACGGTCGCTACTGGGGCGCGGTCGAGGATCACCCCTGCTTGCATTTCGAATGCTGCTACTACCAGGCCATCGACTTCGCTATCGAAGGCGACATGACGCGGGTCGAGGCGGGGGCACAGGGCGAACACAAGCTCGCGCGCGGTTATCTGCCGGAACAGGTTCACTCGGTCCACTGGATTGCCGAGCCCGCCTTCCGCGCGGCGGTCGCCCGCTATCTCTGGTCCGAGCGTGACGCCATCGGCCAGGAGATCGAGGTGCTGACCGGCTACGGGCCCTTCCGCAAGGGATCCTGAGCCCTATTGATGTTTCCCCGAACCAACGAGACAATTCGTGGTCATTGCGGGAGGCGAGAATGGCCGAGTTGATCCTCTATTCGAATCCGATGTCGCGCGGGCGCATCGCGCGCTGGATGCTGGAGGAAGTCGGCCAACCCTACCAGGTGCGCTACCTCGATTACGGGGCGCAGATGAAGGCACCGGAATACCTGGCGATCAACCCGATGGGCAAGGTCCCCGCGCTGGTGCACGGGGACCGGGTCGTCACCGAATACGCCGCCATCTGCGCCTATCTTGCCGATGCCTTCCCCGAGGCCGGACTGGCTCCCGCCGACCGCAGCGCCTACTACCGTTGGCTGTTCTTCGGTGCCGGCCCGCTGGAGGCAGCGATCATCAACAAGGCGCTGGGCTTCACAGTGCCCGAGGACCGGCGCGCCATGGTCGGCTTCGGAACGCTGGAAACGACCTATGCCGCGCTGGAAAGCCAGCTTGCCAGGACCCCCTACCTCGCCGGCGAAGCCTTTTCCGCCGCCGATGTCGCTACCGGTTCGCAGATCGGCTACGGACTTCAGTTCGGCACGATCGAGGCGCGCCCCGCCTTCACCGATTACTGGGAGCGCATCAAGGAACGCCCGGCGCTCTTGCGCGCCAATGCCGCCGACAACGCGGCGATGAAGGAGAAGGAGATCTGAGATGGCCACGCTGCTGACCGAATCCGAACGCACGGCGGACCTTCCGGCGCTGGGCGAGGGCGGCTGGCGGGCCGTCCCCGACCGCGACGCGATCCGGAAGATCTGGAAGTTCCGCAGCTTTTCCGAGGCCTGGGGGTTCATGTCGCGGGCGGCGCTGGTGGCCGAGAAGCTGAACCACCATCCCGAGTGGACGAATATCTACAACACCGTCGATGTAACGCTGACGACCCATGATTGCGGCGGCCTCTCGGCGCTCGACGTGACGCTGGCGCGCCGCATGGACAAGATTGCAGGCGCGGCGGAAGTTCAGGCCGACCATTCGGAGCCCGTGACCTGCCTGCGCGAGCTGCACGCGAAAAAGGGGGCCTGAGCCCCCTTTTCCCATCGCTCAGAGCTTGGCCAGAAGCGCCTCGCCGACCGAGATGTCGCAAACGCCGGGCTTGTCGACATTGGCGGCGGTGATCACCCCGTCCTCAAGCACCAGGGCATAGCGATTCGAGCGGCCATGAAGCCCGATCGGCGGCGCGGTGAAGTCCATCTCCAGCGCGCGCGTATAGCTGCCGTCGGCATCGCCCAAGAGGCCGATCCCGGCCGCGGTGGCACCCGTCGCTTCGCCCCAGGCCTTCAGCACGAAGGGATCGTTGACCGCGATGCAGAAGATGTCCGCGACCCCCTTCGCCCGGAACGCATCCGCGGTGCGCACGAAACTGGGCATGTGGATTGTCGAGCAGGGGCCGGTATAGGCCCCCGGCAGCGCGAACAGCACCACCTTGCGGCCCCGGGTCAGGTCCGAAAGCTGCACCAGCTCCGGCCCCTCGGCGCCCATTCGGCAAAACGTGGCCTCGGGCAGACGCCCGCCAACCTCAATCGTCATGAAATCATCCTCCGCGCGTTGTCCTAGACGTGAAAGATAGGTGAGCCCGGCAGGTTCCGCTAGCGGTCGCGCACTCAGATCGCGTCGAGCAGCGCCTCTCCGCCAGAGATGCTGCACCCGCGGTCCGGTTCGGGATGCCAAAGCGTGACCACCCCGTCCTCGGCCAGAAGCGCATAGCGTTTCGAGCGTCCGATCAGGCCGCGCTCCGGCGCGCTGTAGTCCATGCCGATCGCCTGGGTGAACGCGCCCGCCGCATCGGCCAGCATGGTGATCCCCGCCGCACGCGCGCCCGTCGTCTCGCCCCAGGCGCCCATCACGAAGGGATCGTTGACCGCCAGGCAAATCACCTCATCGACGCCCTTTTCCGCGAAGCCGCTGCGTGTGCGGATGAAGCTCGGCACATGCGAGGTCGAGCAGACGCCCGTGAAGGCCCCCGGCAGACCGAAGATCACGACCCGCCGCCCCTTCAGACGCGCGCCCAGGCTGACCGGCACCGGTCCGTCGCTCCCCATCTCAAGAAGCGTCACGTCCGGAAGCGCGTCCCCGACCGAAATCATCATGCGAATCCCCCAAGAGTTGCAATTGGCTGAGCGAGCGATATAGGGTCGCGCTCAGCCGGGACCAGAGGAGATTTGCGCATGTCCGGAATTGTGATCGTGGGCGCGGGCCAGGCTGGCGCCTCGCTCGCCGCGAAACTCCGCAGCCTGGGATATGAGGGCCCTCTGACCCTGATCGGCGAGGAACCCGCCCCCCCCTACCAGCGCCCGCCCCTGTCCAAGGGCTACCTGCTGGGCGAGATGACGCTGGAGCGGCTTTACCTGCGCGCCCCCGCCTTCTGGGAAGAACAGGGGGTCACGTTGAAGCTCGGCGCCAAGGTCGGCGCCATCGACCCGGCCGCAAAGACCCTGACCGTCGATGGAGAGACGCTTTCCTACGACCAGCTCGCGTTGACCACCGGATCGGTGCCGCGCCGCCTGCCCGCCGCGATCGGCGGCGCGCTGGAAGGCGTCTACACCGTCCGCACCCTTGCCGATGTGGACGCCATGGCGCCCGAGTTCCAGCCGGGCCGCCGGCTTCTGGTGATCGGCGGCGGTTATATCGGGCTGGAGGCCGCGGCGGTGGCTGCCAAGCTTGGCCTGGACGTGACGCTGGTTGAAATGGCGCTGCGCATCCTGCAACGGGTGGCCGCGCCCGAAACCTCGGCCTTCTTCCGCGAGACGCATGCAGGCCATGGGGTGAAGATCCTCGAATCCACCGGCCTCGACCGCTTGCTGGGCGAGGGCCGGGTCAGCGCCGCACGGCTTTCGGACGGAACCGAGATCCCCGTCGACTTCGTGATCGTCGGCGTCGGTATCGCGCCGGCCACCGACCTGGCGGAGGCCGCGGGACTTGCCCTCGAAAACGGTATCCGGACGGACGAGCTGGGCCGCACCTCGGACCCGTCGATCTGGGCCGCGGGCGACTGCGCGTCCTTCCCGCACGACGGCGGGCGCATCCGGCTGGAAAGCGTGGGCAATGCCATCGACCAGGCCGAATGCGTGGCCGCGAACATGCTGGGCGCGGGAAAACCCTATCAGGCCAAGCCCTGGTTCTGGTCTGACCAATACGATGTGAAGCTTCAGATCGCCGGGCTCAACACCGGCTACGACCGGATCGTAACCCGAAAGGGCGACGGCGATGCGGTCAGCTTCTGGTACTATCAGGGCGACCAGCTGCTCGCGCTCGACGCGATGAACGACAGCCGCGCCTATATGGTCGGCAAGCGCCTGATCGAGGGGGGCAGGTCCCCCGATCCCGCCGCCATCGCGGACCCGGCCACCGATCTGAAGGCGCTGTTGAAGGCATGAGGATCATCGGGGGCGCGCGCCGCGGCCTGAAGCTCGCCGATGTCGGCGCAGGGGACGAGGCCGCGCATCTGCGCCCCACGACCGACCGCGTGCGCGAGGCGATCTTCAACCTGCTCCTTAACGCCGGGCGGGGCGATCCGGTCACGGGTGCCCGCGTGCTCGACCTGTTTGCCGGAACCGGCGCGCTGGGGCTGGAGGCGCTCTCGCGTGGCGCGGCCCGCGTTGCCTTCGTCGATGATGGTGCGACCGCGCGCGCGCTCCTGCGCCGCAACATCGAGAAGATGCAGGCGATGGGGGTCACCGATGTCTGGCGCCGCGATGCCACCCGTCTTGGCCCGAACCGCGGCCCCGGCTACGGGCTTGTCTTCCTCGACCCGCCCTACGGCAAGGGGCTGGGCGAGGCCGCCCTCGCCTCCGCATTGGCCGGCGGCTGGCTCACCCCCGGCGCGCTCGTGGTGTGGGAGGAGGGAACACCCCCCGAGCCGCCCGAGGGTTTCGACCCAATCGACCAGCGCCGCTATGGCGATACGGTCGTGACTATTCTCAGGGCCCCGTCATGAGGCCCGCTGCCGTCCTGTTCGACTGCGATGGCGTCATCGTCGACAGCGAACCGCTAACCGACCGGATTATCGCGGCCAACCTCACGCGCCACGGCCTACCGATGGCCCCGGATGAGGTCAAGACGCTCTTCCGTGGCGGCACCATGGCGAGCGTGGCCGAAACCGCCCGCACCCGCGGCGCAGGGATCGGCGAAAACTGGATCGATGATATCTACGCCGAGATCTTCCAGGGCCTCGCCACCGGCACGCCCCTGATCGCCGGCATCGAGGCGGCGTTTGACGCCCTGGATGCCGCCGGTGTCGCCTACGCGGTCGGCTCGAACGGCCCGCACCGCAAGATGGCGGTGACGCTGGGCCAGCATCCCCACCTGCACCGGCGCCTCGCGGGGCGCATCTTCTCGCGCGAGGATGTCGCCCGTCCCAAGCCGGCACCCGACCTCTACCTGCACGCTGCATCCTGCATCGGGGCGGAACCGGCGCGCTGCGTGGTCATCGAGGACAGCGCCACCGGCGCCCGCGCCGCCCGTTCCGCCGGCATGGCCTGCCTGGGCTACGCCCCACTGGGCGATGGCGCCTCACTCGCCGAGGCGGGCGCCCGCCCCTTCCGCGACATGGCGGAGCTTCCGGCCCTTCTCGGTCTCTGAGTTCTTCATTGTCGAAATGCCCCCGGAGGGGGCGGGGGCGGCCTGTGGGGGGCAGCGCCCCCCCGGGCCGGATCAGCGTCGAAGGCGGCGAGATCACCAGGTCGGGTGGAACCGCCCGGCGGGGGACAGGGTGAAGATGTCGCAGCCGTCCGCCGTCACCCCCACCGAATGCTCGAACTGCGCGGACAGCGACTTGTCCCGCGTCACAGCGGTCCAGTCATCGGCCAGCACCTTGGTTTCGGGGCGGCCCAGGTTCACCATCGGCTCGATAGTGAAGAACATCCCCTCTTCCAGCCGCGGCCCCGATCCGGGACGGCCGTAGTGCAGCACGTTCGGCGGCGCGTGGAAGTCACGGCCCAAACCATGCCCGCAGAAGTCGCGCACGACGCTCATCCGCTGCGCCTCGACATGGGTCTGGATCGCATGGCCGATATCGCCGAAGGTCGCGCCGGGGCGCACCGCCTCGATCCCCTTCATCAGCGCGTCATGCGTCACCTGGATCAGGCGTTCCGCCTTGCGGCTCAGCGATCCGGCCACATACATGCGGCTCGTGTCGCCGAACCAGCCGTCCACGATCACCGTCACGTCGATGTTCAGGATATCGCCGTCCTTGAGCAGTTTCGGCCCCGGAATCCCGTGGCAGACGACATGGTTCACGCTGATGCAGGAGGCATGCTGATAGCCCCGATACCCGATCGTGGCCGAGACCGCGCCCGCGCTTTCCACCCGCGCGCGGATGAAATCGTCGAGATCCCCGGTCGTCGCGCCCGGCTCGACCATGGGGGCGACTTCGTCCAGGATCTCGGCGGCAAGCCGTCCCGCGGCGTGCATTCCCGCGAAATCCGCCGGTTCATATATCCTGATGCCGTCCTTCGTCATGCGGCCGCGCGGCTCATCCACCGGCATTCCCCTTTCTGCGTTTCGGCCCCTAGATAGTGAAGAAATACCCCCTTGGCCAGAGCCCCCCCTTCCCCGACACCGTTCGCGCGCCTATACCAAGTTCCGCACCGGCCAAAGGAGCACCCCATGTCCAACCCCACAGCCGCGATCCTGATCATCGGGGATGAGATCCTGTCGGGCCGCACGCGCGAGGCGAACGCGCATTACCTGGCCGGGGAACTGACCCGCGTCGGCATCGACCTGCGGGAAATCCGCGTCGTGCCCGACGACGCCCAGGCGATCGTGGCCGCGCTGAACGCGCTCCGCTCGGCGCATACCCATGTATTCACCTCCGGGGGCATCGGGCCGACTCATGACGACATCACCGCCGACGCGGTGGCGCGCGCCTTCGGCGTCGAGCTTGACGTGCGCGAGGACGCCCGCGCGCTTCTGGCCGCCCATTACGCCGCCAGCGGGCTTGAGTTCAACGCCGCCCGCCTGCGCATGGCGTGTATCCCCGCCGACGCGTCCCTGATCGACAACCCGATCTCTGCCGCGCCGGGCTTTTCGCTTGGCAATGTCCATGTCATGGCGGGGGTCCCGAACATCTTCCAGGCGATGGTCGCCTCGCTTCTGCCGCGTCTGACCGGCGGGCGCCCGGTGCTCAGCCAGTCGCTGCGCATCGACCGTGGCGAGGGCGTGATCGCCGAAGGTCTGGCGGCGCTGGCCGCGCAATTCCCCGATCTTTCGATGGGCTCCTACCCGTTCATCCGGAACGGGGCCTATGGCACCAATATCGTGATCCGCGGCACCGACCCCGTCCGGATCGACGCGGCCATGACGCGGCTGGCCGCGCTTTATCCCGGAGAGCCGGAATGACCGATTTCCTCGCCCTGACCGACGCAACCTGGCCGCCGGCCGCCCGCCATGCAGCAGGCGCCTTCACCGTGCGCGAGGGGCGCGACGGCGGGCAGCGTGTCTCTTCGGCGACCGCGACGGAAGGCTGGAACGACGCCGATATCGCGCGCGCCGAGGACTGCCACCGGCAACTCGGCCAGAGGCCGCTGTTCCTGATCCGCCCCGGCGACGAGGCGCTCGACTCCGCCCTTGCCGCGCGCGGCTATGAGGTGAAGGACCCGGTCGATGTCCATGAGATCGCGGTCGCCGACCTGGCGGCTGAAACGCCCGCGCTTTCGACCTTCACCATCTGGCCGCCCCTTGAGATCCAGCGGGATATCTGGGCGGAGGATCAGATCGGCCCCGCCCGCATCGCCGTGATGGAGCGTGCCGAAGGCCCAAGGACCTCGATCCTGGGCCGGATCAACGACCGCGCTGCGGGCACGGCCTTCGTCGCGCTGCACGGGGATTGCGCGATGCTGCACGCGCTGGTGGTGGTGGAGCGGGAGCGTCGGCAAGGACTTGCCGCCAAGATGATGCAGGCCGCCGCCCTTTGGGCACAAGATCAGGGCGCGACGCGGCTCGCGATCCTCGTGACCAGCGCCAATCGGCCGGCCGGAGCCCTCTACGCTTCCCTCGGAATGCGGATTGTGGGACACTACCATTACCGTGTCCACAGAACCTGAACAGGTCGGAAGAGCAGTTGACAGACGAACAGCAAAGCCCGACGGCGCTTGACCTGCCGATGGTCTCGCCGCTTCCCGATGCGACCCAAAAGTATTTTCAGGTCTGCGCCGACAAGCTTGGCCTCGTGCCCAATGTGCTCAGGGCCTATGCCTTCGACATCGGCAAGCTGAACGCCTTCACGGCGATGTACAACGACCTGATGCTGGCCGACAGCGGGCTGTCGAAGCTGGAGCGGGAGATGATCGCGGTCGCGATCTCCTCGCTCAACCGCTGCTGGTATTGCCAGGTGGCCCATGGCGCGGCGGTGCGGGACCTGTCGGGCGACCCGCTTCTGGGCGAGGCGCTGGTGATGAACTGGCGGGTGGCGCCGCTTTCGGCCCGGCAGCGCGCGATGCTGGAGTTCGCCGAGAAGCTGACGCTGGCCTCGTCCCGGATCGAGGAGGCGGATCGCCAGGCGCTGCGCGATGCGGGTTTCAGCGATCGCGACATCTGGGACATCGCCTCCGTCACCGGGTTCTTCAACATGACCAACCGCGTCGCCTCGGCGACGGCGATGGAGCCCAACCCGGAATACCACGGGGCGCACCGGTGATTGCCAGGGCGCTCGCCCTCTGCCTGATCGCGGCCCCCCTGCCCGGGCTGGCGGCCCCAACCCTCTCGCTTCCCGAAGGCGCCGTGAAATCGGGCGGCAGCGTCACGCCCCTTGATGGATTCGCATTGCCCCTCGGCCCCTGGCAGAACGGCGTGCTGCCGACCCGCGAGGTCAGCGGCCAGGTCAACCGATCCGCCTGGCAGATCGCGGGCATCGAGACCACGATGCAGCTTTATGCCGGATTACGCGCCCAGTTGGTGGATGAAGGCTTCGTGCCGCTCTTCGAATGCGAAACCAACGGCTGCGGCGGGTTCGATTTCCGCTATGGGATCGAGGTGTTGCCGGAGCCGCAGATGCATGTCGATCTGGGCGACTTCCATTACCTCAGCGCCGAACGCACCGCAGAGGCGGGCCCAGAGGTCGTGACGCTTCTGGTCAGCCGGTCCAGCCTGCACGGCTTCGTTGAACTGACCCGCGTCGGCGCGGCGGAGGCGCGGCCCATCGCGCTCGCCGCCGCCGTCGCCGCGGTGACGGACGCCGCTGCCGCGCCCTTGGGCGAGGCGCTTGAGCGCGATGGCGCGGTGGCGCTGGACGATCTCGTGTTCGAAACCGGCGCCGCGCAGTTGGGCGGTGGCGATTTCGCCTCGCTCCATGCGCTCGCGGATTATCTTGAAAGCCATCCCGGTGCGATCGTGACGCTTGTCGGACATACCGATGCCGAGGGGAGCCTGGCTGCCAACATCACCCTGTCCGAAAAGCGCGCGCGCTCCGTCGCCGACCGCCTGATCACGGAGTTCGGCGCGAACCCTGCCCAGCTTTCCGCTGACGGCGTGGGCTATCTTGCGCCCCGGGCGTCAAACCTGAGCGAAGAGGGCCGCCGCAAGAACAGACGGGTCGAGGCCATCCTGGCCTCGACCCGCTGATCATGGCGTCTGGCGCCCTTACCAGTTCGTGGGGCCCTTCTCGGCGAAGGCCGCCGAAAGGAAATCGATGAAGGCCCGCACCTTCGGCTGGGTGAAGCGTCCCGGCGGATAGACCGCGTAGATGCCCAGCGTTTCCACCGGCAGGTCGGGAATCGCCTCCTCCACCAGCTTGTGGCGCATGGCGTCGGCGTAAAGGAACGAGGGAAGATAGGCGATGCCAAGGCCGGAGATTGCGGCGTTCAGCAGCGACTGGCCATCGTTCACCGTCAGCCAGCCTGCCGTGCGCACCTGCCGCTTTTCGCCCGAGGGCGCGGTGATCTTCCAGACGTTGCCGGAGGCCTGGTTGGAATAGTGCAGGAGCTTGTGTTCGTTCAGATCGTCGATCTTGGTCGGGCGGCCGTATTTCTCGAAATAGGCGGGCGAGCCGATCATGCGCTTGGCCGTGTCGGTCAGCTTGCGTGCCCGCAGCGTCGAATCTTCCAGTTCGCCCACGCGAATCGCCATGTCGAACCCTTCGGAGATCAGTTCGACGTAGCGGTTGTTCAGAACCATGTTCACGGTGATCTCTGGGTATTCCAGCAGGAAGTCCCCCAGAATCGGCGAAAGCAGGTTCACCCCGAAATCGGTCGCAACCGAGATCCGCAGTAGGCCTGAGGGCGCCGATTGCATCGAGGTCACGAGCGCATCCGCCTCGCCCGCGTCATTCAGCACCCGGCGGGCGCGGTCGTAGTAAGCCAGGCCAATTTCCGTAGGAGAGACGCGACGCGTCGTACGGTTCAAGAGCCTTGCGCCCAGTCGTGCCTCAAGCGCGGACACATGCTTGGAGACGGCGGATTTCGAGATCCCCATCTTCTTCGCGGCGTCCGTGAACCCCCCTTGATCGACCACTGTGGCAAAGGCTTCCATTTCGGTCAGCCGATCCATTGTATACCCTACCTAGACATTAGCCCGCCGATGACCGGTATCGGGTCCAATTCAGGCAAGAATTGGGAACGACGCAGACAAGAGTTTGATTTTGTCTTGAAACCGGCGCGCCCGTGGCGAACTCCGGAACGCCGCGTGGCATCACAGCCGCGCGCCAAGCCGCGTGCCCTGGTCGATGGCGCGCTTGGCGTCAAGCTCGGCCGCCAGGTCGGCCCCACCGATGACATGCGGCGCCATTCCCCTTGCCCGCAGCGCCTCTGCGAGGGCCGTTTCGCTTTCCTGACCGGCGCAAAGGATGATGTCGTCCGCCTCGATCAGCGTCGGGTTTTCACGCGCGGGGCCGAAGGTGACATGCAAGCCCTGCCGGTCGATGCGGTCGTAGTTCACGCCGCCCATCATCCGGACGCCCTTCGCCGAGAGCGTCGCGCGGTGAATCCAGCCGGTTGTCTTGCCCAATTTTCGCCCAGGTCTTTCCGGTTTGCGCTGCAGCAGGGTCACCTGACGGCGCGGCGCCGCCGGATCGGGATCGCCGAGCCCGCCCCGCAGCTCCTCGGGATCGGCGACGCCCCAGATCCCCCGCCATTCCGCGAGGTCCAGCGTGGGGCTCGGCGTGCCCTCGACCAGGAACTCCGCCACATCGAAGCCGATCCCGCCCGCCCCGACGATGACCGCACGGGGCCCGACCTGCGCCTGACCGGTCAGCACCTCGGCATAGCTGTGGACGCGTGCGTCGGGCGCGGTGGGAATCGCCGGGTCACGCGGGCGCACGCCGGTCGCGATCACCACCTCGTCGAAATCCGCTAGCACCTCCGCATCGGCCCGCGTGCCAAGCCGCAGCGCCACCTGGCGCAGATCCAGCATCGTGGCGAACCAATCGACCAGCCCGTTGAATTCCTCTTTCCCCGGAACCCGCCGAGCAAGGTTGAGCTGCCCGCCGATCCGGTCGGCCTGCTCGAAGAGCGTCACCGCATGGCCGCGCTCTGCGGCGGCAAGGGCGCAGGCGAGGCCCGCGGGACCCGCGCCGACCACGGCGACCCTGCGCCGGGCCGCCGCCGGGGCGAGCCTCAGTTCGGTTTCGAAACAGGCCCGCGGATTGACGAGGCAGGTGGAAATCTTGCCGCCGAATGTGTGATCCAGGCAAGCCTGGTTGCAGGCAATACAGGGCGCGATCTCGGCCGCGCGCCCCTGGCCCGCCTTGCGCACGAAATCGGCGTCGGCCAGGAAAGGCCGCGCCATCGACACCATGTCGGCGCATCCCTGGGCCAGCACCGCCTCCGCGACCTCGGGCGTGTTGATCCGGTTGGAGGTGATGAGCGGGATCGCCACCTGCCCCATCAGCTTCTTCGTCACCCAGGCGAAGGCCGCGCGGGGCACCGAGGTCGCGATGGTCGGAATCCGCGCCTCGTGCCAGCCGATCCCGGTGTTGAGGATCGAGGCCCCAGCGCCCTCGATCGCCTTGGCAAGCGTCACGACCTCCTCCCAGCTTGATCCCTCGGGGACAAGGTCGATCATCGACAGGCGGAAGACGACGATAAAATCCGCGCCCACGGCGGCACGGACCCTGCGCATGACCTCGACCGGCAGGCGCATCCGGTTCTCGTAGGGGCCGCCCCAGCGGTCGGTGCGCTTGTTGGTCCGGGTCACCAGGAACTGGTTCAGAAGGTAGCCTTCGGAGCCCATGACCTCCACGCCGTCATACCCCGCTTCGCGCGCGCGGGCGGCGGCGATCGCGATGTCGGCGATCTGCTTCTCGATCCCGGCCTCGTCCAGCTCGCGTGGCGGAAAGGGGGAGATCGGCGACTTGATCGGAGAGGGCGCTACGCAGTCGGCGCCGTAGGCATAGCGCCCGGCATGCAGGATCTGCATCGCAATCCGCCCGCCCGCGTCGTGCACCCGGCCGGTCACGATACGGTGGTTGGCGATGTCGCCAGGCGAGAAAAGACCCGCCGCCCCCGGAAAGACCCCGCCCTCCCGATTGGGGGCCATGCCGCCGGTGACCATCAGCCCGACGCCGCCGCGTGCGCGGGTGGCATAGAACTCCGCCACCCGGTTCCAGTCCTGGGTCTCTTCGAGGTTGGTGTGCATTGACCCCATCAGCACCCGGTTGGGCAAGGTCACATGCCCAAGATCGAGCGGGGCCAGCAGATGGGGATATTGGGTCATGGGAACCTCCGGGGCGCCGGCAGAATGCCCCGGCCCCGGGCAACTGTCACCCCGAACGCCGCGTCACGGGGGCGATCACGCCCGCTGCGCCGCGAGATGACGCCGCACGGTCTGCTTCAGCATGTCGAGTTCAGCGCGCAGAAGCGCCAGTTCGGCGCGCAGATCCTCGTCGGCGGGCTGGCCGGCGATGATGGTGAACTGCGCGACCGGCAGACCATCTCCCCGCGCGCGGATCACAAAGGTCTGGACCCCGTCGGAAATGCAGTCCGCCGGGATCGGCAGACGCGCCATCCAGCGCCCCCGCCCCGTCGGCTCAAGGCTGAGCCCGCCCAGGACCCGCGCGCCCAGACAGACCTCCAGCGCGGGTTCAGCGTCGCTGTCGGTTTCGATTGCGCCTTCCCAGAGGCCGGCCTTCAGCGTCGAACTTGTCACTGCGAACACGGGTCTGTCGCCTCCTCAGTATTCGGCCCGGACCATGCGCATCACGGTCAGGTCGCGCAGGATGATGCGATTCATCGCGGGCTTTTCGAAGAACAGGTCGATCCAGGCGCGGTCCAGTTGTTCGGACGGGAAATCGGCGTGACCGAGGTCGAATTCGACCTCGGCGGGGGTTGCCGCCTGATCCAGCGCTCGGGCGATCTGTTCGGTGTTCGGCCCGTAGCGCAGATTCAGTCGCGCATAGACGGTGATGGGCCGTTCGGTCTCTAGCCGGGTTTCGACGCGCAGGACGTGGCGGGTGGAGAGCCCCTTCAGCCCCTCGTCGGGCAGGTCAAGCACCAGCGACATGAAGCTGCCCGCGAAGTCAAAGACCTCCACCGCGTAGCCAAAGGGGGCGAGCGCATCCGACGCGCCGTTCCGGACCTGCCGGACCGCGATCTCGGCCAGGCTGCAGTCATGATAGAACTTGCCGTGGCGGCTCAATGTGGCATGTCGCGGCACCGGCGCCTGGCCGGAGGGGCGCACCGCGCCACTCCACAACTCGGGGCGCCAGACCCAGTCGGTGCCAGCCCGACGCAGGATGCGCGCGGCCTCTCCTGTGGGATACGCCAGACGCCGCTCTGCCGTGGCCAGCGCGACGTCGATTTCCGCCCGCAGTTGCCGGCCTGAGGCGCGGATCGCGCGTAGCGCGGGCGGATCGGCGCGTTCGGCCAGTTGCGCGTCACGGCGCCACCGCGCGACCATGCGCCGTTGCATCATGTCCCCGAGGAAAGTGGTGAGCCTGCCTGCCATCGCCCGCATTCCGCTGCGCGTGTCGTCGTTGCGCTTCTAAGGGTCATCGGGCGCGCATTGCAACGCCTGGTTTCACGCGCGTCAGGAATTCGCGGCCCGCACACGGGAGACGAAGCGATCCAGAAGGCTGCGTTTCTGGCGCTGGTCCAGCGGCGCCTCTGCCAGGCCCAGCACGGAGAGGCTGATCATGCGCCCCTTTCGGGCGAAGATCGCGCGCCAGTATTGCGGCTCGACCGGATAGCCGGCGAAGGGGGCGCGATCCTCCGCCAGGATGAAAAGCACATCGCCCGAGGCGACGATCTTCTCGATCCGGACACTGCCGGAGTTTCCGTCGCGCGACAGGGCCTTGCGCCCCGCATCGGTGACGAAGAAGTCAGACATGCGGCGGAACTCGGTCTCCAGGCTCTCGCCCGGCGGGGCGCCAAGCAGGACCGTCGCGGTCAGGATGGCCCGCGACCGCGGCCCCCGGCCCGTACCGTTGAGCGTCGCGCAGGCCCCCAGAAGCACAAAGGCGCCGTCCGCGGTATCCCGCAGCGACTTGGGGTCCACGCAGTATCCCGAGGGCCCCGAGATCACCACCGCGCCCTCGGACACCGCGACCTTGCGCGGTGCCGACGGGCCGGCGCTGGTCCCGGAGGCGGTCAGAAGCAGCGCCGCCCCCAGGACAAAGGCCCTAAGGCCCGGGACCTTACTGGTCCATGTAGACATGGGTTTCGGCCCGTGCGCCAGGGTGCGTGACCGCCCCCTTGCGCGCCCCGCCCACGAGCTTGGCGTATTTCCACAGCGCGCCAGAGGCGTATTCGGTCTTGCGCGGGCCTTTCCACTCGGCCTTGCGCTTGGCCAGTTCCTCGTCCGAGAGCGCGACCGACAACTCGCCGGTGATCGCGTTCAGCGTGATCATGTCGCCGTTCTGCAAAAGCGCGATCGGCCCGCCATGCGCGGCCTCCGGTCCGACATGGCCCACGCAGAAGCCGCGCGTCGCGCCCGAGAACCGGCCGTCGGTGATCAGCGCCACCTTCTTGCCCATGCCCTGACCCGAGAGCGCGGCCGTCGTGGCCAGCATCTCGCGCATCCCCGGCCCGCCCGCGGGGCCTTCGTTGCGGATGACGAGGACCTCGCCCTCCTTGTAGTCGCGCTTCTTAACGGCCTCGAAGGCGTCTTCCTCGCATTCGAAGACGCGGGCCGGGCCGGTGAAGGCCTGCTCTTCCGGCTTCATGCCCGCGACCTTCACGATCGCCCCGTCCGGCGCCAGGTTGCCCTTCAGACCGACAACCCCACCCGTCGCCGTGATCGGCGCGGCCGAGGGGTAGATCACGCGGCCGTCGGCCTCGCGTGTGATCAGGTCCAGTTCCTCGCCCATGGTGCGGCCGGTCGCGGTGATGCAGTCTTCGTGGATCAGGCCGATCTTGCGCAGTTCCTTCATGACGACCGGAACGCCGCCGGCTTCGTAAAGGTCCTTGGCGACGAACTGGCCGCCCGGCTTCAGATCGACGAAATAGGGGGTATCCTTGAAGATGTCGCAGACATCGAAAAGGTCGAAATCGATCCCCGCCTCATGTGCGATGGCGGGCAGATGCAGCCCGGCATTGGTCGAACCGCCGGTGCAGGCCACCACGCGGGCGGCGTTTTCGAGCGCCTTGCGGGTCACCACGTCACGGGCGCGGATGTTCTTCTCGATCAGGTTCATCACCGCGACGCCGGAAGACAGGCCGTATTCATCACGGCTTTCGTAGGGTGCGGGCGCGCCGGAGGAGTTGGGCAGCGCCAGACCGATCGCCTCGGACACGCAGGCCATGGTGTTGGCGGTGAACTGCCCGCCGCAGGCCCCGGCGGAGGGGCAGGCCACGCGCTCAAGGATCTCAAGCTCCGCGTCCGAGTAGTTGCCCGCCTGGTGCTTTCCGACCGCTTCGAACACGTCCTGAACCGTCACGTCCTGCCCGTTCAGCCGGCCCGGCAGGATCGAACCGCCATAGATGAAGACCGACGGCACGTTGAGCCGCACCATCGCCATCATCATCCCCGGCAGCGACTTGTCGCAGCCCGCAAGGCCGACCAACGCGTCGTAGCAATGGCCGCGCATCGTCAATTCCACGGAATCCGCGATCGCCTCGCGCGAGGCCAGCGAGGAGCGCATGCCCTCGTGCCCCATGGCGATGCCATCGGTCACGGTGATCGTGGTGAATTCACGGGGGGTGCCGCCGCCGACCTTCACGCCCTGCTTCACGGCCTGCGCCTGACGGTTGAGCGCGATGTTGCAGGGTGCGGCCTCGTTCCAGCAGGTCGCGACACCAACCCAGGGCTGGTGGATCTCCGCCTCGGAAATCCCCATCGCGTAGAAGTAGGAGCGGTGCGGCGCGCGGGCCGGGCCCTCGGTCACATGGCGGCTGGGCAATTTCGACTTGTCGAACTGGCGGTTTTTCATCGGATCACTCCTCGCGGTCACTCGCGCATTGGCTTACTGGCCTGAAAACGCCGGGGCAAGGAAGATCAGGGGACAATGGGGGAAATTCGTGCCGGGCGGCGCGCTTGACACCGCGCGCCGGGTACCGGAGCGTTCGCGCATCGCGGCCCAACGGGGATTGGGCGCGCAACCGCGAAGGGAACGACATGACCACGCCGAGTTTTCGCACCGCCACGCTGGCGGAGGTCGCCACGCTTCTCGACTGGGCTGCGGCCGAGGGCTGGAACCCCGGGCGGGACGACGCGGCGGCCTTTCATGCCGCCGATCCCGGCGGTTTCTTCGTGGCCTGCCTGGACGCCCGGCCGGTGGCGGGGATCAGCGTGGTGAACCACGGGGAGCGGCACGCCTTCCTCGGCCTCTACCTCTGCCTTGAGGCGTTCCGAGGGCGCGGGATCGGCCTTGCGCTGTGGCACCACGCATTGGCGCATGCCGGTGAGCGCACCGTCGGCTTGGACGGGGTCGCCGCGCAAGAGGGGAACTACGCCCGCTCCGGCTTTGTCCGCACCGGCGCCTCGCTGCGCCTAGCGGGCCGGGTCACGCCGGGAACGCGCGCCTCTATCCGCGCGATGGACGCCACCGATCTTGACGCGGTTGCGGCGCGGGATGCCCACGCGAACGGCTTCGCGCGGCGCGCGTTCATCACGGCCTGGACCGCCCCCACCGGCAGCCGCCGAACGGTCGTCCTGTCGCGCGCTGGCGCGCCTGCGGGCTTCGCCACCGTCCGGCTTTGCCGTGACGGCGCCAAGATCGGCCCTGTCGTTGCCCCCGACGCGGCGGCGGCGCTGGACCTGATCGGTCATGCCGCGACAGTTTTTGCCACGCCGGAGGTTTTCGTGGACCTGCCGGAAGCCAACCGCCGCCTGTTCGACGCCCTGACCGCACGAGGGTTTGAGGAGACATTCCGGACCGCCCGGATGTATCGCGGCGCCGCACCGTCCACCGGCCCCGCGCTTCAGGCCATCGCGACGATGGAGCTTGGCTGAGCCCCCGGCATGGCAGGACGCCGTCCCATCGCCGCCCGGCAACGAGGGATAGAGGAAATCGCTATATGGCTTGCACAATTTCGGTATTTCGCCCGGCGCCCTGCACATGGGTAACTGGATAGGCACCGGGTCCGAAGGATACGAGCCCCAATGACCGACCGTTTCCAGCTTCCCACGATGGTTGAGGGCCTGGGCCGCTTGCGGGCGACCGTTCTTGCCTCTGTCTCGAAGACGAGACGCCAGCACCTGGAACTGGTCGTGCCCAGCCTTGACGCCGCAATCCGTGAGCTTGGGCTGAGGGACGGCGCGGTCTTGTCGTTCCACCATCACCTTCGGAACGGGGACGCGGTGCTCATCGCGGTGATCGAGGCTGCTGCGCGCGCAGGGCTGCGTGACCTCCATGTGGCGGCCTCATCGATCTTTCCGGTTCACGCGGCGCTCGTCCGGCACATCGAAAGCGGGGTCGTGGGTGGTCTTTGCACAAACTTTCTCTCCGGCCCGGTGGCGGAGGCCGTGTCCCGCGGCGCACTGAAGCGACCGGTCATCCTGCGCACGCATGGCGGCCGCGCCCGCGCGATTGAATCGGGCGAGCTGTGCATCGACGCAGCCTTCGTCGCCGCGCCGGCCGCCGATCCGCTGGGAAACATCAGCGCCGTCGAAGGGCCCCGGGCCTGTGGGGTGCTTGGCTACGCGCAGTGCGACGCGCTTCACGCGCGCAAGGTCGTGGCGGTCACCGACACGCTGGTCGACTACCCCGCGCCGCGCATCGAAATATCGCAGGAGCATGTGGACCTCGTCGCACTGGTGCCCTCGCTTGGGGATTCCGCCGGGATCGTCTCGGGCTCCACGCGCCCCAGCGAAAAGCCGGCCGACCTGGAAATGGCGCGAATGGCGGCACAGGTGATCGGGGCCTCCGGTCTTCTGCAGAACGGCTTCGCGCTTCAGAACGGGGCGGGCGGGACCTCGCTCGCCACTGCCGCGGCGGTGGGGCGCGCCATGGCGGAACGCGGCGTCACCGGCAGTTTCGCCAGCGGCGGCATCACCGGGTTTCATGTCGACATGCTGGAGGCGGGGCTCTTCCGGGGGATTCTCGACGTGCAATGCTTCGACCTCAGGGCGATCGAGTCGCTCCGCCGCGACGCACGCCACCAGCCGATGTCGGCGTCGATGTATGCCAACCCGCACCAGCGCGGCGCCGTCGTCGATCGTCTGGATGCCGTGGTTCTGGGCGCGACCGAGGTCGACCTGGATTTCAACGTCAATGTCACGACGCGCGCCGATGGTGCGATCATGGGCGGGTCGGGCGGCCATGCCGACACCGCCGCGGGCGCCAAGCTCGCGATCGTCACGACCCGGCTCACCGCCGCAGGCTATCCGAAGCTGGTCGAGCGGGTCGGAACCGTGACGACACCAGGATCGACGATCGACGTGATCGTGACGGAGGCTGGCATCGCGGTGAACCCGGGGCGCGAGGATATCCGCGACAGGTTGCGCGCGGCGGGGATGCAACCCGTCGAGATCGGGGATCTTTACCGGCGGGCGCAAACGATGTCGGAGCGGCTGCCGGCCCATCCGTCATCGGAAAGGATCGTCGCGGTTTCGGAATATCGCGACGGCACCATCTCGGATGTCATCCGAAGTCTTTAGCCTCGACGGCACTACGCGCAGCGGCCCGCCGTTTCGCCGGGGGCCGCGCGCCGTTCAAGCCAGACGCCCTGCCGTTCAGATCTTCACCGTGACTGTCTTCAGGTGCGAATAGTGGTGGATCGCCTCGATCCCCTTTTCCCGCCCATAGCCGGAGTTCTTGTGCCCCCCGAAGGGCGTCTGGACCGACATCGTGTTCCAGACATTGACGAAGATTTGCCCCGCGTCGATACGGTCTGCGACGCGCAGCGCGCGGCTGATGTCGCGGCTCCAGACCGTTCCGATCAGCCCGTAGTCGCTGTCATTGGCGATCTGAATCGCCTCCGCTTCGGTCTCGAAGGGGATAACGACGCCTACCGGGCCAAAGATCTCCTCCTGCGCGATGCGCATCGCGTTGTCGACATCGGCATAGATCGTGGGCTGGATGTAGAACCCGTCGCCCCCGTTCACGTCGGCCACCGCGCCCCCGGCCACAAGCCGCGCCCCGTCCTCCTCGGCGACCTTGAAGTAGCCCTGGACCCGCTGGAACTGCGCCGGGGTGATGATCGGACCAAGGGTTTCGCCGGGAATGACCGCCTCGATGGCCCTGGCCATCTCGGCGACGAACCGCGCGTAGATCGGGCGCTGCACGAGGATGCGGGTCCCGGCCGAACAGACCTGGCCTGCGTTCAGCGTGAACCCCTTGACCGCCTCGGCCGCCGCGGTCTCGATATCGGCATCCTCGAAGACGATGTTGGCGGATTTGCCGCCCAGTTCCAGCGTCAGCGGAATGATCCGGTCGGCCGCGATGCGACCGATGGCGCGGCCGACGCCAACTGAACCGGTGAAGGCGACCTTGCGCACCTCCGGATGGCTGACGATTGCCTCGCCCACCTCCCTGCCGGTGCCGAGGACGACGTTGATGACGCCCTTCGGAAACCCGATCTCAGAGGCGAGGCGCGCCATCTCGACCGTGGTCCGGGACGTGATCTCCGAGGGCTTGGCCACGACGACATTGCCCGCCACCAAGGCGGGTGCGATGGCGCGGGCGGCCTGGTTCAGCGGCAGGTTCCAGGGGGTGATGACACCGATGACCCCGTAGGGTTCGCGCTTGGTGAACACATGCTGGTCGGGCGCGACATCCAGCACATCTCCCGTCGGAAGATAGACAAGGCTGCCGTAGAACTCGAAATATTGCGCGCTGCCCTCGACCTCGGCCAGCGCCATGGCCATAGGTTTGCCGGTATCGGCACGCTCCATCCCGGCGAGGCGGTCCCTGTCCGCGCGCAGCCTGTCGGCGAGCGCGCGCATCAGCCGCCCCCGGTCGGCCGCGTTGAAGCGCCGCCAGCCATCGGCCGCCGCCTTCGCCGCCGCGACAGCGCGCGCGACGTCCTCGGCATTTCCGGCGGCGACCCGCAGGCCTGCGGCCCCGGTCATGGGATTGACGTTATCGAGATATCCGCCGCCGGCCGGCGCCGACACCGCGCCGTCGATCCAGTGGTCCAGCGGCGCGTCATTCTGGGTGCCGGTCCCGGCAGGGTTGGTTTGCGAGTTCATGGCGTGCCTCCGGCAAGCATTGGTGGGGGCGGCCCGGACGGGGCCTAGACGAATGGCATCGTCTTTTCGACCGAGGGGCGGCCCTTCTGTCGCTCGCGCCAGGCGCGCAGGTTCGGCAGATCGGCAAGCCAGTCACGGTCGGTGAAGCGGAAGGTGATGTAATCGACGGCGGTCACCGCTGCGAAGTTGGCGATGTCCGGGCGGTCGGCGAAATCGCGCGGCGGCCGGGCGTCGAGCCGCGTGAGGCCCTCGGCCATCGTCCGGAATCGCTTCGAGCCGACCATGTCGCTGTCGAACCGGTCGCTCGACTTGCGGCCGATGATGACCGCCGTCGCGGCCTCGGTCGCGCCCAGCGCCGGGGCGGCGATGGACAGCGTCTCGGCCAGGCCATCCGGAGGGAAGATCGAGGGTCCGGCCAGGTCGTCGAGGTAGCGCAGGATCAAATGCGCCTCGGCGATGGCGAGCCCCTCGTCAGTGATCAGCGTGGGCACCCGTCCGGCGGGGTTGGCCGCGAGGAAATCCTTGGGGTCGGCCCAAGGGTCCACGATCTGGGTGGTCACCCGGTCCGACAGGCCTTTCTCCTCGATCGCCAGCCGCACGAGGCGGACGAACGGCGAGGTCGTGTTGACATAAAGGTGCATGGCGCCCCTCCCCTATTTCACCTTCAGCGTGATGCCGCCATCGACCACAAGCTCGATCCCGGTGATGTGCTTCGACTCGTCGGAGGCCAGAAAGACCGAGGCCCAGGCCACGTCCCAGCCGTCCCCCATCTTGCCGAGCGGCACCAGCGCGTCGCGCTGGCGCACCATCTCTTCGGTCGACCCGTAGACCGAGGTCACGTTGCCCGCATGGATCAGGGGCGTGTTCATGAGGCCCGGCAGGATCGAGTTGCAGCGGATGCCCTTGGGACCGTAGTTCAGCGCGATGTCGCGCGTAAAGGCATTTACGGCGCCCTTGGAGGCCGAATAGCTGATGCAGGAATAGCCCAGCGAATGGGTGGAAGCGATGGAGGAGATGTTGATGATCGAGCCGCCGCCCTGCCGCGTCATGATCGGCAGGATATGCCGGCAGGTCAGGTAGATGGACTTGACGTTGATCGCCATGAGGCGGTCCCATTGCGCCTCGCTCAGATCCTCAGGCCCGCCCGGGTCGATGATGCCGACGTTGTTGTCCAGAACGTCGATACGGCCGAAAGCGTCCATGCAGGCGCCCACGGCGGCTTCCACCTGGTCGCCTTTCGACACGTCGCAGACGGCGGTCAGGACCGTCCCGCCCTCCTGGCGGATGATGTCGGCGGTCTCCTCAACCGCGTCCTTGCTGATGTCGAGCGCGAAGACCTTCGCACCTTCGCGCGCCATCGCCACTGCGGCCGCCTTGCCGTTGCCCCAGCCCGGACCGATCGAGCCCGCGCCCGAAAAGAAAACGACCTTGTCGCGCAATCTGTCGCCCATGGCCTATCCGCCGCCCCCGTTTTTCATGATCTGCCGGAAAGTCGCCGCGACGCGGCCAAGTCGCAAATATCTTTGTGATCTACAGGCCATAGCAATGCCCTATATCGCCCCCAAGCGCTGGCTTGGGGCGGCGGGGTTCAGGGACCCTTACCGCCCGGTTTCGTCATCGGCACGCCAGATCCCGCGCGCCACAAGATCGCGGATCACCTCGGTCGTGATCCGCTCCACCTCTCGGCTTGCGGCGGTCACGGGCTTGGCGGGATTGCGCACGAAATAGACAGGCCGCGTCATCCGCGGCTCCACGATCGGCGCCATGATCAACTCGCCGCGGTCCACGAAGTCGTAAGCCGCGGCTGGAGCCAGAATGGTGTATCCCGATCCGCGCGACACCATGGTCTTGATCTGGCTCAGCGCATCCATTTCGGTCGCGATGTTCAGTTGAATGCCCTGCGCGCGCGTGAAACGGTCGATCATCACCCTAAGCCCGTGGTGCTTGGACGGCAGGACCAGTTCGAAGGGCGCGATGTCAGCAAGCCTCACGGGCGTTCCCGGCGCGCTGTCGAAGGGCCAGGCATCAACGGCCGAGAAGAAGTAAAGATCCTCGGTCATCAGCTGGTGGTGCAAAAGATGCCGCACCGCGCTGACGTCATAGAGGATGCCAAGATCGATGGACTGGTCTTCGAGCCATGTCTGGATGAACCCGCTCATCGCCTCGATCGCGCGCAGCCGCACCTTCGGCAGTTCCAGCCGCACGGTCTCGGCCAGGGGGACCGAAAGCACCATCGAAACGGAACTGGGCAGGCCGAAGCTCACGTCCCCCGCCGGCTCGGCCCCGGACTGGCGCACCGCGACGACGGCTTGTTCCAGCGCCTCGACGATCTCGCGCGCGTGGGACAGCAGTACCTCGCCCGACTGCGTGAGGGTGACGCCCCGCGGGGACCGCTCAAGCAGTTTCACGTCGAGGTCGCGTTCCAGCGAAAGGACATGCTGCGAAAGCGAGGGTTGCGCGACGTTCAGACGTTGCGCGGCCGAGGACAGAGACCCCTCCTCGGCGATGGCGATGAAATAGCGCAGTTGCCTGATATCCACGGTCCGTCCTCCCCTTGGGCGTATAGTAATTTTCTATACCACCGGGAAAAAGGGAATATTTCTGCCCCGGCGAAACCCGTGGGATACCTGCCCCGACAGCATTGACAGGACGTGCCATGCAGGATCTCTCCGGTATCACCGTTGTTGCGCTCGAACAGGCCGTTGCCGCCCCCTATGCGTCGGGGCGCCTGGCGGACGCCGGGGCGCGGGTTATCAAGATCGAGCGCGAGGAAGGGGATTTCGCCCGCGGCTACGACGCGCTGGTGAAGGGGGAAAGCGCCTATTTCGTCTGGTTGAACCGCGGCAAGGAATCGATCCGTCTTGACGTGAAGAACGCGCAGGACCGGACGATCCTTGAGCGCATGATCGCCGGGGCGGATGTGTTCATCCAGAACCTTGCGCCCGGCGCGGCGGCCCGGCTGGGCTTCGGGGCCGAGGCGCTGCTGGCGAAATATCCTCGACTGATCTGCTGCTCTATCTCGGGCTATGGCGAAGACGGTCCCTACCGCGATCAAAAGGCCTATGACCTGCTGATCCAGGCCGAAAGCGGGCTTTGCGCGATCAACGGCACCGAGGAAGGGGCCGCGCGCGTCGGCGTTTCGGTCTGCGACATCGCCGCCGGGATGACGGCGTTTCAGGCGATCCTGCAAGCCTTGTTCGCCCGCGAGCGGACCGGCAAGGGGCGCGCCATCGAGGTTTCGCTGTTCCATGCGATGGCCGACTGGATGAACGTGCCCTATCTTCAGACACGCTACGGCGGCAAGAAACCGGCGCGTGTCGGGCTCAAGCATCCGACGATCGCCCCCTACGGCGCCTATCAATGCGCCGACGGAAAGGCCGTCCTGATCTCAATCCAGAACGAGCGCGAATGGCAGCGCCTCTGCGCGGAGGTCCTGGGCCAGCCCGAGCTCGCCAAGGACCCGCGCTTCGTGACCAACTCGCTGCGGGTCGCGAACCGGCCTGAGCTTGAACGCATCGTCACGCCGGTCTTCGCCGCCGAGCCGCGCGAGGCGATGATCGCCCGCCTGACCCAGGCCGGTATCGCGTTTGGCAGGCTCTCCGATCTGGACGACTTGCTTGCCCACCCGCAGAACCGCCTGATCACCGTCCAGACGAACGCGGGCGAGATCGAGATGCTGGCCCCCGGCGCCGTCGTGCGCGGCAAGACCCCGCGCTATGGCCGCGTTCCCGCACTTGGAGAGCACGACGCCAGCCTGCGCGAGGAATTCTCCAGACCCGGGGCAAAGCGCCACTCGGCCTAGAACGGAAAGCTATGGCAGGGGCAGGCAAACTGTCTTACTCGCCCGCCGCCCTTCGCTGCTAGTTTTTTCGCCGAACATTATCCGCCTGCGAAGGGAGCGCACGGACCATGGCCGATATCATCCTGCATCACTACGACCTGTCCCCCTTTTCCGAAAAGATCCGGCTTGCGCTTGGCTACAAGGGCCTTGCCTGGCGGTCGGTCAAGGTGGATCCCGTTCCGCCGCGCCCGGCGCTGGACGCGCTGACCGGCGGGTATCGGAGGGTGCCGGTTCTGCAGGTCGGCGCGGACATCTATTGCGACAGCCAGGTCATCTTCCGCGCGCTCGAGCGGATGAAGCCCACGCCGTCGCTTTACCCGACGGGCGAGGGCATCTCCAAGGCGCTGTCGCTTTGGTGGGACCGCGCCACCTGGAAGCCCGCGATCGGCATCCTTGTCCACTAT
Organism: Albidovulum sediminicola; assembly: GCF_025751575.1. Classification (GTDB taxonomy): domain Bacteria; phylum Pseudomonadota; class Alphaproteobacteria; order Rhodobacterales; family Rhodobacteraceae; genus Albidovulum; species Albidovulum sediminicola. The sequence continues at coordinate 253,135 of NZ_JAOWLA010000003.1, read as the reverse complement.
ATCGGGGAACACCTGCCCGAGGCCTTCCTTCAGGACCGCAAGGACCACTATCTGGGCTACGACATCTCGAAATCCGCCATGGCGCCGATGCTGCCGGCCTATGTCCAGCAGATGACCTCGCTGAGCCAGTGGCTGTCCTCGATGCTGGCGGAAAACGGGCCGTTCCTGACCGGCGACCAACTCAGTGCCGCTGACCTGAGCTGCTACCACTCGCTGTGGCTCCTGCGTGCAAATTGCGGAGCAGAGGCGATCGACGCGCAGCTCGGTCTTGGCCGCGACATCACCGACTGGATGGCGCGCATCGCGGCCATCGGCCACGGCGCGGTCAGCGACATGACGCCCGAAGAGGCCCTGGCGGCGGCGAAGGCCGCCCAGCCCGAAGCCCCCGCGATCGGCGACAACGACCCGAGCGGGATCGCGGCCGGAACCCTCGTCACCGTGACCCCGGACGACAATGCCCGCGTGCCGGTCACCGGCACCCTGGTGGCCGCCGACGCGCAGGAAGTCATCGTCGCCATCGACAGCGGGGCGGCGGGGCGGCTTCACGTTCATTTCCCGCGCGCGGGGTTCGAGGTGATCCCCGCCACGATCGGCGCGGCAAGCGCCGCCTAAGACCGGAGGACAAGGAAAGACATGACCGACACCGCTACCATCGCCGCCAACAAGCAGCGCGCCCGGGACTATTTCAAGGCCTTCGCCACACAGGACCGCGCCTGGCTTGAGGCGAACGTCGCCCCGACCTATGTCCGCCGCGACACCACCCTGCCCTTCGAGGTCGTCGGCCCCGAAGGCGTTCTGAAGCTCGGCGACGTGCTGCTGGGCGCGTTTTCAGAAATCGAGCTCGACATCCAGGACGTGATCGCCGAGGGCGACAAGGTTCTGGTCCACCTGCACTTCCGCGGCGTCCATTCGGGGCCGTTTGGCGATTACCCTGCCAGCGGCAGGCGCTTCGACGTGATGGTGCTCGACTTCTTCCGCATGGAGAACGGGCAGATCGCCGAGCAATGGCCGGCCATCGACAACCTCGGACTTCAGCAGCAGATCGGACTGCTCTGAACGGAAAGCCCCGGCGCGGCGGCGCAGGCCGACGTACCGGGCCCCTCCCTTCCCGTGACGGACGCGCAGGACCCCGCATGCCCCCAGCCGTGACCTATCTTTTCGTGCCCGGCGACCGGCCCGAGCGTTTTTCCAAGGCGCTCTCCTCCGGCGCCGACCGCGTGATCCTGGACCTTGAGGACGCGGTGCGCCCCGAGGCGAAGGCCACCGCGCGGGCGGCGATCCTGTCCGCCGATCTCGATTGGGCCCGCGTGGTCATCCGCATCAATGACGCCGCCTCCCCCTTCTTTGCCGAGGATCTCGCCCTTCTCGGCCGGTCCAAGGCGGCAGCGGTGCTGCTGCCCAAGGCCGAAACCGCCAGCGCGCTCGGCGCCGTCGCCGCAGCGGCGGGGCGCAAGGTCGAACTGCTGCCGCAGATCGAGACGGCACGGGGCATGGCCGCGCTTGCGGAACTGCTTGCGGCCGATGGCGTGTCGCGTGCTGTCTTCGGGCACCTGGACTTCGCACTTGATCTGGGTGCGGCGCCGGAGTGGGAGGCGCTGCTGCATGCGCGCTGCGAACTTGTCTACCGGTCGCGTCTGGCGGGGGTGCTGGCGCCGGTCGACAGCGTGACGACCGATGTCCATGACCCCGACCGGGCCGAAGCCGACGGCGCGGCCGCGCGGCGGCTGGGGTTCGGCGGCAAGCTCCTGATCCACCCCGCGCAGGTGGCCCCGGTCGCCCGCGCTTTCGCGCCGTCCGAGGCCGAGCGCGCCTGGGCGGAGCGGGTGATCGCGGCGCTGTCTTCCGGCATGCCGGGGGCCGTCGCGCTTGACGGCAAGATGATCGACCGTCCCGTGGAGGAAGCCGCGCGCCGCATCCTGGCGCGGGTGCCGCTGACGGCGGCCTAGGGCCGCGCCCGCGCGCAAACGGATTGCCCGGGGGCGGGGGTTCTGCCACCCTTGGCGCGATGGCGCAGAGAATGGCGCGGGTTCCTTGAGGAAGCATCATGACCGTGATCCGCGAAGCCGATCTGATCGACAGCATCGCCGATGCCTTGCAGTACATTTCCTACTTTCATGCCCCCGACTTCATCCGCGCGATGGCCGCCGCCTGGGCGCGCGAGGAAAACCCCGGCGCCAAGCAGGCGATGGCGCAGATCCTTGTCAACTCGCGCATGTGCGCCATAGGCCGGCGCCCGATCTGTCAGGATACCGGAACGGCGAACGTGATGGTTCAGGTCGGCTCGCAAGCCCGGCTTGAGCTTTCGGGCAGCCTTCAGGACGCCGTCGATGAAGCCACGCGACGGGCCTACCGTCTTGACACCAACCCCTTGCGCGCCTCGGTCGTGGTGGACCCGCTGGGCGCGCGCCGGAACTCGGGCGACAACACCCCGGCGATGCTCTCGACCGAGATCGTGGCGGGCGACAAGGTGACGGTCCATGTCTCGGCCAAGGGCGGCGGGTCGGAGAACAAGGCAAAGTTCACGGTTCTCAACCCCTCGGCCTCCGTGGCGGACTGGGTCGTGCAGACGGTCGAGACGCTCGGCGCCGGCTGGTGCCCGCCGGGCATTCTGGGCATCGGGGTCGGCGGATCGGCCGACAAGGCCATGGCGCTCGCCAAGAAGGCCCTGAACGATCCGATCGACATGGCCGATCTGCTGCGACGCGGGCCGCGCGACCGGACCGAGGAATTGCGGCTGGAAATCCATGACCGCGTGAACGCGCTTGGCATCGGGGCGCAGGGGCTTGGCGGGGTGACGACCGTTCTGGACGTCAAGATCCGCAGCTTCCCTACGCACGCGGCCTCCCTGCCGGTGGGGTTGATCCCCAACTGCGCCGCGACCCGGCATGTCGCCTTCACGCTCGACGGGCGTGGCCCGGCGCGGTTCACGCCGCCTGACCTTTCCGACTGGCCGGAAATCCTGCTCGACCAGGCCAACGCGCAGGCCCGCCGGATCGACCTCGACACCCTGAACGACGCGGTGATCGCCTCGCTGCAACCCGGCCAGACGCTTTTGCTGTCCGGCACGCTCTATACCGGCCGCGACGCCGCGCACAAACGCATGGTCGAAATGCTGGATCGGGGCGAAGCGCTGCCCGTCGACCTGAAAGGGCGAGCGATCTATTACGTCGGCCCTGTCGATGCGGTGGGCGACGAGGCGATCGGCCCAGCCGGACCCACGACTGCCACCCGGATGGACAAGTTCACCGACCGGATCCTTGCAGCCACGGGCCTGAAGCTCATGATCGGCAAGGCCGAACGCGGGCCGGAAGCGCTGGAGGCCATCGCCCGGCACAAGGCCCCCTATCTCATCGCGGTCGGCGGCGCGGCCTATCTCGTCTCGAAGGCCATCGTGGAGGCCGAGCCGGTCGCCTTCGAGGACCTCGGGATGGAGGCGATCTATCGCCTCAAGGTGGCAGACATGCCCGTCACCGTGGCCGTCGACAGCCAGGGCAACTCGATCCACAAGACCGGCCCGGCACTCTGGCGCCGCACGCCCTCCCAGACCGCCTGACACATCCAAACCCCGCCTGATCCACCGGCTATAGGGCCGCCCTATGCGGGCGATCACTCTTCCGCTCTGCCGCGATTTTCTCCCCTGGGATACTCTCGCGGCAACGGAGGATCAGATGACCGCGATCGACATGCATGAAGACATCCGGGCAGCCGTCGCCAAGCTCTGCGCGGATTTTCCCGGCGAATACTGGCGCAAGCTTGATGAAAAGCGCGCCTATCCGGCCGACTTCGTGAAGGCGCTGACGGAGCAGGGCTATCTGTCGGCGCTGATCCCGGAAGAATACGGCGGGATCGGGCTTGGCCTTTCGGCGGCGTCCGCGATCCTGGAGGAGATTCACCGCGCCGGCTGCAACGCCAGCGCCTGCCATGCGCAGATGTACACGATGGGCACCCTGCTCAGGCATGGCAACGAGGCGCAGAAACAGCGCTACCTTCCGGGCATCGCGGACGGATCGCTGCGGCTTCAGGCCTTCGGCGTGACCGAGCCGTCAAGCGGCACCAACACCGCAGCCCTGAAGACCTTCGCGAAGAAGGAGGGCGACCGCTACATCGTCAACGGCCAGAAGATCTGGACCTCGCGCGCGGAATATTCGGACCTGATGATCCTGCTCGCCCGCACGACCCCCGTGGCCGAGGTGCAGAAGAAGACCGACGGGCTTTCGGTCTTCATCCTCGACATGCGCGAGGCGAAGAAGAAGGGGCTCCGCATCTCGCCGATCCGGACCATGATGAACCACTCCACTTGCGAGGTCTTCTTCGACGATGTCGAGGTGCCCGCGGAGAACCTGATCGGCGAGGAAGGCAAGGGCTTCCGCTATATCCTCTCGGGCATGAATGCCGAACGGATCCTGATCGCATCGGAATGCATCGGTGACGCCAAGTGGCTGATCGCCAAGGCTGCGGCCTATGCAGGTGAGCGCGAGGTGTTCGGCCGCCCGATCGGCCAGAACCAGGGCATCGCCTTCCCCATCGCGCAGGCCTACGCGCGGATGCGGGCGGCGGAGCTGATGGTGCATGACGCCGTGCGCCGCTACGAGGCGGGCGAAAACCCCGGCGCCGAGGCGAACATGGCCAAGATGCTCGCGGCCGAGGCAAGCTGGCAGGCGGCGGAGGCCGCGATGCAGACCTTCGGCGGGTTCGCCTTCGCCGAGGAATATGACGTCGAGCGCAAGTTCCGCGAAACGCGGCTTTACCAGGTGGCGCCGATCTCCACCAACCTGATCCTCTCCTACCTTGCCGAGCACGTCCTTGGCATGCCCCGCACATACTGAGGCGGGCCCCCGAAGAAAGGCCGATCGTTGGATTCGCGGCAACTCAGATACTTCCGGGAGATCGTCGAGTGCGGCTCGATGAGCGGTGCCGCGCGGACCCTCGGCATCGCGCAGCCCTCGCTTTCGCAGCTTGTCCGGAACCTTGAGGAATCGCTTGGGGTCGAGCTTCTGATCCGCACCGCGCGCGGCATCTCGACGACCGAGTCCGGGCAGCGGCTTCACCACCACGCCTGCCGGATCGAAAGCATCCTGGCCGCGGCGCGGGCCGACGTGGTCGGTCTCGGCTCGGAACCTACCGGCCAGGTCGTCTTCGGCATGCCCCCGTCCGTTTCGATGGCGCTGACGATCCCGATCGCCGAGACGATCCGGCTGGAGATGCCGCAGGTGCAGTTCAGCGTGACCGAGGCGATGACCGGTCACCTCAGGGAATGGGTGATGAAGGGCGAGGTCGATCTGGCCCTTCTATACGACGTGTCGAACATCGGGGAGTGCTCGGCGAGCCTTCTGGTTCATGAGACATTGTGGTTCTACGCTGCGCCCGAGGATTGGCCCTTCGACACGCCGCCGGGCGCGCCGGTGACCTTCGCGCAGGTCGCCCAGACCGAACTTGTGTTGCCCTCGGAACGCCACGGGCTTCGCTCGTTCGTCGAACGTGTCGCGCGGGCCGAACGGCTGGCGCTGCGGGTTTCGATCGCCATTGACTCGATGACGCAGATCAAGGCGCTGGTGGCGCGGGGCAGCGGCTACACGATCCTGTCGCCCGCCGCGGTCAGCGACCTGGTGGCCGACGGAACGCTGATTGGAAGCCCGATCATCGATCCCCCCCTGCAGCGCGATATCTTCCTGGTCCGCACGGCCGCGACACCGGCCACGGTGGCAAGCCGCCGGACCGAGCAGACCTGCCGCGAGGTCGTGGCCGATCTTGTCGGGCGGAGCATCTGGCCGGCGAGCATTCCCGAGCAGGGATAGCCAGCGCCTATGGGCGGCCTTGTTCGACTGTATTGGATTTTCCTGCGGACCTGACGCTAGGCTTCGGCTGCGCCCCGGTCGGATGCCGGGACCGCAGCCCCAAATGCGTCTACCGGAAGAGGACCGAGCCCATGTCGACCCAGGCGGCGAAGCGTATCCCCGACGATGTACGCAGGCTGTGCGAGAGCTTCATCGGTCGCCGCCGCGAGGCAGAGGACACGCTCGCGCCGGAGGCCGCGGAGAAACTCGCCGTCCTGCTCGGCCAGGACTTGGCGCAGGAATTCCTGCCCCCGACCTGGCACTGGGTCTATTTCAACCGCCCCGTCGCCCTCGGCGATCAGGGTGAGGACTTCCATGAGCGTCTGGGACTGTTCCTTCCCCCGGCGCCGCTGCCGCGCCGGATGTGGGCGGCGGGCGATGTCACGGTTCTTCAGGCGCTGCGGATAGGGCTTCCCGCACGGCGGGTCTCTACGATCCGGGACGTCGCGTTCAAGGACGGGACCACCGGGCCGCTCTGTTTCGTCACGGTCTTCCACCAGATCGAGCAGGAGGGCGCCCCCTGCGTCGAGGAGATCCAGACCATCGTCTACCGGGACAGGGGGGGCAAGGAAGAGGCCCTGCGCGCGCCGGGCGATCCGGTTCCCGACGGCTATTTCGCCCATCCCGAAAGCCAGCTCTTCTTCTACTCGGCTGTCACCCACAACGGCCACCGCATTCATTGGGACCGCGACTTCTGCCGCGACATCGAAGGCTATCCCGACCTCGTCGTGCACGGTCCGATGATGGCGACGGAACTTTGCGACGCGATGCGCGAGGGTCTGGGCCCGCTGCGGTTCAGCTACCGCGCGCAGGCGCCGGTCTTCGCGACAACGCCGGTCCGCCTTCAGCTTGGGGTGCCGGGACCGGAGCGGCACGGTCAGATCGAACGCTCGGACGGCGTGGTCTCGATGAAAGCGACGCTCCGGCGGCTCTGAACAGCCGGCCTTAGCCGGCGTCGCGCAGGGCCGCGCCCGCATCGCGCGCGGTCTTGCCTTCGGGATCGGCGAAGCTTTCCCAGATCGACGCGCCCTGCGCGCCCAGCATGGCGACGGCCTTGTCCCTGAGCTTGGCGGCCAGAACCGCCTCGGGAAGCCGCGCCGCCAGATCGTGGGACACGGCGATCTCGGTTCCGTCGCGCAGCAGCACCGTGCCTTCGGCGCGCATGTCCGAAAGGGACGCGTCCCCCAGGACCTCGACCCGTTCGGCGAAGGTGGCCAGGACCGGATCGCCGGCAAGCGCATCGGTATAGACCCGGTCGTCGCCGGTGCGGTCACCGCGCAGCGCCATGCCAGCAAGCCAGGCATAGCTGAACTTGACCTCCAGCCCCGTGCGCGGCCGCTTCAGATCGCACACCCGAAGCCAGCGCGGGCTGGTGCGCAGCGAAAATCCGGCGATGTCGTCAAGCCCCAGCCCCGACAGAGCCGCTGCGCCCAGCAAGGCCTCGATCATCGCATGGGTGCCATGGCAACAGGCGTGAAGCTTGTACTTGTTGTCCTCGAACAGGAAGGCCTCGCGCCAGCTCGGGATGGTCCCCGCCGCCTCATCGGCCTCGGGCGTGTGGGTCGGAACGAAACCCTGCGCCCCCATCAGGCCATCGTCCGCCGAGGTCATGCCCAGACGTGCCAGCTTGGCGCATTCGACGCCGTTGGCGGCGGCGATCCCGGCATTGTAGGGCTTGCCCATCGTGCCGAATTGCGACTTCAACCCCGAGGCGCGCGTGGCACAAAGCCCGACGGCCGCGCGCAGTTCAGCATCCGACAGGCCATAAAGACGGCCAGCGGCAAGCGTCGCCCCGAAGGCGCCCGCCGTCGCGGTCTGGTGAAAGCCGAGATTGTAATGCGCCGCACCCAGGACGCAGCCGATGCGGATCGCGGCCTCGGCCCCGACAAGGAAGGCCGCCACGACCTCGTCCAACGATGCGCCGGTCTCCTCCCCCGCCGCGAGGGCGGCCGGATAGATACCGACCGACAGGTGCCCGACATGCGCAAAATGGGTGTCGTCATAGTCAAGCGCATGGCTGGTCGCGCCATTCACGAGCGCCGCCATCCGGGCCGGCACCATGCCGCCCCCGATCACCGAGGCCGCGCGCTGCCCCGCCTCTTCCCCGGCAAGGCGGCGCAGCTTTTGCACCAGGGGCTCGCCGATCCCAGCAATGCCACAGGCCATCCAGTCGAGAAGCGAGAAGCGGGCAAGCGCCATCGCCGGGGCCGGAAGATCCGGGGCGGGCAGGCCCGCCAGCGCGATCATCTCATCAATCAGTGGCATCGTCAGTCCTCTCTCGTGTCACGCGCGACCGGCTCTGATCCCGGGGGCATTCCCACTCCCCGCCGAACGGCCAGGTTCCCGCGCGCAGTTCTTGCTAGAGCCCTTATAGGCCCAGCCGATGGCGGTCTTGCCTTTTCCCGAGGGCTGGTCACATGTGGTCGCACCCGGTTCCTCATCAGCGATGCCAGCATGCCCGACAGCTTCGATCAAGACCTGCTTCCCGACTTTCCGGCGGATCTCGGCATCCGGCTTGAAGAGATCTCCCCCGACCTCGTCGTCGGGTCGCTGGAAACGCAGCCCGCGCACAGCAATCGCAACGGCGTCATGCACGGCGGCGCGATCATGGCCTTCGCCGACGCGCTTGGCGGTGTCGCCGCGGCCATCAACCTGTCCGAGGGGCAAAGCACCACGACGCTGGAAAGCAAGACCAACTTCCTGCGGCCGATCCGGATCGGCGACCGCATCACCGGACGCTGCGAACCCCTGCACAAGGGGCGAACGACCACGATCTGGCAGACCACGGTCCTGCGCCCCGATGGAAAGCCTGCGGCGATCGTGACGCAGACCCAACTGACGCTGATCTGGGACAAGCGCGCCTGAGGCCGCCGTCATCGGCGTGCGGCCCGGCGGCGCGGGGCCTCGACGGGTCCCGCAGGCAACGTCCCCCGGCCGGTGACCCGGGCCACCCCAGCCGCCAGCCAGTCAGGGACCCGAAGCCCCGGCGCCTCGCCCAGCGTGATCGGCTTGATCCGGTCTTCGGAGGTGCGGCCGAAGCCGAGCCGATAGGCGAGCCACCAGACCAGCACGACGCCCAGCAGCCAGAACAGGATCTGCCAGACCCAGAGGGAGGGGACCCCCAGCGCCGCGGCCGGGCCGGGCGCGAAGATCGGATCGCTGAAGAACGTGTTGCCGAGGATCGCGCCCGGGCCATAGGCGAAGAACCCCCAAAGCAGCGCCAGCGCCCAAAGAAGCCCGCGACCGCCGACCCGGAGCCCGGTTGCCGCCAGAAGCGCGTCATGCAGCCGGTCGCGTTGAAACCGGTCGGGCGCCCTTTGCGTGACCGTGGCCGACAGAAGCACGAGCAGCAGGTTGAAGACCAGTCCCCAGGCGGCCGAATGGATCCCCAGCGGCCAGCGCCCCCAAGGCAGATCGACGAACAGCCCCTCGAACAGGATCAGGCCCAAGGGTTCGGTGAAGACGACGATCAGGCAGCCCAGCGTCAATCCGGCCAGAACAGCCCCGCGGCCGATCCAGCGAAAGAAGGCGAGGCCCAGCAGCGCGGGCAGAAGCTGAACCGAAAGCGGCAGCGCGACGGAGGCAAGGACCGCTGAAGTGAGCGGCAGGAAGCTCGCCATGAAGGCCATGAAGAAGAAGGTGAAGGCAATCGCCACACGGGCGGCGAAACGCTGCGCCTCGGGCGCGAGACCCGGGAAAAGGTAGGCGACGACGAGTTCGCGCGTCCAGATCAACGCGCCGCCGGTCACGAGGAAGCTGACCGCGAGAAGCACGGGCAGCAGCAGCAGCAGGAACAGCGCCGTCCCGGCCAGCGGTTCGGCCTCATGCAGCGCCGCGGCAAGCGCGGGAACACCGCCCGACAGGCGCCCCGCCAGCACCGGTCCGCAAAGAACGACCAGACCGGCCGTCAGCCCGCCCGTCAGCCAGACGGAGGCGACACCGAACGACCGCCCGGCGCGAAGCGTCTGGCCGAGATAAAGCGCAGGCGGGCTCAGGACGAGGCCCAGCAGCGCCAGGGCCGAGGACGAGACCGCGACGGCGGTAAAGATCCCCTCTTGCGGGACATGCTTCCCGACCCCGCCGATATAGCGCACGACGCCGGGCAGACGGTCCCAGAGGATACCGTCGGCAACGACGATGGGCATCACAGGAAAGCCGCGTTCCGCCGCCGTCAGCTCGGTCAAGACGGTGACGCCGGGCAAAAGCGCGAGAAGCGACAGGGACAGCATCGCGAGGGTCAGGACGGTTCCCCGCCAGCCCCCGACGATTGCGGGGATGGTCAGCGCGATCGCCAGAAGCCAGGCCCCCGCCGCGCGCGGCAACAGCCCCTGCGTCGCGGTTTCCAAAAGCGCCGCGGCAAAGGACAGGACATCGGCCGCGAAGGGCAGCGCGAAAAGAAGCGCGAGGATCAGCACCGCAATGCGCAGGGTGATGGACCCGTAGAACTGCCCAAGCGCCGCGCCGGGCGAACCCAGTCCGGCGATCCGTGCGGCGAACCACAGCCGGTTCCAGATCAAGAGCGCGGCCATCGCCAGTAGGACGATCCCCACGGCCACATGCGAGGCCTGCAGCCCGAAGCGCGCCACCAGGCCCAGGTGCCGCTCCACTCCCAGCGCGGTCATGGCGAGCCCCGGCAAGAGGAAGATGACGCTCCAGCCGGGCAGCGTTCCACCGGCATCCAGGAAGGTCTCTGGCGCGGCGCCGATCCGCGCCACCCGCGCCGCGATGTAAAGGGCGTAGAGCGCGACGAGGATCAGGCAGGACAGAAGAAGCGCGGTCATCGGCGCCCCCCGCGATGCGGCAGGCGCGATGCGCGCCGGGCGTTGTTGTCACGGATCACGTCGAACTTCTCGAAGGCGCGTCGCGGACCGTGCGCGATGACAAGATAGGCGACAACGGCAACGACGAGCGCGGCGAAACCCAGCCCGAGGGCGAGATAGACATCTGCGCCGATCCCGTCAGGGCCGACCAGCGCCGAGAGCAGCAGCGCGCCAAGCGCGGCGGCGAAGACGGCCAGCCCCAGGGCCGTCTCGCCCGGCGTGAAGCCGGTGCCAAGCACGGTGTTGGCGATCACATGCCCGGCGAAGGCCAGCAGCAGCGCCGCAAACCCCGCCGCGATCCACCACGCCCCGCCGACAAGGACGCCGCGATGCAGGAGCGCCGCCGCCGCAAAGACCGCCGGCGTCCAGATCGCCATCACCAGCGCGTGACGGTCGAGCCGGTCGGTCATGTCCTGACTTGCCATCGCCGTTCACCCCGCCCGATCAGTCGTCGCTCGATCCGCCCTCGCCTTTCGGCGGGAAGTTCTTGAACTGCATCCCGCCCGCGGCGCCGAGGTTCTTCAGCGGCAGGCCGATCTCTTCCATCAGCCCATCGACGAAGGCGACCTGCGTGCGGTACTTCATCGCGGAATTCACGACCTGATCGGTCACGCTGCCGCCGCCACCGCCGCCCGTAGCCCCGCCATTGCGCCCACCCTCGGACGGGCTGTTGAGACCGGGAAGCCCGTCGACCTGAAGGATCTTGATCGAGTCGATCTTCTCCATCGGCTTGACCTGCTCGCGGATGATCTCGGGCAGGCGAGTGACGACGCCTTCCAGGATAGCGCTGCGGCGGGCGTCCTCGTTGCGCAGGTTCTCGGCCTCGTTCAGCTTGCGCTTGCCCTCGGCATCGACCTCGTAGCGGTATTCGGCGGCCTTGGCCTCGGCGATATCGGCCTCGGCGCGCTGCTCGCTGGCGGCCTTCTCGGCCTCGGCCATCTGGACCAGGCGGATGGTCTCGCGCTTGGCGCGGGCCTCGGCATCGATGACCTCGACGGTCTTGGCGCGATTTGCCTTTTCCTCGGCGCGCGCGGATTCGACCTGCTCTTCGCTCAGCGCAAGCTTCTTGCGCGCCTCGGCCTCTTTGGTGCGCGCGACCGCCTCGTCGATCGCCTTGTTCACGACCGAGATCAGGCGCTGCTTGTCGGCCAGCTCGATTTCCATCTTCTGCTCGATCTCAAAGCGCTCGATGTAGCGGGCGGCGGCGACGCGCAGTTCCTCGATCTCGCGGTCCGCGACGATGCGCGCGTCTTCCACTTCGCGCCGGCTGGTGGTCTCGGCCAGACGGATCTTGTGCTGGCGCGCGATGTCGCGTTCCTGGATGCTTTCCTCGGTCTGCAGCCGCTCGCTTTCGACGGCGAGCTTCTTGGCCAGCGCGGCGCGGTCCTTCTCAGCCTGCGCCTTCTCCTCCGAGACGCGCACCGCCTTCTCGCGCTCGACGGTGAGCAGCTCGATCGCCTTTTCGGTGTCGATCCGCGCCTTCTCGACCTCCTGCCGCATCACCGTGCGGGCATTCTCGATCTCACCGTCGCTCTTCGTCTCGAAGGTCGCAATGTCCAGCCGCGACTTGATTTCGGCCTCGCGGATCTCGCGCTCACGTTCGATGCGCTCGGCCTCGACCTGCCGGCGGGTCTGGATGCGCTCGGTCTCGAGCCGTGTGCGGGAGGTGATCTCGGTCAGTTCCGTGTCGCGCTGGCGCTCGATCTCCAGCGCCTTGATCTCGTTCTCGGACTTGATGCGCTCTTCCTCGATCGCACGGCCCTTGGCGATCGCGACCCGCTCGGCTTCCTCGTCGGCCTTGGTGCGCGCCTGGCTCACCGCGATGCGGGAGCTTGCGTTCTCCGCCTCGATCTCGGCGGTCTGGCGGGCCTTGCGGGCCGCGATGTCGCGGGCCTGGTCGATGCGGACATATTCCAGGTCGCGGTCGATCTCGATGACCTTCTGCTCGGCTTCGAAGTCCCGGGTCTTGATCTGCACGCGGGTCTCGTTCTCGATCTGGTTCCTGAGCTTGCGGCGCTCCTCGGTCTCGCGCACGATCAGGGTCAGGCCCTCGGCGTCGAAGTGGTTGGAGGGATCGAAATAGGAAATGTCCGCCTGGTTGAGCGCGGTCAGCGCCGCCGTCTCAAGCTCCAGCCCGTTCGAGGCGAGCACCTTGGCGACCAGCGCAGAAACCTGGCTGATGTAGCCGCCGCGATTCTGGTGGATCTCGTCCATCGTCATCGAGGCCGCGACGGTGGCCATGGCGTCGATCAGCCGGCCCTGGATCACTTCCTTCATCAGCATCGGGTCCTGCGTCCGGGCGCCGAGCGTCCGGGCCGCGGTCGAGACGCCCTCCGCGGTCGCCATCACACGGACGAAGAACTCGGTGGTGACGTCGATGCGCATCTTGTTCTTCGTGATCAGCGACTGTTCGCCCTGGCGCCGGATCTCGATCGGGATCGCGTTCATGTTCACGACGGTGATGTCGTGGATGATCGGGATCACCAGCGCGCCGCCGCCCATCACGACCCGCTCGCCGCCCGAGCCGGTCCTGACGAAGCTCTGGTCCTTCGACGAATGCCGGTAGAGCCAGTGGAGCAGGTAGACCCCGACGGCGATCAGGATCGTGATCAGGATAATGACGGCGATGATGTCGGCACCAGTCATGGCGGATTTCCTTCCTTGAAGCCGGAGGCGGTCAGTAGCGGTCCTGGCCGGCCACGGCCACGACGATGAGAGATGGAACGATGAGGTTGAGCATGTCGAAGGCGCTGTAGAGCACGATGATCGCGGGCGCCTGGCCGACGCCGATGACCACATCGACGAAATGCAGGATCGGGTAGACGGCCCAGCCGATGGTGAAGATCAGCCGGACCCAGAAGTAGCCCAGGCGCACCGGGCGGGCGGATTTGCGCACCGCCTCGGTCATCGCGCCGAAATACATCTCGCCCAGGATATAGAGCCAGAAGCCGATGGAGATCAGCGCGCCAAGCGTCGGGTTGAAGAAGGAGGCATCACCCAGCCAGCGCCCGAAGGTCATCAGGAGCGCAGCCCCGGTGACGCGCCAGAAGACCCCGACGGGCACCGCCCCTTGGGTCCGCGCATAGAAGAACACCGCGGCGACCTGAAGCGGATGTACAGTGTACCAGGCCGAGAAACGCGCCCCGGCGCTCGCAGCGTTGCCACTTAGCCAGAACCCCGCGGCCCCGGCGTAATAGGCCGCCGTCACCAGGCAGGCCGTGCCGACCATCGCCGTCGGAACGCGCCAGCGTTCGTTGGACCAGCTCAGCCCGAGAAAGGAAAGCATCGCGGCCGCGAGGCTCATCAAGGCGAGCCCCACCAGGGTCGTCGAGACCACGTCCTGAGAAGTGTAAAGCGTCGTAAACATCCCGAATTCCTAGACTGTGGCGCGGATATGCGGAGAGCGGCCGTAAAGCGCGACCATGGGAAGGATCAGCAGCCCGAAGATGAACTGCTGCCATTCGTATTCGAGGCCGATCCCCAGGAGGAACGAGGTCAGCACCTGGAGCACCAGCACACCGATGACCGTAAAGCCATAGCCGCCGTTACCGCCGAGCAACGAAGTGCCCCCGATGACGACGGCTGCGAGCGTGGTGAAAAGATAGGGATCGCCGACGCCGATGAACGCGCCGCCGGACCAGCCCAGAAGCAACGACCCGGCCAGCGCCGCGAAGACGCCCGAAACGACATAGGCGGCGATCCAGTACTTGACCTCGCTGACGCCGATCAGGCTCGCCGAGCGGCGGTTGCCGCCAAGCGCGTAAAGGTTGCGGCCCCAGGCGGTGGTGCGCAGCCCGACGATCATGACCACGGCGATGACGAGCCAGATGATGATGGTCGGCGGGAAGGGCAGGCCGAAGAACCGCCCGTTCATCGCCGCGAGGTTGGAAAGCCAGCCCGGAACCGTGCCGAAGACGTTGCCCGCGAACTGCGAACCGATCGAGGTCATGATTTGCGTGAAGCCCGCCACGGCGAACCCCGTCCCAAGCGTGACGATCAGCGCCTGGCCCTGAAGCCGGAAGCTGATGATCCCGTTCAGAAGCCCGACGATCCCGCCAAGCACCAGCACGAAGCCGAAGGCGACATAGGAGGGCACGCCAAGCGTGATGAGGAACAAGAGCGCGATGTTCGACGAACCGATGACATAGGGGATCGACAGGTCCAGCCCGCCCATCAAGGCCACCATCGTCTGCCCGACGCTCGCGATCCCGAGGAACGCCGCGAAGAGCAGGATCGCCCGGATGTTCGCGGCCGAAAGGAACCCCTCGATAGAGAAGGCGGAGATGACGACCAGGGCCACCAGAACGATCAGCCCGATGAAGGCGCTGCGCCCCGCCGCGAAGTAGCCCGATACCTTGAAGGCGAACAGCAGGATCAGTTCCAGCACCAGGAAGGCGATCAGGTTCTTGACCGACCGGAATTCCGGCACCCCGGCGGTGATCAAAAGGTAAAGAACCAGGAGACCGGCCATCCCGATGATCAGGACGCGGTTGCTGTGCCAGAGCTGCCGCGCCCTGCCGCTTTCGGCCTCGGACTCATCTTCCGTCGCGGCGGCGCGGGCGGCCGCGCGGGTCTCGAACACCACCGCGACGTAGTTGAGCAGCACGAACAGCACTGCTGCGAGAATGACGGTGAAGAAAATGACTTCCTGCGCGGCGAGCTTGCCTTGCGAGAAGCCCACGCCCAGCGCGATCGCCGAAAGCACCAGCGACAGCGCGATGTTGAGCCAGACGATCGCGATGGATTTCGGGATCGGGAACATCGACAGGCGCCCGGTCTTTTCGCTCATGCTCATTGCCCGCCTCCGAACAAGGTGGTTTCAGGCTGGACGACCAGCGCCACGAAGAGCGCGAGGATGAAGACGGCGACGAGAACGTAGGGGAAGAGCCCCATCCGCCGCGCACCGGCTTCGGCGTTCACCAGCCGCGCGGTGAAGACGAAGGCCAGCAGAGCCGCCCCGGCCAGCAGAGCGATCGCCTGCGTCGCGGTCAGACCAAGCCCCGGTCCGACGCGCGCGGGCAAGGTCAGGAAATAGCGGTCGGCCAGCGCCGCGCTCACCGCCACCGGATCGGACGAGAAGGACCCGCGGGTGCCGACCTGCAACATGATCCCGATCACGATCAGTCCGAGCACGAGGAACGCGCTCCAGGGCGAGATGAAGTGGATGTAGCGCGAAATCAGCGGGACAAGCAGCGTCAGAAGAAGCGACAGGACCAGGATCAGCCCGTAGACCATCTGCGTCATGAACGCCTGGATCGCGCCGAAGTTGAAAGTCGCAAGCACATAGCCGATCAGCCAGAGGCTGACAGCCCCCATCAGCGCGCCTGTCGCCCCCCCGCGCCCGCCCGAAAGCGACACACCGCCCAGCACCAGCGCGGTCACCGCCGTCAGCGTCATGTTCTGGCCCTGGGTCGGATCGCCCGAGGAGATCAGAGCGGTGTAGCAGATCGCGCCAAGCCCGACATAGATGCCAGCGATCAGGTGGGCGCCGATGCGGACGATGTCGGTCTTGACGCCCGAGGTCCACGCGGCCCGTTCGTCATAACCCATCATCTTGAGATTGGTGTAAAAGGCCGTCGCGGTGAACAGATACCAGGCGCCCGTCGCCAGCACGAGGATCAGCAGCACCGGCGAGAAGATCGAGGTGCCAAGCCCCCAGCCCTGCATGAATTCCGGCGCCACGCCGCCGGGCCGGGGCAGGATCACGAGGTTGATGCCGGTCAGCGCCAGAAAGCCCGAAAGCGCGACGATGATCGGTTGCACCCGCACCCAGATGACGATCAGCGCGAACAGGAGCTGGTACAGCATCCCCAGCCCCAGCGCGACGATGAAGGTGGCGATGGGGCTCGACAGATAGCCAGCCGTGCTGAGCTTGACGACGACGACGTTGATGAAGGCCAGCAGCGGCCCGACGGCAAGATCGACAGTGCCGCGTCCGGCGACCGCCAGCACCATGAGCGCGTAGGTCGCCAGGATCACCGGCGCGGCCACGATGATCGCGCTGCCGACGCCTGCCGGCGTCACGAGGCTGGGGCCGCGGATGACCGCCGTCGAGAGCAGCACCGCGATCAGCGCGATCGGCACCAGCAGGTAGGCGTTCGAGGATGCGGCGCGGTTGGCCATCGGTTTTCCATCGTCGGGGTTTGGCTCCCCGCGGGCGGGCCGCGGGGAACAAGGGGTCAGACAGTCGCCTTCAGAGGTCGATCACGCGGCGTTCCGAGGGACGATCGCCCTTTGCGCGCGCGTTGCGCGCCGCGCCCTCGCGGCCCGACCAGTCGCGCGTGCCGCCGCCGGCGCGCCGCTCCGGGTCGTTCTGGATGATCTTCTTCAGAACCGGGGTGACGACTTCCTTGAACTTCTCGGGGTCCTCCGAGGTCGGGAAGTGGCCGCCGCCGAAGATGATGCATTCGCTGTTCTTTACCTTCTCGGCGGTGCGCATCGTCATCTCGGGGGTGCAGGCAAAATCGTATTCGCCGGTCAGGAAGTAGATCGGAATCCGGCCGGAGATCTTGTGCACCTTGTCGCGGTAGTCGCTGTCGACCGAGTAGTAGTAAAGGTCGCCCTTGAAGATGCCGGGGCCGCCCTGGGCGTAGTACCACCAGGTCTCCCAGCGGTATTCGTCGGGGCTGTCGGGCGCCATGAGGCCGAAGACCGAGGTCGCGACCGCCTCGCCGCCATGGATATGCGGATGGTGCAGCGGGTCGATCCACCAGCCGGGGCTATGATCGCAACCTTCGAGCGAGATCAGCGCCGAGTATTCGTTCTCATAGCGCAGCGCGAGTTCGAGGCAGATGTTGCCCCCCATCGACTGGCCCATCACGACCGGCTTGCGCAGGTCGAGCGCGCGGCAGAACTCCAGGATGAACTCGGCGTAGAAGCTGGTGGTCAGCTTGTACTCGTCCTCCATCAGGTGCCAGCCGGCCGGCGGCAGCGACTTGCCGTGCCAGGGAAGGTCGAAGGCGATAACGCGGAAGTTGGCAAGGATGTCCGGATCGCAAAGCTGGTGACGGTATTCGCGGCCGTCCGCGCCCGCCGTGTGAAGGCAGACCATCGGAATGCCCTCGCCCGCTTCCTCGTAATAGGTGCGATAGGTCTTGCCTTGGCAGGTGACGTAGACGTAGCGGCCTACGATCGGGTCGTGCTTGTTCATCTGTCGAACTCCTTAGACTTCGCGCATCAGCGCAAGCATCCAGGTCAGCGCCCTCAGGTTCTGCCAGAAGGTCAGCTGGTTGCCCTCGATGCGAAGCTGCTTGTGCAGGGGGTGCGCCATCGCCCAGATGTCGTTGAACATCGGCGGCGGGGTGGTCTGGCTGAATTTGGACCAGGCCGAGGACGGCGCGCGAAGCGCGAACTCGTAGCCCATGTCCGAGGGTTCGAGCCCCTCGGAGATCTTCTCGATCTTCCCCTTGCGCACGTGGCAGAGGTAGTCGGTGTCATCGATGCCCAGCACGAACCGCGCGGTGAAGAAACGTCCGATCCTGGGAAGGACGCGATCCTCATTCACGTGGCGCGCCCAGCGTTCGACCCAGTCGAGGTCGAAGGCACTTCTGCCGCCGTATTTGCTCATGGCATTCTCCTGTCGTTCAGGCCGCTGGCAGCGCCGCCTTGGCCGGGCCGTAAGTTGCAGTGAAACTGGTCTGGTCGATGGTCACGGGCAGGACCGCCGCCGCGAAGGCGGAAAGGTCCGCGTCCGCCGGCAGGTCAAGCGTTCGGGTCTTCAGCGCATAGAGCGTGAAGATGTAGCGATGGGCGCGGTCGGGCGGCCAGGGACCGCCGTAGCCGCGCCCGAAGCCGGGAATGCCGAAGGTCACGAAGTCGGAGTTCAGCTCCTGCGAGCCTGAGGGCATGGCCGAGGTCATCGACGCGCCCTCCGGCAAGTGCCGCGCGTCGGCGGGGATGTTGTAGACCAGCCAATGCGCGAAGCTGCGCGGGAAGTCGAACTCGGACGGCAGGTCCGGATCGGTGACGGCGAGCGCGAAGCTTTGCGTGCCATCCGGCACGGATTCCCACTCAAGCGCGGGCGAGCGGCGGTTCGTCTCCGCGAAACGCTCCGGCACCTTGCCGCCTTGCGGGATCTCCGGGGCGAGCAGGAGAAAGCCTGACTGGTTCATCTGGATCCTCTGGCTGATGACGGGGCGCTGGCGGACCGGGCGGGCGGCTGGGCGGCCCTCGTCGATTCGCGGGCGCCAGAGATCGACGACATTGCCGTGATGCTCCTCCTCGCCCGGAAGGCGGGCATGCGCCTTGCGCCCGAAGGTGGCGTTGAGGATCACATGCGTGTCGAAGGGCGGCTCGAAGGCCGAGGAGACGACGCCGCCGCGGAACACCAGGACCCGGTTGCAGAGGTCCAGGAACTCCTCGACCTCGGACGACAGGAACACCACGGCATGGCCCCGCCCGGCGAATTCGCGCAGGTTGCGGTAAAGATCCAGCTTCGCGCCGATGTCGATGCCGCGCGCGGGGTCGTTCAGCACCAGGATGCGTGGACGTTCGGCGAAGGCGCGCGCGATCAGGATCTTCTGCTGGTTTCCCCCGGAAAGCGAGGTGATGAGGTTTCCGGGGCTCCCCATCTTGGTGGCAAGCTGCCCGGTCTCATGCGCGAAGACGGGGTCAAGCTTGCGGCGGTCGATGAACCGGAAGAACCCGCCCGCGGAGTATTCCGGATAGATCGACATGCTCATGTTCTCGAAGATCGAGAGGTTGGGAAAGATCCCTTCCTTCTTCCGGTCGCCCGAGACATAGGCGATGCCGTTCTCGCGCGCGGTCGAAAGGCTGACGACCGGCTCGGCCACACCGTGATCGACGACATGGATGCGGCCGTCGAGCAATGGTTTGACCCCGGCGATGGCCTGGACGAAATCGGCCTGTCCCTGGCCGTCAAGGCCGGTGATGCCGACGATCTCCCCCGGATAGAGGTTGAAATCGAAGCGGTGCGTATCCGGCCAGACCCGGACATCGTCCATCCTGAGCACCGGCCGTTCGCCCAGCCGCTTGACCGGCTTGCTTCCGCTCTGGGCCCGCTCGCGCTCCGGCCCGGCGATCAGGTGAAGGATGTTCTCCTCGGTGATCTGGTCCTTTTCCAGCGTCCCCACCGACACCCCGTCGCGCAGGACGGTGGCACGATCGGCGATCCGCACCAGTTCGGCGATGCGGTGGGTGACGATGAAGATGGCGCAACCCTGCGCCTTCATCTCGCGCATCTTGCGGAAAAGGCGCTCGGTGGATTCGAAGTCGAGCGCGGCGGAGCTTTCGTCGAGGATGAGCACGCGCGGGTTCGTCAGCATGCTGCGCGCGATGGTGATCCACTGCTTCACCGACAGCGGCAGGTCGCCCACGATCGTGTCAGGATCAAGATCGAAGCCCAGCAGTTCGGCCATGATCTTGCGCGCCCGCGCGTGGCGCACATCGTGCGGCTCGGCCGTGCCGAACAGCGAATCCGCGCCGAGAAAGAGGTTGTCCATCACCGAGCATTCGTCGGCGACCAGCACTTCCTGATAGACGTTGGAGATGCCGAGCGCCTTCGATTCCGCCGGGGTGGTGGCGCTTTTGCCGAAGATGGAGACCTGGCCGCGGTCGGGCACCAGCACGCCCGAGATCACCTTGGCCAGCGTCGACTTGCCCGACCCGTTGCCGCCGATGATGGCGTGCACCTCGCCCGTGTAGGCGCGCAAGGACACCCGGTCGAGCGCGACGGTTGGCCCGAAGGTCTTCCTCACATCGACGAGTTCTGCGGCAACTGCGGACAATGTCCTTCTCCCTTCGCGGCCCGGGGCCGCGTTTCAGGTTGGGTGGGTCTTGGGGGAAACCCGGCCGCGCTTAGGCGCGGCCGGGAGGCACATTTTCAGTTCGCGACGGGATGGGTCGCCGGATCATAGGCCTCGGGATCGGCCGGGCGCAGGAAGAAGTTGTCGAGATACGCCTTGCCTGCCCAGGCTTCGATGCCGGGGTGATACCACTGGTCGGACTGCTCCGAGCAGTCTTCGGGGATCGCCGCCATCATCTCGTCCTTGGACATCATGACGGGCTTCGTCAGGATCGACTGGATCTTCGGCCCCTGCCCCTGAAGCGTCCGGATCATGATGTTCCAGATCATCTCGAAGTCATCCCCCGGAGGCCAGGCGTGGATCGCCGCGGACACGTAGTCCGGGTTGTGGCGCCAGTAGCAGAGCGCGCCCATTTCGGAGCCGATGGTGATCGGCACCATGTCGCGGCCGGACTGTTGCAACGCCCGCAGCGCGCCAAGCTCGGAGGCCGACTGGATCATGATCCCGTCGAGCTTGCCGGGGTTGGTCGCCAGCCAGCGCTGAACCTCGGCCTGGGCGACCTGGTCGGTCCACATGCCCGAAAGCGGCCCCTTGACCTTGATGTCCGGATGTTCGGACATCGCGGCCTCGATCCCGACGTTCTGGCTGTCGGAGGCGGAGGCGCCGGGGATGCCCTCGACGTTCAGCACCGTGCCGCTTCCGCCGATCTCGTTGGCCATCCATTCGCCCATCATCCGGCCGCCGACGACGAAGTTGGCGGAGGAGTTCACCGCGTAGGGGCTGGTCAGATAGCCGATCCCCGAAAAGACGGGCACGCCCTTGCTGTAGGCATATTCGACCGAGGCATTGAGCGCCGTCGGGTTCGAGCAGCACACGATGATCGCATCGACGCCCTGATCGACAAGCTGCCGGATCTGCTGGATCTGGGTGGCATCGTTCAGGTTCGACTGGGTGATGACGACCTCGTCGATCATCCCGAGACCCTGCCACTTCGGGATGATCTCGTTCTGAAGCCGGTCCATCACCGCCGCACGCCAGGTGTTGCCCGCGTAGGACGAGGCATAGCCGATCTTCCACGGCGGCGGGTTCTTCGCCACGAAGTCGCGGTAGGCACTGTCACCCAACGGCTGGTTGGGGTCCATCAGCGCGGGATTGTAGAGATTCTCGCGGATGTCGTCCGGCAACTCCTCCGTGCCGGCGGTCGCAGCGGTGGCCATGAGGCCGAGCGCACAAACCGATACCATCCGCAGCAAAGCTGCGTTCATTGTGGTCTCCTCCCTTCGGAACCTGTCTAGGCAATTCGTCGACGCCCATAATGCCGCAGCCCCGCAACGGCGGAAGAAGCAAAGTTCTATACCCCCCATATGCGAGACATATGCCCATCGCAGGTTGAGCGGCCGGGGCATCGGAGACCAGCCCGCGGACGCCGGCGATGCGCAATCCTATGCCTGTGCCAACCGGCGGATACGTCGCGGCCTCATGCGCGGAACTCATGTATTCCTGAACGGCAAAGACCCGCCACGAGATGGGGATATCAACGCATTAGATATCGGGCGAACCGGGCTTCGCACCCATCATGGCCGCAAGACGGTTTCGCCGCCACGCCAGCACAGTCAGACCGCGCCACATTTTCCGGCATTTTGCAGACGCCGAAAGGGCCGTCCGAGCCGGGCAGTCTCGGACGCTGACCGGGCAGTCAACGTCGGAACTATCTGAAAATTCAGGATAAAGTGGTGAGCCCGACAGGATTCGAACCTGTGACCCACTGATTAAAAGTCAGTTGCTCTACCAACTGAGCTACGGGCCCATCACAGGGCGCCTCTTTATGAAGACCGCCCGGGGTGGTCAAGTGCAAAAGCGCAGAAAAATCCGTCCACTGGCAAAATCCCTGCGTCGGGCGTATATCGCGGGGCATGAGAGACGCCCGCCCTGACGCCCCCTTGCCGTTCATGAAGATGCACGGCGCCGGAAATGACTTCGTGATCCTCGATTCACGGGGCCGGGAGGCCGTGACCACGCCGGCCCTTGCCGCCGCGCTCGGTGACCGGCATCGCGGCGTGGGTTTCGACCAGCTGGCCGAGATCCGGGACGCTGAAGGCGCGGATTTCGCGCTCGATTTCTGGAATTCCGACGGCAGCCGGGCGGGTGCCTGCGGCAATGCCTCGCGCTGCGTGGCCGATCATGTGATGGCGGGCCTCGGCCGCGACAACGTCACCTTCGTCACCGAGCGCGGCCGGCTTTCGGCGGTCCGCCGTGCCGACGGGCTGGTGAGCGTGAACATGGGGGCACCGATTCTCGACTGGTGCGGCGTGCCGCTTTCGGAAGAGGTCGACCTGATGCACCTGCCTGTCGCGGGCGACCCGGCGGCGGTCGGCATGGGCAATCCGCACTGCGTCTTCTTCGTTCCCGACGCCGAGGCGGTGGACCTGCCCCGCGACGGCGCGGCCATGGAGCGCCATCCGCTGTTCCCGAAGGCCACCAATGTCGAATACGCGAGCGTCACTGGCCCGGACCGGCTGCGGATGCGGGTCTGGGAACGCGGGGCGGGCATCACGCTGGCCTGCGGGTCGGGCGCCTGCGCAACGGCGGTGGCCGCGCATCTGCGCGGGCTGACGGGGCGACATGTGACGCTGGATCTTGACGGCGGCACGCTGGAGATCGACTGGCGCGCGGATGGCGTCTGGATGACCGGGCCGACGGCGCATGTCTTCGACGGATGGCTCACCCCGGCCTTCCTTGCCGCGCTGGTCTGATCGCCGATGCGCCCGCCCGTCTTTTCCACCCTTGGCTGCCGCCTGAACGCCTATGAGACCGAGGCGATGAAAGAACTTGCCGCTGCCCACGGGGTCGAGGGCGCGGTGGTCGTCAACACCTGCGCCGTGACGGCAGAGGCGGTGCGCAAGGCCAAGCAGGAAATCCGCCGCCTGGCGCGCGAGAACCCCGGCGCGCCGGTGATCGTGACGGGGTGCGCGGCCCAGACCGAACCGGACACCTTTGCAGCCATGCCCGAGGTCAGCCGCGTCATCGGCAACCACGAAAAGATGCAAGCGGCGACTTGGGCGGGGCTCACCGCCCCCGACCTGATCGGCGAGACCGAGCGGGTCACGGTTGACGACATCATGAGCGTGAAGGAAACCGCCGGCCACCTGATCGACGGATTCGGGCGCCACCGCGCCTATGTCCAGGTCCAGAACGGCTGCGACCACCGCTGCACCTTCTGCATCATCCCCTACGGGCGCGGCAATTCACGCTCCGTCCCGGCGGGCGTGGTGGTCGAGCAGATCAAGCGTCTGGTCGGCAAGGGCTTCCAGGAGGTCGTCCTGACCGGGGTCGACCTGACCTCGTGGGGGGCGGATCTGCCGGGGGCGCCACGGCTGGGCGACCTGGTGATGCGGATCCTGCGGTTGGTGCCGGACCTGCCGCGGCTGCGCATCTCCTCGATCGATTCGATCGAGGCGGACGAAAACCTGATGCTGGCCATCGCGACGGAACCGCGCCTGATGCCGCATCTGCACCTGTCGCTGCAACATGGCGACGACCTGATCCTGAAGCGGATGAAGCGGCGCCACCTGCGCGACGACGCCATCCGCTTCTGCGAGGAGGCGCGCCGCCTGCGCCCCGGCATCGTCTTCGGCGCGGACCTGATCGCGGGCTTCCCGACCGAGACCGAGGCGATGTTCGACAACTCGGTGAAACTCGTCGAGGACTGCGGGCTCACCTTCCTCCATGTCTTCCCTTTCAGCCCCCGCAAGGGCACACCGGCCGCCCGCATGCCGCAGGTCAGGGGCCCGGCCATCCGGGAGCGCGCCGCACGCCTGCGCGCCGTGGGAGAGGAGGCGCTGACCCGGCACCTGGCCGCGCAGGCGGGCCGGACCCACCGCATCCTGACCGAAGGGCCGCGCCTGGGCCGAACCGAACAGTTCACCGAGGTCGCCTTTGCAATCGACCATCCGGAGGGCGTGATCTTCGAGGCCGAGATCACCGGCTTTACGGACGGGCGCCTGACGGCCTGATCCATCTGTCCGGGCTGATGGCGATCAGTCCCAAAGACCCCAGCCCTGTTACGATTCTTCCGTGGGAAACGCGTGATTCACCGGGAGAACTGAGATGCACAAAATCTGCTTCACGATCGCCGTGTTTCTGGCGGCCACGGGATCTTCTTCGCAGGCCATGGCGCAAAGCGCCGATATCGGCCATGAGCTTTTCATGGACTACTGCGCCGCCTGCCATGGCGAGAGCGGCAAGGGCGACGGCGACATGGCGGGCATCATGACCATACCGGCCCCGAACCTGACCCTGCTGGCAAAGAACAACGATGGCCAGTTCCCGATGCTGAAGGTCATCCACCTGATCGATGGGCGCACTGGCATGCGCGCGCACGGCGGGCCGATGCCGGTCTTCGGCCGCGTCTTCATGTCCGAGGAGCCGAGCGCCGCGAACCCCTACGGAACGATCCTGGAATCACGCGGGCGCGTCATGTCGGTCGCCTACTACCTGGAGACCATCCAGCAGTAGTAGCGCCTGACATGCGCGTGGCGGCACGGCCGGATCAATCCGCGCTGTGCCGCTGGTGGGTGCCGTAACGGGCCAGGAACATCTCGACCGCGCCCCTGGCGATCCGCTCCTGCTCCTGGGCGTTGAAGCTGCGCTTCACGCCAAGGCAGACGCAGGGAAAGATCTCCGCCTTGCAAAGCTCCGCGAACTGCGAGGCGGCAAGGTCGATGTCCTCGATGCGAAGCTGGCCCCGCGCCACCGCGCCCGCCAGATAGGCCCCGATCCGCTCCCGCAACAGCGCGGGGCCGTTGTCGTAGAATTCGCGCCCCAGTTCCGGGAAGCGCTCCGACTCCGCCACGCTGATGCGAAAGACGTTGCGCCCGAAGTCCGAGATCACGAAAGCGATGATGCGCCGCGCGGCTTCGGGCAGGACGACCTCGGGCGGGTCGGTCAGATCGACCACGGCCTCGGCCTCGTCCGCCTGACGGCGGCATTCGCGGGTGGCCACCTCGACGAACAGCATGCGCTTGTCGGGGAAGTAGCTGTAAAGCGTCGCCTTGGACACGCCCGCCTCGCGCGCGATGTCATCGACGCTTGCGCCCTCGTAGCCCTCGCGCAGAAAGACCGCCAGCGCGCCTTCAAGTACCTGTTCGTACTTGCGCCGCTTCGGGGTCGCGATGGCTTGGGCGGTCAAGGTGGCGGTCCTCGCTTCGGGGGGGCTGCGGCGTGCGATGATAGACGCTCGGTTTCGCTCCCGGCAAGCCGCGCGGGCAACTTTCCCGGCGCATCCGTCTGCGCGATAGGGCCGCAGTTCCGGCCCGGACCTTGCCCCTCGGTGCGCGCAAGCCTAGTCTTGGCCGCGTTTCATAACGGAGACTGAAATGATCCCTGGCCTGGCCAACCGGCGCCGTTTTTCGGACCTGAGTGAACAGGAAATCCTGGCGCTCGCGATCTCCTCGGAAGAGGATGACGCGCGTATCTACCGCAGCTACGCCGAACGGCTGCGCAAGGATTACGCCGCCTCCGCCGCGATCTTCGAGGCCATGGCGAAGGAGGAGGACACCCACCGCCACTGGCTGATCGAACGCCACCGCCAGCGCTTCGGCGACACGATTCCGCTGATCCGGCGCGAACATGTGGCGGGGTTCTACGCGCGCCGCCCCGTCTGGCTGGTCGAGAACCTGACCCTCGACCGCATCCGGAACGAGGCCGAGGCGATGGAGCGGGACGCGGCCGCCTTCTACACCCGCGCCGCGCAACGGACCGAGGATGCCGATACCCGCAAGCTTCTGGGCGACCTTGCCGCCGCCGAGGCCAAGCACGAGGCCAAGGCGGGCGACCTCGCCGAGCGGCATCTGGACGAGGACGCCAAGGACGAGGAGGATCGCGCCGCGCATCGGCAGTTCATCCTGACCTGGGTCCAGCCCGGTCTTGCGGGGCTGATGGACGGCTCGGTCTCCACCCTGGCGCCGATCTTCGCCACCGCCTTCGCGACCCACGATCCCTGGACGACCTTCCTGGTCGGGCTCGCCGCCTCGGTCGGGGCGGGGATCTCCATGGGTTTCACCGAGGCCGCGCATGACGACGGCGTGCTCTCGGGCCGCGGTTCGCCGGTCAAGCGCGGGCTGGCCTCCGGCATCATGACGGCGCTTGGCGGGCTCGGCCACGCGATGCCCTATCTGATCCCGGATTTCTGGACCGCCACGACGCTCGCCATCGCCATCGTCTTCGTCGAACTTTGGGCGATCGTCTGGATCCAGAACCGCTTCATGGAAACGCCCTTCCTGCGCGCCACCTTCCAGGTGGTACTAGGCGGCGCGCTGGTCTTTGCCGCTGGCGTTCTGATCGGGGGTGGCTAGACTCACCGCCGTTCCGACGCCGACGGAGGCCCCATGTACAGCCCGGACCAAGTGCGATACGAACCGCTCCCCCTGCCCGACAGGGTGCGGCTTGACGATGATGCCGCGCTTTCCGCCGCCATTCGGTTTCGCGACTACATGCGCAAGCGCCATACCGTGCGCGATTTTCGCCCCGATCCGGTGCCAGCCGAGATCATTGCCGCCTGTGTCGAGGCCGCGGGCACCGCGCCCTCGGGCGCCAATCACCAACCCTGGCATTTCGTCGCGATTTCCGATCCGGGCCTGAAAGCGCAGATCCGCGCCGCTGCCGAGGAGGAAGAGCGCGCCTTCTACGCGGGCGGCGGCGGCGACGAATGGCTGCGCGCGCTGGAACCGATCGGAACCGGCGTGGACAAGCCGCACCTGGACATCGCCCCCTGGCTGATCGTCATATTCGCCCAGCGCTACGGGGTGACGCTGGAGGGGCAGCGCTACAAGAACTACTATGTCCCCGAAAGCGTGGGCATCGCCACCGGGATGCTGATCGCGGCCCTACACCACGCCGGGCTCTGCGCCCTGACCCACACGCCCAATCCGATGAAGTTCCTCGCCCCGCTTTGCGGCCGCCCGGAAAGCGAGAAACCGGTGATGATCCTCGCCGTGGGTCACCCCGCCGACGACGCCGCCGTACCCGCCGTCGCCAAGATCAAGAAACCGCTCGCAGAGATTCTGACGCTTTTCACCGGATGAGCGCTGGCCCCCCGCCGTTCCCGCGTGCTAGTCAGTCCGCGCGCGGCCGGGGCTGAGCCGCCCCACGGCACGGGACACGATGCTCGCGATCTTTTTGAAGACCCTGCCCTTTTTCGCGCTGATCGGCCTTGGCTGGGGCGCGGGCCGGCTGCGTTTCTTCCCCGACGCTGCAACGGAATACCTGACCCGCTTCGTCTTCTACTTCGCGCTTTCCGCGATGCTGTTCCGCTTTGCCGCCAACCTCTCTCTGGCCGAGATCTTCGACGCCCGCTTTGCGGCGGCCTATCTGTCGGCCTGCCTTGCGGTCTATCTGTTGGCTACGCTCGTTGCCCGGCTGCGCCGCATCCCCGCGACCGAGGCCGCGGTCGAGGCGCAATGCGCCGTCATCGGCAACACCGGCTTTCTGGGCGTGCCGCTGCTGACCGTGCTTCTGGGGGCCGAGGCAGCGGGGCCGATCCTGATGGTTCTGGCGATCGACCTAATCGTGTTTTCAAGCCTGATCACGCTGATCATCACCGGCGCGCGCGAAGGGCACCTGTCGCCGCGCATCGTCAAGGTGCTGTTGCTGGGTCTGGCGAAGAACCCGATGATCGTTTCGATGGCCGCTGGCCTCGCCATTTCCTCGGCCGGGCTTTCGTTGCCCGCCCCGGTGGAGGAGTTTGCGACGATCCTCGGCGCGGCGGCCACCCCTTGCGCCCTCTTCGCCATCGGTGCCTCGCTCGCGTCGAAAACGGCGGAGCGGCTGTCGGTGGCGCTCTGGCTTTCCTTCGCGAAGCTGATATTGCATCCGGCGGCCGTGGCCATTGCCGCGCTCGTGGTTTTTCGCGTAGAGCCCTTCGCGGCGGGCGTGATGATCGCGGCGGCCGCGCTGCCGGTGGCCGGAAACGTCTACATCCTGGCCCGCAACTACGGGGTCGCGCCGCAGCGCGTGTCGGCCTCGATCCTGATATCCACGGTGTTCAGCATCGTGACCGTATCGCTGGTGGTCGCCTGGATCACCCGCGTCTGAAGAAAGGAAGACCCATGCAGACAGTCTCGGAAAACAAGTGCTTTGGCGGCGTCCAGGGTGTCTACAGGCATGCCTCCGAGGCCTGCGGCTGCGACATGACCTTCGGACTGTTTCTGCCCAAGGAAACCGCCGACGGTCCGGTCCCTGTGCTTTGGTACCTGTCGGGACTTACCTGCACGCATGAAAACGCGATGGTGAAGGCCGGCGCCCAGGAATGGGCGGCCGAGGCCGGGATCGCACTGGTCTTTCCCGACACAAGCCCCCGCGGCGAAGGCGTCGCCAATGACGAGGCCTATGACCTGGGCCAGGGCGCGGGCTTCTATGTCAATGCGACCGAGGCGCCCTGGGCGCCGCATTTCCGAATGTGGGACTATGTGGCCGAGGAACTGCCCACCATCATCACCGCGAACTTCGCCGTGGCCGAGGACCGGCAGGCGATCACCGGCCATTCGATGGGCGGCCATGGCGCGCTGACGATGGCGATGCGGTTGCCGGGGCGGTTTCGTTCCGTCTCGGCCTTCGCGCCGATCTCCAACCCGACGCAATCGGACTGGGGCCGCAAGCAGCTCGGCGCCTATCTGGGTTCCGACGAAAGCCGCTGGGCGCCGCACGATTCGACGCTGCTGATGCAGCGGCTCGGCTTCGATGGTCCGGTGCTGATCGACCAGGGGTCGAAGGACCAGTTCCTGGACCTCCTGAAGCCCGAGGCGCTGGCGCACGCGATGATGGAACGCCGCCAGAACGGCCAGTTCCGCATGCAGGCGGGCTACGATCACAGCTACTTCTTCGTCTCGACCTTCATGCGTGACCACATCGCCTTCCACGCCGAAGCCCTGTTCCAGGATTGATCTGCCATGAGCGCCTATGACCTCATCATCATCGGCTCGGGTCCCTCGGGCAAGGCCGCGGCGATCCAGGCCGGAAAGCTGAAGCGCAAGGTCCTGGTCATCGACCGCAAGGACCGTCTGGGCGGCGTGTCGGTGCATACCGGCACGATCCCCTCGAAGACGCTACGGGAAACCGTGCTGAACCTGTCGGGCTGGCGCGAACGGTCCTTCTACGGCCGGTCCTACCGCGCGAAGGAAGATATCAGCTCCCAAGACCTCAAGACGCGGCTGCACAAGACGCTCGACTACGAGGTCGATATCCTTGAGCACCAGTTCAACCGCAACCATGTCGAAACGCTTCTGGGCAGCGCGCGCTTCATCGGCCCGCATGAGGTCGAGGTCGCGACCCATTCGGGCGAAACCGTGCGGCTCAGCGCCAAGAAGTTCCTGATCGCCACCGGCACCCGCACCTACCGGCCCAAGGACGTGCCCTTCAACGGCAAGACCGTGGTCGACAGCGACGAGTTCCTGGAACTTGGCCAGCTGCCGCGCAGCCTTTGCGTCATCGGCGCGGGCGTCATCGGGGTCGAATACGCGACGATGTTCACGGCCCTTGACGTGCATGTCACGCTGATCGAGCCGCGTGAAAGCTTCCTCGATTTCATCGACCACCATACGATCGAGGAATTCACCCATCAGATCCGCGAAAACGGCCTGGACCTGCGCCTTGGCTCGGCCATCGAGAAGATCGAGGACGAGGGCGACCATGTGGAGGTCAGCCTGAAGAATGGCCGTCATGTTCGCAGCGAAATGCTGCTTTACGCCGCCGGGCGCATGGGTGCGACGGACACGCTGAACCTGTCGGCCGTCGGGCTGGAAACCGACCATCGCGGACGGCTGGAGGTCGATCGCAAGACCTACCAGACCAAGGTTCCCCATATCTACGCGGCAGGCGACGTGATCGGGCACCCCTCGCTCGCCTCGACCTCGCTCCAGCAGGGGCGGGTCGCGGCCTGTCATGCGCTGGAAACGCCGACGCTGCCGGAAAGCCCCTGGTTCCCCTACGGGATCTACTCCGTCCCCGAAATCTCCACCTGCGGCATGTCCGAGGAAGAGGTGCAGGCCCGCGCCATCCCTTATGAGGTCGGCATCGCGCGGTTTCGCGAAACCTCCCGCGGGCACATCATGGGGATCGAACAGGGCATGCTGAAGATGCTGGTCAGCCTCAAGACCCGGCGGCTTCTGGGCGTGCAGATCGTGGGCGAGGGCGCGACCGAGCTGATCCACATCGCGCAGGCGGTGCTGAACCTGAAGGGCACGGTCGACTACTTCGTCGAAAACACCTTCAACTACCCCACGCTGGCGGAAGCGTACCGCATCGCCGGGCTCGACGCCTTCAACCGGATGCCGATCCCCGAGGCCTACAAGGTTTCGCGCAAGGGCAAGAAATGACGCTTTACGTCGACGCGGACGCCTGCCCCGTGAAGGAGGAGTGCATCCGCGCCGCCGAACGTCTGGGCGTGCCGATCAAGATGGTCTGCAACGGCGGCATCCGCCCCTACCCCAACCCGCTGGTCGAAACCGTCTTCGTGACCGAAGGTCCCGACGAGGCCGACAAGTGGATCGCTGAACGCGCCGGGGCGGGGGACGTGGTCGTGACCGCCGACATCCCGCTGGCCGCGAAATGCGTGGCCGCCGGGGCGCGGGTCCTGAAGCACAACGGCGAGGCCTTGAGCGCGGCCAATATCGGCATGGCGCTCGCCACGCGCGATCTGATGGCCGATCTCCGCTCGGCGGATCCGTTCCGGCAGGGCGGCGGAAAGGCGTTTTCAAAGCAGGACCGGGCGCGATTTTCCTCGGCGCTGGACCGGCTCTTGCGCGGGGCAGCGCGCTAGGGCCGCAAGGCTTCCGCGACGATACCGCTTGCGCCGGCGCTGGCTTCGCGGTCACATGCGCCGATGCAGACGCCTCTGTCCGACAACCCGACGCTTCTGGGGGCGCTTTGCGCCATCGGCGCGGTGTTCTGCTTTTCGATCAACGACATGGCGATCAAGTTCTTGTCGGACAGCTACGCGCTGCACGAGGTCGTCCTGATCCGGGCGCTGATCGGCATGGCGGTGCTCCTGGCGCTGATCCTGCCGTGGTCGGGCGGGCTTGCCGCGCTGAGGACCCGGCGCCTTGGCATGCATCTGGCGCGTGGTGCCTGCGTCGTCTTCGCGAACATGACCTTCTTCATCGGCCTTGCCTCGCTGCCCTTGGCCGACGGGGTCGCGATCTTCTTCGTCTCGCCGCTGATCATCACCGTCTTCTCGGTGATCTTCCTGGGCGAAACGGTCGGCCCGCGCCGCTGGGCGGCGCTCGCCCTGGGGTTCCTCGGCGTGCTGATCGTGCTGCGCCCGGGAACCTCGGTCTTCCAGGCCGCGGCACTGCTGCCGGTCCTGGCGGCCTTCGGCTACGCGACGCTGCACATGCTGACCCGCTACATCGGCCGGACTGAAAACGCGCTGTCGATGTCGTTCTACATCCAGCTGACCTTCATCGGGTTTTCGTCGCTGGCGGGGCTTGCGATCGGTGACGGTCGGTTTGCGGGCACTGGCAATGCCTCGCTCGACTTCTTCCTGCGGGAATGGTCGATGCCCTCGGGGCGCGACTGGCTGGTCCTGCTGGTGGTCGGCATCGCCTCCGCCTTCGGCGGTTTTTTCATCAGCCAGGCCTACCGCGTGGCCGAGGCCGCCGTGGTCGCTCCCTTCGAATACGCGGCCATGCCCCTTGCGGTGATCTGGGGCGTGATCGTCTTTGGCGACTGGCCCGACGGTGTGGCGCTCCTGGGCATCGCGCTGATCATTGCCTCCGGCCTGACGCTGGTCTGGCGCGAGGCGCGTGCGCGGCGGGAAACAGTGCCGCAAACGCCGCGCTATCGCCGCTGAGCGGCCTTTCATCCCGCCCCGCGCTGTGATCAGATCGCGCCCGAAAAAGGAGGCGTCATGGCCATCGACGCAGTGATCTTCGACATCGGAAACGTGCTGATCGAATGGCAGCCCGAACGTTTCTACGACACCGTCATGCCCCGCGAAGAGCGGGAGGCGATGTTCGCCGAGGTCGATCTTCACGGCATGAACGACGAGATCGACTGCGGTGGGAATTTCCGCGGCACGATCTACGCCTGGGCCGAGCGTTACCCCCGCTGGCGCGGGGCGATCCAGGCCTGGCATGACAACTGGATCGAGATGGCCACACCCGCCATCGCGCCATCGGTGCATCTGCTCAGGCGCCTTCGCGCCCGGGGCGTGCCGGTCTTCGCGCTGACCAACTTCGGGATCGGCAGCTTCGCCTATGCCCAGACGCGGTACGATTTCCTCTCGGAGTTCGACCGCGCCTATGTCTCTGGCCATATGGGCGTGATCAAACCCGAGGCGCGGATCTATGAGATGGTCGAGGAGGACTGCGGCATCGCGCCCGACCGGCTGCTCTTCACCGACGACCGGCACGACAACATCGCCGCCGCCGCCCGGCGCGGCTGGCAGGTTCACCATTTTGACGGCCCCATGGGTTGGGCCGAGCGGCTTCAGGCCGAGGGATTGCTGACAGCGGAGGATATCGCCCCATGACCATCGACATCATCGGACCGGAGGCGGAGGCCAAGCTCGACTGGGTGGCGCTGACCAAGGCGCTGGAGGCCGGGCACAGCCTGCCCCGGGCAGAGGTCGGGGACACGTTCCTGCGCCGTGGCCCGGATACGCTGCTGACCCGCTCGGCCTGGATCGACGGCATGGGCGTCGCCGTCAAGGCCGCGACGATCTTTCCGGGCAACGGCCAGCACGGGGTCCCGAACCTGCACGGCGCGGTCGCGCTTTTCGAAGACCGCTTGGGCATTCCGGAGGCCTATATCGACTTCGCGCTCGTCACCAAGTGGAAGACCGCCGCCGACAGCCTGCTGGCCGCGCGCCACCTGGCGCGGAAGGACAGTGAGCGGTTCCTCCTGGTCGGCGCCGGCACCGTCGCCCATTCAATGATCGAGGCCTATTCGGCGGTCTTTCCCAAGGCGCGCTTTCACGTCTGGACCCGCACGCCCGAGACCGCGCGCGCCTTCGCCGCCGAAACCGGCGCCGTGGCCGAGCCCGACCTGGAAGCCGCCGTGCGCAAGGCCGACGTGATCGCCACGGCGACCATGGCCACCGCCCCCTTGATCCGGGGCGAATGGCTGAAACCCGGCACCCATCTCGACCTGATCGGCGCCTATCGCAAGGACATGCGCGAATGCGACGACGAGGTGATGCGCCGCGCCCGCGTCTTCGTCGATGCGCGCGCGACGACCATCCATCACATCGGCGAAATCATGGACCCGATCGCCTCGGGCGCGATCACCGAGGCGGATATCCTGGGCGACTTCTACGACCTGCCCTCAGGCGCCTTCATGCGCGCCTCGGACGACGAGATCACGCTGAGCAAGAACGGCGGCGGCGCGCATCTGGACCTGATGACCGCCCGCTACATCCTGGACGCCTGGAAGGGCGCCTGAGGCGCGCCCTGGGCCGGGGCCGCGTTTGGCCCCGGCCGCGTCATGCCGGCTGCGCGATGTGCGGCAGGCGTTCGCGGATCGGCAGATGGATCAGCGCGGAGAATGCCCCGACGCCAACCCCGATCCACCAGACCGCGGTGTAGGACCCGTAGGCGTCATACATCCGCCCACCCAGCCAGACGCCGAGGAAGCCGCCCAGCTGGTGGCTCAGGAACACGATACCATAGAGCGTGCCCATGTAGCGCAGGCCGTAAAGATGCGCGACAAGCCCCGAGGTCAGCGGCACCGTCGCAAGCCAGAGCGCCCCCATCAGGACCGAGAAGACCAGGACCGACGCCGGTGTGATCGGAAGCGAGATGAACACCGCCGCGACCACGGTCCGGGCCAGATAGACCCCCGCCAGCAGGTTCTTCTTGCTGTAGCGCTTGCCAAGCCAGCCCGCGGTGATCGTGCCCACGATATTCGCCATCCCGATGACGGAAATCGCGATTGCCCCCAAAACCGAGGTCGTGGTGATCCCGAGCCCCGCGAGTACCCCGCCGGGCGCGATGGCCCCGCACATCTCGGTCACCATCGCCGGGAAATGGGCCGTGATGAAAGCCAGCTGATACCCGCAGGAGAAGAAGCCGAGGAAGATCATCGCGTAGGACGGATCGCGGAAGGCCTTGCGCAGGACCTCGCCCATGCTTTCCTCGAGCTCCTCCCGGCTCGCCGGGGCGGGCGCACGCATCATCGGCAGGGCAAAAAGGCTCAGCAGGATCGCTGCCGCGAAGATCAGGAACACCGACTGCCAGGGGAAATGGCCAAGCAGCAGCTCCGCCACCGGCGCGCCGAAGACCTGCCCGGCGGACCCGGCCGCCGTCGCAATTCCCAGCGCGACCGAGCGGCTTTCGGGATGGGCCGCGCGGCCCACCACCGCCAGGATGACACCGAAGCCCGTGCCCGCGATGCCAAAGCCCACGAGGATCTCCAGGATCTGATGCTGGCCCGGCGTCACCGCGAAGGACGACAGCACCAGCCCCGCCGCATAGATCAGAGCGCCCAGCACGATCGCCCGGCGGTCGCCGAATCGTTCTGCGAAGGCGCCGAACAGCGGCTGGCCGATGCCCCAGGCCAGGTTCTGCACCGCGATCGCGAGCGAGAAATCGGCGCGCATCCACCCGAATTCCGAGGCGATCGGGATCTGGAACACGCCAAAGCTGGCCCGGATCGAGAAGCCGATCATGATGATGATACAGCCCGCGATCAGGACGGGTGTGACAAGCGGCGCGCGCACTGGCATGGGGCCTCCGGGATCAAAGCGGCGCGAACATGTCCTCAGTCGCGGGCGGCGTCAAATCGCGAATTGTGATGCGGACAATTCCGATCCGCGATGCGCCCTGCCGGGCACGCCGATAGACCTCCCCGAACTGCGCCTCTTTTCAGTTCGCGCGCCGCGGGCTATCGGGGGACATGGCCGAAACGCTGACAGATATCTACGACCGGATGACCCATGCGGGCGACCTGCGCCAGGACGCCGCGCAGCGCGCGCTGCTGCCCGAGCTGGAGCGTATCCGCTGCGCGCTCGGCGCCGTTCCGGAACGCCGCCGAGGCCTTCTGGGCGGGCTTTTCGGCAAGGCGCCGGAGCCGGTGCGCGGGCTTTACCTCTGGGGCGGGGTCGGGCGCGGCAAGTCGATGCTGATGGACCTGTTCCACGCCCATGTCGCGGTCGAGGCCAAGCGCCGCGTCCACTTCCACGCCTTCATGCAAGAGGTCCAGTCGGCCCTTCATGCCGCGCGCAAGACCGGGGTGGACGACGCCATCCGCCCCGTGGCCGAGGAGATCGCGGGCAAGCTCCGGTTGCTGTGCTTCGACGAGATGCAGATCACCGACATCGCCGACGCGATGATCGTGGGGCGGCTCTTCCAGATGCTGTTCGACCGCGGGGTCACGGTGGTGACAACCTCGAACCGGGCGCCGGACGACCTTTACAAGGACGGGCTAAACCGTCCGCTGTTCCTGCCCTTCATCCAGCTCCTGAAAGAGCGGATGGAGGTGCGCGAGATCGAGAGCGAGACCGACTACCGCCAACACCGGCTGGAAGGCGCGCAGGTCTATTTCGCCCCCGCCGACCGCACCGCGACCGAGGCGCTGGCGCGCATTTGGGACGAGTTGACGGGCGGCGGCGGCGATGCGGAACTCAGGCTGAGCGTGAAGGGGCGCGAGGTGGTGATCCCGGACTATCACGCGGGCGTCGCCCGCGCATCCTTCTGGGACCTCTGCGGCCGCGCGCTTGGGCCCGCGGACTACCTCGCCATCGCGGGCGCGGTCCGGGTTCTGATCCTTGAGGACATCCCGCGCCTGTCGTCCGAAAACTACAACCAGGCCCGCCGCTTCGTGACCCTGATCGACGCGCTCTACGAGGCGAAGGTGCGCCTCATCGCGTCGGCCGCCGACGCGCCCGAACGGCTCTACATGGAGGGCGAAGGGTCCTTCGAGTTCGAGCGCACCGCCAGCCGCCTGCGCGAGATGCAGGCCGCGGATTGGGGCGCGGACCCGGACGCGGACCGGGGCTGATGTCCCGCGGCAGCGCCGGGCGCGCCGGGCTCGATGCCCGGCCGGACGGCCCCTCCCCTAGCGCAAGCAAGACGCGTGGTGTCGTCTTTCGCCGTGCCATCGCTTCCGGAACCGCCTAGAAGGGGCGCAAGCGCACCCAGGGACCGCCACCGATGATCGTCCGCGACGCACCAAGCCTGCCGCAGCTCCTGTTCGCGATCAGGGGCTCGATCATCGTGCAGACCGCACCGAAGATCCTGTTCTTCACGCTCTACGCCGCGGCGATCCTCTGGATCGACCGGTCCCTTTTGCCGCTGCCGCAGGTCTCGATCGCGGCCATGGGCATCTTCGGCATCGCGCTGTCGCTCTTTCTCGGCTTCCGCAACAACGCCGCCTATGACCGCTGGTGGGAGGCGCGCAAGCTCTGGGGCGGCATGATCGCCGATGTCCGCAGCCTCGCACGCGAGCTTCTGGTGTTTCTCGGCGCCGTCCCGGCGCGCGCGCGCGTTCTGAAGACCGTCGCCGCCTTCGCGCATCTGCACCGCGGATGGCTACGCCAGAGCGACGCACGCGCCGAAGCGCTCCGCGCCGATCCGGCTGCCGCCGATTTCGCCGCGCGGCGCAACCCGCCTGACGCGGCGCTGCGCCAGATTGCCGAGGTCCTGCGCGCGGAAGCCGAGGCCGGGCGCCTTTCGGACATCGGGCGCCGGGCGCTTTCCGAACGCCTGGCCTCGCTCTCGCTCGCGCAGGCCGGGTGCGAACGGATCGCCAGTTCGCCCTTGCCCTTCGTCTATTCGCTGCTCGTGCTGCGGACGAGCTACCTTTACTGCGCCCTGCTTCCCTTCGCGCTGATCGACACCGCAGGCTGGTTCGCGCCGCTTGTCGCGGCAGTCGTTGCCTATGTCTTCTTCGGCCTCTCCGCCGTCACTGATGAACTGGAACACCCGTTTCGCGACGTGATCAACGGGCTGCCCCTCGACGCCATGTGCCGGGTGATCGAGATCGCCGTGGCGGAGGCGCTGGACGAACCCGCGCCCGAACCGCTCCAACCCGTGGACGGCGTTCTTAGCTGAGCATGTCGCGGACCAGCGGCACGACTCGCGTGCCGTAAAGCTCGACCGAGCGCATCAACAAGGCATGCGGAACCGGCCCGGAGGAATATTTCATCTCGAACCGGTTCAGGTCCAGCGCCTTGACGGTGGCCGCGATCTTGCGCGCGACGGTCTCGGGCGCCCCGACGTAAAGCGACCCGTGCGCGATCTCGCGCTCGAACTGGTCGCGGGTCGTCGGCGCCCAGCCGCGTTCACGCCCGATCCGGTCATGCAGCGCCTTGTAGCCGGGCCAGATGCCCTCGCGCGCGGCCTCGTCGGTGTCGGCGACAAGGCCGGGCGAATGGACGCCGACCGGCAGGGCGGGGCGCCCCGCCTCGGCCAGGGCCCGGCGGTAGAGGTCGGCGTAGGGGCGGAAACGTTGGGCTGCGCCGCCGATGATCGCGAGCATCATCGGCATCTCGTAATGCACCGCCCGCATCACCGATTCCGGCGTGCCACCCACGCCGATCCAGGCGCGGATCGGGTCGGCGGGCTGGGGATAAACCGGCTGCGACCGGAGCGGCGGGCGCGTGGCGCCGGACCAGGTGACCTTCCGGTCCCGCAAGAGGCGCGCGAAAAGGTCGAGCTTTTCGTTGAAGAGCGTCTCGTAATCCGCAAGGTCGAAGCCGAAGAGCGGGAAGCTTTCGGTGAAGGACCCCCGCCCCAGGATCACCTCCGCCCGCCCCTCCGAAATCGCCTGAAGCGTCGAGAACCGCTGAAACACCCGGATCGGATCGTCGGAGGACAGCACCGTCACGGCCGTCCCAAGCCGGATGCGGCTGGTCCGGGCGGCGATGGCGCCCAGCACCACCTCGGGCGACGAGATCGCGAAATCGTCGCGGTGATGTTCGCCGAGACCGAAGAAGTCCACCCCGACCTGATCGGCCAGGACCGCCTCCTCGATCACGTCGCGGATCACCTGGTCCTGCGGCTTCAGGGTGCCGTCGGCACCGGGGGTCACGTCGCCGAAGGTATCGAGCGCGAATTCAAGGGTCATGTGGGCCGCTCCGCTGGGTCATGCCCATGGATAGCCGGGGCGGCGCGCGCAAGGAAGTGCGCCGATGCACAGGCAGGGCGCGCCAGGACCATGCGAGGGGTCGTTTCAGCCGTTGTCCCGCAGAACCCCGCCCGCCAGGTAGAGCGAGCCGCAGATCAGGATGCGCGCGCCGGGGTCGGCTGCGGCGATCGTGCGGACGGCCTCCAGCACGCCTTCGGCCGTGCCCGCAGAGATCCCGGCACGGGCGGCGGCGGCCTGGGTTTCCTCGGCCGTCAGCGTGTTCGCCTCTCCCGGGATCGACACCGCCGTCAGGGTCCGCGCCGCCGCCGCGACGGGGCGCAGATAGCCCGCAATGTCCTTGGTGTTGAGCATGCCCAGGATCAGATGCGTGGGCCTGGCCGGCATCCGCGCCAGCGTCGCCGCCACCGCCTGGCCGCCCGCGGGGTTGTGGCCGCCGTCGAGCCAAAGCTCGCAAGCCCCCGCCGCCTCGACCAGCGGGCCGTGGGTCAGCCGTTGCATCCGCGCGGGCCAGTAGGCCTTTGTCACCGCCGCCTCGCAGGCGGCCTCGTCAGCGCCAAGGTGGCGCAGCGCGGCGAGCGCGGCGCCCGCGTTGTCGATCTGGTGCGGCCCAGGAAGGTTGGGCAGCGGCAGGTCGAGAAGACCGTTTTCGTCCTGGAAGATCAGCCGCCCGCGCTCTTCCCAGACATGCCAGTGCTGGCCGTGGACAAGAAGCGGCGCGCCAAGACGCGCGGCCCTGGCCTCGATCGCCTCCAGCCCCGCCTCTTCCTGCGGGCCGACAACGCAAGGCACGCCGCGCTTGATGATCCCCGCCTTTTCGCCCGCGATCTCGGGCAGGGTCTCGCCCAGGTACTGCTGATGGTCGATGGAGACCGGGGTGATGATCGTGAGCCGCGGCTGGTCGACCACGTTTGTCGCGTCGAGCCGGCCACCGAGGCCAACCTCAAGCAGCGTCCAGTCCGCGGGGGTGCGCGCGAAGGCCAGAAGCGCCGCGCAGGTCGTGATCTCGAAATAGGTGATCGGGATGCCGCCGTTCGCGGCCTCGCACTCGGCCAGGATCTCGGTCAGGTAGTCCTCCGAGATCAGCTCGCCCGCCAGCCGGATGCGTTCGTGGAAGCGGGCGAGATGGGGCGAGGTATAGGCGTGAACGCGGCCGCCCATCGCCTCCAGCCCGGCGCGGATCATCGCCTGGGTCGAGCCCTTGCCGTTGGTCCCCGCGATATGGATCACCGGCGGCAGGTCGCGTTCGGGATGACCCAGCGCCTCTAGCAGGCGCCAGACGCGGTCGAGCGTCAGGTCGATGATCTTCGGATGAAGCGCCATCATCCGCGACAGGATGAGGTCGGAACCTTGCGACATGGGACCCTCGCTGCGGTTTGGCGGCAAGGCCGGGGGGCTGTCTGCCCCCCGGACCCCCCGAGGATATTTTCGAAAAGAAGAAGTTACTTCGCCTCGGCCTTGGGGGCGTCGGGTTTTGCGGCTTCGCTCTTGGGCGCGGGCAGGTCGCCTTTGACCGCGGGCGACTGGCGCATCAGCATCCGCAGGATGGTCACGAGATCCTCGCGCAGCTTCTTGCGGTGAGTGACGCGATCGAGCATCCCGTGGTCGAGCAGGTATTCGGCGCGCTGGAACCCTTCGGGGAGTTTCTCGCGGATCGTCTGTTCGATCACCCGGGGGCCCGCGAAGCAGATCAGCGCATTCGGCTCGGCGATCTGCACGTCGCCCAGCATCGCGTAGGAGGCGGTGACGCCGCCCGTGGTTGGATGGGTCAGCACGACGATATAGGGAAGGCCGGCTTCCTTCAGCATCTCGACCGCGACGGTGGTGCGCGGCATCTGCATGAGGGACAGGATCCCCTCCTGCATGCGCGCGCCGCCCGCGGCGGAGAAAAGGACCAGCGGGCGCTTGAACTTCACCGCGCGTTCGGCCGCGGCGATGATCGCGTTGCCGACATACATGCCCATCGACCCGCCCATGAAGGAGAAGTCCTGCGCGATGGCGACGATCGGCGTGCGGCCGATCTCTCCCTCCGCGACGAGCATCGCCTCTTTTTCGCCGGTGCTCTTCTGCGCGGATTTCATCCGGTCGGGATAGCGTTTCTGATCGCGGAAATGCAGCGGGTCGGCGACCGGTTCGGGAACCTTGACCTCGGCGAAGATGCCGCCATCGAAAAGCGCGGCGAACCGGGCGCGCGGCGTGATCGCCATGTGGTGGTCGCAATTGCTGCAGACGTTGAGATTGTCGGCCAGTTCGCGGTGGAACAGCATCGTTCCGCATTCGGAACATTTGGTCCAGAGGTTCTCAGGCACCTCGCGGCGCGAGAAGAGCGAGTTGATCTTCGGCCGGACGTAATTGGTGATCCAGTTCATCTCTCGGGGTCCCGCGCTTCGCTGTCAGGCGTTCCAGATAGTCAAGTCAGGGGCGAAATGCAATCGGACAGGTCGCGCGAACGCACCGGGCTTCAGCCACGGGTGCGGTTGAAGGAGGTCGGGCGCAGAGCCGCCGGCGCAGGTGCAATCCCGCCGCGCCGCGCCCTGCCGCCGATCTCCCGTGTGCCGGCGCCCGCCCCGACGGCGGGGGTGTCATCGCGGCAAGCAAACCCGGCGAGCGCGCCGGCGATGAGCCATGTGACCGGCACGATCGTGGCGTTCGGAATGGCGTCGAGGATATTCGCGGCCTGGATCATGCAAAGACCGCAGGCTGCGAAGGTCAGTTGCGGGGCCTTTCGGCGCCGGGCCAGCGCGATGATCGGGATCGCGAACAAGCCGTACTTGCTCATGTATCCGAACCAGCCGAACACGCCGATCGTCAGGATCCAGTCCCCGTCGGTAATACTCAGATCCTCGCCGGTCCTTGGGTCAAAGATCCGGTTGCGCCCCCAGCTGCCCCAGCCGAAAAGGGGCTTCTGGTTCGCCCGGTCCAGCAACTCATCCTCATTGTCGAGGCGGAACTTGAAGGACTCCGCGCGCTCGGCGTTGAAGGTGTTGACGATCTCATAGACGCTGTCCGCGGGCGAGAGGCTGCTGCCGCGCAGCACCGGGTAGAGGGTGACGGAAGTGACCACGATCGCCGCGAAGATCGTGATCGCGCGCCGGGTCCCCACCAGCAGGAGCAGACCGAATGCGCAGGCGATCACGAAGGCGCCGAGCGACTTGGACAGGATCAGGGTCATGAAGAGCCAGGCCGCCGCGACCAGCCATTGCGCGCCCGCCCCGCGCCCCCTTTCGCGCCCACGCCAGAGCGCGATCGCGGCAAACACCGTCTGGGCCAGGAAGATCGACAGGGCCAGCCCGTGGCCGAGGAAGACCACCGGCCGGTAGCCGCTGGCGCGGATATGCTGAAGGAAGGAATGCTGGAAGAACCCGTAGATCCAGGTATTGAGCTGGGGGCTCATCCGCACCTCGAACAGGGCCGGAAGCGAATAGGCAAGCCCGGCGAGTGCCACCACGGTCACGAGGCGGCGCAGATCCTGCGGCGACCCAAGGTAAAGCCAGCCGATGACGAACGGCAGCATGTGAACACCGACGTTCATCGCCATCGACATGGCATCGTAGAGCCTGAGCCCGGGAAGGAACCTGGAGCCGAAGAAGAGCGGATCGGGATTCGTGAGCGCCGTGGCGATCGGTGATAGCAGCCCCAGCGCCACGAGCGCCAGGACGATGGCGCGCACCGTCTTTTCCGGCTGCACGAGTGCCATCGGCGCGGCCTGCTCTGCGGACCGTTCCCCCTGCACGGTGACAGGCGTCAGGGCCTTTCCGGTGGTGACGACGGCGGGCAATGCCGTGCGCATGGGGGCGACGGCTGGCGCCGCCGAGGCATCCCGGCCCGCCGCCCGGATCGGCTGGCGGCTGTAGGACGGTTTGGGACGCTCCCTCGGGGCTTCGGGTTCGCCTTGCGAAACGCTGGCCTGGGTCCGGGCGTCATGCGGTCCACGCCGGGGCGGGCGCGCTCGGCGCTCCGTCACCACGAGACACATGATCGCGGTGAAGAGCGACGGCAGCAGCGATTTGTCGAGCGTCGGCACCAGCGGCAGGTTGAACCCGGTCCTCACCGGCAAGATCAGATATCCGCCGATGATCGAAATCGCGATGGCATAGGACCGGGGGAGCACCGCGAAGAGGCACACGATGACCAGCGGCCAGGAGAACAGCATCAGATAGGCGAACGAATTGGGCATCAGGGGCGTTCCCCTTCTGCCGCGCCCTTCCGGTGCCGGTGGGCGGGCCGGCGCTTATGATCCTGGTCCTTCAACTCTGTCTCATCCCGGTTTCGGGCAGGGCGCTGGCGACCTCCCGGACCATCCGCCAAAGCGCTGCGCGATCGAGCGCCTCCGGCAGGTCTGCTGGCGCGCCATCGGCCCGGTGCATCCGGGACATTAGCCCCGGAGGCTCGGTCCCGTAAAGGACGGCATGATGCGTCAGCGCCACGAGGAAGGCGCCAAGATCGCCGATATGGATCTTGTCGAGCTTGCCCTCCGCCGTCCGGGCGAAGAAGTCCTCGCGGCTTGCGATGCCCGGAACCTCCCCGGCCTCGGCGGCGCGGGCGATCCGCGCCAGCACCTGTCCGGCGGGGATGAGATAGACCGGGGCACCGCCGGGATAGGCCGCGGCACCACGCATCACCTCGCCGATCCAGTGACGTGGCAGATCCCGGTCCAGCCGTTCCAGCCAGCCTTCGGAATCGCTGAGCCAATGCCAGGTTTCATACAGATAGACCCGCGTCGCGGGGTTACCCTGCCGCGCCAGCGCGGCCCAGAGCGCGAGGTAGGAGGCCGCGCCCTCTTCCTTGATCGAGGTGCGGATTTCGACCCGCTCGGTCAGGATGACCGCGTCGTAGTCGCCGCTCGCGAGGGCCTCCTTGGCGGGGCGGAAGCGGTCGTGATCGTTGTCCTCCGCATAGCCCTCGATGGGGATGTGATCCTCCCAATGGGCGCGCAGGGTCGTCCCGCGGCCGATCTGGCTTTCGTAGCGGTGGCCGGGTCCGGCAAGCTGGGCAAGCATGGCGGGCATGTCGTGGCCGACCAGGCTGTGTCCCAGGTGAAAGACCCGGAGCGGCCCGGCGGGCGGGGCAAGCGGGCGGGCGTAGAGGGCGCGGAACTCGGCCCAAGGCATGGGGCGGCGCGCGGGCGGCAAGGTCGGGTCGCGGCGCAAGCGCCGCCAGCCGACGATCCCGGCCGTTAGTGCCCCGGCGGCGACTAGTCCCAGCAAAATG
The DNA here is from genome assembly GCF_025751575.1 of Albidovulum sediminicola. GTDB lineage: Bacteria > Pseudomonadota > Alphaproteobacteria > Rhodobacterales > Rhodobacteraceae > Albidovulum > Albidovulum sediminicola. Next base: position 209,428 of record NZ_JAOWLA010000003.1, on the reverse strand, counting down.
AGGTTGCGGCGCATCCTCCCTCCACTCATGGCCGATGTGGCAGCGCGAAGGCTGCGATGACAAGCCCGCCGCAGCGGGCGGCGCGCCCGCTCAGCCGGTCGCCGGTGGCAAACGGACCGGCGGGAAGCGTGAAACGGGCGACAAGCGCGCCGTCCGCCGCGGCTTCGATGCTGAGCGCGTCAAACTCCAGGCCTGCGCGGGACAACGGGTACTGGCATTTGTAGGCGGCCTCTTTCGCAACGAAGATCAACCGCTCCGCACGCGCCGGGTCGGGCATGGTGGCGCACCAGGCGCGTTCCTCGGGCCGGCAGACCATCTCCGCCACGCCCGAGGGCAAGGGCTCGTCCGGTTCCGCGTCGATACCAATCGCGGCAATGACTTCGGCGCGCGCCACGGCCGCCAGCGCCAGCACATCGGTGTGGGTGATGGAACCGGCGACCCCCGCCGGCCAGCCCGGCGACCTGTCGGGCTGCATTGGGATCGCGACCGGGGGCAGGCCCAGTTCCGCGATGGCCCGCCGCGCGACCGCGCGGCCCGCCGCAAACTCTGCCCGGCGGCGTGGGACGGCGGCGCGCATTGCCTCAGCCTCGACGGGCCAAAGCTCAGCCTCCGAAGCGCCGATGCCCTCGGCGCAGACTGCCACCGGGCAGGGAAAAAGGCCCCGCACCCGGTCGGCGATCTCGGCCAGGGCGGCCACCGTCACCCCGCGCGCCCGGCCCGAAGCGCACGGCGCTTCGACATGGCGTCGGCACGCAGAGCGGCCCGGTCGTTCGCGGCCCCAGCGATATGCAGGCGCGGCTCGGCCGCCGGACGGTCATCCAGGTGGCGGGCCAGTGCCGACAGCGTCGGGAAGCGGAAGATGTCGGTGATTGACAGCTTCGCGCTGCCCAGCGCATCGCGGATCTCCCGATGCGCCTGCACTGCCAGAAGCGAGTGGCCGCCAAGGGCAAAGAAATTGTCCTCCGCGCCGACCTTGGGAAGGTTGAGGACCCGGCGCCAGATGGCGGCGATCGTCGCCTCGACCCCCTCGGCGGGGGCGACATGTGCCTCCGCCACGGGCGGGGCGGCCTCGGCCGGGGCGGGAAGCGCCTTGCGGTCCACCTTGCCGTTCGGCGTCAGCGGCATGTCGGCCAGCGGCACGATATGGGCGGGTACCATATGCGCGGGCAGCCGCGCCCTCAGATGGGCCCCCAGCGTCTCGGCCGAGAAACCCGCGCCGGTGGTGGCATAGGCGACCAGGCGCAGATCGCCCGGCACGTCTTCCCGCGCCAGAACGACGGCCTGACGGACGCCGGGGGCGGCTTCGGCTGCCGCCTCGATCTCCCCCAGCTCGATCCGATAGCCGCGGATCTTCACCTGGTGGTCGATGCGGCCGAGGAAGTCGAACATCCCGTCCGCGCGCTGGCGCACGAGGTCGCCGGTGCGGTACATCCGCCCGCCCGCGAAGGGATCGGGGCGGAAGCGGTCGTCGGTCAGATCGGGCTGCTTCCAGTAGCCGCGCGCCACGCCCGCGCCGCCGATCCAGAGTTCGCCCGCTACACCCAGCGGCACCGGGTCCGCCCGGTCGTCGAGGACGTAAAGCTGCGTGTTGGCGATGGGGGGGCCGACCGGAGAGACAGCGGCCCCTGCCTCCGCCTCGGCGACCGCGGACCAGATCGTGGTTTCGGTCGGGCCATACATGTTCAGCACCCGCGCCCCCGTCGCCTCCGCCAGGTCCGCGACAAGGGCGCCGGGCAGCGCCTCGCCCCCGATCATCAGTTCCTGAACCCCCGCCAGAGCGGCGCGCGACTCGGGGTTCATCGCCAGCATCCGCGCCATCGAGGGGGTGCATTGCAGATGCGTCACCCGGTGCCGCGCGATCTGGGCCGCGATGGAGAAATCCTCCTCCGCCTCGGTCACGCCCTCATTGGCGCGCCGCAGCACCTCAGCCAGGGGCACCAGCCCCTCCATCACGACGGGCACCGGAATGCCGTAGTCGATCAGGCAGGCGACCTCGCCCACCCCGATGCGCTTTAACTCCTCCACCCGCGCCAGGCAGTCCCCGAGCGTGCCGAACAGCCCCGAATCCTCGAAGTAGCGCTGGAAGGCGAAGTCGAGGACGCCCTCCATCTCCTCCTCGGTGAGCGAGCGCAGGTCGATCTCCATCGGGTTGGTCATGCCATGTGGTTTCTTGAAGGCCGGGAAAGCCCAGGCGTACTGCTTGATGAGCCCGGCGGCCGAGCGCAGGTAGTCCTTCATCGGTTCCCGCGCGGTTTCGCGCGCCGTCTCACGATCCGCGGCCACATAGGTGTGCAGCATCAGCGTCACGGTGTGATCGGCCGGATCGCGGCCCGCCTCCCTGAGCGCCTCGTGGTAAAGCTTGATCTTGCCACCGACTTCCTCGACCGACTGGCCCAGAAGGTGGGTCAGCACGTTCGCGCCCGCTGCGCCTGCCTCACGCCAGGTTTCCGGGTTGCCCGCGGTCGTAACCCAGATCGGCACCTCCTTTGAGACCGGGCGGGGCTGGGTCACGACGGCAAAGGGCTTGCCAGAAGCCGTCGGGAATTCCACCGCCTCGCCCCGCCACAGGCGGCGGATCTTGTCGATGGCGTCGAACATCGCGGGCTTGTTTGCGGGCGGCGTGTTTTCGGGGCGCAGCACGAAGTCGTCCGGCTGCCAGCCCGAGGCGATGGCAAGGCCCGCGCGCCCGTTCGTCAGGTTGTCGATGACGGCCCATTCCTCGGCGATCCGCGCGGGATGATGCAGCGGCGCGACGCAGGACCCCGCCCGGACCGAGAGGTTGCGCGTGACCGCGGCCACAGCCGCCCCGGTAACGGATGGGTTGGGATAGGGGCCGCCGAAGGCGTGGAAGTGGCGTTCCGGCGTCCAGACGGCGCAAAAGCCGTTCGCATCGGCGAACTTCGCGCCTTCCAGCAGCAGGTCGTATTTCGCGGGGCCAACACCGTCGTCATTGCCCCAGTAATAAAGGCTGAACTCCATCCCCCGCCCAGACGCGCCGGCACCGGAAACCAGCGCCCGGTCGGCGTCCCCCATGATCACCACGCGGAAGCCCCGCGCCAGCGTCCAGAACAGCTCCAGCACCGAGATGTCGAAGGACAGCGATGTGACGGCAAGCCAGGTGCCGGCCGGATCGTGGCGGACATGGGCGTCCATGCCGGTGAAGAAGTTCTGGACGTTGCGGTGCTCGATCATCACGCCCTTCGGCCGCCCGGTCGAGCCCGAGGTGTAGATCATGTAGGCGAGGTCCGCGCCCGTCACGCCGCTGTCGGGATTGCCCTCGGGCGCGGCGGCCAGACGCGGGTCGTCATCCAGCGTCAGGATCGCCGCCGCACTTTGCGGCAGGCTCCCCGTCAGGGCGGTTTCGGTCACGATCACCGGGCAGGCGGAATCCTCGACATAAAGCGCGATGCGCTCGGCCGGGTAGGCCGGGTCCAGCGGCACATAGGCGCCGCCCGCCTTCTGGATCGCCAGCGCCCCGATCATCAGAAGCGGCGAGCGGCGGGTGCAAAGCCCGACCAGCGTCCCCGGCCCCACGCCCATCTCACCAAGCACATGCGCAACGCGGTTGGCCCGGGCGTTCAGCGCCGCGTAGGTCAGCGTTTCGCCCTCATGGATCAGGGCCGTCGCCTCAGGCGTCCGCGCGGCCTGCGCCTCGAACGCCTGATGCACGCAGAGATCCGGATCGAAATCGGCCCCGGTGCGGTTCCATGCCTCAAGCAGCAGCGCGCGTTCGCTTTGAGGCATCGCGGGCAGGTCGGCCAGCGCCGGATCGCCATGCGCCGCGCCCAGTTGATCGGCCAGATGCGCGATCCGGTCGGCGAGGATCTGCGCTGTCGCGGCATCGAGCCGGGCCGCGTCGAAATGCAGCCCCGCCCCCTCGGCCGAGATCGCAAGGGTCAAGGCGCTGCCCGAAACCGGCGCGTCACCGCCAAGGTTCAGCGCGATGTCGGGGCAGGTCAGGCCGCCGATGGCGGGATCGCGCAGCGGCAGATCCGCAGCAAAGGCCGGGGCCTTCATGGCGGCGGCAAGGTCCGCCTGGAAGGATGCGAGGAACGCGCCGGCAGAAGCCTCCTCCCCCGCCCTCAGGGGCACCCAGTCGGAGACATAACCCGGCTCGCGCGGGGCAGTGGCGAGGTGGAAGGCCAGATCGACGGGCTCGCCCCCGCCATATGCGCGCGCGAAAAGCGCAAGCGCCACGGCCCCGCGGGCGGCGTCCCCTCCCGCGATCGCGCAGCCCATGCGATGCCAGTCGGGCGCCTCGGATGCGGGGCCCGCCAGCGGCAGGTCGGCGGAGCGGAGCGCGCCCAAACGCGCGCGCCACCGCCCCTCGCCCGGCGCCGCAGCAGAAATTGCGGCACCGATGCGTTCTGCCTCTTCTGTTCCGGGCGATCCCAGCGCCTTTCCGGCAAGGTCCAGCGACATCGGGCAGACCGCCTGCCCGTCCATGCCGCGCAAACCGCCGAGCAGGACCGCGCCTTGCCCGCAGGCGACGGTCAACCCTTCCGCCTCGGTAGCCAAAACCGTGCCGGCCGGCCCTTCGCCCGGAACGGGCTCGGCCGTGCCGACGGCCAGGACCCGACCATCCACCTCGATCTTCGGCAGCGCCAGCGGGTTCCAGTAGCCGCCATGATCAAGCGCGCGCACCAGCCGCGCGACATCCTCGCCGGAGCCTGAGAAATCGAGCCGCGCCGCCGCGCGCGGCCGGTCGGCACGCGCGTGCCAGCTCCGCTGCGACAGATCCTGCGGGTGCGGCTGAAGGGCGTCCGCGCCGATGTCCGCGACCAGAGCGCCGAAGCTGTCGATCGCGGCCTCGAAGCACTTCGCGTTCAGCGTCAGCGCGGTTTCGCCCGCCGCGATGTCGAAGTCGCGCGCTTGCAGGATCGCGCCTTCGTCGATCCCGCCCTCGATCCGGTGCCAGGCGACGCCGTGACGGCGCTCGCCCTCCAGAAGCGCCCAGACGGGGGCGTTCAGACCGGCGTGGCGCGGCAATGGCCCGTCGTGGAAGTTGACCGCGCCGCGCCCTGCCGCGGCGATCAGGGCCTCTGGCAGGATGTGGAGGTTCGCGACCGAGAAGAGCCAGTCATAGCCAACCCCGGCAAGGCGGTCGGCCACGCCCGCGTCCTGCGCCTCGACCCGCAGGCCGCGCGCGCCCGCCCATCGGGCCAGGTCCGCGTTGTGGGTGACCACCGCCGCGATCCGGTTTCCGGCGCCCAGCCAAAGCTCCGCGCATTGGATCAGAAGGGATTCATTGCCAACGAAAACAGCGGAATACGCGGTCATGTCTTACTCCCAGCTGGGGCGGTCGTGGCGGTTCCCCGCTCGGGGGCGACGGCGCGGCATCCGGTCCTGAGGCCGTGGGCCAGAAGGTCGCGCAGGAAATGGGGCGGGTTCTGCTGGGCGCATCTGCCGACCAGCCGGCGCAGCCCCAGCAGCAGGCCGCCCGCCGTCCGCGCGGCGGTGGCCGCGATGGCATAGGCGCGGCCGTGGTTCTTGGCGAAATAACGCCAGCGGCTGTCGAACCAATAAGCCGGGACCCGCGCCAGCGTCTTCATCCCGGTCGAGACGGAGCCGATATGGGTGACCTGCGCCGGCCGGACGTGATCGGTCGCATAGCCCGCGCGCGCGGCCCTGAGGCAAAGGTCGGTTTCCTCGAAATAAAGAAAATAGGCCTCGTCAAACAGGCCGATCCGGTCCAGCACCGATTGCCTGAGCATCATCGAGGCCCCGGAGACCCAATCCACGCGCGTCGTCTCGCTCGGCGTCGGCAGGGGCACGATCGCGCTGGCGAGCAGACGGGAAATCGGCCCGGTCTTGGCGGCGTCCTCGAACTCCGACCCGAGGGAGAAGAACCGGAAGGCGGAGGCATGCGGCACCCCGTCGGGACCGTGGACAAAGCTGCCCGCGATGCCGGTTTCGGGGTGGCGCTCCATGTGTTCGACAAGCGCCCGGATCGCGTCCGGCGCCGGGAAGGCGTCGGGGTTGAGCACATAGACATAGTCGGGCTTGCCGCCCTCCGGCAGGCCCGCGCGGATGCCGACGTTGTTGCCCGCGCCGTAGCCGCCATTGCGCCCGGACTGGATCACCCGCACCCGGTCCCAGCCGCGCTTCATGACGCCTTCGCGCAAGGTCGCCTCAGATCCATCGCCGGAATCGTTGTCGACGATGGTGATGGCGCCATCGATCCCCTTCATGGCGATGAGCGCCGCCTCGGCCGCGGCAAGCGCCATCTCGGCGGTGCGCCAGTTCACGATGACCACGAGGACGCTTGGCATCCGACTACTCCGCCGCGGCACGAAAGGGACGCTCGTCAGGCACAGCGCCGTCGAGCACCTCGCGCAGTTTGTGAACAAGGACCCGGACGTTTGGTTCCAGCACCATCGTGTCGTGGTCACCCGGCACCTCGATCACCGAAAGGTCAGAGGCAAAGCGGCCCAGGTCGTTGTCGTCGTAGACATAGGTCCGATCCCGGTCCACCCAGCGCCCACCGAACACCTTCCAGTGCTTGTCGATGGGCGGACGCAGAAGCACGGTCCGGCCCGATCGCGGTTTCAGCGTGAGCTTGCCGACCGCACGCAGGAACGCCTTTTCGACATTGGTCAGCAGCGCCTCGCGCGCGGCCTCGGGGCCCGCGGCGGCGCGCGCGCGTTCCTCGACCTTCCAGGCACGGCGGTCGCGGAACCACTCCAGCAAATAAGTCGGCCCGCCCGAGACAAACTGGTTCAGCTTGATCTTGAGCCGGTCGGCAATACCCGGCCAAGGACGAACCGGAAGCGGCGTATCAAGGAGTACCAGAAGCGCGACCTCCTCGCCCTCCGCCTCAAGCTGGCAGGCGATCTCCCAGGCCGTCAAACCACCGCCAGAGAAGCCGCCAAGGACATAGGGGCCATGGGGCTGGACCTGCCGGATCTCGGCCACGCAGTCGCGCGCGGCATCGACAAGGTCTTCATGCGGTGCGTCCTCGTCGTAAAGGCCCCGGCCCTGAAGGCCGTAGCATTTCCACTTGTCGCCCAGCATCTTCGCCATGCTGCGCAGGTTGAGGATATTGCCTGACATGCCGGCGACGACGAAGAACGGCGGGCGTGTCCCGCCCTCGTGCTGGTTCATCGGCACAAGATGGGTGAAGCGCCGCAGCGGCACCGCGGCGGGGGTGGCGCCGTCGGGCGCGTCCCGCGGGCCGACGCGCGCCTCGATCAGGGCCGCGCAGGCCGCGATCGTCGGGGCCTCGAACAGGATCGAGATCGGGAACTCCACCGCGAAGGTCTTGCGGATCATCGCGAAAAGCCGCACCGCGATCAGCGAATGGCCGCCAAGGTCGAAGAAGCTGTCCTCGACCCCGACCTGGCCGACGCCCAGAAGCTCCTGCCAGAAGCCGACCAGTGTGCGCTCGATCTCGTTGCGCGGCTCGACATAGGCGTTGTCAAGCTCGGGACGCTCGAAGGCCTGACCGCCGGCGCCCTCGGTTGCCTGCACCGTGTCGGCCTGGGCCACCAGCGTCGGCAGATCGATCGAGGACACAACGACCTGCGGCAGACCAAGGGCAAGGGCGCGGCCGAAGGCCTCGGCCCCACTTTCGGCGGGAATGCCCTGTGACAGGTTGTGGCGCAGACGTTCCTCGGCGGCGGAAACCGGATGCGCGGCCGCGCCCTCGGCCTCGGGGAATTCCACGTCCCGCGGGTTGACGGGGGCGGAAAGGTCCAGCCCGCGATCAAGCTTCATGATCGCGAAGCCCTTGATCTCGACGCAGACAATGCCGTCGGGGTCGAGGATCGACACATCGAAGCGCGCCACGGGCTTGTCCGCCCGGTTTTCGTCGGCGTTGCGGACCCAGCTGAAGATCCGATCGGGCAAGGGGCGAAAGACGGTGACAGAGGCATAGGACATCGGCACCCAGAGATGCGTCGGGCGATAGCCGTCGATCAGCCCCATCGCCCAGCCCGTCGCCAGGTCCATCAGGGCGGGGTGGATCAGGTGGCCCCGCGCCAGATCGCCGCGGAACGCCTCTGGCAGCGCCAGTTCCGCGACGCCTTCGCCCGTACCGTAGGCGCGGCGGTTAAGGACCCGCCAGCGCGGGCCAAAGGCGAGATGCTCCTCCTGAGGCGACCGCAGGCCCTGCCCGGTTTCCACGCCCCCGACACAGCGGGACAGAAGCGCGGGCAGATCCACCGGGTCCGGGAGCGCATTGTGCGGCACCAGCCGCGCCTCGGCGTTCAGCCGGAAACCGTGCCGCCCCTCGACCTCGACATCGCTGCGCACGGCAAAGGCATAGCCGTCGGCATCGCGCGCCAAGGTCACCTGCACCTCGCGCGGGGCATTGTCCTCAACGGTCAGCGGGCTGAGGAAATAGAGATCGCGGATCTCGAACGGTCCCGTTTCGCCCTGTGCCCGCAGCGCCTGGGCGGCAAGGTCCAGGTAACCCGTGCCCGGCAGCAGCGCCTGCCCCGACATGGTGCGGTGGCCGTCCAGGTACCAGCGCCCAACGTCCCAGGTCGCGCTGTAGATGCGGTTGCCCGCGTCATCGAAGCTGCGCGTGTCGAGCATGGGCGCGTCCACCGGCTCCACCGGCGCCGCGACGGGACCTGCCAGCGCCTCGGCCGCCATGCCCACGTCGGACCAGATCCCCCAGTTGATCGCGACGACCCGCGTCTTGCCGCCCGCGCGCGACCGGGCATAGGCGTTCAGGAACTCGTTCGCGGCCACGTAATCGACCTGCCCCGGCGGCGCGGTCACGGTCGAGGTCGAGGCAAAGACAACCATCATCCCCAGGCTTCCATCCGGGAAGACCTTGTCCAGCACCCGTGTGCCGTGGACCTTCGGCGCGAGGACATCCTCGGTGCTTTCCGGGGTCTTGGTGAGGATCGGCGCGTCATCGACGACGCCCGCCGCGTGGATCAGCACGTCGACCTTGCCGAAGGCACGCTCGACCTCGGCCCGCACGGCCTTCATGTCCTCGAGGTTGCAGACATCGCCGACAACGACCAAGGGGGTGGCCCCCAGCGCCTCCAGCCGCCGCAAGGCACGAATGCGGCGGGCGGCGCCATCCTGGGGCGGGACCGACCGCAGGTAGCCATCCCAGCTTTCGCGCGGCGGCAGCGCGGTTCGGGTCAGAAGCGCGACGCGCGCGCCGCGTTCGGCGACCAGCCGTTCGGCCAACGTCTGGCCGATGCCGCCAAATCCGCCGGTGATCAGGCAGGCCGCGCCCTGGGGCACCGGCGTCTCTGACGGTTCAAGCGGCACGGGGCGCCAGGTCAACTCGTAGCGTTTGCCATCCCGCAGCGCAGCCGTCAGGTTCGCGGGCTCGGCCAGAAGCTCCTCGATCACCCGGTCGGCCAGCCGATCCATCCCGGCTTCGCGCCCGGCGGCAGAGGACAGCGCCACGTCCAGCGCCGAACAAGTGACGCCCGGAAATTCCCGCGGGATCACCCGCAGCGGGCCGAAGACGGTGGCCTTTTCCGGATTGGCGAGCCTTTCGCCGCGCACCTGCTGGGTGCCGGTCGAAACGCAGGTCACATGCAGCGGGCTTGGCAGGGCGGCTTCCGCCATCGCCTGGGCGAGGGCTAGAAGGCTCTGGAACCCCTGCTCCTGGTTGCGCAGGAAGAAACTCGAACCCAGCCGGAAAGTTTCCCCTTCGGTCACCAGCCACAGGTGGGCGACGCGGTCAGGCTTGAACCCCTCGGCGCCCAGGACTTGGAACAGCCGGTCATAATCCACGCGCCCCCGCTCGGGCGAGATGCTGTAACTGTCCTCGCCCAGCTTGGCGAAGGAAAAGCCCTCCCGCACCTCGATCGCCCGGTGGCCCGCGCCCCGAAGCCGCGCGACGATCCGGTCGGAAAGCCCGGTCTCGTCGGCAAAGACCAGCCAGTCGTGGCGGGGGGCCTCCTGAAGCTGCTCGGCCTCCACCTCGCAATCGGCGGCGCGCGGACGCCAGTGCGGTTTCCAACCCCAGCCGGCGATATCCTCGATCCGCTCCGCCCAGCTATCCTCGGCCGCCGCCTCGGCGCGGCCGGGTTCGATGTAATAGGGCTGGCGCTGGAAGGGATAGGTGGGCAGCAGCACGCGGTTGCGCCGCGCCTCACCCCAGATCGGCGCCCAATCAACCGGGACGCCCAGCGCCCAGAGCCGGCCGAGCGTGGTCATGAACCAGATGTCGTCCGCGACTTCGTGGTCTGGATGGCGCAGCGACGACAGAACCTGGTTCGCCGGCACCCCGTTGGCCTGGATCAGCGAGGACAGCGCCCGGCCCGGGCCGACTTCCAGATACACCCGACCCGAACGCTCGGTCAGCGCGGTCGCGCAGTCGGCGAAAAGGACAGTATTGCGCAGGTGCCGGACCCAGTAGTCGGGGTTCGTCGCCTCTGCCGCCCTCAGGGTCTTGCCGCTCCGGTTTGAGATGATAGGCAGCCGGGGCGGCGAAAGCCGGATCGCGCGTAGGTAGTCGCCGAACCGCCTCAGGATCGGCTCCAGCATTCGCGAATGTGCGGCGATGTCGATCTGGATGCGCTGCGGCTCCACCTCGCGGGCGCGCAATGTGGCCTCCAACGCGTCCAGCGCGGCCTGCGGACCGGAGACGACACAAAGATCGGGCGCGTTGACAGAGGCCATGTCGAGCTCGGCACCCAGAAGCGGGGCAAGCGCGCTTTCGCTCATCGGCACCGAGAGCATGCCCCCCGGCGCGATGGTGTCGAAAAGCTGACCGCGCAGGTGCACAAGCCCGATGCAATCCTCAAACGAAATAACGCCCGCGAGGCAGGCGGCGGTGTTTTCGCCCATCGAATGGCCGACCAGCACCGCCGGTTCCACCCCCCAGCTGATCCAGAGCTGGGCGAGCGCGTATTCGGTGATCATGATCAGCGGCAGCTGGACGGAAGGGCGCTTCAACCGCTCCACCGCCTCGGCATGTGCCTGCGCCTCGGGCAGCCAGAGTGCGCGCAGGTCGTAGTCGAGCGACGGTTGCAGATGGTCCAGCCCCCGGTCCATCCACTCGCGGAAGACCGGCTCGGTTTCATAAAGATCGCGCGCCATGCCCGCGTATTGAGCCCCGCCACCGGGGAACATGAAGACGACCTCGGGCCGGTCGCCCAGATGGGTGTGCGTGAAAACGCGCCGCGTATCGGCGGTTTCCAGAAGGCTTGCGGCCTCTTCATGGCTTTCGGCCACGACCACCCGGCGCCGGTCGAAGGCGCGGCGTCCTTGCTTCAGCGTCCAGGCGATGTCGGCAAGCGGCTGTTCGGGATGGGCGCGCAGATGGGCGGCAAGGTTGCGGCTGGCATCCTCCAGCGCCGATTTGGAGCGCGCCGAAAGGATGAGCGGCTGGAACGGCCAGTCGCTCTCCTCCGACGCGGCGCGCACGGGCGCTTCCTCCAGCACCACATGAGCATTGGTGCCGCCCACGCCAAGGCTGTTGACCGCGGCCCGGCGCGGGGCGCCGAGCGCCGGAAACGCCGCTAGCCGGTCGTTGACGCGGAAGGGGGAGGTTTCGAAGTCGATCGCCGGGTTCGGCTTCTCATAGCCCAGCGACGGTGGCATCTGCCGGTGATGGAGCGACAGCGACGCCTTGATCAGGCTTGCCACGCCCGCCGCCGTGTCCAGGTGGCCAATATTGGTCTTCACCGAACCGATCCGGCAGTAACCCCGGTTGTCGGTGGTCTGCCGGAATGCCTGCGTCAGGGCCGCGACCTCGATCGGATCGCCCAGATAGGTGCCTGTGCCATGGCACTCCACATACCCGATGGTCCCCGCATCGACCCCGGCGACGGCATGCGCCTCGGCCATGGCGCGGGCCTGGCCATCGACCGAGGGCGCGAGGTAGCCCGCCTTATCCGATCCGTCGTTGTTGACCGCGCTGCCCTTGATCACCGCCCAGATATGGTCGCCATCGGCGATGGCGTCCCTGAGCCGCCGCAGCACCACGCAGCCCGCGCCCGATCCGAAAACCGTGCCCTGCGCCCGGTGATCGAAGGCGTGGCAATGCCCGTCCGGCGAAAGCACCTCGCCCTCGGCATAGAGATAGCCGCGCGCCTGCGGGATCTCGATCGTCACGCCGCCAGCAAGCGCCATGTCGCATTCCCCGTTCAAAAGCGCCTGCGAGGCGAGGTGAACGGCGACAAGCGAGGTCGAGCAGGCGGTCTGCACCGAAAGGCTCGGCCCCTTCAGGTCGAAGATATGGCTGACCCGCGTCGACAGGAAATCCTTGTCGTTGCCGGTATGGCGCAAGAGGAACATACCCGTGGATTTCACGAGGTCCGGGTTCGAGCAGATGTTGAAGTAGAAATAGCTGCCCATGCCGCAGCCGGCGTAGACGCCGATCGGACCCTCGAACCCGTCGGGCGTGTGGCCCGCGTTCTCCATCGCCTCCCACGCGGTTTCTAGGAATTGGCGATGCTGGGGGTCCATGATCGCCGCTTCCTTGGGCGACAGGCCAAAGAACTCCGCATCGAAGCGCTCGAACCCCTCCAGCGTCGCGGCGGCCGGAACATAGTTCGGCGCGCGCATCCGCGCCGGGCTTTCCCCGGCCGCCAGAAGCTCTTCCTCGCTGAGTTGGCGGATGGATTCGACCCCGTCGCGAAGGTTTTCCCAGTACGCCTCGATCGAGGCCGCACCCGGCAGATGCGCCGCCATTCCAACGATGGCGATGTCGTTTTCGCCGATCACGGGGTTATCTGACATGCTTGCCATTCACTCGTACGTCCCACTCCGGCCAAGTTTAGCATCGGGGCGGGGCGCTCCAACCCTTCGGGTCGGCGGCGGCGGCGCGGATCGCGCGAACTTTCGCCGGAAGGTCATGATTCCATTGAAGGGTTGGCGTTCGTGCATCGTGCCTTCCGATTTGCGGACGCATCACGTTGTCGACGCCCGACCGACAGTCCTGCAAGGATGCCAAATTGTGACAAATATAGAAACGAAAGGCCAGCGACGGGCCTGTCCGACTCTGCCCGTCAAACGCATTACCAGTCTCACAATCCGGGTCCCCCGTCGCCAAGTGCTTCCCATGGCGGAGAATTCGCTGGACACCGCCCACCGCTGGCCCCTTCACTGCATGACAATCCGCCATCCTAAAAAGGAAACGATCACGACCATGCCCTCGACCGGGGAGATCGAATCGGGCGGCCCGACGCCCTCTGTCGCCGCGGTGATCATCGGCCGCAACGAGGGCGCGCGGCTGGTCGCCTGTCTCGCGTCGGTCGCGCCTCATGTTCCGCAGATCGTCTATGTGGATTCCGGGTCCACCGATCGCAGCGTCGAAGAGGCCCGCCGCGCGGGTGCCCAGGTCGTCGAACTGGACATGTCGCGCCCCTTTACCGCGGCCCGCGCCCGCAACGCGGGTCTTGCGGCGCTTCAGGACGGGCCAGAGGTTCAGTTCGTCCAGTTTATCGACGGCGACTGCCGCCTTGCCCCGGGTTGGATCGACACGGCGGCGGCCTTCCTTTCGGCGAACCCTGCCACGGTCGCGGTCTGTGGCTGCTTGCACGAACTCGACGTTCAGGCCTCGATCTACAACCGGCTCTGCGATTGGGAATGGGACACGCCCATTGGCCGGGCGGACGCCTGCGGCGGCATCGCGATGATGCGGCAAGAGGCCGTCGCGGGGGTCGGCGGGTTTCGCGAGGACCTGATCGCCGGAGAGGAACCCGACCTGTGCCAGCGCCTGATCGCGCGCGGAGGCGGCATCTGGAGGATCGACGCGTCGATGGGCTACCACGACGCCGCGATCTATCGCTTTTCACAGTGGTGGCGGCGCAATGTGCGCGCGGGCCATGCCTTCGCCGAGGTGGGGGGCCTCCACCCCACGCTTTATCCCGCCGCGCGGCGGCGCATGGTGATCTGGGGTGCGGTCCTTCCGGCCATCGCTCTGGCGGGGGGGCTCTGGTCGCCCCCCCTCGCCGTGGTGGTAGCGGCGCTTTACGTCGCCTCCTGGGGCCGTTCCAGCCTGCGCTTCGCACGCCTGGGGTATTCGGCGCCGGACGCAGCAAAGGCGGGCGGCTTGCTGACCCTGTCCAAGTTCTGCAACCTGCAAGGTGCGGCCCTTTACCATCTGCGGCGGTTGCGCGGGCGCTCCAGCCGGATCATCGAATACAAGTGATCCCGCGCGGACAGGCCTATCCCGCGAACAGCTCATCCTCGGGCAGGCTGCGTTGCCCCATGTGCCAGCGTTCCCGCTCCAAAAGGGCGTCGACGAAGAACTTCGTTGCCCAGTTAGGGTATTGCAACGGCGCATAGGCGCCCTGGATCGGATAGGACCCAGCGATCGCGCCGCTGTGGCGGTGCTGCCCCGGCAAATGCTGGGTCGCCGCAACCTGTGCGATCAGGCGTTCGGCAAGCGGCACGTAGCGCTCCTCTCCGGTCACTGCCGCAAGGCGCAGGAAAACGATGGCGATCTGGGCGCAGCCCGTCAGGCAGATGTGGCTTGAGCGATACTCCCAGTTGGGGCCGAGTTCGGCCGCCAGCCAGCCCTCGCGTTCATAGAGCGCGGCAATCTGGTCGGCGGCCCGACGCACGGCGGCAAGGATATCCTCCCGCCCGGTGAGTTGGTGGATCTGGAAGAGCCCGCGCATCACATAGGCCGTGCCGTGGGTGTTGGCATTGCCGCCGGGCTTGAAGGCGTTCTCGGTGAAAAAGCCGTTCTGGCGCTGCTGCGCGATCGCCCAGTCGGCATTGGCGAGCCCTGCGGCCTCCGCCGCCGCATCGTCCGCGATACGGCCGTAGGCGACCAGCGCCCAGGCGGAGCGCACGTTGTAGCAATGCAGCATATTGTGGCTGACATGGCGGGCAAAGGCGCCCTCCCCGTCAAGCGCGCCGTGCAGGAACTCCGCCGCCCGCTTCGCCGCCGTCGCGACCTGCGCGGACGCCCCCCGCCGCAGGAGCGCGTTGAAACCCAGCAGGATCATCCCGGTATCGAAGACATCGGGTTCCTGCTGAAGGCCAAGCTCATAACCCGCGAAACCGCCGTCCGGGCGCTGGACCGTGGTCAGCCACTGCCCCAGGCGCGCCGCCGTCAAGGCGTAGCGCGGCTCGCCGAAACGGTCGCCAAGCGCAAGCAGCGTCGGGATGATATAGCCCGTCGTCTCAGGGTAGGGCGGCATCCAGCCCTTGAGGAACCTGTAGCCCTTGGACGACGCTTGCCCCCCACAGGCCTCGATCGAGCGCATCAGCCAGTCCGCACCGGAAGCCAGATGCGCCGGGTGCTTCGTCGTCTGGGCGCGCGCCGCGAGGATGGGGCCGCGCCCCGACAGCGTGTCGGACAGGGACTTGGCCAGGAAATGCACGATCACCGCTGCCCCCGCCGCTCAGGTTCCGACCGCACGGGCGTGCAGGCCGGCGGCTGCCCCCAGGATCGCGTCGGCGATCTGCCGCGATGCCGTGCCGTCGCCGTAGGGGTTGGCGACCTTGCTCATCGCGCGATAGGCCGCAGGATCGTCCAGAAGCCGCGTCGCCTCTGCCACGATACGCCCGCTGTCTAGCCCGATCAGCCGGGCGCAACCGGCCGCCACCCCCTCCGGCCGTTCGGTGGTGTCGCGCAGGACCAGGACCGGTTTGCCGAGCGCCGGCGCCTCCTCCTGCACGCCGCCGGAATCGGTCAGCACGATCTCCGCCCGGCCCAGCATCGCCACGAATTCCGCGTAGTCGAGCGGGTCGAGCAGGCAGATCGCGGGGTGGTCGCCCAGTGCCGCCCGCACCGGAACCGAAACGCGCGGGTTCGGGTGAACCGGCAGCGCCACCACCACGTCGCCCCGCTCGGCGAGCGCGCGCGCGGCGCGGCAGATGGCGTCGATGCCATCCCCCCAGTTCTCGCGCCGGTGCGCGGTCATCAGGATCAGCCGCCGCCCCTGGTCCAGCGCCGCGCGCAACCCGGGATGATCGGGCAAGGGCGACACCTCCGCCAGCGCGAGCCGGTCGCGCACCGCGTGCAGCGCGTCGATCACCGTGTTCCCGGTCAGGTAGATCGCGCCGGGATTGACGTTTTCCCGCAGGAGATTGTCGCGCGCCACGGTCGTCGGCGCGAAATGCATGTCCGCGATCACGCTGACGATGCGGCGGTTGGCCTCTTCCGGCCAGGGCGAGAGGATCGTGTCGGTCCGAAGCCCCGCCTCGATATGGCCCACCGGAATACCGCGATAGAAGGCGGCCATGGCGGTGGCCATGGCGGTGGTGGTGTCGCCCTGCACCAGCACGCGATCGGGGCGCTCCTTGTCCAGCACCTCGCCGATGCGGTGGAGAACATCGGTCGTGATGTCCGTCAGCGTGGGCTTGTCGCGCATCAGGTGCAGGTCGATGTCGGGCACCAGCCCAACGAGCTGCATCACCTGATCGAGGATATGGCGATGCTGCGCGGTGGTACAGGCGATGACCTGCACCCCGCGCCGCCGCCGCAGCTCCTCCACCACGGGAAAGCATTTGATGGCCTCAGGCCGGGTTCCGAAGACGACAAGGATTTTCATGATGCGGGCGGCCGTTGTCCGTTTTGATCATTGCGGTCGGGGCGCAGGCATTTGCGAAGCAGCGCCCCCAGAAGGAGCATACCGAACCGAGTGTTTGTAGAAAGATAACGCCAGAACAGGCGGCGCGGTTCCTGCAGCACGCGGAAGAGCCACTCCATCCCGATCGCCTGAACGAAGCGCGGCGCCCGGCGGACCTTGCCCGCCAGCACGTCGAGGGCCCCGCCGACCCCGAGTTGGAAGGGAACGCCGAGTGCGTCGCGATGTTCAAACAGGAAGCGTTCCTTGATCGGGCTGGTGATACCGACAAAAAGGCAGTCGGCGCCCGAGGCGCGGATCTCGGCGACGATCGCGGCCTCGTCCTCCTTGCGGAAATAGCCGTTGCGGTAGCCGGCGAGTTTCAGGTTCGGATGGGTCTTGGCCAGACGCTCCGCGACGGCTTCCACGACCTCTTGCCGCGCGCCGAAGAAGTAGGGCCTGAAACCCGCGTGTTCGCAAAGATCGAGCGTCCGCATCATCAGATCGACGCCCGTCACGCGCCCCCCGGTGGGGATGCCGAGGACCCGGCAACCCAGCATCACCCCCGCACCGTCGATACAGACGATGTCGCTTTCACGCACATAGCGCGCCAGGTCGGGGTCCGAACGCATCTGGATGATCTTGGCGACATTGATATCGCAATGCTGAAGCCGCTGGTGATCCCGCATTGCCCGGTTGGCGAGCGCAAGCGCGCGGTCCATGTCGACACGGTGGAAGGGGGCCCCCAGGAATTCGCCTTCGGCCAGGCCGTGCCGCAACGCCTGATCCATGAACAAAGCCCCAGATTTAGGCATCATTGTTTCCGATCTCGATTCCCCCTGCGAGTCGTGACTGGTGCCTTTTCGGGATTGGGCTGTCCGGACCTCGGCCTCGAAACGACGGATCGTGAAACATTTCAACACCTTGCACTCGCAAAAAATCCGAAGCGCGGCCCATCGGGCGGCCTATAGGAAATTTTCGGCCTTTTCGGCCCCACCGGCAAGGGCCGCACTCATCTGCCCCGGCTCCATTCACGGCCTTGCGGGCGGGTCCGCACCATCACATGAACCGTCGCATAGACGACAAAGGCCACCGGATCGGTCAGCGCCAAACGGAGGGCGCCGCCCGCGCCCAGTGCCGCCTTTCCCTCGTTCGCGAGGATCGCGGGGTAAAGCCGGGCGATCTCGACCACGCCCGCGTCCTGACGCCGCCGCACGCGGACCAGATTGCCCAACCCTTCGGCCATGGGCCAGTGGAAACGCGCGGCCACCTCGACCCGCTCCTGCGGCGCGAACTGGAGTCGGGCATAGGTGTCGTCGGAGATAATGTCGGGAAATGCGTCCCAGCGCGCGCGACCGGCGGCGTTGACCGCGAACAGGCCCGCGCCCACCGCGCCGCTTTCCATGAAGGGCAGGCGGCACCAGAGCCGCGCATAGGCCCGCGTCAGCCAGGACTTCGCGCGCGCGACCGTCAGCCGCCCGGTGGCATAGCGCGGCGCATCGGTGGCCAGCGCCGCCGCGACCTGGGCCAGAAGCGCAGGTTCGCAAACGATATCGGCGTCCAGATAGGCCCGCATCGCCCCCTGAGCAGCCGCATCCGCGCGGTTCAGCGCGCCGGGCTTGCCGGGGATCGGGCTGGACAGGCAGCGCAGCGTCCAGCCGCGTGTGGCGAAGCGGGGCATGTAGCCTGCCACGATCTCTTCCGTCCGGTCGTGGCAGGCATTGGCGGAGACGATAATCTCTACGGCGCAGCCAACAGGGTCCTGCGCCAGCAGGGAGTCGAGGCAGGCGCCGATATAGCGCTCCTCGTTATAGGCGGTGACGATGACGCTCAGCATCGCGTCCGGGGTTTGGGCTGTCATGCCGATGGCTACTCTTCACGCTGCACCGGGTCAGGGTAGCGCCGCACGGGGGGATTGCAAACGCCGCCCGCGCGATGGGGCGCCTCCGGTGCCTGCCAGGGCCCTATCCGCGCGCAAACCCGCGCGGTGTGATCGTCGCACCCGGTGACAAGGCCGACCCGAAACCGTTGGGCGATGGCGCAGAAAAGCCCCGACGGCGCCCGGATTGTTCAACAGGGCGAAACGACTCGCTACGGGATCAGGTCGGCCAGCGTCCGGGTCTCACCGCCCGCGAACTCCGCCTGCTCCACGTTGAAAAGATACTTGTCCCCGTCGGGACCGGATAGCAGGAGCCCCGCGCCCTCGCGCCGCACCTGGTAGTCGCCCGAGGCGCCGGACAGCACGACCGTGTCCCTGCCGTCGCCGCCGTTCATCCCGTCCGCACCGGCGCCCGGAACGAAGCGGTCGTCGCTGGCGCCGCCGATCAGGAAATCCTCTTCCGGGGTTCCGGCGAGCGTCCCCCCCGAAGCCCCCGCGCGCCGGATCACGCCCTGCCGGAATTGCGGGCCGCCGTGCTCCCCCCACCAGGCGCCGCCTACCGCGGCGCGCCGCTCCATCAGGTCCGATCGCGGCGTGCGGTCGCCCAGATAAGCGTAAAGCCCCCACGACCCCCATTTGGAGGCACCTTCCGCCTCGGTGTATTGCATGAACGGGCCCTGCCCGACCTTGGGCCACCCCTGCCAAAGCTCGTCATAAAGCGCAGCCATATCCGCGCTGCGCACATAGTCGCGCATGAAGGTGGTCAGTTGATCAAGCTCCTCCTCGCTGATCCCCCGGATGGCGTAAAGCTGGTGAACATGCTGTCCCCCCTCATAGGCCACGAGCCTGAGACCATGTTCCTCCACCACCTCGCGCTGCCTTTGCAGGAACTCCATCGTCGAGGGAACAGAATCGCCGACCTCCGGGTCGAGCATCCGACGCGTCAGCCAGGCCGCGGCCTCCTTCGGCGACCGCTGCAGCTTGGCGCGCAGGGTCTCGCGGACGCCTTCGTTCCCGATGACCTCCGTGCCGAAATAGGTGGTGACCGCGAATTCCTGGAAAACCTGGTCGGGGGGGACATAGCTGCGGGGTTCTTCCTCGCGCCAGACGCCAGCGGTCAGAAGCTCCTCGGTGAGCCAGCTGTTAACCGCCTGACCCGCGAGCACGTTCACCAGCCGTGCGGACGCCTCGGCGCCGAAAACGTCCTGCCAGATCAGGGCCATCTCGGTCGCGCGCTTGGCATGGTAATAGATCCCCGCGCCCCGGCCCCATTCCTCCTGCGCGCGGCGGTCGACCCAGTAGAACTGCCGGAAGCCTCCGTTCCAGACTTCGTTGGAGAATTCCTCGCGGGCCTTCAGGCGCGGGTCCAGATGATCGCGGACATAGGTGGCGAAGGCGCGCACATAGGCGTCGTCGGCCTTGTGCGGCATCGTGAACCAGGGCTCCGCACCGATCTCGTTCGCAAGCCGGACCATGATTTCCACCGGCACGCCCTTGGCCGCCCAGGATGCGTCCTCTGGCCGCGGCCGGCCTTTCCATGTCTCGATGTCGGAGCCGTTGGTCGCCATCCAGTCCATGAAACGCAGGTGCCGCGCGTCCTGGATCAGGCGCAGCCAATCCGGATTGAAGATCGCCCCGGCCTGGAAGAGCGCGATACGGTCCTCCCTCAGGATCGAGATATTGCGGATGTAGTTCTTCGGATCGATGTCCCGGATTTCGAGCCAGAAGCCCCGGCCCTCAGGGTTGTCAAAGACGATGCGCCCCGGCTGGCGCGCCGCCTCCTGCACATTGCCGAAGAGTGCGATGTGGCCGCTCCCCTCGTAGGTCAGGACATAGCGCCCCATCCGCGAGGCGGTCTCGCCCCCGCCGCTCCAATCGAAGCCGGTCCGGAAAAGCGTTGCCCCCGGCGGCAGCCGCACCGGCCATCCCGCGGCATCCAGATACCCCCCCGCGACGAGATCCTCGTGCGAGGTCGTTTCCCAGTTTTCGAATGTGCCGGCATAGAACGGACGCATCGTGCGGGCGACATCAAGGAAGGGCATCGCGGTGCTCCAGTCCACCACGCTCGACAGGTTGAAGGCGATAACCGGGTCGTCGAGACCCTCGGCGGGTCCGGGCGTCTGTGCCCTCGGGCCGCTCGCCCATAAGCCGCAGGACAAGGCCAGAAGAACCGGCAGGATCAGATTTACCAGACGCACCACGACACTCCGCACCAATGACCTCGGGTCGCTTGTCATGATGAAGGGCTTGCTCCGCGCTGTCCATGCGGGTGTCCGCATTGGGGGCAATTGCGCCAGAAGCCCAAGGGATGGGCAGCCCCGCCGCCCCTTGCAGGCAGGTTCCCCGGAGGCAACAAAGGTTTCGAAACCGCGCGACTGCGCGCAGCCAAGGAAACCGAGGCCCATCCCGCCACGCATTTCGATGGCACTCCATCGTTGAACGCGGCATAGATGGACAGCGTCAGCCGCGCGATCGCGCGGTTCCCGAAGGTGTCCAAAGTTGAACGGGTCCGAGGTTCAAGTGTCTCGCAAGGCGTTGTCGCCGAACCTGGCGGGTAAGTGGTTTTGATGAAGATCTTGCGACGAGCATTCGACAAAGCCGCCGGCGCGCGTGCGTTGTCCACCCCCGGTGGCGCGGCGCGGGCCACGGGTTCGGCCCCCTTTGGCAGGGTGGCGGATCGTATCGCCTCGGGAACGCTTTTGACCATCGGCGGCTATTTCGGCAGCCAGATGGTGCGCTTGATCGGCAATCTGGTCCTCTCGCGCATCCTGTTTCCCGAAGCCTTCGGCCTGATGACGCTGGTCACGGTCGTCTTCGTCGGCGTCGCGATGTTTTCGGACATCGGCATCGCGCCCTCGATCCAGCAAAGCAAGCGCGGCGACGACCAGGACTTTCTGGATACCGCCTGGACCATCCAGGTGATCCGCAACGTCCTGCTCTGGATCGCCTGCTGCATCCTGTCCTGGCCGGCGGCACTCTTCTTCGGCGAGCCGATGCTGGCCCAACTCCTGCCGGTGGCAGGGTTTGCCTTCGTATTCCTGGGCTTCCTGCCCACGCGCACGCACACCGCCGCCCGTCACCTGCTGATCGGCCGGCTCACGGTGATCGAACTCTTGTCGCACGCGCTCGGCCTTGTCGCGATGGTCATCCTGGCGTTGATCACCCGCTCGGTCTGGGCGCTGCCGATCGGAAACGTCATCGGCAGCCTCATCAAGCTGATCCTGATGGACCGCTATCTGCCCGGCCCGCGCAACCGTTTCCGCTGGGAAAAGGAAGCCCGCCACGAACTTGTCCGCTTCGGCAAATGGATCTTCCTGAGCACGGCGTTCAACTTCCTGCTCTCGCAGAGCGACAAGATCATCCTCGGCAAGTTCCTGACCATCGAGGGGATCGGCATCTACAACGTCGGCTTCTTCATCGCCACCGCGCCGATGGCCATTGCCATTGCCGTCAACGGCAGGCTGATGCTGCCGCTCTGCCGCGACCACCCGCCGGGGAAAGATCCGGCTGATTTTGCGCTCGTCCGCCGTATCCGGATGCGGTTTTCCGTGGTGGTCGCCGCAAGCCAGATCGCGTTGGCGCTGCTGGGCGTGGCGATCATCGACATCCTTTACGACGACCGCTTCCTTGCCTCGGGCGGCGTGGTCGTCGCGGTTGCGCTGATGAACCTGCCCTACCTGATCGGCATCACCTACGAGGCCGTGGCTTTCGCCGCCGGGGATTCGCGCGCCGTCTTCTTCCTGAACTTCACACGGGCCGTCCTTCAGACCGGGCTCTTCCTTCTGGGGATCACCTACTGGGGGCTCGAAGGGGCCTTCCTCGGCTTCGCGCTGGCCCATGTTCTGGCCCATGGGGTCGTGATCCACCTTGCGCGGAAGCACGGCGGCTGGGACCCGCTGCACGATGCCGCCATGGCGCTGATCAGCCTGGCGGGCGCCGCGCTCGCCCTTTGGCTGCACGGCGCGGAACTGAGTGCGCTCGCCGGGTTCCTGCCTTGAGGCGTCCGCCCGCGGGGGGCTCAGATCAGCCCTTCGGCCCGGTAGAGCGCCTTGACATCGGCCTCGGGGCGCGCGCCGAAATGGCTGATCACCTCCGCCGCCGCGATGCAGCCCATGCGGCCCGCCCTCTGAAGGGGTTGCCCGGTGGCCAAACCATAGAGGAACCCGGCCGCGAACTGGTCGCCCGCGCCGGTGGCGTCGACGGGCACCACGCGATGCACGGGGACCTCGACCCGCTCGCCGCCACGGATCAGGATCACGTCTGCGCCCGAGCGGGTGCAGACGATCAACTGGCAATCCTTGCGGGCCTCGGCCAGCGCCGCCTCCAGATCATCGCGCTGGTAGAGCGAGCTCCATTCATGTTCGTTGCCGATGACGTAGTCCATCTGGTCGCGCACCAGCCGCCGGAAATCCGTGCGGTGACGATCCACGCAGAACGGGTCGGAAAGCGAGATACCGGCCTTGCCGCCCCCCTGGTGACAAGCTTCGGCGGCCTTGAGGAACGCGGCCTTGCCCTCGTCCTTGTCGAACAGATAGCCCTCAAGGAAAAGATAGTCGGCGGCCCGCGCGATCCCCTCGTCCAGGTCCTCCGGCCCGAAGTCGGCGCCCGCACCCAGATAGGTGTTCATCGAACGCTCCCCGTCCTTCGACACGAAGATCATCGAGCGCGAGGTCGGCAGTTCGGCGGTCGCCGAGGGCGGGTTGGGGAAGGCCGTCCCCTCCGCTTCCAGCGATTTCGCGTAGAAGCGGCCCAGCGCGTCGTCCTTGACCTTGCCGACGAAGGCGGTTTTCAGCCCCAGGTTGCCAAGACCGGCCAGCGTGTTTCCGACCGAACCGCCCGGCGCCTGCGTGCGTTCCTTCATCGCGGCGTAAAGCGTCTCGCCCCGCTCGCGGTCGACAAGCTGCATGATCCCCTTCTCGATCCCCATCCAGTCGAGGAAATCGTCGTCGCACTGGGTCAGCACATCGACGATGGCGTTGCCGATGCCGACAACCTCATATCTGCTCACAGGGTTTTCTCCTCATAGGGGCAAAGGTCGCGGATCAGGCAGGCCCCGCATTTGGGCTTGCGCGCGACGCAGATGTAGCGGCCGTGCAGGATCAGCCAGTGGTGGGCGTGCTGCTGGAACTCCACCGGGATGTTGTCCTCGATCGCGCGCTCGACGGTCTCGACCGTCTTGCCGGCGGCGATACCCGTGCGGTTGCCGACGCGGAAGATATGGGTATCGACCGCCTGCGCGGGGAAGTGGAACCACATGTTCAGGACCACATTCGCCGTCTTGCGCCCGACGCCCGGCAGGGTCATCAGCGCCGCGCGGGACGAGGGCACCTGGCCTTCGTAGTCCTCGGCGAGGATCCGCGACAACTTCATCACGTTCTTGGCCTTCTGGCGGAACAGGCCGATGGTCTTGATGTGTTCGATCAGCCCGTCCTCGCCCAGGGCCAGCATCTTTTCGGGCGTGTCGGCGATCTTGAAAAGCGCGCGTGTCGCCTTGTTCACCCCGGCATCCGTCGCCTGCGCCGAAAGCGCGACCGCAACCAGAAGGGTGAAGGCGTTCACATGCTCCAGCTCGCCCTTCGGTTCGGGTTCCGAGGCGTGGAAACGGGTGAAGATCTCGTGGATCGCATGGTAATCAAGCTGGCTGGCCATGTGCCGGATATGCCCCGTCCCATGGCGCCACCGCAAGCGCAAAGCGCAGCTTTCGGGTCGCGGTGGCAGCGTCGTTGCCCTAGCTTGGAGGAGATGAAGGAGACCGCGACATGCCTGACGACAGCGCCTATCACTACCGCACCATCGCCCGCGCGCTTGAGCATATCGACGGCGACGGGCGGGCCCTTTCGCTCGACGACCTCGCCGCGCGGCTTTCGATGAGCCCCGCGCATTTCCAGCGGGTATTCTCCCGCTGGGTCGGCGTGTCGCCCAAGCGCTACCAGCAGTACCTGACGCTCGACCACGCCAAGCAGCTCCTGGCGGAGCGTTTCACGCTTCTCGACACCGCGGCGGAGGCCGGGCTGTCGGGGACCGGGCGGCTTCACGACCTCTTCCTGGCGTGGGAGGCGATGAGCCCCGGCGAATACGCCCGCGGCGGCGAGGGGCTGACGATCCGCTACGGCTGGTTTCCCACCCCGTTCGGCGAAGCCTTGGCCATGGGAACGGAGCGCGGTCTTTGCGGGCTCGCCTTCGCCGCCGACTGCGGGCGCGAGGCCGCCATGGCGGACCTGCGCGGCCGCTGGCCCAAGGCGCGTTTTACCGAGGCACCGGAGGCGATCGCGCCCTGGGTCAAGGCCGCCTTCGACGGCCGGGGCGAGGCGCGGCTGCACATGATCGGCGCGCCCTTCCAGATCAAGGTCTGGGAGGCGCTCCTGTCGATCCCCTCGGGCCAGGTCACGACCTATTCCGAGCTCGCCCGCGCCATCGGCCACCCGACGGCCATCCGCGCGGTCGGCACGGCGGTGGGCCGCAATCCGGTCAGCTGGCTGATCCCCTGCCACCGGGCGCTGCGCAAGTCCGGGGGGCTTGGCGGCTACCACTGGGGCTTGCCGGTCAAGCGCGCCATGCTGGCCTGGGAAGCCGCGCGGGCCGAGGCACAAAGCGCCTGAGCGCCGCAAGCGGATTGCCGCGCAAGTGCCTTTCGACCGCGTGTTATTGCCTTTCAGATGCGCTATGCCCCACCTGACGACGAGATGTCAAAGACGGGAGACGCTTCATGCGCATCACCAAGATCCTCATGGCCGCCACCGCCGGGGCCTTTCTTCTGGCCGCCTGTACGCCGCCCGAGCAGTACAACCCCAACGACCCCAACCAGCGCACCCGCGAGGGCGCGGCCGTGGGCGCGGGGATCGGCGCGCTTGCAGGGCTGATCTCGGGCGATACGGCCAAGGAACGGCGCAACCGCGCGCTTGGCGGCGCCATCATCGGCGGCATCGCCGGGGGTGTGATCGGCAACAACCTCGACAAGCAGGCCGCCGAGCTTGCCGCGAGCTTCGACAACGGTGCCATCGGCATCATCAACACCGGCAACGAACTGATCGTGCGCATGCCGCAGGACATCCTCTTTGCCACCGACAGCGCGGTCGTGTCGTCCACGCTGCGCGGCGACCTCCAGACGCTGGCCGCCAGCATCAACCGTTACCCCGACACGACGGTGCAGGTCATCGGCCATACCGACAACACCGGCACTGCCGCCTATAACCAGACGCTCTCCGAGCGGCGCGCGCAATCCGTTGCCGCGATCCTCCAGGGCGCGGGCGTCGCGGGCTACCGGCTGCAAGCCTATGGCCGTGGCGAAAGCGAGCCCATCGCCTCGAACTACACCGCCGAAGGGCGCGCCCAGAACCGCCGCGTGGACATCATCATTCGTCCCAACCGCTAAGCGGCGCCGCGTTTGAAAAGGCCGGGCCTCGCCCGGCCTTTTTTCATTGCCCACCCGCGGCAGCGGTCATAGAATTTGACCAATTCGGGGTGAATTCATGCCATTTCAGAAGATCGAGCCGGAAAAACTGTCCGAAACCGTTGTGCGCCAGATCGAGCGGCTGATCCTGCAAGGCGTGCTGCGCCCAGGGGAACGGCTGCCGTCGGAACGCGACCTGTCAGAGCGTCTCGGGGTGTCCCGCCCCTCACTGCGCGAGGCGGTCGGACAGCTCGAAGCCGCGGGTCTTCTGATGACCCGCGCCAGCTCCGGCATCTACGTGGCGGACGTTCTCAACTCCGCCTTTTCGCCCGCGCTGATCGAGCTTTTCGCGCGCCACCCCGACGCGGTCTTCGATTACCTCGACTTCCGCAAGGACATGGAGGCGCTCGCCGCCGAACGCGCCGCGCGCCTAGGGTCGGACACCGATCTGAAGATCGTCGATGCCGTCTTCCACAAGATGGAAACCGCCCATCGCAAGCGCGACCCCTCGGACGAATCCGCCCTCGACGCGGAGTTCCACATGGCGATCATCGAGGCCAGCCACAATGTCGTCATGCTGCACATGATGCGGGCGATGTTCGGCCTGCTGCGCGAAGGCGTCTTCTACAACCGCCAGGTGATGTTCCGCCAGAAAACCACGCGCGAGGCGCTTCTGGACCAGCACCGCGCGATCAACGTCGCCCTGCAAGCGCGCGACCCGAAAGGCGCCCGCGCCGCCGTCGAGCGCCACCTGAGCTTTGTCGAAACCGCGCTCAAGGACCACTTCCGGACCGAGCGGAACGAATCCGTCGCCCGCCTGCGCTTCGCTCAGGAGGAGGGGCGGCTATAGGGCGCCCAAGCGGCGCGCGGTCAAAGCCGGATGTCGTAGGTTACCCAGCGGGTCCGCTCCGCCATGCGGTCGTAAAGCCCGCGTGCGCGGTAATTGTCCTCGGCGGTGATCCAGCGGATGACGCTCCAGCCCTCGGCGCGGCCTGCTGCGCGAACGCCTTCGATCAGGGCCTCCGCCGCGCCGCCGCCGCGCGCGTCGGGGCCGACGAACAGATCGTCCAGAAACCCGCCGACGCTTGCCGAAAGCGGCCGCGCGAAGGGCCGGAAATGCGCGAGCCCCAGCAGCGTGCCGCCGGAATCGGCCACGAGGCCGCGGACCTCATGCCCCGGGTCCATCAGCCAGGACCAGACACGGGCGCGCATCTCTTCGCTCTGCTCGACCCGGTAGAAAGCGGCGTAGCCCCTGTAGAGCCGGCCCCAGGCTTCGCGGTCTACTGGCTGAACCGGGCGGATGGAAATCGTCATGGCGTCCTCGCGCTGCGTCTGCCCTGAGCTTTGCAGCGGCGCGGACAAAAGAAAAGCCCGGCCATCGGGGGCCGGGCTTCACCTGGTTCTGTTGCGATCGCTCAGTGCAGCTTCGCTTCGACTTCCGCGATCGACGCCTCAACGAGCTTGCCGCGTTCGGCCGCCGTCATGTTCTTGGCGATCAGGTCGCTGGCCGCCGCGACGGCCACCGCGATGGCCCGGTCGCGCACTTCGCGCACCGCAGCCGCCTCGGCCGAGGCGATCTGGTCTTCGGCCGCGGCAAGGCGCCGCGTGATCGAGGCCTTGAGGTCCTCCTTGGCCTGCTCGGCGGCCGCCTGCGCTTCGCGCTTGGCGGTCTCGACGATGCGGTCGGCCATGTCCTGGACTTCCTTCTGCTTGCGCTCGTAGGACGCCAGGATGGAGCGCGCCTCTTCGCGCAGCGCGCGAGCCTCATCGAGGTCGGCCTTGATCCCGGCGGCGCGCTTGTCCAGAAGCCCGCCGATCAGCGCCGGGACCTTGAAGTAGAAGAGCACGCCGACGAACAGCAGGAAGGCGATCGTCACGACGAAGTCGGTGTTGCGCAGGCTGAAGAACGGGCCCGAAGCCGCCATCGCCGGCGAAGCGGCCAGGATCAGGGCGAGGGAAAGCTTTTTCATCGTCTTACCCCTTCATCCGATCCGCGACCGCAGTGGCGACAGACGCGCCATCGGCCGAACCGCCCAGCGCCGCGACCAGGGCCGCCGCGGTGTCGTTCGCAACTTCCTTGACGCTTTCGATCGCGCCGGCGCGGATCTCGTCGATCCGGGCGGCGGATTCGGCCGCCTTGGCCGCGATCTCGGCATCCGCCTTGGCGGTCGCCGCGTCGAGGTCTTTCTGAATCTCGGCCCGGGCTTCGGCCACGATCTTGGCCGCCTCGGTCCGTGCGTCGGCGATCGCCTGATTGTAGGCTTTCTCCGCCTCGACCGCCTTCGCCTTCAGCTCTTCGGCAGCGGCAATATCGCTCGTGATCGTGCGCTGACGGTCGGCCAGCACGCCGCCGATCCGCGGAAGCGCGATGCGCGACAGCACGAAGTAGATGACGATAAGCGCCACCACGAGCCAGAAGATCTGGTTCGCGAAGGTCGAAGTATCGAGTTGCGGCATGCCCGCGGATTGCGCCGCGTGTCCCGCCGCCTCGGCGGCGTGACTGGCCGCTTCGCCGACGGCCTCGGTTGCCGTTTCGGTGGTGTTCGCCATGTCGTCCCCCTGGAACCCTGTCTACATCGGGTGGGCGCCGCCAAGGCACCCACCCGACCGTAAGGATGGTTCGTTCGGGATCAGACGGCGAACATCAGCAGAAGCGCGACGAGGAACGAGAAGATCCCGAGCGCTTCGGCGAAGGCGATGCCGATGAAGAGGGTCGCGGTCTGGCCGGCAGCGGCCGAGGGGTTGCGCAGAGCGCCAGCGAGGAAGTTGCCGGCAACATTGCCCACCCCCATCGCGGAGCCGCCCATGCCGATGCAGGCAAGACCGGCGCCGATGAATTTGCCGAGAGCGGCTGCAGCTGCGAGTTCCATAGTGTATCTCCTTACGGTTGGATTGGTGAGTTGGGTTGAAGACCGGGCGTCAGTGGGCCGGATGCAGCGCATCCTTGAGGTAGACGCAGGTCAGGATGGTGAAGACATAGGCCTGGATGAAGGCCACGAGGATTTCGAGCCCGTAGATCGCCGTGATCGCCAGGATCGACAGCGGCGTGACCGCGATGCCGACGCCCGAGATCAGGACCAGCGGAGCGAAGGCCGCGAAAACCTTGATAACCGCGTGACCCGCCATCATGTTGCCGGCAAGACGAATGGAGTGGCTGACGGGGCGCACGAAGTAGGAAATCACCTCGATCAACGCCAGCACCGGGCGCAGCGGCAGCGGCGCCGAGGACACCCAGAAGAGGCCCAGGAAGTGCAGCCCGTGCTTGACGAAGCCGACGATCGTCACGGTCAGGAACACCGCCATCGCCAGGACCGCCGTCACCGCGATGTGGGAGGTCGGGGTGAACGCCTTGGGCAAGAGGCCCAGGAAGTTCGAGAAGACGATGAAGATGAAGAGCGTGAAGATGTAGGGGAAGAACTTCACGGCGTCATGGCCCGCGACATCCTCGACCATCTTGTGGACGAAGCCGTAGGCGAGTTCCGCGACCGACTGGGTGCGGCTCGGCACCACGGCGCGGCCGCGAGTGCCCAGCACGAAGAGCGCGATGATCGCGAGCACCGCGATCGCCATCCACAGCGTGACGTTGGTCACCGTCAGGACACCGACCTCGTCGCCGCCGAACAGCGGTTTGACGATGAACTGGTCCATCGGGTGGAATGCAAGGCCTTCGCTGTGCTCTTCCGTCGCCACGTCTATTCCCCTTCGTCGTTGGCGGAACGTTCCGCCTGTCCTTGCGCCTGGAACTCCTGCGCGGTGCGAAGCATCGTCTTCACCCCGGCCGCGAAGCCCAGCAATGTGAACAGCACCAGCAGAATGGGCAGCGTCCCGAAAAGGAGATCCAGCCCGTATCCGATGCCGAAGCCGATCCCGAGTCCCGAAACCAGCTCGATAACCATCCGCCAGCCTTGGCTCGCGGCAGAGTAGTGTTCGTCGATCCGGGGCTTGGGCGCTTGCGCCTTCCTGATCCCCGCGATCCGGTCGTCCAGCGCCTTCAGACGCTCTGGATCGGGTTCGTCGGACATCGGGAAGCCCCTTTCGACATTCGCGCGATAGCTAGAATCCTATCGGCCACGAGTCAATGCGCTGATTTCGGCGCCGGTGCTGCCTTAGGCTATTGAAAATAAAAGGTTTAGGAATTCTCAGATTCGGGGCAGACCGGCACGGCGCCGCCGTGGCCCGTCAATTCGGCGCTTTTGGCTTATTCAACTGCACGGTTGATTATGTCGCGGCGGCGGTCGGGAACACGCGCCGCAACAGGCGGCCGTCAATCAGCACCAGGCCCAGGAAGATCGCCGCCATCCCCAGGAAGTGGGCGGCCCCCAGCGCCTCTCCGAGGAAGACCGCGCCCAGCGTCACCGCAGAGACCGGCGTGATGAAGGTGACGGTGGAGGTCGCCGTGGCGCCGATCCGCGGGAGCAGCCAGAAAATCACGATGAAGGCCGCGGCCGTCAGGACAAAGCCGATGAAGAACAGGGCGCCCCAGGTCTCGGCCCGACGGATCACGGGCACACCTTCGACCGCCAGCGCCACGGGCACCAGCAGGATCGTCCCGGCCAGCAGGCCGCAGGCCGTCACCGCCGTCGCGTCGTGCCCCTTGAAGCGGCGGTACCAGTTGATCGCGATCCCGTAGCAGACAGGCGCCAGGACGCAGAACAACAACGCCCCGAACTGCCCCGTCAGGCCGGTGTCGAGCGCGGGCAAAGCCAGCATCAAGATCCCTGAGAAGCCGCAGAGCACGCCTAGGGTCTTGTAGACCGTCGCCCGTTCACCCCCGGGCCAGAGGTGAGAGATGATCACCACCAGGATCGGCGTCATGGCGTTGACAATGCCCGCCTCGCCCGAGGTGATGAGGCGCTGCGCGGCGGGAAAGATGGCAAGCGGCGCCGCGTATTGCAGAAACCCGAAGACCGTCACGTCACGCAGGAAGGGCAGCGTCACCCGGACCTTGCGCCGCGTGGCCAGCACCCAGGCCCAGCACCCGAGAGCCCCCAGCCCGACGCGGCCCAGGGCGACCTGGAGCGGTCCGAGTTCCCTCAGCAGGATCTCGTTGAAGAACATCGAGGATCCCCAGCCTATGCCGAGGATCACGATCAGACCCCAGTATCTGAGCGGCATGGCCCCTCACCCTCTCTGCTTAGCGCACTGCCTTTTGCGCCAGGACGCGGGCGACTGTACACCCGTTTCCTGCGCATCCCGCGGGCTTTCTTCCGGGCGCCCATGGCGCGCCTCGGATGGCGCGCTTCCGATTGCCGGGCCGGGACGCTATGATTGCGCCATGAACCTCGACCTGATCTTCGCCGCGCTTTCGGACCCCACCCGCCGGGCGATCCTGGCCATGCTGCTTGAAGACGACATGGCCGTGACCGATGTGGCCGCCCCGTTCGAGATGTCTCTGGCCGCGATCTCCAAGCACCTCAAGGTGCTGGCGGAGGCTCGGTTGATCAGCCAGGAACGCCGCGGCCGGGTGATCTGGTGCAAGCTCGAACCCGACGCGATGCGGGCGGCCACGGTCTGGATCGCGGGCTTCGGGATGTTCGAGGCGGTGGACCTGGATGCGTTCGAGCGGTTCCTTGCCGGCGAACTCGACGATGGCACGGCGGAGGCCTATCCGGTCGCGTAAAGCTCGATCGGCAACCCGTCGGGATCCGCGAAGAACGTGAAATCACGCCCGGTGAGCGCATCGCGGCGGATCGGCTCCACCATCACGCCTTGCGCCTCCAGCCGTGCCTTGGCCTCGGCGACGTCTGCGACCGCCAGCGCGAGGTGCCTGAGCCCGCAGGCCTCCGGCCGGCTGGGGCGTGCGGACGGCGCGGGGAAAGAGAACAGCTCCAGCCGCCCGCCGCCGGGGACGGCAAGGTCGAGCTTCCAGGACTGCCGCTCGGCCCGCAGGGTTTCAGCAATCACCGCCAGCCCAAGCGTTTCAGTATAGAACCGTCGCGACCGGTCGTAGTCCGACACGATGAGCGCCACATGGTGGATGCCTTGAATGCCGATCATGCCCGCTCCTCATTGTCCAGCAACAGCCAGAGCGCCCCGAAAGTCGCCGCCACCCCCAGAAGGACGGGCGCATTCGGTACGCCATGGCCAAGCGCGATTTCCCAAAGGATCACCCAGCTGGGGACCAGATAGGTATAGGCCATCACCTTGGCCGAGGGCAGTCGCAACGTCGCATATTGCACCAGCCAGAAGGACGCGGCGGTGGCGAACAGGGTCAGGTACCCGATGGTCAGCCAGACGATGCCCGGCAGGCTCCGCCAATCCGTGCCAACGATCGCGCGCCAATCGTAAAGGCAAAGCAGCCCCGCGCCCGCGACAAGGGTTCCGAAGGTGAAGACCACCGGCGCCTCGCCCCGGTTCAGGCGCCGGATCATCGGCGTGTAGATCGCATGCGCGATGCAGCCCGCGAAATAGATCACCTCCCCGCCGCCGACCTCGAAGGCCATGAGCGCCCCAAGGTCTGCGCGAAAGATCACCCAGGTCGCCCCCGCCGCGCCAATGGCGAGCGCCGCCGCCATCCGCCGCGTCATCGCCTGCCGAAGCAGGAGATAGGCGAAACCCGCAGTGATCACCGGGGTCAGGGTAAAGACGGCCGCCGCCTGCACCGGCCGCGCGGTCTTCAGCCCCTCGAACATCAGCACGAAGTAGACGGAGAAGAGCCCGCCCAGCACCAGATAGCGCCAGGGGGCGGAAAGCGCGCGGCGCTCGAAGCGCGCCGTCAGCAGCACGGCCGCGCCCATCAGGCAGGCCGCCAGGGCAAAGCGCGCGGCGGTCAGAACCACCGGGTCGATCCGATTGGCCACGATCGAACCGAGCGAGAAAGACCCCGCGATGCAAAGCGAAAAGACCAGCATCGCGAGATGCCCGCGCAGGTGTTCCGCCATGGTCAGGGCTGCGCGCAGTCGCGGGCGTGATCCTTCAGCGCGGCCAAAAAGGCCTGGATCTTGGCGCTGCGGTGCAGATCGACATGCGTGACAAGCCACAGCGACGATTCCCATTCCTCGCGCGGCGGCAGAACCTGACGCAGCCGATCCAGCCCCGCCGCCTCATGCAGCGTGAGGAATCCGAGCGCCTCACCGCCGAGGATCGCGTCGGTGCGCGCGCGCAATTCGTTGGCGCGGAACACGACGGCCTCAGCCCCCGCCTTCGTCATGAGCCAGCGGTTGAAGGGCGCGCGGTTATCATCATCGATCGCACCGACATAGCGATGCCCCGCGACCTCTTCGTCGGTGGCCGGAAAGCCATAGCGCGCGCGATACTCCTCGGTCCCGTAAAGCGCGACCTTCTGGGTCAGGAGCGGCTGGACGACATTGTCGGGTTCCTGCGGGCGGGTCCCGGCGCGGATCGCGACATGCGCCTCGCCGTATTCCAGGCGGAACACGCGCGGGTCGGTGACATAGCGCACCCGCAGCGCCGGGTGCTGGCGTTGCAGGGCGATCAGCGCGGGCGTGACAAGCGGCGAAAGCCCGGGCAGGGAGGTCACGACAAGCTCGCCCGAAAACTCCGCCCCCGCGCCGGCGATCCGCGCTGCAAGTTGGGCGAACTGGTCGTCGGTCACCCGCGCGACCTTCAGAAGCTCCTGCCCCGCCTCGGTGGGCGTGTAGCCACGGGGGTGGCGCTGGAAAAGCCGCGCGCCCAGCCGCGCCTCAAGCGCGTCGATGTGGCGGATCACGGTCGCGTGGTGGACGCCCAGAACCTCGGCCGCGCCAGACACCGTCCCCAGCCGCGCGACCTGAAACGCGGTGCGCACCTCATCCCAGTTGTCGAAGCCCATACTGTGCACCCATAAACAGAATATGCGTATTTACCGCTATTCTGTTCAGATCAGCAATGCCTATTTCTGGCTCGCACCCAATCGTGAAGGACCCAGAAATGACTCACATCCTGCGCATCGACAGCTCTCTGAAGGGCGAAGCCTCCGTTTCCCGCCGGCTGACGGGGCGGATCGTCGCCAAGCTTTCCGAAGCCAGCCCCGGCGCCACCGTGACCGAGCGTGACCTGTCGCGTGGCGTTCCGCAGATTGACGCGGGCTGGATCGGCGCCGTCTACACCGCACCCGAGGCGCGCAACGCCGATCAGGCCAGCATCGCGGACTATTCGGACCGCCTGCTGTCGGAGGTCAAGGCCGCCGACATCCTCGTCATCGGCCTGCCGGTCTACAACTTCGGCCTGCCCGCCACGCTGAAAAGCTGGATCGACCACCTGGCGCGCAAGGGTGAAACCTTCCGCTACACGGCCGAGGGACCCGAAGGTCTGCTGAAGGGCAAGCGCGCCATCGTTGCGCTGTCGTCGGACGGCACCAAGATGGGCTCCGGCATCGACTTCGCCTCGGGCTATCTGAAGCATATGCTGGGCTTCTTCGGCATCTCCGACGTGGAGTTCGTCGCCGCCGACCAGCTGGTTTTCGACAGCGAGGGCACGATCCGCGCCGCCGAGGACCGCATCGAAAGCCTGGCCGCCTGACCGCCGCCCGGCGGTGCGAGGATCGCATGCCAGATTCGGAATGCTTCCTCATATTTCCGCCACATTCAGATGCAAAAGATTAACCGGGGTGCATCCGTCGGCGCAGACCAGACCACATATCTCCAGGGTGTGGCCTGGCTTGGCGGATCACCCTACGACACTTGACTCCCCGCCCCCGCGCGCGTAAAGCGCCCCCGATACCCGGAAGTGACAAAGCTTCCGGTCCTTGGTCTTTTCCAGGGATCGCCACCAGTCAGCGCGTTGCGCCCACTGGTGCGTTTTGCGTTTGGGCGTTCCGGTCCCTATCTGGAGCGTGACGGTAAGGAATGGGCCAAGGAGGGCCGCGTGATGTTCGAGAACCTGTCAGAACGCCTTGGCAGCGTCTTCGACCGGCTGACGAAGCAGGGCGCCCTGACGCCCGAGGACGTCAAGGCGGCGCTGCGCGAGGTGCGCGTGGCGCTTCTCGAAGCCGACGTCTCGCTTCCCGTCGCGCGTGACTTCATCAAGGCCGTCGAGGAGAAGGCCACCGGACAGGCGGTAACCAAGTCCGTCACCCCCGGCCAGCAGGTCGTCAAGATCGTCCACGACGCGCTGATCGACGTGCTGCGCGGCGAGGGCCAGCCCGAGGCGCTGAAGATCGACAACCCGCCCGCGCCGGTCCTGATGGTCGGCCTCCAGGGGTCGGGCAAGACCACGACGACCGCGAAACTCGCCAAGCGCCTCAAGGACAGGAACGGCAAGCGGGTGCTGATGGCCTCGCTCGACACCAACCGCCCCGCGGCGATGGAACAGCTCCAGATCCTCGGCCAGCAGATCGGCGTCGACACGCTGCCGATCGTGAAGGGGGAAAGCGCCGTCCAGATCGCCAAGCGCGCCAAGCAACAGGCGACGCTGGGCGGCTACGACGTCTACATGCTCGACACCGCCGGGCGCCTGCACATCGACGAAGTCCTGATGGACGAGGTCCAGGCGGTCCGCGACGCCGTCGCCCCCCGCGAAACGCTGCTGGTCGTGGACGGCCTGACCGGCCAGGACGCGGTCAATGTCGCGACCGAATTCGACGGCAAGGTGGGCATCACCGGCGTCGTCCTGACCCGGATGGACGGCGACGGCCGCGGCGGCGCCGCGCTCTCGATGCGCGCGGTCACCGGCAAGCCGATCCGCTTCGTCGGCCTCGGCGAAAAGATGGACGCGATCGAGACCTTCGAGGCCGAGCGCGTCGCGGGCCGCATCCTCGGCATGGGCGACATCGTGGCGCTCGTCGAGAAGGCCCAGGAAACGCTGGAGATGGAACAGGCCGAGCGCATGGCCAAGCGCTTCGCCAAGGGTCTCTTCAACATGAACGACCTCAAGGGCCAGCTCGACCAGATGCTCAAGATGGGCGGCATGCAGGGCCTCATGGGGATGCTGCCCGGCATGGGCAAGATGCAAAAGGCCGCCGAGGCCGCGGGCTTCGACGACCGCATGCTGCGCCGCCAGATCGCGCTCATCAACTCGATGACCAAGAAGGAACGCGCCAACCCCGACCTGATGCAGGCCAGCCGCAAGCGGCGCGTGGCCGCGGGCGCAGGCCTCGACGTGGCCGAACTCAACAAGCTTCTCAAGATGCACCGGCAGATGGCCGACATGATGAAGAAGATGGGCAAGGGCGGCGCCATGAAGCAGGCCATCAAGCAGATGATGGGCGGCAAGGGTCTTGGCGGCGGCATGCCCGACCCGTCGAAGATGAGCCCGGCCGAGATGGAAGCCATGGCCAAGGGCATGCGCGAAGGCATGGGCGGCATGCCCGGCGCGATGCCTGGCCCGGGTGGGCTTGGCGGGCTCAAACTGCCCGGCGGCCTTTCGGGCCTCGGCTTCGGGAAGAAGAAATGACGCGGCGTCCTTCTTCATTGCCCAAATACCCCGGGGTCCGGGGCGGCGCCCCGGTCCTGCGGCCTACCCCCCGTTCCTGCGGATCTCGCCCCTCCGGGCGCGGTCCTGCCACAGCCCCGCACCGGAGGCCCCTATGAGCGACCCGACGAACCGCGCCGCCCAGCTTCTGAAGGGCCATCGCGAAAGCATCGACCGGCTTGACGCGATCCTCGTCTTCACGCTGGCCGAACGGTTCAAGCACACCCAGGCGGTGGGCTTCCTGAAAGCCGAACACGACCTGCCCCCTTCGGACCCCGTGCGGGAGGCCGACCAGATCGCGCGACTCGAAAGGCTGGCGGCCGAGGCCGACCTAGACCCCCAGTTCGCCAAGAAATTCCTGAACTTCATCATCTCCGAAGTCATCAGGCACCACGAGAAACTGCAGAAATAACGGGGTGCGCCCCGTCAACAGCCATCAAAAGGAGTAACTCACATGGCTATGAAAATCCGTCTCGCCCGCGGCGGTTCCAAGAAGCGGCCCTTCTACTCGATCGTCGCCACCGACTCGCGCATGCCGCGCGACGGCCGCTTCATCGAGAAGCTGGGCACCTACAACCCGCTTCTCGCCAAGGACAGCGAAGACCGCGTCAAGATGAACATGGAGCGCGTGCAGTACTGGCTGTCGCAGGGCGCCCAGCCGACCGACCGGATCGCGCGCTTCCTCGAAGCCGCTGGCGTCCGCGCCAAGTCGACCCGCGCCAACATGCAAAAGGCCGAGCCCGGCGACAAGGCCAAGAAGCGCGCCGCCGAGAAGGCCGCCAAGACCGCCTCGGCCGAATAAGCCGCTGAGGGATCATGCTGATCGGCTTCTTCCTGCGCCGGATCGTCACGCTCACGCTGTGCGCGGGGGCATTCTGGCTCGGGATGAAGACCGATCGCGTGCTTTCTGCCCCCGTCGTCCCCTGCGAGGAGCCCGCCAATGGCAACTGACCGCATCTGCGTCGGCGCCATCGCCGGGGCCTTCGGGGTCCGCGGCGAGGTTCGGCTGAAAAGCTTCTGCGCCCAGCCCGAGGCGATCGCCGCCTATGCGCCGCTGTGGACCGAGGACGGCAGCCGCAGCTTCACGCTGCGCCTGACGCGCGGCAGCGGCGGCGGGCTGACCGCACGCCTTTCGGGCATCAACACCCGGGAAGAGGCCGAGGCGATGAAGGGCGTGGAGCTTTTCGCCGACCGCGACAAGCTTCCCAATCTTCCCGACGACGAATTCTATCACGCCGACCTGATCGGGCTTGAGGTTCTGGACACGTCGGGCACCGCCCTCGGGCGGGTCAAGGCGGTCCACAACCACGGCGCAGGGGATTTCCTGGAGATCGTGGGCGGGGCCGCGATGCTGCTTGTGCCCTTCACCAAGGCGGCGGTCCCGACGGTCGATCTGACCGCCCGCCGGATCATCGCCGACCCGCCCGCGGACCTCGGCGATGACTGAGGACAAGCCCCGGTCCCACGGCCGGCTGGCGATCTCTGCCAGCCTCAAGCCGCGGGAGCTGATGACCGACACGCCGCGCCTGAAAGGCGCCTGGCGGGCCCGGATCATCACCCTCTTCCCCGAGGCATTCCCCGGAACGCTTGGCCTGTCCTTGACCGGCAAGGCCCTGCAAGAGGGTCGCTGGGCGCTGGAGACCATCGACCTGCGCCCCTTCGGCATTGGCAAGCACCGCAACGTCGATGACACGCCCGCCGGCGGCGGGGCGGGCATGGTGCTGCGCGCCGATGTCGTCGCGCGCGCCTTCGACGAGGCGGCCATCGGCACCCCGGTGGAGCGGTCGCGCTGGCCGGTCGTCTACCTGTCCCCGCGCGGGCGCCGCTTCGACCAGGCGATGGCCCGCAGCTGGGCCGAGGCCGACGGCATAACGCTGCTGTGTGGCCGCTTCGAGGGCGTGGACCAGCGCGTGCTCGATCACTACGCGGTCGAGGAGGTTTCGCTGGGCGACTTTGTCCTGACCGGCGGCGAGATCGCGGCCCAGGCGATGATCGACGCGACCGTGCGGCTTCTGCCCGGCGTTCTCGGCAACGCCGCCTCGACCGAGGAAGAAAGCCACTCCCACGGGCTTCTGGAACATCCTCAGTACACGAAGCCGCAAGTCTGGGAAGGACGGGAGATTCCGCCGGTCCTGATGTCCGGCCACCACGGCGAGATCGAGAAGTGGCGCCGCGCCGAGGCCGAGCGGATCACGCGCGAACGGCGGCCGGACCTTTGGGAAGATTCCGGCGACTCCAGACGCCAGCCTGACAGATGAAGATTTCCTGTCGGAGCGCGACAGGATCGGCACGCTCCGGCAGACTGTCACTCGCACCATGGGCGAACCTCAAAGGCCCTTTCCAGTTCGTTGCACATCGCATCGACATGTTCGCGCGCCTAGTCATAGGTTCCTGCACTTGTTAGACTGTCCGAATACCAAAATCCGGCATCATCCGATGGTCGTGGTGCGTGCGAGTATTCGATAGAATACCGGCCGTCGTGATGCTCCAGGATCATGGCTCGGAAGCGTATCGGATCTCCGGTTCGGCCGTGTGTCAGGTCCGCGCCAAGAACGGTGGCACGCATTTCATCAGACTTTCGCATCGGTAGATCCTTTCATCGGGTTGGATGCCGAATCAGAATACATACCGCCGTCTTTCAGCGGCAATGCACACGACCTTGACCCGGCGCGCGCTTGCCCCTATACCGCGCCCGTCCGGGGCTTGAACGAGTCGTCCGGGCCTTATTTCTATGGCCGATGCGCCCGTCTTCTTCGGCGGGTTCCGGGCCGGCGAAGCGACTAGGAAACGATGACCTGACCTCCGGCGGGCGCAAGATGCGGACCCGATGAAGACACGGAGCTCTGAGGCGCGCCAAACCATCGCGGAACCACCGCGAGCATGAGAGAAGGAATTGCGATGAACCTGATCGCGCAGCTCGAGGCGGAACAGATCGCCGCCCTCGGCAAAAGCATCCCGGATTTCAAGGCCGGCGACACCGTTCGCGTCGGCTACAAGGTGACCGAAGGCACCCGTTCGCGTGTGCAGAACTACGAAGGCGTGTGCATCTCCCGCCGTGGCGGCAGCACGCTCGCCGCGTCGTTCACCGTGCGCAAGATCTCCTTCGGCGAAGGCGTGGAACGTGTGTTCCCGCTCTACTCGACCAACATCGACTCGATCGAGGTCGTTCGCCGCGGCAAGGTCCGTCGCGCGAAGCTCTACTACCTGCGCTCGCGCCGCGGTAAGTCGGCCCGGATCGCCGAAGTCACCAACTACAAAGAAAAAGCCAAGTAAGGATCGGACCGATGAAACAAGGTATCCACCCGAACTACCACTTCATCACCGTCAAGATGACCGACGGCTCGACCTACCAGACCCGCTCGACCTGGGGCAAGGAAGGCGACACGCTGGCGCTCGACATCGATCCGCTGGCGCACCCCGCCTGGACCGGCGGCTCGGCCAAGCTGCTGGACACCGGCGGCCGCGTGTCGAAGTTCAAGAACAAGTACGCCGGCCTGGGCTTCTGAGACCCCGCCTATGTGCTACGGATACGCCGCCCCTTCGTGGGCGGCGTTTTTGTTGGGAGGTTCGAGGCGCGGCACCGGCTGGCGCTCCGGGCGCGGCCGGTTTGTCCATCTGGACTGCCCGGGTGTTGCACCGATGTCGTGCCCGCAGTGGCAGATGCGGCTTGTCGCTTCCGTCTGCCAACGCCGCCACATATAGTCCCGCCGGGCCGCGAAGGCACCATTTCGCGGAGGGACAGCGTGGCGCATATCATCGTGACCGGCAATGAAAAGGGCGGGTCGGGCAAATCCACCACTTCGATGCATGTCGCGACCGCGCTCGCCCGCATGGGGCATCGTGTCGGCGCGCTGGACCTTGATCTGCGCCAACGCAGCTTCGGCCGCTATGTCGAAAATCGCCGCGCCTTCGCCCGGCGCCAAGGGCTCGATCTGCCGACCCCCGATTACCGCGAACTGCCCGAGGTTGATCCGGCCAGCATCCCAGAGGGCGAAAACCCCTTCGATTATCGCCTGTCGGCGGCGGTCGCCGAACTGGATGCGGTCAGCGACTTCATCATCATCGATTGCCCCGGATCGCACACGCGCCTGAGCCAGGTCGCGCACTCGCTCGCCGATACGCTGATCACGCCCCTGAACGACAGTTTCATCGACTTCGACCTTCTGGCGCGCATCAGCCCCGAGACCGGCCGCGTCACCGGCCCGTCGATCTATGCCGAGATGGTCTGGAACGCGCGGCAGCTGAGGGCGCGGGCGGGAGTGAGGCCGATCGACTGGATCGTGCTTCGCAACCGCCTGGGCGTTCAGCAGATGCACAACAAGAAGAAGGTCGGCGCGGCGCTTGAGCAGCTCTCCAAGCGGATCGGCTTCCGCGTGGCGCCGGGCTTTTCCGAGCGGGTCATTTTCCGGGAACTCTTCCCGCGCGGGCTGACGCTCCTGGACCTGAAGGATATCGGGGTGGAGTCGCTGAGCCTGTCGAATGTCGCCGCCCGGCAGGAACTGCGCGATCTGGTGCGCGAGTTGAACCTTCCGGGCGTCGCGATCGGCTTTTAGGCCGAGCCGGCCTCAGGCCGCGCGGGCGCCGCGCTTGAAGAGCGAGGGCGCCGCGGCGCGCGTCGGACGCGGCGTACGCGGCTTGGACATTGTCATCAGGCGCGCGCCGAAGGCGTCTGTCTGTTCGGAGTTCTTCCGCGCGAACCGGAGAAAGAAAGCGACAGCAGATTTCATTTTTCGTTGCCTCGTCAATGCGCCCCCAAGGCGTAATATCCCGCCGCTCATTGACCGAAAAAAGGCAGGTCGAAGGTCATTCGAAGGACCTCGCGTCACAGTTGCGCCACCGGAATTTCGGCCTTCCTCGGGCCTTCGGAGGGGCTTCGGACCAGCGCGCCCCGGCTTACGCCTTGCGCCGCAGCGCTGGGGGTGCATAAGGTCATAGCGAAAAGCGGAGAACTGGCATGGACATCAAGACTGTGGGCATCGTGGGCGCGGGCCAGATGGGCAACGGAATCGCCCATGTTTTCGCCCTTGCCGGCTTCGACGTGCTGTTGAACGACATCACGCAGCCCGCGCTCGACAAGGCCGTCGCGCTGATTGACCGGAACCTGGAACGCCAGGCCTCGCGCGGCAAGATCAGCGAGGCTGACCATGACGCCGCGCTGGCGCGCATCAAGACGACGCTGAAACTCTCCGACCTCGGCCAGACCGATCTGGTGATCGAGGCCGCGACCGAGCGGGAGACGGTCAAGCAGGCGATCTTCGAGGATCTGCTGCCGCATCTGAAGCCCACGACGATCCTGACCTCCAACACCTCCTCGATCTCCATCACCCGGCTTGCGAGTCGCACCGACCGGCCGGAAAAGTTCATGGGGTTCCATTTCATGAACCCGGTGCCCGTGATGCAGCTTGTCGAGCTGATCCGCGGGATCGCGACGGACGAGCCGACCTACCGGGCGCTTCTGGCCGTGGTCGAAAAGCTGGGCAAGACCGCCGCCAGCGCCGAGGACTTCCCCGCCTTCATCGTCAACCGCATCCTGATGCCGATGATCAACGAGGCGGTCTATACGCTTTACGAGGGCGTGGGCTCGGTCCGCTCGATCGACGAGTCACTGAAGCTTGGCGCGAACCACCCTATGGGGCCGCTGGAACTGGCCGACTTCATCGGCCTCGACACCTGCCTTGCGATCATGAACGTGCTGCACGACGGGCTTGCCGACACCAAGTACCGCCCCTGCCCGCTTCTGACGAAATATGTCGAGGCTGGATGGCTCGGCCGCAAGACCCAGCGCGGCTTCTACGACTACCGCGGCGAAGTGCCGGTGCCGACGCGCTGATCGGCGCCATGGTTTCGCCCCGTCCTGCGGCGGGGCGTTCGCTGCTTCGGGGTCAGTTCCCCTCGCCGAACCGGTCGGCGACGAGCGCGCTGAGCGCATGGGCCAGCTTCTCTGCCTCGGCACCATCGGTGCGTACGGTGATCGAGGTGCCGCGCGAGGCCGCCAGCATCAGCAAGCCCATGATGGAATCGCCCGAGGCGCTCATCCCGTCCTTCTCGACCTCGGCGGTCGCGTCATGGGCTTCGACCACCTCGACGAACTTCGCCGAGGCGCGGGCATGGAGCCCCTTTTCATTGACGATCTTCAAAATGCATTCGGTCACGGCCGCACCTGCCCGGCCCCGCCGGCATAGACATTGATATACTTGCGCCCCGCGTCGAGCGCGGTCGCCACGGCATCGGTCACCGACAGGTTGCGCGATTTCGCGAGCTTGATCAGCATCGGCAGGTTGGCGCCGTAGATGATCCGGCGGTTCTGACGCTCACAGGCGCAAAGCGACAGGTTGGAGGGCGAACCGCCGAACATGTCCGTCACCACGACCACGCCGTCGCCTTGGTCGACCGCATCGGCGGCGGCGCGGATCTCGTCCTGCTTTTCGGCGCGGTCGTGATCCTCTTCGATCGCGATGGCCCGAATACCGGACTGCTTGCCGACGACATGCTCGACCGCCGCGAGGTATTCGCGTGCCAAACCGCCATGTGCGACGATCACGACCCCGATCACGCCCTCTCACCCTGCAATGCCGCGGCCGTGGCCGTGCGGCGTTCCAATTCCCGATGCCTCTTAGACACCTGCCACCCTGCCTCCGCAAGCTCTTTGGCCATTTTTTCTGCAACTGCAATGCTGCGGTGTTGCCCTCCGGTACAACCGAAGCCGATGGCCAGATGGCTTTTGCCCTCAGCGACCTGCGCAGGCAGCAAAAACAGGATCAGATCGCGCACACGGTCGAAGAACTCCGCGAAACGCGGGTCTTCGGCCACATAGCCCGCCACGGCCGGATCGCGCCCGTCAAGCGGGCGCAGCGCCTCCTCCCAATGCGGGTTTCTCAGAAAGCGGCAATCGAACATCAGGTCGAGCCCGCGCGGCACCCCGCGCTTGTAGGAAAAGGACTGTACCGACACCGCAAGCCGCCCGCCCGTGGTCCGGTCGAACCAGCGCACGACCTCGGCCTTGAGGTCATGGGGCGACAGGTCGGAGGTGTCGATCAGCACATCCGCGCGCGCGCGGATCGGGACCAGAAGGTCGATCTCGCTTTGCACCCCGTCGGAGGGCGTCTCTTCGGGGGAGAGGGGATGGCGGCGCCGCGTCTCGCCGTAGCGCCGCACCAGCTCGTCGGCCCGGCAGTCGAGGAACAGCACCTCGGGCGACACCTCGGGCCGCGCGGTCAGCGCGTCGATCAACTCGATCA
The DNA here is from genome assembly GCF_025751575.1 of Albidovulum sediminicola. GTDB lineage: Bacteria > Pseudomonadota > Alphaproteobacteria > Rhodobacterales > Rhodobacteraceae > Albidovulum > Albidovulum sediminicola. The sequence goes on along the minus strand of NZ_JAOWLA010000003.1, from coordinate 166,123 downwards.
GGCCCGCGACGGAGAAGTCCCGGTTGCGCACGTCGATCCCCAGCGCCAGCGGGCGCTGGATCGGCGGCCCGTCCAGAAGGCGCGGGATCAGGCTTAGCGGCAGGTTGTCGATCGGCTCGTAGCCCAGATCCTCAAGCGCGCGCAACGCGGTCGAGCGTCCGGCGCCCGAGGGGCCGGTCACCAACACCAGGCCCTGCCCGGCCTTGTCTTGCGGTCGGCTGTTCATCGTGTCACTCACGCGCGACGTCCTGCCTTGAGATATTGCAGGATCGCCGCGACAAAATGGACGCTCTCGACTCTGTGAAGCACAGGAACGACGCATTCGGCGATCACGATGTCTCGATGGGGTGGCAGCCGCTCCGTCTCCTCCTGCGACAGGTCGACGGCCAGGACGACGGCCGCCGCCGGGGCGGTCTCGGCGGCGAGCAGGCCGACGCCGCGTGCCTCGATCATGCCGCGGATGGCCTCGGGCGCGCTGGCCAGGGCCTGACCGCCGCGCGCCTCGACCCGGACACCGTCATCGGCGACGAGGGTGCAGCCAAGGGCCATGAGTTGCAGCGCCAGCGCCGATTTCCCCGAGCCCGAAGGTCCGAGGATGAGCACCCCCCGCCCCTCCAGGCTGACGCAGCTGGCATGAAGGACCGTCGCTGCCGCCGGCCCGGGGGTCACAAGGGCAGACCCACCACGAACCGCGCACCAAGCGGCGGCGTGTTCAGGTCTGAATCGGCGGTGCGGATATTCTCGGCCCAGATCACGCCGCCATGCGCCTCGACGATCTGCTTGGAGATCGCAAGGCCAAGACCGGAATGGTTGCCGAACTGGCCGACCGGCCGTTCCGAGTAGAAGCGCTTGAAGATCTTTGTCAGTGCCTGGTCGGGGATCCCGGGGCCGGTGTCCTCGACCACCACGAGCACCCGGTTTTCACGCTTGCGCGCCCAGACACGAACCGCATCGCCCTTTTCGCAGAACGACATCGCGTTCGAGATCAGGTTGACGAAGACCTGCGCAAGACGTGCCTCGAGCCCGGTGATCTTGATCGCATCCGGCGGCAGGTCGGTGATGAAGTCGATGCCCTTGCCCTTGGCCTCGTCGCCGAAATACTGCGTGATCCCGCCGAGCGTCTTGATCAGGTCGAAGACCTCCTCTTCCTCACGGACCAGCTCGCTGTCGAGCCGGGAGGCGTTGGAAATGTCGCTGACCAGCCGGTCGAGACGGCGCACATCGTGGTCGATCACGTCGAGCAGCTTCTCGCGGTGATCCTCGCGCTTGGCCATCCGCAGCGTCCCCACGGCAGAGCGCAGCGACGCCAGCGGGTTCTTGATCTCATGCGCGACATCGGCGGCGAACTGTTCGTTCGACTCGATCCGGTCGTAAAGGGCCGCGACCATGCCGCGCATCGCGCCGGAAAGCCGCCCGATCTCGTCCGGGCGGGCGGTCAGGTCCGGGATGCGCACGCGGCCGGGGTTGAGCTTGCGGGCATTCTTATCCCGGCCAAGCTCGGCCGCGGCGGCAAGGTCGGAAAGCGGGTTGGCGATGGTGGAGGCCAACAGCAGGCTGAGCCCGATCGACACGAAGGCCGCGACGAAGAACATCTCCAGGATCTGCTCGCGCTCGACCCGGACAAGGCGGTCGATCTCGCTCGCGGCGGAGGTCAGGGCCACGACGCCGACGACGTCGTCACCGCGCCGGATCGGCGTGGCGACCGCGAAGATCGTCCCGCCCGCGGCGTCAAGCGCCGAGGAAAAGCGCGTCTCCCCGTCAAGCGCGTCGGCGACCAGCAGCTCGGCGAGGTCGCGCGCCGAGATCGAATATTCGACCGGATCCTGGAAGGAGAACAGCGCCGACATACCGTTCCAGATGCCGTTCAAAAGGTCGGTGATGATCGTCGGGCGACGATCTTCCTTCAAGCCCTCGACGGTCTCCGGCTGGGGGCGCTCGGCACCCAGGGTGCTGACCACCGGCGCGCCGGTCAGGTCGAAGACGAAAAGCTCGACCCCCTCCGGGATCTCCATCCCGTCGAGCGTGCCATGGGCGTCGATCCCGTCCGAAGTCGCGATATTGACCGGGCCGGAGAGCGGCAACTGCACCTCGAACACGTCGGCGATCAACTGCGCCTCGGAGACCAGTCCGGTTTCCCGCTGGATCGCCAGGCTGTCCCGGAACGGGTTGAGGTAAAGCACGCCCGCAACCAGCAGGACCATGGCCATCAGGTTGAAAATGATGATCTTGCGGGCGAGCGGCGAACGGTTCAACCCGATCAGGCTGCGCCGTTCCCGGCCGGCCCGCAGTTCCTGGTCGATGTAGCCGTCGGGGGAAACCCAATCTTCCCCCAGCACGACATCCACGCGGCTTGCCGGCTTTCTTCGGTCGAGCAGTCGGAACCTTTCGGCGATGCTCATTCTTCGTTGTATCGGTAACCGATACCGTAAAGCGTCTCGATGGCCGAGAATTCGTCATCGACCATCCGCATCTTCTTGCGCAGGCGCTTGATGTGGCTGTCGATCGTGCGGTCATCGACATACACCTGGTCGTCATAGGCGACATCCATCAGCTGGTCGCGGCTTTTCACGAAGCCGGGCCGCTGGGCAAGCGCCTGAAGCAGAAGGAACTCGGTCACCGTCAGGGCCACGTCGCGCCCCTTCCAGCTGACGGAGTGGCGCAGCGGGTCCATGGTCAGGGCCCCGCGCGTCATCATCTTGGTTTCCTCGGTGGTCGCGACCTCGCCCGAGGCGATGGCCTCCTGACGGCGCAGGAGCGCGCGGATACGCTCGACCAGCAGGCGTTGGGAGAACGGCTTCTTGACATAGTCGTCCGCGCCCATGCGCAGGCCCAGAACCTCATCGATCTCATCATCCTTCGAGGTCAGGAAGATGATCGGCATCGAGGTCTTCTGCCGCAGCCGCTGAAGCAGGTCCATCCCGTCCATGCGCGGCATCTTGATGTCGAGAACGGCCATGTCGGGCATGCGTTTGTTGAAGGCGTCGAGCGCGGATTGCCCGTCGTTGTAGGTCTCGACCTCGAACCCTTCGGCTTCAAGCGTCATGGAGACCGAGGTCAGGATATTCCTGTCATCATCGACCAACGCTATCCTGGACATTTGTTATTCCTTCGTACTGCTCGCCCCGGCCTCGATCGCCTGCAATCCGACTGCCGATATTTTGCCACATAGTCCCTTCTCCGGCGGTGTGAATCAATATCTAACTGCGAATCATTGCCGGCTTGCCGCGGCGCATGCGGAATTTTTTGCCGAACCTTGCGGATTTGCCGCAGTTCAGGGGCCGTCGGCCACAATCGCGGCACAGTTCTGCCGGTGGTTGCGCTAAACAGGAAATGATGGCGCTAACGACCGGCAACGCTGCTGGTTCCCGCTTTCAAGCTCGTGTTATAGGGGCCCTGCCGGACCCGCGAATGCCCGGCGCGCGCCCGAAAACTGCCGGAAAATGATGGCATAGGCGTGTTTGGGATTGTCTAGAAGCCGGTTTCCGGCGCCAGGAGCGACACATGATGACAGGACGGGTAAACCCCTCGCAGCGATTGGAAGACCATGGGATCGCGGGGCTTGGCACTGTCTATTACAACCTGCTGGAGCCTGCGCTGATCGAAGCGGCACTCAAGCGTGACGAGGGCACGCTGGGCACGGGCGGCGCCTTCCTCGTGACCACTGGCAAGCACACCGGCCGCTCTCCCAAGGACAAGTTCGTGGTGCGAACTCCGTCGGTCGAGGATACGATCTGGTGGGACAACAACAAACCGATGTCCCCCGAAGCCTTCGACACGCTCTATGACGATATGGTCGCGCACATGAAGGGGCGCGACTATTTCGTTCAGGACCTCTTCGGCGGCGCCGATCCCGAACACCGGCTCGACGTGCGGGTCGTGACGGAACTGGCCTGGCACGGGCTCTTCATCCGCCACCTGCTGCGCCGCCCCTCGCGCGACGAGCTTGACAGCTTCATCCCCGAATTCACGATCATCAACTGCCCGTCGTTCAAGGCCGACCCCGCGCGCCATGGCTGCCGCTCGGAAACGGTCATCGCGCTGAACTTCGACCGCAAGCTGATCCTGATCGCCAACACCGCTTATGCGGGCGAGAACAAGAAGTCGGTCTTCACGCTTCTCAACTACATCCTTCCGGGCAAGGGCGTCATGGCGATGCACTGCTCGGCCAACCACGCGATCGACAACCCCGATGACGCCGCCGTCTTCTTCGGCCTTTCGGGGACCGGCAAGACGACGCTGTCGGCCGACCCCTCGCGCGTGCTGATCGGCGATGACGAACACGGCTGGTCTGGCAAGGGTACCTTCAACTTCGAAGGCGGCTGCTATGCCAAGACCATCAACCTCTCGGCCGAGGCGGAGCCCGAGATCTTCGCCACCACCTCTAAGTTCGGCACGGTCGTCGAGAACATGGTTTTCGACCCCGAGACGCTCGCGCTCGACTTCGAGGACAACTCGATCACCGACAACATGCGCTGCGCCTACCCGCTGGAGTACATCTCCAACGCCTCGGGCACCGGCATGGGCGGGCACCCGAAAAACGTGATCATGCTGACCTGCGACGCCTATGGCGTGCTGCCGCCGATCGCGCGTCTGACGCCCGCGCAGGCGATGTATCACTTCCTGTCGGGCTTCACCTCGAAGACGCCGGGCACCGAGGTCGGCGTGACCGAGCCGCTTCCGACCTTCTCGACCTGCTTCGGCGCGCCCTTCATGCCGCGCCGCCCCGAGGTCTACGGCAAGCTCCTTCAGGAACAGATCGCGCATCACGGGGCGACCTGCTGGCTGGTCAACACCGGCTGGACGGGTGGCGCCTACGGCACCGGCCGGCGCATGCCGATCCGGGCCACCCGCGCGCTTCTGACCGCCGCGCTCGACGGGTCGCTCAATGCCGTGGAGTTCCGCAAGGACAAGAACTTCGGCTTCGAGGTTCCGGTTTCGGTCCCGGGGGTCGAGGACGCGCTTCTGGATCCGCGCTACACTTGGGCGGACCCGACCGCCTATGACGCGCAGGCCCGCAAGCTCGTGGGCATGTTCGCGGACAATTTCGCCCAGTATGTGCCCTATATCGACGCAGAGGTTCAGGCCGCCGCGATCGGCTGAGCCTTCGCTTCGACCTTGCACAACGGGCCGCGGCAGGCAACGCCGCGGCCTTTTGCTTGCGCAGCCCGGCAACAGGGGGAGAGGACCGCGCCGTTTCCCCCCATCCAGTGTCTTTTCACCACCCTCCATGCGGGGCATATTCCTAATGGATAGTCTTCGGAGGATTGAGAATGCGATTTGAAGATCTCATTGGCGGCAACGCGGTCTTTCTGGCCATTGCCGTCTTCATCATACTTTGCATCTTCCTCGGCGTCCGGATCGTCCCGCAGTCCGAGAAGCACGTGGTCGAGCGTTTCGGCCGCCTGCGCGCGGTCCTGGGGCCGGGCATCAACTTCATCGTGCCCTTCCTCGACCGCGTGGCGCACAAGATCTCGATCCTCGAACGCCAGCTTCCCAATGCGCTGCAGGACGCCATCACCTCGGACAACGTGCTGGTGAAGGTCGAAACCAGCGTCTTCTACCGCATCATCGAGCCGGAAAAGACGGTCTACCGGATCCGCGACGTGGACGGCGCCATCGCCACGACCGTCGCCGGGATCGTACGCAGCGAAATCGGCAAGATGGAACTCGACCAGGTGCAGTCGAACCGCGCCGACCTGATCGGCAAGGTGCGCGAGCAGGTGGCGGCGATGGTCGACGACTGGGGGATCGAGGTGACGCGGGCCGAGGTCCTGGACGTGAACCTTGACGAGGCGACGCGCGCCGCGATGCTGCAGCAGTTGAACGCCGAGCGTGCGCGGCGCGCCCATGTCACCGAGGCCGAGGGCAAGAAGCGCGCGGTCGAGCTTGGGGCCGACGCCGACCTATATGCCGCCGAACAGCAGGCCAAGGCGCGGCGCATCTCGGCCGAGGCGGAAGCCTACGCGACCGAGGTGGTGGCCAAGGCGATCAAGGAAAACGGCATCGAGGCCGCGCAATACCAGGTGGCGCTGAAACAGGTGGAGGCGCTGACCGCCGTCGGCCAGGGCGCCGGCAAGCAGACGGTCATCGTCCCGGCCCAGGCGCTTGATGCCTTCGGCGATGCCTTCAAGATGTTGAAAGGACGCGCGTGATGGAATTCTGGCAGCTCTGGTGGGTGTGGCTGACGGCGGGCGTCGTGCTGGCGATCCTGGAGGTCGCGGTGCCGGGCTTCATCTTCCTCGGCTTCGCGGGCGGGGCCACGCTGACCGGGATCGGCATCTGGCTTGGGCTTGTCGGCGGGACGCTGCCCGCGCTTCTGCTGGTCTTCGCCGTCGCCTCTCTGGCGAGCTGGGCCGTGCTTCGGGCGATCTTCGGGCGCCGGCGCGGTCAAGTGAAGATCTGGGAAAAGGACATCAACGACAACTGAGCCGCGCGACCGCGGCCGAAACGGGCGCTCTGGCAATCCGGGGCGCCCGTTCGCGTGTCTCAGGCGGCGAAACCGGGCGCCAACCGACGCTCGGCAACGGCCAGCCCCGCGCGGTTCATGATCGGTCCGGTCAGGTAGTGCTTGACCACCGGATGGCCGGGATCGAGCGCCCCCAGGCGGATCAGCAGCGCGGTGATCGCCGCCTCCGAGGCGCGATCGGCCCCGTCGAGGACCTTCAGCGCGATGCCTATCCCCCGTTCGGGCAGGATCGCGACGAAGACCGCCTCCGCCCCGGTCTTGACCGCCACCTTGCCGCCCATCGCGCGCATCAGGTTGGTGCAGGACCGACCTTCGCCCGCGACCAGTTCGGGAAAGGCCGTCATCGCCGAAACGAGGCGATCGGCGGCCTTCGAGCGCCCGTCCGAACGGGTCGCCGCGGTTGCGAAAAAGGCCATGGCGCGGGCCAGGCCGTGAACCGTCGTCGCGAAGTTCGGCGCCGAACAACCGTCGATCCCGTAGCCGGGCGAGGCAAGGCCAGTCACCTCCTCGAACGCCTGCCGGACGGCGGCCTGCACCGGATGGTCGACCTCGTGATACTCGGGCCCCGCGCCCAGGTGCCGGGCCAGCGTCAGGAAGCCCGTGTGCTTGCCCGAGCAGTTGTTGTGGATCTGGCAGGGGCTATCGCCCTTGCACAGCACCTCTCTCATGGCCGCATGGTCGCGCGGCATCTGCGGTCCGCAGCGCAGGTCGTTCTCGCCCAGCCCCAGATCCCCAAGCCAGCGCGTCACAAGATCGGAATGCACCGCCGCGCCCTGGTGGCTGGCGCAGGCCAGGGCCAGCCTCGACGGCCCCACCCCCAACGCATCCGCCGCACCGCTTTCGACAAGCGGCAGCGCCTGGATCATCTTGCAGGCGGAGCGGGGAAAGATCACCGCATCGGGGTCGCCCCAGGCCTCGACGATCCCGCCCGTGGCGTCGCAGATCACGGCATGCCCCAGGTGCAGGCTTTCGAGAAGTCCGCCCCTCCAGAACTCGACCATCGGGACTGCTTTCATCGGGTCTTCTCCTCAGCGAAAAACTGCCTACGGCCCTTTGCGACTTGGACCGGATTGCGCTAAGGCTGTCATATCGGGTTGAAATGGCAGCCGCCACGGCAAAGGCGCGGGAACAGTGCGCCATGCGGGGCGGCATGGGCCTTCAGGAGGCGAAAAGTGAACACGATAGCGAAAACGCTGAGCGGCCTGTTCGTGGCGACGACGATGATTGCCGGGGCTGCCGGCGCACAGAGCGCGAATGACCGCGTCTCTGCCAACGGGGACTGGAGCTTCTATGTCTCCGAAAGCCCCAAGGAATGCTGGAGCGTCTCTGCCCCGGTCGAAACCGTCAACACCAAGGACGGCAAGGCCGTTTCGGTGCGCCGTGGCGATATCCTGCTGTTCGTGACCTTCCGCCCCGGCAGCTCCGCCGGCGAGGTGTCGTTCTCCGGCGGCTATCCTTTTGACGAGGCCAGCTCACCCACGCTTGAGATCGACGGCAAGACCTTCGAGCTGTTCCTCAACAGCGCCGCCGACCCCGAGGTCGCCTGGTCCCAGAACGGCGATATGGATGCCCAGATCGTCGCCGCGATGAAGGCGGGCGCCAAGGCCGTGGTCAAGGCCCGCTCCGGCCGTGGCACGCAGACGCAGGACACCTTCTCCCTCACCGGGTTCACCGCGACCGTGGACGAAGCGGCCAAGCGCTGCGCCAACTGATCCAGCACCCACGAATGCCAAAGGCCCGCCGCTAGCGGCGGGCCTTTTCTTTTTGGGGACCGCCGGTGGTCTCCGCCGGTCAGACCGTGTGCAGATAAAGGTCGAAATCAAGCTCCGACACCGTGCGGTTGACGCGCGCGTATTCTGCGGCCTTCACCTCGGTGAAGGTGCGGTGCATGTCCTCACCCAGCGCGTCCTTCAGGAAGGCGGAGTTCCGCGCCGCCTCGATCGCCGTGCGCCAGTCGCGCGGCATCGCGCCGCCGTCGTCATCCGCATAGCCGTTCCCGGTGGTCTCGGGCCCCGGGTCGATCCGGTTGGCCAGCCCGTGCCGGATCGCCGCGAGGATGATCGTGGCCACCAGATAGGGGTTCGCATCGACGCCCGAGGGGCGATGCTCGATCCGGCGCGCGCGCAGATCGCCCGCCGGAATCCTGAGCGCGACGGACCGGTTGTTGACGCCCCAGTTGGTCGAGACCGGCGCGTAGCTCTGGTTCGCGAAACGACGCCAGGAATTGGCATGCGGGGCAAAGACCAGCATGGATTCGGCCATCGTGTCCCGCATGCCGCCCAACGCATGCAGGATCGTGTCGGTCCACTTGCCCTCTTCCTTTTCGGCAAAGACGTTCCGGCCCTCGCCATCCTGAAGCGAGACGTGGAAATGCATGCCTGAACCCGCGTATTCCTCCACCGGCTTGGCCATGAAACAGGCAGTCACGCCATGCGCCCGTGCCTGCGCCCGCACGATGCGCTTCAGCCGGATCAGGTCGTCGGCCGCCTGCATCACATCCTCGCGGTAGTGCAGCGTCAGCTCATACTGGCCCGGCGCGTATTCGGAGATCATGGTCTCCGCCTTGATCCCCGCCTTCTCCGCCGCCGCGTAGATGTCGGAGAAGAGGGGCAGCATCCCGTGCAGGTGATCGACGGAATAGACCTCGGTCTTGCGGGAATGGCGCCCGTCCAGCACGTCGCGCGCGGGCTGGACCTTGCCATCCGGCCCCCGGTCGTTGGCAAGCAGGAAGAACTCCAGTTCGAACGCTCCGGCGGGACGCAGCCCGTCTGCGGCCAGCAGGTCGACCTGGCGTTGCAGCGCATGGCGCGGGTCCGAGGTCATCGGCGTCCCGTCCAGCTCGTAGAGCGACAGGAAGACCTCGCCCCGCGGCGGCGTGGTGTTATGCAGCGGCTTCAGCGTCCCGGGGATCGGCCATGCGCGCAGGTCGCCGTCGCCCTGGTCCCAGATCAGGCCGGTTTCATGCACATCCTCGCCGCAGATATCGAGCCCAAGGATGGAGATCGGCATGTGCCGACCGGACTTGTAGATCGAGATAAGCTCGTGCCGGCGGATGATCTTGCCGCGCCCGATCCCGTTGGAATCGTGAAGGATGATGTCGAAGGCTTCGATTTCCGGGTGGGCGTCCAGAAAGGCTTCGGCTTCGGCAAGGGTCGCGCCCGAGGGGCAGGTCTGGGTCATGGTCGTCCTCAGGCAAAAAGCTCGGTCAGGATTTCATCGAAGGCGCCGATCAGGCGATCGATCTGGCGTTTCCGGGTCACCGGGCTGACCAGCATCATGTTGTGGAAGGGCGCGATCAGGCAGCCCCGGTTCAGAAGCCCGGTATGCAGCGCGGCCTCGACCTCGTGCACATGGGCGGCCGCCGCCTCGGCCCCGTTCTTCAGCGGCCCGGGGGCGCAGATGAATTCGACCCGCGCGCCAACCCGCACGACATGCCAGGGCGCCTTGTGCTTTTCAATCACGGCGGCGAGACCCGCGTGCAGCCGGGCGGCGCCCTTCTCCATGCGGGCGTAGTTTTCGGCCGTCATCACCTCAGACAGGTTCGCGACCAGGCAGGCGAACTGCATCGGATTGGCCGAAAGCGTCGTGCCCATGCCGGAATGGCCCGAGGGGCGCGCCGCGTCATAGGCGCGGAACGCCTCCGCCACCTTGGGGCGCAGACCCCAGACGGCGGTGGGCATGCCGCCCGCCACGCATTTGCCGACCACGAAAAGATCCGGGTCCAGCCCGTGAACGCCGGTATAGCCCCCAAGACCGGAGGAAATCGTATGCGTCTCGTCGATGATCAGCAGGGCACCGTACTGGGTGGCGAGCCGTCGCAGCCCGTCGTGGAAGCCGGGGGCGGGCAGCACCATGCACGAATTGGTCATCACCGGCTCTGTCAGGATCGCGGCGACATCGCCGGACTTCAGCGCCGCCTCGACCCCGGCAAGGTCGTTGAACTCGCATGAGACCGCCAGCGTCGAAAGATCCGTGACCTGACCGACAAGACCGGGCCGGGTGCGGGTCTGGCCGCCATGAAGCTCCACCATCGCGTCGTCAACGGTGCCGTGGTAGCAACCGTTGAAGACCAGGACCTTTGGACGCCCCGTCACCGCGCGGGCGACGCGCAGGGCGAAGCGGTTGGCGTCCGTTGCGGTCGTCGCGATCTGCCAGCGGAAGTCGCCGAAGCGCTCGGTCAGAAGTCGCCCGGCCTTCAGCGCCGCCTCGGTCGGAAGCATATAGGTCAGACCGTTGCGCGCCTGCTTGCGAATCGCCTTGGCGACCGGAGCGGGTGAATGGCCGAACATCGACCCGGTATCGCCCAGGCAGAAATCGTCGATCCCGTAGCCGTCAAGATCGGTCAGCCGCGCGCCCTTGGCCTCGGCCACCAGCATCGGGAAGGGCATCGGCCAGTCCCGCATCCAGTGCATCGGCACGCCGTCCAGATAGGTTTTCGCGCCCTTTTCCAGGGCCTTGCGGGTGACGGGCCGTGACTGTGCGAAACGGCGGCCTTCGCGCGTTGCGAAGGCTTGCAGACGGGCGCGGTTCACACCGGCGATCAGAGCGGGGTTCGGGGCCATGCGACTCTCCTGCAAAACTGGAGTGCTTTTGGCAAATTTTTGATCAAAAATAAAGAGGGGTTCGGTTAAACCCTTGCACAGCCTAACTTGGCCCTGGAAGCTGTTTGATAAAATCCGGCGCTCAGGCGGCAAGTGCCAGAAGCGCGGCCCATCCGGCGATCTCGCCCACCTGTTGCATCGCCCCCAGAACGTCGCCGGTCTGGCCGCCGATCTGGCGCTTCGCAAGCAGGCCAAGCGCGCCAGAGGCAAGCGCAACCGCGCCAAGCGTGATGATTGCGGCCCCCACGCCCAACGGAAGCAGGCAAAGCAAGCCGATCGCTAGCGCGTGAAGGGCGGGCGTCTCCTCGCCCCGCGCGGCTTTGCCCAGCCCGTCCCCCCGGGCCGCCGGCATCAGGACAAGTGCCGCGGGAAGCATCGCCCGGCTGATCGCCGCGAGCCCGATCAACGCCCAGCCCGCGCCGTCCGGCGCCAGAGCCGCGATGGCCGAGGCGCGAAAGCCCAGCGACAGCGCCAGCGCCACGACCCCGTAGCTGCCGATCCGGCTATCGCGCATGATCTCCAGCTTGCGGTCACGGGTGGCCCCGCCGCCAAAGCCATCGGCCAGATCCGCCAAACCGTCCTCATGCATGGCGCCCGTCGCCACTGCACCCACCGCGAGTGCCAGCAGCGCGGCGGGCACCGGTGGCAAGCCGAGCCCCTGCATAAGCGCCAGCACCAGCGCGGCGATGGCGCCCACCGCCACGCCCGCCAGCGGCCAGGCCCAGGCGGAGGCCGCCATCGAAGGCGCGGCACCCTCGATCCGGCCGACCGGCAGGCGGGTCAGCAGCATCAGCGCGAGCCGAAGCTCGTCCAGGCGCAACGCGATGCCGGCAGGGCGGCTCACGCCTCCGACACCCCGGCCTCGCCGAAGGTGGCCATGCCGTTGTGGCAGGCGAGCGCGGCGCGCAGGATGCCCAGCGCCAGCGCCGCGCCGGACCCTTCGCCGAGCCGCATGTCAAACTCCAGAACCGGGCGCTTGTGGATCGCCGCCAGCAACTTGCGGTGGCCGGGCTCGGCCGAGGCATGGCCGACAAGGCAGTGGTCCAGAAGCCGCTTGTCCGCGGCGTAAAGGACCGCCGCGGCGGCACTACATATGAACCCGTCAAGGATCACCGGGATGCGCGCCGAACGGGCCGCCATCACCGCGCCGCAGATCGCCGCCTGTTCCCGCCCGCCGAGCGCGGCCAGAACCGCCATGGCATCGCCCAGAACGCCCTCGTGCCGTTTCAGCCCACGCTCGATCGCGTCGATCTTGCGGTGGATGCCCGCCTTGTCCGACCCGGTGCCGGGACCCACCCATTCCGCGACCGGCCCGCCGAAGCAGGCGGCCGCCAAGGCCGCCGCGACGGTGGAGTTTCCGATGCCCATTTCGCCCAGGATCAGCACGTCCGCGCCCTCATCCACCGCCGAGGCGCCCTGCCAGAATGCGTCCAGGCAGTCGGCCTCGGACATCGCCGGACCTTCGGTGAAGTCCGCCGTCGGGCGGCCAAGCTCCAGCGCGATCACGGTCAGGTCGGCGCCGTTGACCGCGCAAAGCTGGTTGATCGCCGCGCCGCCCTGTTCGAAGTTCGCGACCATCTGCGCGGTCACTTCCTGCGGATAGGGGTTCACGCCCTGCGCGCAGATGCCATGGTTGCCGGCAAAGACCAGCGCCTGCGCGCGCCAGATCTCGGGCCGGGCGGTGCCGCGCCAGGTCGCCATGAACTCCGCCAGTTGCTCCAGCCGGCCGAGCGATCCGGGCGGCTTGGTCAGCGAATTCTGGCGCGCACGGGCGGCCTCGGCGGCGGCGGCGTCCGCAGCGGGCAGGACATCGGCAAGCGCGGGAATTTCGGCAAGCGAGGCGATCGAAGGCAGGCTCATGTCATTTCACTTTCAGCGGCAGACCGGACACCGCCAGGATGACCTCATCCGAGGCGGCGGCGATCCATTGGTTGAGAAGCCCGGCCGCATCGCGGAACTCCCGGGCAAGGGCGTTTTCGGGAACGATCCCGCTGCCGACCTCGTTGGTCACGAGGAGGACGGGGTCGCCTTGGCGGGGCAGGGCCTCGGACAGCGCGCGGCCCGCGGCCCGCCAGTCATGACCGCCCAGCATCAGGTTGGTGAGCCAGAGTGTCAGGCAATCGACAAGCCGCGGCCCCTGCCCGTCGCTGGCGGCCAGCGCGCCGATCAGGTCGATGGGTTCGGCGATCGTCGACCACTCCTGCCCCCGGCGCGACTGGTGCTGCGCCACGCGAGAGGCCATCTCCGCGTCGCGCACCTCGGCGGTGGCGATATAGACCGCGCGGGGCGCCAGCCGCAGCGCGATCGTCTCGGCGATGCCGCTTTTGCCCGATCGGGCGCCCCCGGTGATCAGTATCGTCTTGCTCATGCTCCGGTCTCAAAGCAGAAACGGGCCGGTCACGAAAGAGGGAATGCGACAGTGGGGTGCGGACGCGCGACAGAGTTGATCTTGATCCGCCATGCGCCCGCCATCACCGGCGGACGGCTCTGCGGCCGGACCGACGTTCCGGCCGATCTGCGCAACGCTGCCTCCATCGCCGCGCTGCGCAAGGCGCTGGGGCAGCCCGACCACCTGTCCGTCAGCCCGGCCCTGCGCTGCCGTCAGACGCTGGACGCGATCTGGCCCGATGCGACCGCGACCGAGGACGCCGCGCTTTGGGAACAGGATTTCGGGCAATGGGACGGCCAGCCCTACAGCGCGCTTCCAGACATCGGCGCGCTTTCGGGCGCGGCGCTGGCCGACCATCGCCCGCCGGGCGGGGAAAGCTTCGCCGATCTCTGCGCCCGCGCCGCCCCCGCGATCGGGGGGGCCGCGCGCCGCGACGGCACGGTCGCGATCGTCGCCCATGCCGGGATCGTGCGCGCGGCGCTGGCCCTGGCCCTTGGCAGCCCCGGCGCGGCGCTCGCTTTCGACGTGGCGCCCCTGTCAGCCACACGGCTGCGCCCGCTGGACGGCGGCGGCTTCGGCATCATCTCGGTCAACTGGACACCCGCATGACCCCGCACACAACCCGTGTGGCGGGGCATTTCGGAGAGCTGTTGCAGGGACGCCTTGGCGCCGATGGGCCGGTCGTGCTGGTGACGCTCCCCTGCCCGGCGCTGACCCTTGACGGAATCCGCCGGCCCGGCCCCGGCCTCCATCTGCATGGCCACGGCCAAAGGCTGATCACGCCGCAACGGGCGCGGCGGCTGCTCTCGGCGCTGGGCCTCGCGGCGTCGGGCCGCTTTGGCTTGCGTGCCGCGATGCCGCTGGGTGGGGGGGCGGGGGCGTCGACCGCGGCACTCGTCGCGTTGGCGCGCCTTGCGGGCTGGGCGGGGCCGCCCGAGGATCTGGCCCGCGCCTGCATCGCCTGCGAGGGGGCAAGCGACCCCCTGATGTTCCCCGCGCCCGAGCGGCTGATCTGGGCCTCGCGGCTGGGCCGGGCGATGGGGCGCACCGCGCCGCTTCCGGCGCTGGAGGCGGTGGGCGGCTTTTTCGGCCCGATGCAACGGACCGATCCGCAGGACGGCCGCTTCGCCGACATCTCGGACCTCCTGCCCCGCTGGTCGGAGGCGGCCCGCGCGCGCGACGCCGGGCTTCTGGCCGCGCTGAGCAGCACGTCCGCGCGCCGCACGCTGGCGCTCCGCGGCCCGGCGGGCGACCCGACCGAGGCGCTGGCCCGCGACATTGGCGCGCTCGGATTCGCGATTGCCCATACCGGAGCGGCGCGCGCCCTGCTATTTGCCCCCCGGACCGTGCCGGAGGACTGGCGGGCGCGTCTGCGCGCCGCCGGGCTTCGCGGGATGGTCCGGTTTCGCTTGGGGGAATGACATGACGGCAATGCTGGTGGCGCTTCTGGTCGATGCGGCGGTGGGCTGGCCCGGGCCGCTGTTCCGGCTGATCGGCCACCCCGTCACCTGGATCGGGCGGCTGATCGACCGGCTCGACCAGTGGCTCAACATCGAGGAAACCGACCCCCTCCTGCGGCGCCTGGCCGGAGTGGTCGCGGCGCTTGCCGTCGTCGGCCTTTGCGTCGAGATCGCGGTGATCGTGACCAGCCTCCTGCCGGATGGCTGGAGGGGCGTGGTGATCGAGGGGCTCCTGGCCTGGCCGCTGCTCGCGTCCCGTTCGCTCAACGACCATGTGGCAGCGGTGGCGCGGCCACTCGCCAAGGGCGACCTTGATGGGGCACGCCAGGCGGTGGCGATGATCGTCGGCCGCGATCCGGCCCAGCTCGACAGCGCGGGCGTGGCGCGGGCAGCGATGGAGAGCCTGTCGGAGAACGCTTCGGACGGAGTGGTCGCGCCCTGGTTCTGGGGCATGGTCTTCGGCCTGCCCGGGATCGTCGGCTACAAGGCGATCAACACGCTCGATTCCATGATCGGCCACCACACACCCCGGCACGAAGCCTTCGGCTGGGCGTCGGCGCGCATCGACGACGTCGCGAACCTGATCCCGGCGCGCCTGACCGGCCTGTTGCTGGCGGCGGTGTCAGGGTTGTCCTCGGGCCGCTGGCGCGAGGGGCTTGCCACCATGGCCCGCGACGCGCGCCACCACCGCTCCCCGAACGCGGGCTGGCCGGAGGCCGCGATGGCCGGCGCGCTGGGCGTGCGCCTATCGGGCCCGCGCGTCTATGCCGACCGCGTGGCTGAGGAGCCCTGGGTCAACGGCACCGCCCCCGACCCCGCGCCCGCCGACCTTTTGCGGGGGCTCGGGCTCTACCGGGCGATGGTCGCGCTCCTTGTCGGGCTGACGGCCGTGCTCGCCCTGATCGAATGGGTGCTGGGATGAGGGATCACGGCGGCAACCTGGACCAGGCGATCGCGGCCTACGGCGGCGAGGCCACCGACTGGATCGACCTCTCCACCGGCATCAACCGGGTTCCCTACCCGATCCCGCGCCTTCTTCCGGGTGCCTGGACCGATCTTCCCACGCGCCGCGCGATGGCCGGCCTAAGCGCAGCGGCGGCCCGGGCCTACGCGACCCCGGCCTCCGTCTTGCCGGTCGCCGGCGCGCAGGCCGCCATCCAGATGATCCCGCGCCTGGGTCCCCCGGGCAGCGCCCGCGTCCTCGCCCCCACCTACAACGAACATGCCGCCGCGCTCCGCAGCGCCGGATGGCAGGTCGAGGAGGTGGCGCAGGCCGAGGACCTGGCCGGCGCGGACCTGGCGGTGATCGTCAACCCCAACAACCCCGACGGACGCCGGATCGCGCCGGACGCGGCGCTGGCGCTCGCGGGCCAGGTGGGGCGGCTCGTCGTCGATGAAAGCTTCGCCGATATCAGCCCCGAGCTGTCGGTCGCCGCCCGCGCGGGGCAGGCAGGACTGTTCGTCCTGCGCTCTTTCGGAAAGTTCTACGGCCTTGCGGGGGTTCGCCTGGGCTTCCTTCTGGGCAACCCGGACGAGATCGCGGCGCTTGCGGAGATGGCCGGCCCCTGGCCGATCTCCGGCGCGGCGATCGCCCTCGGCCAGGCGGCGCTGGCCGACGCCCCCTGGGCGGCGGCAACGACCGCCCGGCTGGCGCAAGAGGCCGCAAGCCTCGACACGATGGCCGCCACGGCGGGATGGCGCTGCGCGGGCGGCACCACGCTCTTCCGGCTTTACGACACCGGGGACGCGGCGGCGGCGCAGGATCGGCTGGCGCATGCGCGGATCTGGACCCGCCGCTTCCCCTATTCCGAAGGATGGCTGCGCCTCGGCCTTCCGGGCACCCCCGCCGAATGGGCCCGGCTCGAAGAGGCCCTCAAAGGGATGAACGCCACATGAACTTCACATCCGACGAGGCTGAGACCCTGTCGCGCATCCTGAAGTGGCGCCGCGACGTGCGCCATTTCCGCACCGATCCGGTCCCCGAGCCGATCCTGCTTGGCCTGCGGCAGGCCATGGCCGCCGCGCCCTCGGTCGGCAATGCCCGTCCCTGGCGCGTGATCCGGGTCAAGGACAAGGACCTGCGCGCCGCCGTGCGCGCGATCTTCGAACGCTGCAACGCGGACGCGGCGGCGGCCTATGATGACGCGACGCGTTCGGAATATCTCCAGCTGAAGCTTGCGGGCCTCGACGCGGCGCCAGAGCACCTCGCGGTCTTCACTGAAACCGACCCCGAGGCGGGGCGCGGCCTGGGCCGGCGCACCATGCCCGAAACCCTCCACCAGTCGACCGCGATGGCGATCCACACGCTCTGGCTTGCCGCGCGCGCGCAGAACCTCGGGCTCGGCATGGTCTCGATCCTCGAACCCAGTGCGGTCGAGACCCTCTTCGCCGTTCCCGATGGGTGGGAGTTCAGTGCCTATCTCTGCCTTGGCTGGCCAGAGTTCACGGACGACACGCCGCTCTTGCACCGGACCGGCTGGCAGGAAAACCAGCCGACCGAATGGGTGGTCCGCTAGGCACCTAGCGCGCGAGGCCAAGCAGACCGGCCACGTCCAGATGCGCCTCCATATGGTCTGCCAGCGCATCCAGAACCGTTTCGACACCCGCGCCGTACTGCGCCGAGGACGCAGCCCCCAGCCCGGCCAGATAGGCCGCGCGGAAGGCGTCGCCCACGAACATCCCGTGCAGATAGCTGCCCGCAATCCGCCCGTCGGGCGAAACCGCGCCTTCGGGCACCCCGTCCACCACCGCGAAGGGCCGCGCGCGGTCCGTCCCCTCGGTCCGGCCGATATGGATCTCGTAGCCCTCCATCGCGGCGCCGGTTCCGGCATGGGTCGCCCGCGTCCGCGTCAGCCGCTTGTCCGGCGTCATGACGGTTTCCACGTCCAGAAGCCCAAGCCCCGGCGTTTCGCCCGCCGCGCCCTCGATCCCCTCGGGGTCCGCGATGACCCGGCCCAGCATCTGGTAGCCCCCGCAGATCCCAAGCACATGCCCGCCCCGCCGGACATGCGCGGCAAGGTCGATGTCCCAGCCCTGCTGGCGCAGGAAGGCGAGGTCGCCCCGGGTGGATTTCGATCCCGGAAGGATCACCAGATCGGTATCCCCGGGGATCGCCTGCCCCGCCCGCACCATGGTCAGGCTGACCGAGGGCTCGACCTTCAAGGGATCGAGGTCGTCGAAATTCGCGATCCGCGACAGCGCCAGGCAGGCCACCTTCAACGGCCCGCCCCCCGACGCGCCGCCCAGATCCAGCGCATCCTCCGCCGGAAGCCGCGCGGCCTGCGCGAAATAGGGCAGCACGCCGAAGCCCCGCCAGCCGGTCCGCGCCTCGATCAGGCGGTAGCCGTCGTCGAAAAGCGACGGATCGCCCCGGAACTTGTTGATGAGGAACCCCGCGACCATCCCCGCGTCCTCGGGGTCCAGAACCGCCTGCGTGCCGACGATCTGCGCGATCACGCCCCCCCGGTCGATGTCGCCGGCCAAGACCACGGGCACATCCGCGGCCCGGGCAAACCCCATGTTCGCGATATCGCCCCGGCGCAGGTTGACCTCGGCGGGGCTGCCCGCCCCTTCGACGATCACCAGGTCATGCGCCGACTTGAGCCGCCCAAAACTTTCCAGAACCCGCGCCATCAGCTGCGGCTTCAGCGTTGCGTAATCGCGCGCCCGCACGGTCGTCAGCCGCCGCCCCTGCACCACCACCTGCGCGCCGGTATCGGTCTCGGGCTTCAACAGCACCGGATTCATGTCGGTATGCGGATCGAGCCCCGCCGCCAGCGCCTGCAAGGCCTGCGCCCGCCCGATCTCGCCCCCGTCCACCGTCACCGCGGCGTTGTTCGACATGTTCTGCGGCTTGAAGGGCGCGACCGACAGCCCCCGCCGCCGCGCCGCGCGCGCCAGCCCCGCCACCAGAAGCGACTTCCCGACATTCGAGCCGCAGCCCTGGATCATCAGCCCCTTCACCGCGCCCTTCCCTTCTTCTTTTCCCAAATATCCCGGGGGTCCGGGGGCTGGCCCCCGGCCGTCGCCTCAGAACTCCACGCCCTTCTGGCCCTTGATCCCCGACCGGAACGGGTGCTTGACCAGCGTCATCTCCGTCACCAGGTCCGCGATCTCGATCAGCTCCTCCTTGGCATTGCGCCCGGTGAGCACGACATGCGTCATCGCGGGCTTCTCGGTCGCCAGGAACTCGACCACCTCGGACACCGGCAGGTAGTCGTAGCGCAGCGCGATGTTTATCTCGTCGAGCACCACCATCTGGTTCCTCTCGTCGCGGATCAACTCCTTGGCCTTTTCCCAGCCCCGGCGCGCGGCGGCGATGTCGCGTTCCTTGTCCTGGGTCTCCCAGGTGAAGCCCTCTCCCATGGCGTAGAACTGGCACAGGTCTCCGAAATGCGCCTCGATCAGCGTGCGCTCTCCGGTCGACCAGGCGCCCTTGATGAACTGCACGACCGCGCAGGGCATCTCATGCGCGATGCAGCGCAGAATCATCCCGAAGGCGGAGGAGCTCTTGCCCTTCCCCGCGCCGGTATGGACGATGATCAGCCCCTTCTCGCCTTCCTTGGTGGCCATGATCTTGTCCCGCGCGGCCTTCTTCTTGGCCATCTTCTGGGCATGGCGCAGGGCCTCTTCTTCGGGTTGCGTCGCTTTCTGCTCTGTCATGGTCCCTTCCGTTGCTTGACAAGGGGGCACCCATGCCTCAGGGGAGGCGGTGCTGGTTCCTGTCTTAGGGCAGGCGAAGAGGGAATGCGACAGGCTTTGCGACCTTTGACGGTCCGGTGCCGAAGCGCAGCCGCCCCCGCGACCGTGACCGGAGAGGCCCCCCAGACCACTGGCATCGCGCCGGGAAGGGGGTGGGGCCGCCGGGGCCGCCAGGCCCCGACATCCGCAAGCCGGGAGACCTGCCAGCAAGGAAATGACGCGACGGCGGACGGGGTGTTCCGCGACCGGCCCGGATATCGAGAGATATCCCTGCGGGTCTGCCCCTTCCCCCGGAAGGAAGGACGACGAACGTGACGGTAACGCTTCATATCTGCACCACCTGCCGGATGGGTCAGCCCATCGCGGAGGACGAGGCGCGCCCCGGCGCCCGGCTGCTGGCCGCGCTGGAACAGGCCGGCGCCCCCGAGGGCGTGCGCATCGTACCCGTCGAATGCCTTTCGGCCTGCGACCACGGCTGCAACATCGCACTGACCGGCCCCGGCCGCTGGTCCTATGTCTACCGCGGCATGGACCCCGACACCCATGTCGCCGATATCCTCGCCGGTGCCGCCGCCTATGCCGCAACCGCGGACGGTCTTGTGCCCTGGCGCGACCGCCCGGTGATCTTCCGCAAGCAGTCGCTTGCCCGTATCCCCCCGATGGAGAGCTGAATGTCCGACCTGTCGAAAATCCCCGTCACCGTCATCACCGGCTTTCTGGGCGCGGGCAAGACCACGCTGATCCGCCACCTGATGCTGAATCCGCAGGGCAAGCGGCTGGCGGTCCTCGTCAACGAATTCGGAACCGTGGGCGTTGATGGCGACATCCTGAAATCCTGCGCCGATGAAAACTGCCCGGCGGAGAATATCGTCGAGCTTGCGAACGGCTGCATCTGCTGCACCGTCGCCGACGACTTCATCCCGACGATCGAGGCGCTGATGGCGCTGCCGCAACGTCCCGACCACATCCTGATCGAGACCTCGGGCCTGGCGCTGCCGAAGCCGCTCTTGAAGGCCTTCGACTGGCCGGCGATCCGCTCGCGCATCACCGTGGACGGCGTCATCGCGCTGGCCGATGCGGAGGCCGTCGCGGCAGGCCGCTTCGCCCCCGATGTCGATGCGGTCCAGGCCCAGCGCGAGGCCGACGAAAGCATCGACCACGAAACGCCGCTGTCCGAGGTGTTCGAGGACCAGATCGCCTGCGCCGACATCGTGCTTCTGTCCAAGGCCGACCTGGCCGGTGACGCGGGCCTTGCCGCCGCCCGCGCGGTGATCGAGGCCGAGGCGCCGCGCAAGCTGCCGATCCTGCCGATGGAAGAGGGCCGGATCGACCCGGCCGTGATCCTGGGGCTGGGTGCGGCGGCAGAGGACGACTTGGCCGCCCGCCCCTCGCATCACGACGGGCATGACGACCACGAACACGACGATTTCGACACCGTGGTCATTGACCTGCCGGAGGTCGCCGACCCCGAGGCGCTGAAAGCCGCCATCGCGCGGCTTGCCCGCGAACAGAACATCCTGCGGGTCAAGGGCTATGTCGCCGTGACCGGCAAGCCGATGCGCCTGCTCGTCCAGGCGGTGGGGGAGCGTGTGCGCGCCCAGTTCGACCGCCCCTGGGGCGAGACGCCCCGCGCGTCCAAGCTGGTCGTGATCGGTGAGCATGACGATGTGGACCCGGCCGCGATCCGCGCGGTGCTGGTTCCGGAAACCCTCGGGGCCTGATCCGCGATGCATGTCGTCTTCCGCGAAAGCCACGGGCTGGAGGAAACCGAAACGCCCACCGACCTCGGCCAGGACCCGGCCGAGCTGGTGGCGCTTTCGTTTTCCGACAGCGACCTGGGCGCCTTCGCGGCGGGATGGCATCGCGCGGGCGGCAAGCTGCCGACACTGAGGCTCGCCAATCTCGTGGCGCTGCGCCATCCGCTGTCGGTCGATACCTATGCCGAACGCACGCTTTCGGGCGCCAAGGGCATCCTGATCCGGCTCATCGGCGGTGAAAGCTACTGGCCCTACGGGCTGGCACAGGTGCAGGACCTGGCGCGCAGGAACGGCATCGCGCTGGCGATCCTGCCCGCCGACGGCCGGGAAGACGCGCGGCTGGACGAGTTGTCCACCCTGCCGAAATCCACGCTCAGACGGCTCCAGACGCTTTGCGACGCAGGTGGCGCGGTGGCCGCGCAGGCCGCGTTGCAGCAATTGGCGCTGGCCGCGGGCCTATACGCTGGCCCGGTGGCGGGAGAAAAGACCGTACCACCCTACGGCTGGTATCGTCCGGGCAGCGGCATCGCACCGGCGCCCGAGGCCGGCGACCGACCGCTGGCGGTCGTGACCTTCTACCGCTCCTACCTGACCTCGGCCGACACCGATCCGGTCGATGCCCTGATCGCGGCACTTGAGGCGCGGGGCTTTGACGCCATCGGCGCCTTTGCCCCCAGCCTGAAGGACGCTGCTGCGGCGACCTGGCTCCGGTTCGAACTCGCCCGCCTGGCCCCGGCGGCCATCGTCAACGCCACCGCCTTTTCGGCGCGGGGCGCGGATGGCGCCCCATCGGCGCTGGACGCGGGTGGCTGCCCGGTCTTCCAGGTCGCGCTGTCGACTGCGCGGCGCAAGGATTGGGCGGGGGCGGAACGCGGCCTCTCGCCCGCAGACCTGGCGATGCATGTCGTTCTTCCCGAGGTCGATGGACGCATCTTCGCGGGCGCCGCGAGCTTCAAGAGCGCCGGCAAGAAGGACCCTGACCTTCAGTATTCCCGCTTCACCCACCGGGCCGATCCGGACCGGATCGCCGCGATTGCCGACCGGATCGCGGGCTGGCACCGGCTGTCCCGGACCCCTGCCGCCGATCGACGCATGGCCTTGGTGCTCTCGACCTATCCCGGCAAGGCGTACCAACTGGCCCATGCCGTGGGCCTTGATGCGCTGGCCTCGGTCGAGGGGATGCTGGGCGCGCTGAAGGACGGCGGCCATGCCGTGGAAACCGGCGCGGATCTCGGCAAGGCGCTGGCCGCCGAGACCCTGACCTGGCCGGTCGCCGACTACCGCGACCACCTGGGCCGCCTTCCCGAACCGCTTCGCGAGACGCTCAGCGCCGCATGGGGTGCGCCCGAGGACGACCCTGCCGTGGCCGATGGGCAGTTCCGCTTCCGCGCGCTGCGCCGGGGCCAGGCCCTCGTCGCGCTGCAGCCGGAACGGGGAGAGGTCCGGACCCGCGCCGACGACTACCATGACCTGAGCCGGACGCCGCGCCACGCCTATGTCGCCTTCTACCTCTGGCTCAGGGCGCAGGGGATCCACGCGCTGGTCCATGTCGGCGCGCACGGGACGCTCGAATGGCTGCCGGGCAAGTCGGTGGCGCTCTCGGCCAACTGCTGGCCCGAGGCGCTGACGGGCAACCTGCCGGTCATCTACCCCTTCATCGTCAACGACCCCGGTGAGGCCGCGCAGGCCAAGCGCCGGGTCGGTGCCGTCACCATCGGCCACCTGCCGCCCCCGCTGGTCGAAAGCGCGGTGCCCGAGGATCTGGGCCGGCTTGAGCGGCTGCTCGACGAATATTCGACCGCGGACGGGCTCGACCCTGCCCGCCGCGACCGGTTGATCGAGGCCATTCGCGAAGAGGCGCGCGGCCGTGGCGTCGAGGATGACCTGGGCCTGCGGGCGGACGCCTCTCCGGCCGAGGCGATCACCCGGATCGACCGCTTCGTCTGCGACATCAAGGAAAGCCAGTATGGCGAGGGGCTGCATATCTTCGGCACCGGCCAATGCGGGGCAGAGGAACGCCAGGGGCTTCTGGCCGCGCTGGACGGCGCGCGGGTGGATGCCGGGCCGTCCGGTTCGCCCTTCCGCGGGCGCACGGACGTGCTGCCGACGGGGCGCAACCTTTACACCACCGACCCGCGCGCGGTGCCATCGCGCGCCGCCCATGCGCAAGGCGTGAAGCTGGCCGAGGAATTGCTGCGCCGCCACCTTCAGGACCAGGGCGACTGGCCGAAATCTCTGGTCGTGGACCTCTGGGGTTCGGCAACCATGCGCACGGCGGGCGAGGAATTCGCCATGGCACTGCACCTGGCCGGGCTGGCCCCCAAATGGGACGAGGGGTCCGAGCGTATCTCTGGCTTCGAGGTCGTGCCGCTGGCGCTTCTGCGCCGTCCGCGCATCGACGTGACGCTGCGGGTTTCGGGCCTCTTCCGCGATGTCTTCCCCGGCCTTGCGCAGCTTTTCGAAGGCGCGGCCGCCGCCCTTGCGGAGCGCGAGGAAGCGCCCGAGGACAACCCCTACCGGACCGCAAGCCCCCGGGTTTTCGGGCCGAAGCCGGGGCTTTACGGCCTGTCGATGACCGAAACGCTGGAAGACTATGGCCCCGAGGGCCGGCTGGCCGCGGGCGAGGCCTGGCTGTCGGGCTCGGAATGGGCGCTCGATCCCTCCGGCGCGGCGCGCCAGGACCGCGAGGCGCTGGAGGCACGGGTTCTGGGCGCCGACGGGTTCGTCCATGTGCAGGACCTTGCGGAAACCGATCTGCTTCTGGCCTCGGACTATGCGGCGCATGAAGGCGGCTTTGCCGCCGCCGCAGCGCGGCTCGGCAAGGAGGCGCCCGCGCTCTATCACCTCGACGCGACGCGCCCCGACGCCCCCCGTGCCCGCACGCTCTCCGAAGAGGTCGGCCGCGTCGTGCGCGCCCGCGCGGCGAACCCGAACTGGACCGACGGGATGATGAACCACGGCTTCCGCGGCGCGGCCGAGATCGCCGCCACGCTCGACCACATGGCGGCCTTCGCGCATCTGGCCCGCGCGGTCCCGGCGCATCTGTTCGACCTTTATCACGAGGCGACGCTGGGCCGGGACGAAGTCGTGGACTTCATGGAGCGTGAAAACCCCGCCGCCCTTCAGGCCATGCGCGACCGTTTCGAGGCCCTGCGCGATGCAGGCCTTTGGGTGACGCGCCGCAATTCCATCGCGATGGGAGGGGCGGGATGAGCGCGCCGATCGTACAGGGCTGGTGCCCGGGGGCCCTGCGCCCGATGATGTCGGGCGATGGGCTTGTGGTGCGCGTGCGCCCGCGCGGCGGACGGCTGACGCCCGATCAGGCGCGCGGCATCGCCGAACTGTCGGCGCGCCACGGCAACGGCCTGATCGACCTGTCGGCGCGCGCCAATGTCCAGCTTCGCGGCGTGAGCGAGGCCGCGCATGGGCCGCTGATCGCGGGGCTGTCAGCGCTTGGCCTGATCGACGAAACGACCGAGGCCGAAAGCCGCCGCAACATCGTCGTGACCCCGTTCTGGCAGGATGGCGACGGGGTGCAGGGCATCGTGACCGCCCTGGCCGCCGCGCTGACCGCCCCCGGCGCGCCCGCGACGCCGGGGAAGTTCGGCTATGCCGTCGATTGCGGGGCGGAGCCGGTCTTGTCCGGCGTCTCGGCCGATATCCGGATCGAGGCGATGCCCGGCGGGCTTCTGGTCCGCGCCGACGGCGCGGGAACCGGGGCGCGGGCCACGGCCGAAACCGTCGCCGACCGGGCGCTCGATCTGGCGCACTGGTTCCTTGCCACCGGCGGCGCGCCGCAAGGCCGGGGCCGCATGTCCGCCCATATCGCGCGCGGGGCGGTGCTGCCCGAGACGTTCCGCGAGGCGCCCGCCCTGCCCCGCGCCATCACCCCGCCCCCGGCCCCCGGCCCGGCGGGTCCTGGCTACCTCGTGGCGTTCGAGTTTGGGCAGATGCGCGGCGAGACGCTGGCCGCACTTGCCGACGCGGGCGCGCTGCGCGTCACGCCCTGGCGCATGCTTTTGATCGAGGGCGCGGCGCAGGCGCCGCGCGCGCCCAGTCTGATCACCGATCCCGACGACCCGATGCTGCGCGTGACCGCCTGCACCGGCACCCCCGGCTGCCCGCAGGCCCTGATCGCGACCCGGCCGCTGGCCCGCGCGCTGGCCCCAGCGCTGCCGACCGGGTCGGTCCTGCACGTTTCCGGCTGCGCCAAGGGCTGCGCCCATCCGGGCCTCGCGCCCCGCACGCTGGTCGGGCGCGTCGATGGCAGCGTCGATCTGATCCTTGGCGGAACCGCCGCCGACACGCCTGCGGCCACCGGGCTCTCGCCCGACACTTTGGCCGCCCATCCCGCTTCCCTGTTTGAGACCCAAGATGCCCCATAGCTACCAGACCGACGGCGCCGCGATCTACCTAGAGAGCTTCGCCACCATCCGCGCCGAGGCCGACCTTGCCCGCTTCACCCCCGAGGAAGAAGTGGTCGTGGTCCGCATGATCCACGCCGCCGGGATGGTGGGGCTGGAGGAGCATGTGCGCTTCTCCCCCGGCATGGCCATTGCCGCCCGCGCGGCGCTGGAGGCGGGCGCACCGATCCTGTGCGACGCGCGCATGGTGAGCGAGGGGATCACCCGCCCGCGCCTGCCCGCGGGCAACGAGGTCATCTGCACCCTCCACGACCCGCGCGTGCCCGATATGGCGCGCGCGATGGGCAACACCCGCTCCGCCGCGGCGCTGGAACTGTGGCGTCCGCATCTTGAGGGCGCGGTGGTCGCGATCGGCAACGCGCCGACCGCGCTTTTCCACCTGCTCAACATGCTGGAAGACCCAGCCTGCCCGCGCCCGGCGGCCATCATCGGTTGCCCGGTCGGTTTCGTCGGCGCGGCGGAATCGAAGGACGCGCTGATGCAGGACCTGCCCGCCCCCTCGGTGATCGTGAAGGGCCGCCTCGGCGGGTCCGCCATCACGGTCGCCGCCGTCAACGCGCTTGCCAGCCGGAAGGAATGACCATGGGCAAGGTGATCTGCCTGGGCCTCGGGCCCGGCGACCCCGAACTGATGAGCGTCCGCGCCGACCGCCTGCTGCGCTCGGCGCGCCATGTCGCCTATTTCCGCAAGGCTGGCCATATCGGGCAAGCCCGCCAGATCGTCAGCGGCATCCTGCCCGAGGGCGCGGCCGAATACCCGATGGAATACCCCGTCACGACCGAGATCCATTTCGCGGACCCCGAATACAACCGCCTGCTCGCGGAGTTCTACGAGGACTGGGCGAACTGGCTGGCCGAACTGGCCCAGCGCGAGGACGTCGTGGTGCTGTGCGAGGGCGACCCGTTCTTCTACGGCTCCTTCATGCATCTGCACTCGCGACTTCAGGGCCGCGCGGAGCTTGAGGTGGTGCCGGGCATCACCGGCATGTCGGGCTGCTGGACCGCGACGGGATCGCCGATCACCTGGGGTGACGACGTCCTGACCGTCGCCATGGCGACCCTGCCCGAGGAGGAGTTGGTCCGGCGCGCCCGTGAAACCGACGCGCTTGTCGTCATGAAGATCGGCCGCAACCTGCCGAAACTGCGCCGGGCGCTGGCCGCGGCCGGGCGGATCGATGCGGCCTGGATCGTTGAGCGCGGCACCATGAACGGGCAGCGCGTTCAACGCCTGTCGGAGGCCGAGGAGGTCGCACCCTACTTCTCCATCGTCGTCGTACACGGCCAAGGGCGGCGGCCATGAGCGGCGGGACCAACAACGGCTGGGTCGCTGTGGCGGGCCTTGGCCCGGGGGACGAACGGCTTGTCACCGAAGAGGTGCGCGCGGTTCTGGCCGAGGCGACCGATGTGGTGGGCTACATCCCCTACGTCGCCCGCGTCGCCCCGCGCGAGGGGCTGAGCCTTTACCCCTCCGACAACCGGGTGGAGCTGGATCGCGCCAACCACGCGCTGGACATGGCCGCCGAGGGGCGCCGCGTGGTCGTGGTCTCCTCGGGCGATCCGGGGGTCTTTGCCATGGCCTCGGCCCTCTTCGAGGCGCTGGAGGCGCGCTCCGACCCTGACGCCTTCGACATCCGCATCCTGCCGGGGATCACGGCCATGCTCGCGGCGGCCGCGCGGCTGGGCGCGCCCCTGGGGCATGATTTCTGCGCGATCAACCTATCTGACAACCTCAAGCCCTGGGACCTTGTCGAACACCGGCTGCGCTTGGCCGCGCAGGCGGGCTTTGCCATGGCCTTCTACAATCCGCGCTCCAAGAGCCGCCCGCACCAGTTCGCCCGCGCGCTGGACATTCTGCGCGAGGAATGCGGACCCGACCGGCTGATCTCGTTTGCGCGCGCCGTGACCACGCCGGAGGAACGGCTTTCGACCGTCCGTCTGGGCGAGGCCACGCCGGAGATGGCCGACATGCGCACCGTCGTGATCGTCGGCAACGCCGACACGCGCCATGTGGGCCGCTTCGTCTATACCCCCAGGTCGGCGCGGTGAGCGAGGAACGCCATCACCTTTTCGATACTGTCCGCGACCCGGCGGGGCGGAAGCGCCGGCCGGTCGATCAGGATCACCGGAAGGCCGAGCGCCCGCGCGGCGTCAAGCTTGGCGCGGGCCCCGCTGCCGCCGGCGTTCTTGGCGACGATCCAGCCGATCCGGCGGTCTTGCAGCAGCGCGCGATCGCCCGCCGCGTCGAACGGGCCCCGGGCGATGACGGCCTCGGCGTCCGGCAGGGGCAAGGGCCCCTCGGGCGCATCGACCAGTCGCAGCAGGTAGTGGTGCTGGGGCGCCCGGGCGAAGTCGCCGAGGTTCTGCTTGCCGATGGCCAGAAAGACGCGGGACGGCGCCTCCGGCAAGGCCGCGACGGCACCCGCGATATCGGGCACATGGGTCCAGCGGTCGCCCGCGCCCGCCATCCAGGGCGCCCGTTCGAAGGCACAGAGCGGCGTCCCGGTGGCTTCGCAGGCGGCGACCGCGTTCCGGCTCATCTGCGCGGCGAAGGGGTGGGTCGCATCGACCACATGGGTTATGCTTTCGGCGCTGAGGTAGTCCGCCAGCCCCGCGACGCCGCCGAAACCGCCGATCCGCATGGGAAGCGGCTGCGCCACGGGCGCCTCGGTCCGGCCCGCGTAGGAAAAGACCGCATCGACGCGTTGGGCCGCAAGGTGGCGGGCCAGTTGGCTGGCCTCGGTGGTTCCGCCCAGAAGAAGGACGCGCGTCATGTCTGATCCCTGGCTGGCGATCATCGGGCTTGGCGAGGATGGGCTGGCGGGTCTGTCCGAGACCTGCCGCGCCGCGCTGGCCACGGCGGATATCATCTTTGGCGGCCCCCGTCACCTGGCGCTTGCCGAGGCGGGCCCGCGCGGTCGCCCCTGGCCCGTGCCCTTCGACATCGCACCGGTCCTGGCCGAGCGCGGGCACCACGTGGTTGTGCTGGCCTCGGGCGATCCCTTCTGGCACGGGGCGGGCGGGTCGCTGGCCGCGCATCTCGCGCCCGGCGAATGGGTCTCCCATCCCGCGCCCTCGACCTTTTCGCTCGCGGCCTCGCGCCTGGCCTGGCGCATCGAGGAAACCGTTTGCCTAGGCCTGCACGCCGCCCCGTTCGAGCGGCTGGTGCCGGTGCTTGGGCGCGGGGTACGGGCGATCTGCCTGCTGCGCGACGGCGCGGCGGTTCGCGGGCTGGCCGACTGGCTTTGCGCGCGCGGGTTCGGCTCTTCGGCGCTGACGGTGCTGGAATCGCTCGGCGGTCCGGACGAGCGGATTCGCCGGACCACGGCTGCCAGTTGCGGCATCGACGACGCGGCCTACCCGGTCGCTGTCGCGATCGAGGTCGAAGGTGCTGCGGGGCTGCCGCGCGCCTCCGGGCTTGAAGACGCGCTTTTCGCCTCGGACGGGGTGATGACCAAGCGACCGGTTCGCGCATTGACGCTTTCGGCGCTGGCCCCCCGGCCGGGGGAACGCCTCTGGGACCTTGGCGCAGGATCGGGTTCGGTCGCGGTGGAATGGTGCCTGGCGGCGCCCGGCGCGGGGGCCCTGGCGCTGGAATCGCGACCCGACCGGGTGGCCAACATCCATGCCAACGCCGCCGCCTTCGGGATCGCCCACCGCCTGTCGGTGCATGAGGCCGACTGGCCCTCGGCGCTGGCGGGGCTGCCCCGGCCCGACGCGGTCTTCATCGGCGGCGGCGCGACGGCGGCTGGGATCAAGGCGGTGCGCGCCGCCGTGCCGAA
Source organism: Albidovulum sediminicola (assembly GCF_025751575.1). Taxonomy (GTDB): domain Bacteria; phylum Pseudomonadota; class Alphaproteobacteria; order Rhodobacterales; family Rhodobacteraceae; genus Albidovulum; species Albidovulum sediminicola. Next base: position 136,547 of record NZ_JAOWLA010000003.1, on the reverse strand, counting down.
AGGGACGCGGCTGGTCGTCAACGCCGTCACGATCGAGACCGAGGCGCTTCTGGCGGCCTGCCACGCCGAACTTGGCGGCACGCTCCTGCGGGTCGAACTGGCGATCTCGGAGCCGCTGGGGCGCTTGCGCGGCTGGCTCCCGGCGCGCCCCGTCGTGCAATGGAGCGTGACGCTATGAGGGTCGCGGGGGTCGGCTTTCGCGGCGCTGCAACGCCGGAGTCGCTGATCGATGCGGTGACGCGCGCGGGGGGCGGAGCCGGGCTGCTGGCGACGGCCGAGGAGAAGTCAGGCGCCGCAGCGCTGCAGGAGGCCGCGCGCCGGATGGGGCTGTCCGTCCGGACGGTCGGCCGGGCGGATCTGGCGGCGCAGCAGGTGCCGACCCGCTCCGCGCGGGTGGCCGAACGGTTCGGCACGGGATCGCTGGCCGAGGCGGCGGCGCTGGCGGCGGCAGGTCCGGGGGCGCGGCTCCTGGGGCCAAGGGTTGTATCGGGCGACGGTCTGGCCACGGCCGCCATCGCAATCGGGAGAGACGAATGACAGTGCATTTCATCGGCGCCGGACCCGGCGCGCCAGACCTTCTGACCCTGCGCGGGCGCGACCTGATCGCGTCCTCCCCGGTCTGCCTTTACGCGGGATCGCTGATCCCCGAGGCGATCCTGTCGCATTGCCCCGAGGGCGCTCGGATCGTGAACACCGCGCCGATGTCGCTTGACGCGATCATCAAGGAGATCGCGGCGGCCCATGCCAAGGGCCAGGACGTGGCGCGGCTGCACTCGGGCGACCTATCGGTCTGGTCGGCGATGGGCGAACAACTGCGGCGCCTGCGCGAGCTGGGCATTCCCTATGACGTGACGCCGGGCGTGCCATCCTTTGCCGCCGGCGCCGCGGCGCTTGGCGCGGAACTGACGCTCCCCGGGGTCGTGCAGTCGGTGGTGCTGACCCGGACCTCGGGCCGAGCGACCTCGATGCCCGAGGGTGAGACGCTGGAGAACTTCGCCCGCACCGGGGCGCTCCTGGCGATCCATCTGTCGGTCCATGTGCTGGACCGCGTGGTGGCCGAGCTGACGCCGCACTACGGCGCGGACTGCCCGGTCGCGATCATCTGGCGCGCCAGCTGGCCCGACCAGCGGCTCGTTCGGGCAACGCTCGAAACGCTGGAAACCGCCGTGGGCGCGGAGATGGAGCGCACCGCGCTGATCTTTGTCGGCCGTTCGATCGGGGCGGAAGACTTCGATGAAAGCCGGCTTTACGCCGGGGACTACGACCGCCGCTACCGGCCGGTCGGCACCCATCCGCGCTTCCCGGAGACGGGATCGTGAGGGCGAACCCGGGCGTTTCGGCCCGCCTGTCGCGGGCCGACCGGGGCGAGGGGGTCGTCTGCCCCCTCGCACTCCCCCGAGGATATTTGGCAAAAGAAGAAGGGGCGGGCTTTGGCCAGTAAGGGGCTCATCATCTCGGCCCCGGCCTCGGGCACGGGCAAGACCACGGTGATGCTGGGGCTTCTGGGCGCGTTCCGGCGGCAGGGGCTGGCTGTGCAACCCTTCAAGTCCGGGCCGGATTACATCGACCCGGCATTTCATCGCGCGGCCTCGGGGCGCGCGTCGGTCAACCTTGACAGCTGGGCGATGGCAGAGGCGCGGATCGCCGGACTGATCGGCGCGGCGGAGCCCGCCGATCTGGTGCTGGCGGAAGGGTCGATGGGGCTTTTCGACGGTGTCGCCGCGCCAGGCGAGGCGGGAACCGGGGCCTCGGCCGATCTGTCGGCGCTGACCGGATGGCCGGTCGTTCTGGTCCTGGATGTCTCGGGGCAGGCGCAGTCGGCCGCCGCCGTGGCGCTGGGCTTCGCGCGGATGCGGGCGGATGTGACGCTCGCGGGCGTGATCCTGAACCGCGTCGCCTCGCCCCGGCACGACGCACTGGTGCGCGCGGGGATGGCGGTCGCGGGGATCACGGTCTTCGGCGCCCTGCCCCGGCGGGCGACCGTTGCCCTGCCCGAGCGGCACCTGGGACTGGTGCAGGCCGAGGAGACCGCCGAGCTGGACCGCATCCTTGGCGATGCTGCCGATTTCGTGGCGGAGCATCTGGACCTTGCGGGCCTGCGCGCGGCCGCGCAACCGACGCGACTCGCGGCGGGCGAACTGGCCGCAACGGTCCCACCCGGCCAGCGGATCGCCCTGGCGCGCGACGAAGCCTTTTCCTTTGTCTATCCTCACCTTCTGGACGGCTGGCGCCGCGCCGGGGCGGAGGTGCTGCCGTTTTCGCCACTGGCCGACGAGGGGCCGGACGAGCGCGCGGATTGCTGCTGGCTGCCCGGGGGCTATCCCGAGTTGCACGGCGCCCGCCTGGCGGCAGCCGCGCGGTTTCGCGGCGCGATGCAGCGCTTTGCCGAAACCCGGCCCGTGCACGGGGAATGCGGGGGCTACATGGCGATGGGCGCGGGCCTGATCGACAAGTCCGGCGCGCGGCACCAGATGCTGGGACTTCTGGGCCTTGTCACCTCGTTCGAGAAGCGGCGCATGCATCTGGGCTACCGGACCGCGCGGCTTCTGGCCCCGGTGCCGGGTCACACCACGGGCGCGCGGCTCAGGGGTCATGAATTTCACTACTCGACGATCCTCGATCAGCCGGATATGGCGCTGGCCGAGGTTCTGGACGCCACCGGCGCCCCGGTTCCGGAAACCGGATCGCGCCGGCGTCGGGCGACCGGCACGTTCTTTCACCTGATCGCGGAGGCCACATGAAGGGTTTCGTCAGTTTCGTCTCTTCCGGGCCGGGCGATCCGGAATTGCTGACGCTCAAGGCCGTCGACCGGCTGCAACGGGCCGACGCGGTGCTGTTCGACGACCTTTCCTCGGGTCCGATCCTGGCCCATGCGCGCGACGGCGCGGACCTGGTGGGCGTCGGGAAGCGGGCGGGCCGCGCCTCGCCCAAGCAGGATCACGTGAGCCGCCTGCTGGTCGAATACGCGACCTCGGGCGCGCGGGTGGTGCGGCTGAAATCGGGGGACAGCGGGTTGTTCGGCCGACTCGAGGAAGAAATCATCGCCTGCCGCGAGGCCGAGGTGGGCTACGAGGTCATTCCGGGCGTGACCTCGGCGATGGCGGCGGCGGCGGCGGCAGGCATCCCGCTGACCCGGCGGCTGACCGCGCGGCGGGTGCAGTTCGTGACCGGCCATGACGTGACCGGCGCCCTGCCGGAGGACCTGAACATCGCGGCGCTGGCGGACCCCACGGCGACGACCGTGGTCTTCATGGGCAAGCGCACCTTTGCGGAGCTGGCGCGGCGGCTGACCGGCGCGGGGATGCCTGCGGACACCCCGGCGCTGCTGGCCGAAAGCGTCTCGACCCCGCTTCAGAAACTGTCGCGCGGCACCATCGCGACGATGGAGCGGCAGATCGCAGAAGAGGCGGCGGATGGTCCCGCGCTGATCCTGATCGGGCCGCTGGCCGAGGGCGCATGAGCGCGGCGACCGCCACCGTCTGCCTATCCTGCGCCCCCGCGCAGGAGGCCTTCGCCAGCGCGCTGGAAGCGGCCCTGGCATCCGCGTCGCTTCCCATCGCGGTGCGAACGACCGAATGCATGTCGGGCTGCACGCGCGCGCCGACGCTGGCCTTCCGGGCGCCGGGGAAGACGGCCTATCTTTTCGGGGACATCACGACGCGCGACCTGCCCGAGCTGGTGGTGTTCGCGCGGATGTACCTCGCCTCCGCCGACGGGACGTTCGAGGATGCGCGCCCGCTCGGCGCGCTCAGGACCAAGGCGATCGCCCGAATCCCGGGATAAGGGCAACTTGCGCGGCGGCGCTGGCCGCGCCGGGTCGCGTTTAGGCAGCGACGTGCCGCGATTCCACCTTGACCGCGAGGGGGGGATATAGGCACATGGAAGACGTATGGTGTCCAAGCGGCGCGAAGCGTCCGGACTGAAACGGGAATGGGGAAGGGTGGACCAAAGGCGGCACCCAAAGCCCCAACCGCCCCCGCGACTGTAAGCGGCGAGCGGCTTTCCGAAAGCCACTGGACGGGGAAACCCGGCCGGGAAGGTGGAAAGCACGCTTTGACCCGCGAGTCAGGAGACCGGCCATGCAGGATGGTAACGCGAATGTCGTCGGGTGTGACGACGAAGGAGAATGAAATGAACGCGATGACCCAAACCGCCGCCAAAACCGGCACCGCCCTTGCCTCGATCGTTTTTGCCGCCCTGGTCGGCGCCACGGTGATCTTCTTCGCCGGGCACGCACAGTCCGCGACGCTGCACGACGCCGCGCATGACATGCGCCACGCGACGGGCTTCCCCTGCCACTAAGGCAGCGCGGACCGATCTGATCCAATGATTCAACGTCTGTTCGCCGGCGGGCTTGTCGCCGGCTTTGCAGCGGGGCTGTTCTCGGCTCTGCTGCATTTCGCTTTCATTCAGGAGCTGATCCTCCTGGGTGAGAAATATGAAACCGGTGAGCTGGTGCACTTCGAGGCGGGCGCAACCACCGCGCAATCCGAGGGCCACTCCGAGGCCGCTGGGACCGACGAATCGCACGAGCACGATGTGGGCGAGGCCAGTGAAGACTCCGCGCTTTCCCGCAACGCGAAGACGGTCCTCTTTACCGGGCTGATCTATGCCGGCTACGGGCTTCTTCTCGTCGCAGGCTTTGCGGCCGCCGAACAGTTCGGGCGCAAGGTCGGCCCACGCGAGGGGGTCCTTTGGGGGATCGCGGGTTTCGTGGCGCTGCAACTCGCCCCGGCGATGGGTCTCGCGCCCGAGCTGCCCGGAACGGCCGCGGCGGATCTGGACGCGCGCCAGGTCTGGTGGCTTGCCACGGTCCTGGCAACCGGCGGCGGGATCGCGCTTCTGGCCTACGGGCGCGGCGTGATCGGCTACGTCATCGCGGGCGCGCTTCTGGCCGCTCCGCATGTCGTGGGCGCGCCGCATCTGGACCAGTACTTCGGCGTGGCGCCCTCTGAACTCGGGGCTGAATTCGCGTCCCGCGTGCTGGGTGTCGGGCTGGTCAGCTGGGCGGTGCTCGGCTGGCTTTGTGCCAGGGCCTGGAACAGCGGCCAAAGCTGAGGCCCGAGGCAGAGACCGGAAGAACAGCGACCCCGCGCCCCGCGGCGCGGGGTCGCAACTTAACAGGGGGCCATGGCGGACATGATCGAACTTCTTCTCATCGGCATCGGCACCGGCAACCCCGATCACCTGACGCTTCAGGCGATCAAGGCGATGAAGTCCGCCGATCTGGTCATGATCCCGCGCAAGGGCGACAGCAAGGCAGACCTGGCCGAACTCCGACGCGCAATATGTGCCGAGGCGCTGGCCGGAACGGACACCCGCGTGGCCGAATTCGACCTGCCCGTGCGCGATGCCGCGAACCCCAGTTATCGCAGCGGCGTGGACGACTGGCATGACGCGATCGCGGAGGTATGGGAGAACACCATCCGGAGCCACTGCGAAGGGAACGCGCGCGTGGCGCTGCTGGTCTGGGGCGATCCGTCGCTTTACGACAGCACCCTCAGGATCGCCGAACGCGTAGGGCGCCGTCTGCCCGTCACTGTCAGCGTCATTCCGGGCATCACCTCGCTTCAGGCCCTGACCGCCGCCCATGCGATCCCCATCAACGAAATCGGCGCCCCGTTTCTTGTCACCACGGGCCGCCAGCTGCGCGAAAGCGGTTGGCCGGCAGAGGCCGACACCCTGGCGGTGATGCTCGACGGCGACTGTTCCTTCCAGTCGCTCGAGCCCCAGGGCATCACCATCTGGTGGGGCGCCTATGTCGGCATGGCCGAGCAGATCATCCTGTCGGGTCCGCTTGCCGAGATCGGCCAGACCATCGTCGAGACGCGCGCCAAGGCCCGCGCCGATCACGGCTGGATCATGGATATCTACATCCTGCGGCGCTAGAGCGCCGGAAACACCCGCGATCAGGCCGGACGGATCGTATCGCCCGGTTGCAGGACGGGCGTCAATTCCACCCGTTCCCCGCCGATCAGCCCTGCCTCGCTGTGCCCGGAGATGATCGCGGCGGCACGGCGCCCGATTTCCCGGCGGCAGGCGTCCATGGTCGCCAGCCGACGCGGCAGGCCCTCCAGAAGCTCCACCCCATTGAAGCCGGCAAGCCCGATGCGTCCGGGCACGTCGATCCCCTTGTCGAGGCAGTAGAGCAGCCCCCCCGCCCCGATCATGTCGTTGGAGTAATAAAGGAAATCCACCTCCGGGCTGCGGCTCAGAACCGCTTCGGTCATCTCCCGCCCCTTCATCAGCGCCGAGCCGCCGGAGTAGAACTCTCGATCCACAAGCTCGATCCCGGCTTCGGCGAGCCCCGCCTCGAAGCCTTCCAGGCGTTTACGCGCCCGGTGATCGTCCGGCATCTTGGTGCCCAGGAAGGCGATCCGGCTGTAACCCGCCTTGACGATGGCGCGGGCCATCTCAAGCCCGGCGCGCTTGTGGGAAATGCCGACGACGGAATCGACGACCGGCCCGTCGACATCCATGATCTCCACGATCGGAATGCCGGCGTTCTCCAGCATGGCGCGCGCGGCGGCGGTGTGTTCCAGCCCCGCGATGATCACGCCCGACGGTCGCCAGGACAGCATCTCGTATAGCACTAGCTCCTCGCGCTCCGCCGAGTAGTTGGTGACACCGAAGACCGGTTGCAGCCCGGTTTCCTCCAGCTCCGCCGAAATGCCGCTCAGCACCTCGGGAAAGACCAGGTTGGAGAGCGACGGGATGATCACGGCGACCAGATTGACCCGCTGCGAGGCCAGCGCCCCCGCGATCTTGTTGGGCACGTAGCCGAGCCGCTTGGCGGCCTCCAGCACCCGGTCGCGGGTGCCTTCGGAAACGTCCCCGCGATTGCGCAGCACGCGGCTTACCGTCATTTCCGAGACGCCAGAGGCTTCGGAGACATCACGAAGCGTCAGGGCGCGACGCTGCTCACCAGGGTTGTTGCCGCTCACCTCTGCCTCTCATTTTTTGCTGTCTTCCTTCTGATTAGCGCCATTACGGCGAAGTATTCAAGCGCGCCGTGCGCCGGGCCGGGCGGACCCCTCCTCGACCCGGCCCCGGGGGCGGGGCATCCCCGCCTTGCCAAGCCGCGCGCATGGCCCTATATCGACGCCCGAGAGGTTGGCGCGGGCAGGCGCCTCGCCAACCCGGTCAGGTCCGGAAGGAAGCAGCCGTAACGAGCCCCGTCTGGGTCGATGTCCAGCCTCTCACCCTCCCCCCCCTTGGCGGTCAAGATTACGGAAGGCAACCTTGCGCGGCCGATGGGCGGGCTTGCCCGTGGTATGCGGACTGACCTAAACCTGTTCCGGTCAAACTGTGAGGGAGTGTACCCATGAGCGGCAAGGTTTGCCTGATCGTCGGCGGCGGACGTGGCATGGGGGCCGCCACCGCCCGCGAAATGCGCAAGAAGGGCTACGAACTGGCGCTGATGTCACCCTCCGACAGTTGCGAGAAGCTGGCGGCCGAACTGGGCGGCGTGGCCCGGCGCGGCGTCGCCGAAAATGCCGACGATATCCAGGGCATATTCGACCTCGCGATGACGACTTACGGTCGTATCGACGCGGTCCTGATCCATGTCGCCGGCCCGCCAAAGGGCGACCTTCTGGAGATCCCGGAAGAGGACTGGGACCGTGCCAACGCCATGGTCCTGAAACCCGTCATCCGCATGGCCAAGCTCGTGACCCCGGTGATGGAGAAGCAGGGCGGCGGCTCGATCGTCTGCATCACCACCTATTCGGCCTTCGAGCCGAGCCTGATGTTCCCGACGTCGAGCGTCTACCGGGTCGGTGTTTCCGCCTTCGCCAAGCTTTACTCCGACCGTTACGGCCCCGCGAACATCCGCATGAACTGCCTGCTGCCGGGCTTCACGGACAGCCTGAACCTGCCCGAGAAATACGCCAAGATGTCCGCGCTGGGCCGTCTGGCGCGGGCCGAGGAACAGGGCAAGGCCGCCGCGTTCCTGCTCAGCGACGACTCGAGCTACATCACCGGCCAAAGCCTGCGGGTCGATGGCGGCGTGACGCGGTCGCTGTAGGCCGGGCTGGGGCATCGCCAGGGCCCGCTAGGCGCGCCCTCTCGGGTGGACGCGCCGGGCGCCGGGGCCTAGTCTGTCCTCCGACCGCGAATCCCGTTGACCCCGAGGCGCAATGACAGACGCAAGCCCCACCGCCTACCGCGTGCTTGCCCGCAAGTACCGGCCCGAAACCTTTGCTGACCTTGTCGGCCAGGACGCGATGGTGCGCACGCTGAAGAATGCCTTCGCGGCGGGACGGATCGCGCAGGCCTTCATCATGACCGGCATCCGCGGCACCGGGAAGACCACGACCGCGCGCATCATCGCCAAGGGCATGAACTGCATCGGCCCCGACGGCACCGGCGGGCCCACGACCGAGCCCTGCGGGGTCTGCGAACATTGCGTCGCGATCATGGAAGGCCGCCACGTCGACGTGATGGAGATGGACGCCGCCAGCCGCACCGGCGTGGGCGATATCCGCGAGATCATCGAAAGCGTGCACTACCGCGCGGCCTCGGCCCGCTACAAGATCTACATCATCGACGAAGTCCACATGCTGTCGAACAACGCCTTCAACGCGCTTCTGAAGACTCTTGAGGAACCGCCGGCGCATGTGAAGTTCATCTTCGCCACGACGGAGATCCGCAAGGTTCCCGTGACCGTCCTTTCGCGCTGCCAACGCTTCGACCTGCGCCGGATCGAGCCCGAGGTGATGATCGCGCTCCTGAAGAAGATCGCAGGCGCCGAAGGCGCCCAGATCACAGACGAGGCGCTGGCGCTGATCACGCGGGCGGCGGAGGGCTCGGCGCGGGACGCGACCTCGCTTCTCGACCAGGCGATCAGCCACGGCGCGGGGGAAACCACCGCCGACCAGGTCCGCGCGATGCTGGGGCTGGCGGACCGGGGCCGGGTGCTCGACCTCTTCGACCGGATCATGAAGGGCGCGGCGGCGGAGGCGCTGGGGGAGCTTTCGGCGCAGTATTCCGACGGCGCCGACCCGATGGCTGTGTTGCGCGACCTGGCGGAGATCACCCATTGGGTGAGCGTCATCAAAGTCACCCCCGAAGCGGCGGAGGACCCGACCGTTTCCCCTGACGAACGCGCCCGCGGCCTTGCCATGGCCGAGCGGCTGCCGATGCGGGTGTTGAGCCGGATGTGGCAGATGCTCCTGAAAGCGCTGGAGGAGGTCGCGGCGGCCCCGAACGCCATGATGGCGGCCGAAATGGCGATCATTCGCCTGACCCATGTGGCCGACCTGCCCGACCCGGAGCAGCTCTTGCGGCGGATGAAGGATGCGCCGATTTCCGCGCCGCAGGGCGGCGGCCCGGTGCTGGGCGGCGGAGTGCCAGGCGGCGGGGTCACGCATTCCGCGCCCCGCGCCAGCGTCTCCTCGGCGCCCACGGCCTATGGCGCGGCGACCGCGCTCGCCCAGGCGCCCGAAGTGGCGCTGGCACGCTACGCGACCTTCGCGGCGGTGGTCGAACTGATCCGTGCCAACCGCGACGTAAAGCTGTTGATCGAGGTGGAAAACCACCTGCGTCTCGTCCACTACGCGCCCGGTCGGATCGAGTTCGAACCGACCGCCGACGCACCCCGCGACCTCGCGCAGACACTGGGCCAGCGCCTTCAGGGTTGGACCGGCGCGCGCTGGGGCGTCTCGGTCGTGGCCGAGGGCGGCGGGCGCACCATCGCCGAATACCGTGACGCCGACCGGCTGGCTGCCGAGGCGGAGATGAAGGCGCATCCCGTGGTGCAGGCGGTCTTCGCGGCCTTCCCCGGCGCGCGGATCAAGGATATCAGGACCCCGTCCGAGACCCGGACCGAGGCGGCCACCGCCGCTTTGCCCGAGGTCGAGGATGAATGGGACCCGTTTGAGGACAACTGAGGAGAGCGCGATGCTGAAAGGTTTGGGCGGACTTGGCGACATGGCCAAGATGATGAAGGCCGCGCAGGATATGCAGGCCAAGATGGCGGAACTGCAGGAAAACCTCGGCCAGATGAACGTCGTGGGCGAGGCAGGCGCGGGCCTTGTCACCGCCACCTGCACCGCCAAGGGGGAGCTCAAGGCGCTCGACATCAACCCGACGATCTTCGATCCCACGCAGAAGGAAGTGGTCGAGGACCTGATCCTTGCCGCGATCAAGGACGCGCAGAAAAAGGCCGCCGACCGCAGCCAGGACGAGATGAAGCGGCTTTACGAAAGCCTTGGCCTACCGGCCGATATGAAGCTGCCGTTCTGACGTGTCGGAGGGCCCCCGCGACATCGAGGCGCTGATCGAGTTGATGGCCCGGCTCCCGGGCCTTGGGCCGCGCTCGGCCCGGCGCGCGGTCCTGCATCTGATCAAGAAGCGCGGGCAGGTCATGGCACCGCTCGCCCGCGCCATGGCAGAGGTCGCGACGACCGCGCGGGAATGCGCCGCCTGCGGCAATATCGGTACCGCCGATCTTTGCGACATCTGCCGCGACCCGCGCCGCGCCACCGGAGAGATCTGCGTGGTCGAGGACGTGGCCGACCTTTGGGCGATGGAGCGGGGACAGGCCTTCCGTGGCCGCTATCATGTCCTCGGCGGCACGCTCTCGGCGCTCGATGCCGTGGGGCCGGAGGAATTGCGCATCCCTGCCCTGGTTGCACGCACCCGCGACGAGGGCGTGCGCGAGGTCATCCTGGCGCTGAATGCGACCGTCGATGGCCAGACCACCGCCCATTACATCGCCGAGGCGCTGGAAGGGACCGGGGTCGCCGTCACCTCGCTCGCCCAGGGTGTGCCGATCGGGGGCGAACTCGATTACCTCGACGACGGCACGATCCAGGCGGCGCTGCGGGCGCGCAAGGCCGTCCAGTAGCCGCGCTCAGCCGCCGAAGACCGCTGCTTCGGGCACGATGTAATATTCCCGCCCGCCGATCCCGACATACCAGGTGTCGCCATCCTTGGCCCAGGTCAGTTCGTCCGTGCCCGGCGACGCGATCGCGCCTTCGGAGAACTCAAGCACGCGCTCGGCCCCGTCCGGGGCAGTAATGCGGATCGTGGCCACCCCCGGCGCGCCGCGCAGGATGCCCGCAGGGCAGGACTGATCCTGCGTGGGCTCGCCCAGCGAACAGGGCAGAAGCGTCGTCGCATCGTAATCGTCGGTGGAATAGGGCGCGGTGGCGGTCGGTGCCGGTGCTGTCGGCATCACGGTCAGGAAGCGACCGTCACTCCAGGTCAGCGCCTCGAAACAGGTCTCGGCCCCGATGCCGCCGCACCAGCCGCCGTCCCGCCCGATCAGCACGATCCGCGACTGGCCCCAGTCGATCACCTGCCAGCCGGTGGCCTGCCAGCTTGTCACCGTATCGCCCACGACGGCGTGCAGCATGCAGCCGCCGGTCCCGCAATAAAGCGATGCGGCACTGGTGCAGGAAAAGGTGCCCTCATCGACGAGACTGTCAGCGGTGCCGTCGCCGGTCAGGTCGACGGCGCTTACGGCATTGCCGGGGTCGAACGCGCCGCCCTCGAAGCTTTCACACTCCGCGCGCGCCTCGGCCAGGACGCGTTCCACCGCGGTCTGCGCCTGTGCGCTCGCCGCGCCCAGACCCGCTGCCATGATCCCGAACACCAGCCGCCGCATCGCGCCCTCCGTCAGCCCGCCGGCGCTGAGGGTAGCGCCCCGGCCCGAAAACGAAAACCCCGGCGCCTGGCCGGGGTTTCGCGATCAGTTGTCGTCTTCGTCGTCGTCGCCATGCGGCAGGTTGAAGAAGCTCTCGGCATCCGAATAGTCGCGCGCCGATCTCTCCTCTTCCTCCTCGGGCTTGGAAAGCGAGAAGTTTTCGAGCCCCGCGATGTTCGAGGGCATCCGCGGTTCGGTGGACATGCCCAGCGACTGCTCGGTCGAGACGAGCTTGCGGCGTTCATCATCACTCATCACGGCGCCCTCGGCGGCGCGCTTCTTCGCCGCCTTCTGCACGGCCGAGTCAAGTTCCGACTGACGGCACAGGCCCAGCGCGACCGGGTCGATGGGGGTGATGTTCTGGATGTTCCAGTGGGTCCGCTCGCGGATCGAGGCGATGGTGGGCTTCGTGGTGCCGACCAGCTTGCCGATCTGGGCATCGGTCAGTTCCGGGTGGAACTTCACCAGCCAGAGGATCGCGGCCGGACGGTCCTGACGCTTGGACAGCGGCGTGTAGCGCGGGCCACGGCGCTTTTCCTCGCCCAGTGCTGCAGCATTGAACTTCAGCTTCAGCTTGTGGAGCGGGCTCTTCTCCGCCTTCTCGATCTCGGAGGCGTCGAGCTGGTTGTTGGCGACCGGGTCGAAGCCCTTCACGCCGGCAGCCACGTCGCCGTCGGCAATGCCCTGCACTTCAAGCTCATGCAGGCCGCAGAAATCGGCGATCTGCTTGAAGCTGATCGTGGTGTTGTCAACCAGCCAGACGGCGGTCGCCTTGGCCATCAGGGGTTTCGTCATCGGATCTCTCCTATGCTTGGCCGCGTCAGGGGCCGGACAAATCTTTCCCGCGCCGGGAAAACGGCTGCGGCCTTTCGGTCCGCCATTCCACGTTTTCGGGGAAGTCAACGGGCTATATAGTCGTCCCGGACCGCCAAGGGAAGAGAAAATGCGCCTGATCGCCGCCCTGCTCGCCACCCTCATTCTCGTGCCTCCGCCTGCCGGCGCCGAGGGGGAACGCGCGGGCGACTTCGATTACTATATCCTGTCGCTCAGCTGGTCGCCCGGCTGGTGCGCGCGGGAAGGCGACGAACGCCAGGCGCTGGAATGCCGGAGCGGCGCGGACCGGGGCTTCACCCTGCACGGGCTCTGGCCGCAGTACGACTTCGGCTGGCCAAGCTGGTGCCACAGCGGCGGGCGCGATCCGGGCCGGGCCGACGCCGCGTTGATGACCGATATCATGGGCTCGCTCGGACTTGTCCGCCATGAATGGCGCAAGCACGGCACCTGCTCGGGCCTGGATGCCGATGCCTATTTCGAGCTGTCGCGACGCGCCTACGAAAGCATCGCTTTGCCCGCAGTATTGGAGGATCTGGACCGCGACGTGACCCTGCCCGCCTCGGTCGTCGAAGATGCCTTCATCGAGGCAAACCCGGACCTTGACCGCAACGCGATCATCATTACCTGCAAGCAGGGCATGATCGAGGAGGCGCGGATCTGCCTGACCCGCGACCTCGAACCGCGGCCCTGCGGGCTCGACGCCCAGCGTGACTGCCGGATGCGGGACGCGCTGATGCCCGCGGTGCGATAGGCTCGATCGCGCGTCAGGCTTGATTTGCGGCCCGCCGAGGCTAAGATTCAGGGTATGACGGTCCAGCCGCCGACCCAGTTCACCCCCCCGCAGCCCGTGCCCGACCAGGTCGCGTTCGACAGGGTTGAGTTGTCCGCGATCCTGGCGCTTTACGGCCGGATGGTCGCGGCGGGAGAATGGCGCGATTACGCGATGTCCTTCCTGCGCGACATGGCGGTGTTCTCGGTCTTCCGCCGAGCGGCGGAGTTTCCGCTGTACCGGATCGAGAAGCGCCCGAAACTGCGCGCGCGTCAGGGGATGTATTCGGTCGTCGGCATGGACGGCCAGATCCTCAAGCGCGGGCAAGACCTGCCGACCGTGCTGCGGGTGCTGGAGCGTAAGCTGATTCGCCCGGTGGATTAGCCAGACTGCCCCAGCGCGATCCGCTTGGCGCGCGTGACCGGCCCGCCGCCCTGCGCCTCGATCCGGCCGATGGCCTCGGCGATACCCTCGATCACCACCGCCATGTAGTGCCCGGTCGCGTGGATCATCCGTTCGGGCCCCAGCGCAATGGCGACATGGCCCTTCCAGAACAGAAGGTCGTTGCGCCGGAAGGGACCCGTGGGGGCGCTGTCCGTGCCGACGGTCGCCGCCTGAAGGTCGCTGTCACCCGGACAGGGGATGCCGCAGGCCAGCAGCGCCGCCTGCGCAAGCCCCGAACAGTCGATCCCCGAACGGCTGTTGCCGCCCCAGAGATAGGGCGTGCCCAGGAACAGCTCTGCGATCGCCGCCGGGTCCTCCGCCCAGTTACCCAGGGGCCGCAGGTGGCGGGCGATCACATGGTCGCCCTCGTTCGTGCGCGCGAACCGGCCCCCCGTTTCCGCGACCGCAACCCTGGCGCCGAGCGACAGGAGCGCGGCCTCCTTCGTCTTGATGTCGGCGGCACGGTAAAGATGCGTGGCGGGCACCGCGACCCAGTGCGTGGCAGTCAGCGGCGCCCCCAGCGCCTGTGCCGCGACGTAGCCGCAATAGCCGTCCTTGTCGGAGCGGACGAAGGCAAAGCCCGCCTGTCGCTCAAGCTCCAGCACCGTGTCGCCGAACAGAAGCTGGCGGTCGCGCGCGCCGCCGGGGGCCGCCAGCAGGTCGGCGAGCGGTGCGACGACGCGCGCGGGCTTCCCCGTCACGAAGGCATCCGCCGCCACCTGCCCGCTGAGCGAGACATGGGCCACGCGGCCATTGGCGGGGGTCAGGCGACGGTCGCTCACAGGCCGAGCACCCCGGGCAGCGCGTCCAGCACCGCGCGTGCGCCCTGCCCCACGCCCCCCTTCGGCCGGGCGGGGGCCGCCGTGGGCTGCCAGCCGTATATGTCGAAATGCACATAGCGCGGGGTTTCGGTCACGAAGCGGCGCAGAAACAGCGCCGCCGTGATCGACCCGGCCATGCCGCCCGCGGGCGCATTGTCCAGATCCGCGATCGCGGGTTCGATCAGCGGCTCATAGGGGTCCCAGAAGGGCATCCGCCACAGCGGGTCGGACACCGCCTGGCCCGCCTCGGCCAGCGCGTCGGCCACCCGGTCGTCATCACAGTAGAAGGGGGCGAGGTCGGGGCCCACCGCCACCCGGGCCGCCCCCGTCAGCGTCGCCATGGAGATGAGCAGGTCCGGCCGGTCCGCATCGGCCAGCGCCAGCGCATCGGCAAGCACCAGCCGCCCCTCGGCGTCGGTGTTGTTGACCTCGACCGTCAACCCCTTGCGGCTGTGCAGTACATCCTGCGGACGGAAGGCGTTGCCGCCGACGGCATTTTCGACCGCCGGAACCAGGACCCGCAAGCGCAGCCGAAGCCGCAGCGCCATGATCATGCGCGCCAGCCCCAGGACCGCCGCCGCCCCGCCCATGTCCTTCTTCATCAGCCCCATCGAGGAGGCCGGCTTGATGTCGAGCCCGCCGGTATCGAAGCAGACGCCCTTGCCGACCAGCGTCAGCGACGGCCCCTCGGCCCCCCAGCGCAGGTCCAGTAGCCGTGGCGCCCGGGACGAGGCGCGCCCCACCGCGTGGATCAGCGGAAAGTTTTCCGACAGCAGCTCGTCGCCCCGGATCACGCGCGCCTCGGCCCCGAATTCGGAGGCCAGATGCAGGAAGGCCGCCTCAAGCTCCTCCGGCCCCATGTCGGAGGCGGGGGTGTTGATCAGGTCACGCGTCAGGCATTCACCGGCGACGATGGCGTCGATGCGCGCACCGTCCACGCCCGCGGGCAGGACAAGCCGGGCCTTCTGCGGTTTGTCGGCCTTGTAGCGGGAGAAACGGTAGGCGGCGAGGTTCCAGCCCAGGGCCGCCGCCTCCGCCTCGGCGGGGGTCATGTGGGTGGCGATGGCCCAATCGCCTTCGGGCAGGCCCGCCGCAGCCCGGGCGACATGGAAGCGTCCGCGCCGCCGCTTTGCCTCAGTGCCCATGCCCAGAAGCGCGCCAGAAGGGTGCCCCTCCGCCCCCGGCAGGACGCACAGCTGGCCCAAGGCGCCGGTGAAACCGTTGGCGGCGGCCCAATTGGCCTGCCCCGCGCTCAGCGTGGCGGAGATCGCGGTCAGCCCGCCCTCTTCGACCAGGTGAAGGGGCAAGGCGGCGGCGCCGGGCGCGGCAAGGGTCGAGGTCATGGCAGGTCCTGAAAGGGTGATGGCGCCAGCCTAGCCTCTTGCCCGGCCGCCGCAAGCCCCTCAGACCGTCATGTCGTGCAGATCCCAGACCGCGGTCAGCGACCGCTCGCCGATCCGCTCAAGCCGCGCCAGAACCGCCGCCTGCCCGGCGGCGTCCCCGGCCTCGGTCACGCGGATCAGGTCGCCCGCGACCCGCGCGACACTCGTCATTCCCACCTGCGCGCCAAGCTGGGTCAGCATGCGCGCCGAGCGCACGAACTGCGCGCTGCGCCCCTCGGCCATGCAGGCGCGAAGGTCCTGCATCCGGCGCGCAAGATCCTCCATCGCACGGCTGATCAGCTTTTCGGCACCGCCTTCGCCCATGCGGGCATAGATCGCCGCGAGCGCATCCGGATCAAGCCGAATGCCTTCGTCATGGCGCAACCTGGCAAGTTCTGCCACCCTTTCACCCTCCTTGCCGCACCCCTGCGGATGGGGAGGTCTTAGGTCCGCATTGTCAAGAAAACCTTGATACGGCGCGCAAAACATCTCGAATTCGAATGATCCAGCCTATATGTAGGCGCTGCAACAACGCGAGGCGACCCCATGCAACACGTCCGGCCGCTGCCCTCCTACCTCGTCCACCGCTATCATGGCTGGAAGGCCACGACCTGGACGGAAAACCGCGCCTGGTACCGCAGGCTGGCGGACGAAGGCCAGCGCCCGCGCGCCATGGTGATCTCCTGCTGCGACAGCCGGGTGCATGTCACCTCGATCTTCGGTGCGGATTCGGGGGAGTTCTTCATCCACCGCAACATCGCGAACCTGGTGCCGCCCTACAACCCGGACGGCGAACACCACGGCACCTCCGCGACGGTGGAATATGCCGTCAACACGCTGAAGGTCGCGCATATCATCATCGTCGGCCATTCGCTCTGCGGCGGCGTCAAGGGCTGCCACGACATGTGCACCGGACAGGCGCCCGAGCTTGAGGAGAAGTCGAGCTTCGTCGGCCGCTGGATGGACCTGCTGCGCCCCGGCTTCGACCGCGTGAAGGACCGGCCCGAGGATCAGCGCCTGCGCGCGCTGGAAAAGGAGGCCGTGCTGATCAGCCTCGAAAACCTCATGACCTTCCCCTTCGTGCGCTCGGCTGTGGAGGCCGAAGAGCTGTCGCTGCACGGTCTCTGGACCGATATTGGCGCGGGCGGGCTGGAACAATACGACCCGGCCAGTGGGGCCTTCGTGCCGCTCTGATCTGGCGTTTTCTTGTGCGGACGCACCGGGGGTTCATAGGCGAAACCCGACATCGGCGGTGCAGGGTTCCCCTTGGGGCCCCGCCCCGCTTGCGATAATCTCGGCCCATGCCCGCCCTATGCCGCGAATGCCTTACCCCGTTTGACGCCGGCACGCGCTGCCCCGCGTGCCGCAGTCCGCGCGTTCTGTCGCACCCAGAGCTTTTCGAGCTGTCCATCGCCCACATGGATTGCGACGCCTTCTACGCCTCGGTCGAAAAGCGCGACAACCCGGACCTGCGCGACAAGCCAGTGATCGTCGGGGGCGCGCATCGGGGCGTGGTCTCGACCTGCTGCTATCTTGCCCGCATCAAGGGCGTGCGCTCGGCCATGCCGATGTTCCAGGCGCTGAAGCTTTGCCCCGAGGCAGTGGTGGTCAAGCCGCGGGGTGCACATTACGCCGCCGTGTCGCGGCAGATCCGGGCGCTGATGGACGAGTTGACCCCGGTGATCGAGCCCCTGTCGCTGGACGAGGCCTTCCTTGACCTGACAGGGACAGTGCGGCTTCATCATGCGCCCCCCGCCGTCACGCTGGCCCGGCTTTTGAAGCGGATGGAGACGGAGCTGGGCCTGACCGGTTCCATTGGTCTGTCGCACAACAAGTTCCTGGCCAAGATCGCCTCGGACCTCGACAAGCCGCGCGGGTTTTCGGTGATCGGACGTGCCGATACGGCCGCGTTCCTGAAGGGCAAGCCGGTGCGGATGATCTGGGGCGTCGGCCTTGCGACCCAGACCACGCTGGAGGCCGCCGGCATCCGTACCTTCGACGACCTCATGCGCTGGGACCGCAAGGACCTGACGGCACGGTTCGGATCGATCGGCGACCGGCTCTGGCATCTGGCGCGGGGCGAGGATTTCCGCCGCGTGAACCCGAATGAGCCGATGCGCTCGATTTCAGCCGAGACAACCTTCGACGAGGATACCGCGGACCGCGACCTGCTGGACGGCCACATCTGGCGCCTGGCAGAACGGGTCGCGGACCGCGCCAAGGCCAAGGACTTGGCGGGGCGCACCGTGACGCTGAAGCTGAAGCGCGCCGATTTCACCGCCATCACCCGGCGCCACACCCTGCGCGAACCCACGCAGACGGCCGACCGCATCTACCACCAGGCAGCGGAGCTGATGGCGCAGGTGAAGGAGCCGGGCCCCTTCCGCCTGATCGGCGTCGGCATCTCGGATCTGTCGGACGACAGGGCTGCGGACCTGACCGGAGACCTCCTGGACCCGCAGGCCGCCCGCCGCGCGGGCGCCGAAAAGGCCACCGACGCGATCCGCGCGAAGTTCGGGAAGGACGCGATCGTCAAGGGCCGCGCCCTGCGCTGATCATTCTGCGGCAAGCCGATCCTCGGCCCGCCCGATCATGGCGATCTCGGACAGGACGCCCGAGAGGATCCGCTGGAAGCCCGTGAAATTCCCGTTCGGCCGCACCTCGGCTTCGTTCATGTAAAGCGACCGGTCGATCTCGATCTGGACGACATGCTGGGCGCGGGCCGGGCGGCCATAGGCCTGCGCGATATAGGCGCCCGCGAAGGGCATGTTGCGCACGGTGCGCAGCCCGGCGCGGGCAAAGGCCGCGTCCACGGCCTCCATGATCGCGGCGGAGGCGGAGGTGCCGTAACGATCGCCCAGGACCACCTCCGGGCGCAGGCGCCCGGGCACGGTGACGGCATCGAGCGCCTCGTGCGGCATGGAATGCATGTCGATCAGGATCGCCTGCCCGAAGCGCAGCCGTGATTCGTCCATCAGGATCTGAAGGCGGTCATGGTAGGGGTGCCACCAGTCCGAGATGCGCGCCTTGACCTCATGCAGCGGCAGCTTTCCGGCATAGATCGCCCGCCCCCCCGATACGACGCGGGGCACCACCCCCAGCCCCGAGGCGACGCGCGGATTGTGCGCGGGGGCGCGAAACCCCTCGATCAGCGCCGGGTCAAGCTCGTCCGCGGCCCGGTTCAGATCGACGAAGGCCCGCGGCGCAACGGCGGTCAGAAGCGGCGCGCCAAAGCCCGGGACGGGATCGAGAAGCCTATCGACAAAGGCATCCTCGGAACTGCGGATCGCCTTTTCGCCCAAGACCGACCGGCCCAGGAACTCCTTCGGGTAATAGCTGCCGCTGTGCGGAGAGGCGAAGACCACGCTGGTCGTGCGCCGGTCGGGAAGGGTCAGTCGGTAGGGTCCGGGCGTCATGTCCTCTCCTGCGCATTGACACGACTATAAAGCCAAATCGCAATGTGTCGAAACCCCTTGAAAGGCCCCGCGACTCCTTCTATAGACCCCGGGACCGAAGCGGTGCCGCCCGCGAACCGGGTTTCCGGATAGGGGTGGTGACGCAGTCGGACGGGCGCGTAGCTCAGCGGTAGAGCACTACGTTGACATCGTAGTGGCCACAGGTTCGATCCCTGTCGCGCCCACCATCACCGCCCCCGGCAGAAATGCGGGGGCATTCGTTTTCGCCGGCGCAGACGCGCCATATTGGGAGAAGGCCGATGAAGGTCCGGAACTCGCTCCGCTCGCTCAAGAGCCGGCATCGCGATTGTCAGGTCGTGCGCCGCAAGGGCCGCGTCTACGTGATCAACAAGACGCAGAAGCGCTACAAGGCCCGTCAGGGCTAAGCTGCGCCGCCTGTTGAGGGCAAGGCTTGAAGGGCCGTCGGGAAACCGGTGGCCCTTTCGCTTTGGCCGGGCCTTTTGCTTTGATCGGGCCTGCACCGGAGGCCCCTGATGGGGCTTGCAGCGGTTCGGTCACCCCCATAGGGTTCCGGTCTGGGGACGGCCCCGAATTCAGGCAGGTTGGCCGGGACGACCCGGCATAGTCCACGGAACATATCATGGCATGGACCTATCTTCTCGTAGCCGGCGTCCTCGAAGTGCTTTGGGCCTTCGCGATGAAGAAGTCGGCAGGCTTCACCGTCCTCGGCCCGACGATCCTGACCTTTGTCGCGATGATCGCCAGCGTCGCGCTGCTGTCGATGGCGATGCGGTCGCTGCCGCTCGGGACGGCCTATGCGGTCTGGACCGGGATCGGCGCGGCGGGGGCCTTCCTGGCGGGTGCCGTCTTCATGGGCGAGGCGCTGACCCTGACGCGGGTCGCGGCGGCGCTGCTGATCGTCGCGGGCATCATGCTGATGAAGCTTTCGGGTGGGGAATGAGGGGGTGGCCGGGGCACCGCGCCCCGGCCAACCGATCACAAACCCTCGGCCAGCAACCGGACCACGGCGGCTTGGGTCAGGTAGCCCGTGACCTCCATGCCGCGCGCTTCCTGGTAGCGGCGGATCGCGCGGCGAGTGTCCTCGTCGAAGGTTCCGTCCACGCGGCCGGGCTTCAGGCCCAGGCTCGCCAGCCGCTTCTCAATGGCCTGGCGGAAGAAGGCGTTCAGCCCCAGCGCGTTTTCCGCGGCTTCGGCCTGGGCGCGCTCGGCCTCCGACGCGTTGGCCGACTCCGTCGCCTCAAGCGCGGCCTTTGCGTCCTCGGCGAAGACGCCGTTCGGGAAGGCGCGCAGATAGTCGCGGTAGGCCTCGGCGGTGTCGGCGGCGGCGGCCTGATCCCATGCCTGCCGGTCCGCGCCCTCAGCCGCGCGGCGGCGCTCTTCCTCGAAGATTGCGAGCCGCTCTTGCGCAAGCTCGGCGAACAGCCCGTCCGGGTAGCGCTTCAGATAGGCGCGCAGCCCCGCCTCGTCGCCCGCCGCGCCGGTCTGATCCCAGTAAAGCCGGTCCTGACGTTCCAGTTCGGCCTGCCGCGCGCGCGCCTCGGCCTCAAGCTCGGCCGCGCGGCGGTCGGCCTGCGCCTGAAGCCGGGTGAGCTGGTCGGCATCCAGATATCCCGTCGCCTCAATCCGGTTTGCCTTCTGCCAGGCGGCGATCGCCCGGCGCGACCCGGGGCCGAAAAGCCCGTCGATCCCGCGCGGATCGACGTCCAGAAGGCTCAGGTTGCGCTGGATCTCGCGCCGCTGGTCACGGCTGAGGCCCAGCGCCTCCTCGGTCTTTTGGGCTTGCAAGAGCGGCTGGGCCTTGATCGCATCGATCGCGGCGCGCGCCTCGGCGGCGTGCAGGCCGGAGGGATACTGGCGCAGGAATCCTTCGTAGGCCGGGATCGTGTCGAGCTTGCGCACCACGTCCCAAGCGGCCTGTTCACCGGTGCCGGTTTCCGTCCGGGCCATATCGGGCAGCGGCAGGAAGGGGGCGCCATCGCCCAGGAACCCCGTCACGCTCAGGCCCTCCGCCTGCGCGGCGAGGGCCGCCTGTGACTGACCCGGCTGGGTCAGAACGTCGGTGACGTATTCGGCCAGCGTGCCCGCGTCCCCTGTGATGACCGTCACACCCTGGGGCGCCGGTTCGGCGCCAAGTCCGCCCTCCAGCCTGCGGCCAAGGGCCATGGGCTGCGGTTCCGTCCCCAGAAGCACGATGGCGGCGCCGGGGCGTTCGGCGGCGATGGCCAGAAGCGTGGCAACCGGCAAGCCCATCGCATCGGCCGAACCAAGTGCGGGTTTGTCCGCCTCGGTTCCCAGAAGCCAGCCCTGCGCGCCCGCATGGGCGAAATGCCCCGCCGCCAGGATCACCAGACGGTCGGCATCCCCGGCATCGGCGTGAAACTCCGCAAGCACGCGGCGGAGGCCCGCGGCGTCAAGATCGCGCCCCTCATGCAGCGTGAACCCGGCCGCCTCCAGCGCCGCGCCCGCGTCCGCGACATCCTCGGCAGAGGAGATATCGGGCGCGCGGCGGTAATTCTCGTTCCCGATCACAAGAGCCACATCGCGCGCCCAGGCGGGCCATGCGGCAAGAAGGGCGGCGGCGGCGAGGGGGACCCTGGTCAGCATCGCAGTTCTTCCTTTCGAAGTCCGACGGAACGCACGATTCCAGAACTCGGTAATGGAGGCGTCACATCAATCGCGGCCCGGCGCTCGTGCAGCCACCCGGTCCGGGTCCAGTTGGCCCGAATTCGGCGCCCGGCGTCAAGGCGACGGCAGGCCCGGACGGCCGCTTTCCGCCGTGTCAGCGCCGCCGCACCCGATCAGGTCGGTCAGTTCCGCCTAGGCCCACTCGGCTTCGCAAAGGGCCCAGAATCGCTGCAATATAGACTGCGACGAAGCGGGCGGTGGCGGGAGGCGGCGATCCGGCGGCAATTGCCTTTTGAGCCAGTCGAGGCTGAAATCTTCGGTCGGCTTGAACATTGCCTTGTCCCCGACCATGAAGGTGACGGCCCGCTTGGGTCGGGCGCCGGTGGCCATGCCGAAAACATGCTCTCCGATCGCGCATCCGAGCAGCGCGCCGGCGGCTGAATCGGCGGGAAAATGGACGCCGGCGACCGTGCGGTTCGACGCGATCCGATGCGCGAGCCGGAAGAGCTGCGCACGGTCACCCACACCTTTCTTCGGGCCGTTCTCTGCCGCTTTCGGGTCCGTCGCGGGCATCAGGCGGTGCAACACCGTCGCGACGGCGAAGGCCTCGGTCGAATGCCCGCTGGGAAAGCTGGAATGATCAGGCGTCTGGATCACGGGCTGCAACTGGGCCGAGTAGTCGACAGGCCGCTTGGAACGGCACAGATGTTTCACCTTCATCTCGACATGGATCGCAAAACGGACGACCGCTTCCAGAAATTCGAGTGTGTGGCGACGGCGGTCTCCGTCCAGAAACGCGATCGCGCCAAAGAAGGACAGGATGTCCTCCATCTGCACATGGATCTCGGACAAACGGTCGTCCCGCAAGTCCGCGTAGGCGCGCAACCAGTCCATCTGGGTCGTGAAATCCGACACGCTCGGCCGGTTGATCGTCAAAAGCAGACGTGACGACGGAGTCTTGGCGACGACCTTGGCCTGACCCAGGTGGCCGCCAACCAGAATCGATGAGTGCAGTTCATGATCCAGCATCAAGGCGCGGGTCGAAGAACGCAGATAGGAAATATCTGCGTCATCCGTTCCCAGATCGGGGTTCGCCCAGGGCGCTTTGGGGGCCTTCCAATGGCCTGAGATACCGTCATGCGTCGCAGTCAGTGCCGCCTGCAAGATCGGAGAGGCCTCACCCCCCGCATGATCGAAGCGCTCGTCCGACCCCGTTCCACCGGAGCGCCCGGATCTTCCCGATCTTCCCGAACGGCCGGAGCGCCCGGAACGCCCTGATCTGCCAAACTCGCTCATATGCCCCTCCCAAGTCATATCGGCGGCTCAATTTGGCGCCTTCACTGCCCCGGCGGTCAATGCCAAAGGTCTCAAACCCGTGGAAATTACGAAAAATTTGCGCTAGCCTAAACACAAGGCATCGGACTCGTGACGCTCTTGCTTGAGAGGCTTGGGTTGAGCAAAGACGCGGACGGCGAAATTCTTGAGATCCATTTGTTCGGCCCCTTTCGCGTCGAAACGCGAGAAGGGCAGCAACTGACTCCGCGAAGCGCCAAGGCCTGCGCATTGCTCGCCCTTCTCGCCAGCCAGCCGAACCTGGAACATACCCGCGCCTGGGTTCAGGACAAACTGTGGAGCGATCGTGGCCGCGACCAAGCGACCGCGAGCCTGCGCCAGGCGTTGAGCCAGATGCGCCGCGAACTTGGCCCGGCGGCATCTGCGCTCTCGGTCAGCAGAAGCCGGATCGGCCTGATCGCGGGGCGGGTCAACATCCACGATGCGAACCCTGGGACAGGAGCCGAGTTCCTGGAAGGCATGGATGTGCGCGACCCGGAGTTCGAGGATTGGTTGCGCACCGAACGGACGCGCCGCGCCAAGGCCAGCCAAGCGCAAAACGCCCTGACCCCGGATGTGGTGCGCCACGATGCGCCGCGCCCGGTCTACCTTGTGGCCACGACGCGCGCGGAGGGCACGGAATCGCTCTTCGAATCCCTGATCATCGACTGTCTGGAGCGCTACATCTCTTCCGCGCTGGTCGCCGATGTCTATCGCGCGCCCCCGGCGACACCCACCGAACGCCAGGTTGTCGTGCAGGTCCAGGCCTATGCGGCGGGCGAGGGCAGTCTGGGCCTGCGCATTTCCGTCGAGGAAGGCCGACGGCGGCGCGCCCTGTGGTCGGGTCGGCATGTGGCGCGCGTCCGAGGCGCCCCACCGATCGATGACGAGCAGATCCTGGCGCTGGTCAGCGGCGCGATCGAGGCCGTCGCGGATGCCCTGGCCATCCGGATCGGCAGCGAGGGGCACGCGACCGAGGCGGCGATGCTCGGCCGCATCGCGTTGCGCAAGATCTTCTCGATGAATGCGCCCGACCTTGTTTCGGCCGACGCGCTGCTCGATCATGCCTTCGCGTTGCACCCGCGCGGCATCTTCCTCGCCTGGAAGATCCAGCTTCGGGTGATCCAGCGGTTGGAACGGCACGCCCCGCCCGACGCCTTCGACCTCCACGAATTCGCGGGCCTCATGCGCACGGCGCTCGAACTCGAGCCCTGGAATGCGATGGTGCTCGCCTCGGCGGCAAACGCGATGGTGTTCCTGGAAAACGACGTGAGCTCGGGGTTGGAGCTTGCGGAACGCAGCCTCGCGCTGAACCCGGCCAATCCCTTCGCGTGGGACTGCCTCTCGATCGCGCGGTTGATGGAAGGGCGCGCGCGCGAAGCGCATCAGCATCAGCTGACCGCCTCGCGGCTGGCAGCACGCTCTCCGATCCGCCACTTCTGGGACATGGGTCTTTGCCTGACCTCCGTCGTGACCGGCGACCTTGATTCGGCCCTGAAGGCGGCCCGGTCGGCATCTGTGCTGGCCCCCGATTTCCGGCCGCCTTTGCGCTACCTGGCCGCGCTTTCGGCTGAGAAAGGCGCACTTGACGCCGCAACGACCGCGCTGGAGCGTCTGACCCGGTTGGAGGACGATTTCTCTCTGGACCAGATGCTGAACGACCCCGCCTATCCGGTCGCGGCGATGCGCAATGCCGGATTGCTGGCGCGCACCCGGCTCCGGGATCTTCTGTAGGGCGCGCGCCCCGACCAGGCCCCGTGACGGATTCACGATAGAATTGCGCTGCATGCGAAATGCTTCCCCCGACCGGGATGCCGGTCACGGACGCGATCGCCCGCTTGGGCCTGTCACGGGGGAGAACGACATGACGCGCAATATGACACACCTGGGCTTGACCGCCATGGCCGCCGCGCTTGCGGCGTGCAGTTCGGGGTCTTCCACCACCAAAAGCACAAGCATCTTCGCCGCGGACGCCGGCAATGCCGCCCAGGCGCTTGCCGACGGCAAGACGCTGGTGGCTCAGACGAACGGTGCCAAGACCTTGCGGCTCAATCACGCCACCGGCGAGACGTCGATCGGCGATGCCACGTTCGAGCTGGTCAAGAATGCGGATGGCGAACTGACGATGATGGTGAACGGCAAGGAATACGCCTTCACCATCGCCGACCGGGACCCCAGCGGCGACGGCTATGTCGTCGATGAGGCCGATCACTACACCAATCTCTTTTACTACAGGGGCTCAATCGACGACGCGCTCGACACCACAAAAGACCAGTATGCCCAGGTCTGGGGCTATTACGTCTGGGACGGGACCGAGCCCAACACCTGGGGGCAGGCCATCGTCGGGACCGAGACCAGGCCCGACGCGCTCGGCAGCCTGCCGACGGCCACCTACAACGGTTATGCACAGATCAACATGACCGAGGCCGAAGGCTACGTGGACTGGGACACCAGCATGAAGCGCGTGAACGGTGATCTGGAGATGACGGCCGATTTCGGCGCGGGCACGATTTCCGGCCAGATCACCAACATGGGGTATCGCGCGCCGGGCGCGGCTACCTGGGATCCCATCGCGGGGTCGGTGGCCATGGACAGCACCGCGATCTCGGGCAACGGCTATGCGGGATCGCTGACGCCGGACGCCGATCTACAGACTTCGCTCGACCTCTCTGCCGATACGACCGGCACCTATGACGGCAAGTTCTATGGGCCGAGCGCAGAGGAGGTGGCCGGCATCCTGACGCTGACCGGCACGCAGGAATCGACCGGACTGTCGGTGAACGGTGTCGGTGTGTTCATCGGCAACTAGGTCCGGGCGACCCGCAGGGCGGCGACGGTCCCAGGCTTGGGAAACCCTCTCGGGTGACCGGGTCCGATCCACCGGCGATTGCATCACCAAAGAATTGCGCTGCCCTGCGACCCGTCCCGCGGCCGGACCTTCCGGTCGCAACATCACTGCCCGCTTGGGCCTCTCATCAAAAGGGGAAATGAAATGAAACGTAGAACACTTGTCCTGACTTGCACCGCCATGGCGGCCGCGCTCGCCGCGTGCAGTTCCGGGTCGACCTCGCGCAGCACCAGCGTCTATTCGGTCGATGCCGGCACCGCCGGAAAGGCGCTTGAGGATGGCAAGACGCTTGTCGCCCAGAAGGGGGCCGTCGCTGGCATGGCCCTGAACTTCGATACCCACACCGCGGGGCTGGCCGATTCGACGTTCGAACTGAAGAAGAACGCCGACGGCGAGCTCACCATGGTTGTCGACGGGGTCGAGTATGCCTTCGCGCCTGGCGACCGCTATGTCGAGCCAAGCGATATGCAGATTTATGGCTATAATGCCAAGCCGGGTGGAAGCGACATTTGGCTGTCGAACTGGCGCCGCACGCTGGACGAAGCACTCGATCCCAACGATCCGCATTACGCCGACATCTGGGACTACTACATCAACAGCGGCACGCAGCCCGACCAGTACGGTTTCGCCGTCGTCGGCACCGAAACGCGCCCCTCGGATATCGGATCGCTGCCCACCGCCACCTACAACGGCAGGGCACGGATCATGGCCTTACCGAACGACGGCGACCCCGACTTCTCGACGGCACGGACGCAGGTACGGGGCGACATGGAGATGACGGCGGATTTCGGGGCCGCAACCATCGCCGGGTCGATCTACAACATCGAGACGCGCCCGGCGGGCGGGTCGTCCTTCGACCCCACCCTGGGCAGTATTTCGATGGATGAGACCGACATCGTCGGCAACAGCTTCGACGGCACGCTGACGCCGGATGCCGATCTCAGGACCTCGCTCGACCTCTCGGCGGACACCTCCGGCACCTATAGCGGGCGGTTCTACGGGCCGAATGCCGAAGAGGTGGCGGGAACATTGACGATCACGGGCGCCGACGGCACCGGGACGGATCCGTTCTCTGGCGTCGGGTTCTTCTGGGGCAACTGAGCCCATCGGTTCGGGGGCGGATGTCCCGGATACCCCGGTATCCAGGATCCATTCCCGGCGCGGGCGTGACCCAAGCCGCGCCCGCGCACAACCTGTCGGACAATCGGCTTGGGAACAGGGGCCGGCCGGGAAACCGCGGTCCGTTACATCAAGGCTTGGGGAAGACAATGTCCATTCTTAGCTCCATTCGCAGGGGCGTTGCCGGTGCCGCGATGGCGCTCGCGCTCCTTACCTCTCCTGCCTCGGGGCAGGGGGTCTATCCGCTTGTGGCCGCAGGCGACTACGAAGAGGCACACAAGCTGCTGCTCGCCCAGGTCGGCGGGCGGCGGGACGCCGCGCTGCATTTCGCCTTTCTGGAGGCGCTGATCCTCATCCGCGAGGGCTATCCCGACAAGGCGGCGAAGCTCCTGCGCGACATCCTGGACGTGGCCCCCGACTTCGAGCCGGCCCGCCGCGAACTGGCCGTGCTGCTGGCGGCGACAGGTCAGACGGAGGGCGCGCTCTTTCACGCCGAAACGCTTCTGGCGACGACCCAGGACCCGGCGCTGCGCGCCCAGTTGCAGGGTTTCCTTGCGACCCAGGGGCGCGCGAAGAAGCGCGGCATCACCACGCGCTTCGCGATCCTGCCCTCGTCCAACGCGAACGGCGGGACCGAGACCGAGACCGTGGACATCGGCGGCCTTCCCTTCGTCATCGACCCAGCTTCGCGCGCGACGCGCGCGATCGGGGTTTCGATCGGCGCGACGGCGTGGAACCGCTGGCGGTTGTCGCCGAGGACCGAGGCGACCCTGTTCGGCAGCCTCGATGTCCTGCGCTACGACACCGACCTGATCCCGGACGAAACCGTTCTGGCCACACGCCTGGACTTTTCCACGCATGGCGCGCGCCATCGGCTGAGCTTCGGACCGCAGGCCGACTACACTTGGCGCAACGGCGATGGATACCGCAAGCGCCTTGGCCTTGCGGCCGCCGGAGAGTACCTGCTGCGCGACGGGTTGCAGGTCGGCGGCGGGCTCAGCTACTTCAAGCAGGACTACCCCGGACAGGATTTCCTTGATGGCCACCTGCTGGAGGGCTCGGCCACGATGCGCTGGACCGTCTCGCCGAAGCTCGCCGTGACCGCAGGGGTGCCGTTCAAGATCGAACGGACCGGGCGCGCGCATCTCAATCACCGCGACATCGGCCTGAAGCTCGGGTTGGAGAAAAGCTGGACGGGCGGCCTGTCCACCGCCTTTTCGCTCGGATACACGGACGCGCGCTACGAGGGTGACTTTCCGGTTTTCGGGGTACCCCGGCACGACCGCAAGACCACGGCGGGCCTGTCACTGCGCCATTCCAAGCTGAGGTTCGGGCGCTTCGTGCCCGAGTTCTCGGTGGCCTACACCCAGTCGAAGTCGAATGTCGAGTTCTACGACTTCGACAAGCTCGACTTCGGCATCTCGCTCAGTCAGCGGTTCTGACCAAGGCCTGACCTGCGGCGGGCGCCGCAAGCCGTCGCCCGCCCTTAACCTCCGCCCGCAACGCCCGCACCTAGCACGTTCGGCGCCGCGCGATCTTCTGACCGGGCCAATCGAACGCCAGCGTCCCCCGCCCCAACTGCAGATCGGGCTTCGCATGGTGCGAGCCCCCCCGTAGCAAGGCTCTAACGTCGACATCCGTTCCGCTCTTCATCTGGCCGAACTGCCGGACGATCGCACGCGTGACCTGGGGCGCTGCGGCGCTGCTGCCCTGGAAGAGAGCCGAAGACCCGGAATAGGTTCCTGTCGCAAGCACCCCGGGATGGGCCCAGCCTTCTTCCGAAATCGCCCCGATATCCGGCGTCTGGCGCGGACGCGACGGCAGTGTGTCGGCCACCCCCGCGCCCGCATAAAGCGCGGCCCATGGCGGGGCCCCTGCGCCGATCGCCGCGCCCACGACGATGAAGTTCTGCTCACCCGACGTAGCATAGGCGGAAATCGTTCGCTGCCGTGTCACCGGCCCCGTTCCGGGCAGCGTCCAGTCGGCCGTGGCGGGGTCGTAGGCGCCCACGCCCTCATGATCGAGATAGGCCTGCCGGCCGTAGGCCGGGAAGGCGCTTGGCGTGTCGTCGCGCTGGACGCCGATCGTGACGAACTGCCGGCGTTTGGACGTGTTGGTGATCATGAGGCCGTATTCCCCGGCCGGCGCGACGATGTCGGGCGTTTCGTGGTCCAGCGTCGGTCCAAGGGCGAGGACAACTCGGCGCCGCCCGTTTGGAAGATCCGTGTCATAGACCCGCCCGACGATCCGCGGGGGCGGTCCGTCCTCGGTCACGTCCCAGATCGCGGCGCCCGTCAGATCCGCCGCAAGCACTTCGCCGTTCGGCAGCGTGAGCGTGAAGCGCGCGGGCTCCTGCTGTTCGAGCCAGATCTCCACGAAGGTCGCGGACAGGTCCTCGGGCTGGACGCGCAGGGAAACCCGAGCGGTCTTGCCGGGGGGCAACCACTTCTCTGCGTGGCAATCGGCCCGGTATCCGTTGCCCGCCGGAAACACGACGGCGGTCGGAATGCCCTTGCCACCGGCGTTGCGCAACCTAACAAGGCGGGCGATCTCGGCTTCCAAGAACCCCGTCCCGTCCTTCGGTCCGGCCAGGATGCCGTAGCTGATGTTGATCACCACCGGCGCCCGGACTGTCTTGCCACCTTCGGTCCACCGGTCGGCCCAGTCCAGGATGCGCTGAACGGCCATCAGGATGAAGACATCCAGGCGTGCCCCCCAGGTTTCCTGTGTGGCCAGCCTTGGCAGTTGCACGCCAATGATGGGCTGATCGCGGCGCTCGTCCTCCATGGGGTAACCGGCTGCGATCTCGGCGACGTGGGTCCCGTGGCTGGCCAGAAAGTCGAAGGGCCGTGCAAGGGCGGGATCGCGGATGTCGTTCGCCCCCATGGGCTCGGGCGTGCGGCCGATCGATCTGATCCCGTCGGGGTAGTACTTTGCGTAGATCTCGGGCTCGGTCAGGCCCGGCGAAAGCATCCGGTCCATATCGCCCTTGCCCCAGATTGTCCCGATCTCGACGGGACTGCTGCTCTCGCCCACGATCGGCTGCCCCTGGGCCCAGAACCAGTGGAACCGCGATTCGCTTTCGCCGCTTCTGAAGCTCGTGTTGGCGAATCCGATGAAGTCGTCGATGACCGCGGTCACGACGCCATCCCCCCGGCGGTTTCCGCGCGCCTGATAGGAGGAAGGCCAGCCGATGAACTTTTCGACGAACGCCATGGGAATAGCCGGGCCGACATGCAGCACCGAGTAAAGCTGGGTGGAGCCTTCACTCAGCGGGACGTAGGCATCCGTCTCCGGCCGGAAGGCGAAAAGGCGCAGATATTCTTCCGGGACCGGATCGCAGGGTTCCAGACTTGCGACCCAGGAGAGGATCGAATCCTCGAAGAGGCCAATGCGGAAGATTTGCCCCTGTTTCCGCGCTGCCTCCCTCAGCTTCCTCGCCGAGATCCGGGGATCGCCTTCCAACTGCAGATAGACCGGCTGCCAGCGCCGCTTGTCGGGTTCTTTTTCGTGCGCAGGCACGGTCGCCTTTTCCCAGTTCTCGTAGGGGTCGATTTCGGCCGCCACGGCGCCAAATGTCTTTTTCGCGTCTTTGACCTCTCGAAGCTTGAACGCCATGGACCCACCTCCGCTTGGCAAGCGATCCGATCCCCGTCCCCCCGGGGCCCGGAACCTTCCGGCTCTTGCGGCGACCGCGTTCCGCGCAGCGCCGCTTGCTGGAGCGTCCGACCGTCATCGCAACCTTGGGGCCGAATGGCGGCGCGGCCTCTCCTTGTCAGAACAGATGAGCCAAGCGTCCTTCTTTTCTTGGGAATCAGCAAGCGTCTTGCGGCATCCGGGGGCGCGCCGCCGAACCTGAAACGACCACCGAAGGGCGCGCTGCAAGCTTCGCGGCGGCGCCCAAGAATGAAAGACATATTTATTTGTTGACGTAATGACAGAAATATTTCAACTTGAGTCCTGAAGATCGAAAGTGAAGGCCCCGCCCTTGAACCAGCCTCTGAAGATTCGGCTCGACAATGCTCTGAACAAGGGCTCGAAGGCTGATCGGAAGATCGCCAATTTCATGATGAGCGGCCTGTCCGAACTGCCGTTCGAGACGGCCTCCAGCATCGCCAAGAAGGTGGAGGTCAGCGAGGCCACGGTCGGCCGGTTCTGCCGCTCACTCGGATATACGAGCTTCAAGAACCTCAAGGATCATCTCAAGAACGATATCGGGGATCACCCCTGGCTCATGAGCGACCGCCTGCGGGAGTTGCAGGGCAACGAGATTGCCGGGGACGCCGCGCTGGCGAGCGGGATGGAGCTGGAGATCGCGGGCCTGGTCAGCGTCTACGAGCTTGCCCGCACCCCCGAATGGCGCCGCGCGGTCAAGCGGCTGGCCACCCGCGACTGCGTCCATGTCGCAGGATTTCAGACCGAGCGCGGGATCGCGCAATACTTCGCGAACCAGCTGCAATATATCCGCGATCGCGTGACCCTGCTCGACCTCGCGGGCGGCAATTTCATCGAAACGCTCGCGACGGATCAGGACGCCTGCCTGGTGATCTTCGAGGCGCGGCGGTATTCGCGGCTGGCGAAGCTCCTCGCGCAGGAGGCGCGCGCAGCCGGGATTCCGGTCACGCTGGTCACCGACGTCTTCTGCGACTGGGGGCACGCCGTCGCCGACGAGGTTTTCGCCGTGCGGACCCAGTTTCACCAGTTCTGGGACTCGACCGCGCTGATGGCGAGCCTTTCGAACCTGCTCATCCACGGCGTATTCACCGAGCTCGGCCCCGAGGTCGACAACAGGCTCGACAAGATCGCGCGACTTTACGGACGCTTCACGGGTCATGTCGGTGCGCCGCAGGCCCAGGTGGAAAATTGACGACGACAAGCATGCAACCGGGAGAAAACGCATGAGACTCTGGAACACCATCGCCGCGACACTCGCCCTGGCCGCGGCCGGCGGGGCGACGGCCACCGCCGTATCGGCCGAAACGCTGCGGCTGGGCACGGAAGGCGCCTACCCCCCCTTCAACTACATCGAAGCGAACGGCGAGATCGCCGGCTTCGACGTCGAGATCGGGCAGGAGCTTTGCAAGCGCATGGGCGCCGAATGCGAAGTCGTGGCCCAGGACTGGGATGGCATCATTCCGGGCCTTCTGGCCAACAAGTACGACTTCATCATCGCGTCGATGTTCATCACCGAAGAGCGCAAGAAGCAGGTGGATTTCACCGATCCCTACTATCTTGCCGCGATGACCCATGTCCTTCCGAAAGGCTCGGACATCACCGAATTCACCAATGAGACGCTTTCGGACAAGGTCATCGGCGCCCAGTCCGGAACCACCCAGGCGGATTACGTCGAGGCGACCTATCCCGACGCGGACATCCGGCTTTACCCGACCCAGGACGAGGTGAACCTCGACATGGCCAGCGGCCGGATCGACGTGCAGGTCGGCGACATGCTCCCCATGCTCGACTGGACCACCAAGACCGAGGACGGCAGCTGCTGCGAACTGGCGGGTGAGCCGATCACCGATCCGGCCTTCGTGGGCGAAGGCGTCGGCATCGCCGTGCGCCAGGAAGATGACGAGCTGCGCGAGAAACTGAATGCAGCACTCGCCGAAATTCGTGCCGACGGCACCTACAAGGCGATCAACGACAAGTATTTCGACATCGATGTCTATACGATGAAATGATGCGAACCGTCCCCCCGACCAAGGGTCTGACCCATGTATGAACTGTTCTCATATGGAGATGCCGGCTGGGGGGATGAAATCCTGCGGGGGCTCGCGATCACCGTCCAACTGGCGGTCGTGACGCTTCCCGTGGGGCTCTTCCTCGGTTTCCTCGCGGCCTTCGCGTCGATGTCGAAATGGCGGCCGCTGCGCGTTCTGGGCTTCGGCTATACGACCGTCATGCGCGGCCTGCCGGAGATACTGACGCTCTTCGTCGTCTACAACGGCGCGGGGCTATTGCTGAACGTGATCCTGCGCTGGTGGAGCCCGGAGGCCCCTCCGACCGATTTCAGCCCCTTCGCCGCCGGGGTCATCGCGCTCGGCATGGTGTTCGGGGCCTTCGCGGGCGAGGTGCTGCGCGGGGCGTTCCAGTCGCTCGACATTGGCCAGATCGAGGCCGGTCGCGCCATCGGCATGACCAACCGCCAGATCTTCCTTCGGATCCAGTTGCCGCAGGTCTGGCGCTTTGCCCTGCCGGGGCTTGGCAACCTCTGGATCAACATGCTCAAGGACACGGCGCTGGTCTCCGTCATCGCGCTGGATGACCTGATGCGGATGACGAAGGTTGCCGTCGGCGTCACCAAGCAGCCCTTCACCTTCTACCTGCTGGCCTGCCTGATCTACTGGGTGATGTGCGTGCTGTCGGAATTGGTCCTGGCGAAGCTGGAGCGGCGCGCCAATCGCGGCATCCGGAGGGTCACCTCATGAACCCGATCGAGATCCTCATCGACTACTGGCCGCGGCTTCTGGACGGCGCGCTGATGACGATCAAGCTGACGTTCCTGGGCGCGCTGATCGCGGCGCTGGTCTCGCCCGGCTTCGCGCTCATTCGCGTGCGTGTCTCGCCGCTCGCGCAGGCGCCGCTCCGGCTCTATGTCTCCTTCATGCGGGGCACGCCGATCCTCGCCCAGCTTTTCCTGATCTTCTACGGGTCCGGCCAGTTCCGGCCCGCGCTGGAGGACTGGGGTCTCTGGACCTTCTTCCGCGATCCGTTCAACTGCGCGCTGCTGGCCTTCGCCCTCAACTCCACCGCCTACCAGACAGAGATCCTGCGCGGCGGCATCATGGGCGTGCCGCAGGGCGAGATCGAGGCGGCCAAGGCCGTGGGCATGACGTGGCGCAAGACCCTGGCCCGCGTCGTCTTCCCCCACGCCTACCGCATCGCCTGGCCAGCGCTCGGCAACGAGTTCATCCTGCTGATGAAGGCCAGCGCGCTGGCCAGCGTCGTGACCGTCTTCGACCTGATGGGTCGCACGCGGCAGGTCTTTTCCAAGACCTTCGACTTCTCGGTCTACCTCTGGGCGGCACTGATCTACCTCTTCATGACCGCGGTCTTCGTCTTCGTCTGGCGCCAGGCGGAACGCTATCTGAGCCGTCACATCGAGGCCCGGGAACGGCCCCGCACCACCACCCCAACCGTCAAGGGAACCCAGGCATGACCCAGCCCGACATCATCTTGCAGGCAGAGGACATCCACAAATCCTTCGGCAACCTCGAAGTCCTGAAAGGGATCTCGCTCAAGGCGCGCAATCACGACGTGATCTCGATCCTGGGCTCCTCGGGGTCGGGCAAATCGACCTTCCTGCGCTGCCTGAATTTCCTTGAAATCCCAACCTCCGGCAAGGTGACCATTCTGGGCGAGGAAATCCTCGTGAAGAACGGCAAGCCGCAAAGCGCCCGCCATATCGAGCAGATCCGCGCCCGGCTGGGCATGGTGTTCCAGCAATTCAACCTCTGGACCCACCGCACGGTTCTGGAAAACGTCATGGAGGGCCCGATCCACGTCAAGGGCACGTCCAAGGCGGAGGCCCGCGACAAGGCCGAAGCCCTTCTGAAGCGCGTCGGGCTGGAGGAGCGGATGCAGATGTATCCCTCGCAGCTTTCCGGCGGACAGCAGCAGCGTGTGGCCATCGCCCGGGCGCTGGCCATGGAGCCGGAGGCCATCCTCTTCGATGAGCCGACCTCGGCGCTTGACCCGGAACTGGTCGGCGAGGTGCTGAAGGTAATGCAGGACCTTGCCGCCGAGGGGCGCACGATGATCGTCGTGACCCATGAAATGGGCTTCGCGCGCGACGTTTCCTCCGAAGTGGTCTTCCTCCACCAGGGGCGCATCGCCGAGCAGGGCCCGCCCGAAGAAATGTTCACCAATCCCAAGACCGAGGTCTTCGAGCGGTTCATCGCCAAGGTTCGATAGACACCTCCAACAGAGTGCAAAGTGCCAGACATGCTAGAAAAAACCGACACGCCGCAGGCCGTGACGCCGCGCGGCGGCATCCTGATCGAAGCGGCCGAACTGCGCGTCGTCAGCCTGCCGCTGCTGACGCCCTTCGTCATCTCGACCGGCACGATGACGGCCAAGACCTTCCCCTTGCTGGTCCTACGGGGCGAGGGGCTGGAGGGTATCGCCGAGGGCGTCATGGACCCGACGCCCGACTACCTTGAGGAAACCGTGCCCGGCGCTATGGCCTTCCTGCGCGATGTCCTCTTGCCGCGCATCGTCGGCAAACGGTTCGCCTCGCCCTATGAACTGGCGCCGATCCTCGATCCCTGGCGCGGCAATCGCATGGCCAAGGCCGTGGTGGAGATGGCGTTCTGGGACCTCTGGGCCAAAAGCCTGAACATCCCGCTCAAATCCGCGCTTGGCGGCGTTCGCGACGCCGTCGATGTGGGCGTCAGCCTTGGCATCGCGCCGGTCGCGAAGACCCTGGAGCGCGTCGAGGAGGCGGTGGCGCAGGGCTACAAGCGCACCAAGCTCAAGATCGCGCAAGGCCATGACATCGCGATCGTGGCCGCCGTGCGCGAACGCTTCCCCGATATCAAGCTGACCGTGGACGCCAACACCGACTACGGGCTGACGGATCTCCCGGTGCTGCGGGCGTTGGACGCGTTCGGGCTGGACTACATCGAACAGCCGCTGGCCCATGACGACATCCACGACCACGCCCAGCTTCAGGCGGCGCTGAAGACCGCGATCTGCCTTGACGAGAGCATCCGCACCCCCGTCGATGCCCGAAAGGCGCTTGAGGCGCGCGCGACGCGGGTAATCAACATCAAGGTCGGCCGCGTCGGCGGTTTCGCCGCGGCCCGCGCCATCCATGACATCAGCGCCGCCTCCGGCGCGCCGGTCTGGTGCGGCGGGATGCTTGAAAGCGGCATCGGTCGGGCGCACAACATCCACCTCGCCACGCTTGCGAACTTCACCAAGCCGGGCGACACGTCGAGCGCCAGCCGCTATTTCAAGCGCGACATCATCAACGAACCGCTCGAAGCCGCCGAGGGCCGGATGCCGGTCCCGCTGAACGGCGCCGGGATCGGCGTGACGCTGGACCGCGCCTTTCTCGAAACCGTCTCGGACCAGTCCGAGGAGATCCGCCCATGAACATCGCCGGCGACGGGCTGATCCTGCGCGAACTGAGCGGGGTGGCGGAACTCAAGGCCTCCGAGGCGTTTCAGAGGACGGTCTGGGGCGAGGACGATCCGGCCGATAACTCCGACCTCATGCTGGCCATCGCGCACGAAGGCGGGCTTGTGGCGGGGGCCTTCAAGGACGGGCGGATGCTCGGGTTCCTCTTCGGGTTTCCCACCCGCGACCCCAAGGTGCAGCATTCCCATCGGCTGGCGGTCCACCCGGACAGCCGCGGCATGGGGCTGGGCCTGAAGCTCAAGTGGTTCCAGCGCGACTGGTGCCTGGCGCGCGGCATCACACTCGTGCGCTGGACCTACGATCCCTTGCGGCGCATCAACGCGGGGCTGAACATCACGCGGCTGGGTGCGACGGCGGGAACCTACTACACCGACTATTACGGCAAGATGGAGGGGATCAACGCCGGGGTCGCCTCCGACCGCCTGCTGGCCGAATGGCATCTGACGGCGCCGGGCGTGCAGCGCCGCGCCGAGGCGCCAGAGGCATCCATGGACCTGCCGGAGACGCCCTTGACCCGGCGCGTCATGATCCCGGAGGACTTCGGCGCGCTGCTGTCAAACGACCTGCCCCGCGCGGTTTCGGAACGGCTTCGCGTGCGCGCGGCGCTGACCTCGGCCTTCGACGAGGGTTATCGCATCACCGGCTTCGACATGAAGACGAGAGAATATCTGCTGACCCCGCCGGGATGACCCCGCCCGTGTAACCGCGCCCGTGTAACCACGCCGGACGGGCGCTGAGGCGGGGCATCGGCGCGACCTCTCCGCCACCTCTGCGCCCTTGCTCTCGGGCGCTGTCCTTGCGACAGGAGGGGGGGAGAGGGAGAGGGTCGGATTTGCCGGAAATCGAACGTATCGACGCGCTGGTGATCGGCGCAGGCCCAGCCGGGCTGATGGCGGCCGAGGCGCTCGCCCGCGCCGGGCGGCGCGTCGTGGTCACCGAGGCCAAGCCCAGCCCCGCGCGCAAGTTCCTGATGGCGGGCAAATCCGGGCTGAACCTGACCAAGGACGAACCGGCTGAGGATTTCGCCCGCCGGATCAGCGCCCCCTGGATGCGGCCGATGCTCGCAGACTTCGGCCCGCAGGAAGTCATAGCCTGGGCGCGCGGACTTGGTCAGGAGGTGTTCTCCGGCTCCTCCGGCCGGGTGTTCCCGGTGACGATGAAGGGCTCGCCGCTCCTGCGCGCCTGGCTGGCGCGACTTTCCGGCCTTGGGGTCGAGTTGCGGACGCGCTGGCGGTGGACGGGGTTCGAGGGGCAGGCCCTCTCCTTCGAAACACCTTCAGGGCCTGCTCTCATGGCCCCGGCCTCGACCGTTCTGGCGCTCGGCGGCGCCAGTTGGCCGCGGCTCGGCTCCGACGCGGCCTGGGTGCCCTGGCTTGCAGCAAAGGGGGTGGGAATCGCCCCCTTCCGGCCCGCGAACATGGGGTTCGCCGTGGACTGGTCGGCGCATCTTGCGCCGCATTTCGGCACGCCGATCAAAGGCGTCGCGCTTCTGGCGGGTCCGCAGCGCGAACGGGGCGAGTTCGTGATCTCCGCCCGCGGGATCGAGGGCGGCGGAGTTTACGCCGTCTCAGCCGCCGTCCGCGACGGGGTGGAACTCGCGCTCGACCTGCTGCCCGATCTGGACGTGGCCGAAGTCTCCTCCCGGCTTGCGCGCGCCAAGGGCAAGGACAGCACGGCCAACCGGCTGCGCAAGGCGCTTGGCCTTGTTCCGGCGAAGATCGCGCTCGTCATGGAATGGGGCCGCCCCCTGCCCGAGGGCACAGCCCTGGCGCGGCTTCTGAAGGCTCTACCTGTTCGCCATGCCGGCCCCCGGCCCATCGCCGAGGCGATATCCTCCGCCGGCGGGGTGCTTCATGACAGCCTGACCGAGGGGCTGGAGCTGAAGGCGCTGCCCGGTCACTTCGCCTGCGGCGAGATGCTGGACTGGGAAGCGCCGACCGGGGGATACCTGCTGACGGCCTGCCTTGCGACCGGGCTCTGGGCGGGGCGCCATGCGGCGGCGCCTTAGCCGCCGATCAGGTCCATCGCAGCGATCTGGGCCAGAAGCGCGGGACGATGGCGGGCGACCAGCGCCTCGAACGCGGCAACACGGGCGGGGGTGAAATGCCCTTCGGCATCCAGGATGTTGACGGTGCCCACCACTGCGCCCGCGCCATCGAAGACCGGAATGTTCAGCGCCGCGTGACAGCCCAGCGCATTGATCTGCGCATGATCGGGGAAAAGCGGGGCGAACTCCGCCGTCGTGTTGGCGATGAAGCTCTGGCCACCATCGACGACATGGCGCGTCCAGGCGTCATCGCCCATCGGCTTGGTGCCGGAAACCGGATAGTCCTCCGGATGCGAGCTATAGGCCCGCCGGAACAGCCGCGCCTTCGGGTCGTGAACGGTCAGGGTGAAAAGCCGCGCGCCCAAGGGGGCGCAGTCCGCATGCAATGCCGCGAAGGCGTCAACCATCCCGATCCTCCCCTTGCCACCGCGCCAGACCTAAGCCGCGCGGCCTGCACGACGCGGCGGTCATCAGCGCGCCATCGCCCGCTTGAAGGCGGGCCGCGCCCGCATCCGTTCGAGGTAAAGCGACAGCTTGTGGTCGACGATGGGGAAGCGCGCGGTCAGCGCCCAGTTG
Source organism: Albidovulum sediminicola (assembly GCF_025751575.1). Lineage (GTDB taxonomy): Bacteria > Pseudomonadota > Alphaproteobacteria > Rhodobacterales > Rhodobacteraceae > Albidovulum > Albidovulum sediminicola. The sequence goes on along the minus strand of NZ_JAOWLA010000003.1, from coordinate 97,516 downwards.
CCGCAATGTGTCAGGATGATATCCGGCACGGTCATCTGCGCGCCCATCAGGAACGGCCCCTCGCCCATGCGGTGCATGAGCGTCTTCTGGCTGCGCTCGAACTCCCACCTGAGGGAATCCTTGATCGCGCTCTGGCGCAACTCCTCCGGCAGGACGAAGCTGTGGCGCGCCGCCATCCAAAGTGCTGCGTCGAACTCATCGAGCAGAAACTGGGTCAGGCTGTCCTGGCGCGCCCGGTCGAGGGTTCCCGCCCGATAGGTCAGGCGCCCGTGCTTGTCGGCCAGATACTGGATGATGGCGGTCGAATCGGTGATCGGCGTGCCGTCCTCGATCAGGACCGGGATCTTGCCCGCCGGATTGAACTCCACCACCCCTTCCGAGCGCGGCGTCGCGGCGACATGCTTGAACGGTTCTTCCAGTTCTTCGAGCATCCACAGCACGCGGGCGGCGCGGCTTTTGGAGGTTCCGATCACGGTATACATGGAATTTTCGTTCCCGAGGCAGGTGGTCTTGCCCCCCATGGAGACATGCACCGCGATGATGCGCAAGGGCGTTCGCGGCCGTTGTGGCCTAACGGGACCGCCCCAGCATGGCCAGCCGCAGCAACGCCCGTTCCATCACCGCCATCGCGGGCGCGCGCGAGGACGAGCGCAGCGTCAGGTCCGTGTCGGTCAGAATCGCCAGCGCCTGTTCCAGCTTGCGAAGCCCCCAGGTCTGCGCCTGGCGCTGCATCGCCTCACGGTGCTTGAAGATGACCGGCGGGCGGGCACGCGCGATCCCCGCCGAAGCCCCGCCGGGATCGGCCGCGGCCAGGTGCAGCACCCGAAAATGACGGGTCGCGGCGATGCAAAGCGACACCGCGCCCATCCCCTGCCCCGAAAGCCGCTGGACCAGGCTGCCGATCCGTTCCGGCCGGCCATCGGCGGTGGCGTGGATCAGATCGTCCAAACCGGCCTCGATCGTGGCGGGGGCGCAAAGCTCCACCTCCGCCGGGGTCAGGGGCGTGCTGTCGCCGAACTTGTAAAGCGCGACCTTTTCGACCGTCTGGCGAAAGTCACCGGGGTCGAGGTCCCGCGAGAGGCCGACAAGCTCCGCCATCGCGTCGCGGCCCACGTCCTTCAGACCCGCACGCGCCAGCGTCGCCTCGATCTCTTCGCGGCTGGGCGGATCGTCATAGATCCCGATCGAATAGGCGTTGGGATGCTTCTCGAAAAGCGCCCGTAGCGCGGATTTCGCCGCAAGCGGTCCGGCGGTCACGACGACGGCGGCATCGCCCGGGCGCCAGTCCGACAGCGCCGCGGCGACCACGGGTGCCAGACCGTCTGTGGCGTCCTCGACCAGAACGACGCGCGGGCCGGGGAAGAACCCCTGCGCCTTCGCGGCATCCAGAAGCATCGCGTGATCCTTGCGCAGGTCGCCGGCCGCGATCCGGGTCAGGCGCATCTCCGCCTCGCCTTCCGGGCCGACAAGCGCCGCCACGACCTCCTGCCGGCGCAGCGCGATGCGCATGGCGTCTTGTCCGAAGATCAGAAGCCCGGTCCGGTCCGGTTCGGGACGCGCGAAGTAGCGCGCCGCCGCCGCGCCGGTCAGCTTCACGCATCCCTCCACTCGGTGGAGGTCGCGAGCAGGCGGGTGACAATCTGATCCGCCAGGAGCCGCATCAGGCGCTGATAAGCGGCGGCGCGGGCCGTTTCGGTCGAAACCGCGGTGCCGGTCGCGGAATAGGCGGTGAAGGTGGCGACCTTGCCTGCCGTCAACTCGCGCCCAGTCGCCGCATCGCGCAGCACGAAGGCGACGGAGCCATCGATGTTGAACCGTGTCGTCGTATCCTCCGGGGTGATCCCGAGCCCGGTTTCGCCGGTCTCGATCCGGTAGGAGAGCCTGTAGACCGGTGACTTGGTGCGGCCCAGGCGTTCTTCGAGCCGCTCCACCAGGTCGAAGCCATTGCGGTCCTCGGGCGCCTCGACGCTCACGCTGTCGAGCATCCCGGCCGCGGCCCCGCCCGGACCGTAGGCCGGGCGGAATCCGCAGGCCGCCAGCGGCAGCGCGGCAAGAAGGCTCAGGAACTGGCGGCGGTCAGACCACGACATTGACGATGCGCCCCGGGACAACGATCAACTTCTTGACCGGTTGGCCGGCCAGGAACTTGATCACAGCATCGTCGGCCAGCGCGATCTTTTCAACCTCTGCCGGCGGCATGTCCTTGGGAACGACAATTTCCGCGCGGCGCTTGCCATTGATCTGGATCGGCAGCGTCACCGTATCCTCGACCAGCATCGCCGGATCGGCCTTGGGCCAGGGGGCTTGGGCCACAAGCCCGGCGCCCCCCAGCATCGACCAGATATCCTCGGCCAGGTGCGGGACCATCGGCGACATGAGCTGCGCCATCGTCAGCATCGCCACCCGCTTGGCCTCGGCCGAGGCGTCGGATTTCGAGAAGGTGTTGGTGAATTCGTAAAGCTTCGCCACCGCCTTGTTGAAGGCGAAGCCCTCGATCCCGGCCGTCACTTCCGCGATGGTCTTGTGCATCGCCTTCAAAAGCGCCTCGTCCTGGGCCGGGTTGCCCGCGCCGCGCGTGGTGACCTCATGCGCTAGCCGCCAGACGCGGGACAGGTGCTTGTGCGTCGCATCCGCGCCCGAGGCGGTCCATTCCACGTCCCGCTCGGGGGGGCTGTCGGACATCACGAACCAGCGCGCGGTGTCGGCGCCGTAGCGGGTGATGATGTCCATCGGATCGACGACGTTCTTCTTCGACTTCGACATCTTGATCGAGGGGCCGACCTCGACCGGGGTGCCGTCCTTGAGCCGCGCGCCTGCGTCTTCGCGGACCACGTCCTCCGGCAGTTGCCAGACCGGCCGGCCGTCGGCGCCACGGGTCGCGTAGGTCTCGTGCGTGACCATGCCTTGCGTGAAGAGCGCGTTGAAGGGCTCAATCGCCTTTTCCGGCAGGTGGCCGCAGATCTGCATCGCGCGGGCGAAGAAGCGGGAATAGAGCAGGTGCAGGATCGCATGCTCGATCCCGCCGATATACTGGTCGACGTTCATCCAGTAATCGACATCGGCCGCGTCCGTCGGCGTTGCCGCGCGCGGCGAGGTGAAGCGCGCGTAGTACCAGGACGAATCGACGAATGTGTCCATCGTGTCGGTTTCGCGCCGCGCGGGCTTGCCGCAGGACGGGCAGGCGGTCGCGGCCCAGGTCGGGTGCCGGTCCAGCGGATTGCCAGGCTTGTCGAAGGTCACGTCATCGGGCAGGCGGACGGGCAGGTTTTCCTTCTTCTCGGCCACCACGCCGCAGTCGGCGCAATGGACGACCGGGATCGGGCAGCCCCAGTAACGCTGGCGCGAGATGCCCCAGTCGCGCAGGCGGTAGTTGGTGACGCCGCGGCCCACGCCCCTAGCCTCGCAGGCCTCGATGGCGGCGTTCACGGCCTCTTCGCCGGTCTGCACCTGCCCCCCCGCGAAGCCACGGACAAAGCGGACGCGCTCGGACTTCATCGGCACGAAGGCCTCGGTCAGGGCCGCCTCTTCCGCGCCCTCGGCCACGAAGACCGGCGGGATCGGCAGGCTATACTTGGTCGCGAAATCGAAGTCGCGCTGGTCGTGCGCGGGGCAGCCGAAGATCGCGCCGGTTCCGTAGTCCATGAGGATGAAATTGGCGATGTAGACCGGGAGTTCCCATTCGGGATCAAAGGGATGGCGGACCCGGATGCCGGTGTCCAACCCCTTCTTCTCGGCCTTTTCCAGCGCCTCTTCCGATGTGCCGATACGGCGGCATTCGGCTACGAACTCCGCGACCTTCGCGTCGCCTGTCTCAAGCGCCTTGGCCAGCGGATGATCCGGGCTTATCGCCGCGAAGGAGGCGCCCATCAGCGTGTCGGGCCGGGTCGTGTATACCTCAAGCCGGTCGAAGCCCTCGGGCGCGCCCAGCGTGTCGAAGGCGAATTGAAGCCCGCGCGATTTGCCGATCCAGTTGGCCTGCATCAGGCGCACCTTTTCCGGCCAGTCGTTGAGGCCGTCGAGCGCCTCAAGCAGTTCGCCCGCGAAATCGGAGATGCGGAAGAACCACTGCGTCAGTTCCCGCCGCTCCACCACCGCGCCCGACCGCCAGCCCTTGCCGTCGATCACCTGTTCGTTGGCCAGGACGGTCATGTCGATCGGGTCCCAGTTCACGACCGCGTTCTTGCGGTAGACCAGGCCCTTTTCCATGAAATCGATGAACATCGACTGCTGCTGACCGTAGTATTCCGGGTCGCAGGTCGCGAATTCGCGGCTCCAGTCGATGGACAGGCCCAAGGGCTTCATCTGGTCGCGCATCACGGCGATATTGCCGTAGGTCCATTCCTTGGGATGTCCGCCCCGCTCCATCGCCGCGTTTTCCGCGGGCATCCCGAAGGCGTCCCAGCCCATCGGATGCAGCACCGAGAACCCGCAGGAGGATTTGTAGCGCGCCACCACGTCGCCCATCGTGTAGTTGCGCACATGGCCCATGTGGATGCGCCCCGAGGGGTAGGGGAACATCTCCAGCACATAGTATTTCTGTCGGGTCTCGTCGCGCCGCGCGGTGAAGGCGCCGGCCGCGTCCCAGGCCTTTTGCCAGCGGGCTTCGGTGATAGCGGGATCGTAGCGCGACATGGGACCTTCCTTATGCGACTGCCGCGCGTGGTTATACCCGGCGGGTGGCGAAGGTCCAGAGATTAGCGGAGATGGCCGCCCTCAGAGATCGAGGTCGCGGATGCGCAGCTGACGGGCGCGGGTCAGAATAGCATCCTCGACCGAGCGCGCGACCTCGGCCGAGACCGGCCCGCCGCCGCGTGCGACCAGCGCCACCTTGAGCGAGCGGGCGTCCAGCGCGGGGTCCTGCACATAGATCGTCGCGCGATAGGAACGGCCGCCGCCCGGGGGCGTGCCATATCCGGTCACGATCACGCCGGTGAAGGGATCGACGGATTCGACCGGCAGGAAGTTCAGCACCTCAAGCGAGGCCTGCCAAAGATACTTGTTCACCCGCACGGTCACATTGGGGTCGTCGGACTGGCCGAAGAGATCCCAGAGATTGCCGCGCTTCTTCTTGGGCTCGAAGGCCGCAAGCTCGGCACGCTGCTGATCGGCAAGGGCGCGCTGATCAAGGGTTTCCTGGTCGAGGGTCGGCTGGCGCCGCTTGAACCAGCCGCTATCGCCGCTGGCGATTCCCCCGCACGCGGTCAAGGACACAAGGCAGCCGCCCAGAATCGCTTTACGCACCATGCTCCGGATCGTCATTCCGCCGTCCTCGTCTGCCGTTCAACGCTGTCTAGCCGAGCGGCCGCGCGCGAACAAGGCTTTTCCGGCAAAGGCGTTAGGGGGATAAAAAGGGGCCGGCCGGGCATACTGTGGCAACTCTGCACCATCAGCCCCGATCTTCCCGAAGAGCAAACCGTTTCCGTTGCAATGCGACCGGCATGGAGGGAAATAGACGCATACCCAATTCGGATTCCCCTGAGTTGGGCCTACCTTTGACACAACGAGGGAAAACGAAATGAAAAAGGTTCTTCTCGCTTCCACCGCGCTCCTCGGCTTCGCCGGCGCCGCGGCTGCGGAAGTTTCGCTCTCCGGCTACGCCGAAATGGGCATCTTCGGCGGTAGCGATGTGGAGACGCAGTTCCACAACGATATCGTCATCAACTTCAACATGTCCGGCTCGACCGACAACGGTCTGGAGTTCGGCGCGAAGGTTCAGCTCGACGACACCAACGGCTCGCACACGCCGAACGGTCTGCCGAAGTTCGACGACGAAGCCGTCTGGGTTTCGGGTTCGTTCGGCAAGATCACCCTGGGTGAGACCGACGGCGCCTATGACTGGGCCCTGCAGGAAATCTACTCGGGCACCTCGCTGTTCGACGACCACTCGACCCACGCGGGCGCCTACTGGTTCACCGGTCTTGACGGTGCGTATGACAACCAGATCATGCGCTACGAGTACTCCTTCGGCGACTTCGCGGTTGCGATCTCGGCCGAGCAGGACGATGGCCGCACCTCCACCCTCGGCAGCTGCGGCTATGACGGCGTGACCTTCCTCTGCCTCAAGCAGACCATGACCTCCGGCCGTGCCACGGGCGACACCATCCTCTCGATCGGTGGCAAGTGGTCGGGCAGCCTGTCCGGTGCGGACGTTCAGGTCGGCGTCGGCTACACCACCGCCAACGACGTTGATGAGTGGGGCGTGAGCGCCGCTGCTTCGCTGGCGAACGGTTTCTCGGTCAACGCTGGTTACGCTGACTTCTCCGCGACGGGCGTAAGCGCAGACTGGTGGGGCCTCGGCGCTGCTTACACCACCGGCGCGCTGCTGGTTGGCGTGAACTACGGCGAGTACGGCGGCGACGCCATGGGCAGCGGCTTTGGCCTGGTTGTGAACTACGACCTCGGCGGCGGCGCTGTGGCCATGCTCGGCTACGGTTCGTCCAGCGATGGTGGCTCCAGCTTCAACGGCAACGGCGAAGACACCTTCTCCGCCGGTCTGGGCCTCTCGTTCTAATCAGAACGTCAGCCAAGCTGAAGGAAGAGCGGGCCTTGTGCCCGCTCTTCTCTTTTTATGCCCCGGCTCAACTCGACTTGGCGCCGCCATGACGGTAAGTTCCGCCGAGAAAACCCAATAGCAAGATCGTTCCATGTCCGTGCTGACCGCCGACCAAATTCAATCGACCTACGCCCGCGCGATGAAACAGCAGTCGGAGAAGGCCTATGAGGCCGCGCTCCACACCTATGGCCGCATCCTGAAGACCAACCCAAATGTCGCCGAGGTGCATTTCCAGATCGGCCGCATCCTGTGCGACACCGACAAGGCGTCGCGCGCCATCCTGCACCTGCGCAAGGCGACCACCCTTCGCCCCAAGGAGCGGGCCGTCTGGATGGCGCTGGCCGACGCGATCGCCCTCGGCGGGACGGTGGAAGCCGAGAAGGAATTCCTCAAGGCGCTGAAAGACGCGCCGATCGACCCGGCCACCCGCGTTCAACTGCAAGACCGCTTCGGCGCGCGGCGGCGCCGGTCGCGCCCCGAGACGGGGGGCATGAATCGCGCGCAGATGCAGTCTCTGGTCGACCTGATCGAAGCGAAGCGGCCGGTTGAGGCCGAGAAGCTTGCCTCCCAGATGTTGCGGCAGTTTCCGAAATCCGCCATCGCCCACAACATCCTCGCCGCCGCGCAAGCGCTGCAAGGCAACAGGATGGGGGCGGAAGCGAGTTTCCGCGCGGCGCTGCGACTTGATCCGAACTACAGCGAGGCCTGGGAACATCTGGGCGGTCTTCTGCTATCCATGGAGCGCAAGCCGGAAGCCATGGAGTGTTTCCGCAAGGCCGTGAGCCTTTGCCCGGGGTCCATCTCGGCGGTTCTGACCTTGGCCAGCCTGCAGATCGACGCGGGGAACGCAGAGTCGGTCCTGCCACTTCTCGAAAGGCTCTCGGCTGAGAACGAGACCTCGCCCGAGATCTACAGTGTGCTGGGGAGTGCGCTCTCTCGCCTTCGAAAATACGAACCTGCCGAGCTTGTCGCCGGCCGCCTTGTCGAGATGATGGGGGACGCGGTGGATGCGCCCGCCCTTGCCTTCTGGGCTATAACGAAAACCAAGATCGGAGACGACGACAAGGCGCTTGAGATCTTTGACGCCGCGCTGCGCAAGGACCCGGATTCGCCCCGCGCCGTCAGCGGCAAGGCGCAGTTGCTGCAAACCCTCGGACGCTTCGATGAAGCCCGGGACCTGTTCCTCCACGCCTTCGACATCGACCCGAACAACGGCGAGAACTACCGGATGTTCTCGGCCTCCTACAAGGCGAAGCCGGGCGATCCGATGATCGAACGGATGGCGCAGAAGTTCGAGGACCCCACGCTTTCGGACAATGATCGGATGAACCTTGGCTTCGGCGTCTCCAAGCTCTTGGAGGATGCGAAGGACTACGATCGCGTCTTCAAGTATCTGAACGTCGCCAACGGGCTGATGCACAAGATCAACCCCTATGACATGGCCAAGCGCTACCACGACGTCGCGGCCCTGAAGGAGGCCTATGCGGCCTTCGACTGGAAGGCCGCAGACATTCCCGGCACGACGGATTTCGCGCCGATCTTCGTGACTGGCATGCCCCGCTCGGGAACGACGCTGATCGAGCAGATCATCTCCAGCCACTCTCGGGTCGAGGGGGCGGGCGAGGTCGGCGAAGCGGCGGCGGCGGCGCACAGCCTCGTGATGCTGCGCGGAAAGGTGCGCCCCATCGGATCGCTGAAGGATGAGGAGTTCGTCGCGCTCGGAACGGATTTCGAGAAGTACATCCGTGAGCGGTTTCCGACCGCGCCGCAGATCACCGACAAGTCCATCCAGTCCTACATGGCCCTGGGCTTGCTCAAGGTGGCCATGCCGAAGGCCAAGTTCGTGGTCGTGCGCAGGGACCCCCGGGACAACCTTCTGTCGATCTACAAGAACAAGTTCCCGGATGAGACGCATGCCTACGCCTACGACCAGCTCGATTTGGTGAAGGTCTACGGCACCTTCGTCGACATGGTCGATTTCTGGCGCGAGCATGTCCCGGACTGGTTCTACGAGGTCCAGTACGAAGACCTGATCGCCAATCCGGAAGAGGAAACGCGCAAGCTGATCGCGGCCTGCGGGCTGGAGTGGGAGGACGCCTGCCTCAGCTTCCACGAGAACAAGCGCAAGGTGCAGACGCTCAGCGTCTACCAGGTCCGCCAGCCGATCTCCAAGGCCTCCGTCGCGCTCTGGCAGCGCTACGAAAAGGATCTCAAACCCATGCTCGATGCGCTGCGCGAGGGCGGGTATGTCACTGACTGAGATCCGGAGCCGGATCGCGGCGGCAGAGAAGGCGGCGGGCCGGCCTGAGGGCTCCGTGACCCTCATCGCCGTGTCGAAGGTCCAGCCGCTCGACCGGGTCGAGGCGGTGCTGGAGGCCGGGCACCGGGTCTTCGGTGAAAACTACGTGCAGGAGGCCACTGGCAAATGGCCGGCGCTGCGCGATCGCTTCGGACCGGTCGAGCTGCACATGATCGGCCCCTTGCAGACCAACAAGGCCAAGGTCGCGGTCGATCTGTTCGACGCGATCCACACGCTTGACCGCCCCTCGCTTGCTGAAAAGCTGGCACGCCTTGCCGAGGCGCGGGGAAGCTGCCCGGCGCTTTTCGTACAGGTCAATACGGGGGAAGAGCCGCAGAAGGCGGGCGTGATGCCCTCGGACACCGACGGCTTCATCCGCGACTGCCGGGCGCTTGGCCTGCCGCTGGCGGGCGTGATGTGCATCCCGCCGGAGGAGGGCGACAGCCGCCCGCATTTCGCGATGCTGGCGCAGATCGCGGAACGCAACGGGCTTACCGGCCTGTCGATGGGCATGAGCGGCGATTTCGAGGCCGCGATTGCGGCTGGTGCCACCCATGTCCGCGTCGGCTCCGCCATCTTCGGCGCGCGCAACTACGGCTGAGGCCGGATCACCACCCGCGTTCCCGGTGCCGCATGCCGGGCCACGAACATAAGATCGGCACGCGACAGCGCGAGGCACCCGGCCGTCGGAAAGCCCGGTCGGCGCCATTGATGGATGAAGATCGCGGAGCCCTTGCCCGGCACCGCGTCAGGCCAGTTCCAGTCCAAGGGCAGGATCAGGTCGTAAAGCGGATCGGCCCGGCGCAGCCGTTCCTGGCTTTTCCCGAAGGGTTTGCGGACCAGATGGTTGTAGTCGGGATGGCCGGACGCGTCGCACCAGCGGTCTTCCAGCCGGATCGGAACGGCCCAGGGTGGTAGCGCGTCAGCCGCGATGCGGTCAGACCGGTAGAGCAGGCCGATCGTGCGGTGCAGGCCGACCGGCGTGGCGCCGTCGCCTTCCCGCTTGTCGGAACGGATGCCGCCGCGCCCCCATGTCACCGGAAACACCCGCCCGTGGAAGCGGAGCCCCATGGGTGTCAGCACAAGGTCACCGGCCCCACCGATCACAGAAGATGCCCGGATTTCGCGGCCTTGGTCGCAAGATAGGCATCGTTGTGCTGGGTCCGGCCCACCTTCAGCGGAACCCGTTCCGCAACCTTGATGCCCATCGCCTCCATCATCTTGATCTTGGCGGGGTTGTTGGTCAGCAACCGGACCGACGAAAAGCCCATCGACTTCAAGAGCCCCGCCCCCAGGCGGAAGTCGCGCTCGTCATCCTCGAAACCCAGGCGGTGGTTGGCCTCGACCGTATCGAATCCCTGATCCTGGAGCGAATAGGCCCGCATCTTGTTCGCCAGCCCGATCCCGCGCCCCTCCTGATTGAGGTAAAGCAGAACGCCCGCGCCCTCGGCCCCCATCTGTTGAAGCGCCGCGTTTAGCTGCGGACCGCAATCGCATTTCAGGCTGCCGAGCAGATCGCCGGTGAAACAAGCCGAATGCAACCGCGCCAGCACCGGCTTGTCACGCGGCGGCTGGCCGACTTCGATGACGTAGTGCTCCTCCCCCCCATCCTCGGGGCGGAAAACATGGAGCCGCCCGGCCTCGGCCGCGCGCATGGGCACCCGCGCCGCGATGACCGGGTGCAGCAGGGCGGCGCGCGACACCTCCGGCGCGACGATGTCGAGGTCGAGAAGCGTCAGCCCCTCCCGCTTCGCGATGTCGCGGCCATCGGCGACGTTCACGACCACGGCGGCGGGCAATAGGTGGGCGGACTTGGCCAGATGGATCGCGAAACGGTGCAGCGCAGCGTCGCCTGACCGTTCGCTGTGAAGTGGGCCCTTCATCGGCACGCGCAGATCGTCGGCGGGGTCCGCCACGCCGCGGATCCAGCCAAGGTCGGCATCCTCGGGCACCGCGATACGCGCAAGGTCGCCGTCATAGGCGCGCGCTTTCAGCGTCTCGGCCCGCCGCACGGTGATGGCGAGCGTGACGGCACCCAGGGCGCGCATCCCCGCCAGCCGCGCGGCGCCCAGTTCCTCTGCCGCGATGGCCACGGCGAAGCGGCCCGCCGCGCCCAAGACGACAGGGACGCCCATGCGCAGGTCGGCGCGGGCGCGGTTGAGTTGTTCCAGGGGTGTCAGGCCAAGGGGCATGGATCGTCCGTTCTTTCGCCCCCTAGATAGTCGCCCGCGAAGCAAATTGAAACATTTCCCGGCATACCGACAACTCCGTGTGAAATCCTGTTGCAAACCTTGCCCGGGGCGCCCTCTGCGCGCATCTGGAAGGGAGTGAAACGGAGGGCATGCCTTGGTCAACCTCAAGAAAATTCTTCTGGTCGATGACGACGACGACCTGCGGGAGGCGCTGGCGGAGCAATTGGTGATGACCGAGGACTTCGACGTCTTCGAAGCCGCCAACGGCGCCGAGGCGATCGAGAAGGTCAAGGCCGGGATCTACGACCTCGCCATTCTCGACGTGGGGCTTCCCGACACCGACGGTCGGGAGCTTTGCAAGCGCATGCGCAAGCAGGGCGTCAAATGCCCCATCGTCATGCTGACCGGCCATGACAGCGACGCGGACACGATCCTCGGGCTGGATGCCGGTGCGAATGACTATGTCTCCAAGCCGTTCAAGTTCCCGGTGCTTCTGGCGCGGTTGCGCGCCCAGCTGCGCACCCATGAACAGTCCGAGGACGCCGTCTTCCAGCTTGGGCCCTATACCTTCAAGCCGTCGATGAAGATGCTGATCGACGAGAGGGAGCGCAAGATCCGCCTGACCGAGAAGGAAACCAATATCCTGAAGTTCCTCTACCGCGCCTCCGAGGGCGTGGTGCCACGGGATGTTCTCCTGCACGAGGTTTGGGGCTACAATGCCGGTGTGACTACGCACACCCTGGAAACGCACATTTATCGCCTGCGACAGAAAATAGAGCCAGATCCGTCAAACGCTCGCCTTCTTGTTACGGAATCTGGTGGATATAGGCTGGTGGCGTAAACAATCGAATCCCCTTGCCGCATCGGGGTCATGATGCGGCATCCTCCCTGTTGGACTGACCCGGGCACCGCCCGGGTCTTTTTTGTGGAAGGGCCCGCGCTTTGGGTGCCGGGGCGCGCGATCTCAGGGCGCGGGGCGCACCGTCGCCTCGGGCATGTTCACCGAGGCGAGGAAGGGATAGGCGATGGCCGCGAACTGCTGACGCTCCGGCCCGTCGATCCGCAGGAAGTACCAGGCGTCGTCCTCCTTGACCGCCAGAAGCGGCTGTTCGTTGATCGTCGAGATGCCGTTCGCGGTCGCGGTAAAGCGGGTGGGGATCAGCACCCAGGTCACCGTGCTGCCGTCCGGCATGGTGCCGTCCTCGGCCTTCAGCTTCGACTTTCCGGCGGCCAGATCGGTGAAGGTGCTGCCTTTCATCAGGGTCGCGGTCTGTTCGGTCAGGACCTCCGTCAGCTTCGAAACCTCGGTCCCCGAAGCCCCGGCGAAGACGTTGAGGATGCGGGGCGGCATGGTGGCGACGATCTTTTCGGCATTGCCCGCGCCGATCGCATCCAGATAGGCATCGACCGAAACCGAGAGGCTTTCGGCCTCTTCCCCGGTCAGCGGGCGGGCCTGGGCGGGAAGGGCGAGGACGAGCGACAGAAGGATGGCGGCCAGACGCATGGGGGCACTCCGTTGACAGTACCGCCGATCTTGCACGGGCGGACGGCGGCCTCAAGCCCCCCCTTGGCGGGGCGGGCGCATTGCCGCCCGTGAACGGGGCCGTTAAGGTCGCGCCGGAAGAACAGGAGATGACCATGCCCTTCACCCTTGCCACCTGGAACATCAACTCCGTCCGCCTGCGCGAGGGGCTGGTTGCGAAACTCCTGTCCGAGGAGGCGCCGGACGTTCTCTGCCTTCAGGAATGCAAGAGCCCGGTGGAGAAGATCCCGACGGAGGCGTTCCAAGCCCTGGGTTACACCCACATGGTCGCGCGCGGCCAGAAGGGCTACAACGGCGTGGCGATCCTGTCGAAACTTCCCCTGAGGGAGGTCGCGGCCTTCGACTTTGCCGATCTCGGCCATGCCCGCCATGTCGCGGCGGAACTGGAGAACGGAGTCACCGTCCACAACTTCTACGTCCCCGCGGGCGGCGACATCCCCGACCGGGCGCAGAACGAGAAGTTCGGCCAGAAGCTCGACTACGTCGCCGCCATGCGCGACTGGGCGCATCGGGAGGCGCCGAAGAAGTCGATCCTGGTGGGCGATCTCAACATCGCCCCGCGCGAGGACGACGTCTGGAACCACAAGCAGCTTCTGAAGATCGTCAGCCACACGCCGGTCGAGACCGAGCTTCTGAACGACGCCATCGCGGCGGGGAACTGGGTCGACGTGACGCGGCAGGACATCCCCGAGGGGCTGCTTTACAGCTGGTGGTCCTACCGCGCCGCGGACTGGGATGCAGCCGACAAGGGCCGCAGGCTGGACCATGTCTGGGCCACGCCCGACATCTCGAACGCCGCGCATGGCAGCCGCGTGCTGCGCGCCGCGCGGGGGTGGGAACAGCCTTCGGACCACGCGCCGGTCTTCGCAAGCTTCGACCTTTGATCCGTTGCGCCGTGGGGGGAAGAAACTTGCCTTCCCCGCGCCGTCCGGCAGAATGGATACGGGTTGGTCAAGGCCTGCTTTCGAGACGCAGGTGAAGAAGAGGAGCATTGACCGCACCATGCCAAGGGCACTTCGCATTTGCGCATTTGTCTGGGCGGCTCTCGCCGCAGGGGTGTCAGCGCCCGCCTGGGGGCAGAATTTCAAGCCCTATGCGCTGAACGGCGAGAACCCCAAGCGGGCCGGTGGCACCTGGACAATGACCCTCACGGAAGGGCTCTGCCAGGACGTGAAGTACGGCGATGGCCGAGGAGAGAGTGATTGCGGCAACGGCAACCTGCGCTCTCAGCTTCAGGGGCCGGACATTGCCCCGGGCCGCGAGGTCGAATATGCTTTCGATGTCTTCGTGCCCAAATCCTTTGAGTATCGGGAAAGCCTCAAGTACCGGACCCGCGGCAGCGTCGAAATCGCTGGCTGGCAGCATATTCGCGCGATCAAGAATCACCTCTTTGAAATGAACCTGAAGGGTGGCGGGGTAACGTTCGAGGACCACCTCTGCTTCGACAGGAAGCGTTTCGGGGCCTGGAATTCCGTCCGGGTGCTGGTGAAATGGTCACTCCGCGAGGACGGGTTCCTGCGGGTGCTGTGCAACGGGAAGCAGGTCTATGCGCTGGCCGGACAAACTCTGATCCCGCCCGCCTGCGGAACCAGCGCGAAGACGAACTGTCATGTCGACAAGCTTGCGCACCGCAACCCGATCCGCTGGGTGATCGGCCCCTGGTATCGGGGTTTCGGATCAGACTGGAAAGACTACGGCAGAGCCAGCCCTTTTCTGCCCTTCCCGCGCAATGGCATCTCGATAAAGGTTCGCAACCTCTATCAAGGCAAGCTGCGGAACAGCTGACCTGTCTGCGGGACTTTGCGAATGAAGACGGCCGCCACATCAGGGTGGCGGCCGTCGCTTTCTTGGCTTGGCGCGGATCAGGCCGCGCGGGCCGCGCGCATGGCTTCTTCCAGCTTGCCCAGCGCCTCGGTGAAGACGCCGTCCTGGATCGTAATCGGCGACAGGAAGCGGATGACGTTGCCATGCACGCCGCAGGTCAGAAGCAGAAGCCCGCGCTTGAGCGCCTCGGTCCGCACCTTGTTGGCGAAATCGGCGGAGGGCTTGCCGGTCGTCGCATCGTTGAACTCGACCGCGTTCATGAAGCCGGGGCCGCGGATGTCGACGATCTCGGGGATGTCGCCGCGCAGCGATTCCAGGTGCTGCTTGAGACGCGAGCCAAGCTGGTTTGCGCGGTCGCACAGGCCCTCTTCCTCGATCACGTCGAGCACCGCGTTGGCCGCGGCGATACCCATCGGGCTGCCGCCGTAGGTGCCGCCCAGACCGCCCGGCGCGGGGGCGTCCATGACCTCGGCCCGGCCGGTGACGGCGGCCAGCGGGAAGCCGCCCGCAAGTGCCTTGGCCATGGTCATCAGGTCGGGTTCGACGTCGTGATGCTCCATCGCGAACATCTTGCCGGTGCGGGCGAAGCCGGTCTGCACCTCATCCGCGATCAGCAGAATCCCGTGTTCATCGCAGATCGCGCGCAGCGCCTTGAAGAATTCGCGCGGCGCCTCGTAGAAGCCACCCTCGCCCTGCACGGGCTCAAGGATGATCGCGGCCACGCGCTTGGGATCGACATCGGCCTTGAAGAGGTAGTTGAGCGTGTCCAGCGATTGCTGCACCGAAACGCCATGCAGCCCGACCGGGAAGGGAACGTGGAAGACATCGTTCGGCATCGCGCCGAAGCCGACCTTGTAGGGCACGACCTTGCCGGTCAGCGCCATGCCCATGAAGGTCCGGCCATGGAAGGCGCCGGTGAAGGCGACGACCGCCTGGCGGCCGGTCGCAGAGCGCGCGATCTTGATCGCGTTCTCGACCGCCTCGGCGCCGGTGGTGACGAAGATCGACTTCTTCTCGCCCGAGATCGGGACGATCGTGTTCAGCCGCTCGGCCAGGCGCACGTAGTTTTCATACGGCACGACCTGGTGGCAGGTATGGGTGAAGTGATCGAGCTGGTCCTTGACCGCCTCGATCACCTTGGGGTGGCGGTGGCCGGTGTTGACGACCGCGATCCCCGCGGCGAAGTCGATGTAGCGGTTGCCTTCCTTGTCCCAGATCTCGGCGTTTTCAGCCTTGTCCACGAATATCTGGGTCATCACGCCGACGCCGCGCGACATGGCGGACTTGCGGCGGGCTTCGATCTCGGCATTCTGCATGGCGGCCTCCTTGGCGAAATTTGCGCGCATCCTTACAGAAGCCGCGATCAATGATCAATATTGCGAATTGATGCCTAATAAATTTATCATTATGAATGGTCGGTGGATGGTCGGTGCTTCGGAGATGCGGGATGGAATTTGATACCGGGGCGCGGCTGAAGGAGGAGCGGGAACGACGCCGCCTGTCCCAGCGCCAGCTTGCCGCCGCGACCGGCGTGACCGGCGGCATGATCTCCCTGATCGAGCAGAATCGTACCAGCCCCTCGATCGCGACGCTGAAGAAGATCCTGGTCGGGCTCGACATCACGCTCAGCGATTTCTTCGCGACACCAGAGGAATCCGGGCCGAAATGGTGCTTTCGCAAGCATGAACTGCGCGAGATCACTCCCTTCGCCAAGCGGGGCGAAACCGAGGGCGGCGTCAACTTCCGCCAGATCGGGCGGCCGGGGGCCAGCGCGATCCAGATGCTTTACGAAACCTATACGCCCGGCGCCGACACCGGCCCCGACCTTTACAGCCACGACGCGGAAGAGGCGGGGATCGTCTTGTCGGGCCGCATCAGCGTGACCGTCGGATCCGAGACGCAGGTGCTGGAGGCCGGCGACGGCTACCTCTTCAACAGCCGCACGCCGCACCGGTTCCAGAACCCGGGCCCCGACGACTGCGTGGTGGTGTCGGCCTGCACCCCACCGACCTTCTGATCAGGCGGGTGCCCTCGCGCCTCTCCGACCCCCCTTCCCCCCGCCGCGCCGTCCCGCTAGGTTGCCAGCCATGAGATGGACGATCCCGAATAGCCTCACGGTCCTGCGCCTGCTCGCCGCGCCCGGCGTCGCGGTGATGTTTCTTTATTTCCATCGCCCCTTGGCCGATTGGTTCGCGCTGGCGCTTTTCGTGTCGGCGGCCGTCACAGATTATTTCGACGGCTACCTGGCGCGGCTCTGGAAGCAGGAATCGAAGTTCGGCGCGATGCTGGACCCGATCGCGGACAAGGCGATGGTGGTGATCGCGATCATGGTGATTACCGGCTATTCCGGCATGAACCCCTGGCTGATCCTGCCTGCGACCGTGATCCTCTTCCGTGAGGTCTTCGTCTCCGGCCTCAGGGAGTTTCTGGGCAGCAAGGCGGGGCTTCTCAAGGTCACCAAGCTCGCGAAGTGGAAGACGACCGCCCAGATGATCGCCATCGCGATCCTGTTTCTGGGAACCGGGCTTGAACATCTGGAAGGGATCGCCCGGCGCGGTATGACGATGGAACAATATGCCGCGCTGGTCGAGCAGGGCTTGGCCGACCCAATCCGTAGCTGCGGGACGCGGGGCTGCTCCTCGATCGCGACGATGGTGGGACTTGCGGTCATCTGGGTCGCGGCGATCCTGACATTCCTGACCGGGTGGGAATATTTCCGCAAGGCCCTGCCGTTCCTGAGGGATGACGCATGATCGAGGTTCTCTATTTCGCCTGGGTGCGCGAACGCATCGGCCTGCCGCGCGAAAAGGTCGCGACCAATGCCGCGACGGTCGCCGAGCTTGTCGAGGAACTGCGCGCGCGCGAAGAGCGCTACGCGCTGGCGTTCTCGGACCTCAGGGCGCTGCGCGTGGCGCTGGACCAGCGGCTTTCGGATTTCTCCGCGCCTCTGGAAGGGGTGCGGGAGGTCGCGTTCTTCCCGCCCATGACAGGAGGCTAGGATGGACATCCGCGTTCAGCAGGAAGCCTTCGACTACGGCGCCGAATGCGGGCGTTTCGGCCAGGGCGACGGCCAAGCGGGCGCGGTCGTGACCTTCCTCGGGCTCGTGCGCGGCAGCGGCGGCCTGTCGCGGATGGAGATTGAACACTATCCCGGCATGACCGAAAGCGCGCTGGCCAAGATCGCGGCAGAGGCCGAGGCACGCTGGTCTCTCGCGGACGTGCTGATCATTCACCGCCATGGGCCCCTTGCGCCCGGCGAGGCGATCATGATGGTCGCGACCGCCGCGCGGCACCGCAAGGCGGCCTTTGAGGCGGCGGAATTCCTGATGGACTACCTCAAGTCCCGCGCGCCGTTCTGGAAGAAGGAATTCGGCGCCGACGGCGCCGAATGGGTCGCCGCGAAGGATGAGGACGAAGCCGCGCTGGACCGCTGGTAGCCCCGGCACTCAACCGGCAGCGTTGGTCCGTTCGATATAGTCCCGCAGTTCCTCCGACTCCGCCCGGGCGATCCTGAGCCCCTCCATCGCCGCGCGCAGTTCGGCCTCGCATTGCGACAGCTTGCGGATCAGTTCCTGCTCACGCTCCTCCAGGTAGGCGAGCGCCCGGTCGCGTGCCTCCTCGGCCTCGTGCAGTTCATGCGCCATCTGCTCCAGCTCGCCCATGCCCGCGTGCGTGACGCGGGTCAGGCGGTGAAAGAGCCAGGACACGAACCACCCCAGGAGGAAGGCCAGGAAGAGCACGATCGCCGTGGCGATGATGAAGTCGGTCCTGTTCACGTCCCGGGCCTCCCTGCCCTCAGTCGCTGGTCTTGGGCGTCTCGGCGCCGGGTGCTTCCGGGCGCTTCAGGGGCCGCGGCGTGTCGGGGCCGGGCACCAGCGCCATGGGCACCACCGTACCGTCTTCGGCGACGGTGAGAAGCCGGAATTCAATGCGGCGGTTCTGTTCTCGGCCCTCTTCGGTGTCATTCGAAGCGATCGGGATGGTTTCGCCGTACCCGACCGCCGTCAGGTTGCCGGTCAGCACCCGACGCACCATCAGCGCCTGCACGACCGACTGCGCCCGCGCCTTCGAAAGATTCAGGTTCATCTCGTCGCTGCCCTGGCTGTCGGTATGCCCGGCCACCTCGATCGGCGCGTCGGCGCAGTCCTTGAGATACCCCGCAATGGCATCGAGCGTCGGGTTCGCCGAGGGCGCAATGCGGGCCGAGCCGGGCTCGAAATCGATCTTGTGCTCGGCCAGGGCGGCGGTGATGTCCGCAACGCAGTCCTCGGGCGAGGCCACCGGAACCTCCGCCTCCACGACGGGCACATAGGAAATGTCGATCTGGAGCTTCTGCGCCTCGCCCAGCTTGTCCGACAGGAGGCGCGCGACATCGTCGCGGGCGTCGGGCTGGTCGGTGGTTCCGGAAATGATCACGCGGTCGGCCCGCACCCGGACCTGCCCGGACTTGAGGTGGCCCAGCGCCTCCAGCGCCGCCAGGACCCGGATCGACCAACCCTTGGGCAGGTCTTCGTCTAGCCGCGTCGCGGCATAGACGGCGGCCGCCCCGAAACGGGACCGCGCGTAGCTTTCCACCGCCTCGCGCGCCAGCGGATCGGGCACCCGTCCGCGAAGCTCCACCCCGCCATCTTCCTTCAGGACCGCAGCGAACTCGGCAACACCCTCCGGCTTGTCCTGGTCGGTCTCGGGCGGGGTCAGCACGGCATGCAGCGAAAACACCTCGGGCAGGTTCGATTCGAGCTCCCCCACCACCTTGTCGAAAAGGTCCTGGGGTACCGTGGCGTCCGCCACCAGGGCCACATCCGCATCCGAATAGGTGATGACCGCCTTGCCCAGTTCCGCCACGGCCGCGATGCCCATTGACACGGCCCTTTCCCACTCCGGACTCGGCACGCCAAGACCAATCGTGCAGGTGGCCTTGCCCGCCAGCCCGGCCTTGGTCGCGGCAGCGACGATACGGTCGCGCGCGCGTTCGTTATTGGCCGAACAGGCGTCGAAGCGGGCACCGGCATCGTCCATGACGAATCGCAGCGTGAACGGCGCGATCACCGGCCGGGGCGCCGAAATGTCGAGGGCGAGCTGAACCCCCTCGGGCTTGCCGCGCTGCAACTGCGTCTCGATGCGCGCCTTTTCAGCGGCGCTGTTGGTGATCGCCATGACTGCCACGCGGCTTGCGGTGACCGAGATCTTGGAGCGCGGCAGCGACTCCATCGCCTTCAGGCCGAATTCCACGGCGGCCGGCCAGCCCTCCGGCTCCGGATGTTCGGAGGTTTCGAGCATGTCGGTGACCTGGCCCTCGCCCGCGAGATCCGCGAGCCGCTCGACCACCGCGCTGTGCGCGTCCTCGGAGGGGACGAGGCCGATCAGCGAAATACCGTCGCCGTTGCGCAGGATCTCAAGCGTGAACTCCGGCAGGCCCAGCGCGGAGGGATCGACCACATCCATCGCATCGAGGACACGGCGACCATCGACCACGGTTCCGGCCGCCGTCAGCGCGCGAAACCGCAGCGCCTCGCTCGGCGCCATGCCGGTCAGCGTCACCTGCAGCCCGTCCACGCTGACTTCGGCCCAGTCGTAACCGCCCTGGTCGAGCGCGGCGCGGACCGCGCGTGCCGAGC
This sequence comes from Albidovulum sediminicola, assembly GCF_025751575.1. Taxonomy (GTDB): domain Bacteria; phylum Pseudomonadota; class Alphaproteobacteria; order Rhodobacterales; family Rhodobacteraceae; genus Albidovulum; species Albidovulum sediminicola. The sequence continues at coordinate 77,487 of NZ_JAOWLA010000003.1, read as the reverse complement.
GACTCTCGATGGCATGGGCCGCCCAGACCGCCGCCAGAATCGACAAGAGCGCCGCAACGGCAAAGGCGCCGGCGCCGATCGCATTGGGGGGCAGTTTCATCCGGCGGATATCCTCGCGGGAAAGGGAACGCCCCCTCTTACGGTCCGATGCGGGCTGGATCAATCAAAGGAACCCCGCGCAGGCAAGAAACAGCGCAGGCAGAAGGCCCGCGTCCCGGTTGGCGCGGAAGAGCCGCAGGCAGGTGTCCGGGTTGTCGATATCGAGCCGCGTCATCTGCCAGAAGAGGTGCCAGCCAAGTGCCCAGGGTGCGGCCAGCGCGACGATCAGCGTCAGAACGCCCGAACTGGACCCCAGCGCCAGCACCACCGCCAGCCCCATCAAGCAGACCGCGGCGACCAGGAACCGGGCCAGCCATTTGCCGGTCTCGGCGCCGAAGAGCCGCGCGGTCGACTTCACGCCGATCAGCACGTCGTCTTCCTTGTCCTGATGCGCGTAGATCGTGTCGTAGAAGAGCGTCCAGGCAATTCCGGCCGCGTAAAGCAGCCAGGCGGGCAGGCCGGGCCAGGTGCCGGTATGCGCGGACCAGGCGACGATGGCGCCCCAGTTGAAGGCCAAGCCCAGGACGGCCTGCGGCCACCAGGTGAACCGCTTGGCGAAGGGATAAAGCGCGACGATTCCCAGCGACGAGACGCCAAGGATCACCGCGGTCCAGTCGAAGCTCAGCAGGATCAGGCCCGCGACGGCCATCTGGGCGAACATCCAGCCGATCGCCTGCTTGACCGAGACCTGGCCCGAAGGGATGGGCCGCGACCGCGTGCGCGCCACTGCCGCGTCGAACTCCCGGTCGGTAATGTCGTTCCAGGTGCAGCCCGCACCGCGCATCAGCCAGGCGCCCAGCGCGCATCCCGCGGCGATCCAGATGTCGGCCAACCGCCAGCCGTCGACCGCCGCCGCCAGCGCCAGCCCCCACCAGCAGGGGAGTAACAGCAGCCAGGTCCCGATCGGCCGGTCCGCCCGGCTGAGCCGCAGATAGGGGCGGGCGAACTCCGGTGCCAGCCGGTCGACCCAGTTACCCCGGACGGCGTCAGACACCTGCCCGTCAGGCTCTGGCTTTTGCGTGCGCGGGGTCATAAGTTCGGCCTCATGTCGTCAGCGAAGATCAGGCTTTGTGTAGACCAACCGCTTGGCCCGGGGCAATCGCTTCCCCTGTCCGAGGCGCAGGCGCATTACCTTTTCGGCGTGATGCGCGAAGCGGTGGGAAGCCGTGTTCTGGTTTTCAACGGCCGCGACGGCGAATGGCTCGCCGAGGTGACGGAGGCCGGCAAGCGCAAGGGCAGCCTGGCCTGCGTCGCGCAGACGAAGGCGCAGCGCGGCCTTCCCGACCTTTGGCTGATGTTCGCCCCGGTCAAGAAGGCGCGCACCGATTTCATCGTGGAAAAGGCGGTGGAGCTTGGCGCGGCCCGGATCGTGCCGATCTCCACCGAATATACCAATGCCGAACGCCTGCGCCGCGACAAGGCCGAGGCGCATGTGCGCGAGGCGGCCGAGCAGTGCGGCGCCCTCAACCTGCCCGAAGTGACCGAAATCGCGCCGCTGGCGAAGCTTCTGGCGGGCTGGGACCCGGCGCGGCGCATCCTCTGGGCGGACGAGGACGCGGCGGGCCAGTCACCGGCGCTTGCTGCACTCGTCGCGGAGGCCCCCGGCCCCTGGGCGATCCTGATCGGGCCGGAGGGCGGGTTTTCCCCGGCGGAACGCGTAGAGCTCCGCGCGCTCCCGTTCGTGCGGCCCGTGGCGCTTGGTCCCCGCATCCTCAGGGCGGAAACGGCGGCGCTCGCGGCGCTTGTCCTGTGGCAAGCGGCGCTTGGCGATTGGGCGCAGACGCCGGAGGACGCGGCGGCCGAGGCCGGATCGTGACACCGCCCAGGCTTTTCGTGTTGACGGCGCGTGACTGCGGACAGGCGGTGATCCTGCGCCGCGGACCGGCGCGCAGGGTCGCCACGATCGGCTGGGACCGCGATACCAACGGATTCGAGACCGGCCAGTGGCTGAAGGGGCGGATCTACGAACACCGCTCCGACCTGTCGCCGAACGGGCGGCACCTGATCGTCTTTGCCGGCAAGGGCGGATCGCATTGGTGGACGGCGGTGTCGCGCGCACCCTGGCTGAGCGCGATCGCCTTTCTGGGGCAAGGCAGCACCTGGGGCGGGGGCGGCGTCTTTCCCGCGCCCGGCACGGTCTGGCTGAACGGGGGCGGGCCGCTAGAGGGCCTGCCCGGGGGCGAACTGAGCCAGGCCCCCGCGAACGCCTGGCCGCATTCGACCGACGGGTTTCACATGGGCGCCAGCTTTGCCGCGTCGATGCAGGCGCGGGGATGGCGCCATGCGGGCGGCGAACGCTACGATGCGCGGCTATTGCGCGACCTGCCCTGGGGCGGGCAACTTGAACTGAGTTTCGCCCTCGGCGCGCGCGACAGGGCGCTGATCTCCAACCGCTACGCGGTGATCGACGCCAATGGGGCTCGCCGCCCCACGGACTGGGAATGGGCCGATACTTGGCGGGGGTGGCTGCAATACGCAGCGCAGGGCTGCCTGTGGGAACGGACGCAGGACGGCCCGGCACGGCGGATCGCGGATTTCACCGCCATGACCTATGAGGAACGCAGGGCCCCCTATGCCGAGGCGCGGGCATGAGCTTCGTGCGGCCCGACCTGATGGCCCGATTCGCGCCCTGGCGCGAGGCCGCGGCCGCCTTCGCGGTCGTGGCGCTTGGGCTCTGGCTGATCTGGCTGGGCGGCTACCTTCTGGTGCCGCTCGGGGTGGTTGTCGGCGGCCTCGGCCTGGCCTGGGCCGTGATCGCCATCCGCCGCCGCCGGTTCGGGCGCAGGGTCGAGGCGCCCGGCATGGTCGAGGTCGACGAGGGCCAGATCGGCTATCTCGGCCCCACCTTCGGCGGCTATGTCGCGGTGCGCGAGCTTTCGGAGATCCGCCTGATCGACATCCAGGCCCGGCGGCACTGGCGGCTCAGGCAGGCGGACGGCCAGGTCCTGCTGATCCCCGTCGCCGCCGCGGGGGCGGAGCGTCTTTACGACGCATTCGCGGTGCTGCCCGGCATCGATCTGGGTGCGCTTTCGCGCGCACTTGATGCGCGCGAAAGCACAGAGATCCTGTGGCGGCGCCCCGCGCACGCGGCCTTGACTTGACCCTGCCGATGCGCCTCTCTATGCGGCCTTGAAGCAGAACCCAGCGGAGCGCACCTGATGTCCATTCCCCAATCCGGCGGCGGCCCGATCGAACGGTTCGAGCAATTGGCCGAATACATGGCCTCGGGCGAGAAGCCCAAGGACGACTGGCGCATCGGGACCGAGCACGAGAAGTTCGGCTATTGCCGCGATACGCTGAAGCCCCTGCCCTATGACGGCCCGCGCTCGATCAGGGCGATGCTGGAGGGGCTGCGCGACCGCTTCGGCTGGGACCCGGTCCTGGAACAGGGCAACATCATCGGCCTGACGAAAGGCGGCGCCAACGTCTCGCTCGAACCCGGCGGCCAGCTGGAGCTTTCGGGCGCTCCGCTCGAAACCATCCACCAGACCTGCGACGAGGTGAACGAACACCTGCGCGAGGTGCACGAGATCGCCGACCGCATCGGCGCGCGCTTCATCGGGCTGGGCGCCGCGCCGGAATGGACGCATGAACAGATGCCGATGATGCCCAAGGGGCGCTATCGGCTGATGACTGACTACATGGGCCGCGTCGGCACCCATGGCACGCAGATGATGTACCGGACCTGCACGGTCCAGGTGAACCTCGACTACGCCTCCGAAGCCGACATGGTGCAGAAGATGCGCGTGGCGCTGAGCCTGCAGCCCGTCGCGACCGCGCTTTTCGCCAACTCCCCCTTCTTCGAGGGCAAGCCCAACGGCCACAAATCCTGGCGCAGCCGGATCTGGCGCAGCCTTGATGACGCGCGCACCGGGATGCTGCCATTCTTCTTCGAGGACGGCATGGGCTACCAGCGCTATGTCGATTATGTGCTCGATGTGCCGATGTATTTCGTCTACCGCGACGGGAACTACATCAACGCGCTGGGGCAGTCCTTCCGCGATTTCCTCAAGGGCGAACTGCCCGCGCTGCCGGGCGAAAAGCCGACGCTTTCGGATTGGGCGGATCACATGACCACCGTCTTCCCCGAGGCGCGGGTCAAGAAATACATCGAGATGCGGGGCGCCGACGGCGGGCCCTGGCGGCGTCTTTGCGCGCTGCCCGCGCTTTGGGTCGGCCTGCTGTACGACCAATCCGCGATGGATGCGGCCTGGGACCTTTGCAAGCACTGGAACGACGAAACACGCGAGGCGCTGCGCGTCGCGGCCTCCGTCGAAGGGCTTCAGGCCGAGGCGGGCGGCGTCAAGATGCACGATCTCGCGCGCGAGGTCGTCGCGATCGCTGAAGCCGGCCTGAAAGCGCGCTCGAAACCGGGTGCCGGTGGCATGGTCCCGGACGAGACGCATTTCCTCAACGCGCTTCAGGAAAGCGTGGAGACGGGCCGCGCCCCTGCCGACGAGCTTTTGGAGAAGTATCACGGCGAATGGGCGGGCGATCTAAGCCGCATCTACGCCGAATACAGCTACTGAGCGCGCCCTAGCGCCGGGGGACCTTGGGAAGCGAGCTTCGCGCGACCGGCATCCCCGGCGCGGGGCCATAGTCGTTATCCTGATCGTCGCCCCGCTGGGCCATGAACCAGACCAGCACGAGAAATCCCAGGAACGGGATGGCCAGCAACAACTGCCACCACCCGCTGCGCCCGGTGTCGTGCAACCGGCGCGCGCCCACCGCGAGGCTGGGCAGGATCGTGACGAGCGAAAAGATCGCGGACAGCGGCTGAAAATGCATCATCCGCATGCCGAACAGCGCGGTGTCGAGCACGCTCAGGACGATGTTGGCGATGAGCAGGAAGAGGACGAACCACCAGAACTCCGGCCGCGTGGCGCGGCCCCGGAACGAGGAATACTTGTTGAAACAGGTTCTGACCGCAGTCCAGAAATCCATAGAGCCCCTCCTTCGAATAGCGCGAGTGTCAGGCAGGCGGCCCGCTTTCGCAAGCCCCGCAAAGCCGCAGGGCCCACGCCTACTTGCGGCCGATCTTCGGCTCCTCGCCGGCGATGATCCGGGCAATGTTCGAGCGATGCCGCCAGAAGACCAGCACCGCGAGGATTGCGATCAGGATGACCAGGCTGCCATGACCCAGAAGCGGCGCCCAGAGCACGCAGAGCGCCGCCGCGACCAGCGCGCCCAGCGACGACCGCCGCGTGACGACCGCCGCCGTAAGCCAGGTCGCGCAGGCCGCAAGCCCCACGGGCCAGGCCAGCGCGATCACGGTGCCGAGGAAGGTCGCGACACCCTTGCCACCCTTGAACCCCAGCCACACCGGGTAAAGGTGGCCCAGGAAGGCTGAAAGGCCCGCCATCTGCGCCGCGTCCTCGCCCGCGAAGGCCCTTGCGATCAGCACCGCGACCGCGCCCTTGCCGCCGTCGAGGAGCAGCGTCGCCAGCGCGGCGGGTTTGCTGCCGGTGCGCAGCACGTTCGTCGCCCCGATATTGCCCGAGCCGATCTTGCGCACGTCGCCCAACCCCAGCGCGCGGGTGATCACCAGTCCGAAGGGGACCGAGCCCAGAAGGTAGCCCAGAAGCGCGGTCAGGATCAGGGCCGTGGCCCCGCTGGTCAGTTCCGGCATCTCACGCCTCCGCGTTGTAGACCTGTTTTCCGGCGACCCAGGTCGCCAGCACCCGGCCTTCCATCCTTTGCCCGTCGAAGGGCGTGTTCTTCGATTTCGAGCGCAGCTTGAAGCGGTCCAGGACGAAGGGCGTGTCGGGATCGAACAGCACCAGATCCGCCGGCGCGCCCGCAGCCAGTAGCCCCTGCGGCAGTCCGAGCCGCCGCGCGGGGTTCAGCGCCATCGCCCGGAAGAGCTGCGGCAGGCTGAGCTGCCCCGCGTGGTAAAGCCGCATCGCCGCCGGCAGGAAGGTCTCCAGCGCCACCGCGCCCGCCGCCGCGTCCTCATAGGGCAGGCGCTTGGATTCCTCGTCCTGGGGCGTGTGCATGGAACTGATGATGTCGATCACGCCCGCAGCCACCGCCTCGACGGTTGCCAGCCGGTCGTCCTCCGACCGCAGGGGCGGCTTGACCTTGAAGAAGGTCCGGTAATCGCCCACGTCGAATTCGTTCAGCGTCAGGTGATGGATCGAGGTTCCCGCCGTCACGTCGAAGCCGTTCCGCTTTGCGCGCTCCAGCGGCGGCAGGGCGCGGGCGGTGGTGATCTGGTCGAAGTGGTATTTGACGCCCGTCATCTCGACCAGGCCCATGTCGCGGTCAAACCCGATCCGCTCGGCCATCGGGCTGACACCCGGTAGCCCACGCAAGCTGGCGAACTTGCCCGAGGTCGTGGCCGCGCCCTTCGACAGCCCCGGCTCCTGCGGATGGCCCATCACCAGCGCGCCAAGCGACCTGGCGTAAGTCAGCGCGCGGGAAAGCACCTTGGTATCCGTCGCGACATGGTCGCAATCGGTAAAGGCGATGGCGCCGGCGTCCAGCAGGAAGCCGATCTCCGTCATCTCGCGCCCCTCACGGCCCTTGGTGAGCGCGGCCATGTGGCGAATGCGCACGGGCGAGGCCTCGGCCGCGCGGCGGGTCACGAATTCCAGCGTTTCGGGCGTGTCGATGGTGGGGTGGGTGTCGGGCCGGGCGATGATCGTCGTGACGCCCCCCGCGGCGGCGGCAAGGCCGGCGGAGCGGAACGATTCCTTGTGCCGCTCACCCGGCTCCCCGATCTTGACGCCGAGGTCAACGATCCCGGGGGCGAGGCAGCGGCCGCCGCAGTCGACGACGGCCGCGCCCTCGGGGGTCGCGACATCGCCGGTTGCGACGATGCGGCCGTTTTCGATCAGCAGGCTGCCGGGGGTGTCCGTCAACGCCTCCGGATCGATCAGGCGGGCATTGGTGAGAAGTGTCGTCATTGTCATCCCGTCTGCCTGTTTCCGCCGGCCGCCCCGTCCATCACACCATCACCCCCACGGCCTGGCGCCCGCGCTCGGCCCTGAGGTTGCGCGCCAAGAGGTCCATGCAGGCCATGCGGACGGCCACGCCCATCTCCACCTGGTCCTGGATGACCGATCGGTTGATGTCGTCGGCCAGTTCGCCGTCGATCTCCACGCCCCGGTTCATGGGGCCGGGGTGCATGACGATGGCGTCCTCTTTCGCGTGGGCGAGCTTTTCCGCGTCGAGCCCGTAGCGGTGGTAGTATTCGCGTTCGGAGGGGATGAAGCCGCCGTCCATCCGTTCCTTCTGAAGGCGCAGCATCATCACCACGTCGGCATCCTTCAGCCCTTCGCGCATGTCCTCGTAGACCTCGCAGCCCAGCTCGCCCACGCCCGAGGGCATCAGCGTCGGCGGGCCGATGAGCCGCACGCGGTTTTCCATCTTGCCAAGCAGAATCAGGTTCGATCGCGCGACGCGGCTATGGGCGATGTCGCCACAGATGGCGACCGTCAGGCGCTGGATGCGGCCCTTGGCGCGGCGGATCGTCAGCGCGTCCAGAAGCGCCTGGGTCGGGTGTTCGTGCCGCCCGTCGCCCGCGTTCAGGACCGCGCATTTCACCTTCTGCGCCAGCAGGTCCACCGCGCCCGAGGCCGGATGCCGCACCACCAGCAGATCGGGGTGCATCGCGTTCAAGGTCAGCGCCGTGTCGATCAGCGTTTCGCCCTTCTTCACCGACGAATGCGCGACCGACATGTTCATCACGTCCGCGCCCAACCGCTTGCCCGCAAGCTCGAACGAGGCTTGCGTGCGTGTCGATGCCTCGAAGAACATGTTGATCTGCGTCATGCCGGCCAGCGCGTCGGAATGCTTCACCGTGCGCCGGTTCAGATCGACATAGGTTTCCGCCAGGTCGAGGACGGACCGAATCTCTTCCGGGGCCAAGTGCTCGATCCCCAGAAGATGCCGCGCGCGGAATGTCATCAGGGCCTCCGATCCGTTTCAGGGGCTTATGGCAAATGGACGCGATTGGGGCAACGGCGAATACGTGCCTTGTGGTCGGAAGGGCGGACGCCTAGCTTGACGCGCATGGAAACGAGCCTTGCCCAGATGGATTTTGCGACCGCCCGCGCGCTTTATGAGTGGCAGGTGGAGCTTGGCGCCGACGAGCCCGTCGGCGACCTGCCCGTGGATCGCTATGAGGCCGAGGCACCCCCGCCCACGCCCCGCGCGGCACCCGCGTCTGCGGTGCCCGACGCATCCGCCGCACCTCGGGGCGCCGATCCGGTCGCCGTCGCGGCCGCGGCGGCCGCGCGCGCCAGCACGCTTGAGGAACTGGCGGCGATCCAGGCCGCCTATGAGCTTTGCGAGCTGAAGAAGGGCGCGCGCAACTTCGTCTTCGCCGACGGCAACCCCGAAGCCCGCGTCATGATCATCGGAGAGGCGCCGGGCCGGGACGAGGACATCGAGGGAAGGCCCTTCGTCGGCCGCGCGGGCCAGCTTCTGGACCGGATGTTCGCCGCGATCGGGCTGGCGCGCACGGCCCATCACCGGGACGAGGCGCTTTATATCACCAACGTCATGCCCTGGCGCCCGCCGCAGAACCGCGAGCCGGAGGCGACCGAGATCGCGATGATGCTGCCCTTCCTTGAGCGCCATGTGGCGCTGGCAAACCCGGACCTGGTCGTCCTGATGGGCAACACGCCCTGCGCGGCGGCCCTGGGCAAGCGCGGCATCCTCAGGCTTCGGGGGCACTGGGCCGAGGCCCTCGGCAGGCCCGCGCTTCCGATGACCCATCCAGCCTACCTGCTGCGCAACCCGGCCGCCAAGCGCGAGGCCTGGGCGGACCTCCTGGAGATCAAGGCAAGGCTGAAGGACCCGACATGAGCCGCATCGACGAAACCAAGGACTTCATCCCGGTCAGGATCGCCGTGCTGACGGTTTCGGACACCCGCGGCCTCTCTGAAGACCGGTCGGGCGACACGCTGGTCGCGCGCATCGCGGAGGCTGGGCATGTGCTTGCGGCCCGCCACATCGTGCGCGACGAACGGGCCGAGATCGCGGACAAGCTGCGCGCCTGGTGCGCCGATCCGGGCATCGACGTGATCATCTCCACCGGCGGCACCGGGCTGACGGGGCGCGACGTGACGGTCGAGGCCCACCGCGATGTCTACGAGAAGGAGATCGAGGCCTTCGCCACCGTCTTCACCATCGCCTCCATGCAGAAGATCGGCACCTCCGCCGTGCAAAGCCGGGCGACGGGCGGGGTGGCGATGGGCACCTACCTCTTCGCTCTGCCCGGCAGCCCCGGCGCCTGCAAGGACGCCTGGGACGAGATCCTGAAATGGCAGTTGGATTACCGCCACCGCCCCTGCAACTTCGTCGAGATCATGCCGAGGCTCGACGAGCACCTGCGCCGCAAGTAACGCCCGCGTGCGCTGATCGCTTTGCGCTTGGAGCCGGGGGGGCGCGGCGCTAGGCTTTTACGGTCCGGACAAGAGAGAGCCCATGCGCTTCGTGCTTCGCAGCCTTCTGGGACTGGTGCATCTTGCCGCCGCCGTCGCGCTGCTGGCGATGGCAGGCCTTTGGCTGCGCGACGCGATGGAGGCGCGGCAGGCGGCCCCCGGCCCCGCCGAGGGCGCGCGGGAACGCGTCTTTGCCGCGAATGTGCTCCGGCTTGAGCCGCAGACGATCGCGCCCTTCCTGACGGCCTATGGCACGATCCGCAGCCGCCGCACGCTGGAACTGCGGGCCGCCGCCGAGGGAACGATCGTCGACATTCACCCGAATTTCCTTGAGGGCGGCGCGGTCGCGGCGGGCGATGTCCTTCTGCGCCTCGATCCCCGCGACGCGGAGGCCGCGCGCGATCTTGCCGAAGCCGACCTCGCCTCCGCCCGGCTGGAGCGGGGGGAGGCGGAGCGGGCGCTGGTGTTGGCCCGCGACGACCTCGCTGCCGCCGAGGTTCAGGCGGATCTGCGCAACCAGGCGTTAACGCGGCTCGAAGATCTTGCCACCCGCGGCCTTGGCACGGCGGCCGATCGCGAAGCGGCGGCGCTGGCTGCCTCCTCGGCCGCGCAGGGGGTGCTGACCCGCCGCCAGGCGCTGGCGGAAGCGGAGGCGCGGCTCGACCGCGCGGCATCTTCCGTCGCCCGGGCGGAGATCACGCTGGCCGAGGCCGAACGCCGCGTGGCCGATACCGTTCTGAGCGGCGAATTTGCCGGGGTGCTCTCGGGCGTGGGTGCGGTCCGGGGCGGCCTGGTCAGCCGCAACGAAAAGCTGGGCGACCTTATCGACCCAAGCGCGCTGGAAGTGTCCTTCCGCATCTCCTCGGCGGAGTTTTCGCGGCTTCTGGACGAGGACGGCGCGCTGCGGGCGCTTCCGGTCCAGGCGACCTCTGGCCAGGCGGAGGCCCGGGGCCGGCTCGACCGCGCCGCGGCGTCCGTGGCAGTGGGCGAAAGCGGCCGGCTCGTCTTTGCCGCGCTGGAACGGGCCGAAGGGCTGCGCCCCGGCGATTTCGTCGCCCTCACGATCACGGAACCAGCGCTTCAGGCCGTGGCGATGATCCCCGCCGCCGCGCTTGGCCCCGACGGCTCGGTGCTGCTGGTGGGCGCCGAGGACCGGCTTGAAACCGGGCGGGTCACCGTCCTGCGCCGGCAGGGCGACGCGGTGATCGTGGCGCCCGGAAACCTCGCCGGGCGCGAGATCGTGGCCGGCCGCTCGCCGCTTCTGGGCCCGGGCATCCGCATCCGCCCGGTTCGCGAAGGCGCCCCGGAAGAGGCCAGCCTGATCCCTCTGGCGCCCGAACGCCGCGCCGCCCTCGTGGCGCTGGTCGAGGCGAACGAGCGCATGCCCGCGGCGGCCAAGGCCCGTGTCCTTGCCGAACTGGGGCAGGACCTCGTCCCGGCCGCGACCGTGCAGCGGATCGAAGCGCGGAACGGGGGCTAGGATGGCCCGGCGCGGCGAGGGGCTGGCGGGCGGCATCCTGTCCTACTTCACCCGCCACGCGACGGCGGCAAACCTGGTTCTGGTCTGCGTGATGATGGCGGGGCTGGCCGCCATCCCGAAGATGCGGACGCAGTATTTCCCCGATGTCGTGGTGCCGGAGGTCGATGTCACCGTCGCCTGGCCCGGCGCGGGGGCGGCGGACGCGGACCGGGGCATCGTCGAACTGATGGAACCCGCGCTGCGCGCGGTTGAGGGGGTGGAACACGCCAGCTCCGTCGCCAGCGAGGGGCGCGCCAGCATCGAGCTGGCCTTCGAGCCGGGCTGGGACATCGCGCGCGGGCTTTCGGATGTGGAGGCTGCCGTCGCCGCCATCACCACACTGCCGGAAGAGGCGGAAACACCTGAGGTCCGGCGCGGTTCCTGGCGCGACCGGGTGACCGATGTCGTCATCTCCGGCCCGGTCGCGGTCGAGCAGCTGGGCCGCTTCGCCGATGAATTCGTGGCCCAGCTTTTCGCTGCCGGGATCACGCGGGCGACGGTCCAGGGCCTTGCCGATCCGGAGATCACGGTCGAGGTGCCGATGGCATCGCTTCTGCGCCACGACCTGACGCTGGAGGAGATCGCCCGCACCATCGCCGCCGAAGCCGCCACCCGGCCCGCGGGCGAGATCGAGGGCGCCAACACCCGGCTGCGCACCGGAACCGAGCGCCGGGCGCCCGACGCGCTGGCCGCGATCGTGCTGCGGGGGGCGGCGGACGGGACCACGCTTCGCCTTGGCGATGTCGCCCGCATCGTGGAACAGCCCGCCGACCGGTCCCGCGCCTATTTCGCCGGAACCAATCCCGCCGTCGTCATCAGGGTCGATCGCTCCGCGGCGGGCGATGCGATCGGCATCCAGGCCGCCGTCGAGACCGTCGCCGAGGCGCTGCGCCCGACCTTGCCCCAGGGGGTGACGGTCGATCTGGTCCGCACCCGGTCAGCCGACATTTCCGCGCGCCTTTCGATCCTGGTCGGCAACGGAGCGATGGGATTGGGCCTCGTGCTCGTCTTCCTGTTCCTGTTCCTCCATGCGCGCACCGCGTTCTGGGTGGCGGCGGGCATCCCCGCCGCGATGCTGGCGGCGGTGGCCTTCATGTATGCCGCGGGCCTCACGCTCAACATGATCTCGCTCTTTGCGCTGATCCTCACGCTCGGCATCGTGGTCGATGACGCCATCGTCGTGGGCGAACATGCCGATTACCGCGCGCGCCGTCTGGGCGAGCCGCCCTTGGTCGCGGCCGAAACCGCCGTCACCCGCATGGCGGCGCCGGTCTTTTCCTCCACCATCACCACGGTCATCGCCTTCCTCGGACTCACGGCGATCAGCGGCACCTTCGGGCGCCTGATCGGGGACATCCCGCTGACCGTGACTGCCGTCCTTGCCGCCTCGTTGCTTGAGGCGTTCCTGATCCTGCCCAACCACATGGCCAACGCCCTTGCGCATGTCGGCGAGGGGCGCTGGTACGACTGGCCCAGCCGGCAGGTGAACCGCGGTTTCGGCTGGCTGCGCGACCGGGCGGTCCGCCCCCTGATCCGCGCCGCCCTGGCGATGCGCTACGCGGTCCTCGCGGGCGCGATCGCGCTGCTGGCCTTCGAGGTGGGGCTGTTCCTGCGCGGCGACATCCCGTGGCGCTTCTTCAACTCGCCGGAACGGGGGGCGGTCTCGGGCAACTTCTCGATGCTGCCGGACGCGCGGCGGGATGACACGCTGGCCTTCGCCTACGCGCTGGAGGAGGCCACCGAAAAGGTCGCCCGCGATTACGAGGCGAAATACGGGGCCTACCCGGTGCGCCATGTCCTGGCCGAGGTGGGCGCCAGTTCCGGCCGCTATTTCGGCGCCAACGAAACCCGCGACCCCGACCTTCTTGGGGGCATCTCGATCGAGCTGATCGACGCCGACCTGCGCCCCTGGTCAAGCTTCCAGTTCCTCGCCGACCTGCAAGAGGCCGCCCCGGCTCACCCGTTGCTGGAAGAGCTGTCCTTCCGAGGCGCCCGCTTTGGCCCGGCCGCGGACGCGCTGACGGTGGAGCTTTCGGGCGCCTCGGCGGAGGTGCTAAAGACCGCCGCCGAGGCACTGAAGGCACGGCTTGCGCGGTACCCCGAGGTATCAGCGCTCGAAGACAGCCTGCCGCATGACAAGGATGAACTGGTGCTGGACCTGACGCCGCAAGGCCAGGCGCTGGGGTTCCGGACAGAGGACGTGGGGCGCGAACTGCGCGCGCGGCTGTCGGGGATCGAGGCGGCGACCTTCCCCTCGGGCGCGCGTTCCGCCGCCATCCGGGTGGAGATGCCGAAGGCGGATCTGAGGGCGGATTTCCTCGACCATACGCTCCTCAGGGCGCCGGGCGGGGCCTATGTGCCGCTCGCCGATATCGTCACCGTGTCGGTCAAGGGCGGCTTTTCCTCGATCCGGCGCGAGGACGGGCGCGCGGTGGTCTCCGTCACCGGCGATCTCGCTGATGACAACCCCGCACAGGCCGCCGCATTCCTTGACGAGGTCCGCGACAGCCTGCTGCCCGAACTGGCCCAGGAATACGACATCGGCTTCAAGCTGACCGGGCTGAGCGAGGACGAGGGGCGGTTTCTGTCCGACGCGCTTCTGGGCCTGGCCGCGGCGCTGGCGGGGATCTACGCCGTTCTGGCCTGGATCTTCGCAAGCTGGTGGCGTCCGATCGTGGTCATGGCGGTCATTCCCTTCGGCCTGATCGGCGCGCTGCACGGGCACTGGACCTGGGACGTTCCGCTTTCGATGTTCTCGGTGGTGGGGATGATCGGCATGGCCGGGATCATCGTCAACGACGCCATCGTGCTTGTCGTCGCGGTGGATGAGGGCGCGCGTACCCGCGCCCTTGGCCCCGCCATCGTGGAGGCCGTCGCAGGCCGCCTGCGCGCGGTCTTCCTGACCACTGCAACGACTGTCGCGGGGCTCGCGCCCCTGCTCTACGAGACATCGAAGCAGGCGCAGTTCCTCAAGCCCACGGTGATCACGCTCTGCTACGGGCTCGGGTTCGGGATGGTGCTGGTGCTGGTCGTGGTGCCCGTGTTCCTGGCCATTCAGGCCGATATCGCAGGCCAGGTCCGGGCGTTCAGGCGCGCGCTGCGGGCGGGACAACGCTCCGGTCGGCTGCGGCTCCTGCTGGCCGCGCTTGCGGCCGCTGCGGGTGCGGCGGTCGTGGCGCTGGTCGCGATCACTGGCGCCAACCCCGGGCCGCTCGCCCTCGGCATCGCCCTTGCCGCGCTGGTTCTGGCCGCAGGCCTCGCGACGGCACTTGCGGCGCGGGGGCGCGGCAAGTCCTAACCGGTGCAGCCGATCTGTTGCACCGCGCGGCCGGGTGACAGCACCGTGACCACCACCGATGACCGGTCGAGCGCGAAGGGCCGCGCGTTGGGCGGGATCAGGTCGGCGACGGAAACCAGCCTGCCGCCCTCGCGCCGGGTCTCCGCCGGGGAGACCCAGATGTCGCCCGCGCCCGCCTCCAGCACCGCGATCTCCTCGCCGCCAAGCGGCGGCATGGTGAGCGTTGCGGTAAGCCGCAGCCCGTCCCGGATCGGCTCCACCGCGCATTGAAAGCCGGTCAGCCCCGCGGTCTTGGCGGGCACGGGCCCCGCATCGAGGGCACGGGCGATGCGCTTGTCCGGCCCGCCCTTCGACAACTCTCCGGCGATGCGGAAGGCGACGGGCACGCAGATCTCCTCACAGATGCCAAGCTCGACATCGGCCGATGCAAGGATCGGCTGGCCGGGGTCCTGGGGCCGGATCTCGATCGGCAGGACCAGCTCGCCGTGGAAGCCGAAGGTCGTGTAGCCGCTCAGTTCAAAGACCTCGGGCGCCGGCCAGTGATAGGTGACGGAGGCGACATTCCGCGAGCCCGACCAGTCAAAGATCGGGGGAATGCCCGCCTCGCCCGGCGCGCGCCAGTAGGTCTTCCACCCCTCCTTGAGGGTCAGGTGAAGGGCCGCCATGCGCGTGCCCTCGGGCGTTTGCCAGCCCGGCAGAAGCTCCGCCGCATAAAGATCCTCGGGAACGGCCTGGGCGGCGACCGCCCCCGCCAAGGCCACGCAGGCGGTCGTGACCGCCAGATATCCTGCAACTCTTTTCATCGTAGACAATCTAGGCATCCCGTGCGGGAAGGAGAAGTCAACTTTCCGCCAACGCCGCGCGAGATTGTCGCGGGTGTCTTGTCAGAAAGCGCAACTGGCGCAATCTTTGGGGCAGGAGGTCACCATGAACCTGAGCGGCAAGATGCTTATCGCGATGCCCGGCATGGGCGATCCACGATTTGATCGCAGCGTCGTCTTCATGTGCGCCCATTCGGGCGAAGGCGCGATGGGGCTGATCGTGAACAAACCCGCGACCGACCTGCGCTTCGCGGACCTGCTGCGGCAGTTGCACATTCCGACAACGCCCCGGTCGCGCGACATCCGCGTACATTTCGGCGGGCCGGTCGAAAACAGCCGCGGCTTCGTTCTGCATTCGGGCGACTACCAAAGCGACGCGGCGACGCTGAGCGTTGACGACCGCTTCGGCATGACCGCGACGCTCGATATCCTTGAGGCCTTCGCCCAAGGAGCGGGGCCCCGGCAGTCGATCCTCGCCTTCGGGTATTCCGGCTGGGGACCCGGCCAGCTGGAGGACGAGATCCTGCGGAACGGTTGGCTGACCTGCGACGCGACGCCGGAGCTTCTGTTTTCCGAGGACAACGCGGGCAAGTGGGAGGTCGCGCTGCGCTCGCTCGGCGTCGATCCGCTTCTGCTGTCGTCGGCGGCGGGACGGGCCTGAACCTAGGCGCCCCGCGACAATGCGGTCAGGCAGGCCATCGCGTCCTGCCGACGGTCCCAATCGGTCAGGATGTGGTCGTGGTGGAGCCCCGCGATCACATTCGCCCCAAGCCCCGCATCGGCCAGCGCCCGCGCGAAGGCGGCCGTCAGGCCCACGGCCTCCAGGTCCGAATGCACGCTCAGAGAGATACAGGCAAAGCCCGCGCGATGCGCGATACCATGGCGGCGCAGGGCGCGAACCGGGGCGATGACGGTCAGCCCCTCGGCCTCCCGCACGGTCGCGAAGGGGGTAAGGCCCGGGGGCATCCCCCCCCGGCCGGGGATCAGCCCGTAGCCGAATTCCTCGGGGCGCAGCGTCGGCTCCATCCCGGCCAGCATCCGCGCCAGATCGGTTTCGCCCCTCATGGCCGGGGCGCCGCCGCCCGGCGCAGGCGGTCGTTGATCGCGCGGCCCAGCCCCGTTTCGGGGATGGGCGAGACGGCAATGCGCCGCCCACCCGCCGCCGCGTCCGCCCGGCGGAGGTCGTGGAACAGGTTCGCCGCCGCCTCGACCAGGTCTCCGGACTCGGAAAGGTTGATGTCGGCCGCCCTCGCCTCGGGTCCGAAACCCAGCCAGAATTCCCCCGGCTCGGGCGCGGTCACCCCCAGCCGCACGGCCGAGGCCGGCGCGTAATGGGACAGAAGCTGGCCGGGCGCACTGGGCCGCGCCGCATCGCCGCCGGCGGCAAGCGGATGGCCGAGGCAGGCCTCCAGCGCCTCCGCCGGGATGCCGCCTGGGCGCAGAAGCGCCGCGCCGTCCACCAGCCCAAGGATCGTTGATTCGACCCCGACCGCGCAGGCGCCGCCGTCCACGACCGCCGCGATACGCCCCGCCAGCCCGTCGATCACATGCTGCGCGCGGGTCGGGCTGACCCGGCCAGACGGGTTGGCCGAGGGTGCGGCGACCGGCCCGCCGAAGGCCGTCAGAAGTGCACGCGCCACCGGATGCGCCGGGACCCGGACCGCCACGCTGTCGAGCCCTGCCGTGACCAGCGGCGACAGCCCCGCCTCGGGCCGAAGCGGCAGCACCAGCGTCAGGGGGCCGGGCCAGAAGGCCGATGCCACCCGCTCCGCCCGATCGTCGAAGACCGCGAAGCGCCGCGCCGCCTCCACGTCGGGGACATGGACGATCAGCGGGTTGAAACGCGGGCGGCCCTTCGCCTCGAAGATCCGCGCGACCGCGTGGTCGGACCGGGCGTTGCCACCCAGGCCATAAACCGTCTCGGTCGGGAAGGCCACGAGAGCGCCCCCCCGCAAGAGGTCGGCCGCCGCCGTCAGGCCCTGGGCATCGGGGGTCAGAACTTGCGTCACCGGACACTCCGCCTTGTGCCGTGACGCAGCGTTCAGGTTGCCCCCAACCTGACCTCACGTCACCATGTCTCAAGCCCGAAACACATACGCGCGGTGGCACGCCTTGCCAAGCCGCGCCGGAGGATCTTATGCCCTATCGCGCGCCTGCGGACGAAATCCGCTTCATCCTGGACAAGATCGTGCCGATCGCCCCGGTCGCGGCCACCGAGCGTTTCGCCGAGGCGACCCCGGACCTGATCGACGCCATGCTGGGCGAGGCCGCGCGGCTCTGCGACGAGGTCGTGGCCCCCTTGAACCGTCCCGGCGACCTGACCCCGGCACGCCTGGAAAACGGCGTCGTGCGCAGTACGCCAGGTTATGCGGAGGCCTATGCGAAGATCGCCGAGGGCGGGTGGATCGGGACCGCGGCCCCGGTCGAATATGGCGGCATGGGCCTGCCGCAGACACTGAACATGGCCGTGCAGGAAATGATGTCGGGCGCTTGCATCTCGCTCCAGCTTTGCCCGCTTCTGACGCAAGGCCAGATCGAGGCGCTGGAACATCACGCAAGCGATGCGATCCGTGACCTCTACCTGCCCAAGCTGATTTCGGGGGAATGGTCGGGGACCATGAACCTGACCGAGCCGCAGGCGGGCTCGGACGTGGGGGCGGTGCGCACCAAGGCGGAGCCGCGGGGCGACGGCACCTATGCGATCACCGGGCAGAAGATCTTCATCACCTGGGGCGATTGCGATTTCGTCGGCAATGTCTGCCACCTGGTCCTGGCGCGGCTGCCCGATGCGCCCGCCGGTACGCGCGGCATTAGCCTGTTCATGGTGCCGAAGCTTCTGCTCGACGCGGACGGCAACCCTGGCGCGGCCAATACGCTGCGCGTGGTCAGCCTCGAACACAAGCTCGGCATCCACGGCTCGCCCACCTGCGTCATGGCCTTCGAGGGGGCGACGGGCTGGATGGTGGGTGAGCCCCACAAGGGCATGGCGGCGATGTTCACCATGATGAACAACGCCCGGCTCGGCGTCGGCATGCAGGGCATCGGCCTGGCGGAGGCCGCCTGCCAGAAGGCCGCCGAATATGCCCGCGACCGCGCGCAGATGGGCCAGATCCTCGGCCACCCCGACGTGCGGCGGATGCTTGCCACCATGCGGGCCGAGACCTTTGCGGCACGCGCCATCGGGCTTGCCTGCGCCGTCGCGCTCGACATGGCGCGGGCCACGGGGGCGAAGGAATGGGCCGATCGCGCCGCCTTCCTGACCCCCATCGCCAAGGCCTATGGCACCGATACGGGCATCCGGGTTGCCGAAACCGGCGTGCAGATCCACGGCGGCATGGGCTTCATCGAGGAAACCGGCGCCGCGCAATACTACCGCGACGTGCGGATCACCGCGATCTACGAGGGCACGAACGGCATCCAGGCCATGGACCTCGTCGGCCGCAAGCTGGCCGATGGCGGCGACGCCGCCTTCCGGGTCCTGGAGGAGGTCGAGACCGCCGCCGAGGCCACGCGCGCCACCTGCCCCGACCTGACGGAGGCCGTCTGGTCCGCCGCCGAAACGCTCCGCGAAGCGACCGAGTGGATGCTGGCCCAGGAACCGCGCGACCGCTTCGCGGGCGCGGTCCCCTACCTGCGCGCCTTCGCACTCGTCCTGGGGGCGCATTATCACCTCAAGGCCGCGCTCGTGGGCGGCGCCCGCCGCGCCCTGGCCGAGGTCTTCATCCGCCGCATCCTGCCACAGCACACCGCCCTTCTGGCCGAGGCGCGCGAAGGGGCCGGTGCGCTTTACGCCCTGGCGGACGGGGACCTGGTCGGCGAATGAGCCCCGCCCCCAAAGCCAGCGAGGGCATCCGCTACCCGTTCGACATACCCCCGGCCGAGGGGACGGCGCAGGAGGTCGCGCCCGGCATCCTCTGGCTTCGCCTGCCGCTGCCGATGGCGCTCGATCACGTCAATATCTACGCGCTCGATGAAGGCGACGGCTGGACGGTCATCGACACCGGGCTCGACACCCGCCGGGCGCGCGGGCTGTGGGAACGCCTGATCGCCGGCCCGCTGGCCGGCCGGCCCGTGCGCCGCGTGATCGTGACCCACTATCACCCCGATCACATCGGCCTTGCCGGTTGGTTCCAGTCGCGGGGGGCCGAACTTGTCACGACGCGGACATCGTGGCTCTTCGCGCGGATGCTGACGCTCGACGAACACCCCCTTCCGGCCGCCGAGACGCTGGCCTTCTGGAAGGCCGCCGGCATGGCTCCCGACCTTCTGGCCCGGCGCGCGGCGGAGCGGCCGTTCAATTTCTGCGATGTCGTAGCGCCGCTGCCGCTGGGCTACACCCGGCTGCGCGATGGCGACCGGATCACGATGGGCGGGCGCGACTGGATGGTCCGCACCGGCGACGGCCACGCCCCGGAGCACGCGACCTTCTGGAGCCTGTCGGACAATCTGGTGCTGGGCGGCGATCAGCTTCTGCCCTCGATCTCCGCCAATCTCGGGGTCTACGCGACCGAGCCCGGCGCCGACCCCGTGGCCGAGTGGATCGCCAGCGCCAAACACTTTGCGCCGTTCGCCCGTCCCGACCAGCTGGTCCTGCCCGGCCACAAGCTGCCCTTCACTGGTTTGCCGCTGCGCCTCACCCAGATGATCGACAATCACCTGGGCGCGCTGTCGCGGCTTGAGGCGCATCTGGCAAGCCCGCGCACCGCCGCCGAATGCTTTGCCCCCCTGTTCAAGCGCGACATCGGCGAGGGGGAATACGGCCTCGCCCTGGTTGAAGCCGTCGCCCATCTGAACCATCTTCTGAAGGCTGGCCGCGTCGCGCGGCATATGGACGAAGAGGGGGTATGGCGATGGAGACTGACCGGCTGAGCGGAGAGATCCAGACTGCCGCCGAGGCGCACGAGGCCTCCGCCCTGCCCTGCGCGCGCGTGGTCCACACTGCGCCCGACGCCCCCCGCACGGCCGAGCTTGAACCGCTTCCCGAAGGTCTCACCGAGGAGTCGATCGAGGAAAAGAGTCCCGCCGAATGGGCCTATGAGCGTCTGATCCTCTATATCCAGAACTTCGAGGAGCAGCTGGACGACGAACACGAGGTCGCCATGGGCTTTACCGGCGGCGAGGCGGGGGTGATGCGGATCGAGGGCATCGGCTTCTTCGCCCCCGACATCGTGACCTTCTATGGCCGTGACGAGGACGAGGCGCGCACCCAGCTGATCCAGCATGTCAGCCAGTTGAACGTCATGCTGCGCGCCCTTCCCAAGGCCCCCGAGGTCGAGGAGCCGCGCCGCATCGGCTTCCGCCTGGCGGCTGATCTGCATCGAAAGTGACAGCTCCGTGAAATTCGCGGGGGGCGGGCGTGACAGTGCCGATTGAATCGGCTATTCGGACCGAAACGTCAGGAGGACTACGCACATGGCCGAACACAAGCACGGCAGCATGGACATCAAGAGCCACGAAAAGACCTTTGCGGGTTTCATCCAGTTCTCCACCTGGGTGGCGGGCATCGCGATCGGTATCCTGATCTTCATGGCGCTCGCCAACGCCTGATCGCTGACCGAACGCACGATGCGCCGCCAGATCATCGCCCTGATCTTGCCCGTCTTTCTGGCGGCCTGTGGCGCTGAGCCCGTCTGGGCGCCCGATGAAGCCGTGGCGCGCGCGCGCTACGTTTCGCCCGAGGAGCCCTCGATCACGCTTTTCACCGTGGTGCGCAAGAAGGGCGGCGAGGGCGAGCATTCCGGCCTGATGATCAACGGCAGCCAGCGCGTGCTGTTCGATCCCGCCGGAACCTGGCACCATTCGCTGGTCCCCGAGCGCAACGACCTCTTCTACGGCATCACGCCGCGGATGAAGGCGTTCTACATCGACTACCACGCGCGCGAAACCTATGACGTCATTGAGCAGCGCGTGCCGGTCAGCGCAGAGGTGGCCGAGCTTGCGGTCCGCAAGGCCGAGGCCTATGGCGCAGTCAACAAGGCCTTCTGCGGCAATTCCGTCAGCGACATCCTGCGCGACCTGCCGGGGTTCGAGGCGATCCCGCGCAGCTTCTTCCCCAACAAGATCATGAAGAACTTCGCCAAGCTTCCCGGCGTGACCGAGAAGACCCACCATGACGGCGACCCGGACAACAATCACGGGATTCTGCTGATACAGAAGGAATCCACCGCGGGCGAATGACGCCCCGGCTCAGTCGAAGACGCCCGCGACGCGCCCCAGCAGCATGAAGGCGCGCGCGGTCCGGGTCTCAGCCAGCGCCACCAGGTCGGCATCGCTTGCCGTTTTCTCGAACTCCGCCAGGGTCTTGTCGAACTGCCGCATGAAGTGATGCGCCGCATCGCGGAAGATCGTGTCCTTGCGCATCCGGCTGGCGCTAAGCGCCAGGCTCGACCGGTCGCGGACACCGCCAAGCCCGGCCATCGTCCGGCCGCGCTCGCCTTGCGCGAAACGCCGCCACAGCTCGGGCCGGGCGCGATCCGGCTTCAGGTCGTCCATGTAGATGCCGTCCTGGCTGAGCAGGGTCAGGACATCCTGGGCCGCGCGGACGATCCGCGACACTTGGTGATCGCCCAGCGCGCGGCGCAGCGCGCGGAACCCTTCGGTATCCTCCGGCCCGTCGGGGAAGTTGAGCGCCTTGATCATATCGGCGGTCGAAACCGGTGCGGCGGCGGCCTCCGGCGGCGTGCCGAGTGCAAGGCCCGGCTGCTCGGCCAGGCCCACCCCGGTCGCCACCTCGGCCGGGCTGGCCGGGGCCGTCGGGGCGGCGGCGGGGCTGGCCACCGCGGCCTCGCGGATGGAGACGAACTTCGCCATTGCCTGCTCGGCGTTGCGCGCGGCCTCGGCGATCTCGTCCAGGCGCTTTTCGACGATCGGATTGGTGTGGGCGGCCTGCGCCTGATGGGCATGCGCCTCGCGCATCGCCTCCAGCGCCTCATGCAGGCGCCGCGCTTCCTCGCGCAGCATGCGGGTCGTGCGGAAGGCGAGCGCCGCCAGCCAGATCAGCGCGACCGGCAGCACGACCGCAACGAGGACCATCGCCGTCTGCGCAGCCCCCCCGCCGCCGCCAGCGCGCGCGAACAGCCAGCCGAAGACCGCCAGCCACAGGAGGCTCAGCACGAAGGCGATGATGTCGGACGCAGCTACGCCCTGACCCGACAGGGCCCGGCGATACGACCCGGGTCCTGCCCCGGCGTCGCCCTTCTGCTCCGGCTTCTGGTCCGGCATCGCGGCCCCTCGGATCGTCTTCAGATGTAGCGGACGGCCACGACTTCGTAGCTTTTCTCGCCGCCGGGGGTGCGCACCTCGACGCTGTCGCCCTCGTCCTTGCCGATCAGGGCGCGCGCGAGCGGCGACTTGATGTTCAAGAGCCCGCGCTCAATGTCGGCCTCGGGCTCGCCCACGATCTGGTAGGTGCGCTCCTCGTCGGTGTCCTCGTCGACCAGCGTCACGGTCGCGCCGAACTTCACCGTACCGGAAAGGCGGGTGGGATCGATGACCTCGGCCAGCGACAGGATCGCCTCAAGCTCCTTGATGCGGCCTTCGACGAAGCTCTGGCGTTCGCGCGCGGCATGGTATTCCGCGTTTTCCGAAAGGTCGCCGTGTTCGCGCGCCTCGGCGATCGCCCGGATCACCGCCGGACGCTCCACCGACTTGAGAGCCTTGAGTTCTTCGTCAAGCGCGGCATGTCCCGCGCGGGTCATCGGTATCTTTTCCATACTGCCCGTCGTTCGTTTCGGGGTGCTGCCCGTTCAGGCCCGTGTAAATCCGCGTTGCGACCGTAAAGTCAAGCGGGAGGCCGCCGCAAGGGGCGGCGGCATGCCCATGCCGAAAGAAAGTTTCGATATGGGCGCGATTGGGCAATATCATGTCGCGTCATGATTGCTTCGGCCCATCCGGTAAGCTAGGAACGCCGGGACTTTTGGACCCGTCTGCCAGCCGAGGGGAAATGGGAATGACCGACGTGACGCGCGAAGCGATGGAATATGACGTGGTGATCGTGGGCGCCGGGCCTGCGGGCCTGTCTGCCGCGATCCGCCTGAAGCAGCTTGACGCAGACCTGAACGTCGTCGTGCTGGAAAAGGGCTCCGAGGTTGGCGCGCATATCCTGTCGGGCGCGGTGCTGGACACCTCTGGCCTCGACGCGCTGCTTCCCGACTGGAAGGCCATGGGCGCACCGATCAAGACCGAGGTGAAGAAGGACAACTTCTACGTCCTCGGCGAAGCGGGCCACATGCGCATCCCGAACTGGCCGATGCCGCCCTTCATGGACAACCACGGCAAGTACATCGTCTCGATGGGCAATGTCTGCCGCTGGCTGGCCGAGCAGGCCGAGGGGCTTGGCGTCGAGATCTTCCCGGGCATGGCCTGTTCAGAACTCGTCTATGGCGAGAACGGCGAGGTCAAGGGCGTGGTCGCGGGCGAGATGGGCCTTCAGGCCGACGGCACGCCGGGGCCGCAGTACGAACCGGGGATGGAACTGCACGGGAAATACGTGTTCCTCTCCGAAGGGGTGCGCGGGTCGCTGGCCAAGGAAGTGATCGCGAAATACGAGCTGTCCAAGGGCCACTGCCCGCAGAAGTTCGGCATTGGCATGAAGGAAATCTGGGAGATTGACCCCGCGAAGCACCGCGAGGGCACGGTGACCCACACGATGGGCTGGCCGCTGGGCAAGAACGCGGGCGGCGGGTCCTTCATCTATCACCTGGAAAACAACCAGGTCTATGTGGGCTTCGTGGTGCACCTGAACTACCAGAACCCGCACCTTTACCCCTACATGGAGTTCCAGCGCTTCAAGCATCACCCGATGGTGGCCGAGCTTCTGAAGGGCGGCAAGCGCGTGGCCTACGGCGCGCGCGCGATCAGCGAAGGCGGCTGGCAGTCGATCCCGAAGGTCGTGGCGCCGGGCGTGGCGATCCTCGGTTGCTCGGCCGGGCTCGTGAACGTGCCGCGGATCAAGGGCAACCACAACGCCATGCTTTCCGGCATCCACGCGGCCGAAGCAGCGCACGCCGCCATCGGCGAGGGGCGCGGCGGCGACGAGCTGGCGGCCTATGAGGCCAACCTGCGCTCCGGCCCGATCGCCAAGGACCTCAAGCGCGTGCGCAACGTCAAGCCGATGTGGTCGCGCTGGGGCATGATCGCCTCGCTCGCCTTCGGGGGCTTCGACATGTGGACGAACCACCTGTTCGGGCTGTCGCTCTTCGGCACGCTCAAGCACGGCAAGACCGACGCCGCCGCGACCGGCGAGGCGTCGAAATTTCCGAAGATCGACTACCCCAAACCCGATGGCGTTCTGTCCTTCGACCGGCTGACCAACGTCGCCTTCGCCGCGACGAATCACGAGGAAAGCCAGCCCTGCCACCTGCGGCTGAAGGACGAAAGCACCCCCATCAGGGTCAACCTGCCCAAGTATGACGAACCGGCCCAGCGCTACTGCCCGGCCGGCGTCTACGAGGTGCTGGAGGGCGAGGACGGTCCGCGGTTCCAGATCAACTTCCAGAACTGCGTCCACTGCAAGACCTGCGACATCAAGGACCCGAGCCAGAACATCAACTGGACCACGCCGCAGGGTGGCGACGGGCCGAACTATCCCAACATGTGACCGCTCCGGCGGCTTCTGACCTGCGGGGCTGCCCTTGGGGCGGCCCCGCATTGCTTTGGGGGGCCGGGCGCACTAGTCTGCCTCGACATGCCCTGCGGAGGAGCCCGACCTTGACCGCCCGTCTTCCGATCGCCCTTGCCCTCGCATGCGCGTTGCAAGCCCCCGTCTGCGCTTCCGCCGACGGGCTGGCCGGGCCCTATCTGGCGGGCCGCCAGGCGTTCTCGGTCTTCGATTACGCGCAAGCGGCCACCTATCTGACGAGCGCGCTTCAGCAGGACCCGGCGAATGAGGCGATCGCCGAAACCGCGATCCTGGCGCAGATCGCCCGAGGGCAGCCCGCCCAGGCCATGCCGATTGCCCGCAAGCAGCGCGAGCAGGGTCTGGACAGCCAGATCCTTACACTCGCGATCCTGACCGATCTGGCCCGGCAGGGGGACTACGCCGCCGCGATTGCCGATCTGGACGCCGGACATACGGCCGGGCCGCTCGTGGACGACCTGTTCCGCGCCTGGGCTCTGGTCGGCGCGGGCCAGATGTCCGAGGCGCTGACCGTTTTCGACAAGGTGGCCGATCAATCCGGGCTGAAGACCTTCGGCCTTTACCACAAGGCGATCGCGCTGGCCTCGGTCGGCGATTTCGAAGGCGCGGACGAGATTTTTTCTGGCGACGCGGCCGGGCCGATCCGCGCCACGCGCCGGGGCATCATCGCGCACGCGGAAATTCTCAGCCAGCTGGAGCGCAACGCGGCCGCGATCGAGCTTCTCGACCAGGTCGCGGGCAGCGCGCTCGACCCCGAGCTTTCGGCGCTTCGCGCGCGCCTGGCGGCGGGCGACAGCGTTCCCTTCGACATGATCACCGGCCCCGCCGACGGGATCGCCGAGGTCTTCGCCACGGTCGCGGGGGTGCTCAACGCCGAAACCGGGGCGCTGGACGCGCTCACCTTCACGCGGCTCGCCCAGTTCATGAAGCCCGGCTACGCCGACGCGATCCTCATGAGCGCTGGCATCCTGGAACGGCAGAAGCAATACGACCTGGCGACCGAAGCCTACAACCTGATCGGCCATGACGATCCGTCCTACATGACGGCGGAGCTTGGCCGGGTGGACGCGCTTGTCGCCGCCGACCGCATCGACGCCGCCATCGAGGCGCTGGAGCAACTGGCGAAGGCCATGCCCGATGTGCCCGTGGTCTGGTCCACGCTCGGCGACATCCTGCGGCGGCAAGAGCGCTTCGGTGAGGCCGTCTCCGCCTACGACAAGGCGATCGGGGCTCTGGGCGCCGAACAGCCCGGCCAATGGGTCGTCTACTACACCCGCGGTATCTGCCTGGAGCGCGAAAAGGACTGGACGGCGGCGGAGGCCGATTTCCGCAAGGCGCTGGAGCTTAGCCCCGATCAGCCTCAGGTGCTGAACTACATGGGCTATTCCTTCCTCGAGATGAAGACGAACCTAGACGAGGCGCTGGCAATGATCGAGAAGGCCGTCGCCGCCAAGCCCGAGGACGGCTACATCGTCGACAGCCTGGGCTGGGCGCTCTACCGGATGGGGCGCTATGGCGACGCGGTGGTCCACATGGAAAAGGCCGTCGGGCTGATGCCGGTCGACAGCATCGTCAACGACCACCTGGGCGACGTCTACTGGGCCGTCGGCCGCAAGCGCGAGGCGGAATTCCAGTGGAAGCGCGCCCTGTCCTTCGAGCCCGAGACCGAGGAAGAGGCCACCCGCATCCGCCGCAAGCTGGAAGTCGGGCTGGATGTGGTCCTCTCCGAAGAGGGCGCGGAGCCGCTGGCCATCAGCAAGAATGGCGACTGAGGAATTCGCGCCGGCAAAGATCAACCTTGCGCTGCATGTGACCGGACGGCGCGCGGATGGCTATCACCTGCTCGACAGCCTCGTCGTCTTCGCAGGCGTGGGGGACAGTGTCCGTGTGGCGTTCGACGCTGAACCGGGCCTGACCATCGACGGCCCGATGGGAAACGGCCTTGCCGCCAGCGACGACAATCTGGTCCTGCGCGCCGCGCGGTTCCTGGGCGAGGAGAATAGCGCGATCACCCTGACAAAGCGCCTGCCGGTCGCCTCCGGCATCGGTGGCGGCTCGGCGGATGCCGCCGCCACGCTGCGTGCGATCTGCCGACTGCGCGGCGGCACCCTGCCGGATCCGGCTACGACGGCCGTGCTGGGGGCGGATGTGCCGGCCTGCCTCATCGGCAAGCCTCTTCGGATGCGCGGGATCGGAGAGGTCCTGGACGCTGTGCCGGCCCTGCCACCGGCCCATCTGGTGCTGGTGAACCCCGGTGTCTCGGTTTCGACGCCGGACGTGTTCCGCGCGCTGGAACGCCGCGACAATCCAGGCCTGCCGCCTATGCCCGCGCTGAAAACGGCGGCGGATCTGGCGGGCTACCTGTCAACCTGCCGCAACGACCTGGAACCCGCGGCGCGCAAGCTGATCCCGTCCATCGGCGCGGTTTTGGCTGCGCTTGAAGCACGGCCGGGCTGCCTGCTGGCGCGGATGTCGGGCTCGGGCGCCACCTGTTTTGGACTTTTCGCGGAGGGGTTGACCGCCACGGCCGCCGCGGCCGCGATCGAGCAGGCGCATCCCGGCTGGTGGGTCGCGGCGGCGCCGATCCTCAGCTGACGCGCGCGACGACGAAATCCGCGAGGTCCGACAGCATCGCCCGCAGCGGATGATCCGGCAACGCCGCAAGCGCCGCCTTCGCGCGGGCCGCCCAGCCGAGCGCATCGGCGCGCGCGGCCTCCATCGCCCCATGCCGCGCCATCAGCGCCATCGCCTGTTCCAGGTCGCCCTCGCGCTGGTCGCCCTTCTCGATGACTCGCCGCCAGAAGGCCCGCTCCTCTTCCGAGGCCTGAGCGACCGCCTTGATCACGGGCAGCGTCAGCTTGCGTTCACGGAAGTCATCGCCGACGTTCTTGCCGATCGTCTCCGTCGCGCCGCCGTAATCGAGCAGGTCGTCGACGATCTGGAAGGCGATCCCCAACGCGTCGCCATAGGTGTAAAGTGCGCGCACCTGATCTTCCGGCGCCTCGGCGATCACGCCGCCGACCTCGGTCGCGGCCGAAAACAGCGCCGCCGTCTTGCCCCGCACGACCTTGAGGTAAACCCCTTCGTCCGTCGCCAGGTCCTGCGCCGCCGTCAGTTGCAGCACCTCGCCCTCGGCGATCGTCGCGGAGGCATTGGCGAGGATATCGAGCACCCGCAGCGATCCTGTTTCCACCATCAACTGGAACGAGCGCGAGAACAGGTAATCCCCCACAAGAACCGAGGACTTGTTGTCCCAAAGCAGGTTCGCGGTCGGCCGCCCGCGCCGCTGCTTGCTTTCATCGACGACATCGTCGTGAAGCAGCGTCGCGGTATGGATGAACTCCACCGTCGCGGCCAGATGGACGTGATAGGGGCCGCCGTAGCCGCAAAGCCGCGCCGCAGCGAGCGTCAGGAGCGGCCGCAGCCGCTTCCCCCCGGCCTCGACCAGATGCGCGGTCACCTCCGGGATGCGGGGGGCGTGTTCCGACGCCATCCGTTCCCGGATCAGCGCGTTCACGCTCTCCATGTCGCCCGCAAGATGTGCGCTGAGGCGGTCGTGCGGTTTCATCGCGGCTTCGTCCAAACTCATCCCGGTCCTGTCCACCCTCGACAAAGGCCGGGGCTTGTCCTTAAGTCTCGGATCATGAAGGAGCTTGTTCGAACCAACGACCCAACCGTGATCGCCCTCGCAACCGCCCTTCTTGAGGCGGAGGATATAGCGGTGTTTCAACTCGACGTCCACATGAGCGTGCTCGAAGGGTCGATCGGAATGCTGCCCCGGCGCCTGATGGTGCGCGAGAAGGATCACTTCATGGCCAGCGCGATCCTGCGCGACCACGGCATCGGGCCCGAGGGCTGATGTTCGCCGACACGGACCTGAGCTGCGATGGCTTTCTTGGCGGGCGTCTGCGGATCTGGCAGCCGCGCGAAGGCTACCGCGCGGCGATGGACCCGGTGCTTCTGGCCGCCGCTTGCCCCGCCCGGCCCGGTGAGACGGTGCTGGAGCTGGGTTGCGGGGCCGGCGTCGCCTCCCTCTGCCTGGCCGCACGGGTGCCGGGGGTGAGGGTCACGGGGCTGGAGCTTCAGGCAGGCTATGCCGACCTCGCACGGCGCAACGCGGCCGAAAGCGGCCTCGGCCTGACGGTGGTCGATGGCGATCTGGCGCATATACCCGCCGGTCTGCGCGCCCAAAGCTTCGATCACGTCATTGCCAATCCGCCCTATTACCCGGCAAGCGGGGGCACGCCCGCGCGCGACGCGGGCCGCGAACGCGCCCTGCGCGAGAAGACGCCGCTGGCGCTTTGGCTTCAGGCCGCGCTCAGACGGCTGCACCCCGGCGGTTGGCTGACGATGATCCAGTCCGCCGACCGGCTGGCGGACGTGCTGGCGTTGAAGGGCGCGGGAAGCATCGCGATCCTTCCGGTGGCCCCTCGCGCGGGCCGCGATGCGACGCGCGTCATTCTCAGGGCCCGGAAGGGCGGGCGCGGCGCGCTCCGGCTTCTGGCTCCGTTTGTCCTGCATGAAGGCGAGCGGCACATGCGCGACGGCGACAGTTTCACCGCTGCGGCGCAGGCGGTTTTGCGCCATGGGGCGGCCCTGGAAATCTGACCCCCGAACCGGTCTCGGCGGAGATTGGCGCTTTGCGTCGCAGGGGGCGATTCGGCCTTCGGTTCCGCGTGACACGACTCATCTTATGTGATGGGATTGTGACAGGTTTCACAGGAGAGGAGACGACGATGTCGATGAGTTCGCACCTGCAGGAACTTCGCAAGAAGCACCAGCATTTGTCCGAAGCCGTGGAAGAGGCGCTTCGCCAGCCCGGCTCCGATGACCTGCAAATTGCGGAGATGAAGAAGCAGAAATTGCGGCTCAAGGAAGAGATCGCCCGTCTCAGTCAGGTCTGAGCGGGGCTTTTCCGGGCGCCGGCCCTGGCCGCCAGGGCCGCGCCCAAGGTGATCAGAAGCGCCGACATGGCAATACGCGGCGTCGCCGCCGCCTGACCGGCGCCGATCAGGACCAGAGTGGACAGAAGCGGCGCCGCGTATGAGGCGACGCCAAGCAGTTGGATGTTGCCGCGCTTCACGCCGATGTCCCAGACATAGAAGGCTAGGCCGACCGGGCCTATGCCCAGGGCGACGCAGCTTGCCCAACCCCAAGCGCTGGCTGGCCAGACGGTCGGCTCGGTCATCACATGGGCAATGGCCGAAAGGATCGCCGTGGCGACGCAAAACACGGCGACAGATGCTGTTGGCGCATGGCCAACGAGGCGCGATCCCACAGAATAGCTCGACCAGGTCAGCGCGCAGAGGAAGGCCAGCCCCAAACCGGTCATGGCCCCCGGGGGCAGGTCGCCGCCCGTGCCGCGCCCAAGGATCAGCGCCGCCCCGGCAAAGGCCAGGAACGCGCCCGCGATATGCCCGCCCGTCAACCGCTCCCCCGGCAGAAGGCCGGAGAAGAGCACGATGAAGAGTGGCCAGAGATAGGCGATCAGGCTCGCCTCGGCCGGCGGCGCCAGACGCAGGGCCGAAAAATAGAGGAAATGGTAGCCGAACAGCCCCGCCGTTCCGAACAGGTAGACCCGCAGGGGCACCCGGCGCAGATCGCCCCAACTGTGCGTCACGCCAAGCCAGATCAGCCCCAGCCCGCCCCCGATCGCGAAGGTCACCGAGGTCAGAAGCAGCGGCGGCATCGGCGCGGTTCCGACCGTCAGCACTGCCAGCAACGCCCAAAGCAGAACCGCCACGAAGCCGGTCGCCGTTGCCTGAGCGCGCGTCATCTGATTCTCCAACGGAAAAGGGCCGGTCGTTGCGACCGGCCCTCCCCTATACTATGCGGTCCGGCTCAGGAGAAGAACTGCCCGCCGTTGGCCGAGATCGTCGAGCCGGTGATGAAGCCTGCCTCGTCCGAGGCCAGGAACACGACGCAGCGCGCGATCTCCTCGGGCTCTCCCAGGCGGCCGACCGGAATCTGCGGGATGATGCGCTCCGCCAGTACCTTCTCGTCGATGGCCTTCACCATGTCGGTGCCGATGTAGCCCGGGCAGATCGCGTTGACGGTGATCCCGGCGCGCGCGCCTTCCTGCGCGAGCGCGCGGGTGATACCGATGTCGCCGGCCTTGGCGGCGGAGTAGTTCGCCTGGCCCGCCTGCCCCTTCTGACCGTTGACGGAGGAGATGTTGACCACGCGTCCGAACTTGCGGTCGCGCATGCCGGACCAGACCGGGTGGGTCATGTTGAAGACGCCCGAAAGGTTGGTGTCGATCACCTCTTTCCACTGCGCAGGGGTCATCTTGTGGAACATCGCGTCGCGGGTGATGCCGGCGTTGTTCACCAGCACATCGACCGGGCCAAGGTCCGCTTCCACCTGGGCGATGCCCGCCTTGCAGGCGTCGTAATCGGCGACCGACCACTTGTAGGTGGGAATGCCGGTTTCCTTGGTGAAGGCGGCCGCGGCCTCATCGTTGCCCGCGTAGTTGGCGGCCACGGAATAGCCTGCGGCCTTGAGAGCCGCCGAGATGGCGGCCCCGATGCCGCGGGACCCGCCGGTAACCAGTGCAACCCTAGCCATGATTCCTCCTGTGAAAATACTGTGGGCTTGAAATCCTGTTATCCAAACGAAGAAGCGGGCGCAACATTATTGCGCCCGCTTTTTCGCTTTTGCAGCAAATTTTCGCTGCGGCGTGGCGATCAGGCCCGTTCAAGGCACATGGCGACGCCCATGCCCCCGCCGATGCAGAGCGTGGCGAGGCCCTTGCCCGCGCCGGACCGCTGCATCTCGAAGAGGAGCGTGTTGAGAATACGCGCGCCCGAGGCGCCGATCGGGTGGCCGATGGCGATGGCGCCGCCGTTCACGTTGACGCGCGCCGGATCCCAGCCCATGTCCTTGTTGACCGCGCAGGCCTGGGCGGCAAAGGCCTCATTCGCCTCGACCAGGTCAAGGTCGGCGGCCTTCCAGCCGGCTTTCTCCAGCGCCTTGCGGCTGGCATGGATCGGTCCGACGCCCATGATCGCCGGGTCAAGGCCCGCCGTCGCGTAGGAGGCGATGCGCGCGATCGGCGTCAGGCCGCGCTTGGCGGCCTCCGCCTCGCTCATCACCAGGACCGCCGCCGCGCCGTCGTTCAGGCCCGAGGCGTTCCCGGCCGTGACGGTGCCGTCCTTGGCGAAGGCGGGGCGCAGCTTCTGCATCGCCTCGATCGTGGCGCCGAGGCGGATGTATTCGTCCTGATCGACGGTGATGTCGCCCTTGCGGGTCTTGACGATGAAGGGGACGATCTCATCCTTGAACTTGCCGGCCTTCTGCGCGGCTTCGGCCTTGTTCTGGCTCGCCAGCGCGAATTCGTCCTGCATCTCACGGCCGATCTGCCAGCGGCTGGCGACGTTCTCGGCGGTGGTGCCCATGTGGTAGCCGTTGAAGGCGTCCCAGAGGCCGTCCTTGATCATCGAATCGATGAAGTTCAGGTCGCCCATCTTCTGACCGGCGCGCAGATGCGCGACATGGGGCGAAAGCGACATGCTTTCCTGACCGCCAGCCGCGACGATGGAGGCATCGCCAAGCTGGACGTGTTGCGCGGCCAGCGCGACCGCCCGCAGGCCGGAGCCGCAAACCTGGTTGATCGACCAGGCGGCGCTTTCCTGCGCCAGCCCCGCCTTGATATGCGCCTGGCGCGCCGGGTTCTGCCCCTGGCCGGCCGTCAGCACCTGACCGAGGATGGTTTCGGAAACCTCGGCCTTGTCGATCCCGGCGCGCGCCACGACCGCTTCCAGAACGGCGGCCCCCAGATCGTGGGCAGGCGTGCTGGCGAACGATCCGTTGAAGCTGCCCACGGCCGTCCGTGCGGCCGATACGATTACGACATTGGTCATGGTTGGTTTCCTCTCATGGCGTATTGCGCGTGCGGGCGGCCCGGCCGGGCCTCCGCGTCGCAGTGCAGCATGACCAATGCCGCGCCTGCGTCAAGCAAAACGCGCAAGTCGTCAGCGGGCGCGGCGATCACGCGCGGCCCTGCGCCTCCGCCCTGGCGCGCCAGGGCGGGCGGACGACGGGCGCGCCAAAGTGATAGCCCTGAAGGCAGTCCACGCCGATCTCCGCCAGGTAGGCCGCATCGCGCCCATTCTCGACCATTTCCGCCACCGCGAACATGTCGAAGTGATGCGCGATCGACAGCAAGGCCTTGGTCAGGCACTGGTTGTCGCGATTGTCCGCGATCCCCCGGATGAACTGCCCGTCGATCTTGAGGATGTCGAAATAGAAGTTCCTGAGGTAGCGGAAAGAGGTGAACCCGGCGCCGAAATCGTCCAGCGCGAAGGCCAGCCCCTGGTCCTGCAATTCGCGCATGAAGACCGTGACAAGGTCCGGTACGACCAGCGCGGAGGCTTCGGTGATTTCCAGGATCAGCCGTTCGCCCAAGGTGGGGTCCGCCGCCAGCCCGCGCCGCAGGGTCTCCCGCCAGCGCGGGTAGCCGATCGAGCGGGCCGACATGTTGACCGACAGCCGGAGGCCGGGCGTCGTGCGAAGCTCCGCCAGGCCCATCTCCAGCGCCAGGCAATCGATATCGCGGCCCAGCTCCGTGGTCTCGATCGCGTCGATGAAGTCGCAGGCCGGGATGATGCGGCCAGCGTCGTCGAGGACGCGGATCAGGGCCTCGTGGAAGGCGGGGCTTGCCGGGGCCGAGGCGGGCACCACCGGCTGGAAGGCCAACATCACCGCCTTACGCTGCACGGCGGCCTCGACCATCTGGATGACATTGCGGTCGCGCGCGGCCAGGGCGGCGGCCAGCGGGCTTTCCTCGGACGGGTCGATGCACGGGCGATTCTCGCGGGCTTTGGTCATGCCGGTCCTCCAATTCGGCTCCAGCATCGACACCAGCGCCTAAGAAGCGGTAAAAGCGTCCCGAAAGCTTGGAGCGCGACATGACCGAAAGATGCGCCTGGTGCGGCACGGACCCGCTCTATGTCCAGTATCACGACACCGAATGGGGCGTGCCCGAACGCGACGCGCGCGCGCTGTGGGAAAAGCTGATCCTGGACGGGTTTCAGGCGGGGCTCGCCTGGATCACGATCCTGAAAAAGCGCGAGGGCTTCC
This sequence comes from Albidovulum sediminicola, assembly GCF_025751575.1. GTDB lineage: Bacteria > Pseudomonadota > Alphaproteobacteria > Rhodobacterales > Rhodobacteraceae > Albidovulum > Albidovulum sediminicola. Next base: position 43,640 of record NZ_JAOWLA010000003.1, on the reverse strand, counting down.
GCGCGGCCTTCCAGGGTTTCGACCCCGAGGTGATCGCCCGCTGGGGCGAGGACGAAGTGATACGCCTGCTCGGCGATCCCGGCATCGTCCGCTCGCGCGCCAAGATCGAGGCGACGATCGGCAACGCCCGGGCCTATCTGCGAATCGCCGAAGGGGACGGTTTCGATCAGTGGCTCTGGCGCTACGTCGATGGCGCGCCGTTGCAGACGAACCTCCGATCCATGGCGGATGTGCCGGGCTTCACCCCGCTGTCCGAACGGATCTCGAAGGATCTCAAGAAAGCGGGTTTCCGCTTTGCGGGGCCGACCATCGTCTACGCGTTCATGCAGGCGGTCGGCATGGTCAATGACCACGTCGTGACCTGTCACCGCCACGCGGCCCTGTCCTGACCGGGACACGCCACCGGGTGCCTAGGCCGCGAAGAGCGCCCCCCGGCGCCGGCGCGAGGCCGCCAGCGCGTCGACCTCGTAGCGCTGCGCATCGCGCAGGGCTGTGCGGCGTTGCACGGGCAGAGTGCCGGCACGCGCAAGACCCGCAAGCGGGGTGCTGAGCGCGAGGCCCGGGTCGCGCGCCAGCGCGCCAATGCACAGGCTTTCCATCGCACAGCCGCCCGGCGCAATGATGTGGTGATCGTCCAGCAACAGCCCATGGTATCGGTAAAGCGGCCCGGTGGGTTCTGGCACAACCGTTTCGCCATCGATCAGCGACCCGGCCTCCACCAGCACCTCGGGCTCCCCGAAAAGGTACTCGATCTCGGCCCCCGAAAGCACGACCCGGTGCCCCGGCTGGACTACCAGGTCGCCACCGCTTCCGAAGGGGGGCGCTTTCAGGCGCACCGGCGCGTAGGAGCCGAGCGCGGGGACCTCGACCGCGCCGCACCAAAGCACGGCGGCAAGCGCACCATCGCGGGTGACGACGCGATCACCCGGATGCAGGTCGGAAAGCCGAACCACACCACGCGGCGTCGGGATCGGGGTGTCGCCCGCCATGCAGATGCCAGGCCCGACGGGATGCAGGTGATCGGCCGCCGCATGCCAAAGCAGCGCGCGATGCCGGTTCTGCCACCGACCCGTGAGCCCCAGAAGCTCCGGCGCGCTGAGCGCGAGGGCGGCGTCGGCGTGCTGCTGCCGAAGCGTCCCTTGGGCGAGGTTCTCCGCGCTCAGCGTGGCCTCGCCCGGAAGGCTGTCCCAGCGCAGCGTCAGGCGCAGGCTGCCACGCGCCGCCGGCCGGTCGTAGCCGGTCGCGATCTGGCAAAAGCGGTCGCCCGCGCGCAGCGCGACATGGGCGCGATCGCCCCGGATCAGGCTCAGCGTGAGCGAGGCCGTCGCCGTGCGCGCCTGATAGATCAGTTGCGGCAAGGGGCCGAGGGCGGAGAAATCGATCTCCCAAACCATGCTACCGGCAAGCGATCGGGCCGAATCGGGCGCGACTTTGGCGACCCTGGGGCGGCCTGTGTGATCTGCGACGACCAGCCAGCTCATGAAACCTCTGCCCACCTGGTTTCGCGGGCGCCCGCCCCATGGGCGGCCTGCCGCGAATTGTCCCGTTCGGGGACCTTTGCCTGCCTTGGGGAAAACTATGCCGTGCCACGGCCGTCTTGGGAATCCGCCGCCGGGGCGCGGCCGGGCGATGGTGCAGGCCGGCAACAGCGCGGGGCGATTGCCCCGGCCGCGCGAAGGCGCTAACCCTGAGCCCGACAACAAGGAGCCCAGTCTTGACCGATACCGCCCACGCCCCCGTCGATCCCGTGGACCTGACCGCCCGGCTGGTCCGCTGCCCCTCGGTCACACCGGAGGAAGGCGGGGCGCTGACGCTTCTGGCGGACCTGCTGGGCGGGGCGGGGTTCGACTGCGTGCGCGTCGATCGCAACGGCACGCCCAACCTATATGCCCGCTGGGGGCGCAAGGGGGCGAACCGGACCTTCGGCTTCAACGGCCATACCGATGTGGTGCCGGTGGGCGATGCCGCGGCCTGGACGCGCGATCCGTTCGGCGGCGAGATCGACGGCGGATACCTTTGGGGCCGCGGCGCGACGGACATGAAGTCGGGCGTCGCCGCCTTTGCCGCCGCCGCCGTGGATTTCGTGCGCGACACCCCGCCCGACGGCGCCGTCGTGCTGACCATCACCGGGGATGAGGAAGGCCCCGCGAAGGACGGGACCGTCGCGCTTCTGGACTGGATGGCGCGCGAGGGGGAGGCGATGTCGGTCTGCCTTGTCGGCGAACCCACCTGCCCCGACCGCATGGCCGAGATGATGAAGATCGGCCGGCGCGGCTCGATGACGGTGACCTTCCACGCCCAAGGCGTGCAGGGCCACTCGGCCTATCCGCACCGGGCGAAGAACCCGCTTCACGCCATGGTCAGGCTGCTCGACCGCCTGGCGTCCGAGCCGCTGGACCAGGGGACCGAGCATTTCGATGCCTCCACGCTGGCGATCACCACCATCGACACCGGGAACACGGCGACAAACGTGATCCCGGCGCGGGCCATGGGGCGGGTCAACATCCGTTTCAACGACGCCCACAGCTCGGACAGCATCACCGCACGGTTGAAGGCCGAGGCGGAGCGGGTGACCGCCGACACCGGCGTCACCTTCGGGATGGAGGTGGAGGTCTCGGGCGAAAGCTTCCTGACGCCGCCGGGCGACTTCGTCCGGCTGGTCGCGGGCGCGGTGACCGCCGAGACCGGGGCAGAGCCGGTCCTGTCCACCTCTGGCGGGACCTCGGACGCGCGCTTCGTGAAGGATCACTGCCCCGTGGTCGAATTCGGCCTCGTGGGCCGCACGATGCACGAGGTCGATGAGCGCGTGAGCGTCGAGCAGATCCGCCAGCTCAAGGCGATCTACACCCGTGTCCTGCGCGACTACTTCGCCTAAGCCCACAGCGGTCATTTCCGGGCCTTGTCGCGATCACTGGCGCGACGGGCCGCACCGTCGCTTTCCGCATGACGCGACCAACGCGCCGTGGTAGGCCCCGGACATGACCCGTATCCCCTCAAAAGCCGAAATCCTCGCGTGGATCGCCGAGCACCCCGGTGCGGCGGCCAAGCGTGACATCGCCAAGGCCTTCGGCATCAAGGGGGCGGCGCGGATCGACCTCAAACGGGTCCTCAAGGAGCTGGAGGAGGAAGGCGCCATCGAACGCCGCCGTCGCACTTTCCGCGACCCGGCGAAGCTGCCCCCCGTCGCGATGCTGACGATCCTCGCCCCCGACAGCGACGGCGACATCTTTGCGCGGCCCGTCGAATGGCAGGGCGAAGGCCCCGCGCCGCGTGTCCTGTTCATCCCCAAGAAGGGTGACACCGCCGTGGGCGAGGGCGACCGGGTGCTCGCCAAGATCACCGAGGTCACGGGTGAGGATCACGGCTATGAGGGTCGCCTGATCCGCAAGCTCGGCACCAACCCGCACCGCATCCTCGGCATCTTCCGCAAGGGGGCGGAGGGTGGGCGCATCGTGCCCATCGACAAGGGCGCGGACCTGGAGTGGATGGTGGCCCCCGGCGCGACGCTGGATGCCAAGGACGGCGAACTGGTCGAGGCGGAACAGTCCGGCCCCAAGGTCCGCATGGGCCTGCCGCGCGCGCGGATCGTCGAGCGGCTGGGCGACCCGACGGCCCCGCGCGCCGTGTCGCTGATCGCGATCCACCAGCACGGCATTCCCGACGATTTCCCCGACGCCGCCATCGCCGAGGCGGATCACGCCAAACCCGCGCCGCTGGGTGAACGCGAGGATCTGCGCCACCTGCCCTTCGTCACCATCGACCCGGCCGACGCGCGCGACCATGACGACGCCTGCTATGCCCATGCCGACGAGGACCCGAAGAACGAGGGCGGCCATATCGTCTGGGTCGCCATCGCCGACGTGGCCCATTACGTCACGCCCCAGTCCGCGCTCGACCGGGAGGCGCGGCGGCGGGGCAATTCCACCTATTTCCCCGACCGCGTGGTGCCGATGCTGCCCGAACGGCTCTCGGGCGATCTCTGCTCGCTGCACGAAGGCATCGCGCGCCCGGTCCTCGCCGTCTGGATGAAGCTTGATGCCAAGGGCCGCAAGGTCAGCCACCGCTTCACCCGCGCGATGATCCAGTCGAAGGCAAGCCTGAACTACGCCGAGGTGCAGGAGGCGCAGGACGGCCGCCCGAACGAGCGCTGTGCCGCGTTGATGGAGTCGGTCATCGCGCCCCTTTACGCCGCCTATGAGGCGACGAAGACCGCGCGCGCCATGCGCCAGCCGCTGGACCTCGACCTGCCCGAGCGGCGGATCGACATCGGCGAGGACGGACATGTGAAATCGGTGGCCTTCCGCGACCGGCTCGACGCGCACCGGCTGATCGAGGAATTCATGATCCTCGCCAACGTCGCCGCGGCCGAGGAGCTGATCCGGCTCCGCCGTCCGCTTCTCTTCCGCGTCCACGAGGAGCCCAGTCCCGAGAAGCTGGACGCGCTGCGCGAGGTGGCGGAGGCCTCGGGCTTCACGCTGGCCAAGGGGCAGGTCCTCCAGACCTCGCACCTGAACCGCCTTCTGGCGCAGGCCGAGGGGACGGAGTTCGACGAGCTTTTGAACATCTCCACTCTGCGCTCGATGACGCAGGCCTATTATCACCCGGAGAACTTCGGCCACTTCGGGCTGGCGCTGAAGTCCTACGCGCATTTCACCTCGCCCATCCGGCGCTATTCCGATCTGATCGTGCACCGCGCGCTGATCCTCGGCCATGGCTGGGGCAAGGACGGGCTGTCGCCCCGCGACATCGAGGATCTGGAGGAAGCCGCCACCCATATCTCGGAAACCGAGCGCCGCTCGATGGCGGCGGAGCGCGATACGACCGACCGTTACCTCGCGGCCTATCTGTCCGATCGCGTGGGCAACGAATTCGCCGGCCGGATCAGCGGCGTCACGCGCTTTGGCTGCTTCGTGCGGCTGGATGAGACCGGGGCCGACGGCCTCATTCCGATCCGCACCATCGGGCGGGAGTTCTTCCATTTCGACGCCAATGCCCAGACCCTGACCGGCGCCGACACCGGCCTTGTCATCGGCATCGGCCAGCGCGTCACCGTGCGTCTGGCAGAGGCGGTGCCCGTCACCGGCGGGCTGATGCTGGAACTGCTGGAGATCGAGGGCCAGGGCCGCCCCGGCGGCGCCCAGGCCAAGCGCGGCAAGCGTGTCATCCGCCGCGTGGGCGCCGCCCGCGCGAAGAACGCGAAGTTCAAGCGCAAGACCGACCGTCGCCGCTGATCGCCGCCGCTGCCCCCGGCAAGGCTCCGCCCGTCCGCGAACCCGGGCCTTTTCCGAAGACCCGATTGCCGCTACGATTCACGCAAAACAAAGAGCGAGCGGTTCCATGCGATATACGGCTTTGGGTCTGGCGGCTTCCCTCTGCGTCCTCGGGGCCGGGTCCGGTTCGGCGGGAACGGTGTCGGGCGAGGCGAAAGGGGGCAGCGTGGGCGGACCGGAACAGATCATCACCACCTCGGCCAATCTGGGCTTCGATCGCTGGATCGCGGGCTTTCGCGCCCGCGCCATCGCCCGCGGCATTAACGAGACGACCTTCGACCGCGCCTTCAACGGCATCTCCTACAACACCTCCGTCATCCAGAAGGACCGCAACCAGTCGGAGTTCACGAAGGCCATCTGGGACTATCTTGACCGGGCCGTCTCCGACCTGCGCGTCGAAAACGGGCAGCGCGCGCTCAAGCGGCACCGGAAGCTTCTCGACCGTATCGAGAAAACCTATGGCGTCGAAAAGGAGGTCGTGGTCGCGATCTGGGGGCTTGAAAGCTCCTACGGGGACAACCGGGGCGACGTGCCGCTGATCGAGGCGCTGGCGACGCTGGCCTATGACGGACGGCGCGGGTCCTTCTTCGAAAGCCAGCTGATCGCAGCGCTGAAGATCGTGCAGTCGGGCGATGTCGCGCCGCGCGCCATGACCGGCAGCTGGGCCGGGGCCATGGGCCACACGCAGTTCATCCCGACCTCCTACCTGTCCTTCGCGGTCGACTTCACCGGCGACGGCAAGCGCGACATCTGGTCGGATGACCCCACCGACGCGCTGGCATCGACCGCCGCCTACCTCGCGCGCTCGGGCTGGAAGACGGGCCAGCCATGGGGGGTGGAGGTGCGCCTGCCCGCCGATTTCGACTTCGGCCTGACGGGGGAGCGGATCACCAAATCGGCCGCCGACTGGGCCAAGCTCGGCGTGCGCGACGTGCATGGCAACCGGGTCGCGAACCATGGGTCCGCCTCCATCCTGATGCCCGCTGGCGCGCGCGGCGCAGCCTTCATGATCTTTTCGAACTTCCACGCGATCGAGCGCTACAATGCCGCGGACGCCTATGTGATCGCGGTCGGGCATCTGTCCGACCGGCTGAAGGGGGGCACCCCGATTCAGGCCAGCTGGCCGCGCGAGGACAGGGCGCTGGTCTTCGACGAGCGGGTGGAACTGCAGGAGCGGTTGAGCAAGGCCGGTTTCGACACCGGCGGCGTGGATGGCAAGATCGGCCCCCGGACCATCGCAGCCGTCCGCGCCTACCAGCGCGCGATCGGGATGATCCCGGACGGCTATGCCAGCCTCGACATCCTTCGACGGCTGCGCTGACGCACCCCCTTGGCCTTTTCGCCCCGTGGCCTCATATAAAGGGCAGCACGGAAATCACGGGGGGGAACCCATGCTCGAATTCGGCCAGAAACCGGCGGAGAACACGGCGGACCTGATCCGCGACACGACCGAAGCGACCTTCATGCAGGACGTGATCGAGGGCAGCAAGGATGTGCCCGTGATCGTCGATTTCTGGGCGCCCTGGTGCGGCCCCTGCAAGACGCTCGGCCCCGCGCTCGAGGCGGCTGTGACCGCCGCGCGCGGCAAGGTCCGCATGGTCAAGGTCAACGTCGACGAAAACCAGATGATCGCCGGGCAGATGCGCATCCAGTCGATCCCGACCGTCTACGCCTTCTGGCAGGGCCGCCCGGTGGACGGATTCCAGGGCGCGGTCCAGGGATCGGAGATCAAGGCCTTCGTCGACAAGCTGGCCGCGCTGGCCGGTGACGGCGGCCTGGGCGAGGCGATCGAGGCGGCCGAGGCGATGCTGGCCGAGGGCGATGTCGCGGGCGCGGCGGAAACCTTTGCCGCAATCCTTGGCGAGGAGCCGGAGAACGCGGCGGCCTACGGCGGGTTGGTGCGGGCCCATCTCGCACTTGGCGAACAGGACCGGGCCGAGGCGCTTCTGGCTGCTGCCCCGGCGGCCATCGCGAAATCGGCCGAGGTCGAGGCCGCGCGCGCGCAGCTTGAGCTGGCCCGCCAGGCCGCCAGTGCCGGGCCGGTGACCGATCTTCTGAACGAGGTCCTGGCCCATCCGGAAAATCACCAGGCCCGTTTCGACCTGGCGCTGGCGCTGCACGCCTCGGGCAAGATCGAAGGCGCGGTCGAGGAACTTCTGGAACTGTTCCGCCGCGACCGCGACTGGAATGGCGGCGCCGCCAAGACCCAGCTGTTCACGATCTTCGATGCACTCAAGCCCAATGACCCGATCGTGCAGAAGGGTCGGCGCAAATTGTCCTCGCTGATTTTCGCCTGAAGCACCGGAGGGGGAAGAGGCGACCCATGCCAGCGCTTGCGGACCTGCCCACGACGATCCCGATCTTCCCCCTGCCGGGGGCGTTGCTTTTGCCCCGCGCCCGGCTGCCGCTGCATATCTTCGAGCCGCGATACCTCGCGATGCTCGACGACACGCTCAAGACCCGCGAACGTCTGATCGGGATGATACAGCCCCGCCCCACGCCCGACGGGGGCGAGGCGCTTTCGGCCATCGGCTGCGCGGGCCGGCTGACCGCGTTCCAGGAAACCGAGGACGGGCGCTACCTGATCACGCTGACCGGCGTCGCGCGCTTCCGCCTCGTGAACGAGCTTGGCGGCTTCACCCCCTATCGCCGGGCCGAGGTCGACTGGGCCCCCTTCGAGCGCGATCTTGGCCCCGCCGAAGAGGATCGTGGCTTCGACCGCGAGGCTTTCCTGGCGCTGCTGTCCCGCTATTTCGCGGCCGAGGGGCTTTCGACCGACTGGAGCAGCCTCAAGGAGGCCGAGGACGAGATGCTGATCAACGCGCTCTCCATCCTTTGCCCCCTCGAGCCGGAGGACAAGCAGGCGCTTCTGGAGGCGCCGACGCTTCAGACCCGGCGCGAAACGCTGGTGACGCTGATGGAGTACGCGCTTTTGGGCGGCGGAGAGGAGCGGATGCAATGAGCGAGGAAATCAAGCTCGACCGCCGGATGCTGGAGGCGCTGGTCTGTCCGCTGACGCAGGCCCGGCTAAGCTATGACGCCGAGGCGCAGGAACTGATCTCCAAACCCGCGCGGCTGGCCTTTCCCATCCGTGGCGGCATCCCGATCATGCTGGTGGACGAGGCCCGCAAGCTGGACTAGGCGGCCCCGCGCCACGCGGCCACTAGGGGCACGGCTGGCACGTTTCAGTCCACCAGCCCAAGCTGCCGCGCGATCGTCGCCGCATCGTAGTAATCGCGCCCCTCGACCACCTTGCCATCCTTGACCCGCATGACGCTGCAATAGCGGGTTTCCTGCCGCCTGCCGCTTGGCGCGAAAGTGCCGAGCGAAGACTCCAGCGGGCCGGTATGGGTGCCACGGTTGACGAATTCCACGACGGCCCGATTGCCGTCCACGATCACGTTGGTGACCTTCACCTCGCCGTCCGGAAACGCCTTGCGCCAGCGTTCGTAATCCATCCGGTAGCCCTCCGGACCGACCTGGCGTTCGTTGCGCGCAACGTCTTCGAACTGGCAGTCCGCCGCGATCACGGCCGCGCCGCGCTCCGGGTCGCGCAGGTCCCAGGATTCGTGGAACTGGCGAACGATCTTTTCCGTGGGATGCATGGCGTGTGGCCCTCCTGCGGCGGGGATATCACCGAATAGAGTGCCCGAAGGCGCGATGAGTCGCCACGTCAGAGCGCACGCCCCTTAAGAAGTTTGGGCAGCTCGTCGGAAAGCCCCGCAGCCTGCCGGATAAAGGCACGGCGGAGGGCCGGGACGGCGTTGACGAGGCCCATGCCAAGGTCACGTGCCGCCCGAAGCGCGGAATTATCATTCGAAAACAGCTTGTTGACCGCATCCATGCCAAGCGCGAGCGTGGTGGAATCGAACCGCCGCCAGCTTTGGTAGCGTTCCAACACATCCTCGGCCCCGATGTCCTCCCCCCGCCGGTAGGCGCCGACGAGGACCTCCGCCAGGGCGGCCACATCCCGGAAACCGAGGTTCAGGCCCTGCCCGGCGATCGGGTGGACGCCGTGGGCGGCATCGCCCACCAACGCCACGCGGGGGGCGATGTAGCGATTGGCCAGCGTCAGGTTCAGCGGATAGGTGAAGCGCGCGCCCGCAAGGCGGATGTCGCCCAGATAGTCGCCGAAGCGCGGGCGCAGGACCTCCATGAAGGCGTCGTCATCCAGCGCGGCGATCGTGCGGGCGTTCTGCTCGGTCTCGCTCCAGACGATGGAGGACCGGTTGCCGGGCAGGGGCAGGATCGCAAGCGGCCCGGTGGGCATGAAGAACTGTTGCGCGATGCCGTCATGGGGGCGGTCATGCTCGACCGCGCAGACCAGCGCGGTCTGGCCGTAGCTCCACCCCGTGCGGCCGATCCCGGCGCGTTGCGCGGTGCCCGATTGGCGCCCGTCGCAACCCGCGATCATGCGCGCCCGCAGGTGCCGCCCGTCGGATAGCGTCACCGTAACCCCGGCGGGGTCCACCTCCTGCGCGGTGACCGTGGTCGCAGGGATATGGGTGATGCCCGCCGTTTCGCCCATCGCGTCAAGGAAGGCCGCGTAAAGATGCCGGTCTTCGAGCATGAAGCCCATCGGGCCTTCCTCAATCTCGGCGCTGTCGAAATGCAGGAAGAAGGGGGCAGCACCCTCACCCGCGCGCCCGTCGCTGGCCTTGATCTCACGGATCGGCTGGACCTTGTCCGCGACGCGGTCCCAGACACCGACCGCCGCCAGAAGCCGCTTCGAGGCGATGGCCAGCGCATAGGCGCGCCCGTCAAAGGCCGCCTCGGCCCGCGCGCGCGCTGGCTGCGCATCGACGACGGTGACCGACAGTCCCGCCCGCGCCAGCGCCAGCGCCAAGGCGGGCCCGTTCAGCCCGCCGCCCACGACGATTACATCCGCATTCATCTTCATGGCGCCAAGTATCGCTTGCGGGCCGGGATTGTCCATGCGCTGCCTTGCCGCTACCGTTCGCGCGAACACCCGAGGGAGGACGGCATGCAGGACTGGCGGACGATGAGCGCGGGCGATCTGGGCCGCGCGATCGGGGCGGGCAGGATCGACCCGGTCGAACTGACAGCCGCTTTCCTGGATGCGATCCGCGAGACCGACCCGGAGTTCCGCATCTACGCCCGCACCACCGAGGCCCGCGCCCTGGCCGAGGCGGAGGCCGCCGGCGCAAGGGCCCGCGCGGGTCAAAGGCTTTCGCCCCTCGACGGGGTGCCAATTTCCTGGAAGGACCTTTTCGACACGGCGGGCACCGCGACCGAGGCGGGCTCGCTTCTGCTCAAGGGGCGCATTCCCCATGCGGACGCGGAGGTTCTGGCGAAGGCCCGGCTCCAGGGCCTCGTCTGCCTGGGCAAGACCCATATGACGGAACTGGCGTTCTCCGGCCTCGGCGTGAACCCGATGGCGGCGACGCCGCCCAATGTGAACGACCCGGCGCTGGCCCCGGGGGGGTCGTCCTCCGGCGCGGCGACATCGGTCGCCTTCGGGCTGGCCGCCGCAGGGATCGGGTCCGACACGGGTGGCTCGGTCCGCATTCCGGCCGCCTGGAACAACCTTGTGGGGCTGAAGACCACCCACGGCCGCCTGCCGCTGACGGGGGTCGTGCCGCTTTGTGAAAGCTTCGACACGGTGGGCCCCCTGACCCGGACGGTCGAGGATGCGTCCCTGCTTCTGGCGGCAATGGAGGGGACCAAACCCGCCGACCTGCGCGGTGCCAGCCTGCGGGGCGCGCGCCTTCTGGTGATGGAATCGGTGGCGCTGCCGGACTGCCGCGAGGCACCGCTGGCCGCGTTCGAAAACGCGGTGGCCCGCCTTCAGGCCGCTGGCGCCACGGTCGAGCGCGACACCTCCCCCGAACTGGAGGAGGCGCAGGGGCTTTCCGGCATCCTCTTTACGACCGAGGCCTATGGCACCTGGGCCCATCGGATCGAGGCGGAGCCAGACCTGATGTATGCCCCCGTCCGCGAACGCTTCCGCCTGGGCCGCAGGTTCGCCGGGTCGGACTATGTAGCCGGTTGGCGCCGCCTGCACGAGCTTCGCGCGCTGTGGCGCGCCCGCACTGCCGGCTACGACGCGGTCTTGACCCCGACATCGCCCATCCTGCCCCCGGATGTCGCGCGGCTCATGTCGGATGAGGCCTATTTCACGACCGAGAACCTCCTGGCGTTACGCAATACGCGGATCGGCAACCTGATGGGGCTTTGCGGGCTGACGCTGCCCACGGGCGTTCCCGCCTGCGGCATCACGCTGCTTGGCGCCCCCATGGGCGAGGAGCGGCTTCTGCGGCTTGGTGCGGCGGCCGAGGCGGCGCTGGCCTGAAGCGCCGCCCTGCCGGGGCCAAATCCCCGGCGGAAATGCCACAATCGGGGCGAACAACCGGCGGGAATCCATTGCTTTTTCTGGACCGGGCGCCGCGCATTGGCTAAAGTTCCTGCAAAACGGGGCGAAATGACCCCGGAAACTGAGGCATGAATGGCGTTTCCCGAGCGGTTCTCGAACCTGCCTGACTACGCGTTTCCGCGTCTGCGGAAGCTTCTTGACGTCCACGCACCGGGCGGCGAGCCTATTGCCATGACCATTGGCGAGCCGCGCCATCCCATGCCCGGCTTCGTGGGCGAGGTTCTGGCCGCCAACCTGCAAGGCTTTGCGCAATACCCGCCGAACGACGGCACGCCCGAACTTCTGGCCGCCATCTCGGACTGGATCGCGCGCCGCTACGGCGTGAGGCTTGGGCCCGATCGCATCATGCCGCTGAACGGCACACGAGAGGGACTCTTCGACGCCTGCATGGCGCTGTGTCCGGAGACGAAGCGGGGCAAGCGCCCCGTCGTCCTGATGCCGAACCCGTTCTACCAGGTCTATGCCGCGGCGGCCCTCAGCGTGGGCGCGGAACCGGTCTATGTGCCCGCGACCGCGGCGACGGGCTTCCTGCCCGACTATGCGGGCCTGGCCCCGGATCTGCTTGACCGCGTGGCTCTCGCCTACCTTTGCTCGCCCGCGAACCCGCAAGGGGCCGTGGCCCCGCGCGATTACCTGGCCGAGGTTCTGGCGCTGGCCGAACGGCACGGCTTCACGCTGCTTGCAGACGAATGCTATTCGGAGATCTGGCGCGATGCCCCGCCGCCCGGCGCGCTTCAGGTCGCGGCCGAGACCGGCGCGGACCCCGAACAGGTCGCGGTCTTCCATTCGCTTTCCAAGCGGTCGAACCTGCCCGGTCTGCGGTCGGGTTTTGTCGCGGGCGGGCCGCAGGCAATCACACGCCTGCGCCAGTTGCGCAACTACGGCGGCGCCCCCCTGCCACTTCCGATCCAGCGCGTTTCCGAACGCGTCTGGGCCGACGAGGCGCATGTGGAGGAGAACCGCGCGCTTTATCACGAGAAGTTCCGCATCGCCGATCAGGTGTTTTCGGGCCTGCAAGGCTACCAATCCCCTGAAGGCGGCTTCTTCCTCTGGCTCCCGGTCGAGGACGGAGAGGCGGCGGCGCTCAGGCTCTGGCGCGAAACCGGCGTTCGGGTCCTGCCCGGCGCCTATCTTGCGCGCGAGGTGGCGGGCGAAAATCCGGGCAAGGGCTACATCCGCGTGGCGATGGTGACCCCCAAGGAAGAAATGCAGCGCGGGCTGATCCGGCTTCGCGACTGCCTCTACGGTTGAGGACGGCAAAGATGGCATCCTATCAGGCACGGCAGCGCGACCCGCTTCTGGACCAGCACACCCAGGCCGTGATCGAACGGCGCGGGAAGGAGCTTCTGGGCATCCTCCTGCTGGCGGCGGGGATCGCGACGGCGCTGATCATCGGCAGCTACAGCCCCGACGATCCAAGCTGGCTGGCCGCCACCGACGAGCCGGCGCAAAACCTGCTCGGTCGTTTCGGCGCGGCCATCGCCTCGCCACTTTACGTCATCGCCGGCTACGGGGCCTGGGGGCTGGCGCTGGTCTTTACCGTCTGGGGCCTGCGCTTCGTCGCGCATGCCGGGGAGGACCGCGCGCTGTCGCGGGTCATCTTCGCCCCGATCGCGATCGCCACGCTGTCGGTCTATGCCTCCACCCACGCACCGGGCGTGGGCTGGCTGCACAGCTTCGGCCTGGGCGGGCTTTTCGGCGACACGGTGCTGGGGGCGGTCCTCGGCATCGCGCCGCTTGATGCGGGGCTGGCGCTCAAGATCGTGTCGGCGCTGATCGGCATCGGCTCCCTCGCGATGCTCGCCTTCGTCCTGGGCTTCGACCGGCGCGAGCTTGCGCAGATCGCGCGCTTCCTGCTGGTCGGCACGATCGTCGGCTATGACTGGGTGCTGCGCATGCTCGGCCGCGGGGCGGTCGCCTCGCTCAAGGGGGCGCAGACGCTGAGCGAACGCCGCCGTGCCCGCCGCGACGAGGCCGAGGAAGAGGATTGGGAACCTGTCGAAGCGGCCCCGCGCCGCGCGGGCGTGCTGCGGGCCGAACCGCGCTTTCCCGCCCCGCTTGCCGAGGGTGGCGCCGCACGTCCGGGCCTTCTGGGCAAGGTGGGCGCACTTCTGCGCGGCGATCCCGAGCTTCGGGTCGAGCCCGAACTGGTGGAACGCGCGCCCTCTCACCATGGTTGGTCCGGGGAAGCGCCCAGCGCCGAGCGTATCCGCGAACGCATCGCCGATGCCGTGAAGTCGCGCACCGGCCAAAGCGCCGCGCGCCTGGACCCGCAGATGCCGGAGCGGGTCGAACCCGGCCTGACCCGCACCGAGCCGGTTTTGCAGGCCGCCTGGCACGATGCCCCGCTTCCCGATGAACCGCCCGTGACCGCGGCCGCGCTCCTGCGCGGCGAGTTGCAGGTCGAGGAGATGGAAGAGGCCAACATCTTCGACGACCTCGACCTTGATGAACCCGCCGAGGCGCCCGCGCTGCCCCGCAGCGAGCCGCGCCGTGTCGTCCAGCACGCCGAACGCAAGCCCCCCGCGCCGTCGCGCCAGGCGCTGGCGGAGGCACAGCCGCGTCTGCGTTTCGACGAACCTGCGGCCGGTTCGACCTATGAACTGCCGCCGCTGTCGCTTCTGACCAGCGCCGTCACGATCGAGCGCCACCAGCTTTCCGACGAGGCGCTGGAGGAAAACGCCCGGATGCTGGAAAGCGTGCTCGACGACTACGGCGTCAAGGGCGACATCGTCTCGGTCCGCCCCGGTCCGGTCGTCACGATGTATGAGCTGGAGCCCGCACCGGGGCTGAAGGCCAGCCGCGTCATCGGACTTGCCGACGACATCGCGCGGTCGATGTCCGCGCTTTCGGCCCGCGTCTCGACCGTGCCGGGCCGCTCGGTCATCGGGATCGAGCTTCCCAACGCGCGGCGCGAAAAGGTGGTGCTGCGCGAGATCCTCGCCGCGCGCGATTTCGGCGACGGCAACCACCGCCTGCCGCTGGCGCTTGGCAAGGATATCGCCGGTGAGCCGGTGGTCGCGAACCTGGCCAAGATGCCCCACCTGCTGATCGCCGGGACCACCGGCTCGGGCAAGTCGGTGGCGATCAACACCATGATCCTGTCGCTCCTTTACCGGCTGACGCCGGACGAATGCCGGCTGATCATGATCGACCCCAAGATGCTGGAACTGTCCGTTTATGACGGCATCCCGCATCTACTCTCCCCCGTCGTCACCGACCCCAAGAAGGCCGTCGTCGCGCTGAAATGGGTCGTGGGCGAGATGGAGGAACGCTACCGCAAGATGTCCAAGATGGGCGTGCGCAACATCGATGGCTACAACGGCCGCGTCCGCGAGGCGCTGGCCAATGGCGAGATGTTCAAGCGCACCGTCCAGACCGGCTTCGACGAGGAAACCGGCGATCCGATCTTCGAGACGGAGGAGATCGAGCCGAAGCCCATCCCCTATATCGTCGTCATCGTGGACGAGATGGCCGACCTCATGATGGTCGCAGGGAAAGAGATCGAGGCCTGCATCCAGCGTCTGGCGCAAATGGCGCGGGCCAGCGGCATCCACCTGATCATGGCGACGCAGCGTCCCTCGGTCGATGTCATCACCGGCACCATCAAGGCCAACTTCCCGACCCGGATCTCGTTCCAGGTGACCTCCAAGATCGACAGCCGCACGATCCTGGGCGAGATGGGGGCCGAGCAGCTTCTGGGCATGGGCGATATGCTCTACATGGCCGGCGGCTCGCGCATCACCCGCATCCACGGCCCCTTCGTCTCTGACGAAGAGGTCGAGGAGATCGTGACCCACCTGAAATCCTTCGGCCCGCCCGAATACATGTCCGGCGTCGTCGAGGGCCCGGATGAGGAGAAGGAGGCCGACATCGACCTCGTCCTTGGCCTTGGCGGCAATACCGATGGCGACGACGCGCTTTACGACCAGGCGGTGCAGGTTGTGCTGCGCGACCGCAAGGTCTCGACATCCTACATCCAGCGGAAGCTCGGCATCGGCTACAACAAGGCCGCAAGGCTGGTGGAGCAGATGGAGGAGCAGGGCCTTGTCTCGGCCGCGAACCACGTCGGCAAGCGGGAGATCCTGGTGCCGGAGCAATAAGCCGCCGCCTGTCGGCCTCGGCGGCGGTGCGGTCGCCGCCAACAGGGATGACGGCATTCCGCCGATCCTCGGCCGGCGTTATGGCATAACATTCGGGAACCTCTTAGATAGGGCGCATGAAAACGCATCTCCTTGCCGCGCTTGCCGCGCTCCTCGCCCTTCCGGCCCAGGCCGAGAAGCTTTCGCTTGCGCAGCTCTCGGGCTATCTCAATGGCCTCACCACGGCCGAGGCCGCGTTCACGCAACAGAACGCGGACGGCAGCGTCTCGAAGGGCCGGGTCCTGATCCAGCGCCCGGGGCGCATGCGGTTCGAATACACGCCCGACGCCACGCTGGTCCTGGCCTCTGGCGGGCAGTTGGCGATCTTCGATCCGAAGTCGAACCAGCCGCCCGAGCAGTATCCGCTGTCGAAGACGCCGCTGAACCTGATCCTTGCGCGCAACATCGACCTAGCCCGCGCCAGGATGGTCGTCGGGCATCAGGAACAGGGGCCGCTCACCCTTGTGGTGGCGCAGGACCCCGAGCATCCCGAATACGGCACACTGACGCTCGCCTTCTCGGCCGACCCGGTCGCCCTGCGCCAGTGGACCGTGACCGATGAAACCGGCAACCAGACGACCGTGGTGCTGGACGCGCTGAAGACCGGGATGACCTACAAGCCCACGACCTTCTCGATCAACTACGAGGCCGAGAAGCGCGGGCTCAACTGAGCCCGCCTAGAGCTTGCCGCAGCGGTAAAGCTGCTGGTGATACATCTGCGCGCGGGCGCCGACATCGTCGGCCACCCGCAAGAGCCAGGCCTTTTGCAGATGCGACCCGCGGCTGTAGCCGTTGCGCCCCTCATGATAGGCGAGATACTGGTTCGTGGCGTCGAATTTCAGGATGCCCAGCTTCTGCTCGCTCTGGTCCATGTACCAGCCGATGAAGTCGGTGGCGTCGTCGATCCGCTGACGCTTGGCCCCCCAGCGCCCGGTGACCCGGCGGTATTCATCCCACGTCCCGTCGAGCGCCTGGCTGTAGCCATAGGCCGAGCTTTGCCGCCCCATGGGGATGATCCCCAGCGCGAACTTGCGCGGGGTCTTGGCGTTGCTGATGAACTTGGACTCCTGGTAGATCGTGGCCATCTGGACCGCGACCGGAACGCCCCACTTCGCCTCGGTGCGCTTCATCGCGCGCAGGTAGGCGGGCCGTTCCTTCGTGATCTCGCACGCATCTTCCAGGTTGCGCGGCGCCTTGCCGCCACCGCCGCACGCCGCAAGCAGCATCACCAGCGCGATGCACAGATATCTGCCCATACTGCCTCTCAGTCTTTGTTTTGCGGTGATTTTAGCGGGTTCGGGCAGCGGTTGGAATCACAATCCCGCAGCGGCGTCGGCGTGAGACCCAAACTCGCCGGGCCCGACCCGTCGCAGCGGCTTTTCAGGCCCGCAAAGGGCGCACTGTCAGGGCAGCGATCACAGACTGTTTCCGCATGATTCGGCTTCGAATATGGACATCGGCGGCCCTGCCGAGGTACCTATTTAAGGGTGGGGACTGATCGATGCTGAAGAGCAATGCAAAATATCACCTCGGCCAGGTGCTGAGACATCGGAAGCACAGCTTCCGGGGCGTTGTCTTTGATGTCGATGCGATCTTTTCCAACACGCAGGAATGGTACGACGCCATCCCGGAGGAAAGCCGCCCGGCGAAAAACCAGCCCTTCTACCACCTTCTGGCCGAGAACGACGAAAGCTATTACGTCGCCTATGTCTCGGAGCAGAACCTGATCCCAGACGCCCTGGGCGGCCCGGTGGGCCACCCCGATCTGCCCGACCTGTTCGGGGATTTCGAGGATGGCCGCTATCCGCTGCATTACCAGATGAACTGAGCGCTAGTAGCCCAGCGCACAGCCGTCCTTTCGCGGATCGGACGCCCCGACCAGAACACCCGTTTCCTCGATCCGGATCGCCTGGCCTCCGCCCAGCGGGCGGTCGAGGCGCGTGACCGCGTGCCCCATCTCGGCCAGTTCCGCAGCCACCGCGTCGGAGTAGCCGCGTTCCAGACCCAGCACACCGTCCTCGGCAAAGGCGCGGGGGGCATCGATCGCCTGCTGGAGGTCCATTCCATGGTTCAGATGGTTGGTCAGGAAGCGCACATGGCCGGTAGGCTGGTAAGCCCCACCCATTACCCCGAAGGGCATGAGCACCCGCCCCCCCTGCCGCAGCATGCCCGGGATGATCGTGTGCATCGACCGCTTGCCGCCGCCCGCCTCGTTGGGATGCCCTTCGGTCAACGTGAAGCCCGCGCCGCGGTTCTGGAACAGGATGCCGAAGCGCTCCGACGCGATGCCCGACCCGAAGCCCCAGTAGGTGGAATAGATCAGCGACACGGCCATGCGGTCGCGATCGACCACGGTGATATAGACCGTGTCGCGATGGACGGCCTCGGTCCGCCAGGTGACCTGATTCATCGCGCGCCGGGGGTCGATCAGGCCCGCGAGTCGCGCCGCCGTTTCCGGCGCCAGCATATGGTCGATCCGGCTGGTATGATCCGGGTCGGCGATGAAGCGGTCGCGCGCGTCATAGGCAAGCTTTGCCGCCTCGGCCTCAAGATGGGCGCGGGCGGCCCCCATCGGATCGAGCGCGGGCAGGTCGAAGTGCGACAGGATATTCAGCATCAGGATCGCGGTCGCGCCCTGCCCGTTGGGCGGATGTTCGACCAGTTCATGGCCGCGGTAGTCCCCGCTGACCGGCTCCGTATAGGCGCAGGCGGTGGCCGCGAAATCATCGAGTGTATGCGTCCCCCCCACGGCCCGCAGCGAGGCAACCATGTCCTCCGCGACCTCGCCCTCGTAAAAGCCCGCGCGGCCTTCGCGCGCGATGCGCCTGAGGACCTCCGCCTGGCCGGGTGCGCGGAACACCTGGCCGACGCCGAGCGCCCGATCCCGATCCAGGTAGAAGGAGCGCGCCGCGCCGGACAGGCGTTCCTCGCCCTCCGGCCAATCGAAGGCCACGCGCGGGGCCACGGGGACGCCGACCTCTGCATAGTGGATCGCGGGGGCGAGGCTCGCCGCCAGGCCCGACCGCCCCCAATCGGCCGAGAGCCGGCAGAGGGCGTCGATCGCGCCGGGGACGGTGACCGATTCGACCGACTCGGTCCCGATCATGGTCTGCCCGCGATCGCGGAGCGCGGCCGCCGACAGCCCCGCGGGCGCCCGCCCCGAACCGTTCAGCGCGATGATCCGCTCTTGCCCGGCAGGTTTCAGAAGGGCGAAGCAATCGCCGCCGATGCCGCAGGACTGCGGCTCCGCAAAGCCCAGCAGGACCGCCCCGGCAATCGCGGCATCAACCGCGTTGCCACCTTCCTGCAACACCCGGAGCGCGGCCTGCGCGGCAAGCGGGTGCGAGGTCGCGCACATCCCCTCGGTGGCAAGAACGGGCGAACGCCCCGGAAACTGAAAATCGCGCATCTGCACCTCCACTGCTTGGCGGAAGCTAGGATGAGATGTCGGGGAAGGAAAGACCTCGGCGCCGCGCTATGGGTGGGGGCTGTTAAACGCGGCGCCGAGGGAAGCCTTTGAAGCTACGCCACCAATCTTGCGCCGCATTCGGGCCGAGTTTTGAGCGAAATGCGGCATGATTGCGACAGACGCGGATCACGGCGACGCGAGTGGGACAACCAGGCTCAGCTCATTCCGGTCGCCCAGGCGGCGATAGACCAGGTCGCGCGCGCAACGCTGGATCAGTGTCCACCCCCAGCCGCCCTCCGGCAACCGGTCCAAGGCGACCTCCAGGTCCGGCAAGTGCCTGTAACGCATGGTATGATCCGGAAAAGGGCGCCCCCAGTCCGCGATCCGGCACTCCAGGGATACGGGATGCAGAACGACGGCGATCTCGATATCGCCCGCCTGGTCCGGCCCGTAGGCATGTTCGACCACGTTATTCAGAACTTCCGCCAGCACCAGTTCGACCGCGCTCGCATTGGCGGGGCCAAGCAGGCGGCCGAATCGGTTCAAGAGCGCGTAAAGCAAGATTCTGACGGACAGCGGATCGGCCGCGACACGGGCCTCGAATCGTTCGGGCGGCGCGACCGGATCGCCGCGCCTCGGCCGCTGGCGAGGTTCGAGCCTCGCGTCAGTCGCCATGGGCCATGGCACCGCCGGGCAGGGCGGCGTGGATGGTGAAGACCGTGTCCATCCGCGTCAGGTGAAAGACCTTCGCCACATTCGGCGTCAGCCCGGCCAGTTCCAGCCGCCGCGCCGGGGCAAGGAACTTCATCACCGCGACAATGGCGCCAAGGCCAGAGCTGTCCACGAACCCCACTCTGGCAAGATCCAGGATCACGCGGGGCGGGGCGGCGCCGGCGATCTCGCGCATCCGGTCCTTGAACTGGATCGCGCAGGCCGCATCAAGGCGTGCCTCTTCCACCCTCACCACCAGCGCCTCGCCCGCCATTGCCGCTTCCAGGTGCATCCGGCCCTCCGCATCCAAGTCACGCCGGCAGGCTAGACGCCATTCCTTACTATTCTGTATGACTTCTGCCGAACCATTCGAAAGGAAGACCATGCAAGACGTCGTCATCGCAGGAGCCGCGCGTACCGCAATGGGCGGGTTTCAAGGCGCTTTCGCCACGACCGAGGCCTCGGTCCTGGGGGGCGAGGCGATCCGCGCGGCACTCGCCGATGCCGGTGCCCGGCCCGATCAGGTCGAGGAGCTGCTGATGGGGTGCGTCCTGCCCGCGGGCCAGGGCCAGGCCCCGGCCCGGCAGGCCGGCTTTCACGCGGGGCTGGGCGAAGAGGTGCCCGCCACCACGCTGAACAAGATGTGCGGCTCGGGCATGAAGGCCGCGATGATCGCGCATGACCAGATCGCCCTGGGGCAGACCGGCATCATGATCGCGGGCGGCATGGAAAGCATGACCAACGCCCCCTACCTGCTGCCCAAGATGCGCGGCGGCGCACGGCTCGGTCACGCCCAGGTGATCGACCACATGTTCCTCGACGGGCTTGAGGACGCCTATGACAAGGGCCGCCTGATGGGCACCTTCGCCGAGGACTGCGCCGAGGCCTTCCAGTTCACCCGCGCCGATCAGGACGCCTATGCGCTCGCCTCGCTCTCCCGCGCGTTGGAAGCGCAAGGCTCCGGCGCCTTCGAGGGCGAGATCGCCCCGGTCTCCGTCGCCACCCGCAAGGGCGCGCTGACCATCGCGGCCGACGAGCAGCCCGCCAGCGCGCGGCCGGAAAAGATCCCGACGCTGAAGCCCGCCTTCCGCAAGGATGGCTCGGTGACGGCCGCCAACTCCTCCTCCATCTCGGACGGCGCGGCGGCGCTCGTCCTTGCCTCGCGCGAGGCCGCCGAGGCCGCGGGGCTGAAGATCCGCGCCCGGATCCTCGGCCACGCCTCCCATGCCCAGGCCCCCGCACTCTTTCCCACCGCTCCGGTCCCGGCGGCCCGCAAGCTCCTCGACCGCCTCGGCTGGAGCCCCGAGGACGTGGACCTATGGGAGGTGAACGAAGCCTTTGCCGTCGTTCCCATGGCCTTCATGCGCGAACTCGGCGTCCCCCACGAAAAGATGAACGTGAACGGCGGCGCCTGCGCGCTCGGCCACCCGATCGGCGCCTCCGGCGCGCGGATCATCGTCACGCTTCTGAACGCACTGGAAAAGCGCGGCCTCAAGCGTGGCCTCGCCGCGATCTGCATCGGCGGCGGCGAAGGCACGGCCATCGCCATCGAACGCCCCTGATCTCTTCTTTTCTCAAATATCCTCGGGGGGTCCGGGGGGCGGAAAGCCCCCCGGCCGCCGGGGCCGGAGCCCCGACATGACCATCGACTACATCGAAACCGGCAAGATCATCGCCAGCCTGACCGAGGGCGAAACGGACGAGGTCGCCCTCATGGCCACCGTGGTGTGCGAGCTTCACCATGCCGACGACCGCTTCGACTGGACCGGCTTCTACCGAGTCACCGAACCCGAAGTGCTCAAGATCGGCCCCTACCAGGGCGGGCATGGATGCCTCGTCATTCCCTTCGCCAGGGGCGTCTGCGGCGCGGCGGCCCGCACGGGCGAGGTCCAGCTCGTCGATGACGTGGACGCGTTCCCGGGCCACATCGCCTGCGCCTCCTCCACCCGGTCGGAGATCGTGCTGCCGGTGCGCGCGGGCGACGGCCGACTGCTGGGCGTGCTCGACATCGACAGCGACCAGCCCGCCGCCTTCACCCAGGCCGATGCCGAAGGTCTTGCGACCCTCCTCGCGTCGGTTTTCGGCCGTCTCTGACGCCGATGCAGGGGCGCGGGGCGGCAGCTTGGCGCAGGATGGCCAAATGGAACGCGGCGAACATCATCAAGGTGGCTGTCTCTGCGGCGGCGTCGCTTTTGAGACCCAAGGCCCGCTGCGCGCGGTCGTGGCCTGCCATTGCAGCCAGTGCCGGCAGACCAGCGGCCATGTCTGGGCGGCAACCTCCGTGGCGCTGGACCGGTTCCGCCTGATCGCGGATACGACGCTCGGCTGGTACGACAGTTCCACCGCCGCCCGGCGCGGCTTCTGCCGGCGCTGCGGGGCAAGCCTTTTCTGGAAGCCCGCAGCCGAGGAGCGGATCGCCATCGCGGCGGGCGCGCTCGACGGCCCGACCGGCCTCGCCCTTGCCCGCCACATCCATGTTGAGGATGCGGGCGACTACTACGCCCCCGAAGGGCCGCCCCCCGCCGCCGCGGCTGAGCCGCCCCTGCGGCTTGACTGCGGCTGCTTGTGCGGGGGCGTGTCGTTCGAACTGCCCGGGCCGGCGGGTGCAATCACGGCCTGCCATTGCACCCAGTGCCGCAAGCTTTCGGGGCATTTCTCCGCCTCCTTCGATGCGCAAGAGGCGGCGGTCCTCTGGCACCGGCGCGAGACGCTGGCGGAGTACGAAACCCCCGCGAAAGCCCGCCGGGGGTTCTGCACGCGCTGCGGGTCGAGCCTCTGGTTCCGTTCTGCCGAAGGGGCGTTCTCGATCGAGGCCGGCGCGGTCCGGGGGGCAACAGGCGGACGCCTGTCCTGCCACATCTTTACCCGCGCGAAGGGCGATTATTACGAGATCGACGACGGCCTGCCGCAAAGCCTCGGGGACTAAGGCCCGGGCCGATCCAGATCAAAGCCGCCGGCTCGGGACCCAGGCATAGCCGTTCGGGCAAAGGATCACGCATTCGCGCAACCCGTGCGGCTTGTCGGCGGGCGCCTGAAGGACGATCGCGCCTTCGGCCGCCTCGGCGCGGGCGGCCGCCGCGTCCGGATCGGTTTCATAAAGCCGGATCTCGATCCCAGCGCCGCGCGCCCCGGCCTCGGGCAGGAGCCCAAGCAGGGGATGCGCGCCGAAGGTTCCGTCCGAATGCAGCTGAAAGACCGCGCCTTCATAGGTCATGATCGCGAAGTCGCGGCTCAGGCGATGGGCGGTCATCCCGAAGACCGCCGTCAGGAATGCCGCCTCCGCCCGCACATCGCGCACGATCAGGTTCAGCCCCAACCCGGTAAGCCCGCGCCCGAAGTTCCCGGCAGAGACCGTTTCGTAGTCCATCGTCCCCTCCTCAACCCGCTTACGCACCGTCTCAGCCGCGCGCCGCGCGGTCAATCCCGGCCTTGGCGCTTGACGGCACAGCCCCGATCGGCGACGGCTGGGCGGGCGGAGGCCCCATGTTCGACCTTGTCACCAGCTACCCCCTGGCGGAGTTCCTGACCTTCCTGGCCGCCGCCCTGGTCCTGAACCTGACGCCCGGCGCCGACGTGATCTTCGCGACCGCCTCGGGCCTTTCCGGCGGGCCGCGCGCAGGCGTGATGGCGGGACTGGGCGTGGGGCTGGGCGGGTTCTGGCATGTGGGGCTTGCGACGCTCGGCATCTCGGCGCTGATCGCGGCGGAACCGGCGGCACTGGCTGCGCTGCGCTACGCCGGGGCGGGCTACCTGCTGTGGCTGGCTTGCCGGTCGTGGCGCGGCGGCGGCATCGCCGAGGGCACGCGCGGGCCGCAGCGCCCCTCCCGCGCACTCTGGCGGGGGTTCGTGACCAACGCGCTGAACCCAAAGGTCGCACTGTTCGTGCTGGCGTTCCTGCCGCAGTTCGTCCATCCCGAATACGGGGCCGTCTGGATGCAGCTTCTGTTGCTGGGCCTCGTCTTTACCGTGACCGGGACGCTGATCACGGCGGGCTATGGCGCGCTGGCGGGCCGCTTCGGCGCCCTCCTGACCCGGCGGGCGCGGATCTTCGACCGCGTGGCCGCTGTGCTTTACGCGGGCCTCGCGGCCAAACTTGTGACGAATTGAGAGGACGGAAATGACCGAGATCACGCTTCTGGACGGAGGAATGGGGCAGGAACTGGTGGCGCGTTCGGGCGATGCGCCGACGCCGCTCTGGTCCACACAGGTCATGATCGACCATCCGGGCCTCGTGCGGCAGGTGCATGCGGATTACTTTGCCGCCGGCGCGACCGTCGCAACCACCAATACCTATGCCATCCACCGCGACCGGCTGTTGAAGGTTGGGATGGAGGATCGCTTCGCCGCTCTTCACACCCAGGCGCTGGCAGAGGCGGCCTCGGCCCGCGCCGAACATGGGTCGGGGCGGATCGCGGCCTCGCTCGGTCCGCTCGTCGCCTCCTACCGGCCCGAAACCCACCCGCCCCACGCCGAGGCCGTGGCGAAATACGACGAGGTCGCGACCATCCTCGCGCCCGCCGTGGACATCCTTCTGGCGGAGACGGTCGCCTCGCTGGCCCATGCCCGCGCCATCCTGGAAGGCGCCGCCGGCCATGGCCGCCCGGTCTGGCTGTCGGTGACGGTGGACGATACCGACGGCAGTCGCCTGCGCTCGGGCGAGCCGCTGTCGGACCTCGGCCCGGTGCTCAAGAAGGGCGGCGCGGCGGCCGTTCTGGCCAACTGTTCGGCACCCGAGGCCATGGCTGCGGCGCTTGAGCTCCTGGGCGGCTTCGGCCTGCCCTTCGGCGCCTATGCCAACGGCTTCCAGCAGATCACGAAGGAGTTCCTGAAGGACAGCCCGACCGTCGATGCGCTGAGCGCCCGGCCAGAGATGACGCCCGCACTTTACGCCGATTTCGCGATGCGCTGGGTCGGGATGGGAGCCACGATCATCGGCGGCTGCTGCGAAACCACGCCCGCGCACATTGCGGAAATCGCCGCCCGCCTGCGCGCTGCGGGCCATACGATCGTCTGACACGGGACCATTGTCCGGCTCGGGGCTGGCCAGCGCTTTGCCAACCGTGCTAACGCGCGCGGCATGAGCGATACCGACTACGCCCCGCCCGACGAACCCCTGCGCGTGATCCACGCCGATCACGCGATCGTCGTCGTGGACAAGCCCGCGGGGTTGCTCAGCGTTCCCGGACGCGGCGAACATCTGGCCGACTGCCTGATCTCCCGCGTTCAGCAGCTTTACCCCGACGCGCTTCTGGTCCACCGGCTGGACCGCGACACCTCGGGTGTCATGGTCTTCGCGCTCACCCGCCATGCGCAGCGCGATCTTGGCGCCCAGTTCGAGGGGCGCAAGACGAAAAAGGCCTACCGCGCGCGGCTCTGGGGGCATCTGGAGCCGAAGGAGGGACAAGTCGACCTGCCCCTGATCGTCGACTGGCCGAACCGGCCGCTGCAGCATGTGGATCATGTGAACGGCAAGCCCGCCCAGACCGACTGGAAGGTGCTGGGCCACGACCCCGACGGCACGACGCGGGTACGGCTTTTCCCGCTGACGGGACGCAGCCACCAGTTGCGCGTCCACATGCGCGAACTGGGGCACGCGATCCTTGGCGATCCCTTCTATGCCGAGGGACCGGCCCGCGACTTCCCCCGTCTGATGCTGCATGCCGAAAGCCTGCGCTTCAACCACCCCGAGACCGGCAAGGGCATGACCTTCACCGCGCCCTGTCCGTTCCGGTGATCATCCGCCGGCATCAGGCGGGCGGTACCGCGTCCGAGGCGCATTATTCGGACTGCGGCCATTACCGTTACCTTCTGACCCGCCGCTGGGGCGCGGGCGACGTGCTGCTCTACATCCTCCTCAACCCCTCGACCGCGACCGAGGAGCGCAATGACCCGACCATCGAACGCTGCGAACGGCGGGCGCGGGCGCTGGGATTTGACGGCTTTGCGGTGGCCAACCTCTTTGCCTGGCGCGCCACCCGACCCGAGGATCTGAAGTGCGCGCCGGAACCGGTCGGGCCGGAGAACGAAGCGGCCCTTCTTGCGGCGGCGGCTGGGGCGGGGATGATCCTCTGCGGCTGGGGCCTGCACGGGGCCTTCCTCGGACGCGGGGCACTCGTGGCCGAGGCGCTCCGCGCCAGGGGGCATCCGCTCTGCCATCTGGGCCTGACAAAGTCGGGCGCGCCGCGCCACCCGCTCTATGTTCCCTATGCCCAGCCCCCGCAGCCCTGGCGCTGAAAGTGCCGACAATTGGAGCGACCGCCCTCCGCCTTCGCCTAGCCTTAACCCCTGGTCCGGCCCAATGCGCCCCGGGGTGGCGCGGCTTGCGCCGGAAATGAGAGGGTGGCCACAATGCTGCTTCTGGCAGGAATACTGGGCCTGTTCGCGCTGGGCGCAGTTCTGGACATGTTCGACGAAGCGCCCGCGCCGGAGGAGGAGGACCCCGCCAGCGCAAAGCCGCACGCAGCCGGCGGAACGACGGGAACCGAGGCTGCGGACATCCTGTCGGGCACCGACGCGGACGAGGGGCTGGACGGTCTGGGCGGCGACGACCAGATCCACGGCTACGCGGGCGACGATACGATCTTGGGCGGGCCGGGCAACGACGACCTTTTGGGCGGCGCGGGCGCGGACCTTCTGTCGGGCGGCCCGGACGATGACCGCCTGAACGGGGGGGGCGGGGATGACAGGCTGGAAGGGGGGCCGGGCGACGACACGCTGACAGGCGAATTCGGGCAGGATTGGCTGTCCGGGGGCGCGGGGCGGGACAGCCTGATCGGCGGGGCCGGGAACGACACGCTGGACGGGGGCGCGGGCGATGACGCGCTGCACGGATCGGACGGCGACGACAGCCTCACGGGCGGGCTCGGGCAGGACTACCTGCAGGGCGGCGCAGGCAATGACACGCTCGATGGGCGTGTTCCCGACGGCACGGGGGCCGATCTCGACGGGCGCGACTTCCTTAACGGCGGCACGGGCAACGACCGCATCGTCCTGGGCCGGTCGGACTGGGCGAACGGCGGCCCGGGGGCCGATGTCTTCACCCTTGGCGACTGGCTGACCGGCGAGGGCGACGCCGCGACCATCGGCGACTTCGACCCCACCCAGGACGCGCTTTGCATCGTCTACGATCCCGCCGCGCACCCTGCCCCCGAGGTCACGGTGGAATATGTGGGCGACAGCGGCGCGCCCGAGGCGCAGACCCGCATCCTGCTGGACGGAGAACTGGTCGCGGAACTGCCCGGCGGCCCAGAGGTCGATCCCGCCCGGATCGCCCTTGTCACCGCATCCTGAGCGGCGGCGAGCCCCGGCGGCCGATTCCCGCTTTTCATCGCGCGCGTTTTCCCCTATATGCGCGCATCCGCCGGAAAAAGGCGGACCTCCACGGGCCCTGCTGGACGACATCCCGGCTTGCGCCATAACCCCTTTTCGAAAGGAGACCCCGATGTCGATCACCGCTGAAGAAAAAGCCCGCCTGATGAAGGAATACGCGACCAAGGAAGGCGACACCGGTTCGCCCGAGGTTCAGGTCGCGATCCTGTCGTCGCGCATCGCCACGCTGACCGGCCACTTCAAGACCCACGCGAAGGACAACCATTCCCGCCGCGGTCTGCTGATGATGGTCGCCCAGCGCCGCAAGCTTCTGGACTACCTCAAGAAGAAAGACGCCGCGCGTTACAACGTGCTGATCGCGAAACTCGGCCTGCGCCGCTGATCGCGTTCCGTCTGACGGACTTGAACGCCCGTGCCGAAAGGCGCGGGCGTTTTGGTTTGGTGGGGCAGATCAGTGCCAATTACGTTCGCACGCAGCGAGGTCAAAAACATGACCCGAACTGGGTGCGGCTTCCTTAGCAACATTCAAGAGATTGCAGTCCACCGCTCTTGGCGTCCAATCACTGCAACTCGCTTCCGGAAGATATTTTGGTATGTATTTTTGGAGGACGCTCCGGCAAAATTCCTCATAGTTACTCATGTTGCCGCCGCATCTCAGGTGCCGAAGGGCAGCCCTCGCACGGCTGTCCATAATCAGGAATGCGTTCGGCCGATGAAAATGCAGATACTTTGAGGCGAAAGACGCTTGCTTGCGCACTTTGCCCGTCGTCAATTCCCGGCTAGCCTTCTCCAGAAACTGAACCAAGGCGTCGTGTATTCCGACAGAGCGTTTTAGAACGCTCTCGTCATCCGGACGATCCAGTTCTCCGACAGAAGCGAGCATTTCATCCAATCCGAGATGAACAAGAGAGCGGCCCAAGTGCGCGAAGAAATCGACGCCTTTGTCACTAGGTCTTCCTGCACCTCGTTGAGGTGAAGCCGCATAGATACGTCCGATCGCAATCAGCTTACCCGCGTTGATGTAGGCGTCGTCGTGCTTCGGATAATCGAGGCACATTCGATAAAGTATCTGATTTTCAAAGGGACCGGCGTACCGGCGAATTCTCGCGTGGTCTGTCGGAGTAGGTTGCACATGCACCTCGTCGTAATCAGTTTAAGGAAGAATGAACGCCTGCGACCCATATGATCCACCCGTAAGTCACCGCGCAAGTCCCTTCCCAACCCGCCCGTTTTCCTGTATGGCCCCGCGCATCTGTGACGTGAGCCCATGCCCCCGGGCGCATGCGATAGGATTGGGGGCGGCGGCAATGGGGCCGCCATATGAACGGGACACCCGGAGGGCCGGGCCGTCCCCTGAGGAACCGATATATGTTCAATGTGACCAAGAAATCCATCCAGTGGGGCCAGGAAACGCTCACGCTGGAAACGGGGAAGATCGCCCGTCAGGCCGATGGTTCGGTCATCGCCACGCTGGGCGAGACCTCCGTCATGGCCAACGTGACCTTCGCCAAGGAAGCGAAGCCGGGGCAGGACTTCTTCCCGCTGACCGTGCACTACCAGGAAAAGACCTATGCCGCCGGCAAGATCCCGGGCGGCTTCTTCAAGCGTGAAGGGCGTCCTTCGGAGAAGGAAACGCTGACCTCGCGCCTGATCGACCGTCCGATCCGCCCGCTGTTCGTGGACGGCTTCAAGCATGAAGTGCTGATCATCTGCACCGTACTGAGCCATGACCTCGTCAACGACCCGGACATCGTCGCGATGATCGCGGCCTCGTCGGCGCTGACAATTTCCGGCGTGCCCTTCATGGGCCCGATCGGGGCTGCGCGCGTGGGCTTCGCCAACGGCGAATACGTCCTGAACCCCGAGGTTGCCGACATGGACAACCTGCGCATGAACCCCGAGCAGCGGCTCGATCTGGTCGTCGCAGGCACCAAGGACGCGGTGATGATGGTGGAATCCGAAGCCTACGAGCTTTCGGAAGCCGAGATGCTGGGCGCGGTCAAGTTCGGCCACGAGCAGATGCAGCCGGTCATCGACCTGATCATCGACTTCGCCGAGGATTGCGCGAAGGAGCCGTTCGACTTCACCTCGCCGGACTACTCGGAGCTTTACGCCCGGGTGCAGGCCGCGGGCGAAGCGCAGATGCGCGCGGCTTTCGCGATCCTCGACAAGCAGGCGCGCACCAATGCGATCTCCGCCGCCGTCGCCGCCATCAAGTCGTCGCTGCCGGAAGAGGACCTGGCGAACGCCAACCTCGGCTCGGCGATCAAGAAGCTGGAATCCTCGATCCTGCGCGGCGATGTCGTGAAGAACGGCAAGCGCATCGACGGCCGCGACACCAAGACCGTCCGCCCGATCGATTGCGAAGTGGGCCTTCTGCCCCGCACGCACGGCTCGGCGCTCTTCACCCGCGGCGAGACGCAGGGCCTGGTCGTGACCACGCTTGGCACCGGAGAGGATGAGCAGATCATCGACGCCCTGCACGGCAACTTCCGCTCCAACTTCCTGCTGCACTACAACTTCCCGCCCTACTCGGTCGGCGAGGTTGGCCGCTTCGGTCCTCCGGGCCGGCGCGAGATCGGTCACGGCAAGCTCGCCTGGCGCGCGCTTCAGGCGGTGCTGCCGGCGCCCACCGACTTCCCCTACACCATCCGCCTCGTGTCGGAGATCACGGAATCGAACGGTTCGTCCTCGATGGCCACGGTCTGCGGTTCGTCGCTCTCGATGATGGACGCGGGCGTTCCGCTGAAATCGCCGGTCGCCGGTGTCGCCATGGGCCTGATCCTCGAAGAGGATGGCAGCTGGGCGGTCCTGACCGACATCCTGGGTGACGAAGATCACCTCGGCGACATGGACTTCAAGGTCGCGGGCACCTCGAACGGGATCACCTCGCTCCAGATGGACATCAAGGTGGCGGGTATCACGCCGGCGATCATGGAGCAGGCGCTGGCGCAGGCGAAAGACGGCCGGATGCACATCCTGGGCGAGATGTCGAAGTCGCTGACCCAGGGCCGGTCGGAGTTTTCCGCCCACGCGCCCCGCATCGAGACGATGACGATCCCGACCGACAAGATCCGCGAAGTGATCGGTTCGGGCGGCAAGGTCATCCGCGAGATCGTCGAGGTTTCGGGCGCCAAGGTCGACATCAACGACGACGGCGTGATCAAGATCGCCTCGGCCAACGCCGACTCGATCAAGAAGGCCTATGACATGATCTACTCGATCGTGGCCGAGCCGGAAGAGGGCAAGATCTACACCGGCAAGGTGGTCAAGCTCGTCGATTTCGGCGCCTTCGTGAACTTCTTCGGCAAGCGCGACGGCCTGGTGCATGTGTCCCAGATCGCCAACAAGCGCCTGAACCACCCGAACGAGATCCTGAAGGAAGGCCAGGAGGTCAAGGTCAAGCTTCTGGGCTTCGACGACCGTGGCAAGGTCCGCCTTGGCATGAAGATGGTCGACCAGGAGACCGGGGCCGAGATCGTGCCCGAGAAGAAGGAAAACGCAGAGCAGGCGGATTGATCTGCTGAACTCGCGTTACCAGAAGCCCCGGACCCGTCCGGGGCTTCTTTTTTCGTGCGCCGCATAGTAGCAGAGAGCAGGGGTTCATTTTGAACAAACAAGAAAGCGAGCTCGACGTGACACCGAAAGAGTATCTCGCGCGTGCGGGTCTTTCGCCACGATCGCTGGATGATGCCTTGTCCAGCGGCAAGAGAATCGTCGCCCATATCCGGGATCCGAAAGCGGGGGATATTGCTTGTACGGCTAGCCTCCCTGAGGAGATCAGAATGCTCAGGACCGAAGGCGGCACGCCACCGCTCTTCGTGTCCTACTACACCAGCGACACGCCGTACGAAGCGCTGGCCGCGCAGCTTCGGGCCTCGCTTGACCGCTATGGCCTACCGCATCGCATCGAGGCCATCCCTTCGCGCGGCTCGTGGGTCGCGAACACCGGATTAAAGGCGCGATTCATCGAACGGGTCTGGGCTGAAACGGAGGGCCCGATCTGCTGGCTCGATGCAGATGCGGCGGTACTTCGCCCCGTCGGCTTCCTGTGCGAGAACCCATTTGATTTCGCCATAGTCCGTCGCGGCGGTTGGGAGGATCTGTCCGGGTTTCTGTACTTTGGGAAATCTCCTGCGGCGGAAAAGCTTGTCCAGACTTGGTCACAGCTATGTGCTGCCAATCCCCACGTCTGGGATCAGGTTCTCCTTAGCCTCGCGTGGTTCACCGTCGCACGCCACGAGCCGCTCGCAAGCATGTGGCTGAACCCAGGCATCTTCCGCTTTCCCAGACCGAAGATCCGCGATCTTCGCGACGGGCTTTTGTACTACCCCTTCGACCGCAAGATCCGGCCCTTCATTGACCAAAAGCAAGCCTCGCGAGAGTTGAAGGCGTTCGTGAATGCCTCGGCGAAGATACGCGATGAACTTGGTAGCGATGATCTCTCCGACACGTTCAAACGCGCCGTGGCGCAATACGATTTCAGTTCTGAGACAGGCGTGGAGACGATTTTCTCTCGCCCCCTTCATGCCGCGGGACTTTGAAGAGCGATGGTCGAGCGAAAGAAGCTGAGGCTCGAACGGTTCCTCTCGCTCAACCAGCACCGCAAGCGCTGGGGGGCCAAGCGCCATGTGGCGGCCGATGCCGATCTTGTCGCGATGCGGGACCGGATCATCGAAGCGGGTGAGGCGGTGCAGACGCGGGGCTCGGCCAAATCGCTCGATACACATCTGGAAAACCTTCGCCGCGAATTTTCCGGTCAGCCGGAGCTTGTCTTTCACCATGCCAGGCTGATCGTTCTGATCCGGCGCGAATTCCGGCTAGAGGAGACCTTGGCGCAGTTCTTCGCTCTCTGGCGCCAGGAAGCCGCATTCCTGTGCGGCCATCTGAACCTGCGCTGGCTGATTTCGGCGGCCGATACCCTTGCCGAGCACGGGCAAGACAGCGAACGGGCGATCGCGATGATGGCCGCCTTGCTGGCCAATACCGTGAAGGTCTGCGAGTCCGATCGCTACATCCGCGGCGCGGAGACGCTGGAGCCCATTGCCGCACGCATCGAGAAACTTCAGACGGATCTGGTTCCGCTCTTCGAGGGCACTTCGGTTTTTACCGTGGGTACCGACGACACGCTACGCAACATGTACTGGCGGCTTGAGCCCTTTTTCGCCGAAGGCGTCGCCGGAGCCATCCTGAAGACGATCTATGACCGGCTTCAGGTCAACGACACCGCCTTCGCCCGGCTGCGCGCGCTGCACCGCCGCGACCGCACGGGATGGTGGAGCGACGAGGGCTAGCGAAAGTCGGATGGGTCGAGCGGAACGCGTCGCCAGCGCGCCCGCCCGAGATGGGTCGGTCCACGCAGGGCCAGCCGCAATTGCATGGCGATGCGCCGCCACCTCTGTGCGGAGGCTGGCGCGGGACGCGCCGCACTGACACCATCGATTGTGGAGCGGGTCTCGATCGGGGGTGTCAGGCCGTACCAAGCGCACACGTCGAGTTGGACCGCCTGCGCAGGTTCGGCCTGCCAGCTTGACAGGTCATAGGCGGTGGCGATGAGCGCATCGGCAAGTGCCACCTTCCGGCCAGCCCTTGCAACCAGCTTATCTGCCCCCGCAGGCCAAAGGACATAGGCGGCGGCCCCGGTCCGGTCCTGATAGAGCCGGCTGAGCTTCAGCCCGGCTACCTCGCGCGGGTGAAGGCCCAGCAGCTTCTTGCGCCCGCGCACCTCAAGCGACACATGGTCCAGGCCGCCCATATTGGCGAGGCCCGCCAGAAGCGCCGGCACCCGGCGCGACAGAACCGCATCGTCTTCCAGGACAAGCGCGGGCCGGCCACGGGCGGCGATAGTTTCCCAGGCCGCGACATGGCTCAGAAGGCAGGCGCGCTCGGCCGGTCTCAGCGGGCGTTCCCAGCTTTCCCAGTAGTTCTCCGACCGCAAGGCGGAGGCGGCATCGGCTGAGACGGCTTCGACCCGCTCGAAAGGCAGGCCCAGTGCCGCAAGCTGGCGCGACTGGAAGGCCATGCGCTCCGTCGAACCGGCGAGATTGATGACAAGCACGTCCATACCGGCCCCCGGCCAACCCGCAAGATGAAGCCTCGACTAGGCGCAGGGCCGTCCAGCGTCAAGGCGCGGCGCGCACCGCCTCAACCCGAGCCCTCACTCCCCCGCCAGCATCAGCCCCTCGACCAGCAGGCTCGGCACGACATAGGACAGATGCGCGCGCGCGTCGTTGGCGGGCGTGATACGGCGCATCATGTCGCGGAGGTTGCCCGCCAGGGTGCATTCGTTGACGGGATAGGCGATCTGCCCGCCCTCGATCCAGAAGCCCGAGGCGCCGCGGGAATAGTCGCCCGTCGTCGGGTTGATGGAGGCCCCGATCAGCGAGGTCACCAGAAGCCCGGTCCCCATCTCGGCGATCAGCGCCTCGCGCGGGCGCTCGCCCTGGGTCAGGGCGATGTTGCTGACACCCGGCGCGGGCGAGGATCCGGGCCCGCGCACCGCCGAGCCGGTCGAGGCCAGCCCCAGCTTGCGCGCGGTTCCCAGATCGAGCGTCCAGCCGGTCAGCACGCCGTCCTCGACGATCGCGCGGCGCTGCGGCGCCAGCCCCTCCCCGTCGAAGGGGCGAGAGGCGGAGATCCGCGGGCGCGACGGGTCCTCGACGATCGACAGGCCGCGGGGCAGGATCTCCTCCCCCAGCGCGTCGCGCAGCCAGGAGGCCCCGCGCACGATGGCGCTTCCGTTGATGGCCGCCAGCACATGGCCGACCAGACCCGAGGCCACGCGTTCGTCATAGATCACCGGGTAGGCGCCCGTCTTGGGCTTGCGCGCGCCATGGCGGGCGACGGCCCGTTCGCCGGCGAGCCGCCCGATCACATCGGCATCGGGCAGGTCGGCCTGGAAGGTGCGGCTTTCGGCCGCCCAGTCCCGCTCCATCCCGAGGCCGGTACCGGAAATCGCAACGGCGGAGATCGCGCGCGAACTGCGGGCGTACCCGCCCGAGAACCCGTTGGTGGCGGCAAGGTGAACGCTGCGCCGGCTGTAGCTGGCGGAGGCGGAATCGATCTGGGTGACACCGGCGACCGATTGAGCCGCAGCCTCTGCCCGGCGGGCGTCGGCCTCCAGCGCGGCGGGGTCGGGTTCGGGCGACACGTCGCAAAGCTCCAGCGCGGCCAAGTCCCAGCCCCGCGCCAGTTCAGTCGGATCGGCCAGGCCCAGCGTCGCGTCCTCGGGCGCCTCGCGGGCCATGGCGACGGCGCGTTCGGCCATGTCGGCGATGGTGCGTGCCGACAGGTCGGAGGCCGAGACCACCGCCTGCCGCTTGCCGATCAGGACCCGCAACCCGATCTCCACCCCCTCGGACCGCTCGGCCTGCTCAAGCTTGCCCTTGCGCACGTCGATGGACAGGGCTGTGCCGTCCACAGCCATGGCGTCGGCGGCCTCCGCCCCGGCCTTCTTCGCCGCATCGAGAAGCTGGTGGGTCAGGGATTCGAGGGTCGGTGCCGTCATGATGTTCCGCCGTGCTCTTGCGCCGTGATGTACAGCGCAGGTAAGCGCTGGCCGATCGCCGTGCAAGCGATGCCCGCGCATGGAACGACCGCCCGGCGAAAACCGGGCGGCCGCAGGTGCCGATCAGATCGTCACTGGATCTGCTGGCCGTTGGCAAAGATGCTGCCGTCTTCCTTGAACTCGATCTTCGAAGCCAGCGCGTCCTCGCCGTCGGGCACCGCGAAAAGGCCGAGCATCATCTGCGCGCCCATCATCTGGTCCTCGGGCAGCAGGCCCATGGTGACAAGCTTCTGCATCAGCGCGTTGGCGCCCACGAGCCGCAGATCGACCGCGCCATCCGGCACCGGCATCGGGCCGCCATTGATGATCTTTGCCGCGCCCGAGCCGGTCAGCTCCGCCCCGACCGCGCTCAGCTTCACCTCGTTGATGGTAACGGAGCTGACCTCGCCCGGAGGGGCGTCGGCGACGGATTCGATTTGCACCGGATCAAAGATGTCGATGCCAAGCGTCCCATCGCCCGCGATGTCGATGATCAGCGTGGCGGGGTCGCGGGGCAGTTGCGCCGTCGGATCGAACATGCCCCAAAGCATGTCGGACACCTCCACGTCGATCAGCTTCATCACCAGGCCGAAGGGCTGCGTCTCGTCGCTTTTCGAAACCGGCATGGTCAGGTCGAAGGCGGATTCACCGACCTGGAAGTCGATCGGCACCGGGAACTCCACGAACTGCATCTGCATCGACATCAGGCCACTATCGCCGCCGTAGTTCAGCCCGTCCTGCGACATCGCGACCCGCAGCGTTCCGGGACCGGCGGTGTAGTCGATACTGCCGCCTTCCGCGCCTCCGACCAGCGATTGCCCGGACGCGGCGGTATAGCCATAGGACCCGGCAAAGCGCAGCCCGGCGCGCAGCGCCTCGGCCATGTTGCTCATGTCCACGCCCTCGGGCAGGTTGAATTCGCCCGCTCCGCTCAGCCCCTCGACCGACCCGCCGAAGGCGAAGGTCGAGGCGGCGTCGGTGCCCTTGACGTCATAGGTCACCGACCCCGCGTTGAAGCTGGAGGTCCCGGACTTTCCGGCGTTCGACACGACGTGATAGCTTCCGCTACTGTCCGCGATATTGACCGTCATGTTGACGGGCGCGGCCTCTTCGCCGTCCATCATTTCCATCGCCAGGGCGAGCACCGGCACGGAATAGTCGTAGGTCACGTCATCGGCGGTACCCGACGCGATCAGCGACAGGCCCGACTGTGTGATCGTGGCGCTCATCTCGATCGGCGTTTCGCCTTCCGGCGCGCCGGAGGCGGTGAAGGGCACGCTCGGCGACATCGTCACCTCGACCCGGCCATCGCCCATGTCGCGCAGCCGCACCTCCTCGATCGTCAGACCGGCGGCGACGCCGAGGTTGTCTTGCGACATCGCCACGCCGCTCACGACAAGCGTGTCGCCCTGCCGTTCGGTGGAGGCGGTGGTGACGGTCTGGCCGAAGCCCTGCGCCAGTTCGCTCCAGCCTTGCCAGACCTCTTCGGGCGTGATGTCCGCGAAGGCTGAGGAACTGCACCAGAGCGCCGCAAGCAGGGTGGAGGAACCAAGTCCCGTTGACCGTTTCATCAGAATATCCTTTGAGCCTGAATCCGTTCGCGCCAGCATCCCGTCGGGGGCGCGCAAGGTCAATAGCACGCGCGGCCTCTGGACAGATTTGGCGGCGGACGGGTACGAAGGCGCCCGGACGCGCAAGAGGACAGGCAAGGGGACGGGCAATGATCGAGTTGAACATCACGGACGGGCTGTGGACGGTGACGATCGACCGGCCCGACAAGGCCAACTCCCTGACCGGGGCGATGCTTGAGGATCTGGCCACAATCGTCGGGCGCGCGGGCGCGGAGGGCGCGCGGGCGCTGGTGCTGACCGGGCGGGGCAAGGTCTTTTCCGCCGGCGCCGACCTTGACGAGGCGCGCGCGGGCCTTGCCACCAGCCCGGTCTGGGAACGGCTCTCGGGTGCCATCGCCGGTCTTCCCTGCCTGACCATCGCGGCGCTGAACGGCACGCTGGCGGGCGGGGCCTTCGGTATGGCGCTGGCCTGCGACCTGCGGATCGCGGTGCCGGCGGCGAAGTTCTTCTACCCGGTCATGAAGCTCGGCTTCTTGCCACAACCCTCCGACCCCGGGCGGCTGGTCCGGCTGGTCGGTCCCGCGCGCGCGAAGCTGATCCTGATGTCGGGCCTCAAGGCCACCGCCGAGGAGGCCCTGGCCTGGGGGCTTGTCGACCGTATCGCGGCGCCCGAGGATCTGGAGGCCACGACAGGCGCGCTCGCCAGCGATGCGCTGGGGGCCACCGCGGACCACGTCGCGGCGATCAAGGGCATGATCGGCTGACGCAGCGCCTTGGTGGCCGGGCATTGACGCCCGCCCCCGGTCCCTGCACAGTTTTGCCATGGCAAAGGCTGTTCTGATCGACCTGTCCGGTGTGGTTTACACGGGCCAGACGCTGCTGCCCGGCGCGGCTGAGGCACTGGACCGCCTGAATGCCGCGCAAATGCCCTATCGCTTCCTGACCAACACCACGCGGCGGTCGAAGCGCGATATTCTGCGGCTGCTCCGAAACCTTGGCCTCGATATCCGTGGCGACGATCTCTTCACGCCCGCCCGAGCCGCCTGTGCCTGGCTGAAGGAAAAGGACCTCTCGCCGCATCTGCTCGTCCACCCGAACCTCGCAGAGGATTTTGCCGGCTGCGCGGCTGACCGGCCCAAGGCCGTGGTGCTGGGCGACATGGGCCCATTCTTCAACTACGAGGTGCTGAACGCGGCATTCCGGCTTCTCGCAAGGGGCGCGCCGTTTCTGGCGCTGGCGGCAAACCGGGTGTTCCTGGACGACGATGGCGCATTGAGCATGGACGCCGGCGCCTTCGTGCGAGCGCTGGAATATTCGAGCGGCGCGCAGGCGCTTTTGATCGGCAAGCCCGCCCCCGCGTTCTTCGATGCGGCCGCGGCCAGCATGGGCTGCGCCCTGGCCGAAACGGCCATGATCGGCGACGATGCCGAAGCCGATGTCGCCGGGGCGCTTCGGGCCGGCGCGGGGCAGGCGATCCTCGTTCGCTCCGGGAAGTACCGTCCGGGCGACGAGAGGGCGGCTGAGCCCCGCCCCACGGCGGTCCTCGACGGGATCGCGGATGCGGTCGAGGCGGTGCTTGCGGGGACCTGACCCCTAAGGCCAGCCGGGGCCGAAGACCGTGCGAAGGCGCCCGCAGGGGGAATTGACCGCCCGGATGGCAACCCCAACCTCCCTTGCAGACTGGAAGCCTCCAAGTTCAGCCGCGGCGCGCGGCCTCGATCGCGGCGACGTCGATCTTTCCCATCTCCATCATCGCGTCGAAGGCGCGCTTTGCCTCCGCCCCTCCTGCGGCCAGCGCCTCAAGCAGTGTGCGGGGCGTGATCTGCCAGGACAGCCCCCAGCGATCCTTGCACCAGCCACAGGCGCTCTCCGTACCACCGTTGCCGACGATGGCGTTCCAGTAACGATCGGTTTCCGCCTGGTCGTCGGTCACGATCTGGAAGGAGAAGGCCTCGCTTTGCCGGAAGGCGGGGCCACCATTCAGCCCCATGCAGGGAATGCCGATGACCGTGAACTCCACCGTCAGGACGTCCCCCGCCTTGCCGGAAGGAAAGTCGCTCGGCGCGCGGTAAACCCCGCCGACGAAGCTGTCGGGGAAGGTCTCCGCGTAGAACCGCGCGGCCGCCTCGGCGTCCTTCTCGAACCACAGGCAGATCTTGTTCCTGGGCATGGTCATGGCGTCTCCTTTCGTTGTTCCGGTCGCGGGATGCGGCGGCACGGGGCTTTGGCCCGCGTCAGACCGGCATTTTCCTTCCTGCGAAGTTCAGCATCCACGGCGTCCCGAAGCGGTCGGTGAACATCGCGAAACGCTCGGCCCAGAAGGTCTCGGCGGGTTCCATCGCGACGCTTTGCGCGGCCTTGGCGAGCGCGGCGTAAAGGCGGTCGAACTCCTCAAGCGAGGAAGGGGCCAGAGACACGCGAAAGCCTTGCGGCGCGCTGTACCACTCACCCGGCGCATCGGAGGCCATGATCGCCGCGCGGCCCAGGGTCATGCTCATGTTCATGATGAGGTCGTCGCCGCCGGGCATCCGGCTTTCCGGATCCGGCGCATCGCCGTTGCGGAAAATGCCGGTGATCTGGCCATCAAGCGTTTCCGCATAGAACTGCATCGCTTCCAGGCAGTTGCCGTTGAAGAAGAGGTAGATGGTCGGCTCCATCGCCATGTTCCTTTCGCTGTCGTGACGGATTTTTCATCGTTCGGTCATTCTAGGGGCGCCCGTGCGATCACTGCGGGATGTCGGGTTCGACCAGCCGCGCCAGGTTGGCCAGCGATTGCTGCCAGCCAAGGTAGCAGGCCTCGGCCGGTATGAGGTCCGGCACGCCGCTCTGGGTGATCTCGATATCGGTTCCGACCGAGACCGCCCTCAGCGCCACGGTGACGCGCATCTCTCCGGGAAGGTTCGCGTCATCGAAACGGTCGGTGTAGGCGATACGCTCGTTCGGGATCAGTTCGAGGTATTCGCCGCCGAAGGAATGGCTGCCGCCGGTGGTGAAATTCCTGAAGCTCATGCGAAAACGTCCGCCGACCTTTCCTTCGAACGCATGAACCGTGCAGGTGAAACCGTCGGGCGGCAGCCACTTGGCCAGCGCATCGGGCTCCAGGAAGGCGCGGTAGAGCTTTTCGGGAGAGGTCGCGAGGACCCGGTGAAGACGGATGGTGCTTGGCATGGTCAGATCTCCGGTGTTTGGCGACGCTCAGCTTTCAAGTTGAAGCTGGCGGACGGGGCGGACTTCGATGCTGCCGTATTTGGCCGGGGGGATCCCGCCCGCGATGCGGATCGCCTCGTTCAGGTCGCGGGCATCGATCAGGTAGAACCCGGCAAGCAGTTCCTTCGTCTCGGCGAAGGGGCCATCGTAAAGCTGCATCTGCCCGTTGCGGATGCGCAGTGTCGTTGCGGTCTCGACCGGGTGCAGCGCCTCACCGGCGACAAGCGTGCCGCTCTCAGCCAGCTGCCCAGCGTAGTCGGCACAGACCGGATCGGGACAGGCGCTCCAGTGTTCATGATCGAGATAGACAAGGCAAAGATATTTCATCGGCGCATCTCCTGTGGTCGGGAAGGCCCGCGGCGTTCGGCCCATTGTTGGCGTTCTCGGGTATTGGTCGAACGGCGGATGCTGGAATCGACAGGGCTCGTGAAGATTTTTTCTCAGCCGCCGAGTTCCCTCAGCCGCCGCTCCAGGAAACGGCACTCGGGCTCCTGCCGGGTCAGCGTCAGCGCCGTCGCGTAGCTCGATAGCGCCTCCGGCCCACGGCCCGCGCGGCGCAACAGCTCCGCCCTGGCGGCGTGGGCAAGGTGATAACGGTCGAGCCCGCCCCTGATCAGTGCCTCCACCAGCGGAAGGCCCGCATTCGGGCCGTCGCGCATCCCGACAGCCACGGCCCGGTTCAGCGCGACGACCGGCGAAGGCTGGACACGCATGAGCAGGTCATAAAGACCGACGATCTCCGCCCAATCCGTCGCCTCCGGCACGGGCGCCGCGGCGTGGACGGCGGCGATCGCCGCTTGCAGCGCATAGGCGCCTGCGCCCCCCGACAGCAGCGCGTCTTTCACGAGCGCGCTGCCCTCGGCGATGGCCGCCTTGTCCCAAAGCGAGCGGTCCTGTTCCTCAAGCGGGATCAGATCGCCCTCGCGGGTCGTGCGGGTCGTTCGCCGGGAATCCTGAAGCAGCATCAGCGCCAGAAGGCCGCGCACCTCTGGCGCGGGAAGAAGCGCCAGCAAAAGGCGCGCCAGGCGGATGGCTTCGGCCGAGAGTTCGGGACGCAGCAGATCGGCACCCTGCGCCGCTGAATAGCCCTCGTTGAAGACGAGGTAGACCACGCGCAGCACCCGCCCGAGACGCCCGGGCAGCGCGTCCGCATCGGGCACCTCGTAGGGGATGCGCGCGTCACGGATCTTGGCCTTGGCCCGTACGATCCGTTGCGCGAGCGTGGTGGGCGCGATGAGGCAGGCGCTGGCCACGGCCTCCGTCGAAAGCCCGCAGATCTCGCGCAGGGTCATCGCGACGGCCGCTTCCTCCGACAGGCTCGGGTGACAGCAGGTGAAGATCAGGCGAAGCCTGTCGTCCTCCACGGCCTCGCGGTCTTCGGGGAGCGGCGCGGGATCCACCAGGCTCTCGGCCGTTTCGGCGGCTGCGCTCCAGGGCGCGACGCGACGCTGGCGCCGGAGGTGATCGATCGCGCGGAACCGCCCGGCGGACACGAGCCAGGAAACCGGATTGGCGGGTATCCCCTCCTGCGGCCAGCGCTCCGCCGCCGCGACGAAGGCGTTCTGAAGCGCCTCCTCCGCCAGGTCGAAATCGCCGAGCAGCCGCACAAGGGTCGCGAAGACACGGCGGCTGTCGCGGCGATAGACCTCCTGAACAGGATCGTCATGCACTGCCGGTTTCATCATCTCACGCGCAAGAAGCTGTGACGACGTTGCCACCTCGGGGATGCTACTCTGAAAGGCCGGGGTGGAGCGTGTCAAGTGACCCGCCCCGGTGCGGGTGGGCGCCGAGCGGGATCCGGCAACAAAATTTCCCGCCGCCGGGAACGCCGGGCTAAAGTGGACCTTACTGCGAAACAGAAGGCCGCCGTTTTCGATGCAGCACTTGCCTGACGCCCTCGTTTCCATCCGGGACTTTGCGCCGCCGCGAACCCGCGCGACGAACCGTGTGCGGGACGCCTATCTGCGATTGCGCAAGAAGCTTCACATCGAAGGGAACCAGGGCGACAGCGCGCTCGTCCCCGAGGATCTGGAGCGGATCAGGGACCCTATCCTTGGCCCCGAAACCTTCGAGCGGCTTGAGAGCCATGTCTTCGACCTTCTGGACAAGACCTTCGCCGCCTGGATCGATGAAGAAGAAACGCCCCACCGGTTTTGCGCCTGCCTGCACCAGGAAAGCGCGCCCGACGACCTGTTCGCGCGATGGGCGGCCGCCCGCGGCCACGACATCCTTGCCGATGGCAAGCCGGACGGGCGCCGCCGCTTCGCGGTCCTTCCCTCGCTCGATCCGCTCTGCGCCCGTGACCCCGAAGGGCTAAAAAGGCTGCGGCAGTTCTGCGACAAGATCGAGGGCCAGAAGACCAAACTGCTGTTCTGCGGCTCCGCCGTCCAATGGGGCTTCCTGCGGCGGGTAAGCCCGCTTGGCCTTCAAGTTACCGATGTGCGCGTGATACCGCCATTCGACGGGCGGGCGCTTGCCGACCTGCTGGGCATCGAGAACGCGTCGCGCCAGTTCAGATCGCGCAGTTCCGGTGCCGACATCCTGAAGATCAAGGGCAATGAATTGGAGGATGATTACCTGATCGATCTGGCCGCCGGGGTCAGGGGCTGTCCCTGGGCCGCGCTCCAGATGGTCAACCGGTCGGTGTCCAGCCAGCAAGATGCCGACGATGCGGGGGCCACCTGGCTGGCCCGGTATGACTGGCCCGGCCTGCCGCCCCAGCATGCGCGCGTCAGCCGGTTCCTGTTGCACGCGGTTCTCATCCACGGCGAACTGGCACCCCAGGATCTCGGGTCGGCCCTGCCCATCCCGGTGCCGCCGGGCCTGGTCCGCGCCCTCGCCGGGCTCGGCTATCTGCAGCTTGCCGAAGACGGCGCGGTCCGGATCGTGCCCTGCATGGCGGCGCATATCCGGCGGGTGCTGAGCGAGGCCGGATTTCCCCTGGGCGAGGTGTAGGTCATGGAAGGGCGCGCCGAACAGATCAAGACCCTCCTGAACGACTTCGGGACATGGAGCGTCTTGCAGGCGGCCGGCATCGGGCTGCTGTTCTTTCTGATCTACAAGGCGGTGCAGTTCGTCCTTCCGCGACTGGCGGAGCTTTTGCCCGCCAAGCTTCGGATCATGGTGCTGAACGCGGTCCCGCTGTCGCGGCTTGTGCTGATGATCGCGGCCCTAACGCTGATCGTCCCGCTCTTGTTCAACATCACGGTCGAAAACTTCGTGCTGGTCCTCAGCGCGCTCGGCGTGGCGCTGGGGTTCGCGCTCAAGGACTTCGCCACCAGTGCCTTTGCCGGCCTCGTCGCGGTGTTCGAAAAGCCCTATCGCTCCGGCGACTGGGTGCGGATCGGGCCGGACTATGGCGAGGTGATCGAACTGGGATCGCGCGCGCTGAAACTGCGAACGGCGGATGACGACGTGATCACCATCCCGCATTCGCGCATCTGGAGCGAGAACATCATCAACGCCAACAACGGGGAAAACACCCTGATGTGTGTGGCAGAGTTCCTGATTGACCCGGCCAGACCCGCCACGGGGATCACCGGGCTGCTGACGGATGTGGCCCTCACCAGCCCCTATCTCGACTGGGATCGGCCGGTGGCCGTGGTCATGAACAACGAAACGCAGGGCACGCGGGTGCGCCTGCGCGCCTATCCGTTTGAGATCCGCGATCAGTTCGCCTTCATCTCGGACCTGACCGAACGGGGCCGCGACGCGATGATCGCGGCCGGCGTCCGGATCGTCAGCCTTCCCGATTTTTCCGGCGGCAAGGGGTGACGGCGGGTATCCCGGCCGGGGCGTCCTGCTGTTTCCAAGCCCGTTTGGAGCGCTCAGGCTAAGGTGCCCTCGATGATCAGAAACTCGCGCCGGGAGGCCTTCCACGCCTCATCGCGGGCCTGCTTGTAGACGGGATCGTCGTGGCGGGCCCTGGCGCTGGTGACCTGCCACGGGATTTTTCCTCCACCTGCGATTAGAGTCCGACCCAACGAAGGGACGGACGATGAAGCGAACGAGATACAGCGACGAGCAGATCATCGGCATTCTGGCCGAGCATGAGGCAGGCG
>NZ_JAOWLA010000039.1:2500-5619 GCF_025751575.1 Albidovulum sediminicola | reverse complement strand
GTATACGTTCATCGTTTGAGAGTTTTGTGTTTCTTTCTAGGTTTGGCGGTGACCTACTCTCCCACGTCTTGAGACGCAGTACCATTGGCGCGGCGGCACTTAACTTCCGAGTTCGGGAAGGGATCGGGTGTTTTGCTCGCGCTATGACCACCAAACCGAGGAAGAAACACTACAATCAGGTATGTCCAAGTCTAGATCTGCTTTTGATTTGCCTTGCTGTTACTGGATCAAATCAAGCCAATCGGGCAATTAGTACCGGTCAACTGAACGCATTGCTGCGCTTACATCTCCGGCCTATCGACGTGGTGGTCTTCCACGGCCCTCAAGGGAGACCTAGTTTTGAAGGGGGCTTCCCGCTTAGATGCCTTCAGCGGTTATCCTGTCCGCTCATAGCTACCCAGCACTGCCGTTGGCACGACAACTGGTCCACCAGTGGAGCGTTCACCCCGGTCCTCTCGTACTAGGGGCAAGTCTTCTCAAGTCTCCTACACCCACGGCAGATAGGGACCGAACTGTCTCACGACGTTCTAAACCCAGCTCACGTACCTCTTTAAATGGCGAACAGCCATACCCTTGGGACCTGCTCCAGCCCCAGGATGAGATGAGCCGACATCGAGGTGCCAAACGATGCCGTCGATATGGACTCTTGGGCATCATCAGCCTGTTATCCCCAGCGTACCTTTTATCCGTTGAGCGATGGCCCTCCCACTTGGGACCACCGGATCACTATGGCCGTCTTTCGACTCTGCTCGACCTGTCAGTCTCGCAGTCAGGCTGGCTTCTGCCATTGCACTCAACGAGCGATTTCCGACCGCTCTGAGCCAACCATCGCGCGCCTCCGTTACTCTTTGGGAGGCGACCGCCCCAGTCAAACTACCCACCACGCAGGGTCCCGGACCCGGATAACGGGCCGCGGTTAGACATCAAGAGTGCGAAGGGTGGTATCTCAAGGGAGGCTCCACGAGAACTGGCGTTCCCGCTTCAAAGCCTACCACCTATCCTGCACATCACAATCCTGATGCCAGTGCGAAGCTATAGTAAAGGTGCATGGGGTCTTTCCGTCTAACCGCGGGTAGTGTGCATCTTGACACACAGTTCAATTTCGCTGAGTCCACATTTGAGACAGCGGGGAAGTCGTTACGCCATTCGTGCAGGTCGGAACTTACCCGACAAGGAATTTCGCTACCTTAGGACCGTTA
The DNA here is from genome assembly GCF_025751575.1 of Albidovulum sediminicola. Lineage (GTDB taxonomy): Bacteria > Pseudomonadota > Alphaproteobacteria > Rhodobacterales > Rhodobacteraceae > Albidovulum > Albidovulum sediminicola. The sequence goes on along the minus strand of NZ_JAOWLA010000039.1, from coordinate 4,420 downwards.
TAGTTACGGCCGCCGTTTACTGGGGCTTCAATTCGGAGCTTGCACCCCTCCTTTTAACCTTCCAGCACCGGGCAGGCGTCAGACTGTATACGTCGCCTTACGGCTTCGCACAGCCCTGTGTTTTTAGTAAACAGTCGCCACCCCCTGGTTTGTGCCCCCCGCCGATGCTTGCGCACCAACGGGGCCTCCTTCTCGCGAACTTACGGAGGTATTTTGCCGAGTTCCTTAAATGTGGTTCTCTCAAGCGCCTTGGTATTCTCTACCAGTCCACCTGTGTCGGTTTCGGGTACGGTCTGATGGAGGGCTATTTCCAGGGACCCCGCAGCTGCCCGGTCAATCCGTTAAGACCGAACAACACTAAGGATCCGTCACTTCCTCCTGGCCCAGGAATATTAACCTGGTTCCCATCGACTACGCCTTTCGGCCTCGCCTTAGGGGCCGGCTCACCCTGCTCAGATTAACTTTAAGCAGGAACCCTTGGACTTTCGGCGACAGGGTCTCTCACCCTGTTTGTCGCTACTCATGTCAACATTCTCGCTTCCGATCACTCCACCGGTTGCCTCACGGCCCGGCTTCACAGTCAGCACCGTTCCGACCATGACCTTCCTTGCGGAAGGCTAAAGTCGGATGGTGCTATATCACGGAACGCTCCGCTACCACGCAGATTGCTCTGCATCCTAAGCTTCGGCTCGTGGCTTGAGCCCCGTTACATCTTCGCCGCAGGATCTCTTAACTAGACCAGTGAGCTGTTACGCTATCTTTAAAGGATGGCTGCTTCTAAGCCAACCTCCTGGTTGTTTTGGAAATCCCACATGCTTTCCCACTTAGCCACGAATTGGGGGCCTTAGCTGTAGGTCAGGGTTGTTTCCCTCTTCACGACGGACGTTAGCACCCGCCGTGTGTCTCCCGGATAGTCCTTCTCGGTATTCGGAGTTTACTTAGGCTCAGTAAGTCTGTGGGACCCCATCACCCATGTAGTGCTCTACCCCCGAGAGGATACGTCCGAGGCGCTACCTAAATAGCTTTCGCGGAGAACCAGCTATCTCCAGATTTGATTGGCCTTTCACCCCTAGGCACAAGTCATCCCGACCTTTTTCAACAGGTGTGGGTTCGGACCTCCAGTTGGTGTTACCCAACCTTCATCCTGCTCATGCCTAGATCATCTGGTTTCGGGTCTGATCCCACGAACTCATGCGCCCTTTTAAGACTCGCTTTCGCTGCGCCTACACCTAACGGCTTAAGCTTGCTCGTGAGACCAAGTCGTTGACCCATTATACAAAAGGTACGCCGTCAGGGCTCAAGGCCCCTCCGACTGCTTGTAGGCGTCCGGTTTCAGAAACTGTTTCACTCCCCTCGTCGGGGTGCTTTTCACCTTTCCCTCACGGTACTGGTTCGCTATCGGTCAGCAAGGAGTACTTAGCCTTCGGGGGTGGTCCCCCGATCTTCAGACAGGATTTCACGTGTCCCGCCCTACTTAATACGTCCCGTCGAACTTCCCATACGGGGCTGTCACCCGCTATGGCTGATCTTTCCAGATCATTCTGGTCATTCTCTGGGCTCGGCTGGTCCGCGTTCGCTCGCCACTACTAACGGAGTCTCTATTGATTTCCTTTCCTCCGGGTACTTAGATGTTTCAGTTCCCCGGGTTCGCTCTTAAACCCCTATGGATTCAGGGTAAAAGTACCTGTCTCAGCCCGTTATTGATAACCCGAAGGCTAACAATAACAAACTGTCAGGTGGGTTTCCCCATTCGGAGATCTAGGGATCAAAGCCTGTTCTCGGCTCCCCCTAGCTTATCGCAGAGTACCACGTCCTTCATCGCCTCTTGCTGCCAAGGCATCCACCAAACGCCCTTCTCGCGCTTGATTTGATCCAGAAAGAGCAAGGCTCTCTCTAGTATCAAAAGCAGTACTACCCGAC
>NZ_JAOWLA010000038.1 GCF_025751575.1 Albidovulum sediminicola | reverse complement strand
CAATCGCCCGTCCCGCTGCGCGAGATGAAAGCTCCGCGCGACGGGCGATTGCTCAACCCGCGCCAATAGGCGTAAATAACCACCGGGCTCCGGTCGTGGCTGGATGAAAGACCAGTGGCAGGTCATTAGGAACTCGGCGCGCCAGCATGCAAGTGAATAGGAGCGGACATCTTTGAAAATGAAAAGAGGTATTGCGCGGTGTAATTATAATATTACATTTAAAAAAAATTACTAAGAAGAACTAACCGTATAGCAATCGCAGCTCCATCACTCGCTGAAGCGTTCTCTTCATTTGGCGGCTTTCGGGTTCTATGCTTTCCCAAAAACGCACACGCCCCTCTAGTTGTCGAATGTAGTTCGGTGCAAATATTTTCCTTCGTGCCACGTGAGTGGACAGGCCGGCCGACCAAACAAAATATACATCCTTCTGAATATCTCGTCGATAGCTCCTTGTTACTCGAGGTTTGCCAGTGCTGATATCAAGGCCGGTAACAATCTTCTTTTCTCCGCTACGATAGTAGCGGGTCTTGGTTTCGTTGGCCTTGAAGCCTTCTGATTCAATTATTTCAAAGAAAAGTTTTGCAAGGCCATCCGGAATACTTTTTCCCGAAATCGTGATGTCATCGGCATATCTAGTGTAGCGCAATCTGCGCGAACGGCAGAGTTTATAGAAGCGCTTGTCTAGATTCGAGCAGATGATATTGCTCAACGCCGGGCTGGTCGCGGCACCCTGCGGCAGTTCATTGTCTAAAGTACACAGCCTGCTTAGGAAGAATGACACATTTACCGGATACCCTAAAGAAATGAATGTCGACATAACTCGTTTAAAATTAATGCTTGGGAAAAAGTCTTTTATGTCAATCTTAATAATTTCATCTCTGCCGCAGTGCATTCTCGCGTTATCAAGGATAGAATATCCCTCTCGAAAGCCTGTAACGCAGTTTGGAAGCTTCCTTTTTGATAATATTTCTTCATTAATCCATCGTTGAACTTCAAGCAGCGACGGGTATGGGGCGCGTATCTTCCTAAATCCTCCGGACCGTTTGCGTAGTCGAAATTCTCGATAGAAACTCTCCGTGCCAAAAACCATCGCCATCAAATCGTCTGTGTTGCGTCCGGTGAGCTTTGCTAAATGTACTTGTTCAAATATTGGAGGCACACCGTTTTTGACGCAGACTTCAATGTATTCGACGTATCGCGTTAGCAATTCCTCCTGCAGCCCAATGTCCCGCAGGTAAGAAATCCAACGTTGTGTAATGTAAGGATTCATTGGGAGTGGCCGCCGCTACCAGATCAATCCGATGCTTGCATCGCTTAGACACCTTAGACGCAGAATCTTTGTTTTTGAACAAAAACAAAGATTGCTGTGGCTTAGGTGTCTGTCCCTCGGAAGAGGCGACATCGTACTCTCGAACTTTTTGAGAGACTCAAAAATTCGAGAGTACGAAAGGCTTTCGTAAGCCTTAACCGCAGAAGCGACTACACTTCTAAGCGCTAGCGACGACCACTCTTGCTCGCTCATATCATGCATCCCTACGTCCTCCAAGTCCGAAGTGCGCGCGATCCAATTTCGAAACGCGCGGCGCGTATGGCTCATAGGCGCGTATCGACTCCGCTTTGTACTCAACGGGCACTTGTCTCCAATTTCTATCCCCTGAGAAAACAAAGAGATTCTGGTGAGCCATAACCCACGTGCGCCCCCGACGTGTTAACCAGATGGCGCCATTCTGTTCGCGCAATAATCCGTGTTTCCTAAGCATCCGAAACGCAGTCGCTGCGTCCTTAATGGAAACTCCGACCGTTGTGGTTATCCCTCCTATTGAAATTCCTTCTGGTGACCGAAATGCTTTGTGCAGTAGCGTCAATTCTACGGGGGTCAGCTTAATATCAGTCATAGTTCCGCCCTATGCATAATAGTGTCCCTATCGCGGTCCTGCGCATCTTTGGGCCACCAAAGTATCGGGAAGTTTGAGTTGGGGGCATTCATATTTTTGATGAAGAATAGTGCTTCTGCCTGCCCATGACCAAGACTCGGCATTGGCTCTCCGTTGATGGCGGGTGCTAATTCTTCCTCCAGACGTTGCATCAAGGCAATCTTCTCGTCGCGTTCAGCGTCGTTGAAGTAGCCGCTTATTCCCGCTTTCAATTCTGCGCAAAAATATGTTTTATATCCCAGATTCACCAATTTTTCACTTGCCTTCTCCATGCCAAACAGCATGCATACGTACGGGTCAACCGCAGTTCCATTTGCCTTCGCATGGTTGCCAATATGTTTTAAGCGGTTGGCCACTGTCTCTCCGGTTCCAGAAAACTCATCGACCAGTATGAAGCGTGGAAATCTTTTGATGTGGTCCTTGCGTTCAAATGCATTTACGCTGTTAAAGAACTCGACGTTCTTGTCCGATCGGAGTTGTACTTTTAGTCGCTGTACCAATTGTTGAGAACTGTCTGGCTTATCTCCCCAAGCTGTTGCAACAATTGCGACGGGCGTCTCGGTGAGGATATTTTCTCTGATATACTTCGCCAACTCTATTACGTGGCGTGTAAATTGCGTCTCCGACAATGCAACGAGTCTGTCGATTGAGTGTACGACAAGCTGGAACTCTGCGTCGCTTCGGCACAGTCCTGCGAGCTCGGCCATTGGCCGCTCGAAATCAATAAGGCTCTCGCGACGCAAGAAGAGATCAAACAGCCAGCGATTGATGTCATCACCGCTTATTGTCATCTCGCCAACTCTCGCATGGTGCTTCCCGTCCTGGCCGATACGTGAGGCTTTTCGTTAGTCATAATTGACCATGACAACCTCGCGTAGACGGGGTGTGGAGGTCAAGGCTGCGTAAGTGGGTTTTGCGATGGGCCGATATCTCATCTCATGTTCTTAGGTGAGAACGGGCATGCCGACGAGAGCGGCAGCATGAGGATCGATTCACTCTTCAGGATTTGGTACGCTGAAGCTCTGGCGGGCATACTCGTTCCGTGACTTCATACGTTCGGTGCCGTACTCGGGAATGCCGATATCAGATGGTCGCAACTCGTTTGTGTTGCGATGTTATGTAGAGGTCCAACTGTGAAAGGCCTAGCTTTAAGTGGGGTGTGTGGTGCTTCTGAATCGTGGTCACGGTGGCGACTCCGTGGCGATTCAGACCAAGGGGCGAAAGGTCGCCTAAAGCGACTTGCCGCCTATATATCTGATTTTATTGAGATATTTTGGCTCCGGCGGTAGGGATCGAACCTACGACCAATTGATTAACAGTCGGATTCTTACATCTAACGACTTGTAACGAAGAAAAACTTGTAGGAATAAAAAACTATTCTATAACATGCACATATGAAGTATGTTCACAACTATCTCTAGCGACTCCGAGCAGATCAAAACAGTCGATTTTGTTCCCCACAGGTTCCCCGTACTGCTCTGGGGAACGAGTTCGAGGATTTTCCGTGGCAAAGTTGACGGCGGCGGGCGTGGAAAAGATCAAGGCAATCGATCGCCGACAGGAGATCCCGGACTCCTTGGTGACGGGGTTATATCTGGTTGTTCAGCCGAGCGGTCGTAAGGCATGGCAGGTGCGATATAGGACCGGTGTGACTCATCGCCGAATGTCCTTGGGACCATTCCCACTACTAAGTCTTTCTGACGCGCGAGAGAGAGCCCGGGATGTACTTCTAAAATCTCGTGCTGGCGCTGACCCGGCTGGTGAAATAAAGCGCGCCAAGGCGAGCAAGATCGATCTCGCGGCACGGGACACTATCAAGGCCCTGGTTGATCTCCACAACAAGCGACATCTTTCGAAACTGCGGTCCGGTAACGTTGTGTGGCGTGAACTCGACAGGCACGTCGTTACAAGATGGGGAGATCGAGATGTGCACTCGATTACCAAGCGCGACGTGGTCGATCTGCTCGATGAAATAATGGATTCCGGACGAGAAATTACTGCAAACCGGTTGCGTGGCTATCTTAGCAAGTTTTTCAACTGGTGTATTGAGAGGGACATCCTGACGACTTCGCCGATGCAGGGCGTTAGAAAGCCAGCGAAAGAGATCAGCCGGGAGCGCTTCCTGACCGATGATGAGATCCGTTGGTTCTGGAATGCATGTGAAAGTGTAGGTTGGCCATGGGAGGCAGCTGGAAAGCTCTTGCTACTTACAGGCCAGAGACTCGGTGAGGTGGTCGGAATGGCGGAAAGTGAGGTTGAGGGTTCCCTGTGGATGATGGGTGGAGAGCGTACGAAGAATGGTCGCGCTCATACTGTGCCACTTTCGGAAATCTCGTTAAAGGTATTGGCAAGTCACGGTAGGACGGGCGGCGGCTCAGGATTGATATTCACTACAACTGGCATAAAGCCCCTGAGCGGATTTCACAAAGCGCGGGCAAAACTCGCGGGCGCAATGAACGAGATCGCCTCGAATGAGCGAGGTATGACAGTGCAAATCCCACACTGGACTTTTCATGACCTACGGAGAACTGCAGCAACGGGAATGGCTCGAATTGGGCAACCTACGCATGTTGTTGAGGCGGTTCTCAATCATGTTTCCGGTGCGATTTCGGGCGTGGCGGGCGTTTACAACCGGCACTCGTATGATTCTGAGAAATCCACTGCAATGGAGGCTTGGGGGCGCCATGTCTTGAGTCTAGTTAGAAAGACTTCGGAAGCCTGGAATGCCCCCAGTGAGTGGCCCGGGTTGATTGTTAGTGCATGATTGGTCTCTGATCCATCGGGATGATGCTTTCCGGGGCTGGTGGTCGGTATCCCAGGGCGCTGTGGGGGCGGACCGTGTTGTAGTGCCTGCGCCATTGCTCGATGAGGATCTGAGCTTCGCGGAGGGAGTAGAAGACCTCTCCGTTTAGCAATTCGTCCCTGAAGCGGGCGTTGAAGCTTTCGACGTAGCCGTTCTCCCAGGGTGAGCTGGGCTCGATGTAGGCGGTCTTGGCACCCACTGCGGTAATCCAGTCCCTGACGGCAATCGCGATGAACTCGGGTCCGTTGTCGGACCGGATGTAGCTTGGCGGTCCTCGCAGGATGAACAGGTCCGTGAGGGCATCGATGACGTCGATCGAGTTGAGCTTGCGATCGACACGGATCATAAGCGCCTCTCTGGTATACTCATCGATGATGTTGAGTGTTCGGTAGACACGCCCATCGTGGGTCCGGTCCTGGACGAAGTCGTAGGACCAGACATGGTTCGGATGCTCGGGCCTGAGCCGGATGCAGGAACCGTCGTTCAGCCAGAGACGGCCGCGCTTCCTCTGTTTCGGTGGGACTTTCAGCCCTTCGCGTTGCCAGATGCGCTCGACCCGCTTGTGGTTCACATGCCAGCCGGCCTGGTTCAGCAGTGCCGTCACCGGCCGGTAACCGTATCGGCCATACTGCGTCGCCAGCTCGATGATGTCCGCGGTCAGGCGGTCTTCATCCGGACGGCCCTGTGGCACCTTGCGCTGTGTCGAGCGATGCTGTCCGAGCGTGCGGCAGGTGCGGCGTTCGGAAACGCCAAGCGTCTGCCGCACGCGGTCGATGCATCTGCGTCGGCGCGAAGGGCTCAGAAGTTTCCCCGTGCAGCCTCCGTGAGGATCAGCTTGTCCAGCGTCAGGTCGGACACCGCTCGCCTCAGGCGTTGGTTCTCCTTCTCCAGTTCCTTCAACCGCTTCAGTGGACTTGCCCGACTTTTATGGAGAGCGTTTAGCTCACTTCCCGGGCTTTTCGCTCGAAGGCGATGGGGCTCTGGAAGCCGAGCGATGAATGCCGCCTGACGGGATTGTAGAACCCGTCGATGTAT
>NZ_JAOWLA010000037.1 GCF_025751575.1 Albidovulum sediminicola | reverse complement strand
AGCTCGATCTCGTCGCGCTGACGCCCAAGCTCGGACCGGATCGACCCGAAAAGCTCAGGGTCCCGGCTCGAAAGACTCTCAGTGAAAAATCCAGCGTCGCGGTGCGGGGCAGTCATCGGCGTCTCCTCATGTCCGTGTTGATCGCTCTTTACCCGAGGGCCGCGGTTCGGAAAAGTTTGAATCCGACCTGTTTCAGCATGCGGGCGAAACGAAGTTTCCGATACGAAACTTTTCTGGCGCGCGGCGGTGTTGCGATATCGGGGCCGGCGCGGGCGCCGAAAAGCCGCGGCTGACCGGATGGGGCTTGTCATCCAGGGGTTGGCATGGATCAATGCGCCCGAGGGTCACCGTTTGCCAGAGGTCACATTGTCCATTCCGATCGCCTTCCTGGCAAGCGATGCCGACGTTGCGCAGGCGGCCCTTTCCCGCCTGGTGGTGCGTTACGGCGATGTGCCGGTCGATCAGGCGAAGGTGATCGTGGCGCTTGGGGGTGACGGGTTCATGCTCCACACGCTGCACGCGATGCAGGGCATGGTCGCCCCGGTCTATGGGATGAACTGCGGCACCATCGGCTTCCTCATGAACGAATACAGCGAGGACGGGCTGGAGGAGCGCCTGTCCCAGGCGGTTGAGGAAGTGATCAATCCGCTAACGATGCAGGCGGTGGCGGAGGACGGCCGGGTCTTCGAGGCGCTGGCGATCAACGAGGTGTCGCTGCTTCGCGCCGGTCCGCAGGCCGCCAAGCTCCGCATCACGGTCGATGGCAAGGTGCGGCTGGAGGAACTGGTCTGCGACGGGGCGCTCGTTTGCACCCCGGCCGGATCGACCGCCTACAACTACTCTGCCCACGGGCCGATTCTGCCCATCGGGGCGGAGGTTCTGGCGCTGACGGCAATGGCCGCCTTCCGGCCCCGGCGCTGGCGCGGGGCGCTGCTGCCGACGGCGGCGAAGGTTCGCTTCGACGTTCTCGATGCCGCGAAGCGGCCGGTGATGGCCGATGCCGACAGCCGCGTCTCGGTGCGCCACGTCCGCTCGGTCGAGATCCGCTCGGAGCCCGGGGTGCGCCACAGGCTGCTGTTCGACCCCGGCCACGGGCTTGAGGAACGCCTGACACGCGAACAATTCGTTTGAGCCGGAGAGCCGCCCGGCCCGGATCCCGGGCGGGCGGCGTCGCGGTTATCCGCGGGGATAGCCCATCGCCTTCAGCGCCTCGGTGATCTCGTCCAGGATGGCGGGATCATCGATCGTCGCGGGCATCTTGTAGGGCTCGCCATCGGCGATCTTGACCATCGTCCCGCGCAGGATCTTGCCGGACCGGGTCTTGGGCAGCCGGTCCACGACCGTCGCCAGCTTGAAGGCCGCGACGGGGCCGATCTGGTCGCGGACGCGCGCGACGCATTCCTTCACCACCTCGCCGTGCGGGCGGTTGGAACCCTTGTTGAGGCAGAGGAAGCCCATGGGCAACTGGCCCTTGAGCTCGTCCGCGACACCGATGACGGCGCATTCGGCGACGTCGTCGTGGCCCGCCAGAACCTCTTCCATCGCGCCGGTCGACAGGCGGTGGCCCGCGACGTTGATCACGTCGTCGGTGCGCGCCATGATGTAAAGATAGCCATCCTCATCGATATAGCCCGCGTCGCCGGTCTCGTAATAACCCGGGAAGTGGTTGAGGTAGGACTTGCGGAAGCGCTCCTCGGCGTTCCAGAGCGTGGGCAGCGTGCCGGGGGGCAAGGGCAGTTTCACCGCGATCGCGCCGAGCGTCCCGGCGGGCACGGGGTGGCCGCCCTCGTCCAGGACCTGCACGTCATAGCCCGGCATCGGAACGGAGGGGGAGCCGATCTTGACTGGCAGTTCCTCGATCCCGAGCGGGTTCGCGGCGATGGCCCAGCCGGTTTCGGTCTGCCACCAGTGGTCCACGACCGGCACGCCCAGATGGCGCTGCGCCCATTGGATGGTGTCGGGGTCCGCGCGCTCTCCGGCCAGGTAAAGCGCCCTGAGGCCCTTGAGGTTGTAGTCGCCGATCAACTCGCCCTTCGGGTCTTCGCGCTTGATCGCCCGCAATGCGGTGGGGGCGGTGAAGAACGACTTGACCCTGTGGTTCTGGATCACCCGCCAGAAGGTGCCGGCGTCGGGGGTGCCGACGGGCTTGCCCTCGAACACGATGGTGGTGCAGCCCGCGATCAGCGGCGCGTAGCAGATGTAGCTGTGGCCCACGACCCAGCCCACGTCCGAGGCCGCCCAGAAGACATCGCCCGCCTCGACGTTGTAGATCGCCTTCATCGACCAGTTCAGCGCGACGAGATGCCCGGCGGTTGGCCGCACCACGCCTTTGGGGGCGCCCGTTGTGCCGGAAGTGTAAAGGATATAGGCCGGGTGGTCGCCTTCGACCGGGACGCATTCGGCGGGCTCCACCCCGTATTGGAACGTATGCCAGGCGAAATCGCGTCCCTCGATCAGCTTGGCGACTTCCTGTTCGCGCTGGAAGATGACGGTGAAGGCGGGCTTGTGCGTGGCCTGGTCGATGGCGGCATCAAGAAGCGGCTTGTAATGCACGACCCGGCCGGGTTCGAGCCCGCAGGAGGCCGCGATGATCGCCTTGGGCTTGGCGTCGTCGATCCGTACGGCCAGTTCGTTCGCGGCGAAGCCGCCGAATACGACCGAATGGATCGCACCGAGGCGCGCGCAGGCCAGCATCGCCTCCAGCGCCTCGGGCACCATGGGCATGTAGATGATCACGCGGTCACCCTTCTCCACGCCCTTGGCGCGCAAGGCCCCGGCCAGCGAAGCGACGCGGTCGCGCAACTCGCGGTAGGTGATGCCCTTCGTCGAATGGGTGATCGGGCTGTCGTGGATGACGGCAAGCTGGTCGCCCCGGCCGGCCTCCACATGGCGGTCGACGGCGTTCCAGCAGGTGTTGACCTTCGCGTCCGTGAACCATTCGTAAAGCGGGGCCCGTTCGGCCGACAGCGCCCGGCTCGGTTTTTCCACCCAGTCGATGGCCTCTGCCGCCTCCATCCAGAAGGCCTCCGGGTCGGATTTCCAGCGCGCGTAGGTTTCCTGATAGCTCACGGGGTTCGCCTCCTCCTGGGTAGCCCGGGACGTTCGGGCCTCGAAATGCTTACTTCCGGCCAGCCCCTCTCACAAGAATGTTGCGCAAATTTTGCGCCTTCTGAAACGGGTTGCGACACGCCGCCACGTTTGGCGCTAACGGTGGGCCAGGGGCGCGGGCGTTGTCCAGATCTTGCCCCTTGGTGCGCCACGGGGCAATGTCGGCGCCGCAACGATCCGGGGGGCAAGATGATTCCGGTCAGGGGATATTCAGGCGCGCGCGTCGCGGTGCTGGGCTTGGGCCGGTCGGGGCTTGCGACCGCACGGGCGCTGGCCGCTGGGGGGGCAGAGGCGCTTTTGTGGGATGACAGCCCCGAGGCCCGCGCCCGCGCCGAGGCCGAGGGTTTCGCGCTTTTCGACCTGACGCGGGGCAATGCCTGGGAGAATGTCGCCGCGCTGATCGTCTCGCCCGGCATCCCGCATCTTTATCCCGAACCCAACCGCCTGATCGCGCGCGCCATGGCGGCCGGCGTGCCGATCGACAATGACATCGGGCTTTTCTTCCGCTCCTTCGCGACTCCCGACTGGGACGAGATGGACGTGACCCCGCGCGTGGTCGCGGTGACGGGATCGAACGGCAAGTCCACCACGACCGCGCTCATCCACCACATCCTTCAGGTCGCGGGGCGGCCGACGCAGATGGCGGGCAACATCGGCCGCGGCGTCTTCGACATCGACCCGCCCGCGGATGGGGAGGTCGTGGTGCTTGAGCTGTCCTCCTACCAGATCGAGCTGGCCCGCGCGCTTACCCCCGACATCGCGGTCTTCACCAACCTGTCGCCCGACCACCTGGACCGGCACGGCGGCATAGGCGGCTACTTCGCGGCCAAGCGACGCCTGTTCACCGAAGGGGCGCCCGACCGCGCCGTGATCGGCATGGACGAGGCCGAGGGGCGGTTTCTGGCCAACCAGATCGCGCAAGGGGCGGCAGACGACCGCGTGATCCGCATGTCGTCCGGCCAGAAGCTGGACGGGCCGGGGTGGCTGGTCTTCGCGCGCAAGGGGTTCCTGTCGGAATGGCGCAAGGGGCGGCAAGTCGCCTCCATCGACCTGCGCGACATCCCGGGTTTGCCGGGCGCCCACAACCACCAAAACGCCTGCGCGGCCTATGCGGCGGCGCGCTGCCTGGGGCTGGCGCCCCGCCTGATCGAGGACGCCCTTCGCAGCTTCGAAGGACTGCCGCACCGGTCCCAGCTTGTGGGCGAACGCGGCGGCGTGCGCTTCGTCAATGACAGCAAGGCGACGAACGCCGACAGCGCCGCGAAGGCGCTTCAGGCCTTCGAGCGCATCCGCTGGATTGCCGGGGGCTTGGGCAAGGACGGCGGGATCGCCGCGCTCGCCCCGCATTTCGGCGCGGTGGCAAAGGCCTATCTGATCGGCCATTCGGCGCGTGAATTCGCCTTGCAGCTTGGCGATGTCCCGCATGAGATCTGCGAGACGATGGAGCGAGCCGTCGCCCGCGCAGCCGAGGAGGCCCAGCCCGGTGAGACCGTGCTGCTGGCGCCCGCCGCGGCGAGCTTCGACCAATACAAGGATTTCGAGAAACGCGGCGAAGATTTCGCGGACCGCGTCAGGGCGCTGATCGGAGGGTAACGGGGCAGAACCGCCCTCCAAATCGGCGCCCGGGGCCTCAGATCGCCCTTTCACTTGACGCGGCAGCGCGCATGACGAAACGTCGCGAGGGGGCCGGCGCGGTTGACTTCCCGCCTTTCGCCGCTATGCACCTGTCTCGTGCAACGCCCCGCGGAGAGAAACATGACGATGATCGGCACGGTGATCAAACCGATGCACCCCGAGGGGCGCAAGTTCGTGGCGGCGTTTGCCGCGGCGACGGTCGTGCTTTGGCTGCTCTGGGAGCCGCTCGGCTGGATCGGGCTTGGCCTGACGATCTGGTGCTACTACTTCTTCCGGGACCCGGTCCGCGTGGTGCCCCTGCGCGAGGGGCTGGTGGTCAGCCCCGCCGATGGGGTCGTGTCGCTGATTGAGCCGGCCGTGCCCCCGGCGGAACTCGGGATGCCCGCGACGCCGCTCACGCGGGTCTCGGTCTTCATGAACGTCTTCAACTGCCATGTGAACCGCGCGCCGGTTCCCGGCACCGTGGGCGCAGTGGCCTACCGGCCGGGCAAATTCCTCAACGCCTCGCTCGACAAGGCAAGCGAGGATAACGAGCGGATGAGCCTGACGATCGACATGGCGGACGGGCGGTCGCTGGCCGTGGTCCAGATCGCGGGACTGGTGGCGCGGCGGATCGTCTGCTTCGTGGACAAGGGGCGCCGGCTGGATGTGGGCGAACGCTTCGGCCTCATCCGCTTCGGCTCCCGCGTCGATGTCTACCTGCCTGAGGGGGTGGAGCCGCTGGTGGCGCTGGGCCAGACCATGATTGCCGGGGAAACCGTGCTTGCCGACCTGACCGGCGAGCGGTCCGCCGGCGGACAGCGGAGGGACTGATCCGATGGCACGGGCGCCCCGGTCGCAAAAGTCGGAACTGCACCTTTTCCAGCTGGCCCCGAACCTTCTGACCCTGGCCGCGATCTGCGCGGGCCTGACCGCGATCCGCTTCGCCTTCCAGGGGCAAATCGAATTTGCCGTCGCGCTGATCGTGCTTGCGGGCGTGCTGGACGGCCTCGATGGCCGGCTCGCGCGCGCCCTCAAGAGCGAAAGCGAACTGGGCGCGGAGCTCGACTCGCTCGCCGACTTCCTGAACTTCGGCGTGGCGCCCGCGCTGACGCTTTACGCCTGGACTCTGGGCGAACCTCGGGGCGCGGGCTGGATCGCGGTCCTGATCTACGCCATCTGCTGCGTGATGCGCCTGGCGCGCTTCAACGTCGGGATCAAGTCGGCCGAGGGGGGCGACAAGCGCTTCTTCACGGGTGTGCCGGCGCCTGCGGGGGCGTTGCTGGTTCTGTTCCCGGTCTTCGCGGCCAAGGCGGTCGAAGATTGGCCGGTGATCCCGCGCGAGGCGATCAGCTTCTACATGATCGTTGTCGGCGGCCTGATGATCAGCCGCCTGCCGACCATGTCCCTCAAGGCCGTCAAGATCAACACGGAGCACGCGCGCTATGTCCTGGTCGCCGTGGTCGCGGCGCTTGCGGCACTGGTCACCTACCCCTGGGTGACGCTTTTCGTCGCCGATGTGGCCTATATGCTGGGCCTGATCGTCGCCTTCTTCCAGTGGCGGCGGAACCGCCGGGCGCCCAAGCCCTGATCCTGCCGCGGTGATTTCCCTAGGATCCAGACCCATTAATCGGCTTGAGGCCGCTCGGGCTGCATGATTCAAGCTCCGGAACTGACGGGGGCGATGATGAGCAACCTTTTCTGGCTGACGGACGCGCAGATGGTGCCTTTGAAGCCGTTCGCCGGGCAAACGATCCACCGGATCGTTTGCTGACCCGCCTCACTCCCGAAGAGCATGGCAAGCCACGCGTCGATGACCGGCGGGTGTTGAGCCGGATAATCTTCATCAACTGCAATGGGTTGCGATGGCGCGATGCGCCGCAGGAGTATGGCCCTCCGAAGACGCTCTACAACCGTTGGAAGCGCTGGGGTGACATGGGGGGCTTCGCTCGGATGATGGAGGGACTGGCCTCCGAGGGGACCGCGCAAAAGACGGTCATGATCGACGTCGAGCCAGTGGTTCGCCATTGGTCCGAGAACCACTGGCGAGGGTATCTGAAGGCGCATCGCACGGCGACCAGCCTGCGGGCGAAAAAGGAGCGGCCAACGACC
>NZ_JAOWLA010000036.1 GCF_025751575.1 Albidovulum sediminicola | reverse complement strand
TCGCCTCGTCCCTTGACGCCGCCCAGAGTATGGCGGTCGCCAGGCGAGGGGTCTGCGCAAACGCATCGAGGAGGTCGCTCGTCAGTACTTCGGCAGCCTCAATGTCCACGATGGGTTCGAAACTGTGGTCCGACGTGCGCAAAAGAACGCTCCGCAATCCTAGAAAATCCCCGGCATCTGGAAATCGACGATCTGGCGCGTCCCGTCCGCCTGGATCTTGTAAGAACAGACCCAGCCCGACGACAGGATGTAAGCCACCTGGCCCGACTGCCCCTGATGTACCATGTCCCGTCCGGCGATAAACGTCCGCCGGCGCCGGTGCAGAAGCGCGAGCAGGGCAATCTCCGCTTCCGACAATGCAACGAAGGCGGAAAGCTTGCGTATCAGGGGGCTGTGCGCCTCGACGGTCATGCGCTCCCTCGACGGCTGAGCGGGTCATGGTTGATGCATTAGCGAAAACTTCTGGCCCAGCCACTGCTTCAAATCAGTCCATCCTAGCACATTTTCTGCAACAAAGGTGCGGATCACCCCGGCGCGCAACAGCCATGCACGCCAGTTCGCAGCGAGGAGCGCCCACGATGCCCGACCAGAAAGATCATGCCGGCATGGCGGCCCTGTCGATCTGCGAAGCGCTTCTGCTGGCGATGAACGACCGCAAGGTGCTGCCGGAGCGGGAGATCATCGGGGTTCTCCGCGATGCCGCAGCAACCCATGAGAACGACACCGGCCCGGACGCGGAAATGCACCGAGCGGTTGCGGCTCTCATCAACCGGATCATCGCCGGTGGAAACGCCGTGCGCAGGTCTTGACCCCAACACGCTCCACCACCGAGGATCCCAGATTGCCTTTCCGATCCGCTTCCCCATTGCCCCACCCGCTGCTTCAACCGCCCGACGATCGGGACATGCCTCCCGGCAACGACGGGCTTGATGGCGATGTGCGATCCGCCCGTTGGGATGAGGAACGACGTCTGGGCGCATGACCGGGTCTGCGACTGGACCGACCGAGGGCTCGGCGTCCTCACGCTCACACCCTACGACGTCTGGCGCCGTTTATAGGATTGTACGGTTAAGCGAGACATGTTCGGCAATCTCCGTTTCGGAGAGGGAGGATGTATTTCATGACCAGCGATCAGCGAGAGATCCGCCGCAAGCTGCGCATTCTTGCGTATGCGGAAGCGACCGGGAATGTCGGCAAGACATGCCGGTACTTTGGGATCGGCCGCGCCAGTTTCTGTCGGTGGCGTCAGGTCTATCAGGCTCAGGGAGAAGCTGGGCTGCTCAACAAGCGGTCTGTGCCACACAATCATCCCAACAAAACCCCGCCGGCGGTCGCCGAGAAGGTCCTGCACCTTCGGTGCAAGTACCACCCAGACGTGTTCGAATACATCGAGCGGTTCTACAACCCGAAGCGCAAACACACGAACAACGGTATACTGTCGCTCGTTGACTTCGAGATGAGGTAGCAGAAACCGACCAAGGCGGGTGTCTAGGAAACTAGGGGCACCTCAGACGTCTACCTCGGCCGCGGTTCCAAAATCCTGAAGATTAGAGAGGAGACCAAGAAGCAGACAATCCGAAACCGCCGCTTGCAGCACCAAGCCGCTGCCGCATAAACTCAAACAGAAACCCAACCAGAGCCTCCGTTAGAAAAGCGCCTCAGCTCTCCGGAAAACTCTGACGACGGACAAGCAGCAAGTGATAGCACTTCGAAGGCACGGAGAATGACAACGAATAGCCCCGTCGATGTGTCCTTTGTCATGCCATGCCTCAACGAGAGCGCAACCCTGGTCCAATGCATCGACGCCGCGAAACAAGCCATCGCCCGGCTGGAAACCGATTTTGGGATGTCTGGCGAAATCTTGATCGCCGACAACGGCAGCACGGATGGCAGCCAGGACCTGGCCCGTTCGGCAGGTGCGCTAGTCGTTGACATAAAAGAGCGCGGCTATGGCGCGGCGCTGCGAGGTGGGATCGCGGCGTCGCGCGGCCGGTTCATCGTGATGGGCGACAGTGACATGTCCTACGATTTCCGGCAGGCAGTCCCAATGATCGAAAAGCTGCGCGACGGCGACGATTTGTGCATGGGGTCGCGCTTCAAGGGTGAAATCCTGCCCGGTGCGATGCCCTGGAAGAACCGTTACATCGGAAATCCGGTACTCTCCGCGATCCTGCGGCTGCTCTTTCGCACCGCGATCAGCGATAGCCATTGCGGCCTGCGTGGCATCACCCGGGAAGCCTTCGACGACCTCAAACTCACGGCGAATGGAATGGAATTCGCCTCCGAGATGGTGCTGAAAGCCGCCCTGAGGCGGCTGAAGACCTCCGAAGTGCCCGTGACCTTGTCGCCAGATGGGCGAGGCCGTCCGCCCCATCTAAGCCCCTGGCGCGATGGATTTCGCCATTTGTTCTACATGCTCATGCTCAGCCCGAGTTGGCTCTACCTGCTGCCGAGCGCCATCCTGTATGTGGTGGGGTTCACGATCCTGGTCAACCTGCTGGCGAACCCGGGCGGCAACATGGTTCAAATCGGCCGCATTCAGATCGGCGATCACTGGACGGTCGTCGGCGCCTCCAGCCTGATCATCGCGACACAGACAGTGATCTTCTGGCTTGCAACGCAGATCACCGGAATCCGGAGCGGGTACTTCCCGGCGACACCGACAATCAACCGGGTGTTGGAACACTCGACACTGGGCACCTGGATTCTCGCCGGTTTGGGGGTCGGGACGCTTGGCTTTGTCTGGGTCGCCTCGATTGCGGCCGGCTGGATTTATTCGGGCTTCGGACCGCTCGAGCAGATGCGCCCCCTGATCACCGCCTTCACGGCCGTCGTAATCGGCGCACAGCTCTTCTTTGGCGGGTTCCTGCTTTCGATCGTTGCCGGCAACAAGCTCAGGCATCGCGTGTCAGTCTCTCCCGACCACACATAAGCCACGGTGGGGGCCGCCCCGACGGCCTCTCTCTCCCGTTGGAATATCGAGTACGCCTAAGGTTTCAGGGGCCGGCTTGGCTCAAGCAGGGTTCCAGTGGGAAGTCCGAGCGCGATCAGATCGTTCGCGGTCATTATTCGTATGTCCGTGAACCGACCGCCGAACAACGGGGACTTGTTCTGGAAAAGGAACACGGGTCGGTTCCTGAGGAACGGATCGTTGCGCACGAAGTCGGCGCCGTACCAGAGTTCGCGCGGGTCGATGACGACCGCGTCAGCGTCGAGCGCCATTAGCTTGTCCTGCACCGCGGCACGCGGCGTGACCTTCTTCGCGATCTGAATGCCGCGCATTGGCACGAGCACGACGAGCCCGAAGATGATGAGCCAGACGACCAGCGACTTCATACGGCGGAGCCCATCCGCGTCCGCCAGCGAATAGAGTGCCCCCATCCCGAAAATGACGAGGGCTCCAAGGACCGGATGGTAGTAACGCGCACCCCAAGTATGTGCCTGGTTCGGCATCAAGATATGCGTCACGACAACCATCGTGAGGACCGAGGCTAACGCCGTCGCCGGAACCACGCCCAGCGACCGGAGGCGAAACATGCCCAGCAGGAAAAGCGGCGGCAGCGCGGGGGACAACCAGACCAGGAAACGCCAGATACTCACCAGGAGGAGTTGGGTATGAAACCCGCCTGCGTCGACAGCATGGGTTGCATCCCAGAACGACAGGTAGTTGCGGAGATATTCGATGTCCCGCAGGCTGCGTGGCAGGGCCGACGCGTCGCCGGTCTGGAGCCAGACCGACACCTCGGGCCAGGTCACCCAGAGCGGAAGGGCCGTGCAATAGGAAACAAGGTACGGCAAGGCAAAACGGCGATCGCCAAAATATCCGAGCAGCATGCCGATCCCGAACGGGGCGACGAAGAGGATGTGGACGTGAACCTGATGCAGTCCGACCGCAAAGAATCCAAGTGCGGCTGCAAGGATATGCGTGGCCCAGCGCCTCTTCAGGAACAAGCTCAGCCAGACCATGTTGAATGCAAGATGGGCGGCAAAGGCGAACCCCGCGCCGCCGATCCCGAAGAATTGCGCGCTCGAGATCAGCAGCGCCGCGGCAAGGACCGGGGCGGAGCGCCGGTCGGGAAACACCTGCCGGGCGACGGAGGCGGTCGCGAAAACGCTGATCCCGTCCAGCAATGAATTCAGGATCAGCGTCTCATAGGGCTTGGGGAACAACGCCAGCAACATCGCGTGCACCGGCCGGTAATGCGATGCCCAGAGCAGGCGCGATTCATCGACGTAGGTGAAATACGGTTGGGCTCGTCTGGCGAG
Organism: Albidovulum sediminicola; assembly: GCF_025751575.1. Lineage (GTDB taxonomy): Bacteria > Pseudomonadota > Alphaproteobacteria > Rhodobacterales > Rhodobacteraceae > Albidovulum > Albidovulum sediminicola. The sequence continues at coordinate 6,189 of NZ_JAOWLA010000036.1, read as the reverse complement.
GTCGAGGTCGTCGATCGACGCCAACAGCTTCCCGGCACGGAATATGTCTGCCTGGAAGATTGGCATGAATTCGTCGACCGAGAGATCGAAGTTTTGAAACGCCAGGACCCGGAAAACCGCGGTGAGCGCGACCGCCAGAACCGCCGCCGCGAAAACCGCATTGCGCCCGTGCGGCAGGTCCGGCGTCCAGCGCCTCGACAGAAGGACCGCGGCCAAAATCATTGCGGCACAGATCGGCCCGACCCAGACGTCTTGAGCGGCAAACAGGTGGAACGTCACGGTTTGCCAGAATTCGCCCGATAGCAGCCCCATGGATGCCGACTGGTATCCGATGACAAGGGTCTGGATGCTGATGACCCCCGTCAGGATCAGCGACCATCTCAGCGACACCGGAAACGCGGGTTGGCCCGTCGGGTTTGACAACTGACTCCTCCCGCGTGATGGTCGGCCCCGGCAAGATGCGGCATCATGAAACACCGCACAACCAGTCCAGGAGCCCGCGGTCCCGAGCCTGTGGGATTGCTGCCCTGCCGTGTCCTTTTTGCACCTGCCATGGCGGACGTCGCCCGTGGCCCCAGCGAGGCAATATGATCACGAGACCCCGTTCGCTATCTAGCGCAGAGACGAACTGATCATCTATGGGCATGACGAAGGCCAGTCCAATATTCAACGTGGTCGCCACCATCAGGCCGGGCGCGCGCGCCGGTGCCGCCGCTCCGGGGTGTCCACTTCGCCGGCTCCGGGCCTGAGCCATGGCTGGCCAGCGCCTCTGGATCGCCGTGTCGTTCTTGCTGGCCATCGGCCTGTTGGTGGCCTTGTTCAAGTGGCTTGGCGCCCAACCGGGCGACGTCACGGACATGCTGTCCGGGCTGACGTGGTGGACCTTCGCCGGCTTGGTCCTGTTGACCGCGGCCAACAAGGTACTGGGCGCATGGAAATGGCGCGCGGCAATCGCCGGCATTTTGCCGGGGTCCGCATCGCTGTCGATCGTCGATATGGCCGAGGCAACCGCCTGGGGCTCTCTCTTCGGCCAGTTGCTTCCGCCACAGATCAGTGCCGGGTTGGCACGATGGGCCTTTGCACGCCGAGTTCATACGGGCCGGTCGATCGTTGGCACGACGCTGTACGAACAGCTTTTCGACCTCGTCGTGCTGCTGTCCGCCGCGCTTGCCGGAATCGCGGTCATCGCGGGCGGGTTTTCGGGCCCGTTCCTGGTGATCGGTTTCATCGTCTTCCTCGCGGTCACGCTTGTCGCTCTACGTCTCTCGCTCCTGGCCATCGAGAGATGCCTGAGGTTGATCCCGCACCCCGGGCTCCACGCCTTGGCTGGGGCGATCAGTCTCGCTCGGAACGTACCGGCCGCCACCCAGGTCAGTCTGAGCGCCCTGTCCATCGTCCGTCTGGTGATCGTCACCGCGCGCGCCTGCCTGGCGGTCGCGATCTTCCTCCCCGGGATCGACATCTGGACGGTTGCGCTCGGCTATCCGATTGCTGGCCTTGCGATGGCGGTCCCGATCTTTCCCGCAGGATTGGGCCTGGCCGAATGGACATGGGCCGGTCTGTTTGTCCTTGCTGGCGCTGCGGCAGCACCGGCGGCTGCGGCCGGTGTCGCGTTGCGGGTGGCCAACATCCTGGCCGTCTGCGCCGTCATCGCGGGATTTCTCGTCGCGCGCCTTGTGGGCAGATTCCAGGCCTAGGCGCGCCGGAGCGCCCGCAGAACCTCAAGATGGCGCGCGACAGTGGTGGGCCAGCCATAGCGCGCGTGAACGGCCTCCGACAGCCGCCGACGAGCTTCGGGTTTGCGTGCCGCGCAGTCGTCGAGCACCGCGTTCAGTTCGATGAGCCAACGATTCGTGTGCGCGGCAAGATCACCGGGATCAACCGGCGCATTCCGGACGAACTCGCGCAGGGCGCGGTCGGCGGCCATCGTTTCGGACGAGCAGATCACCGGAAGGCCGGTGGACAGAGCCTCCTGTATGACCAGCGGAAACCCCTCGCCGATCGAAGGCAGAAGCAGGCAGTCCGCCGCCCGGAATAATGCGCACATCTCCTCGGGGGTGCGGGCGAGGGTCACGCGCACGTTGTCCAGCGCCCAGTCGCGCGGGTCGATCGGCCCCCAGCCTGCGAGCACGAACGCGACGTCTTGGCGGCGTACCGCCATGTTCCGTATCAGCTCCAGCCCCTTTCGCGCTACGAAACGGCCCGCAAAAAGAGCCACCGGCACGTCGTCCGCAAGATCAAGCGCGGCGCGCTGCGACCGGGTCGCGGTGTCCTCCGACGGGGGGGTGAAGACGGTGGTGTCGACGCCATTGAACACGATCTTGGCTGGCCGGCGAAAACCAACCTCCCGATATTCGTCTGCGATGCGTTCGCTGATGAAGACGACCTGGTCAGCACTGGCAAGCATGGACCGCCCGACCAGCTTGTCGCCAATCCACATGAGTGCCCGGAACATGCGGTTCGTGAACCGGATCGCGCCGACATGCTGAACGATGACGATGGGCCGCCGGTACCATCGTGCGGCCAGGAACGTGGCGATGTTCCCCAAGTAGAGCGTGTCATGAAGCATGACCATTTCGGCCCCACGGACCGCGCGCCAAGCTGTGCGGACCGCCCCTGGCCACCAGATTGGCACAGGCACCCCGGTCTTTTCTTCAATCCAGTTGTTTGCCCGAACCGAAATGAGCGAGACGCCCGGAATTTCGTCGGGCCGCGAGGCGTCGGCGGCCAACCAGTTAACCACGATGCCGTTCTGCGACAGATGGCGTGCCAACTGACCGGCGACGCGCTCCGCGCCTCCGCGATGGGTCTCGAAAAAGGCGCTGACGATCAGGAGCTTCATACTCACGGTTTTCGCGCCGAAACGAGCAGGCATCCATAGCGATCATCGGTGCCGGGATTGTCCAGCACCCCACCCGCGACGATGCGTGCCCAATGGCGGCTCCATCGTGCAATCCCACGGTTGGTCTCCAGCAGCCCCCCGGCGGAGCGATCATCGGACCGTGTCAAACGTTGCATCCGATATAACAGTGCGTTGGTTGCCCCGAGTTTCTGCAATACGCCCGCTGTCATCGCTGAGAGTTTTTCCCAACGCTCCACCTGGGCGCGATTGAAGTAGGGTGTCGCGGAGCAGCCTGCAAAGCCATGTTTCGAGAGCAGTGCCGCCCATCCCGCCGCATCGAGGTAGTTCTTGTGGGCGAGCCGGGCGTTCATCGTGGTGACGTAAGCTTCACGGGCGGCCCCGGTCCTGCCTTGCGCTTTCAGAAGAGTCTGGAATGCCGGTGCAGGAACCGTCGCGATCAGGTTTCCGCCGGGACGAATGATGCGGGCGCACTCCGCGATCGTGGCGTCGAGATGGGTTAGGTGTTCAAGTACCGAGTTGGAGAATACGAAGTCCACCGAGCTGTCCTCGAGGGGCATGTCCTCGCTGCCACTGCAGAACGTTCTCCGATACACGCCGCGGCGCTCGGCGACCCGGACCTCGCCGTGGTCATAGTCTAGCCCGTCCAACTCGGGTCGTTCACCGGCATAGCGCAGGATCATCCCGGTCAGGGCACCGTCGCCGCAGCCGAGGTCGAGGCCGCGGCCTGTCGGCAACCCGGCCTTCAGAACCTCGCGGATCTCGACGGCGCGCCACAGCGCCGTCGCCGGCTGGATCTTGTAGAGCCGGGAGAGATCGGCCAGAAGCTCCATCTCCGTCGGAAGAGGCTCGGCGGTGCGGCGTCCTCCCTCTGTCATCGTCGCTCCTTCCCGCCCAGGTCGACGCAATGTTCGACGATGTCGGCCTGCATGTGCTGGACGTCGCGCGCATCCTGCGCGGAGATCCCCTCGGGCTGCTGCCGCGAGAGCGCGGCGGCCGCGAAACGCCTGAATACCTCGTCGTTACCGTAGACCAGGGTCTTTCGCAGATGCCCCCAACCGCTCGTGAGATGCTGCGCCCAGTGCTGGAAGGTCGCCGTCAGGCTCGTTCTCAGCACCGTTGCGGTCGTATGCGCGCCGTCGTTCGGGAGGCTGACGTAAATGTCCCGAAAAACGTCTACGATACCCAGGCGCCGACTGCCGAAGACCATCAGGAACCATTCGCTGACCGGGCTCTCGAAATTGCAGCTCAGCGTCGCCGGACAGTTGGTTCCACCGCTTCGGAACCGGTAGTGCGCATCGATCCGCGCCGGCGTGTTCAGCCCGATTGTTGACGGCTGCGAGGTCGCTTGCAGAAACTCCAGCGGGCCCGGCGCGACCCGCCGCATCAGGTAGAGCAGGTGCGGGCTTTCATCGTAGAAAAGACCCAGCGGCAGTTCGTCATTCCAGTCCGGAAGTCGCCGTGATGGATTGCCGAACTGGACCGCGTTGATTGCCCGGATCTCGCCAAGCCGCCCGTTGTCGATTTCTGCCAGGAGCCGTCTCGTCGATCTCGCGAACTGGAAGTTGTGGACCACCGCGAGAACCCGGTCCGCCGCGTCCTGCATGGCGATCAGTGAATCGGACTCTTCGCGCGACATGGTGAACGGTTTTTCGGTCAGAACATGCTTGCCCAGGGCGAGCGCCTCGGAAATCAGCGCATGATGGCTGAACGGCGCTGTAGCGACGGCGATTGCATCGACCTCGTCAAGCCACCGGACGTCCGAAAGGCGTTCCGCCTGGGCGTGTCGTGCCAGCTTGAAGCGTCTGGCGACGTCCTCGGCACGCCGCGGCCGTCGGTCGATACCGCCAACAACCGTGATGTTATTCAGCCCCATCATCACCGGAATATGCCGGTTCTGTGCCACCCACCCGAGCCCGATTGAGGCGACACGCAACTGGCCCGTGTGCTGGTCCGACTTCAGGTTGCCACTCATCCTAGACTACTCTGTTGCGCGCCGTGATCCATGTCTTGGGCAGGATCTTGTATGTTGGCAAGAAAATATTGGGATTGGTAGTCGCAGGCAGAACGTAGGGTGCCGCCTGAGCACCTCCCCGAGAATCGGACAGTGACGGGGGCTGCGATCTGAAGGCTGCTGGTCTCCAAGAACGAGGAGATCAGAACATGAAGAAGCGCAGGAACCATGATGCGGGCTTCAAGGCTTGTGTGGCGCTGGAAGCCGTGAAGGGCGAGCGCACCGTGTCGGAACTGGCCGTCGAATAGGGCGTGCATCCGACGATGATCCATCAGTGAAAGAAGGCGCTCTTGGACGGCGCGGCCGACATCTTCGAACGCGACGGGAAGAAGAAGGCCGAGGTTGACGAGGAGACGGCGCGGTCTCTGCACGCGAAGATCGGAGAACTGGCCGTCGCCATCGATTTTTTGTCACGAAAGCTCAAACCTTGGACTGGCAAGTGAGGCGGAAGATGATTGAGCGTCATCACCCCAAGCTGCCGGTCGGGGCGCCATGCCGCCTGCTGTCGATCTTGCGGTCGTCGTCCTACTATGCACCGCAGGGCGAGGCCGAGATGAACCTGGCGCTGATGCAGATGATCGACTGGCAATTCCTGGAAACTCCGTTCTAAGGCGTGCAGCAGATGGCCTGCCACCGGCAGAACGAGGGTCACCTTGTGAACCAGAAACGCATCCGGCGCCTGATGCGGCTCATGCCGATCTACCGGAAACTCCACACCAGCAAGCCCGCCAGGTGGCACAAGACCTACCCCTGCCTTCTGGGTGTGTTGCGGATCGCGCGGCCCAACCAGGACAGGTCGCGCGGACATCACCTATCTGCCGATGCGCCGGGGCTTCCTTTATCTGGTTGCCATCATGGACTGGTTCACCCGCAAGATGCTGGCCTGGCGCATCTCGAACACGCTTGAGGCCGACTTCTGCGTCGAGACGCTGAACGAGGCGCTCCACCACTTCGGCCCGCCCGAGGTCATGAATACCGATCAGGGCTCGCAGTTCACATCCTTCGCCTGGACCGACCGGCTGAAGCGGATCGGGACCCGGATATCGATGGGCGGGAAAGGCCGGTGCCTCGACAACATCTTCATCGAGCGTCTGGCGGTCCCTGAAGTATGACTGCGTCTACCTACATGCCTGGGAGACCGGCTCGCAGGCCAAGGCGGGCGTCGGCCGATGGATCACCTTCTACAACCTGGACTTGCCCGGAAAATGTGGAGAGCACCAACTGAGGAACCAGGAGGTGTTCTATGGGAAACGGAAACAGGCCGACGCCGGAGTTTCGTCGTGAAGCGGTTCGGTTGGCACTGACCAGCGGCCGG
>NZ_JAOWLA010000035.1 GCF_025751575.1 Albidovulum sediminicola | reverse complement strand
GTCCTCGATCTGGGCCTGAGTTCTAAGCGCGAAGGGCCCCCGGCATCGGGCTGAAGATCGCCCCGCCACAGACCGAACGGACCAAAGATCGACCCCGCCCAGACCGTTCGGTCCGCAGGCTCGGCGGACGCCCCCCGGCCTCAGCGCTTCGGGCCGTCCAGAAGGCGCCGAAGATCAGGCTGGGCGGCCTTCACCTCCCGGGTCACGATGTAGGTTATGTAGCGGTCAATCCCCAACTCCGCCGCCAGCATCTCCTCCATCAACACCTGAAACGCCGAAAGCCCGGTCGTCAGGACCGTCATGACGTAGTCCATCCCGCCCCCCGTCGCGACGCAGGTGGTCACCTCGGGCAACTGGTTGATATATCCTTCAAAGCGCTCGAAATCCGCCTTTCGGTGGCTCTTCAGCGAAACCGTGACGACGACCTGCGAAATATCCGCGATCCGGTCCAGCGCAAGATCGGCATGGTAGCCGCGGACAAGTCCGGCCTTCTTCAGCCGGGCGAGCCGCGCCCAGCACGGCGTCGGCGACAGCCCGACGAGGTCGGCCAGCCGGGACTTGCTGAGCTGGCCATGCTGCTGGAGCGCGCAAAGGATACGGATGTCAGCGGCATCAAGGGCGGTCGTCTTCATTCCTGCACAGCCTTCATGATTAGCCAAGCCCCTCCGACCCTATGTGCGGTCGGCGGCAACAGCCAGATATCTACCCCTTGACCATGGGCATTGCCAACCGGCCTCGCGGTGTGGCGGCCGGGAAAACAGCAACCATCGGTCCGGCCTAGGCGCGCAGCCACTTGGGCGGCCCGTCCGGCGCCCGCCCGGTGACGGCCGCGTTCACACAATCTTCAAGGCTGCCAAGCCGGGCATGCCTGCCCGAAAGCCCGTGCGCGTAATGCGCGTATTTGCCGGAATTCGTCATCAGGCCGCGGGCATTGGGCGGAAAGACCGGTTCGGTGATCGAGCACCAGCAGATATCCGGGATCAGCTGCACCCCGGCCGCTGCCAAACGGTCCGCCAGCCCCTCGGCCGCCGCCGCGCGCTGGGTGTCGCGCCCAAGCGTGACGATCATTTGCGTGCCGGGGCCGCAGGCGCGTCCGTCGAACAGCGTGGCGATGCGGCGCAACTCGTCGAGGGAGGCATGCGGGCTGCCGATCGCGACCAGATCAATTTGCCCTGTGCCCCGGTTCAGGTCGGCCCAGGCGCCAAGAAGCTCCGCACGCCCGATGCGATGCCTTGGGGCCCCGGTGGCGGGGGCAAGATGCGCCTCTGGCGTGTGGCCCGCGACGTGCAGCATCGGCGCGCCGGAGGTCGTCCCGAAGGCCGCGCAGAGCGCCTTGAGGTCGTCGCGGGTCGCCGCCCGGCTTTCCATCCCGGTAATAAGGGGAACCTGTTCCGGTGATATCCGCCCGGCGAGCCAGCCCAGAAGCGGCCAAAGCAGGTCATCCTGCCCAAGCGCGGGGGGATCGACCGCGATGACCGCCCGGGGGACGCGCCCGGGTTCGGTATAGACGCCCGAGGCGGGCGCGCGCCCCGTCATGGCGATGAAAAGGTCCAGGTAATCGGGATGTTTCGGCGTGCGCGCGCCAAGCACGCTATTGGCGAAGATGACGGCGTTGGACTCCGACCAGCCGAGCGCCTCGCCTTCGCGCGGCGGGTCCTCCAGCAGATAAGGCGCGCAGGTGAAGACCGGCCGCGCGCCCATCGCCACATAGGCATCCGCCAGGCGACTGGCGCGGCGCCCGAAATCGGGGGGGACGTTCTGGGAGGGCCAGTTTTCCCGGTCCACCGAAATGGCGTTGATCGTGGTGGGGATCGACGTGCGGGCGCCAAGTTCGGCCATCTTCTCCGCGAAGATAAGGTTCGCGGAGTGGGCCAGGATGCAACCGTCGATATGACCCCGGGTGACATCGACTAGACCACCGGCCCCCGAGGCGGCGGCCATCCGGCAGATGATCTCCATCGCCATGCGAACGCCGCGCCCGGCCTCACCGTTCAGGCAGCGCCGGTCCCGGTCGGAAAGGTCCAGATCTCCGGGCGGCACGGGCTCCAGACAAAGGTCAAGCCCATCGGCGGTCACCCGGTCCGGACCGATCGAGGCGCATCGCGCCGAAGCGAGGCGATCGTACTGCGCCCGGGGCAGGCGCAGCGTGGGCACCGGCCGATCGAAGATGCGGGCCGAAACCAGCGCGCCGAGCGTCAGGATCTCCTCCTCCTCGCAGAAGACCAAGGCCGCCGGTGCCAGCCCTTTCATCGACAATTCCAGCAAGACGCCGCTGCCGCTACAGGATCCGCGAGAGGTCGGCATCATCAGGATCTTTCCGCTGACGCTGGTCCCGTGGTCGGGATGATGCACATCAACGATGCGCCCCGTCGCCGGATCGACCCCGCCCCAGAAACTGAGGCCCTCGGCGCAAGCGAGGATATCGCCGCTTGCCGTGCCTTCGACGATCCAGAGGCCGTGGCCTTCGCGTGTCTGTATTGTCATGGGCCTCCCGAACCTAGAACGGTGCAGCGCCGCGCGACTTTCGGACGCTGTGCCCGAGCCTAGCGGAAAACACTTGCCGTTGGATATCCCGGCACTTCGAAAACGCGGCGGGCTATCAGCCCGGCACAGGCGGAACCGGAATGCCCTCCCGCTCCGATGCTGTGTTTTCGGTGAATGGCGGCCCCGTCATCCGCCATTCGTGATTGAATTCATTATATAAATTAACAATTTTTTAGTTTACCCACCATAAAGCCCGCCAAAGATTTTGCGCTCGCGTTGCGATGGTCTGGGTTTGGTCGGAGGCCAAATCCTTGTTGCTCACCAGAATGCCAAGTACTTACCCCGAGTTCTGCCAACTCTATTGCTGGCACATATACAGGGACATCACGAGTTGTCGGCTTGGTTTCTGGTCGTTCAATCACGCATTAGTGCTATCTGTCGCCGCCTTCTCGACAGCGGACCTGAGGCCTTTCTTGGCGGCAATCGGCCTCAACTCAGCAGAAAGTGCATTCGCGAGTGAGCGCAAACTAAACCCGGCTCTGCACCCAACGTGCAAACGCATCCAGGTCATGGGACCAAAACACCCTCACTCCTTCGTCGGTGAGGCGCTGCACGTCTTCGGGCTTGATTACGCCTTGTAGCAATGCCGCCGTCTCTACGAAACTACCCCAATGAGCTTTCCATGCAGCGGCTTTCTTTAACACATCGTTAATGCGCTTCACCGAATTGGTGGCGTCGTTGGTCACCTTGCACTCCATTGCCGCAACATATGATGCTGCAAAGCCGCACGCGATATCAACTTCTTGGGCCGTGGTTGTCGCCGTAGCAAATCGTGTTTTGTTCATGAAGTGCTTGGGCGCGACGGCTGCGCGGGTGTCAATTGTCACGCTTGGAAGTTGCGTCCAATTGAGACTTCGCAGCAGCTTAACTACTGCAGTTTCCTGTTCTGCACTCAGCCGGTTCCGCTTTTGTGTATCCGTCAGCTTCGGAGCGATGAAGGATATTACGCGCTCAATCAGTCGTTCGCGCTCGACTTCCGTAGCGTCGCGATTGGCAGAGAGCCATGGCGCAATTTCCCGGTCCATCCACCGGACTAACACCTCAGAAACGGCGCGCACGGCATTCGGCTTCTGCGGAAGGCCCGATTTTTCTGACCCCTTTGACCATTCATCGCAAAGAAGTTTGAATTGATCTTGGCTTTTAGGCGGTGCTAGCAGGTGACGGAATATGAGCATATGCTTGCCGTCTGCCTCAAGAGCGGATCGGAGGTCGCGCAAGTCATGGGAAGCTGCCAGTGCGGCCACTACCTGCAAACGTATTTCCGCAAGTGACGCCGCCCAGTCAGTCGCTTCGCCAACAGGGTCGGCACCTTCGACATAGAGCTTGCGGGCGCGTTCGGCATTCTTGCGGTTTTCTTCTGTGACGCTCATTAGGATGCCCGACGCCGCCGCAGGACAGGTGCAGACCGCCGAGACTCTCCATTGCGGGCGTCGTCACGCTTAGTGTAGGCGATTGCCGCCAAAAGTCGCGTATCGAGCGGAGACAGTTCGTTGACCACTGTATGCGCGGAGGGAGCTGACTCATCGGCGATGTGTCGCGCTAGCGATGAAGCCACTGCATTGGCCAGTTTTGGCGGAACGGCGTTGCCTATCTGGCGGTAGACAGACGCCCGCTTGCCTTCCCATTTCCAAGTCGCGGGGAACGATTGAATTGCTGCGCACTCACGGGGGCACAACCGACGGATTCCATGTACTGGGTCAATGATCCAGTCTTGGGCAGTACTCGCCGTCACAGTGCGCGCGGGAAGTGCCGGGTCAGCAATGAACGCCCCTTGCTTGTAGCCCCAATGACCGCCAGGTCGGGTAGCTTCAGCCTTTCCGGGAGATTTTACGCCACTTCCGGGTTCGATTTTCGCGAGTTCTGCTGCCAGCTTCGGGGTCGGGCGAATGACTTCTTCTTCCACAACCTCTGTGAGGGTGGTCAACAGTTGTTTCAGGCTAACCCATGCCTTCAATCCGGCGGTCGGCTCCTTTGAGTGAGTTGCTTTCGGGAATGCCGGGCAATCCCCGGTCCGGTGAGCAATCACGAACAGGCGGACACGCCGTTGCGCAACGCCGTAGTCGGCGGCGTTCAACAGGCTGACGGTAGTTTGCCAGCCCTCTTGGCGCAAATCTTCCCGCAACAGCGCAAGCGCAGTGCCCGGCTCTCCGTCCAAGCCGCGCGCAGTCAGAAGGCCCCGCACGTTTTCCATAACGATGAAACGGGGATCAAGGGAATTGGCCAGCTTGATGAAGTGGCGAAAAAGCTGGCCGCGTTCATCGGCGAGGCCCATTTGATGGCCAGCGCTGGACCATGACTGACACGGCGGACCGCCCACAATGGCCTCTAAGTCGCCTTTAACCAAGCCGCCTGCGCGCGCTAGCACGTCAGAGGCCTCAAGGAGGCGAATATCTTCTTGACCCACAAGAGCGCGGTCTTCGAGCTTTGTATTGGCGCGCAAGGTCGCAACAGCATCGACGTCCAGGTCGGATGCGAAACGTCTTGTCCAGCCTGCTTGCTCAAACCCAAGGTCCAGCCCGCCGGCACCCGAAAACATCGAAATGAAGTTGTTCATTCCTCCCCGCCATCTGCTTGAGTGCCGCCTGCCAGATAAGAACGTGTGTAGAACATTCCTCTTAAATGACCCTCAGCGGGCGCGCAAGTGGCGCTGCGGCTTTTCCCATATACAGTGCATAGAGTATAATTGAGGTCAACAGCTTGTTGTTGGCGCTGTGGTTGTCTCCAGGGTCCATGCCTTTGCTACTCGGAGGATTCTCTTGTCCTCCTTCAGTCAAGCCCCCGCGATGGTAGGCCCAACTAGTGGACCCACTAGTTCGGTTGTGGCCACCCGAACGTTGGGAGTCACGGCCCGAACCGACGGAGACAGAACATCTTCGCCACGCCCAATCGGCAATATGATCCCCACTGAACACTCAACGGCGCATCAGCCGCTCGATTTCCCGCGCCTCCCGCACAAGCTCGTTCAGCCTCTGCCGTTCCTCGGCCCACTCCTGTGACCTCATCCCATGCTTCCAGGTCGGGTGATCCTTGCCGGAACGATGCCCGCCGCCTGCGCCGAGTAAGCGGCATGCTGCAAGTAGTTGGTGATACAGGGAACTTGACCGAATCCTTGCCAAGTGGCGCTTTGCTTAGTTTACTTGCTGTTAGTCTATTGTGAGGGACAGATGCGCACGCTTGTTTCCTGCTTAGCATTGCTGCTTGCGCCTTCAGCAGTCATCGCCGAGGAAATCCCTGGATCGAGGATCTCTTACGGAAATTGGAGCGGCGCTGGCTACACTTACGATGACGGCACCTTTTCGCATTGCGCAGTTTCGGCAGCGTACCGACACGGCAACACGCTTCTCTTTTCGGTAAACACGGATGCGACAGTCAACGTCGGCGTAATTGCTCCCTCAGACACTTTCACGCCACAGGAGGAGTTCCCGGTTGCGCTTTTTGTTGACCGTCGCCCGCCATTCTTCGGAAACGCGACCGCGCTCGACAACACGTTTGCAGTCCTGAACATTTCTGATTTGGAGCGCGCACTTGATAGTTTTCGACGCGGTCGAACTTTGATTATCCAGTCTAAGTTTGGCGAAACGCCTTTTGACCTTACAGGAACCACTCGGGCACTTGCTGCTACCTTTGACTGCGCTGTGCGTAACCACGCCTATCGCGCTGCACAACCTCAGCAACCTAGGAACCAAGTCGATCCCGCAATACTGATGCAGGTCGCAGCTGGAACGATTACGACACTCGGCGTTTCAGACTTCACATTTCTTTCAGCCGCAGAGATGAAGGAGGCATTCCCCAACGCCGATCCCAGCCTTCAAAGCATCTTTTGGCGTTCGCCTAATCTTGGCCTTCTATCTGGGGTGGTGGTGGCGGCAAGAGGGCCAGAAAGCGACCTTAAGGCTGGCGACGCAAATGACTTGGCAATGCTTTCCAGCATGTGCAGCGGGGATTTTGTTACGGGCGTCCGCCAGGTTCCCGAAGCTGAGGTTGACATGCGCGAAATCCGCGCCGGATGCACCGACGGGTCCGCCGTGAGCGAACACTACCTTACAAAGTTCTTTCTAGGCGACATGGTAGTTTACAGCTGGCTCTGGTTCGAAGGAAGCAAGGCTCAGTCGGAGCGAGCGCCCGCGAGAAATGAAATGAGCAAGAGCGTGGCGCTCTATACTGCGAGCTTCCTGTCAGAATAGAGTCTTCTTCTTTGGTATCTGCCTGCTGCTTCTCTAAAGGCAAAGAAACAGGTAGTTTACCGTGTATTCGGTAGCCATCGTAGCTGAAGCATACTCCGCTCTCTTTTTCGCTGTGCCGCATATTCTTTGGGCTTCAGCAATTGCTTCTTCGCTCGGCGGCACGCTTGCGGAAAGGCCCGGCTCCTGAATCTTTACGCTGGCCCCGTTGTAGTCCGCAACTGCTGGGGCCATAGTATCGACACATCCCGCCAGTGTGAGAAGCGCCAAAATTGTTGTCGCTCTAGTCATCCTCAATGCCTCCCCGTTGTCATAGAAGCTTGGCATAGCTCAACTTTGGCGACAAGCGTGATGGCTGGACGATGTCCTGCAAGCAATCGGCGATGCTACTTCGCTATTCATCTCGTATCAGCCGCTCTATTTCCCGCGCCTCCCGCACAAGCTCGCTCAGCCTTTGCCGTTCCTCGGCCCACTCCTGCGACCGCATCCCGTGCTTCCAAGTCGGGTGATCCTTCCCAGGGCGATGCCCTCCTCCAGCGCCGTGAAACCGGCACACGCTCCACCCCTTCACCGCAGGGCCTTTGCATCGCTCGCCTGTCCGCTTTGACTTTGCCGTGCACCTGGGGGCGGCATGGGCCTTGCTCATGGGGTTGTCGTCAGCTTTCATCGCTGCCCCTCCCCCCGTGCTGCACATTGCCGACAACGGCCTGCCCGCCGCTCTCTACCGTGACGCGCTCCACCCTGACGACTTGCTGCCCCTTTGAGCGATACCGCTTCAGGGTTTCCATCTGCGCGGCATAGCTGCGCACCAGCTTGTTGTAAGCCCGTTCTGCGGAATCCTGTTGCGCGAGGTGCTCAACGTGATTGAGGCGACGGGCAAACATCATGACGGCTTGATGGGTCGCCGCCATCTGGGCCAGAAGCAGCGTTTCCGCCGCATCCCTCGGCTGCATCGAATCCACGAAGCCAAGCGCGAAGTTGGACGCATCGTCGTCAAAGCGTTTGCCTTGAGAACCGAGGCAGGCCAGGTGGTGCAGGAGAACGTCGGCAACATGGGTGTTTCCGGCTCCGTCTCTGATGCGCGAGTAATCGCCCTTCACTGTGACCTGCAGGGCCTTGCCCTCAGGCTGCAGCTTCATCGAGGGCGCTTCCCGCCCCTTCAGCGCAGGCAGTTGGGCTTCGGTCGGCTTCTTTTCGTCGGTCATAGGATCGCTCCCAGGAAGGTCAGGAAAGGTGAAATCGTGATCAGGAAGCGGTTGCGGGTTGCCCCACCTCGGGCATCCGACCGTCCAGCCCTATCTTGCCCCACTACCACCCACCCCCCTTTAGGGGTGTGGTGGTGGGGCAGTGTGGCAGGTCGGGAATAGCGCCCCACTGCCTCACCTTGCCCCACCTCGGTTTCAGGGGTGGTGGGGTTCATTCGGTTGCCCATTCGCCCACCTCCAGGCAGGGCCGCAGGTTCCTCTTGGCGTCTTCGTGCTGCACCTCTCGCAGCGCCCCGCTTGCCACCCAGGTTTTCAGCATCCGGGTAATCCGGGCCTTGTCCTTCGCGGCATCCATCCCCAGCACCGAGGCCACGATTTCGCCCGCCCAATCGCTCTTGGCTTGGTTGCTGGCACGGGGTGGATTGCCCGCCTTCCATGCGTCCTGAATGGCGCGCTGCACCGCCAGAAGGTCGGCGGCACTCAGGCCCTCGAAATCGTCGGGCCATTCCCAGGCTTCCGTCACACCCACGCTATCGCCGTTCGGCAGGTCAACCGATACCATGCGCCGCCATTCGCGTTTGCCCGGTGGGGCAAGGTTTGCCTTGTCACGGTCGATGCTGAAGTAGGTGTTGGGGTCCGAGGAAACCCCGGCATCGGCCTTCTGCGCGTCGCTCATGCGGTTCAGGACACGGGCAGACCGGGCAGCGCCCAGAAGCGCCACCGCGCCCCGGCTGCTTTCCGAGGACGCTTCCTCGCCTCCCAGCTTGCGGGTGTGGTGGACCAGCTCAATCGCGCAGTTGCACCGCTCCGCCACGCGGCCCCACTCCTTCGCCACTAAGTCAATCGCGCCGTTATCGTTCTCATTCACCCGGTGCGAGGACACGAAGGGGTCTACAATCAGCACGTCGATTTCGCGGGCCTCGATTTCCGCGATGATGGCGGCAACCTCTGGGGAGTTGATCGTCGCGCCGTCCCGCGCCTGCGTGGCGGTGCAAAGGCCACGCTCGCGCCCACTGTCGAGAAAGAGACGCCCGCCCAGCGCCTCGGGGGCAACGCGGTGGTGAAGCATGGTGGCCGACACGCGGCGCTCAAGCTCGTCCCTTGGATCTTCGAGGTTCAGCATCCAAACCCGAAGCGGCCCCGAAACCCCTTCGCCCAGAAGGCTGCTCCCCGAAGCCATCGCGACCGCCTCGCAGATGGTCAGGGAGGATTTGCCCACGCCACCAGGGGCAACCGTGACGCTGAAAAAGCGGCGGATCAGATGCCGCCCATACAGCCATTGCCGGGGAGCAATGTTAGCGGGGTCACGCCAGACGAACGGGGTGGCCTTGATCGGTTCCGGCGCACCGGGTGGAATGAAGGCGACAGGTTGAGGGGTGATCGCAGTCATGCGGCAGCCCTCCCCTGCAATACATCATTCCAGTCCAGCCCCTGCGGCGCGGGCAGAAGCGACACCTCCCAGCCTCGCGCATGGGCGGCACCCGCCAGCACCCGGCCCGCGTTTTCCCCCGCTTCATCGCCGTCCGTTGCGACGATCAACCGGCCTGGGCGTTCGGGCAGGTGTAGCGCCTTCATTCCGGGGGCAGAAAGGGCAGCCCATACCGTCGCAGGGCCTTCCAGAAGGCCGCTACACAGGCTCAGGCCCGTTTCCAGGCCCTCGCACACGACAAGCGCCCCAGGCCCTTCAGAGAGCGGCACAGCACCACCGCCGCAGGGTCCAAGCATCATCTTGGCGCTGCCCGTGATCCGTCGTCCGGTCTTCTCGAAGAAGGTGCGATGCACCGCCCCGGTGGAAACTTCGGCCACCATCGCAGAGAGCCAGCGCCCGCTTGGCGCGTGGTGAAGGTCCGTTGTCCACCGCAGCGATGGCGGCAGGGCACAGGTGATGCCCCGGCCTCGCAGGTAGGTCTCTCCCTTCGTGCCTGTGATCGGCATTGATCGGCACCAGAGGGCGCGGGCCTTGTCCAGTTGCGCCCGCTCATAGTCGGCCCGCTTTGCCTCGGCTTCGCGCTGGGCAATGGGATCATGGGCGAGGCGATCAAGCGGCAGGCCCGCCGCATTCACGATTTCGCGGAAGTCGCAGCCGCCTTTGTGGCAGTAGGCCAGAAGCCTGCCACCCTCATCCCGAAGCGACAGGGCGCGTTGATCGGCGCGGCGCTCGGGCTGGCAGACGGGGCACGGCGCATTGCCGTGCTTGCCGTGCCAGTCGCCCCCGAGGCCCAAGGTGATATGGCGCGCGTCCGTCATTCGTGGCCCTCGCCATAGACAAGTTGGGCGAGGATGCCCGCCACGGGGCCTGAGAGGCCGCAAAGACGGCGCAGTCGAGCGAGGCGCAGGCTGATCATGCCGCCACCTCCAGCCCATCCAGGCGGGCCACTGCGCTGCGCAGGAAATATATGCCATAGTCACCGGCCCCGGCCTGCCTGTTGCCGGGGTAAATGACGGTTTCAACGTCCAGGCCAAGCTCGTGCTTCAGGACGCAGACGATATCCGAGATCCGCACAGGGGAGGCGCAATAGACCGGCCCCTGCATGAGTAGGTCAAGAATTTGGCGACGGCGCTTTTGCAGGGTCACGGTGACGGCTTCGCCGTCCCTGCGCGTGATCCGGTAGTGCGCCGGGGTGCGGTCTTTCGGCAATTCACCCACGCGGTAAATGCGCTGGGCGTTTCGGGGGGGTGTTTTATCGGTTTTCATTGCTCGGCCTATTTGACGGTTGAAACCGTGCAGGTGCCGGGCTAAATCTTGCGTATCGCCCGCAAGAGTAAAGCCGCCGCCCATCGCACGGGTGGCGGTTTTCTTATTTGGAAGACTCGGCACGGGCTGCTTCCCAGGCCTCGATTTCCGACAGCTTCCAGCGCGTACAGCCGGGCGTCAGTTGAATAGGCTTCGGGAAGTTTCGGCTTCTGAGCCAGCGCCAGGGCGTCGCTCTGTGAACGCCATAACGCGCGGCAACTTGCAGGTCGGAAACGTAACTGTCGGCCATTGCGCCTAACTCCAATCATTTGCGATTGGATAGACATGGTCTCGCTCGGCGCAAAAATCGTGGGAATTGTTTAGAGGCGTTACTTTTCCTTGCCTTTGCCTTTGGATCTTGCGCCCCTGATCGCTTTGTAAATCGCCTGCTCGTCCATCGCCATGCCGTACTTTTGCGTTGCCAGAGCGATCATCCTACAGGCCGACGCCACACTCGACCCATAGCCTCCGCGCAGAGGAACGGACCAACTTTCACAAGCATAAGTTGCGACTTCGCTGAGAAAAGAGTTTCTTGTGGCGTACTTTGTTGGACTCGGTCCCTTTTTTCTGGCGGGCTTGCCAAATGCAAGAAAGTGCCCGGCAACCCTGAGAAGTTTTGGAGGCAATTCCTGACCCTGAACTAAGCGAATAGAAACGTAATGATGCAAAATCTCAATAGCTGGAGGATAAGAGGCTGAAATTGGCACAATAAAATCAGCTTCATCTTCGGTTACGGCCTTACCTTCAGACATCTTTGCGAACAATTTAGAAAGCCTGGCGATTTTTTTCTCACTAAGACGGCTTAAGCCTGAAATTTGAGAGCTATCCTCAAATAAGCCGCGTTGTATTCCGTGAAGCACTAATTCGTCTATGTATTTTTGAGGATTCAATTTTTCCACTAATTCAGCGGTCCGTCGTATCATGTCTTGAATATCTTCTGACGACTCCCTTGGACTGCTATGCTCTCGCGAACGAAGCTCGGAAAGGAGTTCCTGCGCCTGTTGTTGCCACTTCATGCCAGCTTCACCACTTCGCCACCTGCTTTAGCGTCGCCCAGCACGTCCGCCCAATCACGCATCATGCGCCGCCGCTTCTCTACCATATCGCCTCGACGATACGCCGCCTCAACAGCGTTGCTGATCTTGTGCGCAAGGGCAACCTCGGCCATTTCGCCCGGGTAGTTCGTCCGCTCGGCCGCCCAATCGCGAAAGGTGCTGCGCAGCCCGTGCGGCACGGCTGGGCGCTTGCTGCGCGGATCAAGGAAGCCGAGGCGCTGGGCGCTAACTTCTGCCTCTTGCATCCGCCGCATGGTCGCGCTCAGGGTCATGTCGGAAAGCTGCCCGCCCCTCGCGGCAGGGAAAACCAGCGGGTTGCCTTCGAGGCGGGGTAAGGCTTTGAGAAGGTCAACGGCGGCGGGCGAAAGCGGCACCTTGTGTTCCCGCTTCATCTTCATGCGCTCGGCTGGGATTACCCACAGGCCACGCTCCAGGTCGATTTCATCCCACCTTGCCCCTCGCACTTCACCGGAGCGAACGGCGGTTAGGGCTAGAAGCTCCAAGGCCCGCGCCCCGAAGCCTTCGCGCTTCCGTAATTCAGCCATCCACCGGGGCGCATCATCAAGGGCAACGGCGGGGTGGTTTTCCTTGTCGGCCACCTTGTCAGGCGCGGGCAAAAGTTCCTTGAGGTTGCCAGCCCATCGCGCCGGATTGTCGCCAGTGCGATGCCCCGCCACGGTCGCCCATGACAACACCGCCTCGATACGACCGCGCAGGCGCGATGCCGTTTCGGTCTTGCTCTGCCATATCGGTTGCAGCACCCGCAGAACGTCTTGCACCGTGATCTGCTCAACCTGCATCTGCCCGAGGACAGGCACCGCATACTGATCAAGCGTATTGCGCCACTGGTCGCGGTGCTTGGCATTCTTGAAGCCGTCCAGCTTGGCAGCAAGGCAGCGCTCAACCGCAACCTTGAAAAGCAGCCCCCGGCTTTGTGATGCCGCCAGGGCAGACTTGAGGGCCTTCCGTTCCTCTACAGGGTCGATGCCACGGCGGATCTGGTCTTTCGCTTCCCGCGCCCGCTCCCTGGCCTGCGCCAAGGTCACATCGGGAAAGCCGCCTAGTCCGATTTCGCGGCGAGCTTCCCCAACCTTCGTGCGCAGAAGCCAACTGCGGCCATCGTTCGGGGTGATCTGCAGCATCAGCCCCGAAACGCCCCCGACCGCGACAACTTCGTTCCACTTGCTCTTGCCGCTGTGGCGCAGGTTTCGCACCTCAAGCGGGGAAAGTTCCTTGGCTAGCTTCGGCATGTTGGAATCTACCCATGTTCTTACCCACCATAAAAGATACGATTGGGCGCGATGCCTTGCAACGGTTTGCGGCGCGTTCAGCGTTAATTTATTGAGATTATACGATGTTTCTGCAGCGCATTGCGACAGGGTGCAGGGGGTGAATGGCGGCCCCGTCAGGATTCGAACCTGAGACCTACCGCTTAGGAGGCGGTCGCTCTATCCCCTGAGCTACGGGGCCGCTGCGATCTTGGATAGATGGGGCGGACGGGATTGGCAAGCGCGGGACTGCGCGACGAAGGCCGGAGCCAAGGCCGAAACGCTGGGCCGCGCCGATCTCAAGACAGTGTGGCTCGGCCCCCGGCCGCGCGGGCAGGGGGCCGTAAAGAGACTCGCAAGACGGGGCGTGTGCGTGTCCTGCGGCGCGGCGTGAAGCCGGCAACAGGCGCGCGCACCAGCCCGGCGCAGGCCTTATTCTCCTTTGATTTGCTTTGCTTTTTGGACGAGGACTTCGGCTTGTCGGATTGAGGCGTAGTCGATGAGTCTTCCGTCGAGGGAGACGGCGCCTTTCCCGGCGGCTGCGGCGTCTTCCATGGCTTTGAGGATGCGTTGAGCTTTGGTGACCTCGGCCTCGGAGGGGCTCATGACCTCGTTTGCGAGCGTGATCTGGGAGGGGTGGATGGCCCATTTGCCTTCGCATCCGAGGACGGCGGCGCGTTTGGCGGCGGCGCGGTATCCATCGGGGTCGGAGAAGTCTC
>NZ_JAOWLA010000034.1 GCF_025751575.1 Albidovulum sediminicola | reverse complement strand
GCAATCGCCCGTCCCGCTGCGCGAGATGAAAGCTCCGCGCGACGGGCGATTGCTCAACCCGCGCCAATAGGCGTAAATAACCACCGGGCTCCGGTCGTGGCTGGATGAAAGACCAGTGGCAGGTCATTTCTTCTCAGCTCGGTCGATTGGCTGCCTCGCTTGGTCCAATCAACATCAGCACTCTAAATTCCGATGCGCGCAGTTCGTAGCCTTCGTGCGGGATCGATGGTCGGCCCCCGATGCCCCAAGATCAAGTGGATGACGCTCGAAAAAGCAAGAAGCGCCATCGCTGAACTTGGTGCCGAAAGAAAGGTGGATCAGCGATAGGTCGAGGACATCCACGCGTTAATCGACGAGCGCGCAAGTTGGGTGGCTTGATCACAACTGAATTCGAACTAGGAACGGCGGTAGATGCCCCAGTGACTCGAATTGTGATCGTAGAGCGAGCAGACATCCTTGGAGACCGGGCAAGGAACACCTCCCGCTAGCCGTCCTTCTGCTTCTTTCCTACAGTGGTCTAGGCGGGGACTACTGTTGTAGGTGTCTATGTCGAGGGACTCGCCCCGGACCCAGCTAGCGCCCCCAAGCGATGACTACTACAGACAAGCGCACTCCTCAGGTGACCAGCAACTGCTCGCCGGTCTCTTAGCGATCTTCAGCGGCTAGCAACTTCAATTGCCATGAGCGATAGTCGCTGCGAGACCTTACGAGATGGCTGGGAGAAGCTTGATGGCGATGTTCTGGCGACTTTGGTGGGCCGCATCGGCGACGCTCGCGTTCGCCATGCTGATCTTCGTGGGGCTCACCCTTCTTCAGTTCCAGAACATCCAGCGGACGCTTCTTGCGGAGCGGGTGGCGGTGCTGGCCGTGAACACAGCCGAACCGTTCAATGCAGCCGCTGGCATCGGCATTCCCCTGTTGTCGGTCCGCAACGCAGGGGCGCTCCTCGAACGCGCCAGGCAGACGGACGACGCGATCACCTCGATCCATATTCTCGATCCCCAGGGCCGTATGCTGCACCAGGTCGGGAACGAAGAAGCGGGTGCGGACCTGCCGGCGTTGCCAGCGGGCTGGCAGACCGGGCCGGTGAATCTGTTCGGCGGGAACCGCTTCATTTCCTTCAACCCGATCGCCTTTTCGGATGGCAAAGCGCAGGCGGCGATGGTCATATCCCTTGACGCGAGCCCAAGCGTAAACCGGACTTGGGCCATGGGGGCCGAACTTGCGACGGCCGCTGCGGCCTTCCTGGGCGTCGGCGCGACGCTCATCGGTATTGCCTTGCGCCGGGCCTTCGCACGCGAGATCGCCGATTTTGAAGGCATAGAACGCGATGTCGAGCTTTTCGAGCGCGACACCTGGCGAGGTGTGGTGATGGAACCGGGGGAAGGCGGCGAGCTTCGCCGCGCCCTCAACAACGCCTATGCGAGCTACCGTGTGGCCTCTAAGAACGCTTCGACCATGGGTCATCGCTTCTGATGGCGAGCAGGGTCGACAATCTGGACATGCTCCGCGTCCGCGCAAGGATGACGGCGATACTCACGTCGGTCGTCGTCCTTTGGGTGTTCCTGTTCAGTTTCGTAACGCTCGTCTTCCTGGACCGTGCCATCGCTCCGGAACTCCAGCAGCGCACCCGCCTGATCGGCAATGTCGTGCGCGACAACCTGCAGCAAACCCTGTCGACCGGGATACCGATCCAAATGGTCGGGGGGGTGGACACCTATCTCGGCGAGATAATTGATGAGTTCGCCGAGATTAGGCGGATCACCGTGGAGACCAGCAAGGGCGAGGTCGTGGCGGACCTTACCCGCGACGAACCTCCCGCCCTGCTCGATCGCCTTGAGATCGGCAGGCGGCTCGGGATCACAGGTTCGGAACAGCGCATGCCTGTCCTCGTGGGGAACGAGGTGGTGGGCCAGATCCATCTTGTCAGCAGCGCTCTGTTTGTCGAAACGCGGCTGCGTTCGGTGCTGCTCGACGCGGCGGTGCTGGCGCTGGCGGTGATTCTGATCGGAGTTGAGGTGACGCTCGTGGTCGGATCAAACATGATCTTGTTGCCCTTGCGCTCAATCATTGCGCTTGCCCGTGAACAAGCGCAGGGCAGGTTCGTGCACACGATCGCGCCAGGCGGCCTGCCGACGCTCCGTCTCGTGGCACGGCGGCTGAACGGCCACGCACGCGACCTTGCTGGCACCAGGACGCAGCCGGTGCGGATGGTCGTGCCGGTTCTCACCGACATGCGCCTTGCCCTGTTCACCTTCGTTACCGCGACCGAGGTCACGGCATCCTTTCTGCCGATCTATGCACGCGACGCTACGCGGCCGGACTGGCTTGAGCCCGGCCTTGCTGCCGCTGCGCCTTCGGCGCTTTACCTTGCAGCCCTGGCGGTTCTGTCACCCTTCGCGAGCCGGCTTGTGCGGCGGTTCGGAGCAGGACAGGTGTTCGCGGCCGCCTCGATGCCAGCGGCGCTCGCACTTGCGGGGATGGCCGTGACGGACAGCATCGCGGGGGTCGTTCTAGGTCGCGGCGCGATCGCGATCTGCTATGCATTCGCCACCATCGCCTGTCAGGACTTCGCACTTGCGTTGCGCGGCGGCAGCGAGGGCACCCGGGTCTCAGCAGTGATCATGGCCATGATCTTCGGTGGCACCTTTTGTGGTGCGGCCATCGGTGGCATCCTTTCCGACCGCTACGGCTATGGGGCCGCAATGCTTCTGGGGGCGGGGCTGTCGATCGTGGCGGGGATACTGGGTTACCGGGGGCTGGGCGCGACAAGCGATGCCCCGGTCCGAGAGTCGGCGAGCGCCATCTCCACGGGGACAACTCTCCATGTCACATTCTACGCGTTCCTTTTCGGTATCGTCGTGCCGCTGAACCTGGTCACGGCAGTCTGCATCTGGTATCTGGCTCCGCTCCGGCTCGCCGAGCTTGGTGCCTCTCCGGCCGAGACTGCTCGCGTCATTATGTTGTTTTACCTTTTCCAGCTGGTCTTGGGTCCGGTCGCAGCCAAACTGGCGGTGTCATGGCTGGGGCCCGTATCAACCATGGCCGTCGGCGCCGTCATCGCAGCTTCCGCGCTCGTGGCATTCGGTTTGGGGACATTCTGGCTGACGATGGCGATGGTTGCCGGGGTCGGCGCGGGTTTTGCGCTGCTTCGGGGGCCAGCGCTCGAATTCGCCGCGGAGTGCGCCCATGGCAGTCCGCATCGGCTCACTATCTATCGCGTTGTCGAACGGTCCGTCACCTTGGTCGGCCTGCTCGCGGCGGCTTCCATCAACGGAAACGGCGACCGCGATAGCCTTCTCAACGGACTCTGCGCGCTTGTCATCGGAGGCCTGCTCATCTTCATTGCATCCGTAGCGATTGAAAGCAGATCAGAGGAGAGACCGTAGCCATGAAGTCACGGAAGCTTGGTGCGGCGGCTGCCGTCCTTTGGCTTGGCGCCCTAACGTGCGCCTTCGCCGAGGAGGGCGCAGCAAAGGTGGCCATCGTAACATGGCGCGGCTGCGAGGAGGCCTGCCAGGGATTTCAGGACTATCTGAACGAAAGCGGGCACCAGATAGAGTTCACAATCCTCGACGCGGCTCAGGACAAGGCCAAGGTTCCCGGGATCCTCGACGCTGCGAGAGCCGCGGGAAGCGACCTGATCCTGACCTGGGGAACGACCGTGAGCATCGGCATCGGAGGCACGCTCGAGGACCAGGGCACTGCTGGGCTGAACGTCGACATTCCACAGGTCTTCACGATCGTGGCAGACCCGGTAGGCTCGGGCATCGTTCGATCATTAGAGCAAACCGGACGGCCGAACATCACCGGA
Source organism: Albidovulum sediminicola (assembly GCF_025751575.1). GTDB lineage: Bacteria > Pseudomonadota > Alphaproteobacteria > Rhodobacterales > Rhodobacteraceae > Albidovulum > Albidovulum sediminicola. The sequence continues at coordinate 10,926 of NZ_JAOWLA010000034.1, read as the reverse complement.
ACATACAACCGGATGCCGGAGACGGTCACTCTTCAGACGATGCGCAGCTTCCTGCCGTCCGTCCGTCACTTGGGGCTGCTATTCAACACTGACGAGCAGAACTCGGTCATTAAACGCGATGAGGTAGCCACGCTGGCGATGGCGCAAGGGTTGGAATTCACCGCGCTCGAAATCGCGCTCGATGAGGATGGCAAACCCTCGCCCGCCGACATCCGGCCGAAGATGGCGGCACTGAAGGATGCCGGTGTAGAGTTCGTCTATGTCGGCAGTTCCTCGTTTCTGCAGGCGAACGCGGTTGCACTCGGTGAAGCTGCGGTGGCCGAGGCTCTGCCGGTCCTTAGTCCCTACGAGGACATGGTGCGTGACGGCGCAGCCCTGATCTCGGTCGCCGCTCGCTACTACGACGTCGGACGGCTTGCCGGGGAACAGGCGGCGAAGATCCTGTTCGATCACGCTTCCCCAGGTGAACTGCCGGTCCTGCGCATGACTGACTTCGCCGTGACGATCAACATGTCGGTTGCAGGATCAATCGGGATCTACCCGCCCATGGGCCTGCTGCAGATTGCCGAGATCGTCGAGTAGTTAGCTCTAGAATCGCTACCTGAACCTTCAGCGTGCTGAGCCGCTCTCGCCTGTCGTGTGTGTCCGGTTCGCCGCTTTCATGCGGGATCGATGGTCGGTCTGCGATGTTTCGGAGATCGAGTGGATGAAACTCGAGAGAGCAAGCAGCGCAATCGCTGAACTGTATGCTGATCCAGAAGCGGGTCAGCACCACGTCGATGTCATCGCCGCCGTCATCGTCGAACGCGAATGTTGGGTGGAATGACTGACATCAGGACCAGTTGGTCATACCCGTAGGCGTGTTATTGGTGCTTGTGGCGATAGCCTAGCTGAGCGCGCAACGTCCTTGGCGCAGGAGCCGGGACAGCGCCCTGCTCGCCGCTGGTAGACCTTATGGTAATTTCCATGAGGAATGGCTCGACGTCCGCATACAGACCGGCGGAGCGTCCCATGGTCGAGGAGCCGGACTTAAGATGCTCAGTAGTCCGAGACGGACAGTTCCCGCTTGAAGTCGAAGTCCTAGATGATCCGAACATCCATGATGGGGATGCGCTCTGGCGCCACCGACATCCTGGCGTTCTGGCTTCCCACCCGACGTCGACGACGGAGCTGTCGAGAGTAGGTAGTCTGTATATTAATGTCGCTTTTTGAGCGACATATAGCTACTTCAGACCCTCTCCCTTATTGTGGGGATTGCCGTATCCTTCCGATGACAACGACCAGCACCGAGGGTGCGCAAACCGGGAAAACAGCGGGGAGAGAAAATGCAGACGCTGCACCATAGAAAGAACGTCAAGATATTCCTGGCTGCCGCTATGGCGGTTGCGCCTAGCCTTGGCTTTGCGGCCGGAACGGAAGCGACGATCAAGCTGACGGTTATCAACTCCTCGGAAACCGACGTTCCGACCTACATTCTGGGCCATGTCCTGCGCCAGGCCGGCTTCGAGGTGGAGTTCGTGGCGGCGGACTACACGGCTGGTCTGACGGGGCTGCAGCAGGGAGATCTGCACACCTTCCTGTGCTGGGACACGACCTGGGACGCGTGCCAGGAAGCGGTGGCCACAGGCGACGTCATCAACGTCGGATCGTCAGGGATCGTTGTGCGCGAAGGCTGGTGGTATCCAAAGTCGCTGGAGGCGAGTTGCCCGGGCTTGCCGAACTACAAGGCGCTGCTGGAGGAGGCCTGTATCAAGGCTCTCGCCACGGCCGAGACCGAGCCCAAGGCGCAGTTCGTCGCCGCCCCGGCGGACTGGATCACCTATGCCGACGAGACGATCGACGCGTTCGGGTTCCAGATCGAGCCGCTTACCTCGGGCAGTTCCGGTGCGTTGATCGCGACACTCAAGGGCGCATACGACCGCAATCAACCCATCATGGGATGGGGCTACAGCCCACACTGGTTCTTCGACAAGGCCGACGGAGATTACGTTGCCTTCCCCGCTTATGAACCCGCCTGTTTCACCGATCCCGCCTGGGGGCCGGTCGCCGACAAGACGCACGACTGCGCAACGCCATCGGGCTTCCTCTGGAAACTCATGAATCGCGACATCTCGATCGAAGCTCCTGCGGCCGCGCGGATTTTCTATCTCTTCACGCTCGACGCCAAGACGGTCGCCGAGGGGATGGAGCGGATCGACGTCGAGGGCGTATCCTACGACCAGATGGCCGACGACTGGGTCGACGCGAATGAAGCTGTCTGGCGGGGCTGGCTTAAGTAACCGCCACTTGGAAGGGATCGTATCCGAGCGCTTGACCTTCGTCGTTTGGCGCTCGGATCGTCATCTAGACGCTCGGCCGCGCGAAGAGTGTGGGGCCGGCAATCAGGCAAGAGGACTTCGCCGCCGCCATGTTCGATAATTCCAGCATCATCCGCTGCCGCAAAATCTGGAAGCTCTATGGTCCGGGTGCGGAAGCGGCGGCCGGGCTGCGGGCGGACGCTCTCGATGATGACTACCTCGGTGGTCACGGGCTGGTGCCGGCGGTGCGCGACGCCACGCTGGACATCCGCAAGGGCGAAATCTTCGTAATCATGGGGTTGTCGGGTTCGGGCAAGTCAACGCTGGTCCGGTGCATGACCGGGTTGATCGAGGCAACACGGGGCGATCTTTTCTTTGGCGAGGACAACCTCCGGGGCATTGATCCCAAGCGGCTCATTGAGATCCGGCGGCACAAGATCAGCATGGTCTTCCAGGACTTTGCGCTTCTGCCGCACCTTACGGTGCTCGACAATATCGCCTTTCCGTTGCGCGTGCAGGGGATAGGTCGTGAAGAACGATTGGCGAGAGCACGCGAATTGACGGATCTCGTCGCGCTCAAGGGGCGCGAAGACCGGTTTCCGCACGAACTTTCGGGCGGGCAACAGCAGCGGGTTGGCATCGCGCGAAGCCTGACCACTGATCCGGAGGTCTGGTTCCTGGATGAGCCCTTCTCGGCGCTCGATCCCCTGATCCGACACGAGATGCAGGACGAATTCCTTCGGCTACAGGCGACGCTTCACAAGACAATCGTCTTCATCACCCACGATTTCGAGGAGGCGATCCGCATCGCCGACCGCATTGCAATCATGCAGGATGGCCGCATCGTTCAGGTCGACACGCCCGAGCAGTTGATCCTGAAACCCGCGGATGAATATGTCGCCGAATTCACCCGCAAGATCCCGCGCCATCGGGTCATGCGGACAGGATCGTTGGCCGGGCCTGCCACCGAACTGGCAAGCGGCTCTCCAGTCCTCGCGTCGGCGTTGATCGCCGACGTTGCATCGCGGGTGCTCACCTCCGACCGGCCTGTGCCCGTCGTAGATGCAAAGGGCGCGATCATCGGCGCGATCGACCGGGAACGCGTGATCAACACGATTTTCGCTCATGGTGCCAGGTAATGGTCGCAGCAGTGTTCTGGAAATCACCACAGCGTGCTGTCCTGATGATCCGGCCGCGCCTGATCATGCTTTTGGGGCTTGGACTGATCGCGGTCACGAGCATCGTTCCAGCCCTGCGCGAAGCGTTGCCCGATTGGGTGGTTCGGCTTCCCTCGGAATGGCTGCTTGAGCCGGCCGAACCGATCAACCGCTTTCTTGCCTGGCTGTCGCGGCGGGCCGAAATCGGACCCTTCGAAGTGAAGGAGATCACCCGCGGGCTGGCCGCTATCATCGAGGTGCCGCTGTCTGTGCTGCAAGGCGTCTTGGTAAAGGGGGTGGAGGTTCCCGTTCCCGGCGGAGAAGTGCGTCTGGCGGCGCTGCCCTGGTGGGCGTTGACGGCGGCGCTGGCACTCTTTGGTCAATGGGCAGCAGGACGCCGGGCGGCCGGTATGGTCGTGTTGGTCTGTTTCTACTTCCTTGTGCTTGATCTGTGGGATGAGGCGATGCTCACCCTGGCCTCGGTCGCTATCGCTGTGATGGTGGGCGCGATTGTGGGCGTCGTTCTGGGTGCCGCCGCCCATCGCTGGCCGCGCCTCGACAGTTTTCTGAACCCCGTCTACGACGTCATGCAGACGCTGCCGGTCTTTTCTTACCTCGTGCCGATCCTGCTGTTTTTTGGCTTCGGCCCGGTGGCAGCCCTGATCGCGACAGTGATCTACGCCATGCCGCCCATGGCCCGCAACACCACGCTGGCTCTTCGGCGATTGCCGCCCTCCATCAGCGAATTGGCCAGCATGGCGGGCTGTTCGCCGCGCCAGCGGCTCTTGCTGGTGTTGCTGCCAGCGGCACGCCAGGGGCTGCTGACGGGCTTTAACCAATTGGTGATGCTGTCACTTTCGGCCGTGATCATCGCATCGGTGATCGGCGCGGGTGGGCTGGGCAACGTGGTGCTCCAAGGATTGAAGTCCATGCAGCTTGGTCGCGCGCTTGAAGCGGGGCTCGGGATCACGTTGATGGCGATCCTCCTTGACCGCCTTTCGCGCGCCGTCGCGTCACGCAGACCCTCGCACGGAAGGGCAACGACGGGGTGGAAAGGGCATCCGGTCCTTCTTGGCTCGGTCGCCCTGATGCTCTGGGGATGGCTCATGGTGCAGGCCGCCCCAGCTTCGGGTGCGTTTCCAGAGGCGCTGACCTGGAACAGCGGCCGGCTTCTGGACGGTTTCTTCGGGTGGGTAAACGTGACCTTCGCAGATTCGATCGGGGCGATCAGCGATGGCTTCGTGCGCCACCTGTTCCGGCCGCTCAAAGCGGCGCTTGTCGCGCTTCCCTGGCTGGGAGTCGTCCTTTTCGTCGCGCTGTTGTCCTGCCTTATTCGAGGCGTCGGGCTGGCGCTGGGCTTGACTGCGATCCTGACCTTCATCGCGATCACCGGATACTGGGACATGGCGATGACCTCGCTCTATCTCGTGACGATCTCGGTGCTCATAGCGACTCTGATCGGGTTTCCAATTGGCGTCGTCGCAGCCCAGAACGCACGGCTGGGGGGGCTCACGGCGCTTGTCATCGACACTTTGCAGACGCTGCCGACCTTCGTCTATCTGATCCCAGTCGTCATGCTGTTCGGTCTTGGCGACTTCCCTGCAATGGTGGCGATCGTCGCCTTCGCGTTGCCGCCTGCAATTCGTTATCCGATGGATGGTATCGCCCGGGTGCCTGGATCACTTATCGAGGCAGCCGACATGGCGGGCTGCACCCGGCTCCAGAGGCTGCTGCATGTGCAAATACCCTACGCGCTGCCGGAGATCATGCTCGGCCTCTCCCAGACGGTCCTGATGGCGTTCGGAATGCTGGTGATTACGGCGCTGGTCGGAACCCGCGGCCTGGAGCAGGAGACGCTGGTTGCAGTAAGCAAAGCTAAGGTTGGCGAGGGGCTGATTGCCGGCCTGGGCATTTCGTTCCTTTCGATCACCGCCGACCGCCTGATCACCCACGGTGCCGCGCGACTGCGTAGGCGACTGGGGCAGGTCTAAGCTGGCGGGCAGGTGGGACCGATGAACCCCGACAAGATCATGCCCAACGCATCCCGGCTGGCCGCGCTACCCGCGCACCGGCTGCGAGAGATGATCGCAAAGCGCGAGATTTCCATCCCCGAACTTGTCCGCGACAGCCTTGGCGCGATTGAACAGGATGACGACGCGATGAATGCCTTCGCCTCGATCTGCCCGGAACGGGCGCTCGTCGAGGCCGAGGCGGCGCAGGCGCGTCTTGCGTCGGGTGAGGCGCTGCCGCCGCTATTCGGCCTGCCGCTGGCGGTAAAGGACGCAGAGCCGGTTGCCGGTCTGCCGTTTGTCTGTGGCTCCAGGGTCTTTGCGGACCGCGTCGCCGAAAAGGACTCTGTCCACGTTTCGCGGCTGCGTTCGGCTGGCGCGATCGTGGTCGGCAAAAGCAACACACCAGAGTTCACCCTGCTGGGTGAGACCCGCAACGGGCTCGGCCCCGATACGCTGAACCCTTGGGATCCTGGTCGCACGCCGGGCGGCTCGTCGGGCGGTTCCGCCGCGGCCTTGGCGGCGGGTATGGTGCCAATTGCCACTGGCAGCGACACAGCGGGGTCAATCACGGTTCCCGCGGCATTCTGCGGGGTTGTCGGAATCAAACCGAGCCATCGCCGCATACCGCTCTGGCCTGGGCCAGAGGACTGGCGACCGTTCTCCGATGTCGGCCCGATGGCAAGAAATGCTCGTGACCTGGCGCTCATGTTCGCTGTTGCTGCTGGTGTTGATCCGCGCGACCCCGATGCACGGAGCTTTTCGAAGATCGATCCGATCCGTCGCCCTCTGCGTATCGCCTGGAGCCCCACGATTGCTGATTTGCCCGTCGATCCGGTCTTGTCCACGGCGGCGGAAACGCTGGCGCGCCTGTTTGCCGATGGGGGACACGTGGTGCGCCGCGCCGCGCCGGATCTGTGTGATCCTGGCCCACTGCTGGATCTCCTGGGCGCGGTCGAGGAATACCGCGCACGCGGCCATTTGATGGACGAGGCCGCCCATCTGCTGATGCCCGAAACGCGTGCGATAATCGAACAGGGGCGCGACGCAGATCCAAGTTCGGTCGAGACAGCAAAGTTCGCCTGGCGCCGGCTCTCTCAAGTCTTCACCGAATTCATGGCGGATTACGATCTTTTGATCGTGCCTGCGACCAGTTGCCCCGCCTACCCGCTGCGGACCCCTCCTTCGTGTATTGACGGGCGGGATGTCACGGCGGATTGGCCCAGCTACGCCCCGTTCAATATGTTGGGAAATCTGACTGGCTGCCCTGTGGCGACACTGCCCATCTCGTTGACCAAGGAACGCTTGCCGGTCGGCGCACTGATCTTTTCCAGGTTCGGTGAAGACGAACTGCTGCTGTCGGCCCTTGCGGAAGCCGAAGCCCTGCGCGGACCGTTCCCGCTGCCGTTCACGCCGTCTCGTTGATCCAGTCGCGCGCCACGAAGGCTCCCTCGGTGGGGGTGATGTCATTGTTGATCGCCGCGCGAATATCGCGCGGGATCACGGGGCTGTTCAAGTCATAAAGCCCCGCGCCTGCCAGCGCAGCCCGGATATCTACTGAATCGCCCAGTGCTTCCCAGATGACCCGGTAACAGGCCACGTCACGCTTTGTGCCAGAGCTGACACCAAGCGTCAGGCCCGGCATGACCGAGACCTGGTCAGGGCGGGACGGGAGCAGAATAGTTGTCCACATCATCTGCCCGACGATCGCTTCACGTTCATGGACGATGAGACGTTCGCCCGTGTGATACATGACGCCAGTATGTTTCAGGATCCGGCGCGACCGTCGCTTGACCGCGGAGTAGTTCTCGACCGTTTTGACATAGACGAAGCCAGCCCGCGTGAAGACGCTGACCAGCGAACGGAGCACCATGTCGGGAAATTCGACCGGTCGGAAGTAGCTGTAATAGAAGCCCAGATAGCTTTCCAGTTGCCGGGTGGAGCGCGGATTGACCTTGCTCAGGCCCACGATGAACTCGCCCAGCGGGTCGAGCGCGGCGCCGCTGTGGCGCCGGATCGCGATGATCTCGCGAAACTGGGCGTGGTCCATCAGGAGCTCGGATTCCTCGACGCCGAAATGATCGCAGATCTTCAGCATCTTTCGAGGGGAAGGGCGAGCGCTGCCACTCAGGTAGCGGTGAAACTGCTGACGGTTGATCTGCAGCCGGCGGCAGACTTCCGCGATCGAGATCGAATAGTTGGTTAGAAGCCTGAGATTTCGCTGGAAGTTGGTCTCGCTCATTTCGGTTCCTTACAACGCCACCCGGGAGCGATTGAAGGGCTGCTTGTCCACGATAGAAACATAGTTGACTTAGCGTTATCCATAATGGGCAGCACCTCTGCATGCGGCGCACCAACTCTAAATGTCCGACTTCAGGGTGCGTTCGATGGACCGAAGGAGGACCCCAGCGCTCGCCCCGAGAGTGAACAAGACAGGGTTCGCGTGCTGTCGGGACATCTTGCCTCCTTGGGTATCGTCTGCTCAGCAGTGCCGGAGATGGGAAGGGCGATCAAGAGCTTGCGTGGATGGGCGTGCGCCGACGGTGTTCGCGCGCACCCGGATGAAAACTAGAGCCGGAGTGCCAGATCCAGCACCGAAAATCGGCGCAGAGAGGAATGGCTCGACGTCCGCAGACAGACCGGCGGGGCGTCCCATGGTCGAGAAGCAGAATGGATCGATATCACGCGATAGGAGGCAAGAGAACTCTCACCAGAAGCTGAAGTCCTAGAAGAATGCAGAGTCTGTCATGGGGATGCCTTCTGGCGCCACCGACATCCTGGCGTTCTGGCTTCCTCTCCAGGCGGCAAGGAGAAAGGGCCTGGACGAGAGAATGAGGGAGAATGCCCGTTTGCCGGTCAGCACCTTGCCGATGGAGCACAGGGACTGGACTACTCTTCGGCGATCTCGCTGGCGCCGAGATCCAAGTCAGCCAGCAGTCCTTCGACGATCGCTTCAAGCTCCTGCTTCTCGTCCTCGAGTGCCCTTCGTGAGGTCCTGGACTTGCGCTGGCGCTCCTTGGCGTTCTCCCGTGCCAGCTGGAGTTCCTCGTCGGTGGCCTGAGCCTTAATCTTCGCCCTTCTCTTTGCCTCGGCCTCGGCCCTCTTGCGCTTCCTCTCTTCGTCGCTGGAACTCTTGGTGTAGGGGCGGACTTGGCGGCCTTGGGCTTCTACCTCGGTTCGATATTCTTCTCTGCGTGCGGCGTTATACGCCTTCCGTCCGGTGCCCTTCCTGTAATCGTCGACCGCGTCGAAGGCCTGTGCCGTGAACCCCTGACGCTGGTTCTCGAGCTTCTTTTTCTTCATCCACTCTTTTGCGCGATCGAGCCGCCGAGCGAGCAGGTTCTTATCTGCGTTCTGATCGGCTTCCGGTTCGTCCATAGGTTGATGCTCCTGCTAGCCGCGCGGAGTGCCTGCGTCGCGCGTCGAGGGCCTGCGCTACCATAGTGCGCGACGTCGGTGAAGGGCTTGAACGAGCAGTAGAAAGCGGCCGGACGTTGTTGTCGCGCCATGTCGAACAGCCTGTTTTCTGTTAGCGGACGGCTCCAGGAGACCCGGATGGAGAAGGACCCGTCGGCTGAAGGTGTGCAAATACGGCCACCGGGAAATGCCACGTGACGAAGAATGGGGTGTCACGTGGCATTGTCTCACGTATGGTAATTGTTAGATGTATGAAATAACAAACAAAAGTAATTCTAATATTAGTCGTGAAAAAGCCACGTGACACGACGGGGAACTACCTCGGCCCCTGCGGGGCCTCGCCTGCGCGGCCCTTCGGGCCTTGCCCCGCTCGCTTCGCTCGCGGGACCGGCTTTTTTGGATTGGCCGGAGAAGCTTACATTCTCCGGCACCTGTGGGTGCCCGGTGTCCACAAAGGTTCCAAGTGGGCCACGGCTTCAAACTCGTTCCGGTTCTGTGTGGGTTTAGACGGCAACCACCTGCCGGCCCTGGCGGGACGCTGGAGCACAATGGGTCCTGGACTCCCCAGGAGAGCCTAGGAGTCGCATGTCACGGCTGTCGGCTAGGGTGGGTGCGGCCAGGAGGCGAGGGCGCTCAGCGACTCTCTCCGGCGCCCTGGTGAGACGTCCATCACAGGGGGATCTATTGCGACCCCGTGTGCTCCGGCCGGTCGCTCACGAGGCGCTCTTCGAGGTCCGCCACGATCGTTGTCATGCTGACGCCGAGACCGCTGCTGATCGCCGACAGCGCGCTGAGGGACGGCTGCCGCCTGCCGGTCTCCAGGAAGGAGATGAAGCGGGCCGAGACATCCGCGCGCTCGGCAAGATCCTCCTGGGTCATCCCCGCCGCCTCGCGCCGTTCGCGCAGCACGGCTGCGAAGGCCGCCACCAGTCTGTCGTTGCTCCGGTCCATGCGGATAGCCATCCCGCAGGGATTGACACGGCTCCACGAACAGTTGTTCTAGTTGCGCGCGGCTGCGCGAATTTTGAAGAATCCACAACAAGATAGGTTGAGCGTGGGCACTCTCGGAAAACTCCCCCATGCAGCTGTGAACCCTCGGACCGACGAAGGGATGCCAAAGCCCGGTGACGCAGTCGTCGTTTGCCGTGCCGATGGCAGCTCGAGCTTCTACCTGCTTGATGTCGATCACGAGGATCTGTTTGGACGCCTCGCGGCAGGGGAAGACCTGACGGAGACAGAGGCAGGGCAGTTGATCGCGGCACAGAAGGCGATGCTGCTCTATCTCGCGAGCCTGAACGAGAAGGTGATGGAGACCCTGGAGGCCATGGCGAATGCGCCCGGCTCTTACGGTGACGCCGCTACTGGCGCCTTGAATTAACCCTTCGTTAACACATTTCTCGATATCCGGTCCCCATGTCCTACGCCTCCGCCACGATCGGCTCCGTCATCGACGACGTCAACCGCACCCACTTCCTGCCGGCCATCCAGCGTCCCTATGTCTGGACCGCGCACCAGGTCATCACGCTCTTCGACTCGCTGATGAAGGGCTATCCGATCTCGAGCTTCATGTTCTGGGCCGTGAACCAGGACACCAAGCGCGAGCTTCGGATCTACCGCTTTCTCGAGGACTACCGTCCCGGCCGGCAGAACGATGCAGTCTCGCCCGACGGGCGGAATGTGGTCCTGGTGCTGGATGGCCAGCAGCGGCTGACCTCGTTGATGATCGGCCTGCGGGGCACCTTCGCCGAGAAGGCGAAGCACGCCCGGGTTAACAACCCGGATGCCTGGACCGAGAAGACGCTCTACATTGATCTCTTCAAGGATCCTGAAGGCGAGTTCGGCGAGGACGAAGCCGAGTTCGGTGTCACCTACGGCTTCCACTTCCTTGGCACGCCTCCGAGGAACGATCATAGGCAGCATGGACTTGCCCGACTTTTATGGAGAGCGTTTAGCTCACTTCCCGGGCTTTTCGCTCGAAGGCGATGGGGCTCTGGAAGCCGAGCGATGAATGCCGCCTGACGGGATTGTAGAACCCGTCGATGTATC
>NZ_JAOWLA010000033.1 GCF_025751575.1 Albidovulum sediminicola | reverse complement strand
TCCGGCCGCTGGTCAGTGCCAACCGAACCGCTTCACGACGAAACTCCGGCGTCGGCCTGTTTCCGTTTCCCATAGAACACCTCCTGGTTCCTCAGTTGGTGCTCTCCACATTTTCCGGGCAAGTCCAGCACTGGTTCAAGCTCGGCAAGATCCTCGATTACCCGAGATCCGACGACCTAGAGAAGCTGATCGGTGAAGTGCTCGGCCAAATGCACCGGGGCGCCACCCCGTTCGAGCAGGATCTGGCCGCGGCAACGCTCCGGCGACTGCATGCGGTCATCTGGACCGACGAGGTCATCAACTACTACACCGAGACCGATCAGTCGGTAGACCGGGTGCTCGACATCTTCGTGCGCGCGAATGACGGCGGCACCAAGCTCTCGAAGCCCGATCTCCTCATGTCGATGATCACCTCGAAATGGCCGGCCGGCACGGCCCGCGTAGAGGTCTTCGGCTTCGTCGAGCACATCAACAAGTCGCTGCCGCTCCCGAACGCGGTTACCCGGGACCTGGTGCTGAAGGCTTGCTTGGTGCTCTGCGACTTCGACGTCAAATACAGCGTGTCGAACTTCACGGGCGAGGCGATCTCGCAGATCGAGGCGCGCTGGTCGGCGATCAAGCAAGCGATCGAGAACACCTTCCGCCTTGTTAACCGCTTCGGCATCTCGGGCGAGACGCTGACGTCGCTCAACGCGGTGCTGCCGATCGCCTACTACCTCTTCCGCACGCCGGAATTCAGCTTCCGCGGTTCGATCGAGTTCGAGCGGGTGAATGCGCGCGAGATGCAGCGCTGGCTGATCCAGAGCCTGCTCCTTGGAGTCTTCGCCGGCTCATCGGACCGCACCATCTCGCTGGCACGCGGCGCGATCCGCGAAGGGCTGCGGTCGGACCGCGGCTTCCCGGCAGCGCGCCTCTACGACGTTCTGGCGACCAACGGTCGGATCGCGCGACTCGATGCGCGCGCGATCGAGGATTTGCTGGCACTCGAATACGGCAAGGCCAAGACCTTCCTCGCACTCTCACTCCTCTACGACGGGCTCGACTGGAGCGCGGGCACCTACCATGTCGACCACATCGTGCCGCAGGCACGGGCCGGTCGCCGTGTGCTCCAGGGCATGAACATCCCCGAGCATCGCATCCGCGAGATCGCCGACAGCATCGACAGGCTCGGCAACCTCCAGCTCCTGCCCGGCACCGAGAACCTCGAAAAGAGCGATCTGCCCTTCGATGCCTGGATCACCAGCCGCGATCGGAGCTACATGGATCGCCACCTGATCCCGGACCGCCTGGATCTCGCCACTGCCCAGATGATGCCGGAGTTCGTGCGCGAGCGAGAGAAGGCGATTCGCCAGCGCCTGATGCGCTATGCCTCGATGGTGCCAGCATGACCTTGAAGACCTACGATCGCGATGATCTCAAGCGTGCCTGCCTGGCGGCGCTCGATGCGGTTGCAGTCGAGCATCCGGCCGGGCACCAGGGCAAGCTGGCGGCGCGCTACGTCCTGCACACCCCGCGTGGTGCCGCCATCGAGATCATGTTCGAGAAGGGACCGAAGACCCTGGCGAACCTCTGGATGAACCGGGAGGCCGGGGAGGGCATGATCAACGCCGGGATCCGCTACCGGCTATCTCCGGCGGTCGATACCTATGTCACGGCGGATGATGAAGGGCGTCCCCGCTATGGCCGTCATTCGGCGCTGAAGCCCATGCGGCAGTTGGCGAATGCCGACCTGATCTGTTTCACCATCGAGCGGCCGGGGGAGATCAAGCAACTGCTGGAGCACTTGCAGGCGCACTGACCTGGACACAGAGAACATCGCTCCGACCGACCTCTATTCGCCTCCGCCATGAGAGGCAAACGCTAATCCTCAACTATCCAGGAGAAAGCGTCAATCGCCCGAATTTTAGCCGCCACGGTTACGTCGCCGTAGTTGTCGCCTGCTGTTCGTCCTGCATGGCCCTGGATAGCGTCTATAACGCGCGAGTCGATACCCAGTTCGCTGGCTTTGGTTTTGAACCGGTGGCGCCATGCGTGGTTGGGCTGAATACCCTCCGGTATGACTTTCGAGCGCCGGAGCCACTCCGACACCTTGCCGGACGCGACACGGGCGCCGGTGCCATACTTCGCCGGATCAGTCGCACCATGAAAGAGTGGGCCGGCCTTCGCAGTTGTCATGAAGTCGATGAACCCAAGGTCCACGACCTGCCGGTGGAGGGGAACGTCACGGTAGCCGCCAGTCTTAACAGTGCCGGCTTCGGGCGTGATGCGGATGATCCAGCGGTCGCCCTCTTGGCGAACGTCTTCCTTGCGAAGCTGCGTGATCTCGCTGATTCTCGCGCCAGTGAAGGCACAGAGGATCGGGGCCCATCGCTTTGCAGCGACGTTTTGCGGCGTCTCGCTGATGTGCCCGAACTGATTTGCCGTCGGTTCGTAGGACTGCGACGCCTTGAGCACCGCTAGCGCTTCGTCGTCGGTGAAGCCCTTCTCCCGACCTCTGACCTTGCGTGCCTTGGGCTGCCTGACACCCACAGCTGGGTTTTCTTGCATGCGCTCGTTCTCGACGGCCCAGGAGAAGAGAGACCGGACGGTAGACAGGTAGACATCGCTCACGGTCTTGGCCGACAGCTCGATCATGAGGTGATCCCTCCAGGCTAGGAGGTCTTTCTTGGTCACGCGCCGGGCGTCGTTGTGCTTTAGGAAATTGCGCAGATTATCGATGACGGGATCTTGGCGCTTTCCGCCGTCGCGCATGAAGCCCGACTGGGTGCGGCTCTTCTTGTAGTCCTCCCAGAGTTTCTTGAGGCTCAGGGCTTCCTGGGGCAGGGAAGGGGGTTGAGCGTCGATCAACATGGGGGTAGTGGGCCGGCCGCCGTAATCCCCTTCGTCGCGCTCAACGGTGCGAGCGAGCGCTTCATACTCCGCGATGCAGAGCGCTCGCGCGAGGGTGCGCCATTCCGCCGTGCCGCGCTTGGCGTCAGTGTTCCCCAGGTGACGATAGCGGTCTATTCGATCACCGACGAGTTCAGCGAGCTCATTGTCAGTGAGGCTCCCGGCGATGCCCTTGCGCAGCATCATGACAAGCTGGTCATCGATGCCGATCTGAGCATAGGCCGGGTGCGAACGCGCCAGTTCATCGCCTTCCAGCCGCCATTGGTAATGTGCCAGTGCGATCTGATCGGGCGCCAGTGGATAGCGCGCGGGGCGAATGGTGGACGTGGTGGAGATCTTGCGTTCGGCGAGGGCGATCTGGTGTTGAAGCTGTGCGACTGCACTCGGAAGTAAGCGCAGCGCTTGCCGATAATCGCCGCCGAGCGGCTGTCGAAGCTCAGTCTTGCCGATGATGGCGCGAAGCTCTTTCGGCACCACGATGCGCGCGTGGTAGCGCCCAGAACGATTCACGAGATGCCTGATCTTCCCGGCCATGACTACCTGCGGTTTGTAACCTACACTGTAACCACAGAATGAGAGAAACCCCTGATTTGCAAGGGTCTTATTTGATATCAAGGGGTTGGGATGGTGCTGCGAGAGAGGATTGAACTCTCGACCTCTCCCTTACCAAGGGAGTGCTCTACCACTGAGCTACCGCAGCCCGATTTCGTGGGGCGCGTGTTAGACGCAAACCGCGCGGCGCGCAAGGGCAATCTGGACCCTTTTTGCCATCCGCTGTAGGAAGGGCCGCATGGATAGGAAACCCTCCAATACCCAAGCCGGAAAGGAAGCCGAAAACCGCGAGGCGCGGCTCAAGGCGGCCTTGAAGGCGAATATCGCGCGGCGCAAGGCGCAGGCGCGCGCGCGGGATGCGAAAGCCGCGGATGCGGCCGGGGATACGGACGGGACGGGGCAGAAGAAAGAAGGCTAGGGCAGTGGATTCGATTCTCGTTCGGGGCAACGGCCCCTTGAAGGGCAGCATTCCGATCGCGGGTGCGAAGAACGCTTGCCTCGCGCTCATGCCCGCGACGCTTCTGTCAGACGAGCCGCTGACGCTGACGAATGCGCCGCGGCTGTCGGACATCCGCACGATGACCACGCTCCTTCAGTCGCTGGGGGCCGAGGTGACCTCCATGCAGGAGGGGCGGGTACTTGCCATGTCGAGCCACGATCTGTCGAACCTGACGGCGGATTACGACATCGTCCGCAAGATGCGCGCCTCGAACCTGGTGCTTGGGCCCTTGCTGGCGCGCGCGGGCCGGGCGGTCGTGTCGCTGCCGGGCGGCTGCGCGATCGGGGCGCGTCCGATGGACATCCATATCTCGGGGCTGGAGGCGCTGGGGGCTGCGATCGAGTTGAAGGACGGCTACCTGCATGCCGAGGCCCGGCAGGGCCTGAAGGGCGCGGTGATCGAGCAGCGCTTCGCCAGCGTCGGTGCCACGGAAAACATCGTGATGGCGGCGACGCTGGCCAAGGGCACGACGGTCCTCAAGAACGCCGCGCGCGAACCCGAGATCGTCGATCTGGTGAAATGCCTCCGCGCGATGGGCGCGCGGATCGAGGGCGAGGGGACCGCCACGATCACGATCGAGGGTGTGGACCGCCTGCATGGCGCGACCCATCCGGTCGTGGTCGACCGGATCGAACTGGGCACCTACATGATCGCGCCGGCCATTGCGGGGGGCGAGGTCGAGCTGATCGGGGGCCGCATCGACCTGCTGCCGGCATTCTGCGAAAAGCTCGATGCGGCCGGCGTGTCGGTTACCCAGACCGACAAGGGGCTGACGGTCGCGCGCAAGAACGGACGCATCCGCGCGGTCGATGTGAAGACCGAGGTCTTCCCCGGCTTTCCGACCGATCTTCAGGCGCAGATGATGGCGCTGATGTGCACCGCCGAGGGCGTCAGCGTGCTGGAGGAGACGATCTTCGAGAACCGCTTCATGCATGCGCCCGAACTGATGCGGATGGGCGCGCGAATCGACGTTCACGGTGGCCATGCGACGGTCACGGGGGTAGAGCGATTGAAGGGGGCGCCGGTGATGGCGACGGACCTGCGTGCCTCGGTCAGCCTGATCCTTGCGGGCCTTGCCGCCGAGGGCGAGACGGTGGTGAGCCGGGTCTACCACCTCGACCGTGGATACGAGCGGGTCGAGGAGAAGCTGTCGGCCTGCGGGGCCGATGTGGAACGCATCAGGGGCGAGTGACCATGATCGACGCGACATTCGAGGAAGGTGCCGAAAGGCCGCTGGCGCTTCGGGCGGAAACCGACGAGGACTTGGGCGTGATCTCGGCGCTGGTGCAGGACGCCGTCCTGCCGATCACCGAGATCCACTACGACCGGCGCCGGCGTGAACTGGCGCTGCTGATCAACCGCTTCCGTTGGGAAGACCGTTCGGCGGCAGAGGCGCGGGGCCGGGCCTATGAGCGGGTGCAGTCCGTGTTGCTGGTGGGCGATGCGATGGGCGTCGCGTCCCAGGGGATCGACCGGAATGCCAGGGACATGATCCTGTCGGTGCTGTCGCTCGCGTGGGAGCCGGGCGAGGACGGCACCGGGCGGCTTGTCGTCACGCTTGCGGGGGACGGAGCGATCGCGGTCTCGGCGGAATGTCTGAATGTGGCATTGAAGGATGTGACCCGGCCCTATGCCGCGCTGTCCAAAAAGGCGCCCTCCCACCCGGTCTGAGCTTGCGGCCCAGCGCGGCGCGGGGGGCTCCCGCCCCCCGGACCCCCGGGGAGTATTTGGGCCAGATTGAAAGAGGCGCCGGAAAGCGGGTTGACGGGTTCGGGATCTGGGTGCTTGAGACACGGCGCAGGCTTCGCTATGGGGGCGGCAGTCGAGGAGTTCGCCATGCCCCATTTCCTGAACACCAGATCGGACGGTTTCGAAGCGGCGTTTTCGGCGCTCTTGTCGATGAAGCGCGAAGACGCGCCTGACGTGGATGCGGCCGTGGCCGCCATCATCGCCGAGGTGCGCGACCGTGGCGATGCGGCCGTGATCGAATTGACCGCGCGGTTCGACCGGCTTGAGCTTGCGCCCGAGACGCTTGCGTTTTCCGAGGAAGAGATGGCGGCGGAATGCGCCAAGGTCGGGTACGAAGACCGCGCGGCGCTGGAACTCGCGGCAGAGCGCATTCGCGCCTACCACGCCCGGCAGATGCCGCAGGACGCCTATTGGACAGATCCGGCGGGGGCGGAGCTTGGCTGGCGCTGGGGGCCGGTTTCGGCCGCCGGGCTTTACGTGCCGGGGGGGCTCGCGTCCTATCCGTCGTCGGTCCTGATGAACGCGATCCCGGCGAAGGTGGCTGGGGTGGAACGATTGGTCATCGCCTGCCCGACGCCGGGCGGTGTGGTCAATCCGCTGGTGTTGCTGGCGGCGCGTCTGGCAGGCGTCGATACCGTTTACCGGATCGGCGGCGCGCAGGCGATTGCGGCCATGGCCTACGGGACGGAGACGATCCGCCCGGTGGACAAGATCACCGGGCCGGGCAATGCCTATGTCGCGGCCGCCAAGCGGCGGGTCTTCGGCCGTGTGGGCATCGACATGATCGCGGGCCCGTCCGAGATCCTGGTGATTGCCGATCGCGACAACGACCCGGACTGGATCGCGCTCGATCTCTTGAGCCAGGCCGAGCACGACGAAAGCGCCCAGTCGATCCTGGTCACCGACGACGAGGCATTCGGCCGAGCCGTCGCGCGCGCCGTCGAGACGCGGCTAGAGACGCTTGAGCGCCGGGCGATCGCCGGCGCCTCCTGGCGCGATTACGGCGCGGTCATCGTCGTGCGGGATCTGGCGGAGGCGGCGGCGCTTTCCAACCGTGTCGCGCCCGAACACCTGGAGCTGTGCGTTGCGGATCCTGAGGCGCTGGCGGCGCTGACCACCCATGCCGGCGCGATCTTCCTCGGTCACTGGACACCCGAGGCGATCGGCGATTACGTTGGCGGGCCGAACCACGTGCTGCCCACGGCGCGCTCGGCAAGGTTTTCGAGCGGGCTTTCGGTGATGGATTTTCTCAAGCGCACGACGCTGGCCAGGATGACCCCCGCAGCGCTGGCCGCGATCGGCCCGGCGGCGGAGCGTCTGGCGATTTCGGAAAGCCTTGAGGCGCACGGGCTGTCGGTGCGCGCGCGCCTCGACCGGCTGAATCAGGGAGGGGCGTGATGAGCCGCATCTGTCAGATCGACATCGACGACAGCGGCTTGCCCGCGCCCACCCCGGAGGTGGAGCAGGAACGCAAGGTCGCGGTCTTCGACCTGCTGGAGGACAACAGCTTCGCGCTGCCCGCGCGCGGGGACGGGCCGGCGCCGGACGGCCCGTTCCGCCTGGGCCTTGCGATCCGCGAAAAGCGGCTGGTCTTCGAAATCCAGTCCGAGGCGGGCGAGAAGGTTGGGGAAATCCACCTGTCGCTTGGGCCCTTCCGGCAAGTGGTCAAGGATTACTTCCAGATCTGCGAAAGCTATTTCGAGGCCGTCAAGCGCCTGCCGCCCAGCCAGATCGAGGCCATCGACATGGCCCGGCGCGGCATCCACAACGAGGGCGCGCGCATCCTGATCGAACGGCTTGACGGCAAGGCAGAACTGGACATCGACACGGCGCGTCGGCTCTTCACCCTCATTTGCGTCCTGCATTTCGGAGGCTGACCTTGGGCAACGGGCTGCCGCATTCGGTGCTCTTCTGCTGCGACCACAACTCCGTCCGGTCGCCGATCGCCGAAGGGCTGATGAAGAAGCTTTACGGGCGCCAGAGCTATGTTCAGTCGGCGGGTGTCAAGAACGACCTTGAGGTCGATGGCTTCGCCGTGGCGGTCTGCAAGGAGATCGGGGTTGAGCTGTCGCGCCACCGTGCCCGCAGTTTCGAGGAAATGCAGCAGTGGGGCGATGATCTGTCTGGTTTCGACCTCGTCATCGCGCTGTCGCCGGCAAGCCAGCGCCAGGCGCTGGAACTGACCCGCTACTTCCATCTGGATGTCGAATACTGGCCGATCATGGACCCGACTGGCATCGGCGAGACGCGTGAAACCAAGCTTGCCGTCTACCGCCAGACCCGCGACCAGATCAAGGCCAGGATGCTTCAGCGCTTCGGCCCGCCTTCGGAGGAAGGCGCCGCCTGAGGCCCGGCGCCGCGGGCGCGCCGGTTTGACAGCTTCCCCCCTGTTGTTCCATGCTGCCCGGATTGAAATCGGGAGTTGGGGGAAGACATGCCTGGGCACGAGGATATTCGGAAGTTCGCGGTCTCCTACGAGGATGCCTGGAATTCAGGGGACCCTGAGCGTGTTGCCGCCTGTTACGCGCCGGAGGGTTCGATCGTGATCAACCGGGGGACGCCTTGGCAGGGGCGCGCGAAGATCGCGGAAATGGCCGCCGGTTTCTATGCCGATGTCAACCGGATGCGGGTCATCCTGGATGACCTTCGGATCGCGGGCGACCACGTCGCCTTCATCTGGACATTCACCGGCGACCATTCCGGGACCGGCAACGCGCTCAATGTCCGGGGGTGGGAGGAATGGGACCTGTCAGGGGATTGCCTGATCCAGTCCTCGCTCGGCTGGTTCGACGCCGAGGACTACGCCGCCCAGGTCGCGGGCCGTTAGGCCGCGCCGATCGGTTGCTGTCGCAAACACGCGCATTTTCGTCTCCGCCGGTCTTGCGGTTGAGGGGGCTTGCGCGCTAGCCACCGGAAGACCCAGAAACAGCCGCCGAGGAAAACGCAAATGAGCCGCGAGACCATCCAAGCCTATTACGACGCCTTCAACCGGGGCGATGTCGAGGGAATGATCGCGACGCTGCATGACGACTTCGCCCATCATGTGAACGAAGGCGCGATGCGGCTTGGCAAGGACGCCTTCGCGGAATTCTGCCGCCACATGAGCGAGACCTACAAGGAACTGCTGACCGACATGGTTGTCTTCGCGAACGAAGATGGCACGCGCGGGGCCGCGGAATTCACGGTGAATGGCACCTACCTCAAGACCGATCCTGGCCTGCCGGAGGCGAAGGGCCAGACCTATGTGCTGCCGGCGGGCGGGTTCTTCACCCTGAAGGATGGCAAGATCACGCGCGTGACGACCTATTACAACCTCCAGGACTGGATCCGGCAGGTCAGCCAATGACCATCGAAATCCTGACGCTGACCGGAGAGGCGTTCGAAGCCGCGCTCGACGATGTCGCGCGGCTCAGGATCGAGGTGTTCCGGCACTGGCCTTACCTTTACGACGGCGACATGGATTACGAGCGGCGCTATCTGTCGCGCTACTGCGGAAGTGGCGGCGCGGTGCTGGTGGGGGCCTTTGACGGC
This sequence comes from Albidovulum sediminicola, assembly GCF_025751575.1. Classification (GTDB taxonomy): domain Bacteria; phylum Pseudomonadota; class Alphaproteobacteria; order Rhodobacterales; family Rhodobacteraceae; genus Albidovulum; species Albidovulum sediminicola. The sequence continues at coordinate 5,747 of NZ_JAOWLA010000033.1, read as the reverse complement.
GCGAAACTGATCGGCGCATCGACCGGTGCGCCGATGGAGGAGCATTCGGACGATTTCGGCGCCCCCTTCGCGGCGCGCGGGATGGATCTGCGGGATGTGTTCTACTGCGCGGAATCGGTCCTCCTGCCGGAGTATCGGGGGCGGGGCCTGGGGCACGCTTTCTTCGACGCGCGCGAAGGACAGGCCCGCAGCTTGGGGCGGCGTCACGCGGCTTTCTGTTCGGTGATCCGGCCGGCGGACCATCCCGATCGCCCGGCCGATTACCGGCCGCTTGATGGGTTCTGGCGCAAGCGCGGTTATACGCCGCAGCCCGGCATGATCGCGCAATACCGCTGGAAGGACCGGGGACAGGCCGAGGAGACGACCAAGGACCTGCAGATCTGGATGCGGGACCTTTGAGACGCTCGTCGGGCTCGTAGGTCCCTATGTGATTGCCGCGACCGGAACCCTGGGGCGCAGAGCGCGGCCAATGGAGGAAACGACATGAAGATCGCCGCGGCCGCCTATCCGCTCGACTGGCTCGACGACTGGTCCGCCTATGAGGCGAAGCTTACGCGCTGGGTCGCGGAGGCTGCGGCCCTGGGGGCGGAGATCCTGGTCTTTCCCGAATACGGGGCGATGGAACTCGCAAGCCTCGGCGGGCATGCGGTTGCGGCGGATCAGGAAGGCTGCCTGCATGAGGTTGCCCGCCACAAGGCGGAGGTCGATGCCCTGCACCTGCGGCTTGCCGCCGCCCATGGCGTGCACATCCTTGGCGGCTCCGGCCCGGTGTTCGATCCGGCCATCCATCCCACCCGCCCGGTTAATCGCGCCACCCTCTACGGTCCGAAGGGGATTCTCGGCCATAACGACAAGGCCATGATGACCCGCTGGGAACGCGACGACTGGGACATCGCGCCGGGGGTGGATGTGAAGCTATTCGACACGCCGCTTGGCCGGATCGGGGTCTCGATCTGCTACGACAGCGAATTCCCGCTTCTCGCCCGCAGCCTCGCCGAAGCCGGGGCGGAGGTCCTGCTGGTCCCCTCCGCGACCGAGACGCTGGCCGGATTCACGCGCGTGCGCGTGGGCGCCATGGCGCGCGCGTTGGAAAACCAGATGGTTTCGGTTCATGCCCCGGTCGTGGGCGAGGCGCCCTGGTGTGCCGGGATGGAGGAGAATACCGGGCGGGCCGCCATCTACGGCCCCCCCGATCGCGGCTTCCCGCCCGAGGGCATCCTCGCCCAAGGCGTACTGGGGGAGCCCGGCTGGGTCTATGCCGAGGTTTCGACCGAGGCGATTCGGGCGGTCCGTGCGGATGGCGGTGTGCTCAACCTCAGCCATTGGCCGGAACAGATCGGCCCCGCCGCCAATGTCACAATCGTAAATACCCCTTGACAATGCGCTTGAAAAATCCCGTTTGCGGGCGCATTTAGGGCGCGCCTGCGGATTTTGGCAGGCGGACCGAATATGGAGTGACCATGGCCAAGGAAGAAATGCTCGAATTTCCTGGCGTCGTGAAGGAACTCCTGCCGAATGCGACGTTCAGGGTCGAGCTGGAAAACGGCCATGAGATCATCGCGCATACGGCAGGCAAGATGCGGAAGAACCGCATCCGGGTTCTGGCCGGCGACCGGGTTCAGGTGGAAATGACGCCCTACGACCTGACGAAGGGCCGTATCAACTACCGCTTCAAGTAACGTGCGGCTGATCCTGGGATCGGCCAGCCCGCGCCGGAAGGAGCTTCTGGCGCAGATCGGGCTTGTGCCCGATGACATCCGCGCACCCGACATCGACGAAGACCCGGCCAAGGGGGAGCTGCCGCGACCCTATTGCGCCCGCATGGCGCGCGAAAAGGCGCTGGCCGTTCCTTGTGGCGCGGATGAAGTCGTGCTGTGCGCAGACACCACCGTCGCGCTTGGCCGCCGCATCCTCGGCAAGCCCGCCGACGCGGGCGAGGCCGCGGCGTTCCTCTGGGCGCTGTCGGGTCGCCGCCACCGCGTCATCACCGCCGTTGCCGTCCGGCAGGGCGATCGGCTGTGGGAACGCGTGGTCGAGACAGTCGTCAAGGTGAAGCCGCTGTCCGACGTCGAGGTCAACGGCTATCTCGCCAGCGGCGAATGGCAGGGCAAGGCTGGGGGCTACGGCATCCAGGGCCATTTCGGCGCGCTGATCCCCTGGATCCAAGGATCGTTCACCGGCGTCGTGGGCCTTCCCGTCGCCGAAACGGCCGTGCTGCTTCAGGCCGCCGGCATCAGTATCTTCGGAGAGAACGCATGAAAGGCCGGCTGGTTGCCCTTGGCCAATACAGAGGTCGCGAAGCTGCCGCCCTCGTCGTCGACGGCCGGCTTGAGGACCTTCTGGTCGCGCCCGCCGATGACGCGGCGCCAGCGCCCGGTGCGATCCTGCGCGGCACGCTCGACCGTTTCGTGAAGGGGCAGGGCGGCGTCTTCGTGAAGCTGCCCGACGGGATGACCGGCTTCCTGCGCGAAACCCGCGGCCTGACCCCTGGTCAGCCGATCCTGGTTCAGGTTTCAGGTCACGCCGAGCAGGGCAAGGCGCTGCCGCTCTCGACGCGGCTCCTGTTCAAGGGGCGGCTCGCGATCGTCACGCCCGAGGCGCCGGGGCTGAACGTGTCCCGCCGCATCCGCGACGAGGACGCGCGCGCGCACCTTCAGGCCCTGGCCGAAGAAGGGATGGCCGGGTCGGACTTCGGTCTGATCCTGCGCTCGGCTGCGGAGGCCGAAGAAGACGAGACGGTGGCCGAGGACATCGCCGCCCTGCGCGCGCTCGCCGAACAGGTCCTGGCCGACGCCAAGGGCGCGCCCGAACTGTTGGTCGATGCCCCCCTTCCGCATGAGGAGGCCTGGCGCGACTGGGCCGATCCCGCCCCGGACGAGGTCGACGACGGCAACGATTCCTTCGCCCGCCATGGCATCGACGACCTGGTCGAAGCCCTGCTGACACCGGACGTGAAACTGCATGGCGGTTGGAGCATGGTAATCGAACCGACCCGCGCCCTTATCGCCGTCGATGTGAACACCGGCGGCGATACGAGCCCCGCCGCCGGGCTCAAGGCCAATATCGCCGCCGCGCGTGATCTTCCGCGGCAATTGCGCTTGCGCGGCCTCGGCGGGCAGATTGTCGTCGATTTCGCCCCGATGCCGAAACGCGACCGCGCCGCCGTCGAGCAGCAGTTGCGGGCCGCATTCCGTGGCGAGGCCGCCGAAACCAGCCTTGCGGGATGGACGCCGCTCGGCATGTATGAAATCCAGCGCAAGCGCGACCGCCTGCCGTTGGCCGAAGTGCTGCAGGGGGCAGCGTTGTGACCTGCCCGATCTGCCGCAAGGACACCGATCCGAAGTATCGCCCGTTTTGTTCCAAACGGTGCGCGGACATCGATCTGGGCCGTTGGTTGACGGGCAGTTACGTCATACCAGGCTCGGCGGAGGATGACGAAGCCCCCACACCGCGCCGGCCCGGCGACGAACCGATCCATTGAGCTTCATTTTCCGCCATTTCCCTCTGGACAGCCCCCGCGCTCTCGCCTAAGAACGCGCCACCCGGGCGGCGACGCCCCCGGTGCCCAGATAGCTCAGTTGGTAGAGCAGCGGATTGAAAATCCGCGTGTCGCTGGTTCGATTCCGGCTCTGGGCACCACTCCCACCGCCATCCCATTGATACGCCTCGGTTTATTGCTGAAACCACGCGGGCGTAGGACATGGCGTATGACAAATCGATCCCTTTTTCGTTCCTTAAGGATGGCGTCTTTTACTTTGAGCGCAGAATCCCTCGGGACGTCCAGCATCACTACGACACGCAGAAAATCGCCTACTCGTTGAGAACTCGGTCTGCGATGGTGGCTGCGTCACGAGCACGCCGAGCAGCAGATCAGCTGGACGAGTACTGGTACCACTTGAGGATCAAGGACACGGCCCTGCCAGGGAAGCATAGGCTGCGGATTGCCGCTAGAAACCAATCACACCCGCCGTCGAAGACGTTGAACGAAACCGTGAATCTCTCCGAGGCAGTTGGGATCTATCTGAGGCTGAAGGGCAAGGGACGCCCCGCGACTTTCAAAAGAGCCGCTGAGCGTTCCTGCGGCTACGTCATTGATATTTGCGGTGACAAGGATCTTCAGGCCTACACGAAGGCTGATGCAAACCGCTTTCGGGATTCCCTCATCGAGCGTGGTCTGTCTGGCAGCAGTATAACGCGAGTATTCGGCACTGTTCGATCTGTCGTGAACTTTGGTGCCAGTGAGCTGGGGGTCACGATGGCGAACCCATTTGGGAACGTCTACTTTGATCGGCAAGCTGATGTTAAGGATCGTGTGCCGCTGCCCGATGATGTGCTCCGCAAAGTCCAGTCTGAATGCAAGCGCATCGATGATGACCTGAGGTGGCTGGTCGCTCTCGTTTCAGATACAGGACTGCGTCTCGCCGAAGCTGCTGGACTTCTTCGGGAGGACATCATCCTAGATGATCAGGTGCCCCGAATTGTAGTCAGAGGGCACCCTTGGCGGCGATTGAAGACGCCGACCAGTGCTCGGGAGGTTCCGCTTGTTGGAGCGTCCTTTTGGGTTGCGAAACGGATCCTCGCGCAGACAGACGCAAGCCCATTTGCGTTTCCGCGTTACAATAAGTCAGAGGAGACGAATTCCAATTCCGCCAGTGCTGCGCTGAATAAGTGGATGAAGCCCATGGTGCCAGAACGCTGTTCAATGCATAGCTTCCGCCACTCCATGCGCGATCGCCTTCGGGCGGTTGAATGCCCATCCGACATTGTTGATCAGATCGGCGGTTGGCAGACAGAGGGTGTCGGCCAGACATACGGCAGGGGATACCCTCTGTCTGTAAAGGCGAATTGGTTGCGCCGTATCGTCTAGCTGCAAAGCTAGGCGCTTCGTTCGAATATGGTCAGCGGTTTGAGGCCTAGTAGCTCAATCTGATTAGCGAATTGAATGTCGAGATAGGGAGACCTTTCGCGTATCTTCATTTCGATCTGAAGCCTAGGATACGACCGTGCGTCAAGCCAGTTGCGAAACCGCCGACCGCTTCTTCTTGCATGTTCTTCGGTTACTTTCCACCTGTCGCCGAGTTCGCTCTTGAAGCTGTCTTCGACGATCAGGTCGATATCGCCCAGCTCCGAAGTTTCGGAGAGGTAGCTGCCGAAAACAGATAGTCGGTCGACTGAATGAATGAAGGCTGGGCTGCCGTTTATCTCTGCTACTCGCTCAAGCACCCCTTGAAGCAGGGCTTCCGCCTTTGCTCGGGGGATAGGTTTCACGAACTTGGCCTTAGCAAGCGCAGAGCCTTTCGTTGTGCGGCTGAAGAGTTCCCTGCCGTCCGCCAGTGTGCATTCAAACGCCACGTACCCCGCCTCGGCGAGTTCATTCAATTTTGCCTTCGCTGCCACAGGTGACAGAGAGAATGCTGAAGCAAGGTGTTCGGCTATCATCACCTTACTTCTCTTCATGAACTCGCGAAGTTCCTGAGCTCCTAATCCGAAGATAACGTCGGTCTTCCGTAGTCTCATGGTCGTGTTTGGTCGTCTGATCTTGGGGATGTCGACTGGCAAGCATGGTAAAAACCCGCCATGTCCTACGCCCGCGTGGTTTCAGCAATAAACCGAGGCGTATTGACCTGCCACTGGTCTTTCATCCAGCCACGACCGGAGCCCGGTGGTTATTTACGCCTATTGGCGCGGGTTGAGCAATCGCCCGTCGCGCGGAGCTTTCATCTCGCGCAGCGGGACGGGCGATTGCG
>NZ_JAOWLA010000032.1 GCF_025751575.1 Albidovulum sediminicola | reverse complement strand
CGCCTGCCTCATGCTCGGCCAGAATGCCGATGATCTGCTCGTCGCTGTATCTCGTTCGCTTCATCGTCCGTCCCTTCGTTGGGTCGGACTCTAATCGCAGGTGGAGGAAAAATCCCGTGGCAGGTCAAACACGATGGCGAAATCATCCACCTACCGAGGCCATTACATCGGCATCAATCGCGACGGTGAGGTGCGGCGTGTCTACGAATACTTCGACAAAGCGAGCGTGGACTTGTCGATGATGACAAGTGATGGGGTATCCATCCCGCACTCAGTCATAAAAGGACGTCAAGCTCGGTCAGAGGTAGTAACCGTCTGTTCCCGGCTCAGCGCTGCGGTCGAAGCCTGCGATCGCTGTATTGCAGCTCTAATGGCGTGCGTGGTCGTGGCGCTGCGGTGACGTAGCTTTCCCATAATGCTTCCTTCCATTCCCGCCAATGGATCGCACCATCAAACCATGGGATCAAACACCTAGGTCAGGCGCAGGCCGAGAATGCGGCGCGCCTCTTGCCAACTGGCCACCGGGCGATTGTTCCTGTCGCAAATCTCCACGGCCCGGCGCACCAGTGCGGCGTTGCTGGGGGCGAGCGTGTCGCGGTCAAGGCGGACATTGTCCTCCAACCCAGTGCGGGCATGACCGCCCGCGGCGATGGCCCATTCGTTCAGCGTCAGTTGATTGGAGCCGATCCCCGCTGCGCACCAGGGCGCATCGGGACCGAACAGGCGGCGCACGGTGTGGATGTAGTAGTCGAACACATCGCGATCGACCGGCATCGCGTTCTTCACGCCCATCACGAACTGGATGTAGGGCGTGCCCGCCAACTGGCCCTTGTCGGCCATGTCCCTGGCTTTCAGGATATGGCTCAGGTCGAAGGCTTCGACTTCCGGCTTGACGTCGTATTTCAGCATCTCGCCGGCCAGCCAATCGACCAGATCGGGCGGGTTCTCGTAGACGCGGGTCGGAAAGTTGTTCGATCCCACCGACAGCGACGCCATGTCCGGCCTCAGCGGCAGCATCCCGCCGCGCGTCTGGCCAGCGCCCGACCGGCCCCCGGTCGAGAACTGGATGATCATGCCGGGGCAGTGTTTCGCGATCCCCTCCTTCAGGGCGGCGAATTTCTCGGGGTCAGACGAGGGCGTCTGGTCATCGTTGCGCACATGGGCATGAACGATGGTGGCCCCGGCCTCGAAAGCCTCCTGGGTCGATTCCACCTGTTCCGAAACGCTGATCGGAACAGCGGGGTTGTTGGCTTTCGTGGGCAGGCTGCCCGTGATCGCCACGCAGATGATGCAGGGGTTGGTCATGATCGAATTCCGTGTTGGACACTCCGGCGTTCGGCCGGAGTGCCGGTGTCTGTGATCTGTCAGGCATGCGCATCCGCGAAGGGCGGCGCCTTGCTCAATTGCTCTACAGCCCGCCGCTCTTCATCGGTGAAGAACATCCAGGCGGCATCCGCCTCCTTGTGCTTCTTGCATCCCGGGCATGGATTGTTGGCATTCTTGCACATGGCTCCTCCTCCGGTGCAGTGGTTGAATGGTCAGGCGGCCTTGGCTGTGGGCCTCGGCATCTTTTCCAGCGCTTCCACGAAGAAGGGACGGAAGCCCTCGGGGTGTTCGCTCATCGGGAAATGGCCAAGCTCGCCCATGACCGCCAGGGTGGCGCCGGGGATGGCCTTTGCCGTGCGCGCCGCGTCTTCGGGCGTGCAGGTCAGGTCATAGGCGCCGACGATGATGTGCACCGGCGTCCGCCGCGTATCGATCGTGGGAAGGCGCGGGATCAGGCTGTCATCCCTGGTGTAAAAGCTCAGATCGCCGCGGAAGACGCCCGGGCCGCTCTGCATGAACATCCAGAGCGTATTCCAGCGCTCGGTCTTGGGCGCGTAGGGCGAGATATTGGCCGAGACCAGGGCCGCACCCATTTCGCCACCATGGGCGTCGGGACGGTGGAACCAGTCGATGTCGTACCAGGCCGGTTGGAAATCCGAGGCCTCGATGGCGATGAACCCGCTGAACTTGTCGGCATGCAGCGCCGCCAGTTGCAGCGCGATGCGCCCCCCCATGGAACATCCGGCCAGCACCGGCCGGTCAAGGCCAAGCCCGTCGATCACCGCCAGCACCGTCTCGATGTAGGCCTCGGTGGTCAGCAGGTATTCCTGGGTCTCGAAGCCCTCGGGCGGCAGCGATTTCCCGTGCCACGGCATGTCGAACGCGATCAGGCGGTTCGATGCGGTGATCCCGGCATCGTTCATCAGGTGACGCCACTGGCGGGTATCGGCGCCGGCGGTGTGCAGGCAAAGGACGGGGCGCCCCTGCCCTGCCTCTTCGAAATAGATGCGCCGCGGTGCGCCGTCGATCGTGACAGTGACATAGCGGCCGGTGATGGGTTCGATGGTCATGCTACAAGCTCCTCTTTCGCGCGGGCAAGGGTCAACACTTCCTTGAAGAAGCGCAGGTTCTTGACCAGGCTCAGGATGTCTCCGTCGATCCGTCCGCGTCCGATCTTCACCAGCCCGAAAATGTCGTGAAAGCCCGGTTCGGGACGCGCCTGCCAGAACTTGTTGAGCGAGTCGGCGTCCGTGCGCAGGGCAAAGCGCCAGGGGGTCTTGCGGCTGGGCCCTTCGACGACCGAGACAAGGTGCCCCTTTTCGAAGGAAAGGTAGAATTCGTTGCCATCGATCTCGATCAGAACGGTTTCGGAAAACAGCCGGCCAAGGCGCAGCAAGTGCGGCATCGCCTCAAGGCTTGACTGGATATGTTTGAAGGTTTCGATCACCTCTGCCTCCCTGCGTTCAAAATGGCTCGGTCTTGGTGCCATGGGCGCGGGTCTTGGTGCCATGCCGGGCAGGGTATGGGGCGATACTCTGACCAGTTGCTCTTCGAAGCGACGGATCGAAACTCGTGAATCCCCCAGATCAATAAGGCCCGCGCCAGCGCAAGTATCACCCGATACCGCAACGGGCATTGGGCGAGGGCAAGGATTCGGCGACACCTATCACACGACGAGGGGCGGCAAGGCTTCTCGTGACCGGATACCAGATTGCCAGGAGGAGGATTACCCATGGGCATCGTCAACCAAGACAACATCACCGACGTCGTGACCGCGAGCCTCGGCAAGCATGGCGACATCACCGACCGCCAGCGCGAGATCATGACCTCGCTGATCAAGCACATGCACGGCTTCATCAAGGACGTGAAGTTGCAGCACTCCGAATTCCTCGCCGCCTGCGATTACCTTGCGCGCGCCGGCAAGCTCTGCAACGAGAACCGCCAGGAGTTCATCCTGCTGTCCGACATCATCGGCATCGAGGTGCTGGTCGACATGATGACCAATCCGGTCGAAGGTTCGGCAAGCGAGTCGACGGTGCTCGGGCCGTTCTACCGCGAGAACCCGCCGGTCCTGCCGAAAGGCGGTTCGACCATCCAGAAGCACTACGACAACGAGGAAACCGCCTATTACGAGGGCTATATCAAGGACGAGAACGGCCGCGGCATTCCTGGCGTAACGCTCGACGTCTGGGAAGATGCCCCCAACGGGATCTACGAGAACCTCGACCCCGACCAGCCGGAATACAACCTGCGCGGCCGCTTCGAGACCGACGAGAACGGGCACTATGCCTTCGTCGCGGTGCGCCCCGTGCCCTACCCGATCCCCGAGGACGAGACCGCCGGCGAGTTGCTGCGCTACATGGGCCACCACCCGAACCGCCCCGGCCACATGCACTTCATCATCTCGAAGGACGGCTACCGCCCGCTGATCAGCCAGATTTACGACGCGGACAGCAAGTGGCTCGAAGACGACAGCGTCTTCGCCGTCAAGGAAAGCCTGATCGGCAAATTCAAGCCCGCACCGAAGGAGCTGGGCACCGACCTGCACTTCGAATTCGACTTCGTGCTCAAATCCGAGGCTGGCGCAAACGCTCTTGCCGCCGAGTGATCCCCAATACCTCCCTGAGACTTGGCCCCCGTATCCACGGGGGCCTTTTTTCACTTTGCGCAATCGCATAACGTAAAGTCACTGGGGGAGGCATGAATGAACTTCAAGCAGCTGACCTACTTCATCGCGGTCGCCGAGGAACTGCATTTCGGGCGTGCCGCGGAACGGCTGGACATGGCCCAGCCCCCACTCAGCCGGCAGATCAAGCAGTTGGAAGATGAGCTTGAAGCGGTTCTTTTCAACAGAGGCCGCAGCGCAATCTCGCTGACGCAGGCCGGCGAGCGCCTGCTCCAACGCGGCAAGGCCATCCTTGCGCAGATGGAAGATACGAAGCTTGAAGTGCGCCGTCTGGGGCAAGGCGCAGAGGGGCGGCTCAGGATCGGTTTCGTCGGCTCCGCGACCTTCGGGATCTTGCCCAACATCATCAAATCCTATCGCGCGAATTACCCAGAGGTGAACATGAGCCTTGTGCCCATGAACAACGCCGAGCTGCACAGAGCCCTCGTCTCGCGCGAACTCGACGTTGCCTTTGCCCGGCCAACGCTGAAGGATCCCGAGTTCCTGTCAAAACACCTGATGGAAGAACGGCTGATCTTGGCCCTGCCGGACATCGTGGATACCGGCACTCGGACCGTCGCGAAACTTGAACGACTGGAAACCCATAACCTGATCTTGTACCCGGAGCGCCCCCGGCCCAGCTACGCCGACATGGTGCTGAGGGCCATCGAGGATGCCGGGTTCACCGCGCCTTTGCGGATCTGGTGTATGGATCTTCAGACAGCGCTCAGCCTGGTCGCCGTCGGGGAAGGTGTTTGCGTCGTTCCGGAATCGGTTGCGAGCGCTCCCCGAAAAGGCATGAAATTCCTCAACATCGAACCCGAGATCGCCCGGACCGAATTGTCCTTGAACTACCGCCTGGACGAGCAAGGCGTGCACGTGAAGAATTTTGTGACCGTGGCGCAGAAAGTCGCGCGAAAGAGCCCGATCAGGAAATGATTTCAGGCGGTTTGGCGCGCGTTCAGAAGTCGGAACATGCCGTCGAGAGCCAGAAAGTAGCTGTCAACGCCCAGGCCCTGGATCACGCCGTCCGCAAGATCGGCGAGCGTCGAGACATTGTGCATCTTGTATTGGTTTCGGATATGAACCTCGATGTAGGGACGGTCGATGCTCATCAGGCAGAACCGCAGGGATGATCCGCCCCCGATGGACCAGGCGGCAGGGTTCATCACGAGGCCGTCCAGTGCGTCCCGTTCCAGCAGCGCATAGATCTGATCGAGGGCCGCACCCTCCGAGTTTGTATAGAAAATCTCCAGATCATATCCGGTCCTTCGGGCATGGGCGCGGCAGATCTCATCCAGTTCAAGAGCCGAGGTCTGGCCGTAGAGTTCGGGCTGACGCTTGCCAAGCCAATTCATGTTCGGCCCCTGCAGAAGCAGGATCCTCGGCCGCCTTCCCGGTGCAAGATCCGCGCGCACGCTGCCCTCGTTCACCCTGATCAGACGCCCAGCCAGGTGTGTTGCGCCGCCTGATCGGCCCGGATCTCTTCCGCGCTGCCCGTCCAGACGACTTGCCCCCTGCCGACGACGACGACATCATCGGCAAGCGAGGTGGCAAAGCCGAAGTTCTGCTCGACGATGATCATCGACAGCCCCTCCGTCTTTAGTTCGTTAAGCTTGTCGTGGATCAGCTTGACGATAATCGGGGCGAGCCCCTCGGTCGGCTCGTCGAGGATCAGCAGCCGCGGGTTCATCAGAAGCGCCCGCGCAATCGCAAGCATCTGCTGTTCGCCGCCTGACAGCTGCGTGCCGCCATTGTCCAGCCGCTCGCCTAGGCGTGGGAAGAGCTCCAGCACCCGGGCCATCGTCCAGCCGGATCCTGCCGCGCCAAAGCGCTTGGCGGCGATCTCCAGGTTTTCGCGCACGGTCAGGGACGGAAAGATGTCTCGCGTCTCGGGCACATAGGCGATGCCGCTCTTGGCGACGTCGAAGGGGCGGCTGGCGATGGGTTTGCCGTCAAAGACGATCTCGCCCGATTTCAGCGGCAAGAGCCCCATGATCGTCTTGAGCGTCGTGGACTTGCCCGCACCATTGCGGCCGAGGATCGCCAGCACTCGACCCTGTTTCGCCTCCAGCGAGAGGCCGTAGAGGACCTGTGTCTCGCCGTAGCCGGACTGAACAGCGCTAAGTTCAAGCATTTTCCCAACTCCCCAGATAGATCTCCTTCAAGAGCGTCGAGCCGCGCGCTTCTTCCGGCAGACCGTCGAACACCACCTCGCCGTAGTTCAGCACGGTGATCGTGTCGGCCACGTCGAAGGCGAGGTCCATGTCATGCTCGATGATCAACATGGTCAGATCGCGCGGCAGGTTGTTCAGAAGGTCGTGGAAGCCCTTGGACATCTCCGGCCCCACCCCGCTGGTGGGTTCGTCCATCAGCAGGACCAGCGGACGGGTAGCCAAGGCGACGCCGACCTCCAGCTGTCGACGGACGCCATAGCTGATCTCCGACACCTTGGCGTGCAGGAAGGGCATCAGGTTGACCTGTTCGGCCACCTCGGCGACGATCTCGCGCACCTCGGATTTGGCAAGGCTGTCAGACCAGAGTTGCGTCGCGTGGCCGGTGTGGACAGCCGCCGCGAGGCCAAGGTTTTCCTCTACCGTCAGGCCGTCGAACAGTGTGTTCTTCTGGTAGCTGCGCGACAGACCCCGGCGCGCGCGCTTTGCCACGGGCAGCGCGGTTACATCTTCCCCCGCGAGATGGACCGAGCCGCTGTCCGGCGTCAGTTCGCCCACCAGTTGGTTGAAGAGCGTGGTCTTGCCCGCGCCATTCGGTCCCAGGATCACGCGGCGCTCACCACGTTCCAGTTTCAGCGACACATTGCGTGTGACGTGGACGGCGCCAAAGCTCTTGTCCAGATTGCGTGTCTCAAGCATCGCGTGCCACCTCCCCGGGCTGCTGCTTGCGCGTGGCGTCCGCCACGCGGCGTTCGATCCGTGCGCCCCAGCGGGCCTCGACCCAACCGAAGATGCCGTTGGCGCGACTGATCACGACGGCGATCAGGATCACACCGACAACGAGGTGCCAGTAGGTCGTCACAGCACTCAGCTCATGTTTCAGCACGACGAAGGCGGCCGCGCCCACCAGCGGGCCGACCAACGTGCCCAGCCCGCCCAGGATCACCACGACCAGGGCCTCGCCTGAGACGGTCCAGCCCAGCAGCCCCGGCGAGATAAACATGACATGCTGCGCGGCCAGCACGCCCGCGAGGCCGGCGATCATGCCCGAGAGGCCGAAGACATCGGCCTTGACCCGCCAGACGGTCAGGCCAAGCGCGCGCATCCGCTGTTCGTTATGCATGACGCCGGACAATGACCGCCCAAGCCCCGACCGCAGGATCAGCACCGCCGCGCCGTAGACCGCGCCCAGCAGGGCAAGGCAGAACAGGGCAAAGGTGCGGCTGTCATTCAGGTCGAGGCCGATCAGGCTCAGGTCCAGCCGCTCGATCCCGCCAAGGCCGTCGTCCCCGCCGAAGACCGGTGCCTCGAACACATAGGAATAGGCCATCTGACCGAAGGCAAGCGTCGCCATGATGAAGTATATGCCATGGCTGCGCGAGCAGACCGCGCCGATGATCCACCCGGCCGCGCCGGTCACGGCGACAGCCCCGGCCATGGCCACGGGCGGCGCGATGCCCGCCTTGGCGGAAAGCAGCGCGTAGGCATAGGCGCCGACGCCCGCAAGGGCGCCGTGACAGAGCGAGACCATGCCACCAAATCCCGCGACGATGTCGAGGGCCAGCACGAGGATGGCCAGAACCAGGATCTCAGTCAGGATCTCAAGCCCGAAATAACCGGCGGTGAGGGCCTGGAACAGAGCGGCACCGGCCAAAAAGATCAGAACGGCATAGCGAAGTGTGTTGTGACGAAACATCGACTTATCCTTTCGCCGGGAATAGGCCCACGGGTTTGATCACGAGGACCGCAGCCAGCAGGGCGTAGATGAGGACGGAGGCGAGCTGCGGCGCCAGCACGGCACCAAAGGTCTGCACGAAGCCATAGATCAGAGACCCGGCAATGGCGCCCTTGAGCGAGCCCAACCCGCCGATCACGATCACGATCAGCGTCGGGATCAGTATCTGAAGCCCCATGTCGGGCGTGACGCTCAAGAGCGGTGCAGCGACCGCGCCCGCCAGTCCCGCCAAGGCACAGCCCACGCAGAAGACGATGAAGAACAGCCGCTCGACGTTGATGCCTAGACAGGCGGCCATGGCGTCATTGTCGACCCCTGCACGGATCATCGCGCCGATCTGGGTGCGGCCGAGAACGAAGGCCAGCGCGCCGAAGATCGCGAGGCCGAGTGCAATGATGAACAGCCGGTACGTCGGATACTCGACGCCGAGGAAACCCAGCCGGCCATCAAGCAGCGCGGGTACCTCGATGGCAAGCGCAAGGTCGCCCCAGAAGATGCGTGTCAGGTCCAGAAGCGCGAAGATCAGGCCGAAGGTGACCAGAACCTGCGCCATCGAACCGGACTTGCGCATCCGCTTGATCAGGCCCGAGTAGAGCAGGATGCCCACCCCCGCGACAGCAACCGGCGCCAGGAAGAACCCCGTCCAGTAGCCGCCCACCGCCGCCAGAGAGGCCGCGAAATAGGCGCCGAGCGCGTAGAGCGAGCCATGCGCGAGGTTCACGAAATGCATCAGCCCGAAGATGACCGTCAGGCCGATGGAAAGCAGAAAGAGAAGCATCGAGAGCTGCAACGCGTTGAGCGCCTGAAGCGTCCAGAAGCCGAGATCATGTGCCATTGCCAGGTCCTCCCTTCGGAATAGGCCCGGCCGCGTGCGACGGTCGGGCCTTGTTGGGTCAGTTGGTGACAGGCGCCATCTGGCAGCCGTTGACCGGATCGGCTTCCGCCGGCAATTGGGCCACGACCTTTTGGGTCAGGCCGTTATCGCCCGCGACGGTTTCGTAGACGTAGATCGGCTGCACCACGTTGTTGGTGGCCGGATCGATCGAGGTCGTGCCGCGGGGGCCGTCGAAGCTGACCTGCCGCAGGGCGCTGGCCAGGGTTTCGCGGTCGGCCGCGCCGGTCTTGGTGGCCTCGATCAGCGCGCGGGCGGCGTCGTAGCCCTGGACGGCAAACTCCGACGGCACGCGGCCGGTCGCCGCTGTAAAGGTCTCGGCGAAGGCCTGGTTCTCGGCGTTGTCGATGGTCGGAACGTAGTGCAGCGCGGTGATCACGCCTTCGGCGGCCGGGCCTTCGGCGTTGACGTAGAGCGGCGAGGTCAGGAAGCCCGAGCCGTAAAGTGGCAGTTCGGCCTTGAGCCCGAAGCTGTCGTACTGCTTGACGAAGGCAATGGCCTCGCCACCGGCGTAGAAGACATAGACCGCGTCGGCGCCGCTTGCCTTGGCCGTCGCGAGGTAGGGGCCAAAGTCCTGCGTCTTCTGGAACGGCGTGAACTCCTGCCCGACGATCTCGCCGCCAGCGGCGGTGAAGCTTGCAGCGAAGGCGTCAATCATTTGGCGACCGGCGGCGTAGTCGGGGGCCAGGGTGAACACCTTCTTGACGCCCTGCTCGGCCATCCATTTGCCCATCGGGCGGTTCACCTGCCCGTTGGAAAACGACATGCGTGTGATGAAGGGCGAGCAGTCGGCACCGGTAGCCTCGTCGTTCCCTGCGTTGGCGACGATCAGCGGAACGCCGGCGCCGTCGATCATGTCGCGCACGGCGCCCAGGACGCCCGACGAGACGATGCCGGCGACCACGTCGACGTTGTCTTGAAGGATCAGCTTCTTGGCCTTGCCAAGCGCGACCGGCGGCTTGACCTCGGTATCCTCGCGGACGATCTCGAAGGTTGCGGAGGTTTCGGCGCCGAACTGCTTGAGCCCCAGTTCAAAGCCTGCGTCGATGTCGTTGCCAAGCGCGGCGTAGACACCCGAATAGGGCAGCAGCAGGCCAACCTTGATGTCCTCGGCCGCGGCCGGCAAAGCGAAGGTGGTGGCGAGCCCGAGGGTCGCCAGGATAGCGCGTTTCATTTTGGATCTCCTCCAGTTGGTTAATGACCCCTCCTCAGGGTCTATCCGAGGTCCCCCCCACCCACCGGAACCGTGAGGCCAGTGATGTAGGAGGCTTCGTCCGACGCCAGGAACAGGATCGGTCCCACCTGCTCGTCGAGCGTTCCGTAGCGTTTCATGAGCGAGGACTGGATCGTCTGATCGACGATGGTCTTGTACCAGTCCTCACGCTGTTCCTGCTGCGCGTTGGGGTTGCGCGGCACGACGCGGGGCGGGGCCTCGGTCCCGCCGGGCGCGGTGGCGACAACGCGGATGCCGCGTTCGGCCACTTCCCAGGCAAGGCTCGCCGTGATCGCGTTCACGCCGCCCTTGGCGGCCGCATAGGGCACACGATTGAGGCCCCGCGTCGCGATGGAAGAGACATTGACGACCACACCGCTTCCCTGGGGCAGCATGTGTTCGATGGCCGCCCGGCAGCAATAGAGCGTCGGGAAAAGGGACCGCCGCACCTCGGCGTCGATCTGCTGCGGCTCGTAGTACTCGTAGGGCTTGGCCCAGATCGTGCCACCGACATTGTTGACCAGGATGTCGATCCGGCCCCAGAGGTCCACGGCCTTCTGGATGGCCTTCTCGCAACCGGTCCAGGCCTCAAGGTTGACCGAGATCGCCTGCGCCACCCCACCCGCCGCGCGGATCGCCTTGACGACATCCGAGCGCGCCGGAGAGCGGTCGACGATCAGCACGCGGGCCCCCTCGGCGGCCGCGCGTTCGGCGACGCGGCGGCCGATGCCCTGGGCCGCGCCGGTCACGACCATGACCTTGTTTTCGAAGCGGCGGCTCATGCTGCCGCCTTCTCTTCGGTCGGGTTGAACTTCTCGTAGTAGAAGTTCGCGGGCTCCGTGCCCAACTTACCGAAATGCGCGCGAACGGCGTCGACCATCGGAGGCGGGCCGCAGAGATAGACGTCGCAGGCGCCGTCCACCAGATCCTCGGCGGTCAGGTGATCGGTAACGAAGCCCTTGCGCGCGTGATCTTCTTCCGCGGCCGCCAGGATTGTGATGACCGTGACGTTGCCGATCTTTTCGGCAAGGCGCTGCACGCGCTCCAGTTCCACCAGATCCGCGGCGCGGGTCACGGCGTAGAAGAGCGTGATCGGGTACTCGCTGCCGGTCTCTGCGACCTGCTCCAGCATCGACAGGAAGGGCGCCAGGCCCGTACCACCTGCCAGCCACAGCTGCGCGCGCTCGATCGGGCGCAGGTAGAAGGCGCCCATCGGGCCGGTCAGCGTGACCGCGTCGCCGGGTTGAGCCCGGTTATCAAGGTAGCTGCTCATCACGCCGCCGGGCAGGTTTCGGATGAGAAACGTCGCCTCCTCCGCGCCCGGCGCGGAAGAGAAAGAGTAGGAACGATGCGTGCCGGTGCCCGGGACGGTGACATTCACATACTGGCCGGGCAGGAAGTTGATGGGCTTTGCCGGCTTGATGCGCAGACCGAACGACGTTTCCGACAGCTGGTCCACGCCAAGCACTTCGCCTTCGACGGCTTCGGGCGCGGTCTTGCAGACGGCGGACGAGGCCGGAACGCGCAGCACGCAGTCGCTTTCGGGGACCATTTGGCAGGTGAGGACGTAGCCCTGTTCGGCCTCCTCGTCCGACATGGACTCGTCCATGTAGAATTCCAGCTCGTACTCGCCCTTTTCGGCGAAGCACTTGCAGGTGCCGCAGACACCATCGCGGCAGTCCATCGGCAGGTTGATCTTCTGGCGGAAGGCGGCGTCGGTCACCTTCTCGTCGTCGTCGCACTGGATGACGCGGGTCACGCCATCTTCGAAGTTCAAGGCGATGTTGTAGGTCGTCATGGCATGCTCCTCCCTTGGCCGCGCACCGAAGGTTCGGTGCGCGGAGGTTCGTTGGCGGTCCGTCGGGGCGGGGTCAGATGTGGTAGACGTCGATCACGTGGTGGATGTGATCGTTCTTCAGCACCACCTTCTTGTCGGTGATCAGCGGCCTCCCGCCGCTGGTCTCGACGGTGTAGAACGACGTCCCCCAGTGCTGGTCGGTCGCGCCGTAGCGGTAGCTCAGCGTCTGCCAGTTGAAGCGCAGCTTGATCTGCGTGCCTTCGCGGCTCAGGATCTCGATGCCCGACAGGTAGTGATTGGTGCGCGGCTCGGGCAGCGACGTGGCCGAGGAGCGGTCGGTCTTGATGCGGAACACGCGGTCCTCGATCCCCTGCTTGTTGGGGTAGTACATCAGGGACATCTCGTTGGCCGGATCCTCGGTCAGCTTGTCCTCGTCATCCCAGGTCGGCATCCAGAACGGGCAGTCCTTGTGGTAAAAGGTCAGCCAGGTGTCCCAGTCACGGTCATCCAGGGTGCGGACCTCGGCAAAGAGGAAGGCCTGGATTTCCTCGTAGGTCAGCGAGGCGGCGGTG
Source organism: Albidovulum sediminicola (assembly GCF_025751575.1). Classification (GTDB taxonomy): domain Bacteria; phylum Pseudomonadota; class Alphaproteobacteria; order Rhodobacterales; family Rhodobacteraceae; genus Albidovulum; species Albidovulum sediminicola. The sequence goes on along the minus strand of NZ_JAOWLA010000032.1, from coordinate 2,977 downwards.
GCGGGGCGGTCAAGCGTTGCGGTGGTCATTGTGGTGTCTCCTCACTCGGCCGCGACCTGGGCGGCCGGGGCGGACTGGCGTTCCTTGGCAATGGCATCGGCCATGCGCTGCGACCAGTTGGTATGCTGGATGACGAAAAGGCCTTCGTCCTCGGTGCGGGCGCCGGAAAGGACCGGGTTGATGCCCAGGGCCGTAGCGTCGGCATCGGGACCTTCGATCCACTGGGTGGCGCCGCGGGTCAGGTCGTTCCACTTGGCATGCGCCGCGCCGGCATAGCCGCGCTGGGTCGCCCGGAATTCCTCGGTGTCATCCGGCGTCGCCATGCCGGAGGCGTTGAAGAAGTCCTCGTACTGGCGGATGCGGCGGGTGCGCACCTCCTGGCTCTCGCCCTTCGGCGCGATGCAGTAGATCGTGACCTCGGTCTTGTCGACGCTGACCGGGCGGAAGACCCGGATCTGGCTCGAGAACTGGTCCATCAGGAAGACGTTGGGATAGAGGCAGAGGTTGCGCAGCACGCCCACCATCCATTCGGCCTTGGTCTTGCCGTACTTCTCCGTCCATTCCGCAAGCCGCGGATAGTTCGGGCGGTTGGTCGGGTCGGCCCACTCGGTCCACAGCAGGATGTGGCCGTTGTCGTAGGCGTGGAAGCCGCCGCGCTGCTTGGCCCATTTGGAGGCGTCGGTCGCCTTGATGTTGTCTTCCTTGCCGTCCTCGGTGCGGTGTGCGGTGGTGGCGACGTAGTTCCAGTGCACGGCCGAGACGTGGTAGCCGTCGGCGCCGTTTTCGGCCTGAAGCTTCCAGTTGCCATCATAGATGTAGGTGGACGACCCGCGCAGCACCTCAAGCCCCTCGTCTGCCTGGTCGACGATCATGTCGATCATCTTGCGCGCCTCGCCCAGATATTCCTCCAGCGGCTTCACATCGGCATTGAGCGAGCCGAAGAGGAACCCGCGGTAGTTCTCGAACCGCGCGACCTTGGTCAGGTCATGGCTGCCGTCCTGGTTGAACTGCTCGGGATAGCCCGCGCCCTTGGGATCCTTGACCTTCAAGAGCTTGCCGGTGTTCGAGAAGGTCCAGCCATGGAACGGGCAGGTAAAGGTCTTCTGGTTGCGGCGCTTGAAGCGGCAAAGCTGCGCGCCCCGGTGCGAACAGGCGTTGACCAGCGCGTGCAGGTCGCCGTCCTTGTCGCGGGTGATGACGACGGGCGTGCGGCCCATGGTCAGCGTGAAGTAATCGCCCGGGTTCGGGATCTGGCTTTCATGCGCCATGTAGATCCAGTTGCCCTCGAAGATGTGCTTGATCTCAAGTTCAAACAGCTCTTCGTCGGTGAAGATGTCGCGGCGGCAGCGGAAGATGCCGTTCTCCGGGTCGTCCTGAATCGCGCCATCAATGCGCGCTTCGAATGCATCGAGATTGGATTGTGTGAACATTGGGGTCCTCCTCCTGGCTGCCGTGTCGCGCCGTGCGGCGCGTCGGCTGGGTTTGCTGCGATGCCGCCGGTTACTTGCCGGCGACGGCTTTCATGGTCCGACCGCGATCGCGGCGGTAGAAATCGGTCTTGTCGGGATCGAGCGTTGCCCCAATGCCCGGGCCACGCGGGATTTCGACGCAGAAGTCGCGGTAGACGACGGGGTTTGCGAGAATGTCGTCGGTCAGCAGCAGCGGTCCGAAGAACTCAGTGCCCCAGCGCAGCGTCTCCACGGTCGCGAAGAGTTGCAGCGCGGCGGCGGTGCCGAGCCCGGTTTCCAGCATCGTGCCGCCGTAGAGGCCAAGCCCGGCGGCTTGCCCGATGGCGATCACCTCGGAGGCGCGCTTGAGGCCGCCCGACTGCGCGACCTTGACGGCAAAGACGTCGGCGGCCTTTGCTGCGGCGACCTCAAGCGCGTCCTCAGGACCGTTCAGCGCCTCGTCCGCCATGACGGCGATCTCATAGCCGCTGGCCAATTCGGCCATCGCCTTGCGATAGCGGGCGGGGAGCGGCTGCTCGACCAGTTCGCAGCCGGCCTCTTGCAGGCCCTTCAGGCCCCAGCGCGCCTCCTGCAAGGACCAGGCGGTGTTGATATCGACGCGCACGCTGGCGGCGTCACCGACGGCTTGCTTGATCCTCGCCACATGGGCCACGTCGTCGCGCACCGACCGCTTGCCGATCTTCAGCTTGAAGATGTTGTGGCGGCGGATCTCGATCATCTCCAGCGCCTCGGCGATGTCGGTTTCCGAATTGCCCGAGGCCAGGGTCCAGGCGACGGGAAGCTTGTCATGCACGGCGCCGCCGAAAAGCTGGGACAACGGGACATTCACGCGTTTGCCTAGCCCGTCCCAAAGCGCGCCCTCGACCGCCGCCTTGGCGATGCGGTTGCCTTTCACCAGCCGGTCAATCAACTGGATGGCACCGTTCACATCGTTGCCGTCCCTTCCGGTCAGCGCCGGCGCCATGTAGGTTTCGATCGCGGACTGGATGCTTTCGGGGCTTTCGGCCCCGTAGCTGAGCCCGCCAATCGTGGTGCCCTCGCCAATGCCTTCGGATCCGTCAGAGAACTTGACCTTGACCAGGACAGCGGTCTGCGTCCGCATCGTGGCCATCGACAGCACGTGACCGCGAATGGTCGGGATGTCGAGGATCATCGTCTCGATCTGGTCAATCTTGGTCACGGGTCTCACCACATCTTCAGGTTTTGTCTTGATGCAGATTGCCCGCGCGGCCCGGATTCTGTCGATGATTGGGCGGGTCTCGGGTGATACCCTGGCGAGACATCGCGGCGGGAATAAAAGGTTACCGTCCGCCACGAACGACCACAGGCGCCGCCTGAGGCGACGCCTGTGACTCACAGGTCATACACTTCGCGCCCGCGCTGGCGGCGCTCAGACCTCGACGGCGATTGCCAGCCCGAATTCCTCGGCCCGCCGGACGGCCGCGCCCGCCACGGCGAGGTCCTGGAGCCCGACGCCTGTGCCGTCGAAGAGGGTGATCTGCGCCTCC
>NZ_JAOWLA010000031.1 GCF_025751575.1 Albidovulum sediminicola | reverse complement strand
GAAATGCCGCTCGCCGAGGCCTATGACCACGCCTCCGCCGTCATGGTCGAAAACATGCTCGCCCGAGACGCCCAGGAAGGCATCGCTGCCTTCATCGAAAAACGAACCCCAAAGTGGCTCGATCAGTAGTTTCGCCCACCGCCGGTGCCGCGCGCGGCGTCAGGTGAACCGACCTGTCCCCGGACCCGCGCTTGGGTCAGCCAGAGGTCAGGGCCCGAGACGCAAGGATCTCATCGTATAGCGCCCGGACCTCGGCGTTCTTCAGTCCGGTCTTGAGCTTCTGGCGGTGCTGTTCGACCGCGCGCAGGTGCAGCTCGCGCAGCTCCGCATCCTCCATCAGCGCGGCGTGAAGCCGGGCGGCCCGCTCCGCATTGCCGAGGATCGTCGCGTCCACGACATCGTTGCGGTCGTACTGGCGCCAATAGCGCAGGTCGCGGCGGACCGCGGCGCTCACCGCATCGCCGCGGAAAGACTGAATCATGAAACTTTCGACCGAGCGCACGGCGTAGTGGTTGATGTAGCCGAGCGCGTGGGTACCCGCCTCGGTCCGATACCCCCTCGGGGCCTTCGCGCAAAATTCCTCCGGCATATGCGCGCCCGATCCGTCGAGCCAGCGCAGTTCGGACACCTTTCGCGCGAAGGGAATGGGGCGATGATTGGCGTGGCGCCGGAAGAGGCCCGCGTCGTTGCGCGCCAGCGTCTTGATCCCGTACATGCGCGGGAAACGCTCGCTCATCGGGCGCTCGAACCTGAAGCGGCGCGTGAATTGCTGAAGGGTCGGCATGTCGATGAACTCATCGACACCCGAACTTCCGAACACGACCTGGTTGAAGGAGATGGCGTCAATATCGCCGACCTCGGCCAGTAGCGCGGCGAGCGTCCCGTCGCCGACGTTGATGTTCAGAAACTCATCCGCGTCGATGACCAGCGCCCAGTCCGCGCGGCGGAACTCCTTCGTCATCTGCGCGTAGGCGATGGCGGTGTGCTGGATCGGCACATCGCCAAGGCCCAGCATCGTCGGATTGGGCAGGTGGCGGATCCACCCCATGTCGTCCAGCCGGTCCAAGATCAGATCGGTGCCGTCGGTGCAGTCGTTCGAAACGATCACGAAATCCGATACGCCAATGCTTCGATGATAAGCGACCCACTCAAGGACGAAGGGGCCTTCGTCCTTCATGCAGGCGATCACGAGTATATTATTCGCCGATGCTGCCGCCAACGATCCGCGCCCGTCCCTTCGTGCCCGCCGTGGCAAGCCTCGCCCACACCTGTCTTGCCCATGCAGTAGCGTCAGATTGCCCGGCTGGCAAGCAAGCGTGGGCGCACGAAATCCCATCGCGCCGGCCTTCCGCTCCCTCGTCCGGCGGCGGGTCGCATCTTTGCTTGCGCCCCCCCTTGCCCGGGCGCATCCTTGCGACAGGAAAGCCAGAGGGAGGGGCCGCGATGCATATCGTCATCAATACGCTTTCGATCAAGCCCGACGCCGACTGGGCGACCTTGGCGCGCCTGTTCGACGGTTTTTGCGACGGCGCGCGCCCGGACCATCCGGGACTTGTCGGCGCGCAGATCGTCCAGTCCGGCCCGGAGGAGGCGATCCTGATCATCAGCTTTTCCGATGCCGAGACCATGGCAAGCTTCTCCTCTACCGTCGCCGCGCCCTGGTTTGCCGAACATGTCCGTCCCTTCCTGGCCGGGCCCGCCAACCGCAAGACCGGCGCCGTGGTCGCGGGCTTTCCCCGCTAGGGCCATCCCCCGCCTATCTGATCACGGTCAAGGACAGGCGCCGCGACTCGGTCCATGCTCCGGCCCGTCATGAACGGAGGGCAAAGCCATGCCGGATACCGATCGCGCCGAACCGAAACCCGGCGCAGAAGGCCCAAAGAAACGCAACTGGACCGAGGAGATCGAGGTCGCGGGCGAGGAACTGGTCGCGCGGGTCAAGGAACTTGCCGCCGACGCTCAGGTCAAGCGCATCCGCATCACCGAGCCCGACGGCGACCTGGTGCTTGAGGTGCCGCTGACCATTGGCGCCATCGCCGGGGGCGCCGTCGTCCTGGCCGCGCCGCTTCTGGCCGTCATCGGGGCGCTTGCCGCATTCGTGACCAAGGTGAAGATCGAGATCGTGCGCACCGGCCCCGACGACGAGGACTGAGCGGGCCTCCGCCCGCCGCCCGCGTCACTTGCCGCGGCGGAAGAAGCGGGCGCGGGCATAAAGTTCCTCAAGCCGCTTCATGCGGGCCTGGGTTTCGTCCCAGGTCAGGCTCTGGATGGCGGCCATCAGCGTTTCGACCAGCACCTGGATCGCCACCGTGGAATCCCAGGCCGAGGGCGCCTCGATATGCGCCGAAAGCCTGTAGCGCGCGCGCTCGGCGGCGGGGGAGACCCATTGGTCGGTGATCAGCACGACCTCCGCCCCTTGGTCCGCCGCCATCTCGACAAGGGTCAGCACGTTGTTTTCATAGCGCCGGATGTCGAAGGCCAGCAGCACGTCGCCTGGCGCCATGTCGATCAGCGCCGGCGGCCAGGCGTTCGACATGTCGGAGATCAGCGTCACGTTCGGGCGGATCACCTTCATATGCGTCACGAAGTAATCCGCCATCGCATGGGTGATACGCCCGCCCATGGCGTAGATGCTGCGGTTGCGGTCGGCCATCAGCCCGGCGATGGCGTCGAATTCGTCGTGGTCGATCTGGCCGAGGGTCGCCTGAAGGTTGCCCACCACCGCATCGGCGAAGCGATTCAGGATATGGGTGTCCGGGACGCCCACCGCCCAGCGGTCATGCTTTGCGATGGGAGAGATCAGCCGCTCCTCGACCTCGGCGCGGACCGTGGTCTGGAAATCGGGATAGCCCTTGTAGCCGAGCTTCTGGGCCAGCCGCACCACCGTCGGGGTAGAGACCTCGGCCTCTTTCGCGAGCGCCGTGATCGACCCCAGAACCGCGACCGGGTAGTGCCGCGTGATGTAGGAGGCCAATTGCCGCTCGCTGCGCGTCAAGGTGTCGAAGCGGGCGCGGATCTGCTGTTCCACGGTTTTCGCAGTGCCGGGCATGACGCGACATCCCTCCCTCGACGGCCGCCGCACGGGGCCTTAGAAAAGATTGTAACAGAAAATCCATTCGAGAAAATATCTTGACAGAATTTGACCCTCGGGACAGCCTTGAAGTGGTGAATCGGGGGAACGCCAGACCATGTCAGCGGCAGACGGGCCACTTCCAGTCGTGACGACCGAGCGCCCCGACGGCCAAGGCGCGTTCCTGATCGTGTGCGAACATGCCTCCAATCATTTCCCTGAGGCTTTCGGCGCCCTGGGCCTGCCGGAGGCGGCGCGGCACGCGCATATCGCCTGGGACCCGGGGGCGCTTGCGCTGGCGCGACGCCTTTCCGAGGCGCTGGATGCGACACTGGTGTCGGCGGGGGTTTCGCGGCTGGTCTACGACCTGAACCGCCCGCCCCACGCGCCCGGCGCGATGGCCGCGCAAAGCGAGGTCTACGAGATCCCGGGCAACGAAGGGATCGGCCCGGACGAACGGCTGCGCCGGACCGAAACAATCTACCTGCCTTTCCACCGCGCCCTGCACGATACCATCGCGCGCCGCCTGGCCCAGGGCCGGCGGACGGTCATGGTGACAGTCCACAGCTTCACGCCGGTCTACTTCGGCCAGCCGCGCGCGGTCGAGCTTGGTATCATCCACGATGCCGACCCCGCCTTCGCAAAGGCCGTTCTGGCCGAGGCGCAGGCGCGGACGGCCCTCCTTTGCCGAATGAACGAGCCCTATTCGGCCGCGGACGGCGTGACCCATACGCTCAGGCTTCAGGCGACGCCCTATGGCCTCGCGCATGTCATGCTGGAGATCCGGAACGATCTGCTGGCCGACGACAGTGCGGTGGCAGGGGTTGCCACTGAGCTCGCGCCGGTGCTGAGCGCCGCGCTTTCGGCAATGACGCAGACCCAGACGGAAAAGGCCGCAAGCTGAGATGCCAAACTGGATCAGGTCCTATGTCCGGGCAGTCGATGCGGTGAACTACCGGGTCGGACGCATGTCCATGTATCTGCTCTTCGTGCTGATGGGCGTGCTTCTGTGGTCCTCGATCAGCAAGATCATCGAACAGAACGCGATCTGGACCCTTGAGATGGCCCAGTTCATCATGGTCGCCTATTACATGCTGGGCGGCCCCTATTCGCTGCAACTGGACAGCAACGTGCGGATGGACCTGCTCTACCACCGCTGGTCGGACCGCACCCGCGCCTGGGTCGATGCTTTTTCGGTCTTCGCGCTGCTCTTCTACCTCGGCGTGCTGCTTTACGGCGCGGTCGAAAGCACGGCCTATTCGCTGGAATACGCCGAACGCAGCCCGACCGCCTGGCGCCCCTATATCGCGCCGATCAAGATCGTCATGTGCGTGGGCATCTTCCTGATGCTGCTCCAGGCCATTTCCTTCTTTTTCAAGGACGTGGCCAAGCTGCGCGGAGAGGAGCTCTGACATGTCCTATGACATGATCGCGATCATGATGTTCTCGACGATGATGCTGATGATGATGACGGGTCAGCGCGTCTTCGGGGCGATCGGTTTCGTGGCGGTTCTGGCCTCGGTGTCCCTCTGGGGGGTCGGCGGGTCCGACCTGGGCTTTGCGGCCGCGATGAAGCTGATGAAATGGTATCCGCTGCTGACGCTGCCGATGTTCATATTCATGGGCTATGTGCTGTCGGAAAGCCGCCTGGCCGACGACCTTTACCGGATGTTCCATGTCTGGATGGGGCCGGTGCCGGGGGGGCTGGCCATCGGCACCATCCTCCTCATGGTCGTGATCTCGGCCATGAACGGGCTGTCGGTCGCGGGCATGGCCATCGGCGCCACCATCGCGCTGCCTGAGCTTCTCAGGCGCAATTACGACAAACTGATGGTGACCGGGGTCATCCAGGCGGGATCGAGTCTTGGCATCCTCGTGCCGCCCTCGGTCGTGCTGGTGCTTTACGCGATGATCGCGCGCCAGCCGGTCGGACAGCTCTGGCTGGCGGGGGTCTTCCCGGGGCTCTTGATGGCGACGCTCTTCATTCTCTACATCTGGCTGCGCTGCAAGATCACGCCCAGCCTCGGCCCGGTCCTGTCGGCGGAGGAACGTGCCCAGATCACGCGGGGCGAGAAGCTGCGGCTGCTGCGCGCCGGGGCGCTGCCCCTGATCATCTTCGTCTCGATGATGCTGCCCTTCGTCACGGGCTACACTAGCCTCGTCGAAAGCTCGGTCGTGGGCGCCCTGGCCTCCGTGTTCGCGGCCGTCATCAAGGGCCGCTTCACCCGCCAAGTGTTCGAGACCGCGACCCGCGAAACGCTGGCGATCTCCTGCATGTTCATGTGGATCATCCTGGCCGCACTCGCGTTCGGGGCCGTGTTCGACGGGCTCGGCGCCGTCAGGTCGATCGAGGGATTCTTCGTCGATCGCCTGGGTCTGTCGCCCTGGGAAATCCTGCTGATGATGCAGCTGAGCTACCTGATCATGGGCACTTTCCTGGATGACACCGCGATGCTGGTGATCGTCGCGCCACTTTACGTGCCGCTGGTCAAGGCGCTTGGCTTCGACCTGATCTGGTACGGCGTCCTTTACACCATCACCTGCCAGATCGCCTACATGACCCCGCCCTTCGGCTACAACCTGTTCCTGATGCGCGCGATGGCCCCCAAGGAAGTGACCATCCACGACATCTACCGATCCATCATCCCCTTCGTCGGCGTCATGATCCTGGCGCTGCTGATCGTGACCATCTTCCCACAGATCGCGCTCTGGCTGCCGAACCACGTCTACGCCCGTTAACCCCAGGCCCACGGAAGAGGGGCGCCCAGCAAACAGCAAGGAGAGAGAAATGACGACGACAAGACGGAAGTTCCTGACCTCTGGCGCCGCGGTGGGCGCCTCTGCCCTCGCCGCGCCTGCGGTCAATGCCCAATCCGCGCCGATCAAGTGGCGGATGCAGACCTATGCCGGTCCCGCGCTGGCGGTCGAGGTGGTCGATCAGTGCATCAAGGATTTCAACGAGATCGCCGACGGCCAGATGGAGATCGAGCTGTTCTACGCCGACCAGCTGGTGCCGACGGGCGAGCTGTTCCGCGCCATGCAGAAGGGCACGATCGACGCGGTGCAGTCGGACGACGACTCCATGGCCTCGCCGACCGAGGTGACGGTGTTCGGCGGCTACTTCCCGCTGGGCCTGCGCTATTCGCTCGACGTGCCGGCGCTCTTCAACCACTGGGGCCTCGACGAGATCTGGAAGGAAGAATACGCCAAGGTCGGCGTCAAGCACATCTCGGCGGGGTCCTGGGACCCCTGCAACTTCGCCACGCACAAGCCCATCACTTCGCTTGCCGACCTCAACGGGCTACGCATCTTCACCTTCCCGACCGCTGGCCGGTTCCTGTCGCGCTTCGGCGTCATTCCAGTCACGCTGCCGTGGGAGGACGCCGAGGTGGCGCTTCAGACGGGCGAGTTGGACGGCATTGCCTGGTCCGGCATCACCGAGGACTACACCTCGGGCTGGGCAAACGTGACGGAATACTTCCTGACCAACAACATCTCGGGCGCCTGGATCGGCCATTTCTTCGCCAACATGGACCGCTGGAACGAGGTGCCGCCGCATCTGCAGAAGCTGATGAAGGTCTGCTTCGACAGTTCGCACTACTACCGCCAGCACTGGTACTGGAACGGCGAGGCGAACCTGCGCGTGAATGAGACCAAGCTGCAATCCACCACCATTCCCGACAGCGAATGGCAGACGGTCGAGGACGAAGCCCACAAGTTCTGGGACGAGATCGCGGCCGAAAGCGAGTTGAAGGCGAAGGTCGTCGATATCTTCAAGCGCTACAACGACACGATGGTGAAGGCGGGCAAGCCCTACCGCTACAGCTAAGCCATCGGGAAGGGGCGGCGGATCGTCGGTCGCCCCTTCCCTGAAATTTGATCAAATACTAGGCTGCGCGCGAAACCCGGGCGAATCAGCCCGTAGCTTCGAATGAGGAGAGCCCGAATGCCCGCAAACCTGACCTTTGACGCGCTCAGGAAAGCCGTCGCCGAAGGTGAGATCGACACCGTCCTGGTCTGCATCGTGGACATGCAGGGCCGTCTGATGGGCAAGCGTTTCGTGGCCAAGCATTTCGTCGATGGCGGGCATGAGGAAACGCATTGCTGCAACTACCTGCTCGCGCTCGACGTGGAGATGTTCACGGTCCCCGGTTACAAGTCCGCCAGTTGGTCGAAGGGCTATGGCGACTATATCGTCAAACCCGACCTATCCACCCTGCGCCGGGTGCCCTGGCTTCCCGGCACCGCGATGGTCATGTCCGACCTTCTGGACCACCACACGCATGAAGAGGTCGCGGTCTCGCCCCGCGCGATCCTCAAGCGCCAGATCGCCCGCGCCAAGGCCATGGGCTTCGACGCCATGATGGCGACCGAGTTGGAGTTCTTCCTGTTCGCGGGCAGCTACGACGCGATCAACGACAGCGGATACCGCGATATTCAGACGCTGGGCCGCCACAACGTCGATTACGCGATCTTCGGCACCACGAAGGAAGAAGGCGTCATGCGCGCCATCCGCAACGGGCTTTGGGACGCGGGCGTGCCGATCGAATGTTCCAAGGGCGAGGCGGAGGTCGGCCAGGAAGAGGTTAACGCCAAGTATTCCGACGCGCTCGATACCTGCGACAACCACACGATCATCAAGAACGGCGTGAAGGAGATCTGCCACCAGCACGGCCATGCCGCGACCTTCATGGCGAAATACAGCCATGAGCGCGCCGGATCGTCGAGCCATGTCCACCAGTCGCTCTGGAAGGACGGCAAGCCTGCCTTCCTAGACCCCGCGGCGCCTCATGGCATGTCGGACCTGATGCGCCACTACGTCGCCGGGCAACTGGCCCATGCGCGCGAAATCACCGGCCTGCTTGCGCCCTATATCAACAGCTACAAGCGCTTCGTCGTCGGCATGTTCGCCCCCACCAAGGCGGTCTGGAGCCTCGACAACCGCACCGCGGGCTTCCGCGTCTGCGGCGAAGGGACGAAGGGCATCCGGGTCGAATGCCGGATTGGGGGCGCCGACCTCAACCCCTACATGGCCTGCGCGGGCCTTCTGGCCGCAGGCCTTGCCGGGATCGAACAGAAGCTGGAGCTGGAACCCGCCATCTCGGGCGACATCTACGCGGCCCGCCGCGTGCGCGAGATCCCGAAGACGCTGGGCGAGGCGGCGGAGCTGATGGCGAAATCGAAAATGCTGCGCGCGGCCTTCGGGGACGAGGTCGTGGATCACTATGTCCACGCCGCGCATTGGGAAATTTCCGAACAGAACCGCGTCGTGACCGATTGGGAACTGAAGCGCGGTTTTGAGCGGCTGTAAGGGCAAGATCGGCGCCAAGGCGCCAAGCGAGGACCAAATGACCAGGATGATCCAATGTATCTCGCCCGTCGACGGGCGGGTCTATGCCGAGCGGCCGGCGCTCTCGCCCGAGGATGCGGCGGCCTCAGTGGCGCGGGCCAAGGCCGCGCAGCCCGCATGGGCCGCGCGCCCGCTGGAGGAACGCATCGCCCTTGTGCAGGCGGGGGTGGCCAACCTCAACGCCGACAAGGACCGCATCGTCGAGGAACTGGCCTGGCAGATGGGCCGCCCGACCCGCTTCGGCGGAGAGTTCGGGGGCCTGAACGAGCGCAGCAATTTCATGGCCGGCATCGCGGCAGAGGCGCTGGCCCCGATCACGGTCGAGGAGACCGACCGCTTCGCCCGCCGGATCGAGTTCGCCCCCCACGGCGTCGTCTTTGTCATCGCGCCCTGGAACTACCCCTACATGACCGCGATGAACACCATCGTCCCCGCGCTGATCGCCGGGAACGCGGTGATCCTGAAACATGCGAGCCAGACGCTGCTGGTCGGCGAGCGCATCGCGGACGCGCTGCACAAGGCGGGCATCCCCGCCGAGGTCTTCCAGAACGTGGTACTGGACCATGCCGGCACCGAAAAGCTGATCGCCGACCGGTCCTTCGGCTTCGTGAACTTCACCGGCTCCGTCGGCGGCGGTCAGGCCATCGAGCGCGCCGCGGCGGGCACCTTCACCGCGCTGGGGCTGGAGCTGGGCGGCAAGGACCCGGGCTATGTAATGGAGGACGCCGACCTCGACTGGGCGGTCGACACCCTCATGGACGGCGCGATGTACAACGCCGGCCAGTGCTGCTGCGGGATCGAGCGGATCTATGTCAACCACCGGCTTTTCAACGATTTCGTCGACAAGGCCGTCGCCTGGGTGAATGGCCTGCGCCTCGGCAACCCCTTCGACGCCGAAACGACGCTGGGGCCGATGGCCAATGTCCGCTTCGCCCGGAACGTCCGCACCCAGACCGAAGAGGCGATCGCCGCAGGCGCCACGCCCCTGATCGAGCGGCAGAACTTCCCCGCCGACGATGGCGGCGCCTACCTGATGCCGCAGATCCTGATCAACGTTGACCACTCCATGCGCGTGATGACCGAGGAAAGCTTCGGCCCCGTCGTCGGCATCATGCCGGTCAAGGACGACGAAGAGGCGCTGCGGCTGATGAACGACAGCCCCTATGGCCTGACCGCCAGCCTCTGGACCCAGGACCAGGACCGCGCCTGGTCCCTTGCGCGCCGGATCGAGACCGGCACCGTCTTCCTGAACCGCGCCGACTACCTCGACCCGGCGATCTGCTGGACCGGCTGCAAGGACACCGGCCGTGGCGTCGGCCTGTCGAAGCTCGGCTATCAATCCGTCACCCGTCCCCGTTCCTATCACTTCCGCAAGGTGAAAGCATGACCGTCCCCACCGCGAACTGGTCCTACCCGACCGCCGTCAAATTCGGCCCCGGCCGCATCAGGGAGCTTGCCGACCACTGCAAGGCCGTGGGCATCAAGCGCCCGCTTCTGGTAACCGACAAGGCGCTGGCCAGCCTGCCGATCACTGCGCAGGCGCTCGACGTCCTTGACGCCGCGGGCCTCGGCCGCGCGGTTTTCTCCGAGGTCGACCCGAACCCGAATGAGATGAACATGGAGGCAGGCCTCAAGGTCTACCGTGCAGGCGGGCATGACGGCGTCGTCTGCTTCGGCGGCGGCTCGGCGCTCGACCTCGGCAAGATGATCGCGCTCATGGTCGATCAGACCGTCAGCGTCTGGGACCTTGAGGACATCGGCGACTGGTGGACCCGCGCCAATGCCGCCACCATCGCCCCCATCATCGCGGTGCCCACAACCGCTGGAACCGGGTCCGAGGTCGGCCGCGCCGGGGTGCTGACGAATTCCGCCACCCACAAGAAGAAGATCATCTTCCACCCGAAGCTCCTGCCCGCGGTCACGATCTGCGACCCGGAACTGACGGTCGGCATGCCGAAATTCATCACCGCCGGGACCGGCATGGACGCGCTTGCCCATTGCCTGGAGGCATACTCCTCCCCCTTCTACCACCCCATGAGCCAGGGCATCGCGCTGGAGGGCATGCGGCTGGTGTTCGAGAACCTGCCCAAGGTCTACGCCAACCCGAACGACCTTGAGGCGCGGGCGCATATGATGTCGGCCGCCGCCATGGGTGCGGTCGCCTTCCAGAAGGGGCTGGGCGCGATCCACTCGCTCAGCCACCCCGTCGGCGCGGTCTACAACACCCACCACGGCACAACGAACGCGGTGGTGATGCCCATGATCCTGGATTTCAACCGTCACGCCATCGAGGATCGGATCGGCAAGGCCGCCGCATACCTCGGCATCTCCGGCGGCTTCGACGGCTTCCGCGCCCGCGTCATGGACCTGCGCGCGGAACTGGCGATCCCGGCGAACCTGACCGCGCTGGGGGTCGAGGCCGCGCGCCTCGACGAGTTGACCGAAATGGCGCTGGAGGACCCGTCCTGCGGCGGCAATCCGGTGGAAATGACGCGAGAGAACACCCGCGCGCTTTACGACGCCTGCATGTAATCCCGCAGCGTCGCGTCACGGGGGGCTGCCTGCCCCCGCACCCCCCGGGAGTGTTTGTGCCAGAATGAAGATCATGGCCTTTCATTCTGGCGCAAGTACTCCGGGGTGAATTTGGCCGCAGGCCAAAGAGGGGCAGGGCCCCTCTGTCTTCCGGAGGGTTCATGGCCGAGACAGTCGAGATCGCCATCGTTGGCGCGGGCGTGGTGGGTCTCGCGATCGCCCATCGGCTGGCCTCTGCCGGGCGCGAGGTGGTCGTGATCGACCCTGCGCCCCCGGGGTCCGGCGCCTCCTACGGAAACGCAGGCACCGTCGCCGACTACGCCGTCCAGCCGGTTGGCACGCCGGAGGTCCTGAAGAACCTGCCCGCGCTGCTTTTCGACCGGAACTCACCGCTCGCGATCCGGAAGGCGGCGCTGCCTACCCTCGCGCCGTGGCTCCTGCGCTTTGCCTGGCAGTCGCTCCCCGCGGCCGCGCGGCGAAACGCGCTGGCCCTGGCCGGGATTCTTCACGACGCCGCGCCGCGGTGGCGGGATCTTGCATCAGAGATCGGCGGGGAGGGCATCCTGCAGGCGCGGGGCTGCCTTTACTGGTATCGTACCGACCGCGCCCTGGCTGCGGCGGAGGCCGACTTCCGCTTCCGACGGGCCTGTGGTGTCGCGATGGAGCGTCTGACGGCGACGGAGCTTGCGGCGCTTGAGCCGGGGCTACCCGTCACGGGCGGCGGCGCCGCGTTCTTTCCGGGCGCACTTTTCATGACGGATCCGGGCGCCATGGTTTCGCGCCTCGCCCAGGCGGCCTGGACCCGTGGCGCCCGCCACCTGGCCGCGCGCGTCACCGGGCTGTGCCGAACCTCCGGCGGTGTCCACCTGAGCGGGCCTGACCTCGCCATAAACGCCCGGCACGCGGTCATTGCCGCGGGCGCCCATTCTCGTAACCTCGCCCTTCAGGCCGGGGACCGCATCCCCCTTGATACCGAACGCGGCTACCACCTTGAGTGGGATATGACGCAGGCGCCCCTGACGCGGCCCGTTTGCCCCACCGACCGCGGCTTCTACCTCTGCCCGATGGAAGGACGCCTGCGCGCCGCAGGTACGGTGGAGCTTGGAGGGCTCACCGCGCCGCCCTCAGCCCATCGTCTCGCACGTCTGGCAGACGGCGCCCGATCCGTCCTCCCCGATCTGCCGGAACCAAGCCGCGACTGGATGGGATTCCGCCCCTCGATCCCCGACAGCCTGCCCGTCGTCGGCCCCTCGCGCGGGGGCAAAGATGTGCTCTTCGCTTTCGGGCACGGCCATATCGGGCTGACGCTCGCCCCAATCACCGCAGCGATGATCGCCGCTGAGATCCTTGGAAGCGCGCCCCTTGGCGGGTCGGAGGCCCTTCGGGCAACCCGCTTCTGAACCCCGGGCGAAATCGGCCTCAGCGCCGCTTCCGGCCATAGGTCTGCCAGAGCCAGATCAGCAGGATCGCCCCCAGCACCGCCCCCACGAAGCCTGCGGCAAACCCCGTCACCGCGATCAGGACCCGCAGGACAAGGCCGCCGATCAGGGCGCCGAAGATGCCGATCGCGATCGTGGTCACGACATCGGTTTCCACCTTCATCAGCCGCGTGGCCAGGAAGCCCGCCGCGGCACCAATGATGATCAAGGCAATGATCTGCATCGTGTCCTCCGTTCGCACCGATTATGGCACGGCAGCCCCCGTCAGGACAGCCGCCCCGGCAGGCTGAGGCCCCGCAGAAATTCCTCCGTTCCCATGGGCCGCTTGCCTTCGCGCTGCGCCTCGGTGATTTCGACGGCCCCGGTGCCGCAGGCCACCGTGAACCCGCCCAGAATCGCGCCCGGCGCGCCCTGCCCCTCTGCCAGGCGGGAGCGCAGGAGCTTGACCCGCTCCCCCGCGATCTCGGTCCAGGCGCCGGGAAAGGGTGAAAGCCCGCGGATCTGCCGGTCCACCTCCGCCGCGCTCACCGCCCAGTTCACCCGCGCCTCGGCCTTGTCGATCTTCGCCGCATAGGTCACGCCAACCGCATCCTGCGGCACGGCGACCAGCCGATCAAGCCCCGCCAACGCCTCGACGATCAGCCGCGCCCCCATCGCGGAGAGCCGGTCGTGCAGATCGGCCGTCGTCTCCTCCGCCCCGATCTTGGTCCGCGCCTCCAGAAGCACCGGCCCGGTATCGAGCCCCGCCTCCATGCGCATGATCGCGACCCCGGTTTCGGCGTCGCCGGCCATGATCGCGCGATGGATGGGCGCCGCCCCCCGCCAACGCGGCAGAAGCGAGGCATGGATGTTCAGACACCCCTTCGCAGGGGCATCCAGAACCGCCTGCGGCAGGATCAGCCCATAGGCCACCACCACCGCCACATCCGCGCCGAGCGCGGCAAACTCCGCCTGCGCCTCGGCCCCCTTCAGTGAAACCGGGTGACGCACCGGCAACGCCAGCGCCTCCGCCCGCGCCTGAACCGGCGAGGGCCGGTCCTTCTTGCCGCGCCCGGCGGGTCGGGGCGGCTGGCAATAGACGCAGATGACCTCATGCGCCGCATGAACCGCGTCAAGCGCAGGCACCGAAAACTCCGGCGTTCCCATGAAGACGACACGCATGGCACGCCCTTTCTTCCCCGGTTGCTTCTTCATTGCGCAAATACCCTGCAGGGGGTCCGGGGGATGCAAAATCCCCCGGCGCGCGCCCTCAGCCGCGCTTGCGCAGCTTCTCCGCCTTGGCCACCAGCATCTTCCGGCGGACCGGCGACAGGTGGTCGAAATACATCTTCCCGTTCAGGTGGTCGATCTGGTGCTGGACGCTCGTCGCCCATAGCCCGACGAAGTCACGCTCCTCGACCTCGCCCGCCTCGTTAAGGAAGCGCACCGTCACAGCCCGCGGCCGCTCGATCGCGGCGAAGACGCCGGGCAGGTTTGGACTTGCCTCCTCATGGCGGCGCATCTGGACCGAGGCATGAAGGACCTCCGGATTGGCCATCTTGACGGCCTGCCCGCGCTTGTCAGAACAATCGACCACCGCCAGGCTCAGCATGATCCCGATCTGCGGCGCGGCCAGACCGTAGCCCGGCATCGCATCCATGGTTTCCACCATGTCGTCCCAGATCATCCGTACCGTCTCGGTCACCGCCGCCACTGGCTCGGCCGGAGTGCGCAGCCGCTTGTCGGGCCAGGGAACGAAGGGGCGAACCGTCACGCGCGCGCCCGCTCGCGCTTCAGCTTCTCCATCTTCCGCGTGATCAGCTGGCGCTTGAGCGGTGTCAGGTAGTCGATGAAGAGCTTGCCGTCGAGGTGATCGATCTCATGCTGCGCGCAGGTCGCCCAAAGACCTTCAAACTGCTCTTCCTGGGTCTTGCCGGCAAGATCCATCCAGCGCACCCGGACCTCGGCGGGCCGCGTCACCTCGGCGTATTGCTCGGGGATCGAGAGGCAGCCCTCCTCATGCACGTTCAGCGCCTCCGACCGCCAGGTGATCTCAGGGTTGATCAGCACCATCGGACGGGGTGCGGCGCCCTCCTCCTTCACGCAGTCCATGACGAAAATGCGGGCCATCTGCCCGACCTGCGGCCCCGCGAGACCGACGCCGGGCGCGTCATACATGGTCTCCAGCATGTCTTCGGCCAGCCGGCGCAGATCGTCCGTGATTTCGGGCACGGGGTCGCACAGCTTCTTCAGCCGCGGATCGGGATGGATCAGGATGGGGCGTATGCTCATGCGGGTGATTTAGGGCAGGACGCCGCTTGGCGCAATGCCCCGGTGTCGTCCTGCCCCTTCCCACTTGCGCCCGGCGGTGCCTGCGCTAGGGTGCGCAGCGCACGAGCGGAGAGCCCCATGTCATTCGACGACATCATCGACTATCGCGGCACCCATTCCAGCAAATGGGACACCATGGAGAAGACCATGGGCGTCCCGGCCGAGGACGGGTTGGCCATGTGGGTCGCCGACATGGACTTCCGCCCGCCCGAGGGGATGCTGCGCACCGTCATCGAGACCGCCGAACGCGGGTTCTTCACCTATTTCGGCGACACGCGCGACTACGACGGCGCCATCAGCTGGTGGATGCGGACCCGCCACGGCTGGGAGGTCGACCCGGCCTCGATCCTGACCACGCATGGCATCGTCAACGCCGTCTCGATGGCGCTGGAAACCTACACCCGTCCGGGCGACGGCGTGGTGCTGATGACGCCGGTCTACCACGCCTTCGCGCGCGTCATCCGCGCGAACGACCGCAAGCTTGTCGAATGCCCGCTGGCCCTGCGCGACGGCGTCTATGCCATGGATTTCGAGACCTGGGACGCAATGATGACCGGGGAGGAGCGCATGCTCATCCTCTGTTCTCCACACAATCCCGGCGGCCGCGTCTGGACCCGCGAGGAACTGCGCGCCGTGGCCGATTTCGCCCGCCGGCATGATCTGCTGCTCATCTCGGACGAGATTCACCATGACCTCGTCTATCCGGGCCACAAGCATGTGCCGATGCCCGTCGCGGCACCGGACATCCTCGACCGCCTCGTGGTCATGTCGGCCACGTCCAAGACCTTCAACGTCGCGGGCATGCATTGCGGCAACGTGATCATCTCCGACCCCGGCCTGCGCGCGGCCTACCAGAAGCGGCTGGCGCAACTGGCGATCTCGCCCAACTCGATGTCGATGCGGATGACCCCGGCGCTCTACTCACCCGAGGGCGCGGCCTGGGTCGATGCGCTCTGCGCCTATCTCGACGCCAACCACCGCCTTTTCGTGGAAGGCATCAATGCCATTCCGGGCCTCAAGGCGCAGCCGATGCAGGGCACCTACCTTGCCTGGGTCGATTTCGCGGGCACCGGCATGGCGGAGGCAGAGTTCAAGTCCCGCGTCGCGAAGGATGCGCGCATCGCGGCCAGCCCCGGCAGCGTCTTCGGGCTCGGCGGCGAAAGCTTCCTCCGGTTCAACATCGGCACGCAGCGCGCCCGGATCGAGGAGGCACTGTCACGGATGCACCAGGCCTTCGGCGACCTCCAGTGACGACACAGGGGTCTGCTCCTCTTCATTGTTGAAATACCCCGGGGGTCCGGGGGTGGAACCCCCGGGCGGCTTACGCGATCCCAAGGCATGAAAGTCACAGACGGGGAAGGTAGCCCACGGGCGCGTTCTCGTCCCGCGCGTAGTCCAGTGGCGCACGGTCCAGCGCGGCGGTAGATCGCTTCATCACGCAGATCAACTCCCCCGCCTCGACCTCCGACGCAACGATCAGCGACTGCCAGAGATGCCGGGTCCCGTCGTAGATATCGACCAGCCCGCGCAGATGGGCAACCTGATCCGCATCAAGCGCGAATCCGTCGTCCCAGAATCGGATGATCGGATAGATCTCGGTGCCAACCCTCACCCGCAGGCGCGACCGCTCCCTGATGCTCCGCTTGCGCGCTTCCTCCAGGCCCGCAAGCACTTCCTTCGGCAAAAAATCCGTCATCACACACCTCCCCCACGGGTCCAGCCTTGCCCCGAACCATCCGGAAATCAAGTTAAGGTTGCGTGACGGTCAATATTTGCGCGAATGGCACCCTGCGCCCGCGCTTTGGTGACGGCCGGGAAACATCGACCCGGCTTTCAGCCCCGGGCCCCGTAGTGCTCCACGACCGAGGCGAGATCGTCCGGCGAGGTCCCGCAGGGCAGGACGGCGCAGGCATTGGCGGCAAGCGCAAAGATCGAGCCATCGGAAAAGAAGCTCGACGACGTCACGAAGATCACCCGCGCGTCGGGCCGGCGGTAGCTCGCATAATCCGCGACGGCGAGCGCGCTGCCATCCTCAAGCACCGCATCCAGCACGATCACGTCATGCTCCCGGTCCGAGATCGCGCCTGCGGCCTCCTCCTGGCTGCCGGCCAGTTCGACCGCGAACCCGCGCCGCTGCAAATGTCGCTTCCAGAGCCAGCGAAGACTGGCGTTGCTTTCGACAATCAGCACACGCATGAACACCCCCTACGGCACCGGCCCCAAAGGGTCGGGCGTCTACCTGCCAGAAATACTTCGGCAAGAATGGTTAAGTCATCGTTAACATTGTCGCAGTCTGGAGCCGTGTCATTGCCTTCACCCTCCCACGCGCTAATCTTTGCCGACCCAAACGGAGGATCCGATGCGTCTCACCTTTGTCCTTGCGGCTGCCCTTGCGCTTGCTCCGCTCCCGGCGCTTGCCCAGTGCGGCGGATCCTTCGCGGATTTCATCCAGGGCCTCAAGTCCGAAGCCCGCGCAAAGGGCCATGATTCCGCGACGGTGGAGGCATTCTTCGCCCCGATCCGTCAGGACCCCAAGGTGTTGAAGGCCGATCGCGCCCAGGGCGTCTTCAAGAAAACCTTCATCGAGTTTTCCCAGTCCGTGATCAGCAAGAACCGGCTCGATCACGGCCGCAACAACGCGAAGAAACATGCCGATATCTTTGCCCGCATCGAGCGGGACTACGGGATATCGCGCGGCGTCCTGCTCGCCTTCTGGGCGCTGGAGACCGATTACGGCGCCGTCCAGGGCGACTTCAACACCGCCAATGCCCTTGTGACGCTGGCTCATGACTGCCGCAGGCCCCAGCTTTTCCGGCCGCAGGTTCTGGCCGCGCTCACGCTCTTCGAACGTGGCGACTTCGACCCGGCAGGCACGACCGGAGCCTGGGCGGGCGAAATCGGGCAGGTGCAGATGCTGCCCGCGGATATCCTGCACAATGGCGTCGACGGGGACGGCGACGGGCATGTCCGCCTCAAGTCCTCGGCGGCCGACGCGCTGATCAGCGGGGCGCGCATGCTGACGGACTTCGGGTGGCGACCGGGCGAACCCTGGCTGCAGGAGGTGACGGTGCCGGGCGATCTCGACTGGGGACTGACGGGACTCGACCACGAGCTCCCCGCCGCCGACTGGGCACGGCGTGGTGTCAAGGCCAGGTCCGGCGAGCTAGCGCAGCACCTCAAGGGCTCCATCCTGCTGCCGATGGGCCGCAAGGGGCCGGCCTTCATCGCCTACCCGAATTTCCGCGTCTACCTGGAATGGAACCAGAGCTTCGTCTACGTCACAACCGCCGCCTATTTCGCCACCCGCCTCGACGGAGCGCCGGTCTTCGACCCGGGCAACCCCGAACCGGGGCTAGGCGACAAGGAGATGAAGGCCCTTCAGCGGAAGCTCGCCGCGCGCGGGCATGATATGGGCAAGATCGACGGGATCCTTGGCGAAAAAACCCGTGAGGCCGTTCAGAAAGAACAGACCCGCCTTGGCCTACCGGCCGATGCCTGGCCGACGCCGACGCTTCTGAATCGGCTTTGATCCGGCGCGACGTGACGAAGGTCCGTTAGGTTGCCGCACCCGCCAGCCGGATTGACCGATTGGACACGAGCCAAATAGGCCGCCGGCTTGCTAGGATTTGTGCGGGTATACGTTCATCGTTTGAGAGTTTTGTGTTTCTTTCTAGGTTTGGCGGTGACCTACTCTCCCACGTCTTGAGACGCAGTACCATTGGCGCGGCGGCACTTAACTTCCGAGTTCGGGAAGGGATCGG
>NZ_JAOWLA010000030.1 GCF_025751575.1 Albidovulum sediminicola | reverse complement strand
CCATGCAACTGGAACACACTTTTCGCCAGATCGATACCCATGAATGCAATCGCCATCTTCTCCTCCCATGTTGGCCGCATCTCGCGACCAGCGTTGCCGTTGGTGGGAGAGACGTCCATCCCATTAACTGGCGCGCCAAGTATGGCGGCATGGACGCGTCGATGGTGAGCCAGATGAAGGCGCTGGAGGACGAGAACCGGCGCCTCAAGCGTATGTTCGCGGATCTCAGCATGCAGGCTGATCTGCTGAAGGAGGCTCTGGAAAAAAATGACCGGGCCAGCTCAACGCCGCGAGTTGGCCGGGAAGGCGGTGGCGACAAGAGGGGTCAGCATCGCGCTGGCCTGCCGCGCGTTCGGCGTCAGCGAGACCTGTTTCCGCTACAGTCCGAAGCGTGACGAAGAGAACGAGATGATCGCCGACCTGCTGGTCGGGCTGACCAGGGCGCACAAGACCTGGGGGTTCGGATTGTGTTTCCTGCACCTGCGGAACGTGAAGGGGCATGTCTGGAACCACAAACGCGTGCGCCGGATCTATTGCGAGTTGGAGTTGAACCTGCGGATCAAGCCGCGACGTCGGCTGAAACGCGAAAAGCCCGATGAACTCGCCGTGCCGGATGCGCCCAACATGGTCTGGTCGATGGAATTCGCGTGCCGCGGACCTTCGGTTCATGGCCGACCGCCTGGCCGACGGGAGGCAGTTCCGGCTGTTGAACGTTCTGGACGACTTCAACCGCGAGGGCCTGGGTATCGAGATAGACTTCTCGCTGCCCGCCGAGCGTGTTGTTCGAGCCTTGAACCAGATCATCGCGTGGCGTGGCAAACCTCTGGCAATTCGGGTCGACAACGGCCCCGAATACGTCAGCTCCACCCTGATGACCTGGGCTGAGAAGCAGGGCGTCGCCCTGACCTGCATCCAGCCCGGAAAGCCTCAGCAGAATGCCTATGTCGAGCGCTACAACCGGACGGTCCGGCACGAATGGCTGGACCTCTACATCTTTGACACCATCGAGGAGGTGCAGCAGATCGCAACCGAATGGCTATGGACCTACAACAACGAGCGCCCCAACATGGGCATCGGCGGGATCACTCCTGCCATGAAGCTGAAAAGGGCCGCGTGAATTCTACGAAACCACCCCGCTAAAATGGGGAGGATTACCCCGCGACCTCGATCTCTGGGCATATGCTAACGACGTCACGCTTGACTTCTCCCGACCCGGCAAGCCGACCGACAACGGGTTCATCGAGGCGTTCAACAGCAAGCTCCGCGCAGAATGTCTAAACGCGCACTGGTTCCTGAGCCTTGCCGACGCCCGCGAAAAGTTGGAGACTTGGCGCAGAGACTACAACGACGTCCGACCCCACATCGCGATCGGCTACAAGGTGCCGAGCGCGCTACACAATCCCGGTGGCGCCGCCAGCCCGTCACCGTGAAACAGCCGGGAAATTCCAGCTCCCCGCGGTCGAAGGTTGGGGCTCAGAGCAACCAACCGACGGATTCTCCCAAAGGCTGGAGGGAAGTCGGGTCTCAGGTCAATCGGGAACCGCACAGAAAGCATTACTGCGAGGCAGATGATCCCAGGGCACGTCTTGAAGTATTTTAAAGGAGAGCGTTTGGTCATCGTCAAAGGCTGCGAAAGCACCCTGCCAGCCACAAGCCAAGTTCCCCTGACATGATCGTTCAGCCTGCCTTCTGCGTTATTCCCTGTCTGAGCCCCAATACGAACAGTGCGGCTCCATCAGCCAGCAGCTCTAGCGACAGAACGAAGCCCAAAGTGACTTGGGTTCCCGCCAGCACGAGACCTCCAAGCACGACTGACACTCCGGCCGCCGCGAGGATCACCGGAAAGAACGGATCGCCTCGCAAAGCGCGGCCCATCCAGAACTTCGCCGCGCCGGATACCAAAAGAAGAACGCCCAGAATGTTTCTCAGCAGGCTTCCGTCACCGAATGGGCCGAACACGAGCGACAGCCCTAGAAAAAGTGCTACCGCGGAAAAGAGGATCGCGCCGGCCCTTTCGCGTGCTTCCGATGCCTGCCAGGCAGCGCGTCCCTGCAGCAGACCCACGATGAGCAATGCCCAGCCTGCAATGGTTGTGGAAGCGAACTGAGCGGCGGTCGGATTAAAGAGCCCCCAAAGCCCACCAACCAGCGCGACAGCACCAGCCGCCAGGCGAACGTTTCTGCCAGTCATGGACGTTTCCCTATTTTTTTTCCGATCTTGCCAGAAGTGAAATTGCGATCAGTAAAACTCCATTGGAGATCAGTTCGATAGCCAGGAGTATTCCAAGAACGACGGCCGCAGACCATGGAAAGTTCAAAAGGATCATGGCGCCCAGCACCAAGGAAACCGCTCCGGCGAGGATCAGGAAGACGCGAACACGGAAATCCGATGCGCTGAATGCCAGAATGAGGCGAAAGCCACCGACGATCAGCATAATCACCGCAACAAGAAGGGTCAGCGACAGAACGCCCTTGAGAGGATTCGCGACCAGACCGAAGCCAAGCACAACGAGGCCAAATCCGAGAAGAAGCGACAGGATGCGCGATCCCCACTCCGTGTCCCAGAATATTGAAACGAGCATCATAGCTCCGACCGCAACGAACAGATATCCGGTCAGCAACTCTGCAGTCAGGGTCGCGGCCAGTGGGTTCGCAAGCGCGAAGACGCCCCCGAGCAGAGATAATACCCCGGCAATGAGCCACCAAATCCAACCTTTCATCACCATATCCTTTTTTCGCTTCGGTGTTCGGTGGAGCTTTCAACACTAACAATAGTAAGATCGCCCGACTGGATGATAGGCAAATCGATAGGCCCAACCGGCAATTCGTAGAAGACTTCGGCCTCGGCTGCGATAGCGCTCACCGTCCAGCGTCCGTCGCCGAAATTCACGCCGCCGCCAAGGCCAGAGGCGGTGCTACCGTTGTCTGTATGCATGTATCCGAAACCAACACCCGAAGTCTTCGAGCCTGGCAGGTTGAAGAGATACCCCGTGCCGAGCGTCAGACCGTTGCCCAGTTCCGCGCTTGAGAACGGGATCGGCGCCACCACCAGGATGCCAAAGCTCAGGTCGACATCGGTCTGGACAACTTCCGCAGGCGAGACACCGCCGGGTTGTATCACCCTGTCAACCGCAAAGGCCGAGCACGGCGCAAGCGCGAACAGTCCGGCGGCCATGCCAATTCCGACAAGCGAAAGGCGAACCGTTGCCGTCCGGTCTGGTTCAGCCGAAATTGATCTGACAAAATCAGCGCTGGCGTTCATCCGCCATACTCCTCGACCAGCACCGGCTGCATCGAATAGCTCACGGAGACCGGAGCCTGTCCGTCGACATAGCCAACCTTCTGAACCGAACTCTGAGCCACCATGGTTCCGGTGATCCATACGGGGGTGAAGAGTCCGTCGACCTCGACCCCCTCGGGATAAAGTACGTGGACGATCTGGTTGGCGGGGGGCGTCGGGGTGTGGACGCAGGCGCCGACGGTCGGCACGAGAAGGAACTCGACGGCCTTGCGGTCCTTGAATTCGAGCGGCAGCACATATCCAGGCAGGCGTACGCTCGTACCGACGAGGTCCTCGTTCACCCCGGTGGCCGCCGCTTCGCGCTTTTCCATGATCGCGAGTCGCGCGGCAAACAAACCGTCAACATCGAGGCCGTCCCCGGCCAGTTTCTTGCGCAAAGCTTGCGCCTCGGTGCTGGCTTCGGCGTCATCGCTCCGCTCGGCCAGAGCCTCGAGCCGTAGGATCCGGCGCAGCTTGTCCATCTGATCGTCGGTGAGGGTCTCAAACGGATTCTCGATCACTGCGGCCGGAGGCGCGAGCGTATCCCAAGAGATTTCCTTAGGGTCGGCCGCCTGTGCGAACCCCGGAGGAACGGCAAGCGAGAACAACAAGACGAAACGGGCGAACATGGTCATGGAGAATTCCCCTGAACTTATCATAGCCGAACCGACAGCCCGTCGGCCAGCGTCATGCGATAGACCCGGATTGCCGGGATAAGCGAGGCGAGAAGCCCTGCGCAGAATATGACGAAAAGAGTGCCCAGTTCGCGCGCCCCGAAGACATCAAAGCCCAATCGCATACCGAAGCGGGCGGACAGGATCGGGTCGGTCACGAACGTGGCCACCGTGAGCAGAATAAGGCCAAGGATCAGCCCCGCCGCGGTGAGGACGGCAGCTTCGGTGACGATCAGCGCAAAGATACGGGTGGGCGTGGCGCCGACAGACCGCAGGATCGCGAATTCGCGGCGGCGGGTGTCGAGGGTCGCAGAGAGCATGACCACCATGCCGATCATTCCTGCCAAAGCCACGGCCCACGCCATGAGTCGCATCGCGCGCTCGGCTGTCCCGGCAATCCCCCAGAGCTCGGCCAGAGCGACCGCCGGAAGGACTGCACTCAACGCGTCAGAGGGGCGTTCGTTGACGGCCCGCTGAAGACCGAGGACATTCGTCCGATCGATCAGCCCAACGTAGACGGCATTGATCTGGTCCGGTTCGTGACCGTGTCCGGCCTCCGTGACTTCGTGGTCGCCATGCGCGTCATGCCCGTCATGATCGTCGGCGGGCATGGCGGCTGGGTCGAGGGGGTCGGACAGCGGTGCATCTGCCTGCGCATGGATGATATCGAAACCTTCGAGCGTGACGAAGACCATCCGATCAACTGCGGCACCGGTGGGCGCAAGCACGCCCGAGATGGTGAAGGGCGCGTCGTCGTGGACGTCGAACGAGACCTCGCCGGAGCCATGGGCGTTGACGATCACGTCACCGGGAGCGTAGCCAAACCGCGCCGCGACCTCGGCCCCGACTACGGCCGCATCCGCCCCATCCCCGGTGAAGAACGCGCCAGCCGCCAATGAGAGCGGCTGCCCGCCTGAGTGTCGGAAATGCTCGAAGTACGAGCCATCGGTCCCGATCACCGGATAGCCGCGATGATTGTCGCCCATCTGGATCGGGATCGCCCAGGCGACCTCGGGCCGATCCTCCAGCCACTCGAAGCTCTCCCAGGTCATGCCGGTCCCGGTGCTGCCGACGCCAAACACGGTGGCCATCAGGATCTGCACCGAATTACCGCGCGGCGCCACGATCAGATCGATCCCCGAGGCGGAATTGGCGAAACTGTCACGCGCACCGTCCCTCAGCCGTTCAACCCCGAGGATCAGCGCGACGCTGAGGCTGATGGCAAGAACGGTCAGGCTGGCGACGAACCGGCGGTTCCACAAGCTGCGCAGGCTGAACCCAAGCATCAGGCGGCGCTCCGGTTCAGGTCGCGGAAGTCAACACTGCGGTCGAATTGGCGCTCGAGGCTGCGGTCATGGCTGACGAACAGCAGCGCGGTGCCCGCTTCGGCGCATTCCCGCGTCAGCAGGTCGACAAAGGCTGCTTTGGCCGCCTCATCCAGCGCTGAGGTCGGCTCGTCCGCCAGGATCAGGTCCGGCTTGCCGATCAGCGCGCGCGCGGCGGCGACCCGTTGTTGCTGGCCCACGCTAAGCTCGTTGGCCGGCTTCGAGGCCAGAGACGGATCGGAAAGGTCCAACTCACTCAACAACCGTCGCGCCGTGCCCTCCGGATTGTCGCCAGCACGGACGCGGCGGTGCCGGGAATAGGTGCAGGGGAGTAGGACATTCTCGGTCGCGCTCAGCCACGGAATGAGGTTGAATACCTGGAAGATCATGCCGATGTGGTCCACCCGAAACCGGTCCCGCGCACCGCCATGCACTGCGCCAACATCCTGATCCGCAACGCGTATGGCACCCTTCGGCACTTCGACCACCCCCGCAATCGCGGACAGCAGCGTCGATTTTCCGCAGCCGCTCGGTCCAAACAGGAACAGGCTCTCGCCGGACGCCAGAGACAGCGCGCCAATCTCCAGCGTGTTGCGCGCCGCGCCCGGCCAACGGTAGACAAGCCGTTCAATCCGCAATGGGTGCATATACCGACCTCCCGGCAATGAAGCCGCCCGCCGCGCTTTCGCAACCGGCGGCCGTTTTCACTGAAGCGTGTTCTTGTAGATCACGCCGTCTTTCATGATGACGACGAAATTCTTCTCCGGATCGCCAATGAGATCGATATTCTCGAGTGGGTTACCATCGACCAGAAGCAGGTCGGCATACGCACCCTCCTCAATGACACCGAGCTTGCCCGGATAGGGGTTGCGTGGGCCAGACAACGCGATGAGCTCAGCTGGGCGGGATGTTCCCTGAACCAGGATCTCATAGGGGGTGAACCACTTCTTGCGCATCACGAGCTCTTTCGTTTGCAGCATCGGATCCGCGCCGAGGACTAGGTCGGTGCCAAAGGTCAGTTTGGCGTTGTACTTCTTCGCCAACTCGAAGAAACGCTCGGTGTCTTGCAGAACCACTCTCTGGCTTTCCCTAGCCTTCTCGGTGAAGGAAGGAATGTCGATGGTAAAGACGAGGTACTGCGACGTGAACCAGATTCCCTTTTCGACGGCATATTTCATCGTCTCCTCGTCGATCTGCTGGCCGTGTTCAATCACCTTGACGCCGGCGTCGATTGCGCGACGGATTGACTCGACGTTGTACGCATGCGCCCCGACATAGGTGTTCCAATCCGCCGCTGCGGCTACCGCCGCGCGCATTTCCGCGGGCGTATACTGCTTGGTGTCGATCGGGTCCAAATCGGTGCTGACGCCTCCGCCCGCCATGATCTTGATGAAGCTTGCGCCCTGGCGAAGGATTTCACGCGTTGCAGCCAAGACTTCCGCCTCGCCATCCGCCATGTAGGCAAAGTTCAACCGGCGGTCGGGAGTCATCCCCACCTTATCGAAGCGGGGATGGCCCGTGTAAGGGAATCTGGTGTCGCCGTGCCCATTCGTCGGACCTACAACGGGCCCGGCTGATACGATCCGCGGTCCCGGCACGAGCCCTTCGTCGATCGCCCTCTTGAGCCCCATGCTGTCACCGCCCGGATCCCGCACGGAGGTCACGCCTCGCATCAGGGTCCCCTCGGCATACTTGCTCTGCGCGATCCCGATGTAATAGAGGTTGGCGAACTGGTCGGCTAATGACAGCCCGCCCTGGTTGAGATGCTGGTGTGTGTCAATCAGCCCTGGCATCAGCGTGCGCCCGCCGCCATCGATCACCGTGCCACCCGCGACAGCAAGCGCTTCGGTTGACACTGCCGTGATCAGGTTGTCCGTGACCACGACATTGGCATTTTCGATCAGGGTTTCGTTCACGCCATCAAAGACATGCACGTTGGTGAACAGGATCGGCCCGGAGGCATCCTGAGCAGTTGCCGGGAGGGCGAAACTGACGGCGACGGCAAGCGCCGCAGTCAGGTTCCTTGGGTTTAATCTTTTCATTTGACCGCCTCTTGCACCTAAGCGTTGCAGTGGTTAACTCTTGAAAAAATCCATTCGCCTTCGTGCAGCATCGCCACTGCACCGTGCGCTTCCGTTTCGTGTATCGATGATCAGTCCCTTGGTTGTCCGTCGTCAGGTTTTTTCGGAGAGAGCGGGCGCTTTCGTAGCGGAGGCTCTGGTTCGGTTTCTGGTTCAGCTTAGGCTGCGGCAGACTGGTGTTGCAAGCGGCGCTGCCGGATGGTCTGTTTCTTGATCTCCTCTCTCGCCTTCAGGATCTGCGCGCCGCGGCCATGGTAGACGTCGGCGGGCGTGAGGTTGCCGAGGCTCTCGTGGTAACGGCGGGTGTTGTAGTAATCGACGAAGGCACCGACCTGCCCCTCGAGGTCTCCCGGCAGGAAGTAGTTTTCCAGCAGGATGCGGTTCTTCAGGGTCTGGTGCCAGCGTTCGATCTTGCCCTGGGTCTGGGGATGGTGTGGCGCGCCGCGGATATGCTCGATGCCGCAGGCGCGAAGGTAGTCGGCGAGGTCTGCGGCGACGTAGGATGAGCCATTGTCGGTGAGCAGCCGCGGCTTGTGAATGACCGTCGCCTGATCACATCCGGAGGCCCGCAGCGCCAGGTCGATCGTGTCGGTCACATCGCTGGCTTTCATCGTCGTGCAGAGCTTTCAGGCGATGATGTACCGACCGCGGTCGAGGGGACCGGTCCGCCAGGCCGTCAAGGCCACCCTCGACCCAACGGGCGTACCAGTCGTAATAGGTGCTGCTCGGGATCCCGAGCATGGCGAGCGTGCGCTTCACCGGCAGGTGCGACCCCTCCACCGTGCGGATGATCTCGAGCTTCTCCGAGGCGGGGTATCTCATGCGTCGTCCTCCCCATCCGCGATCATGCTTTTTTTGAGCAGACGGTTCTCCAGGGTGAGATCGGCAACCACCTCCTTGAGCGCTGCAGCCTCGGCGCGCAGCTCCTTCACCTCCGGCGCCGTGGCCTGCCGTGCCGTGTCACCCGCGAGCCGTTGCTTGCCTGCCTCCAGGAACTCCTTCGACCAGCTGTAGTACAGGCTCTCGGCGATGCCCTCGCGGCGACAAAGCGCAGATATGCTCTCCTCGCCGCGCAGGCCGGCGAGCACGATGCGGATCTTCTCCTCGGCGGAGTAGTGCTTGCGGGTCTTCCGCTTGATCCCCCTGACCAGTTTGTCAGCGGCATCCTTCGATGTTCCGGGTGTCTGTTTCATCTTCGCTCCTTGATGGCTTCGATGAACCAGAACCCTCCGTTGATGGCGTGGATGCCCCCATCCGGCGGCATCGCAATGTGCCAATGTGATGAGTGTTGAAGCCATCACAGAAGGAGGGAGCATCCATGTCCGAGGTTACGATTATCGGGATCGATCTGGCAAAGCGCAGTTTTCAACTGCACGGTGCCGACCGCGACGGGTCCGTCGTATTTCGCAAGAGGCTTTCCCGCGGCCAGTTGTTGGGGTTCGTGTCGCAGGTTCCGCGATGTGTCATCGCCATGGAGGCCTGCGCGACGGCGCATGGCTGGGGGCGCGAGTTCGCGAAGCTCGGACATGAAGTGCGCCTGATACCACCGGTCTATGTGAAGCCGTTCGTGAAGAGGCAGAAGAATGATTCCGCCGATGCCGAGGCAATTGTCGAGGCCGCTTTGCGTCCGACCATGCGCTTTGTCACATTGAAGACGGAGGACCAACAGGCACGCGCCATGCTGTTTCGGACGCGTCAGATGTTCGTCGGCCAACGCACCCAATTGATCAACGCCCTGCGCGGGCATCTTGCCGAGCATGGTCTGATTGCAGCCAGGGGACCTGCCCATCTTAAACGGCTCGCAGACGCGATCGAGGATGGCGACACTGCGTTGCCGACTGAGGTGCGCGAATTGGGTCAGTTGTATCTGGAGCAAATCGAATGTCTGAACGCACGGATTGCGGAGCTTGACGGGAAGATGAGGCACGCGGCCAAAGACGCTGAGGTGGCGCGTCGCGCACAAACCATGCCAGGCGTCGGGCCGATCACGGCGCTTGCGATCGAAACTTTCGCACCTGACCTGGCGGGCTTCCGGCGCGGGCGTGATTTTGCCGCCTGGCTCGGGCTCGTGCCGAAGCAGCACTCGACCGGTGGCAAGGCCCGGCTTGGCAGGACATCGAAGATGGGGCAGCGCGACATCCGAACGCTCTTGGTCTCCGGCGCGATGGCCGTTTTGCAAGCAGTCGAGCGGTTCGACATCCCGAACAATGGCTGGCTGAAACGCCTGCTGACCCGCAAGCCTCGCATGGTCGCTGCGATCGCGCTGGCGAACAAGATGGCGCGTGCCCTCTGGGCAATGCTGACGAAGCAAGAGAATTACCGGAACCCGGCGGCGGAACTGGTCTGAGCGCTCCGCGCTTGCCAATCCGTCCCGGCACGCCGGGAGTGCGAGGAGGTCACTGAATAGTAAGGGCAAAGGATCGATCAGATCCGGGTCAGAGAAAACAGTGTTTGTGCAGGAGCCGCCGAGCTCGGTCCGTTGATATGCCTCTGATCCGCGCATCGCCATACCGGCCCGCGGCCAAGTCAGCGCCGCAACACAAGGCCTGATACATGACCGCACCCGATCACACGCCTGAGCTGTTCAAAAACCACTTGCACCAAATGGGGGCATCCATACATGCTCAAACCCCTAAATCTGTCCGATGGGCGCTGACGTCAGACAGTCATTCACTGACCTTCTGCGCGGCTATTCATTCGTCGCAGGTCGAAGGCGCCAAAGGTTTTCACCCTGCGCGACGAGGCCTTGCCGCGCGTCGGCGCGTTCTCCCGCATGCAATAGGCGGCGCAGATCCTCACCGACGGCTCGGCTGTAGATGTGATAGAGATGGCCTGTTGGACCCTCGGTGGGAAGGTCGCTGAGATCGATCACCTCGACGCCTGCAAGTCGGGAAACATCGTTTCCCGTCTCCCCAAGCCGCGGGTAGCCATGCAATTGCGCCGAGAGCGCCAGCGGTCTGTCCCCGGTGGTCGCGTAGACTGTCATGCTCTCCGCGATGGGACGCACCCGGGGTAAAATTCGCTCGAAAATCCCGAAATCCATATCCGGCGCCAGCAGCACAACATGTCCGAGCCGGATGTCGGGATGCCGATTGGCAACTTCGGCCAGCGCCAGAACGACACCCCGAGCACCAAGGCTGTGCCCGATGACATCCAAGTTTCCGGCGCCGAAGCGCCGCTCCAACTCTATGATCGTGTCCGCAATGTCCGGCAGACTCCAGTAAAGATCGGCTTCGTCATGGGTGTAGTAGGCGGGAGCACCGTCCGAGGGCCAGCTGAACCACAGGAACCGCCCCACAAGGTCGGCGTTCTGCTGCAGCAACGCAGCGCGGCGGCAGCCTTTCTCGAAGCTGATATAGTATCCGTGGACATAGAGCGCCGGACCACGTGCGCCGGCCGTTTCTTCCAGCCGATCCAGGATGGCGCCCGGGTCCGCTTCCTCCACCGTCTGAACGCGGAGGAGTTCCTCGCGCAAGAAATTCGGAGCCATGTCGGCAAGGGGCGCCAGAACGCCAAGGTCGAGCTCTTCGACGCGGCATGCACCCGATTTCAGATCGCTGCGTTCTCCTCCGTAAAAGTCAGCTGGATCATCCGATCCTGTCCTGTTGCGAAGCGTGAAATAGGGGAATTCCAAGGCCTGGATCTCCGTCTGGGCCGTCGACGGCACGGGGAAGGCGCATGACAAGGCGCCGAGGCAGAGCATGACGCCCATCAGGCGGGCGAAGGATGGTGCGCACATTTTCATCCCCGACATGTACCTCAGCCGCGCTTGCCGAAAAAAGGACCTAGCTCTCAACCACCTCACCGCTTGTACCTGCTGATCCCCCTGAGCTGCCATGGCCTGAAGTCAAGCGCATTGAGCAACTGCGACAGGCTGTCGACCTGGTCGTCGTAGCGCCCGTTCGGGAACTCCGCGAGTTCGAGGAGGAAGGCCTCGAGCCAGGGCGCGGCTTTTGGCAATCGCACCTGCCCGCCCTCGATCTTCGCGCATTGCACCGCCAGCCGCTGCACCTTGTCATCCTTCGGCGTGAAGCCCTGAACGTCCCTCAGGCCGTCACGTTCGAGGTCCGTGCCAAGCGCAATCCCGGTGCCTGCCCTCTCGATCACGATCATCTTCGGCGTCCATTTCGCGCGCAGGCTGCGGGCGGCCCGCAAGAGATCCGCGTAGTGATACTGCGCCCGGTGCACCTCGAGGAGGTCGACCTTGTCGTTGATCAGCCCCCAGGTCGTGCAGACCGAGTAGTCGTTATCAACGCCGGGCACCGAGGCCGTGTCCCAGCTCTGCACGACCGCCTCGTAGCGATCCGGCCGGGGCGCGCCCTCGTAGGTTCCGAACCACTCCCGCTTCACGAGATTGCCGCCGGGCAGGACAGGGTTCTGCTGGTATTGCGCCTCGAAGGCCGCCGAGCCCAGTTCGCGGCGGATCCGGTCCAGGTCCTCCAACGAGATGCGCTCCGGGTGGAGCAGATCGCCGATGGCGCGCGGCCACTGGAAGCCGTCAGCGACAGGCAGAACTTGCGGCGCGGTCGCGATGGCCGGAAGGTCCAGGTGCTCCCAGTCGCCGCTTGGCAGGAGGCGCCCGACGAGATCATCGACATGGAGCCGCTGCTTGACGAGGATGATGGCGCCGGTCTTCGGGTTGTTGAGACGGCTCGACGCGGTGTTGCGGAACCAGGCATGGACATTGTCCCGCTTCAACTGCGACTGCGCCTCATCCGCCTTCATGGGATCATCGCAGATGAGGATACGCCCCCCCTTCCCCGTCAGGGTGCCGCCGACCGAGGTCGCGATGCGGCGCCCCTTGGCAAGGGTATGGAACTCATCGACGGCGCTCTTCCTCGGGTCGATCACCGTCTTCGGAAAGGTCGCGCGGTAGAACCCGGATTGCATGAGATGCCGGGTCTGGAGGCTGAAGTCTTCCGCCAGGCTGCTGCTGTAACTCGCGCAGACGATCTGCTCCGTCGGGTCCCGTCCGAGGAGCCAGGCGGGAAAGGCCACGCTGACCGCCTGGGACTTCAGGTGGCGCGGCGGGAGCGTGATGATCAGGCGGAGCACCTCCCCATTCGCCACGCGCATGAGCATGTGGCAGAGGACCCTGAGGTACATGCCACCTATGAAGGTGTCGCCGGGGTTCAGAACCGTGAAGGCGCGGGTCAGGAAAGTGTAGAGGTCGTTCGCGTAGACCGTGCGAATGAGGCGGGGGTCAGGGGTCATGCGTCCCCTGCTCCTGCCCGATCTGCGCAAGCTGCGCCTGCCAGTCCGCCTCCGCGAGGATCGCCTTCAGGTCCTCGTCGGTATAGCCGGGCTGGGCGCTCTCCTCCTGCAACTCCCGCGCCGCCAGGATCAGCGTGGCCAGGAGCCGAGCCGCGCTGACGTCGCCCTTGGAGGCCTTGCCAAACATCGCCGCTATGACCACGTCCATCTTGGGCATCCGCTTCTCGACGCCGCCCTCGATCACCGTGACCTTCTTCCCGGCATGCTTCATGATGCATTTCATCAGGCTTCCCGGCCCTTTCGGCCGGCCCTTCGGGTTACCCGACTGGCCGGGCTTGAACTGGTGCGCCTTCGGCGGCTTGCCATAGCCAACCGCCTCGGGGTTCGGTTCGTCCGTGTCCTTGGACATCAGAACTCCTCCAGCCCTGCCGAACCTGTCCGGGGTTCGGCTCGCCCGGCCCTCCCTGCCCCACCCCCGGCGTCCGGCGTGTGGCGGGCCTGGCGCATCTGCGCGAAGGTCAGCCCGGTCGCCTCGTGGATGGCCTCGAGCCCGGTCATCTCTTCCCACCGGCCCACCGCAACATCCACGTAGGCCGGCGAGATCTCGAGCCCGACGCAGGCCCGTCTTGCGCGTTCCGCGGCGAGAGCCGTGGTCCCGGAGCCGAGAAACGGGTCGAGAACAACGTCATCCATCGCGGTCACGTCAAGGAACGTGTCCCGGACCAGCCGCACCGGCTTGACCGTCGGATGCAGAGAGAAGTCGTCCTCCTGTGCCTTTCGCCCACCGGTCGCCCCGGCATATCGCCAGACAGTCGACCTGTTGCGCCCGTGGGCACCCAGCTGGACGTTGTTGCGGTGCGGCGCGCCGGGCTTCTTGGCGACCAGCACGAGTTCGTGCTGGCTTCGATAGAGCGATCCCATGCCAGGCCTGTCCTTGACCCAGACGCAGAGATTGAGGAGTTCAAGGCCCAGCTCACGCAGGACGCGCATCAGGACTTCCGCATGCCGCCAGTCGATGCAGAGATAGAGCACGCCTCCTGGATCGACGACCTTGGCCGTGTTGCCGATGGTGATCCGGAGAAAGTCCTCGTACGCCGCCTCCGACATTTCGCCGGAGGCTTCCGCGAACTCGGCGAACTTGCCCTTGCCCACCCGGACATGGCCGTTCACCCGGACATTGTAAGGCGGATCGGTGAAGACCGCGACCACCTTGCGACCGTCCACCAGGCTTGCGAGATCCTCCGGGCTGCGGGCGTTACCGCAATGAACCCTGTGCACACCGAGCTGCCATGTATCGCCGGGGCGAGTGACGGCAGAGGCGTCGGGCGCAGGCAGATCACCGATCTCGTCGAGCGGGTCGGTCTCTTCGGGTCCGCCATCGTCGAGCACGAGGATGCGGTCGATCTCCGGGGCCTCGAAACCGGTGACCACGAGGTCGGGCTCGAACTCCAGGAGGTACGCGAACTCAAGTTTCAGCGCCTGCTCGTCCCACTCCCCACGCTCCTGGAGCCGGTTCACCGCAAGCCTGAGAAGCCGGATCTGGTCGGGAGTCAGGTCCTTGACGACGATGCAGGGAACGCGCTCGAGCCCCAGCTGCCGCGCCGCCTCGATCCGGGCATGACCGTCGATGATCTCCCCGTCCGCACAAACGAGGGGTGGAACCCTGAACCCGAGACGCTGGATCGATCGACAGGCGCGGGCGACCTGTTTCTTGCTCGGCTTTCGAACCGGGTTGCGCGCGCCGACCAGCGAGGCGACAGGCCAGGTCTCGATCGTGAGACCCGGCAGGAGATCGTTTCGCCGCCCGCCGCCCGCGGGCGCCGGCGTGGCCGTGTTGGCCGCTGTCGGTTTGGATCCATGGTTCTCCGGCGCTTGGCTCGCAGTGCCCGTCGGCTTGGAGTTCGGCTTGTTGATGAAGGTAACGCCCATTTCCGCATGTCCTTTCCGGTTCAGACTGTGCGGAGATCGGACCCAGGAGAGTCGCGATCCCCGCCATGGTTGGCAGAGGCCCTCGCAATTTCTTCTCCAAGGTTTTGTTGGGGTCGCCCCCAAGGTGGTGTAACTCACACATACACCACAGACGGAGTTTGTCAATCATTTTTCTACTATAGGTTGACGAACGCGGTGAAGGGGAATAGGGCAGCAGCCCTCGGTCATCAGAGTACTCAGGCGCGATGTCCCCAAGTCTTCTCCCTGCCCCGCGCCGACGGAGCGGGCTCTGACTGGTGATTCCCCGAATGCCGATTCGAGTCGGCAGGTCGTCGCCGTTGAAGAAAGCGTGTCAGGGTGATGACCCTTCCCCGGCAAGACTCCGGCTGCAATCTGGCGGATTTTCAAGGCAAGC
This sequence comes from Albidovulum sediminicola, assembly GCF_025751575.1. Lineage (GTDB taxonomy): Bacteria > Pseudomonadota > Alphaproteobacteria > Rhodobacterales > Rhodobacteraceae > Albidovulum > Albidovulum sediminicola. The sequence continues at coordinate 4,295 of NZ_JAOWLA010000030.1, read as the reverse complement.
GAGGCCAATCTCCCGACGCCAGACGCGATTGTGCACGTCCGTCAAATGGGCATGTCCAATTGGACAAGTTCCGCCAAAGCCCCCGCAGTGCGATACTGAATCATACGCAGATGCCATTGTTCCAGAGTTTGTAACGAGTGCTGCGAGTGTGTTGATTTTACGATGGATCTTTGAAGATGGCTCCGCCCGATCGCTCTCTGCGGGCGGAGCCAAAATCCACACCGCGATCCGCGATTACCCTCCCTCAAGCGCCCTGAAGTTGTCTGCGGCCTCGCCCGAGTGGGCGCCTGCTCGCGGATCAGCCTGCCAGGCATCGTCCGTGATATTCCCCGGGTAAGAGGGCCTTGAGCGTTGCCCCTGGGCATCGTGTGGAAGCACCCGAGGAACGCGCATGCGACCGAGTTTCTCACCGCTCTATGTCGCAGGGCATCAACATGACATGAGTAGCAGCGACGGGGCACACCCGTCACGCAGTTTGCCAGAACCGGTAGATCTCCCCGACGGTCTCCGGGATCGCATCCGCCGCCGCATCGAGGGTTTCATCGAGATCTTCCTGCGAGATGCCGAGGACAGAGTTTCCCTGGTCGTCGATGAGATGCACGAGGATCGGCGTGATGAGGCGGCCCGCCGTCCCGCTCTCGGTCAGCCGCAGCCATTCCTGCGGCCTCAGGCCGATCGCCTCCATGAAGCCCTCGCACCAGTCCATCGCGATGACATGACCTTCCTTCGCCTCCCAGAAGATCGGCTCGACCATAGGTGGTGTCAGGTTCAGCCTGTCGAGGATCTCGATGAAGCGCGCGCCGACGGCTTCCGCGACCCAGGGAGGGGTCTCCCCCGGCAGCCCGCCAAGCGCCTTGGCCATCCACTCGGCGACCGGTATGGTGACCGGCGAGCAGGCCACGCCGTGCAGGAACCCGTCGAGGTCCGACAGCATCAGGCAGTCCTCTGGGCTTTCCTCGGAACAGAGATAATCGTCGAGGCGGCTTAGATCTTGCATGGGTCGAACCTGGCGAAGAGGGCTGGCAAGCCATGGCACCCTAGGAATCCGTCCGGGCCTTGTCGAGCAATACTCCCCTTTGCCCTACGCGCCACAGGTTGCACCGATGCCATGCAAGTCAATCGGTGTGTCTCGCAATCCGGACGTACCTGCCTGCTGGCTCGCCGGCGTCGTCCGCGCCGCCTGGTTTCCAGCGGATCTGATTGCAGGAGTTTGCCCCCAGCCTACCAGCCGGGGTAGCGCTCGAGCTCCTGTTCGCTCGGTTCGGAGATGGCCATGTCCCGGGCCAGCCGCTCGATCAGGTCCGTGCACTCAAGTTCACCGCACCAGCGATGCGCCAGGACCTCCTCCGGGTAAAGAAGGCCCAGCAGGTTCCCGGCAATCGCGCCGGTACTGTCGCTGTCCCCGGAATGGGTGACGGCGATCCGCAACCCCTCCTCGAACGACCCGGAGGTCAGTGCCGCATAGAGCGCGATCGACAGTGCCTCCTCCGCCACCCATCCACCGCCGAGACTTTCGACCGTCTCGGGCCATCCATCTCCTGGTGCAGAGAGCGCCGCCGCCAAGGCGCCCGCCGTCTCCCCCTCGGACCCGGCCCACATGCGCGAGGCCGCCTCGCGCAGCCCCTGCCCTTCGAGAACCCGCGCAAGGATCATGGCCCAGGCCGCCGCAGCCTCCTGGCCCGTCGGATGGCCATGGGTCAGCGCCGCGGTCTCCCGCGCCAGTGCCCGCCTGTCTCCGTGGTAGCCCGCGACCAGGGCGACGGGCGCGACCCGCATGATCGTTCCACAGCCCTTCGAGCTGTTTCGCGCCGGCTCCCCGAACCCGCCCGCCTCGCCAAGCGCCGCCAGGCAGGTCATGCCCGGGGCACGCCGCGCCTGCAGGCGCGGATCCAGGCGGTCGAAGACCGCGAGAAGCTCCCGCGCCGATTCCCCCTGTGGCAAGGCCATCAGCCGTTCCAGTTCCAGCCGCTGACGCTCGGCAATCTGCGCCTGCAGATGGTCCCGGCGCACTTCCATCTCGGCAAGGAGGGAATCGAGTTCTGGAAAGTCTGGTGGCAGATCAGGCCGGCGAATTCTGTTCAGCGCCGGCAACATCACGTCGTCACCTTTGTCCGAGGCGAGCAAGGCGGAATCGATGAGGGCGAGTCGCGACAGATCACCGGGCAGCGCAGTTGCGGCGTCGAGATCAAGGTAACCGATCGTCGTCAAGGATTGCCGAAGACGTGCCAAACGCTCGCGCGCCTTTTGGCGGGCAGCTTCAAGCACCTCGTCGAGCTGCTGCCGTCGGGAATCGAATTGATTTTTGGGTAGGTCGCTCTCATGCAGTCGGTCTAGGAGGCGTTGCGCGGCGAGCACCGCCGTCTCTTTAAGCCTCGCGTCGAACGCAAGGGATACGTTCGGTGCAATCAACCCCGGCCTAACGAGAGCCGCGGCAAGGCGACGATCGCGCAACGCACGCTCGGAATCAAAGGCAGGACCGTCATCCTCGGTCCAGTCCTGACAGCCGCCGGGCAGTCGCAGTAGCGGGGATTGGAGCAGATCCTGAATGCGCGGCGTGACCGAAAGTGCCGCCCGACCTTCGATGAGTTTCCGCAAATCGTCGAGCTTCTCGGCCAGAACGAGACCAGAAGCTTCGGCAAGTTTCCCTTCGCCTTCGGTCGGCTCGCTATCGCCAGTGTCGAGGGCCTTTCGTACGGGTCCAAGTGCGCGCAGCAGCCGCTCGCGGTTGTGATCCTGCGTCTGCCGAGCATCCTGGCGCCGCGCTTCAAGCCACTCGGAGAATTGATCGCAGGCCTCCTGAATCCCTCGACAAAACCAATCGAGCGCCATGCCTTCGATCCGGTCCCGTCTTGGGCGGCCACTGCGCCGTTCGGCTTCGGAAACGAAAGCCTCCTGCGCGTTCCTATCATGGGTGAGCCTGTCGATCAGATCCTGCGCAAGCGCCTCTGCGTTCTCGGCCCCGGCCAGCACAGCCTCGGCGACACGTCCAATCTCACCCTCTTGGTGAAGCTCTCTGTGGAATATCGCGTAAGTCGGCTGATGCACCGTCTTGCGGTGGCGTGCTTCAGCCAGCCACCCCTCAAGGCGCTTGCGCATGGTCGGTTCCGCCGACGGCGGTCGATTCCCGGCAAGTTCGGCAAGGAGTCCAGCCGACAGCCGCACATCGTAGCCGAGGTTGGCGAGCGCCTCGATCAGCGGTGCTTGCGCCTCGAGCCCTGGCAAGCCAAGTAGGTTTTCCAGAATACCGCGAGCTCCATGATCCGGGTCGAACAGGGCTGGGCGCAACAACGCCGCGAGGGCGAGCCGCCCCGCAGCGACGGGATCGGTCGCTTCGGGCAAAGCGGCCGCCAGTTCGGCGAGCGCACTGCCGCGCCTCGGGTCCGCCATGTCCTCGGGCTGCTGTATCGCGGGGAGGATCGCCAGCGTCCGCAGGATCGGTGCTGACACTGGTGTGTTCACTAGCCGCGCCAGATGCCAAGCGAAGGCGATCTCGCCCGTGGAAAGATACTGTGCGAGCAGTTCTTCCGCATCGGCTCCCTCCGGAATTGGCGATAATTCTGGCGGAACCTGCGCCGCCTCCGGCAAGGCATCTTGCGTGAAATCCGTTTTGCTCAGAATGGCCGTCTCAGGCTCAGCCTCAGCCTCAGGCTGCACATGGTTCTCTGCCTCTGCGCTGCTGTCGGACCGAGCAGCATCAAGCTGCGTCGTTACCTCTTTCGCCGTTTCCGGCTTGTCGGCGCCCGGCGAAGCGTCCTCGGGGTGGGTTGCAGTCTGCACCGCGACTTCCGGCTCAAGTTCCGCCGACCCTGTGATTGATCCCGGCTCAGATTGTTCCTTGACGGAATCAGGTTCGGTGCCGTCCTCTGCCGATGTGTCACTCACTTCTTCCTGCGATAGAAGTGCAAACAGTTCCGCGAAGATCTTATCTCGATCAGTGCGAGCGGAACTCGCTTGGAGCGCCACCTCCTTGAGTCGCAAAGTCAGATCTCCGAAGCGCTCGTAGGCCCGGGCCTCTGAAGCTGCGCGAACCTCATCGTCCGCGGCCTCGAACGCTAGTTCTGCATCTAGAGCAGCTTGATGAGCGATCTCTGCCTCCGCGAGTGTCTCCTCGATACGGTCTAGGCTCTCGGCGGAAGCATCCTCGGGCCAAGCGTCGGCCAGATCCGGGTTGGACTTGCCCGGAAAATGTGGAGAGCACCAACTGAGGAACCAGGAGGTGTTCTATGGGAAACGGAAACAGGCCGACGCCGGAGTTTCGTCGTGAAGCGGTTCGGTTGGCACTGACCAGCGGCCGG
>NZ_JAOWLA010000002.1 GCF_025751575.1 Albidovulum sediminicola | reverse complement strand
AGAAACGCATCGGCTTCGAGCACATCATCGAGACCGCGCTTGGCATGCAGAACGTCTCCCAGATCGCCGCCGCCTCCAGGCGCAACGAAAGCCTCCACTTCGGCGTCGCCGACTACGCCGCCTCCACTCGCGCCCGCACCACCATCATCGGCGGCGTCAACCCCGACTACTCCGTCCTCACCGACCCGCTCGATGACGGCTCCCGCGCAATCCACTGGGGCGACATGTGGCACTACGCGCTCGCCCGCATGGTCGTCGCCGCCCGCGCCAACGGCCTGCGCCCCGTCGACGGACCCTTCGGAGACTTCTCCGACCCCGATGGATACCGCGCCGCCGCCAAACGCGCCGCCGTCCTCGGATGCGAAGGCAAATGGGCCATCCACCCCTCCCAGATCACGCTCGCAAACGAGGTCATGAGCCCCTCCGACGCCGAGGTCACAAAAGCTCAACGCATCCTCAAAGCCATGGAAGACGCCGCAGCCGCCGGGAAAGGCGCCGTCTCACTCGACGGAAGACTCATCGACTACGCCTCAATCCGACAAGCCGAAGTCCTCGTCCAAAAAGCAAAGCAAATCAAAGGAGAATAAGGCCTATGGACGGGTTGCGAGACAGGGCCGCCAAGCTGTTCCGGACGGCCTGCGAGGCCGCCGACCCGGCGCACGCGCTGGCGCGTGAGATGTCGCGCAACCCGCCTGGAAAGCCCGGCAAGAACGGTCGATACATCATTGTTTCCATTGGGAAAGCGGCCATTCCCATGACAGAGGCTCTGCTGCCCGCGTTGGCCGGCGCGCCGGTCGAGGCAGTGGTCGTCACGAACTATGAGAACGCCCGCGCCCTGCCCGGCGCGATGGTGATCGCCGCCGGGCACCCGGTGCCGGACGAAAATGGGGCAAAGGGCGCAGAGGAGGTCATCCGCCTGCTCTCGTCAGCCGGCGCGCAGGACCGCGTGATCGCGCTCATCTCGGGCGGCGGCTCGGCCCTTCTGCCCGCCCCCGTTGAAGGGGTGTCGCTGGCCGACAAGGCCGAGGTCAACCGCCTGCTGCTGGCTAATGGGTTCGAGATTACCGAGGTCAATCTCGTCCGCCAGCAGCTCTCCCGCCTCAAGGGCGGCGGCATGCTGCGCTTTGCGGCGCCCGCACCGGTGACGGCCTATATCCTGTCGGATGTCATCGGCGACGACCTGCGCGTCATCGCCTCGGGGCCGACCGTGGCGCCCGTCGGCACGCGGAGCGATGCGCGCGCGCTTCTGACCGACCGCGGGCTTTGGCCGCGCCTGCCCGAATCGGTCCGGCTTCACCTTGACGCACCCAACGAACCCGCTCCGTCCGCTCATCCGGCCCAAAACCACCTGATCGGCTCCAACCGGCTCAGCCTTGAGGCGGTCTGCGCTGCCGCACAAGACATGGATGCGGAGATCGTGAGCGACGAGCTGACCGGCGACGTGGCGGAGGCGGCGGAACGCATCGTCGCCGCCGCGCAATCAACGCGAAGTAATGGCGACAAGTGCCTGATATTTGGCGGGGAAACCGCCGTAACCCTCAAGGGGACGGGCCTTGGAGGGCGCAACCAGGAACTGGCGTTGCGCGTCGCCATGGCCATGCCCGATCTTGGCCGCGGCTGGGTGTTCCTGTCAGGGGGAACCGACGGCCGGGACGGCCCAACGGAAGCGGCGGGCGGCATCGTCGATGCCGGGACACCCGCCCGCATCGTAGCCGCAGGCGGCGATCCCGAAGCGCTTCTGGCCAACAACGACAGCAACCGGGCGCTCGCCCTGGCGGGTGACCTGCTGGTCATCGGGGCCACGGGCACCAATGTCGCCGATGTGCAGATCCTGCTCCTGGGGCCGAAGGCCGTCTAACGCCCCCAGGGGTCAGACAAGCTTGGCGTCGCGGGCGCGGCGCAGCGCGTCCTCGGGCGTCGAGACGAAGAAAAGGTCGCAGAGATCCTTTTGCCGGGCCTTCACCGCAGCCTCGGTCAGGCCGGTGCGCCGGGCGAGCTTGGCTGTCCCTTCCCCTTTGGCGAGGCCTTCCAGAACGGCTTTCTGCGCCTCCGTCAGGGACGCTGGCGGCGCGGTCAGCGCGTGCAACTGCTCGACAATCTCTTTCGCCTCCGCGATCTCGTCCTTGGAGGGATCGCGGTCCTGACGGCAGATCGAGCAGATGCTGAGCGCCGATCGCGGGCCAATCGCGATCGAGGCGCCATGCTTCAACCCGTGTTCGGCCGCCTGCCGCAGCACACCGAAGGGGTCGGGCAGGAAGGGCGAACTCCACTTGATCGTGCCGCCTACCGTCAGCGCCCAGGTCGTGACCGGGTCGCGCATCATGTAGCCGTTTTCCATGTAGGTATCGAGCCAGTCCTGCGGGAAGGTCTTGAACACCATGAGCGGCGAGGCCCCGCGCACCCGAAGGGCCAGAAAATATCCCGCAGGTGCAATGGCTTCCAGCCTCTGGACGGCGTCGTCAATGGCTTCACTCGGTGTCACTGGCGCCTCCGTCGGGCGGCCGCCCCGCCCCGGCGCGCGCCCCAGGGCGCAAGGGGGATGGCCGCCGCGGGAATGGTGGGTCGTGAGAGACTCGAACTCCCGACATCCTCGGTGTAAACGAGGCGCTCTACCAACTGAGCTAACGACCCTGCGGATGCCGACATAGCCTGCCTTCCCCGTTGGGGCAAGAGGTCAGTCAAGGCGGCGGTGATGTCCGTCCTGCAAGTGATAGACGACGCCCTGCCCGCCGGGAAGTGCCGCGATCCCCTCAAGCTCAAGTCCGAGGACCGCGCCCCTTAGGAAGCGTGAGAGCATCCCATGCGCGATGATGACCGACGGCCCGGTCAGACCGGCCAGGAAGTTCTCCACGCGCGCCTGCAGGGCCGCGAACCCTTCGCCGCGCGGTGCGGTATCGTACCACAGGAACGGGTCCTGTTCGTCGAAGGCGCCTGGGAACCGCTGGCGGATTTCGTCCCGCGTGAGCCCCTCGTAGGCGCCCATCGCGATTTCGCGCAAGCGCGTGTCGACTTCTGGGTTAACCCCAAGCGGGGAAAGCACGATGCCGGCCGTCTGCCGCGCCCGGCCCTGCGGGCTAACATAGAAGCGATGCGTGCGCGGGCCCAGGCCAAGGTCGGCCAGGATCTGCGCCTGCCGCCGGGCCTGCGCGATCCCGCGTTCGGTCAGTGGGGAATCGAGCGCGCCCTGGATGCGTCCCTCTGCGTTCCAGAGGGTTTCGCCATGGCGAAGGACAAAGAGTTCCGGACAGGCCAGCATCGTCCCCTCAAGCGCGAAAGCGCGCCGTTTCGGGCGCGCTTTCGGTATGGATGGTGGGTGATAAGGGATTTGAACCCCTGACATCTTCGATGTGAACGAAGCGCTCTACCGCTGAGCTAATCACCCGATGGGCCGGGTAGGTAACGCTATTCCTTCCGCGCCGCAAGGGGTTCATGCAGGGTTTTTTAGAACCCCCGGCGTCACGGTTTTCGGGGTCAACACCTCGTTTCCGCGGCGCAAGGTGCGAAGGCGAGGTGCGTCGGGGTGAGGCAGGCATCCCGCCCCGGCACGAGGCGCAGAAGCCACCTTCGGGGCACACGGCGATGGCCAAAGGGAAAAACGGCCGGGGAAATACCCCCGGCCGCCAGATTGTCAGTGCGCAACCGCGCTGGCGGAATCAGACTTGTCCGCCAAGGCGTTTGAGGCGGCTTCCTCAGCGGCCTCGTCCCATTCGACCGGCTCGGGCTGGCGAACCAGCGCCAGCTTCAGAACCTCGCGCACATGGGCAACAGGGATGATCTCCAGCCCCGCCTTCACGTTGTCGGGGATCTCCGGCAGGTCCTTGGCGTTCTCCTCCGGGATCAGCACCGTCTTGACGCCCCCCCTGAGCGCCGCGAGGAGCTTTTCCTTCAGCCCGCCGATGGCCAGCACATTGCCGCGCAGCGTGACTTCGCCGGTCATGGCGATGTCCTTGCGCACCGGAATGCCGGTCAGGACCGAGACGATGGAGGTGACCATCGCCACCCCGGCCGAGGGCCCGTCCTTCGGCGTCGCGCCTTCCGGAACGTGGACGTGGATGTCCACCTTCTCGAACTTCGGCGGCTTCACCCCGATTTCCGGGCTGATGGAGCGCACGAAGCTCGACGCGGCGTCGATGGATTCCTTCATCACGTCGCCCAGCTTGCCGGTGGTCTTCATCCGCCCCTTGCCGGGCAGCTTCAGCGCCTCGATCGACAGAAGGTCGCCGCCCACCGACGTCCAGGCGAGCCCGGTCACGACGCCGACCTGGTCCTCCTTCTCGGCCAGACCGTAGCGGAAGCGCTTGACGCCCAGGAAATCCTCCAGGTTCTCGGGTGTGACCTCGACCCTGTCGGTGTCCTTGCGCACGATCTTCGTCAGCGCCTTGCGCGTCACCTTGGCGATCTCACGCTCCAGATTCCGCACGCCCGCCTCGCGGGTATAGGTGCGGATCATCTCCTGCAATGCGGCATCGCTCAGCGCGAACTCCTTCTTCTTCAGACCGTGGTTGGCGATCTGCTTCGGAATGAGGTGCTGTTTCGCGATCTCGCGCTTTTCGTCCTCGGTGTAGCCGGCCAGCGGAATGATCTCCATCCGGTCCAGGAGCGGCCCGGGCATGTTGTAGCTGTTGGCCGTGGTCAGGAACATCACGTTCGACAGGTCGTATTCGACCTCAAGGTAGTGGTCCATGAACGTGTTGTTCTGTTCGGGGTCCAGCACCTCCAGCATCGCGCTGGCCGGGTCACCACGGAAGTCCTGCCCCATCTTGTCAATCTCATCGAGCAGGATCAGCGGGTTCGTGGTCTTGGCCTTCTTCAGCGCCTGGATGATCTTGCCGGGCATGGAGCCGATATAGGTCCGGCGGTGACCGCGGATCTCGCTCTCGTCGCGCACGCCGCCGAGGCTGATGCGGATGAACTCCCGCCCCGTGGCCCTCGCCACCGACTTGCCAAGAGAGGTCTTGCCGACGCCCGGAGGCCCGACGAGGCATAGGATCGGCCCCTTCATCTTGGCCGAGCGCTGCTGAACGGCAAGGTATTCGACGATCCGTTCCTTGACCTTCTCAAGACCGTAGTGATCGGCGTCCAGCACCTCCTGCGCCTTGCGCAGGTCCTTCTTGACGCGGCTCTTCACGCCCCACGGCAGGCTCAGAAGCCAGTCGAGGTAGTTGCGCACCACCGTTGCCTCTGCCGACATCGGCGACATCGACTTGAGCTTCTTCAGCTCGGCTTCCGCCTTGTCGCGCGCCTCCTTGGAGAACTTGGTGGCGTGGATCTTCTCGGCCAGCTCGTTGATCTCGTTCTGGCCATCCTCGCCATCGCCCAACTCGCGCTGAATGGCCTTCATCTGCTCATTCAGGTAGTATTCGCGCTGGGTGCGCTCCATCTGGCTCTTCACGCGGGACTTGATCTTCTTCTCGACCTGAAGGACCGACATTTCGCCCTGCATCAGGCCGTAGACCTTCTCAAGTCGCGCCGCGACCTCAAGGGTTTCCAGAAGGTCCTGCTTCTGCGCGACCTCGATCCCGAGATGCCCCGAAACGAGGTCGGCAAGCTTCGCCGGATCGCGCGTTTCCGCGACCGTCGACAGTGCCTCCTCGGGGATGTTCTTCTTGATCTTGGCGTATTTTTCGAACTCGTCGGCGACGGAACGCACCAGCGCCTCCACCGCAGCTTCCTCGCCCATCGTTTCCTCGAGCGCCTCGGCATCAGCCTCGAAGAAGGCTTCGTTTTCCACGAAGCCGGTGATCCGGACGCGCGATTTGCCCTCGACCAGCACCTTCACGGTGCCGTCGGGCAGCTTGAGAAGCTGAAGCACGTTCGCCAGAACGCCGAAGCGGTAGATGCCGTCCGTGGTCGGCTCATCGACCGACGGATCGACCTGCGAGGACAAGAGGATCTGCCTGTCCTCGGCCATGACCTCTTCCAGCGCGCGGACGGATTTTTCCCGGCCAACGAACAAGGGCACGATCATGTGCGGGAAGACCACGATGTCGCGCAGTGGCAGCACCGGATAGGTATGGGTCTTTTGCTCGCTCATTCTAATTCCTTTCCTGCAGGATGGCGCCGGCCCCTTTCAGGCAGCTCCGGCCATCCCCTGTTCCGGACCATAGATGGGGCCGGATGTGTCCTGCTTCAACTCCACCCGACTCTCCTGCTTTCGACGGGCGAGTGCAAGGGGAGGACGCCCCAGCCGCGCGGGATTGCGGCGGCATTGGAACGGATTCCCCGCTTTCGACCCCCGTTGGCCACAATTCGGGCCGATTGCCCTGCGTTCTTGTGCGTCAGGGGGACAATCTGCAATGACCAGGACGTTCGAAGGCACGCTCAGACGCATCTACCGCGAAAGGCGCCGGCTGGGGGTGGTTTCGCTTTTGGTCTTCGCGGCAGGCTACCTGCTTTACGCCCGCTACGGTGCGCACCGGGTCTGGGGAATGCCTGCGCCGGTCTTTGCAGCACTCCTCTACACCTTCGCCATCGGTGCGGCCTCAATCGCCACCGCGCTCTTCCTGCCCCGCCTGCGCTTCACGGTGGAGGCGATGGCCGCCGCCCGTCTCGTCTTTGCGGGCGTCGCGGCCCTGAGCGCGCCGGGCGTCCTGCCGGATGCGCGCGCGCCCGCGCTTCAGGCGACGCTGATCATCGCGCTCGCCGTCATCCTGGTGCGGCTGTTCTTCGGCGGCTGGTCAGCCCGGCGCCTGCTGGTCACGGGGCACGTCGCCGTAGCGACGCGTTTTTGCCACGAAAGCCCGGAAACGCTATTGCGCGCGCTTGGAGGAAGCAGCGGCACCCCGTCCTGGGCCAGCGCGTTGCGAGGTCTTTCCAGCCCCGACCGGACGCTTGACCGCCTGATCGAGGGCGCCGCGGACCCGGAAGCCGTCGCGGGGATCGAGGCGCTGCCCGACCGCCCCGGCTGCCGCATCCATTATCGCGCCGACCGTGGCCCCGCGCCGCTTTGGAAGGAGGTCGCGATCGAGGATCGGGGCACTCACCGCCGCGTGACGCTGAAGGTCGCCCATGGCCCCCTGCCCTTGTCCGCCGCCGTCACCGCCTGGCTTGACGACAGCTACGGGCGCTTCTGCGACAACCTGATCGCCGCGGCGCGGGCAGATGCCCTGGCGCCCGCGCAGGCGGAGGCCGCCCCGGCCCTGGCCTGAGCGCGCTCAAAGCGGCCCGATATCGCCTTCGGCCCGCAAGGCATGGAAATCGCGCACGAAATCGGCCAGTTTCCCGGCCGCGATCGCCGTGCGCAGGCCCTGCATCAACTCCTGATAGTAGTGCAGATTGTGCCAGGTCAGCAGCATGCCCGAGATCATCTCCCCCGCGCGGAAGACGTGGTGCAGATAGGCGCGCGAATAGCTGCGGCAGGCCGGGCAGGTGCAGGTTTCGTCCAAGGGGCGCGGGTCGTCCATGTGGCGGGCGTTCTTGATGTTGACCTGCCCCCGCCGGGTCCACGCCTGCCCCGTCCGGCCCGAGCGCGAGGGCAGCACGCAGTCCATCATGTCAATCCCGCGCTCGACAGCGCCAACGATGTCATCGGGCTTGCCCACGCCCATCAGGTAGCGCGGCTTGTCCTCGGGCAACATGTCCGGCGCATAGTCGAGCACGCCGAACATCGCTTCCTGCCCCTCGCCCACAGCAAGGCCGCCAACGGCGTAGCCGTCAAACCCGATAGCCCTTAGCGCCTCGGCGCTTTCGGCGCGCAGGTCCTTGGTGACGCCGCCCTGCTGAATGCCGAACAGCGCGTGCCCCGGCCGGTCGCCAAAGGCCGCCTTCGACCGTTCCGCCCATCGCATGGAAAGCCGCATGCTGGCCGCCACCGTCTCCTCCGAGGCGGGCAGCGCGGGGCATTCGTCAAAACACATCACGATGTCCGAGCCCAGGAGGCGTTGGATCTCCATCGACCGTTCCGGGCTCAGCATGTGCTTCGACCCGTCGATATGGGAGGAGAAGCGCACCCCCTCCTCCGTCAGCTTGCGAAGGGCGGCCAGGCTCATCACCTGGAAGCCGCCGGAATCGGTCAGGATCGGGCGATCCCAGTTCATGAACTTGTGCAGGCCGCCCAGCCGGTCGATGCGTTCGGCCGTGGGCCGCAGCATCAGGTGGTAGGTGTTGCCCAGCAGGATGTCGGCCCCGGTCGCGCGCACGTTTTCGGGCAGCATCGCCTTGACGGTCGCAGCGGTGCCCACGGGCATGAAGGCGGGCGTGCGGATTTCGCCGCGCGGGGTTTGGATTACGCCCGTGCGGGCCTTGCCGTCGGTGGCGTTCAGCGTGAAGGAGAAGCGTTGGGTCATGGTTCCGCGCCTATAGCGCAAGCCGTCCGCCTTGCCTATTCGTCTTCGCGCGTTTTCGCGCCTCAGGCCGCGCGGCCGTAGAACCCGATCTGCTCTTCGGTTGTGAACCGTGCGCCCGGGCGCTCGTAGTAGGTCAAGACCGCGATGATGCGATCCCGGCCACCCTTGACCGGGGTCACGCGATGCGCGGTGTTCTTGCCGCGAAAGACATTGAGCGTGCCCGCGTTGAGCCTGAGCCGCCGCATCTCCGGATCTGCGCCCTGCAAGAGACGCGCCACGCCGTCGTAGTTGGGGTCCGACTCGCTGCGCAGGTCGCTGCGGTACTCGAACTCGCCCCCCGCGTCCGGGGCTTGCAAGAGCAGCGTCACCGTGAATTCCGAGCGGTCGAAATGCCAGTTCAGCCCCTCCCCCTCGCGGTAGCACATCACGTTGTGCGAGGCGAGCGGATCGGCCATCGGGTAAAGCGCGGGCTTGTCCATCGTGGCAGCCAGGAAGGCCGCGAATGCCGGCCACTCGTAAAGCGCCCGGATCGCGCCGCCGACCTGGTCGCCGCACAGTGTGCGGTTGACGGTCTCGACCTCCTGCAAGGCCGGGTGGTCGGGCGGCAGACCCTCGATCGACTTTCGGAAATAGATGTTGTGACGGCGCTTGTGGGTAAAGGCCTCGGTCGCGAACTTCGGGGTCAATTCGGCCACCGTCTGCTGCAGCGGCCCCTGCCTGACGAAATCGGCAAGGTTGAACATGCCGTCGCGGGCAAGGTCGGCCCTGGCGCTGCCGACAAGCGCCTGCCATTCCGGGCTTTCCGGACGGTCGAGAGGGTAGAGATCAAGATCGATGATGGACTGCATGGCGCGCTCCCCTTTTGACGCAGCATTCGTCGGGGGCGCGTCGCTATGCAACATGGATTATTTTCGATATCCATAAGAAAATATTTCGGAGTATCCCCGTGCGCCCGCTCCCTCCCCTCAACGCCCTGCGCGCCTTCGAAGCCGCGGCGCGCCACCTCAGCTTCGTTCAGGCAGGAACCGAGCTTGGCGTGACCTCTGCCGCCGTCAGCCAGCAGGTGCGCAACCTTGAGGACTTTCTGGGCAAGCGCATGTTCGTCCGGCAGGGCAACCAGCTTTTCCTGACCGACGCGGGGCGGGAGGTCTATCCACGGCTGGAACAGTCGCTCGCCGATATCGCGGCGCTCGCCGAACAGGTCCGCGAAGGCGGCGCGCGGCGGCGGCTGGTCCTTTCGGTCCTGCCATCGCTGGCCGAACATTGGCTGGCCCCGGCGCTGGAAGGCTATCAATCTCCCGGCGGGCTCGACCTGCGGGTGGAGGATGATCCGGTCGCCTTTGCCCGAGACGGGGCCGATCTCCGCCTGACCTACGGCGCGGCCTATTACGCCGGGCACCAGGTCGAAGAGCTTTTTACCGACACCATCGTCGCCGTCGCCGCACCGGGCATGGCCGATGTGCCGCTTGAGGATTTGGAGGAGGCGCGTTTCATCCACACGCACTGGGGCCCCAATTACGTCACCCAGCCCTCCTGGGCGAACTTCTTCGCGCATACCGGGATCCGTCGCAGCCTGGACCCCGCGCGCGGCACGCGCGTCGGGCAATCCGGTCTTGCCCTCGCCGTTGCCCGCGCAGGCTTGGGTGTGGCCCTCGTCCAGCACCGGATGGTCAGAGCCGACCTCGCCTCCGGCACACTTCGTCAGGTCCACCCGACGCGGATGCCGATGCCGTTGCCCTATGTCGCGGTCCTGCCCCACGGCCGGACGCGCCGCGCCGACATCCGGGCGCTGGTCGCACATCTTCTGCGCAAGGCGGCCATGCCTTGAGCGCGGCTTTCGCCTCTGGACCTCCTGCAACCCATTCCTTATATAATTCCTCAGGAACCGAGCGAGAGACCATGACAGTCGAACCGAAAGAGCCGATCGAAGGCGCGCCCCTCATCAAGCCATCGACCACCGATCACCCGCTTTACGACAGCGTGGTAGAGGCCTGCCGGACCGTCTACGACCCCGAGATCCCGGTCAACATCTTCGATCTGGGCCTGATCTACACGATCGAGATCTCACCCGAGAACGAGGTGCAGATCGTCATGACCCTGACCGCGCCGGGCTGCCCGGTGGCCGGCGAGATGCCCGGCTGGGTCGCGGATGCGGTCGAGCCGCTCGACGGCGTGAAGCAGGTCGATGTCGAGATGACGTTCGAGCCGCAGTGGGGCATGGACATGATGTCGGACGAGGCGCGGCTGGAACTGGGGTTCATGTAGGGCGCCCCCCTTCCCCGACGGCTTGAGATCGCACAGACCCCGCCCTAGATTGAAAGGGCAGGAAACGGAGACGGATATGTTCGGCATTCCCGGCAAGGCCCCGGTGACGCTTACCCCGCGCGCGGTCACCCAGATCGCGCGGCTGATGGCGCGCGACAATGCCTTTGGGCTGAAGCTCGGCGTCAAGAAGGGCGGCTGCGCGGGCATGGAATACACGATGGAATTCGCCGCCGAGGCCGGACCTCTGGACGAGATCGTCGAACAGGACGGCGCCCGCGTGATGATCGCCCCCATGGCGCAGATGTTCCTTTTCGGGACCGAGATCGACTATGAAACCTCGCTGCTGGAAAGCGGGTTCCGGTTCAACAACCCGAACGTGGCCGAGGCCTGCGGTTGCGGGGAGTCGATCAAGTTCAAGGACGCGCCAGACAGCGCCGGAGCATGAGCGTCTCGGCCGCGGAGATCGCCTTCGCGCTGGAACTTTTCCAGGGGCTTGGCCCCCTGACGCACCGCAAGATGATGGGCGGGCTCTGCCTTTACCGGAGCGGCGTCATCTTTGCGCTGCTGCATTCCGACGGTTCGGTCTGGCTCAAGGGCGCGGGCGGTTTCGCCGCGACGATGACGGCCGAGGGCTGGGAACGCTGGACCTATGCGCGCCCCGGCGGCAAGCCCGTGGCCATGCCTTACTGGCGCCTGCCCGACGCGGCCCTTGACGATCCGGACCTGGCCTGCAATCTGGCGGCTCAGGCACTGAACGATCTGGGATAGGGACAAACGGATGCGGCGGAAACTGGCGGCGGGCAACTGGAAGATGAACGGCACAAGCGCAAGCCTGGCCGAGGTCGCGGCCCTGGCGGCAGCCTATCCGGCCCCCACCTGCGAGATGCTGATCTGCCCGCCCGCGACGCTGGTCGCGGCGGCGGCGTCCCTGCCGGGCCGGGGAGCGATCCAGATCGGCGGCCAGGACTGCCACACCGGCACCTCGGGCGCCCATACCGGCGACATCGCGGCGGGGATGCTGGCCGACGCGGGCGCGAGCCATGTGATCCTTGGCCATTCCGAACGGCGCGCCGACCACGGCGAAACCGACGCGCTGGTTCGCGCCAAGGCCGAGGCCGCGCTCGCGGCGGGCCTGATCGCCGTGATCTGCGTGGGCGAGACCGAGGCCGACCGCGATGCGGGCCGCACGCTCGACGTGGTGGGAACCCAGCTGGTCGGATCGGTTCCCGATGACGCGACCGCCGCTACCGTGGTCATCGCCTATGAACCGGTCTGGGCCATCGGAACGGGCCGCACCCCGACGCTCGCACAGATCGCGGAGGTCCATGACTTCCTGCGCGCCGGGCTGGTGGCGCGCTTCGACGACGGCGATGGCTTCCGCCTGCTCTACGGCGGTTCGGTCAAGCCCGCCAACGCGGCAGAGATCTTTGCCGTCTCCAACGTCGATGGCGCGCTGGTGGGCGGCGCGAGCCTCAAGGCGCAGGACTTCGGCCCCATCGTGGCGGCGCTGGCTTCGGCCTGACATTTGCGTCACCGGCGCGTCGGGAACGGACGCGCCGCGGGGGCGGGATGGATCGACGACCGCGGCAGAATCCGACGGACCCGTGAGATCCCCAGTCATGACCCACTTTCCAGACCGCGGCCTGACCTCCGGTTCTAGCGGCCACTCATTGCCGCGGCCCCGATGCTGGTCTGGGCGGCGGGTTTTCCAGCCGGCGACGCGCTGCTGTAACAGATCGCGCCGGCCCACCTTGCCACGATCCGTATCGCGCTTGCCGCCGTGATCCTCCTGCCCCTCTGGCTGGTGCTTGAGGGCGCGCGCGGCGCTGCCCTTCGTGGCCGCCGCGCTGGTTATGGCGGGGGTCAGCCTGGCCATGGGTGGCCTCGGGGAGGCAGTCGCTACCGCGCTGTCATCCCCCGACATGCTGGCCATCACCCTCCTTTACGGCATGGGCTCGCTCGCGTTGTCGCGGTTGCTTTGGCTGATGTCGGTGCAGCGGCTGGGGATCGGCGTTGCCTCGATGCATTTCAACGCAGCGCCCTTCTACGTCATGCTGATCGCCTGGTCGCTGGGGGGCGCTCGTCGTCCTGGCGGGCGTCCTGGTTGCCCAAGGGCGCGCCGCCCGGCCAGGCCGGGCGGCGGCAGTGGATCCTACCTGACGATCGTTTCGGGCCCCATCACCTCGGTCGGTAGCCAGGTCGACAGGATCGGGACATAGGTCACGATGATCAGGAAGATGAAGAGGATGCCGAGGAACGGCAGCGCCGCCTTGACCACCCGCATCATCGACATCCCCGCGACGCCCGACGTCACGAAGAGGTTCAGGCCCACCGGCGGCGTGATCATCCCGATTTCCATGTTCACGACCATGATGATGCCCAGGTGGATCGGATCGACGCCAAGATCGATGGCGATCGGGAAGACCAGCGGCGCGACGATCAGGATCAGGCCCGAGGGCTCCATGAACTGACCGCCGATCAGCAGGATCACGTTGACGATCACCAGGAACATGATCTTGCCGAAGCCCGCGTCCAGCATCGCGGCCGCGATCTTCTGCGGGATCTGTTCGTCCGTCAGCACATGCTTGAGGATCAGCGCGTTCGCGATGATGAACATCAGCGTGACGGTCAGCTTTCCGGCCTCGAACAGCGTGTTCTTGGTGTCGGGATGGAAGAAGGCCGTGATCAGCGCCTGGGGCTTTTTCAGAAGGTTCGTGTTGCCCCCCTCTTTCGCCAGGGGCCCCATGTCGCGGTAGATGAAGGTCGCGACAATGAAGGCCCAGACCGAGGCGACAGCCGCAGCCTCGGTCGGCGTGAAGATCGCGCCGGTGATGCCGGGGATGCCGTAAAGACCGACCATGATGATGACGATCAGCATCAGGCCCCAGAAGGCCTCGGCGAAGCTTTCCGCAACCTCGCCCCAGCCCTGCCATTCGCCCTTGGGCAGCTTCTTCCAGATCGCAATCCCGAGGATCGCCGCCATCAGCATCCCGCCCGCCAGAAGGCCCGGGAAGACACCGGCCAGGAACATCCGCCCCACAGAAACATCGGTCGCGGAGGCATAGACGACCATCACGATCGAGGGCGGGATCAGGATGCCCAGCGTGCCCGCATTGCAGATGACCCCGGCGGCGAAATCCTTGGAATAGCCTACCTGCCGCATCGCCGCGATGACGATGGAGCCGATGGCGACCACGGTCGCGGGGCTGGAACCGGAAAGCGCGGCGAAAAGCATGCAGGCGAAGACGCCGGCGATTGCAAGCCCGCCCGGCAGGTGCCCCACGCAGGCGATGGAGAAACGGATGATCCGCTTGGCCACGCCACCCGTGGACATGAAGCTGGAGGCAAGGATGAAGAACGGGATCGCCAGGAGCGTCGCGTGCCCCTCCATCGCCTGGTAAAGCGTCTGCGCGATCGAGGCGAGCGAGGTGTCGGAGAACCACAGCAGGAACAGCGTCGAGGCAAGGCCCAGCGAGACCGCAATCGGTACGCCGACCAGCATGAAGCCGACCACCATCACGAAAAGAAGAACGACTTCCATTGGTTATTCCTCGTAATTCATGTGGCGGACATCTTCGATCGCGTCCTCGGCCTCATGGCTGACGATCAGGCTCGCGCGGGTGCCGCGCAGGATGCCGACGCTGGCCTGAAGAAGGCGGAACAGAAGCAGCGCGCAGCCGATCGGCAGGATCGCGTAGGGGATGAAACGCGGCAGCTTCTCATAGACCTCACCCTGGTTGAAGATGGGCTCGATGAAGCGCAGCCAATCGAACATCGGGATCGTCTCGGTCACATACCAGGCCTGGTCGCGGGTCTTGATGAACTCGGTGGGGAACCAGCGCCCCCCGGTCTGCTGGTAGCCACCAAAAGGCGCCCAGTAGTCCCAGGCCCCCTTGAGAAGAAGGAAGGCATAGGCCACGCACAGGGCCGCCGAGACGATCGCCATCACGCGCCGCCCGCGGTCGGGCAGGATGTTGATGATCGCATCGACACCCAGATGCGCGGTGACCTTGACCGCATAGGACATGCCGAAGAGGACCAGCCAGGCGAACAGGATCAGCGTCGCCTCAAGCCCCCAGATCAGCGAAGAATTGAAGACATAGCGCAGGATCACGTTGACGAAGGTGATCAGCGTCATCGCGCCAAGAATGATCGCGATGAAGGTTTCCTCAAGGCCGTTCACGATCTGGCCCAGCCGCGATTGCGGCGCGTGTCGGGTGTTCATCCCGGTCTCCTCCCCCGGAAACGCCGGGCCCGGCCTGATGCCGGACCCGGAAAGGTTGGTCGTACCGGCGGTCTTAGCTGCCGCCGTTGAAGGCCTGCGCCGCGTCGATGTTGTCCTGACCCACGCCCTCGGCGAACTTGTCCCAGACGGGCTTCATCGCATCGACCCAGGCCTGACGCTGTTCGTCCGTCAGTTCGCGGATCACGCCGCCCGCGTCGAGGATCGACTGACGCGCCGCGGCATCGACCTCGCTGACGGCGGCGTTACGCTCGGACGAGACCTCGTGCAGGATCGTGGTCAGCTGGGTGCGCACATCCTCGGGCAGGCTGTCCATCCAGTCGACCGAGGTCACGACGAGGTAGTCCAGCACGCCGTGGTTGGTTTCGGTGGTGCCGTCCTGAACCTCGTAGAACTTCTGGCCGTAGATGTTCGACCAGGTGTTCTCCTGCCCGTCGACGACGCCGGTCTGCAGCGCGCCGTAGACTTCCGCGAAGGCCATCGGCTGCGGCGAGGCGCCAAGCGCTTCCATCTGCGCCACGATCACGTCCGAGGGCTGGACGCGGATCTTCAGGCCCTTCATGTCCTCGGGCAGGGCCAGCGGCTTGTTGGCCGACATCTGCTTAAGCCCGTTGTGCCAGAACTCCATCCCCAGGAGGCCGCGGCGGACCATCGATTCCTTCATCTTCTGGCCGGTGTCGGAGTTCTGGAAGCCATCGACCGCCTCCATGTTCTTGAACATGAACGGCAGGTCGAAGATCTGGAACTGCTTGGTGAAGGTCTCGAACTTCGAGAGCGAGGGCGCGGCGAACTGCACGTCGCCCTGAAGCATCGCCTCAAGCACTTGGTCGTCATCGTAAAGCGTGGAGTTCGGGTAGACCTCCATGCAGGCCTTGCCGTCCATCTCGTTGTTGACGCGCTCGGCGAAGAGCGAGGCCGCGATGCCCTTGGGGTGCTTGTCGGTGTTGGTCACATGGGCAAACTTGATCACGATCTCGCCGTCGTCGCAGCCCGGCGTGGCCAGCGCCGCGCCAGCCGACAGGGCCACGGCCATCGCGGTCATGGTCATAAGGGTCTTCATCAGTGGTTCCTCCCGTAAGGTGTTCCGTTGCGCCGCGAAGCGATCCGCAGCGCCCACGCCAAGGATGCAGCCCGGCGCGCCTCGATCAACGATTTCGTGACGAGCCTCGGCCACAGGCGTTTTTTGCTTCCAAAACACTTACTTGAGAGATCTTCCTGCCAAGGGCCCTTTCGCAGCGTGGCGAAACTCCGCACAGGGGTTAGCGCCCAATGTGCGCAAACCCACACACTACCGCCGGAAGTCTTCGGGCCGAATCGCGTGCCGGGCGAGCTTGTCGTAGAAGGTCTTGCGCGGCAGGCGCAGGGCCGCTGCGGCCTCGGTCGCGTTGCCGCCATGGCGGCGCAGCGCGTCGATCAGCAGCGACTGTTCCACCTGCGCCATCTGCTCGGCGAGGCCCAGCACAGGCCCGCCCTCCGGCGCCTGTTCGACCCCCATGGCAAAACGCATCGCCGCCCCCATGAGCGCGCGCGCGTTCCCCGGCCAGTCCTGCGCCATCAGCCGCCCGACAACGGCGGGCGTGATCTCGGGCGGCACCAGACCGGATTGCTCGCAGGCCAAGGCCACATAGTGCCGGAACAGGATCGGGATATCCTCGGGCCGTTCCTTGAGCGCGGGGATGCGGACCCGCACCACGTCGAGCTTCCAGTAGAGGTCCGGGTTGAACCGGCCCTGCTGCGCCTCGCCCGCCAGGTCGCGGTAGGTGCCGGCGATCACGCGGGTGCCCGCGTGGCCGTCCAGCAGCTCAAGCAGCGCGAACTGCGCGGCGGCGGGCAGTGCGGCCACCTCGTCCAGGAAGATCGTGCCCCCCTCGGCCTTCTCGAAGGCCGCAGCCAAAGCCTCGGGCGTCGCGCTGACCGCGGGCAGTTTCAGGAAGGGCCGCATGGCCGCCCCGGAAAGAAGGTGGATCACCTCCGCCACCTTGGAGGTCCCCGCCCCCGGCGGGCCGGAGACCAGCACCTCGGCCGCGTTGCGCGCAGCCGCCCGCGCGGCATCGCGCATCTGCTCTGACAGGGCCGAGGTCCCGACCAGCATCCGCGCCGCGGCGTCTCCGCGTCGCAGTTCCCGTTTCAGCGCGCGATTTTCCATCACCAGCGCCCGCGTCTTCAGCGCCTTTTCGACCACGGCCAGAAACGCTTTGGGATCGCAGGGCTTTTCAAGGAAATCGAAGGCGCCCCCCGCCATCGCGCGGACCGCCATGGGGATGTCGCCCTCGCCGGTCAGCAGGATGACGGGCAATTCGGCGTCAACCTCCCGCGCGTGGTCAAGAAGGGCAAAGCCGTCCTTGCCCGGCATCCGGATGTCTGTGACGACGATGCCCTCGAACTCCGGGCCGATGTGGTCCTTGGCCTCGATGTAGCTGCCGGCGAGCGTGGAGCGCAGATTGGCAAGTTCGAGCGTCTGCCCCAGCGCCTCGCGTACGGCGCGATCATCATCGACCAGAAGCACACGCCCCGCGCCCACCGCCCTCATGCCGCTGCCTCCACTTCCGCCGCATCCAGTTCAACCGTGAATTCGGCCCCGCCGCCAGGGCTGTTGCGCCCCGCAATCGCGCCCCCGAAGCTCTGGACGATCCCGTAGGAGATCGAGAGCCCAAGGCCCATCCCCTCACTATGGCCGACCTCCTTGGTGGAATAGAACGGGTCGAAGATCCGCTCCGGCTCGGCGATGCCGGGCCCGTTATCGGCGACCGAAAGCCGAACCCGACCGCGATCGGTTGTGATGGAGATCTGTATCCGCGCGTCCGCCTGCCCCGCGATCGCGTCGGCGGCGTTCGACAGCAGGTTCATCACCACCTGCTGAAGCCGCACCTCGCCGCCCCGGACCATCACCGGCTCGGCGGGCGCCGCCCAGTCAAGCGCGACGCCAGATGTCCTGAGCTTGGCCTCGGTCAGTTCCAGCGCCGCCTCGACCACGCCGACAAGATCGACATTGCCGATGGCTTCGCTTTCCTGCCGGGCGAAGGCGCGCAGGTTCTTGATGATGCGCCCCATCCGCCGCGCGAGTTCCGAGATGCGGGCCAGGTTATCGCCAGCGCGCCCCGGCTCACCACGCTCCAGGAACAGGCCTGCGTTTTCCGCGTAGGAGCGGATCGCCATAAGCGGCTGGTTCAGCTCGTGGCTGATCCCCGCCGACATCTGCCCCAGCGCCGAAAGCTTGCCTGCCTGCACCAGTTCTGCCTGCGTCAGCCGCAGCTGGTCGTTGGCCTGGCTCAGTTCGCGTGTCCGCTCCTCGACCCGCGCTTCCAGCCGGGCGTTGGCGACCGCCTCCGCCGCAAGCCGCAGCGCCAATGCCCGGCGCCGCTCGACCAGGGCGAACAGCACCGCCCCGAGCCCAAGCGCCAGCGTTCCCGCGGCCGAGGCCAGCAACATCGCCTGCCGCCGCGCGGGGAGGGTATCGACCAGCACCTCCGCCGTCAGCTCCACCACCGGGAAGCTGCGCGACAGGTGGATGGCTTCCGCCGGCAGGTAGGGGCCGCCCTGAAGGGTCCAGATCTCGAACCCCGCCGCGACATGGGTCGCATGATCCAGAAAGTCGCGCAGCGCGCCTTCCGGATAGCCTGTGGGCAGCGCGCCCCCAGACTTGCGGCGGCGCAAGACCAACTCCTCCCGGCTGGCCACGAAAACCACATCCTCGGCATCGGTGAAAAAGACCGTCAGGGGATCGCCGCGCCAGGTGGCCTCCACCCGTTCGGTATCGACCCGCACCACGACAGCGGCCGGAACCCGACCCCGCGCCCGGACCGGTGCGGCATAGGCGAAGGCGCGCCGCCCCTGCCCGACGTCAACCGCGTGCGAAAAATCAAGCGCACCCTGAAACGCCCGGCCCACGAAGGGCGCCCGGTATCCCGCCCCGCCAGTCGAGGCCGCCAGAACCCGCCCGCCCGGCGCCACCAGCGCGATGTCCATCGCCCCGGTCTTGTCGGCCGAGCGCAGGAACAACGCCTCCAGCCCCACGGCCTCACCCGAACCCTCGGCGAGTGCCCGCACCTCGGGATGGTCGGCCAGAAGCACTGCAAGCTCGCGGTAGCGCCGCAACTCCCCGGTCAGCCGGTCGCCGGCCAGCGCGAGGTCCGCCTGCCCTCGCTCGGCAAGGCGCGCCACCTCGCCTGTGTAGGCCTGGCGCCACACGCCATAGGACAGAAGCGCGATCGCCAGCCCATAGGCGAGTATCAGCAAAAGGCGTCGGTTCATTGCTCCTCCCGGTCCCGCAGGTTAGAAACTCGGGCCTGCGTTGGCCAGTGGCTTTCGCTTGCCCCCGGTCCCCTGCCCCCTGAGGCCGCCATGCAAAGCCTGTCCCAGTCCCCGACCGATCCGGCCTTCGTTCAGGACCCCTACCCGTTCTACGAACGCGCCCGCGCCACCGGCCGGCTGTTCTTGTGGGAGGATTACGGGCTGGTCTGCGCCACCTCCGCCGCCGTCGTGGGTGCGATCATGCGCGACCGCCGCTTCGGGCGCGAGGTTCCGGAAGCGGCCCGCGCACCCATTCCCGAACACCTCAGGCCCTTCTACGCGGTCGAGGCGCATTCGATGCTGGAGCTTGAACCGCCCCGCCACACCCGCCTGCGGTCCTTGGTCCTGCGCGCCTTCACCAGCCGACGGATCGCCGCCCTCGCCCCCGAGATCGCCGCACTGTCCCACGCGCTGATCGATGCCTTTCCGGCGGTCGACTTCGACCTCATCCGCGCCTTTGCGCAGAAGCTTCCCGTGACGATCATCTGCCGCCTGCTCGGCGTGCCGCAAGCCGACGGGGACCAGATGCTCGCCTGGTCGAACGCAATGGTCGGCATGTACCAGGCCCGCCGCACCCGCGCGACCGAGGAAGCCGCCGTCGCCGCTACGGAAAGCTTCGTGGCCTATATGCGTGCCTATGTGGAGGAACGGCGCGGCAAGCCCGCAGACGACCTCATCACCGAACTCATCGCCGCCGAAAGCGGGGGCGAGCGGCTCTCGACCGACGAGCTCATTACCACCTGCATCCTGCTTCTGAACGCCGGGCACGAGGCGACGGTGCATACGCTTGGCAACGGGGTGAAAGCGCTTCTCGAAGGCGGTTACGGCGCCGAGGTGCTAACCCCGGACCGGGTCGAGGCCACGGTCGAGGAGATCCTGCGCCAGGACCCTCCGCTCCACCTTTTCACCCGCTGGGTCTACGAGGACACGGAGCTTGGCGGCCACAGCTTCCGCAAGGGCGACCAGGTCGGCTGCCTCCTGGCCGCGGCCAACCGCGACCCGCAAGCCTGGGACGACCCCGCGCGCTTCAACCCAAGCCGTCCGGTCAAGGCCAACCTCAGCTTCGGCGCGGGACTCCATTTCTGCGTGGGCGCGCCGCTCGCGCGGCTCGAACTCCGTGTCGCCCTGCCGATCCTCTTCGAGCGCTGCCCAGGCCTCGCTCTCGCCGCCGCGCCCCGCTATGCAAACCTCTACCACTTCCACGGCCTCGAAAGCCTGATCGTCCGCCGCGCCTGACCTCTTCTTCTTTTTCCTAAGTATCCTCGGGGGGCCCGGGGGGCAGACAGCCCCCCGGCGTCTACCCCAATCACAGCGGCAGCAGGGTCGTCGACTTGATCTCTTCCATCGACAGAAGCGCCGTCACGTTGTGGATCCTGACCTCCGAGATCAGCGCCTGATAGAACGTGTCATAGGCCCGCGCATTCTTGACCCGCACCTTCAGGATATAATCGATATCGCCCGCCAGCCGATGCGCCTCCAGCACCTCGGGCCGGTCCTTCAGCGCCTTGAGGAAGCGGCGCTGCCAATCCGCCTCATGCTCCGAGGTACGGATGAGCACGAAGAAGCAGGCCTCCAACCCCAGCGCCTCGGGGTCGAGGATCGCGGTCTGCCGGCCGATGACGCCCGCCTCCCTCAGCTTGCGGATACGGTTCCAGACCGGCGTCTTCGAGGACCCGACCTTCCTCGCGATCTCGTCGAGCGACTGGCTCGCGTCCTCCTGCAACTCGGCAAGAATTTTTCGATCCATGTCATCAAGGCGGACAGACATTCGGATTTTTCTCCGGTTTGAAGACAAAGGTTCCACTCGTCGCGAAAAACAGAACGATCATCCTTATTCGTACGAGGTAATGGCGGAGATATGGGAAATTTTCCTATATTGGAAGCGGAAATTCAGCAGCCCCGAGAGTCCGTCCATGGCCCGCAGCTTCACCCCCAAGGTCGTCACCGCCAACGCGCTTGTCGAGGGCGACGTGATCTACCTCACCCAGGATGACCGCTGGTCGCGCTCCCACCAGGAGGCGGAGCTGCTCGAGGACGAGGCGCACGCCCAATTGCGCCTTCTTTTCGCGCAGGCCCAGAAGGGCCAGATCGTCGGCGCCTATCTGGCCGACGCCAAGGCCGGCCCGAACGGCCCCGAACCCATCCATTTCCGAGAGGCCTTCCGCACCCGCGGCCCCTCGAACTACGCACACGGCAAGCAGGAGGCCGGTAATGTATAAGTATTCCGACTTCGACGCGGCCTTTGTCGCGCAGCGCAATGCCCAGTTCCGCTCCCAGGTCGCGCGCCGCATCGACGGCTCGCTGACCGAGGACGAGTTCCGCCCGCTGCGCCTGATGAACGGTCTCTACCTCCAGCTGCACGCCTACATGCTGCGCGTGGCGATCCCCTACGGGACGCTGTCCTCGGCGCAGATGCGCCAGCTTGCCTATATCGCGGAGCGCTGGGACAAAGGCTACGGCCATTTCACCACGCGTCAGAACATCCAATACAACTGGCCGAAGCTGACCGACGTGCCCGACATCCTGGACGCGCTGGCCGAGGTGCAGCTGCACGCGATCCAGACCTCCGGCAACACGATCCGCAACGTGACCGCCGACCATTTCGCCGGCGCCGCCGCCGATGAGGTCGAGGACCCGCGTCCGACGGCCGAATTGATCCGCCAGTGGTCCACCGACCACCCGGAATTCCAGTTCCTGCCGCGCAAGTTCAAGATCGGCATCACCGGCTCGCCCAACGACCGCGCGGTGATCAAGTCGCATGACATCGGCCTGCGCATCGTGCGCGGCGGTTCCGGCAAGCTCGGCTACGAGGTCGTCGTGGGCGGCGGTCTTGGCCGCACCCCGATGATCGGCCAGGTGATCCGCCCCTTCCTGAAGAAGGAAGACCTGCTGCCCTACCTGGAGGCGATCGTCTCGGTCTACAACCTGATGGGCCGGCGCGACAACAAGTACAAGGCGCGCATCAAGATCACCGTCTTCGAGAACGGGATGGAAGCCTTCCGCGACGCCGTGGAAGAGCGCTTCAAGGTCACCCGAACCGAGTTCTCCGGCGTCGATCAGGACGTGCTGCGCGAAATCGAGGCGCAGTTCGCCGCCCCCGCCTTCCGCAACGCCCCGGCCGATGCCTACGCGACCGCCCGCAAGGCCGATCCGGTCTTCCGGTCCTGGACCGACACCAACCTGGCCGAGCACCGGGCGCCGGGCTATGCGATCGTCACCGTCTCGCTCAAGGCGCATGGCGAGACGCCGGGCGACGCGACGGCGGCGCAGATGCGGCTGCTGGCGGATCTTGCGGACCGCTATGGCCACGGCGAGTTGCGCATCAGCCATGAGCAGAACGTGATCCTGCCGCATGTCCACAAGTCGGACCTGCCCGCGCTGCACGCGGCGCTGAAGTCCGAGGGTCTGGCGACCGCGAACATCGGGCTTGTCTCCGACATCATCGCCTGCCCCGGCATGGATTACTGCGCGCTGGCCACCGCCCGCTCGATCCCCGTCGCGCAAGAGATCTCCACCCACTTCAAGGCCATCGGCCTTGAGGAAGAGATCGGCGCGCTGAAGATCAAGATCTCCGGCTGCATCAACGCCTGCGGACACCACCACGTCGGCCACATCGGGATCCTCGGTCTCGACCGCGCGGGGGTGGAGAACTACCAGATCACGCTCGGCGGCGACGCGACCGAACACGCCCGCATCGGCGAGCGCGCCGGCCCCGGCTTCGCCTACGATCAGGTCGTGCCCGCAATCGAGCGCCTGCTGCGCGCCTATCTGGACCTGCGCACCAGCCCGTCGGAAACCTTCGGAGACGCCTTCCGGCGCCTTGGGGTCGATCCCTTCAAGGCCGCCCTTTACCCCGCCGAGGCCGCCCGGGATGCCGCTTGACGACCACGCAACGGGACTGGCCCGCAAGGCCGCCGCGCTCAACGACCGCTATCGCCATCACTCGGCGACGGCGGTGCTTGAGCGCGCGCTGAAGGATCCGGAGGTGGGCGACCTTGCGCTCGTCTCCTCCTTCGGGGCGGAATCGGTGGTGCTTTTGCACCTCGTCTCGGTCATCGCGCCGGGGACGCCGGTTCTCTTCATCGACACGCGGATGCTCTTTGCCGAAACGCTGGCCTACCAGCAGGAGTTGGCGGCGACGCTCAACCTGACGGACATCCGCACGATCCGTGCGGACCTGACGCTTCTGAACCGCGACGACCCGGACGGGACGCTTCACCAATTCTCCACCGACGCCTGCTGCGGGCTGCGCAAGGTCGAGCCACTGGAACGCGCGCTGGCAGGGTTCGACGGCTGGATCACCGGGCGCAAGCGTTTCCAGAACGCCGACCGCGCCGCGCTCGACTTCTTCGAGGTCGAGGCGGACAAGCGCCTCAAGGTCAACCCGCTGGCCCACTGGGACCGCGCGGATCTTGAGGACTACATGGTCAACAACCGCCTGCCGCGTCATCCGCTGGTGGCCAAGGGATATCCCTCCATCGGCTGCGCGCCCTGCACCACGCCGGTCAAACCGGGGGAGGACCCGCGCGCGGGCCGCTGGCGGGGTTCGGCCAAGGTCGAATGCGGCATCCACTTCATCAACGGGCGCGCCGTGCGCGGCCCCCTGCCCGCCGAAGAGGCGCAGGCAGCCAATGCGAACAAGGAGAACGCGGCATGAACGTGATCGTGCGCGACGACGGCTTCCATGCCGATGACTTCACCGGGGACGCGGCGCTGGATATCGCGCCCGACACCCTGCCAGAGGCGCTGCCGACAAGCTTCGAGGGCGTCGAGATGATCCGCGTCGCCTTCCCCTCCTTCAGCGACGGGCGCGGGCTGACGCTGGCGCGCCACCTGCGCGCGCGCGGCTTCCGCGGCCGGCTGCGGGCCGGGGGCCACGTCATCGCGGACCAGTACACCATGGCCCGCCGCGCCGGCTTCGACGAAGTGGAGATCCCGGACGAGTTGGCCCAACGCCAGCCCGCCGAACAGTGGATCTTCCGCGCCGACTGGCGCGACCATGACTATAGGTCGCGGCTGAAAGGGTGATCCGGGGCTTTCCCGACCTCTGAAATCTGCATAGAAGGGAGAGCGCGCCAGACGCGCCAAAGGCACATGAACGATCTGAAAACCGTGAACGACACCCAAGCCACCCCCGTCCGCACGCTTCCCGACGCGCAGACCGTGACGACGGTCCGCCACTGGACCGACCGCCTGTTCTCCTTCCGGGTGACGCGGCCGCAAAGCCTGCGCTTCCGCTCCGGCGAATTCGTGATGATCGGCCTTCTGGACGACCGCGGCAAGCCGCTCCTGCGGGCCTATTCCATCGCCTCGCCCTCCTGGGACGAGGAGCTTGAGTTCTACTCGATCAAGGTGCCCGACGGCCCCTTGACCTCGCGGCTTCAGCATATCCAGCCGGGCGACCAGATCATCCTGCGCCCGAAGCCCGTGGGCACGCTGGTGCTGGACGCGCTCCTGCCGGGCAAGCGGCTGTGGTTCCTGGCCACCGGCACCGGCATCGCCCCCTTCGCGAGCCTGATGCGCGATCCCGAGACCTATGAGAAATACGACCAGGTCGTGATGATGCACACCTGCCGCACTGTCGCGGAACTGGACTACGGGCGTCAGCTGGTCGAAAGCCTCAAGGACGATCCGCTGATCGGCGAACTGGTGGGCGACAAGCTCAAGTACTACCCGACGACGACGCGCGAAGAGTTTTCCCAGATGGGCCGGATCACCGACAACCTGACCTCGGGCAAGGTGTTCGACGATCTCGGCATCGCGCCGATGGACCGGGAACGGGACCGCGCCATGGTCTGCGGCTCCCTCGCCTTCAACCACGATGTGAAGGCGGTGCTGGAATCGTTCGGCCTGCGCGAGGGCGCGAATTCGGACCCGCAGGAATACGTGGTCGAGAAGGCCTTCGTCGGAGACGGCATCTAGAACAATCCGCGCGAGCGAAAGGTTCTTTTCCACAGCATCAAGCCAATATCGAACCGGGCGGCCGCAGTCGGCTGCCCGGTCTTGGCGCGCGCGCGGGACCGATCTATTATCCGTCGGATCGGGGGCGTATTTCCGCCCCAACGCCGGAGCCACATTATGAAAACATCCGCACGGGCGTTCAGGTCAGCTTCGCCCGAACGTCTGTCCGATCGGGTCATTCACCTGTCGGTCGATGCGCGCCAGGTCGCGTTCGTTCTTTTCGCCGGCCTCGGCGTGCTCGCGCTTCTCGATATCTATTCGATCTACCTGACCGCCCAGGGCAGCGCGCTCTCCTGGAAGATGAGCGTGCTCGCAGGGCGCCTTCAGATGGGGGAGGAGGTCTCTCTCCCGACCTGGGCGTCGAGCGTGCTGCTGGCCTTCAACGCGGGGCTGCTGTTCCTGACGGCGCAGGCGAGCCGCAAGGCGCGCGACGGCAGCGCGCTGCATTGGGCAGGGCTCGCCCTGATCATCATGCTCCTGTCGATGGAGGAGATCGCCCAGTTCCACGAGGCGCTCGGATCGGCCCTGCGCCATCGTTTTGGCACAACCGGCGTGCTGTATTTCGCCTGGGTCATTCCGGGCATCTTCTTCGCCCTCATCGTGCTTTTGACCTATACCCGCTTTCTACTTCGCCTGCCCACGCGCGAACGCATCCTGTTCCTGCTGGCGGGCGGGCTTTACATCCTCGGCGCCGTGGGGGCTGAGATGGTCGGTTCTGCCATCGTTTCAGCACGCCTCGTCGGCGCGGCCACGATCAGCGACACGCAGTACCTCTTCGTCGTGCTGATCGAGGAATCGCTTGAGATCTTGGGGCAGGCATTGTTCGCCTATGCGCTCGTCGATCACCTTGCGGCACGAGGGCTTTGCCTGACGGTCGGCCAAAGCGAACCGGGTGCGGCGCAGCGGCGGGACGCCGCCTGAGCGGCCCGCGCCGCGCATCATAAGGCGCGCGGCACGGGCCATGTTTTGCGTGTTCGGGTCAGAGGCCGAGCGCGGCCTTGACCTGATCGACGACGGTCTGGACCAGCGCCGGATTCTGGGCGGCGCCATCGACGGCCGTCTTCAGCGACATCTTCGTCGCGTCATCGAGCTCGGAGCCGTCGATCGCGGCCTTGATCTTCTCGGCGTCGAAGTTTGCCGGGTCCAGCGCGGCGCCCATGTCATCGGCGGCTTCGGAAACGGCGTCCGCAGCTTCGGTCGCGGCTTCTGTGGCGGCCTCAACGGCGCCTTCCACCGCTTCGGTCGCCTGCTGCGCGGCGGACTCGGCGGCCGCGGCGGCCTCTTCCGCGGCCTTGGCGGCGACTTCCTCAGCGGCTTTCGCGGCCTCCTCAGCCGCTTTGGCGGCGGCCTCTTCGGCGGCCCGTGCTGCGGCGGCAGCTTCCTCGGCGGCCTTCGCGGCGGCTTCCTCTTCGGCCTTCTTCGCGGCTTCCGCGGCGGCGGCGGCAGCCTCTTCGGCGGCCTGCTCGGCAGCGGCGGCTTCCTCGGCCGCTTTCTGCGCCGAGTAGTAATAGTAGCCGCCGCCCGCCAGGACGACGATCAACAGGGCGATGAGAACATTGCGGTTCATGGCACAATCCTTTCGATTGCGGCTGGTCATTTTATGCATGCCGCTATGACACATCCGCCGGACATAGGCAAAGGCCCGGCGCAAGCCAAGGAATCCGGGTTGTGTCGGACCTCCCCCGCGTCTATTTTGCGCGCCGAACCGAATGGCCACCATAGAAGGAGCGCCACCATAGCCCGCAGACCGCACAACGCCCCGCCGCAACGCGATACGGGACCCCGCGTCAACGACCGCATCCGCGCCCCGGAGATCCGCCTCATCGGCGCGGACGGGGAAAACGTGGGCGTGGTGACACCGGCACGCGCCATGGCGCTGGCAGAGGAAGCCGGGCTCGACCTCGTCGAGATCTCGCCCAACGCGGTTCCGCCGGTCTGCAAGATCATGGACTTCGGCAAGTTCAAGTACGAACAGCAGAAGAAAGAGGCCGAGGCGCGCAAGAAGCAGAAGATCATCGAGATCAAGGAAATCAAGTTCCGCCCCGGCACCGACACGCATGACTATGATGTCAAGATGCGCTCGGTCCTGAAGTTCCTGTCCGAGGGCGACAAGGTCAAGATCACGCTTCGCTTCCGCGGCCGCGAGATGGCACACCAGGAGCTTGGCCTCGAACTGCTCAAGCGCGTGGCGGCCGACGTCGACGAGGTCGCCAAGATCGAGAACATGCCGAAGCTGGAAGGCCGGCAGATGGTGATGATGATCGCGCCCAAGTAACGGCGCGGCGGCGAAGGCCAGCGGCCCTCCCCTTCGGGAGGGCCTTTTCATTTCCGGCGGAAAGAAACCGGTCGCTGCTCCGGCGCTCCCGGCGGTGCCGGGGGGGCGGTCGTAGTGCCGGGTCTTAGTCATGTGCCTCGCGCCGGAATGGGAACGCGCGCCACGCATCCGGAACGGACGGTCACGCTTAGGACCTGATCGCGGACATTGTTCATCGCGGCCCTCGCCTCGGGGATCATCGCGCGGGCGGGCACGCGCCGGTCCGACCGGATCGTGCTTCGCCTGACGCTCGCGGCCGATCTACGGTCGTACTCGGCGTGGGTGTTGCGGTTTGCCTCGCGCTCGGGCTAAGGCGTCGGAACATGCCGCCGGCCGACTGGGATACGCCAGAGCGGTGGGCTTGCCGAAGGGGACCGGATGCTTTCCTACCAGCACATCTACCACGCCGGGAACCTGGCCGACGTGCACAAGCACGCGCTACTGGCCGTCATGCTCGATTACCTGACGCGCAAGGACAAGCCGCTGAGCTACCTTGAGACCCATGCCGGACGCGGTCTTTACCGCCTTGACGCGCCCGAGGCGGCAAAGACCGGCGAGGCGGCGCAGGGCATCGGCCGGCTCGGCTCGGCCTTTCCCGCAGGTCACCCCTACGCCCGCGTCCTGTCGCGGGTTCGGGAAGTTTACGGCCCAAGCGCCTACCCGGGCTCGCCACTGGTGGCGGCTCTGTCGCTGCGACCCTTCGACCGGATGCATCTGGCCGAGCTTCATCCTCGTGAACACGACGCGCTGGCCGAGGCGATGGCGCCCTACGGCGCCGACATCCGACATCAGGACGGGGCCGAGATGGCCCTGGCCCTGACCCCGCCCGAGCCGCGCAGGGGGCTGATGCTCATCGACCCGAGCTACGAGGTGAAGGCCGACTACGCCGCCATGGCGCGGCTCGTGGGCCAGGTCGCGCGGAAGTGGAACGTCGGCATCCTCGCGCTCTGGTATCCGATCCTCGCCAGCCGCGCGCATGAACCGATGCTGGCCACGCTGGCGGACAAGTCCCTTCCCGGCGCGCTCCGACACGAGGTGCGCTTCCCGCCCGCGCGGGCAGGCCACGGCATGACCGGAAGCGGCATGTTCATCGTCAACGCCCCCTTCGGCACCGACGCGGAATGCGCGCGGCTGGACGCGATCTTCGCGCGCCTGCAAGGCTGAGGGCGGCGCGGGGACCCTGCCCGGCGCACTCAGGCCGCGAAGGCCAGCGCGACGCCGAAGGCGCGCTCGGGCGGCAACACCAGGCGCTCTCCCGCCGCGACCAGACCCTTACCGGAAAGCGCAGCAATCGAACTGCATCCGATCGTCAGCCCTGCCAGGTGCGGACCGTCCGCCGGATGCGGCGGGTCAACGCCGAATGCCTGCCGAAACGCGCCGTCGCTGGCGAGGATGATCGACCCGGTCGCGGTATTGAACGTCACCCGCCCGTCCCCGATACGCCCTTCGCATCCCGTGAAGGCCGCCATATGCCCGGCAAGGTCAAGCGCGCCAGGCCCAGACACCCATACCTCCCGAACCGACTGGGCCGTGTTCGGATGGTTTAGGAACTGGGGTTGCTCGTAATACTCCGGCCGGAAATGTTGGCAGGCGAAATGGCCAAGCCAGGGCGCGGCCCGCGATGAGGTAAAGGCCAGGGCGAAGCCAACCCGCGTTTCGCTGCCGTCGGGAAGGCTGGCGATGCGCGAGAACGCGAAGGGCTCGTAGACCGGCAGCCCCTTGGCCTGCCAGACGCGCCGGTCCTCCGCCGCATCCTGCGAGCCCAGGACGACCATCGAGAACCCCTCGTGCCGCTTAAGGTAATCGCGATTGAATGCCGAAAACGAGAAACTGCGCGCGCCATGTTCGACCACATCCGCCGGTCGCGTGACGGCCAGCAACTCCAGATAGTTGCCATGGAGCTGGATGATGGTGTTGCCGGTGCCGAAGGGATGCTGACCGGGCGGCGTCAGAGTGAACCCGATGCCCTGATAGCTCGCGCGCATCGCATCGAGATCGTGCCCCGCCAGTACGAGATGATTGATGCCGTCCACCTGAGCTCCCGCATCACCGACACCCTGCGGACAATCTACCAGATGGCGCGCGGTGGTGTGAAACGATTTGGGGGTGGCAGGAACCGCGCGAGGCTGCCCGCAGAAAAAAACGCT
The DNA here is from genome assembly GCF_025751575.1 of Albidovulum sediminicola. Classification (GTDB taxonomy): domain Bacteria; phylum Pseudomonadota; class Alphaproteobacteria; order Rhodobacterales; family Rhodobacteraceae; genus Albidovulum; species Albidovulum sediminicola. The sequence continues at coordinate 325,215 of NZ_JAOWLA010000002.1, read as the reverse complement.
GCGGGGGGAGGCCCGCAGCGTTGTCAGGACTGGCAGCCGGAAGGGAGGGCTGCACTAAAGACCGCGCGGCGTTCACACGCCAGCCAGGGAGAGACGCGATCTCTGAATTCGACCATAGCGATTCCCGGGCCGCACGCCTTGATCTATGTCAAGCAAGACTGCGGACGCTGCCCCCGTGGCCGTAGCCCGCGATCACGCCGGCCCGTGTCCCTTGACAGGCGCGCCGCCAAGCCCCTTGCTGAGGCGGTCACTTCGGAGTGCCCCGATGCCCCTGGACCTTTGGCTTGCCTTTGTCGCCGCCTCATTCGTTCTTCTGGTCATTCCCGGCCCGACAATCCTGCTGGTGCTGAGCTACGCACTAAGCCAGGGCCGCAGGGTTGCCTTGGCGATGGCGTTCGGCGTGGCGCTTGGTGACCTGATCGCAATGACGGCCTCGCTCGCGGGGCTTGGCGCGCTGGTCATGGCCTCGGCGGAACTCTTCTCGGTCCTGAAGTGGATCGGCGCGGCCTACATGGTCTGGCTGGGGATCAGGCTGGCCCGGTCGCGCCCAACGACCGCCGTGGACCCCGGCCAGGCCCTGCCCGCGCGCGGCATCTTCCTGCACGCGGCGGCTGTCACCGCGCTCAATCCGAAGTCGATCGCCTTCTTCGTGGCCTTCGTCCCGCAATTCCTGCGCCCGGAGGCGGCGCTTCTGCCCCAGTTCGCGGTCATGATCGCCACGTTCGTCACGCTCGGCGCCGCGAACGCCCTTGCCTACGCGCTTCTGGCCGACCGGATGCGGGCAGGCATCGCGCATCCTTCGGTCACGCTTTGGATGGCGCGGGCGGGCGGGGCCACGCTGATCGGCATGGGCACCTGACCGCCAGCTTGCGCCGGGCCTGACACCGGAAGAGCGACTCCTTTTGGCCTCCGCGCGGGTCCCGCACAAGGAATGTGGACAGACGCGCTGGAAGGCGCCATCTGGGCGCCGTATCGAAACAGTCAGACACCGTTTTGCCCCCATTTGACCCCCAGGATGTCAGACTCCTTGCGCCGCCCGACAGGCGAAGGGACAATGGCTTTGGGTAATTTCCGCTTGGGCGGGTGATTGGATGCAGGACGACAGGCTGCGAGACGGCGATCTGAGGTCGCTGACCGATGGCGAATGGCTTCAACGGCTTGAGGCGATCGGCGAGGATGCGGGGTATTTCGCCCCGCTCGGCCCGATGCATTCGGCCATGTTCCTGGACGATTCCGCGACGCTGCTTGTCACCTTCGACACGGTGAAGGGCATTCGCCAGTCCCAGCCCTCGCAACTGCCGCTGGGCTATCTGATCGCGAAAAGCCGCCGCTGGTCGCATCTGGGCCTGATCGCGCGCCACAATACCTGGTTCCGCGACCGCTCGGTCTACGGTTTCTTCGACCGGCTGATCGAGGATGCATTCTTCGAGGATTTCGACCAGGTCGTCTTTTACGGCGCGGGCATGTGCGGCTACGCGGCCGCGGCCTTTTCCGTTGCGGCCCCGGGCGCGACGGTGATCCTCGTGCAGCCGCAGGCGACGCTCGACCCGCGCATCGCGGGCTGGGACCCCCGCTTCACCGAGATGCGGCGCACCTCCTTCACCGATCGCTACGGATTTGCGCCGGACATGACCGAGGGCGCGGGGCCGGTCTATGTGATCTACGACCCCGAACAGTCGCTCGACGCGATGCACGCGGCGCTTTTCGCGCGGTCCTACTCCACGCTCCTGCCCTGCCCGAACCTGGGGCGCGACATCGCCGGATCGCTCGACGGGATGCGCATCCTGCCCTCGATCCTGACCGCAGCGGGAACGGGGGCCTTCGATGAGCGGCTGTTCTGGACCTTTTACCGCTCGCGGCGCAATCATCTGCCCTACCTGAGGGCGCTGATGGCGCGGCTCGACCGCGACGCGCGCCCCTATCTGAACGCGCTCTTGTGCAATAACGTGACCCAGCGGCTTGACGCGCCCGATTTCGCGCGCCGCCTGACCGAGGTCGAGGCGGACCTGGTGCGCGCGGGCCTTCCCTTTCCGCCTCTTACCACCGCCTGAGGGTCAGCAACTGTAGGCCTTGGCGTGCAGCTTGTAGACATCCGAACCCGGCGTCGCCTGGTCGAAGACGACCGTGTTCGCCCCGGAATCGAGCGCATCCGCCATGATCGTGTTGCGGGCGTATTTCAGCGCCTGCTGCCCCAGAACCGGCCCGTAAAGCGAGGGGCGCATGGAAATGTCGCTGATGTAGCGGCAGGCGAGCACGTCCTCTGCGCGCGCCTCTCGAACACCGATGACGCCTCGAAAACCGGGGTCGTTGGTGCAGCCGGCAAGCGCCGCCGCACAAAATAGAAATGCCGTGATGCGCACGATCCGCCCTTTCCTCATGTCCGGCGGTCCGTGCCGCCTTGGCGGCAGTGTCGCAAACCGTGGACCGGACGCAAGGCCCCGCCCGGCGGATCGGCGGAAACCGTCCTATTCGGCCCGGACTGCCAGACGGTAAAGATGCCAGCTTGCATGGCCCAGGACCGGCAACACGATCGCCAGCCCCAGGAACAGCGGAATCGTCCCAAGCACCAGCAGGCCGGCCACGATCGCCCCCCAGGCCAGGACCGGCCCGGGCGCCGCGCGCGTGACCCTGAGCGAGGTCACGATGGCCGCAGGCAGCCCGACATCACGATCCAGAAGCAGAGGAAAGGTCACGATCGCGCTGGCTAGAACCATTGCCGCGTAGACCGCGCCAAGGGGAACGCCGATCGCGATCATCGCCCAGCCCGAAGGCGTCGTCAGCACGTCGCGCACGAAGTCCTGCGCGCTCATCGGGATCTCCGGCCCCATCGTGACCAGGAACACGAAATAGGCCGTCAGCAGCCAACCGAAGAACACCGCGGCCAGCATCATCGCGCCGATGAACATCACGCCGAATGCGGGCGAGGCCAGGACCCGGAATCCGTCAAGCCAGTTTGCCGCCTGCCCGGCCTCGCGTCGTCGGCTCATCTCGTAAAAGCCGATGGCGACGGCGGGCCCAACAAGCGCGAAGCCCGATGCGATGGGAAAGACCAGGTGCAGCAACGCGCCGTGCCAGGCGGCCCAAACCATGCAGATCCCCGCAAGCGGATAAAGCATCGCGGCGGCGATCACATCCGTCCTGAGCGCCGCGAAGTCCCGCAGGCCCAACCGCAGCGCCGCACCCAGGTCGGCGAAGCTTAACGCGCGGACCCGTGGGATCTCGCCCGTGCCACCGATCCTGCGGCTCACTTTACCGATATCGTCCCCCGCCGTGCCCAGTTGTCGAAGGCCCCAGCTCAGGGGGTTGCCGATCGTTCTGACCATCACGCACCTCCGTCCGTTGCATGTGGGGGCGGACCTGCAAGCACACCGAAATAGCGTGCCCGGGGCCCGCCGTGATTAGCTGATATTAACACGAAAGCGCCTTGGGCCCCTGCACGATTGCGCGACTGCGCGAAGCCGTGTAGGGGCAAGGCCATGACCCAGACACTCACGCTTCGCCGTCCCGACGACATGCACCTGCACCTGCGCGACGGCGCGATGCTGGAGGCCGTCCTGCCCGAAACCGCGCGCCATTTCGCCCGTGCGATCATCATGCCGAACCTCGTGCCGCCCGTCGTCACCGCGGCCCAGGCCGCCGCCTACCGCGACCGGATCCTGGCCGCCCTGCCCGAGGGCATGACGTTCGAACCCCTGATGACGCTCTACCTGACCGAGGCGACGGACCCGGCCGATGTCGCCGCCGCCCATGCCTCGGGCCTCGTCAAGGCAGTCAAGCTCTATCCCGCGGGGGCGACGACCAATTCGCAATCCGGCGTGCGCGATTTCGACAAGGTCCGCGCCGTGCTGGAGAAGATGGCCGAGATAGGCCTGCCGCTGTGCGTCCATGGCGAGGTGACCGATCCCGCCGTCGACATCTTCGACCGCGAGGCCGTGTTCATCGACCGCGTGCTCGACCCGGTCCGGCGCGCGACGCCGGGCCTTCGCGTCGTCATGGAACACATCACCACCAAGGACGGCGTTGACTATGCGCGCGCGCAGGGCGACGACCTGGGCGCCACGATCACCACGCACCACCTGATCATCAACCGCAACCACATCCTCGTGGGCGGGATCAAGCCGCATTACTACTGCCTGCCCGTCGCCAAGCGCGAACTGCACCGCCTGGCCCTGCGGGAGGCCGCGACCAGCGGCGAGGCGCGCTTCTTCCTCGGCACCGACAGCGCGCCACACCCCGATCACCTGAAGGAACATGCCTGCGGCTGCGCGGGCTGCTTCACCGCCACCAACACCATGTCGCTTCTTGCCCATGTATTCGAGGAGGAAAGCGCGCTCCACCGGCTGGAGGCCTTCACCTCCTTGAACGGCGCGGCCTTCTACCGCCTGTCGCCAAATCCGGGCACGCTGACCCTGACCAAGGGCGAACCCGTCGCCTTCCCGGCCAAGATCGAGACCGGTGCCGGTCCCGTGACCGTCTTCGATCCGGGCTTCGCCACACACTGGAAAGTCCAGGATTGACCTTTCATTCTGGTCCAAATACTCCCGCCGGAGGCGCCCGGCCCTGCCCGCGGAAGCCTCCGGCGGGAGTATTTTCGCCAGACTGAAACCGCCAAGCGAGGAACGCCCGATGATCCCCACGTCCTTCCCCCTGAAAGAGGAAATCGCTCGCCTGACGGCGCGGATGCTGCTGGAGATCAAGGCCGTACACTTCAACGCAGCGGAACCCTTCACGCTGGCTTCCGGCCTGCCTTCGCCGACCTATATCGACTGCCGCAAGTTGATTTCCTATCCGCGCATCCGGTCCACCCTGATGGATTTCATGGCCGTCACCGTCATGCGCGAGGCCGGCTTCGAGGCATTCGACAACATCGCGGGCGGCGAGACGGCGGGCATCCCCTTCGCCGCCATGGTGGCCGAACGGCTGGCACTGCCGATGACCTATGTGCGCAAGAAGCCCAAGGGCTACGGCCGCAACGCCCGGATCGAAGGCGTGATGACCGAGGGCCAGCGCGTGCTCCTGGTCGAGGATCTGACGACCGACGGCGGCTCGAAGCTGTCCTTCGTTGACGCGATCCGCGAAACCGGGGCGAGTTGCGCGCATACGGCGGTGATCTTCTACTACGGGATCTTCCCCGAAACGGTGAAGACGCTTTCCGATCACGGGGTGGCGCTGCACCACCTCTGCACCTGGTGGGACGTTCTGGCGGAGGCCCGCGAGTCGGGCGCCTTCGACACCGAGACCCTGGCGGAGGTGGAGGCTTTCCTGACCGATCCCCGCCCCTGGCAGGACGCGCGGAAGAAGTCCTGACGGGCTGTGGGCAATTCGCACTAACTTGTGGGTAAGTCGGGGACAGATCGAGAGTCTCGGCCACGATTCGGCCCACAGGAAGCGGCGTCCTCGCACTACGCCACCAAATGTGGTAATCAAGAAATCATACATAGGTTATCCACACCGTTCGCGGGCGGATATCCACCGAAACATGAACCTTGAATCCTGCGGCTTACTCGATATGAGGCCTCCCAAGAACGGGGGACAGAATGAACGACGTGGCGAAGATTCGGGCGGTGGAGCAGCCACCCGAAGCTGAAACGCTTCCGCATAACATCGAGGCTGAGCAGCAGCTTCTCGGCGCGATCCTGACCAACAATGATATCTACGACCGGATTGCCGCGCTCGTGAAGGCGGAGCATTTCTTCGAGCCCGTCCACCGGCGGATCTACGAGATCGCCGTGGCGCGGATCCAGAAGAACGCGCTGGCCTCGCCCGTCACGCTCAAGGGTTTCCTGGAGGAAGACGAGGGGCTGAAGGCCCTGGGCGGGCCAGCCTATCTGGCGCGGCTTGCCGGGGCGGCGATCTCGGCCTTCGCGGCGCGCGACTATGCGCAGATGATCTACGAACTCGCCGTGCGGCGGGAATTGATCCGGCTCGGCCAGGACATCTCCGATCGCGCGCGGACGATCGAGGTCGAAAACGACCCCAAGGACCAGATCACGGAGGCCGAGCAGCGGCTTTACACGCTGGCCGAACAGGGCACGGCGGAGCGTGGCTTTGTCTCCTTCCTGAAGGCCACGACCGAAGCCGTGCAATCGGCGCTCGCCGCCTATCAGCGCGAGGGCTCTCTGTCGGGCATCTCGACCGGCCTGGTCGATCTGGACAAGAAGCTGGGAGGTCTGCACCCGTCCGACCTTCTGATCCTTGCGGGCCGCCCCTCGATGGGCAAGACCTCGCTGGCCACCAACGTTGCCTTCAACATCGCCAAGGCCTATCGCAAGGGCCAGAAGCCCGACGGCAGCGAGGGCGCGGTCGAGGGCGGCGTGGTCGGCTTCTTCTCGCTCGAAATGTCGGCCGAGCAGTTGGCCGCGCGGATCCTGTCGGAAGCCTCCGAGGTTCCGTCCGAACAGATCCGCCGCGGCGACATGAGCGAGGCCGAATTCCGCCGCTTCGTCGAGGCGGCCAAGGCGCTGGAGGCCTGTCCGCTTTACATCGACGACACGCCAGCGCTGCCCATCAGCCAGGTGACGGCACGCTGCCGCAGGCTCAAGCGCACCCATGGACTGGACGTCGTCTTCGTCGACTACCTTCAGCTGTTGCGGGGCACCGGGCGGGGCGACAACCGGGTGCAGGAGATTGCCGAAATCTCCATGGGTCTCAAGGCCTTGGCGAAGGAACTTAGCATTCCCGTCATCGCCCTGTCGCAGCTTTCGCGTCAGGTCGAAAGCCGCGACGACAAGCGCCCGCAACTGTCTGACCTGCGCGAATCCGGCTCGATCGAGCAGGACGCCGACGTGGTCATGTTCGTGTTCCGCGAGGAATACTACAAGGAGCGCGAGAAGCCCGGCGACCACGACCTTGAGGCCATGGCCAAGTGGCAGGAGGTCATGGAGCAGGTCCATGGCAAGGCCGAGGTCATCATCGGCAAGCAGCGCCACGGCCCCATCGGCACGGTCGAGTTGAGCTTCGAGGGCCGCTTCACCCGCTTCGGCAATCTTGTGAAACCCTGGCAGGGTGACGGCGGGTTCTGATCCGCCGCCGCCACGTCCCCGCACGATTGTGACTGGACAGGCGCGTTGCCGGGCGCAAGGTTGGGCCATGCGCCTTGCCGCCCTTCTGTCCGCCGCGTTCCTGTCGCTCCCGACCGCCGCCGCCCCTGCGGAAGAGGTCGATCTGGAGCTTCTTCTGATGGTCGATGTCTCCCGCTCCATGTCGGCGGAAGAGCTGGAGATCCAGCGTCAGGGATATGCCCGCGCGCTGACGGGCGACGCGGTTGCCGCCGCTCTGGGCCGGACGCTGACGGGTCGCATCGCGCTGGCCTATGTGGAATGGGCGGGCGAATATCGCCAAAGCATCCGCCACGACTGGGCGTTGATCGAGGACCGCGACGACCTGGAGGCCTTTGCGGCCACGCTTCTTCAGGGGCGCAGCGTCACGCAAAGCCGCACCTCCATCGCCTCGGCGCTGCGTTTCGGCGCCTTCCTGATCGGCGCGAACGAGTTTGCCGGCCTCAGGCGGGTCATCGACATCTCCGGCGACGGGCCGAACAACCAGGGCGGCCTCGTGACCGAGGCGCGCGACGAGGTTCTGGCCGAGGGCATCACCATCAACGGCCTGCCACTGATGACACATGACGACTATGGGGCACGCTGGCGGCTGGAAGACCTCGACATCTACTATTCACGCTGCGTGGTCGGGGGGCCAGGCGCCTTCGTCGTGCCGGTGACCGACTGGCGCGACTTCTCGGACGCCGTCACGCGTAAGCTTGTCCTCGAAATCGCGGGCGCGCCGGTCGAGCGGCTGCATGCAGCCCAGGCAGATGCCCCTTACGACTGCCAGATCGGCGAAAAGATGTGGCGCCGGAACCGGCGCTTCGACGACATGCCCTGAGCGCGGGGCAAAGCGCTTGCCAGTTGCGGGCGCGCCTGCGAAAAGACGCGCCATGACACAGGCACAACTGACCATCGACCTTGACGCCATCGCCGCCAACTGGCGCGCCCTCGCCCGCCTTTCCGGCGCGGCGGAGGCGGGTGCCGTCGTGAAGGCCAACGCCTACGGGCTTGGCGCCGGTCGCGTTGCTGCGCGGCTTCAGGCCGAGGGTGCGTTCAGCTTCTTCGTGGCTGAGGCGCAGGAAGGCGTCGCGCTGCGCGCAGCGGTGGGGCCGACGGCCGACATCTACGTCTTTACTGGCCACATGGCCGGTGACACCGCGGCGATCGAAGGCGCGGGGCTGATCCCGCTGCTCAACTCCCCCGAACAGGTCGCACGCCATCGCGCCGCCCTGCCCGGCCACGTCTTCGGCGTGCAGCTCGACACCGGCATGAACCGTCTGGGCATGGAAGAGGCCGACTGGCGCGCAGTGGCACCAGAGCTTTTGGCGCTGGCGCCCAAGCTGGTGATGTCGCACCTGGCCTGCGCGGACGAGCCCGGCCATGCGATGAACGGGCAGCAACTGGCAGCCTTCCGCCGGATGACGGACAGAACGGGCCTGCGCCGGTCGCTTTCCGCGACGGGCGGCATCCTGCTGGGGGCCGAGTATCATTTCGACCTGACCCGGCCGGGCATCGGCAGCTACGGCGGCCAGCCCTTCGCCGAGGCGCGCCCCGTCGTCCACCTGTCGCTGCCCGTGGTTCAGACCCGCACCGTCGATGCGGGGGAGACCGTGGGCTACGGCAACACCTGGACGGCCCCCCATGCCGCGCGCATCGCGACAGTTTCGGCGGGATATGCCGACGGGCTCTTGCGGGCCCTGACGGGCCACGGGAGGCTCTATTGCGGCGACACGCCCTGCCCGCTGGTCGGGCGCGTGTCTATGGACCTGATGGGCGTCGATGTCACCCACCTGCCGGAGGCACCCGAAACGCTCGACATCCTCTGCCCGGCGCAAGGAGTGGACCGTCTGGCGGAGGCCGCCGGAACCATCGGGTATGAGATCCTGACCTCGCTCGGCGGGCGCTACGCTCGCACCTATACCGGGACCGACGCATGAGCTTGCTCTTCGCACCGCTCAGGGGCATCGGCCGCACGACCTTTGCCGCCTTTGCCGCCATCGGGCGGATCGCAATCTTTGCCGGCGCGGCCATCAGCCATCTTCTGCGCCCGCCCTTTTACCCGAAGGAGTTCCTGCAAGCCTTTCTTCAGATTGGGTATTTCAGCTTGCCCGTCGTAGGCCTGACCGCGCTGTTCACCGGGGGCGCGCTGGCTCTGCAGATTTATTCCGGCGGCGCACGCTTTTCGGCCGAAACCGTCGTGCCCTCCATCGTCGCCATCGGCATGGTGCGGGAGCTTGGCCCGGTTCTGGGCGGGCTGATGGTCGCGGCGCGTGTCGCCTCCTCCATCGCGGCGGAGATCGGCACCATGAAGGTGACCGAGCAGATCGACGCGCTGGTGACACTCTCGACCCACCCGATGAAATACCTGACGGTGCCGCGGGTGCTGGCTGCCACGCTGGCGGTTCCGATCCTGGTGGCGGTCGGCGACAGCATCGGCATCTTCGGCGGCTACCTGGTCGGCGTGAACCGGCTGGGCTTCAACCCCGCCAACTACCTGAAGAACACACGCGAGTTCCTTGAGATCTGGGACGTGGTCTCGGGCCTTTGGAAGGGTGCGGCCTTCGGCTTCATCGTGGCGGTGACGGGCTGCTACTACGGGATGAATTCGGGCCGTGGCGCGCAAGGCGTTGGGCGCGCGACCAAGGCCGCCGTCGTCGCGGCCTCGGTCCTGATCCTGGCCACCAACTACCTGCTGACGGAGGTCTTCTTCTCCGCATGATCACGCTGTCTGGCATCCACAAGGCCTTTGGGCCGAACAAGGTTCTCCGCGGGGTGGACCTGAGCGTTCCGACCGGCCAAAGCATGGTAATCATCGGCGGCTCCGGGACCGGAAAATCCGTTCTTCTCAAGTGCATCCTGGGCCTTGTTCACCCCGATACGGGCACCATCACCGTGGACGGGCAGGATGCAGACACCGCTGCTAGGGACGCGTTCCTCGCGCGGTTCGGGATGCTGTTCCAGGGTGGCGCGCTATTTGACTCGCTCCCCGTCTGGCAGAACGTGGCATTTCGCCTCCTGCGCGGGTCGCTGAAGCGCCCCAAGGCCGAGGCGCGCGAGATTGCTATCGAGAAGCTTCGCCGCGTCGGCCTGAAGCCCGAGACCGCGGACCTTTTCCCCGCCGAACTGTCAGGCGGCATGCAAAAGCGCGTGGGCCTGGCCCGCGCCATTGCCGCCGAGCCGGAGATCATCTTCTTCGATGAACCCACGACCGGCCTCGACCCGATCATGGCGGGCGTGATCAATGAACTGATCCGGGAAATCGTGACCGAGATGGGGGCGACCGCCATGACCATCACGCATGACATGTCCTCGGTCCGCGCGATCGCCGACCGTGTGGCGATGCTGCACTCGGGCGTCATCCAGTGGACCGGCCCGATCGCGGAAATGGACACAACCGCAGACCCTTACGTCCAGCAGTTCATCCATGGTCGCGCCGAGGGCCCGATCGAGGCCGTGCGCTAGACCCATGCTGCGGGCTCTCAACCTTTTGCTCCTGATTCTTTTTCCGGTGGCCTGGTTCGCCCCGATGCTGCGGGCGGGGTTGCTGCCCTTCTTCGCATTGGATGAAATCTCGGTCGTCACGGGGCTCCAGGCGATCTGGAAAAAGGACATCCCGCTGGCGCTCGTGGTGACGTTCCTGGCCCTTTTCGCGCCCTACGCGAAGGTTCTGGGCCTTGCGCTGGTGCAGTTCGACCTCGCCTCGCCACGCATCCAGCCCGCGCTGCATGTGCTGGGGCGGCTGGCGATGGCCGACGTGTTCCTGATCGCGATCTACATCGTCGTCGCCAAGGGCGTCGGGGTCGGCCGGTTGGAAACCGCCTGGGGCCTTTACCTTTTCACCGGCTGCGTGCTGGCAAGCTTCCTGATCGCGAAGGCGAACGGCAAGGGCTGAGGCCAAGCGCGCTTGCCACGCCCCCGACCTTCGGGCAGGAAGGGCCATGGCCAAGGATCTATCACGCTTCGTCTGTAGCGCCTGCGGCGCAGTCCACCGCAAATGGGCGGGCCGCTGCGATGCCTGCGGCGCCTGGAACTCCATCGCCGAGGAGGCGCCGCTCTCCGCGGGCCCCGGCGCGCGCGCCCTTGGGGCTGCGCGGGGTCGCACTGTCGAACTGACCACGCTGGCGGCGCAGGACGCTCCCTTGCCCCGCCGCGCCAGCGGGCTTGAGGAATTCGACCGCGTGCTTGGCGGCGGGCTCGTCCCGGCCTCCGCCATCCTGGTGGGCGGCGATCCCGGCATCGGCAAGTCCACGCTGCTGCTTCAGGCGACCGCAAGTTACGCCCGCAAAGGACTGAAGACGCTTTATATTTCCGGAGAGGAAGCCAGCGCGCAGGTCCGCATGCGGGCGCAGCGTCTTGGCCTCGCCGAAGCGCCGGTAAGGCTCGGCGCCGAAACCAACCTGCGCGATATCCTGACGACGCTCGACGCCGAACGCCCGGACCTTGCGATCATCGATTCGATCCAGACCATGTGGCTCGACACCGTCGAAAGCGCACCCGGCTCCGTGGCGCAGGTGCGCGCGGCGGCGCATGAACTGGTGACCTTTGCCAAGACCCGCGGCACCGCGGTTATCCTTGTCGGCCACGTCACCAAGGAGGGGCAGATCGCCGGTCCCCGCGTCGTCGAGCACATGGTCGATACCGTGCTTTACTTCGAAGGCGAGCGCGGCCACCAGTTCCGCATCCTGCGCGCGGTCAAGAACCGCTTTGGCCCCGCCGATGAGATCGGGGTGTTCGAGATGACGGGCGCGGGCCTCTCTGAGGTGGCCAATCCCTCCGCCCTGTTCCTGTCCGAACGCGGGCAACCCGCACCGGGATCGGCGGTCTTTGCCGGGATCGAGGGGACGCGCCCGGTCCTGACCGAGGTTCAGGCCCTGGTCGCGCCCTCGCCGCTTGGCACGCCACGGCGCACGGTCGTCGGCGTCGACTCGGGCCGGCTCTCGACGATTCTCGCGGTGCTGGAGGCGCGCTGCGGCATCCCCTTCGCCGGGCTCGACGTTTTTCTGAACGTCGCGGGCGGCATGCGGATCTCGGAACCGGCCGCGGATCTTGCGATCGCGGCCGCCCTTCTTTCGGCGCGCGAGGACGTGGCGATCCCGCCCGACATGGTGATTTTCGGGGAAATCAGCCTGTCAGGGGCGCTCAGACCCGTGGCCCAGACCGAAAACAGGTTGAAAGAGGCGCAAAAACTTGGTTTCTCAGGCGCGGTAGCCCCGGAAAATTCCAAGTCCGAGGCCAACGGTAGCGGGATGAGGGTGCGCAAGATGCCCGATCTCGTGACCTTTGTCGGCGAAATGTTCGGCGCAGGTTAGGACAGGAGAACGAGCATGCAAGGCTTCACCATCGTCGACGCCGGGGTCGGTGTCATCATCCTGCTGTCGGCGGTGCTTGCCTACAGCCGCGGCTTCGTCCGCGAGGCGCTGGCCATCGGGGGGTGGATCGCTGCGGCTTTCGCGGCCTTCGTCTTCGCGCCCCAGGCGCAGCCGCTGATCCAGCAGATCCCGGTTCTTGACCGTTTCCTGGGCGACAGCTGCGAACTGTCGATGATCGCCTCCTTCGCGGTCGTCCTCGCGCTGACGCTTGTCGTCGCCTCCATCTTCATTCCGTTGTTCGCCTCTGCGGTGCAACGCTCGGCGATCGGCGGGATTGACCAGGCGCTCGGGTTTCTCTTCGGCGCGCTGCGCGGGATCGTGCTGATCGCGGTGGCCTTCCTGGTCTACGAACGCGCGCTTGCGGGTTCGACGCTTCCGGTCGTGGACAATTCCCGTTCGGCCCAGGTTTTCCAGGACTTCGAGGCGCGGCTGAACGAACAGATGCCCACCGACGCGCCGGGCTGGGTCGTGCAGAAATACGAAGAACTGGTGAAAAGCTGCCCCGCGCCCGACGGTTCCACCGATGCGCCGCAGTCCGATACCGGCGCCAAGACGCTGACCGCCCCGGCCTCCGGCGGCTGACAGTTTCATAAAAGTGAGGATGGAGGGCGTGACAGCGGCGCTCCATCCCACTAAAGGAGGGGCCGTTCGGAACCCGGATTCGGAGCCCCCCCGATGACACGCTACCTTGCCCACCCCTTCGACGACGACAAGCTGAAGGAGGAGTGCGGCGTTTTCGGCGTGATCGGCGTTCCCGACGCGGCGAACTTCGTGGCCCTTGGCCTGCACGCCCTGCAACATCGCGGACAAGAAGCCGGCGGCATCGTCGCCTATGACGAGCGCGAAGGCTTCAACAACGCCCGCCGCTTCGGCTACATCCGCGACAACTTCACCAAGGCCGACGTGATGCAGATGCTGCCCGGCAGCCTTGCCATCGGTCATGTGCGCTATTCCACCGCAGGCTCCAAGGGTCACACCGCGATCCGCGACGTGCAGCCCTTCTTCGGAGAGTTCTCCATGGGCGGCGCGGCGATCGCGCACAACGGCAACCTGACCAACGCGGCGGCGCTGCGCCGCGACCTGATCGACCGGGGCGCGATCTTCCAGTCCTCCTCTGACAGCGAATGCATCATCCACCTGATGGCGCATTCGATCCACAAGTCTCTGGCGGAGCGGATCAAGGACGCCCTGCGCGCGGTCGAGGGAGCGTTTTCGGTCATCGCGATGACGCGCACCAAGCTGATCGGCGTGCGCGACCCTCTGGGCGTCCGCCCGCTGGTCCTTGGCCGGATCGGCGAGGACGGCTACGTGCTGTCGTCCGAGACCTGCGCGCTCGACATCATCGGCGCCGAATTCGTGCGGGAGATCGAGCCGGGCGAGATGGTCGTGATCGCGAAGGGCCAGGTCGCAAGCTCGCGCCCCTTCAACCCCGCGAAGTCGCGTTTCTGCATCTTCGAACATGTCTACTTCTCGCGCCCCGACTCGATCCTCGGCGGACGCTCGGTCTATGAGACGCGGCGCCAGATCGGGGTCGAGTTGGCCCGCGAAAGCCCGGTCGAGGCCGATCTGGTCTGCCCGGTGCCGGATTCGGGCACGCCCGCCGCGATCGGCTTTGCCGCCGAAAGCGGCATCCCCTACGGCATGGGGATCATCCGCAACCAGTACATGGGCCGCACCTTTATCGAGCCGACCGAGCAGATCCGCAACATGGGTGTGCGCCTGAAGCTCAACGTCAACCGCGCCCTGATCAAGGACAAGCGCGTGATCCTGGTGGACGACTCGGTGGTGCGCGGGACCACCAGCCGCAAGATCAAGGACATGATCCTCGATGCCGGCGCGGCGGAGGTGCATTTCCGCATCGCCTCGCCCCCCACCGCCTGGCCCTGTTTCTACGGGGTCGATACGCCGGACCGCGACAAGCTTCTGGCCGCGACGATGAGCGAGGATGAGATGCGCGACTGGATCGGCGTCGACTCCCTGAAGTTCATCTCGCTCGACGGGCTCTATCGCGCGGCGGGTGAGGCCAAGGGGCGCGACGCCTCGTGCCCGCAATATTGCGACGCCTGCTTCTCTGGCGAATATCCCGTGGCGCCCTCGGACCAGATCGCCAAGGGCTTCACCATGAAGGCGGCGGAGTGAGCGGGCGCCCCGTCCGCTACCGCCCCCACCATTTCCTCTGCTCGCTCGGCTTCGAGGGCAAGGGCTATTCCGAGGCGTTCACCGCCAACATGACCGCGATCGTCATGGGACGTCTGCGCGCGCAGGGCGGTGATGCGACGGTGATCGAGGTCACGGGGGCCGCGGACGATATCTGCGCCCCCTGCCCCAAGCGGCGCGGCAATCTCTGCGCCAGCCAGGACAAGATCAAGGTGCTGGACCGCGCCCATGCGGCCGCGCTTGCGCTGGCGCCGCGTGAGCGGCTGACCTGGGGCGAGGCCAAGGCGCGCATCCGCCGCAATGTCCCGCCCGGACGCCTCAAGATCCTTTGCCAGGGCTGTGAGTGGGAACCCTACGGCATGTGCGAGGCGGCGCTGGCCCGCCTTCACGCGGACACCTGACGGACGCCCTTAGCGGTCCATCAGCCGTCCGGGCAGCGCGATCGCGCAGAGACGGTCGAAATCGGCAAGGTCCACGGTCGCCCCGTCGATGGTGACGCCATCCTCCCGAAGCTGCTTAAGCGCGCGCGACAGGTTTTCGGGGGTCATGCCCAGGTAGGACGCGATGATGCGCTTTTCGTAGGGCAGCGCGAAGGTCCGGCTGCGGCCGTTGCGTTCGCATTCGGCAATCAGGAATGCTGCGAGCCGTTCTTTCGAGTTTCTGAGCTTGATGTTCTTCGCGTGCCGAACGACGCCCCGGTAGGACCCGGCGAGTTCGCGCACGATCGCCTGCGCGAAAGCCGGATCGCGGGCGAAGACCGAACGCAGGTCCGTGCCGGGGATCAACGCAACGCGCGAGGGCACCAATGTGCGGGCCGACATCAGGTAGGGCGCATCGTTGATACAGGCCGCGAGGATGAAGGTGGACACGGGTCGCACCACGGCCATGGTGGTTTCCCTGCCGTTCCATCGTGCGAAAAGCTCGACCGCGCCGTCGGTGATGACGTGCAGGAAGTCGGCGGGCCGCCCCTCGACGATCAGGTCGACCTGGGGCGGAAAGGATTGGTGGTAGGCCCCCCGCGTCAGTTCCGCGAAATGCGCAGGCGCCATGTCGCGAAAAAGCGGCAGGGAGCGAATCTCTTCGAGGTCGGCGCTACGCATGAATCGCAAGGGTCCGAATTTCGGTTCTTGATAATTGTTAAGGCATACGCTGAAAAAAGTCGATCAAGGTTCCAAAACTTCTCATCCCGGCGGGCCGGGATTTTGCCCCCCTCAGATGACATAAGTCATAAATCATTGTTTTTCATATGTAAAATTTCAAAACTTGACCTGAATCAACCTCCCCCGCGCGGACCGATGGTTCTGTGCCGCCAATCGCGCGGGATCCGCCTGCGCGTCTCAAACGGAGGCGACAATGCTTCAGGGCTTGCATGTGTCGAAGGGCGACCAAAATCGCGCCCTCGCTCTTAGCACCATCGCGTTCACGGTCTGCTTTGCGGTCTGGACGATCTTTTCCATCATCGGTGTGGCCATCAAGAAGGAGCTTGGCCTCAGCGAATTCGAGTTCGGCCTACTGGTCGCAACACCGATCCTGACCGGCTCTCTCACCCGCCTGATCCTTGGCGTCTGGACCGAGAAATACGGCGGCAAGCTGGTGTTTTCGTCCCAGATGATCCTGACGGGCCTCGCGACCTGGGCACTCACGCTGGCGCATACCTACACGATGTACCTTGTCGCCGCGCTGGGGATCGGCCTTGCCGGCGGCTCGTTCATCATCGGCGTGGCCTATGTGTCGCGCTGGTATGACGCGGGCAAGCAGGGCACCGCGCTTGGCATCTTCGGCGCCGGGAACGTCGGCGCCGCCGTCACCAAGTTCCTCGCGCCCTTCGTCATGGTGGCCTATGGCTGGCAGGGCGTCGCGCAGGTCTGGGCGGCGGGCATCGCCATCATGGGCGTCCTGTTCTTCATCCTCGCCAAGGACGATCCGGAACTGGTCGAGCGGCGCCGGAAAGGCGTCAGCGCCCCGAGCCTGGCCGAGCAGTTCGCACCGCTGAAGAAGCTCCAGGTCTGGCGCTTCTCGCTTTACTACTTCTTCGTCTTCGGCGCCTTCGTCGCGCTGGCGCTCTGGACCCCGCACTACCTGATCGATGTCTATCATGTCGATGTCCGCACGGCCGGCATGTCGGCGGCGGCGTTCTCGCTCTCGGCCTCGCTGTTCCGGGCCTATGGCGGGCACCTGTCGGACCGCTTCGGCGCGCGGGCGGTGATGTACTGGACCTTCCTCTTCTCGCTCGTGTTCCTGTTCATGCTCTCCTACCCGCCCACGGATTACGTCATCCAGGGCAAGGAAGGCCCGATCCACTTCTCGACCGAGATGGGGCGCTGGCCCTTCGTCGTGACGCTCTTCGGCCTTGGCTTCTTCATGAGCCTCGGCAAGGCGGCGGTCTACAAGCACATCCCTGTCTACTATCCCAGCCACGTCGGCGCGGTCGGCGGTCTGGTCGGCATGATCGGCGGCCTTGGCGGCTTCATCCTGCCGATCATGTTCGGCGCGTTGCTTGACCTGACCGGCATCTACACCAGCTGCTTCGCGCTGCTCTTCGTGCTCGTTGCCATCGCGCTTACCTGGATGCACCTGTCGATCCGCGCGATGGAACGTTCCGCCCATGGCGCATCGCTCGACGAACTCCCCGCCCTGCCCGAGTTGCAGGACATCCACATCCCCGGCACGACCGAGATGGCGCACATGCTCGAAGACTGGCGCCCCGAGGACCGCGCGTTCTGGGCCGAAAAGGGGCGCCGCATCGCACGCCGCAACCTGTGGATCTCGATCCCCGCGCTGCTCCTGGCCTTCTCGGTCTGGATGGTGTGGTCCATGGTCGTCGCCCGGCTTCCGGCCATCGGCTTCGACTTCACGCCCGGCCAACTCTTCTGGCTGGCGGCGCTGCCGGGGCTTTCGGGCGCCACGCTGAGGATCTTCTACAGCTTCATGGTCCCGATCTTCGGCGGGCGGCTCTGGACGACGCTTTCGACTGCCTCGCTGCTGCTTCCGGCGGCTGGCATCGGCTACGCCGTGCAGAACCCCGAAACCCCCTACCTGATCTTCATGGTTCTGGCGCTTCTCTGCGGGCTTGGCGGCGGCAACTTCGCCTCCTCCATGGCCAATATCGCCTACTTCTTCCCCAAGGCCGAAAAGGGCAACGCCCTTGCGTTGAATGCGGGCCTTGGCAACCTCGGCGTCTCGGTCATGCAGTTCCTGGTTCCGATCGTCATCACCGCGGGCGTCTTTGGCGCCATGGGGGGTGACGCGCAGGTGACAAAGGACGGTGCCGAACTTTGGATGCAGAACGCGGGCTTCGTCTGGGTGCCCTTTATCATCGTGGCGACCATCGCCGCATGGCTCGGCATGAATGACATCGCGGAGGCGAAGGCCTCGTTCCGCGATCAGGCAATCATCTTCTCGCGCTTCCACAACTGGATCATGTGCGTGCTCTACACCGGGACCTTCGGTAGCTTCATCGGCTACTCCGCCGGCTTCCCGCTCCTGACCAAGCTCATGTTCCCCGAGGTCAACGCCCTGCAATACGTCTTCCTTGGCCCCCTCGTCGGCGCGCTGTCCCGCGCGGGCACGGGCTGGGTCAGCGACCGCTGGGGTGGCGGCCGGGTCACCTTCTGGACCTTCCTCGGCATGATCGTGGCGGTCTTCGGCGTGATCACCTTCCTGCCCAGCGACGGCGCAGGTGGCAGCTTCGTGGGCTTCTTCGCCTGCTTCATGGCGCTGTTCTTCCTGACCGGCGTCGGCAACGCCTCCACCTTCCAGATGATCCCCGCGATCATGGGGCACGAGATCCCGCGGCTGATGCCCGCGCTCGACGCCGCCGCGAGCCGCCGCCAGGCGGAGCGTGAAAGCGCCGCGATCATCGCCTTCACCAGTGCCATCGCGGCCTACGGCGCCTTCTTCATCCCGAAGGCCTACGGCACCTCGATCGCGATGACGGGCGCACCGTTCCTGGCGCTCTGGGCGTTCCTCGGCTTCTACGCCATCTGCCTCGTGCTGACCTGGTTCTACTACACCCGTCCGGGCGGCGTCCTTCATGACATCGAGCGTGGCCGCGTCCATGCCGCCCCGGCACAAGCCTGAGAGGAAAGGAGAATACGATGAGCCATCTTCTCGACCGGCTGAACTTCCTGAAATCCGTCCGCAAGGATACCTTTGCGGACGGGCACGGACAGACCACGATCGAAAACCGCGACTGGGAGGACACCTACCGGAACCGCTGGCGCCACGACAAGATCGTGCGCTCCACCCACGGGGTGAACTGCACCGGGTCCTGTTCGTGGAAGATCTACGTGAAGTCCGGGATCGTGACCTGGGAAACCCAGCAGACCGACTATCCGCGCACGCGGGCCGATCTGCCCAACCACGAGCCGCGCGGATGCGCGCGCGGCGCCTCCTACAGCTGGTATCTCTACTCGGCCAACCGGGTGAAGACGCCGCTCGTGCGGGGGCGGCTCATGCGGATCTGGCGCGAGTTGCGCCGGACGATGTCGGCGGTGGAGGCCTGGAAAGCGATCCAGGCCGACCCGGCCAAGCGCGCCGACTACACCCGCACGCGCGGCAAGGGCGGCTTCGTCCGCGCAAGCTGGGACGAGGTGACGGAGATCGTGGCGGCGGCCAACGCCTACACGGCCAAGACCTACGGTCCCGACCGCGTTTTCGGCTTCTCGCCCATCCCGGCGATGTCGATGGTCAGCTACGCGGCGGGCTCGCGCTACCTGAGCCTTCTGGGCGGCACCTGCATGTCCTTCTACGATTGGTATTGCGACCTGCCGCCAGCCTCGCCCATGACCTGGGGCGAACAGACCGACGTGCCGGAATCGGCCGATTGGTACAACGCGGGCTTCCTGATCCTCTGGGGGTCCAACGTGCCGCAGACCCGGACCCCGGACGCGCATTTCTACACCGAAGCACGCTATCGCGGCACCAAGTCCGCCGTCGTCAGCCCCGACTATTCCGAGGCCGCGAAGTTCTCCGACATCTGGCTGAACGCCAAGCAGGGGACCGACGCGGCGCTGGGGATGGCCATGGGCCATGTGATCCTGCGCGAATACCACCTGGACCGTCAGGCGCCCTATTTCGAGGACTACTGCCGCAAGTACACCGACATGCCGATGCTGGTGAAGCTTGAGCCCAAGGGCGACGGCTTCATCCCCGGCCGCCAGCTTCGCGCCGCCGATTTCGACGGCGCGCTCGGCCAGGCGAACAACCCCGACTGGAAGACCGTCGCCCTTGACGAGAAATCGGGCAAGGTCGTCGTCCCGAACGGCTCGATCGGTTTCCGCTGGGGCGAACAGGGCAAGTGGAACCTGGAGGAGAGCGCCGGCGGCGCGGATGTGACGCTGAAACTGAGCAACATCCTCGACACCGACCGCGACGATGTGGTGGGCGTGGACTTCCCCTATTTCGGCGGCCAGGCCACGAACGGCTGGGCTAATGATGCGCGGGGCGAGGTGCTGACCCGCAACGTGCCGGTCCGCAAGCTCACCCTCGCCGACGGGCAGGAGCACTACGTCGCCACGGTCTTCGACCTTTTCTGCGCCAACTACAGCCTCGACCGGGGCTTGGGCGGGGATCATGTTGCGACCGACTACAACGCCGACGTGCCCTTCACCCCCGCCTGGGCGGAACGCATTACCGGCGTGCAGCGCGACCGCATCATCCAGGTCGCACGGGAATTCGCCACCAATGCCGAAAAGACGAACGGCAAGTCGATGATCATCATCGGCGCGGCGATGAACCACTGGTACCACATGGACATGAACTACCGCGCCGCGATCAACATGCTGGTCATGTGCGGTTGCGTGGGTCAGTCGGGCGGCGGCTGGGCGCATTACGTGGGCCAGGAAAAGCTGCGCCCGCAAACCGGCTGGACGGCGTTGGCCTTCGCGCTCGACTGGGCGCGCCCACCGCGGCACATGAACTCCACCTCGGCCTGGTACGCCCATACCGACCAGTGGCGGTATGAGACCGTGACCTCGTCCGAGATCCTGTCGCCCACGGCGCCCGAAGGCGACTGGAAGGACCTGAGCCTCATCGACTACAACATCCGCGCCGAGCGGATGGGCTGGCTGCCCTCGGCGCCGCAATTGCGCACCAACCCGCTGGAAGTGGGGCGCGCGGCAAAGGCGGCGGGCAAGGACATTCCCGCCTTTGTGGCCGAACAGCTGAAGGCCGGAACGCTGGAGATGTCGGCCGAGGACCCGGACGCCCCGGAAAACTGGCCGCGCAACCTCTTTGTCTGGCGCTCAAACCTGCTCGGCTCCTCGGGCAAGGGGCATGAGTATTTCCTCAAGCACCTCTTGGGCACCGATCACGGGGTCCTGGGCAAGGACCTGGGCGAGGAAGGCCGCCAGAAGCCGGCCGAGGCGCGCTGGCACGACAAGGCGCCGGAGGGCAAGCTCGACCTCTTGGTGACGCTCGACTTCCGCATGTCCACGACGGCGGTCTATTCCGACATCGTGCTGCCGACGGCCAGCTGGTACGAGAAGGACGACCTCAACACCTCGGACATGCACCCGTTCATCCACCCGCTTCAGGCGGCGGTGGACCCGGCCTACGAGTCGAAGACGGACTGGGAGATCTTCAAGGCCATCGCGCGGAAGTTCTCTCAGGTCGCGCCAGAGATCCTCGGGGTCGAGACCGACGTGGTGCAGCTTCCGCTCCAGCACGACAGCCCGATGGAAATCGCGCAGCCGAGCGTCAAGGACTGGAAGAAGGGCGAATGCGACCTGATCCCGGGCAAGACCGCGCCGAACTACATCGCCGTGGAACGGGACTACCCCAACCTTTATGCCCGCTTCACCGCCCTTGGCCCGCTGATGGAAAAGGTCGGCAACGGCGGCAAGGGCATCGCCTGGGACACCAAGGACGAGGTCCATCACCTCAAGGACCTGAACGGCACCCATCGCGAAGGTCCGACGCAGGGCATGGCGAAGATCGAGACCGCCATTGACGCGGCCGAGGTCATCCTGATGCTGGCGCCGGAAACCAACGGCGAGGTCGCCGTCAAGGCCTGGAACGCGCTGTCGAAGGCCACGGGGCGCGAACACGCCCACCTGGCCGAAGTCAAGGAAGACGAGAAGATCCGCTTCCGCGACATCGCCGCCCAGCCGCGCAAGATCATCTCCTCCCCGACCTGGTCGGGCATCGAGAGCGAGGAGGTCTGCTACAACGCCGGCTGGACCAACGTGCATGAGCTGATCCCCTGGCGCACCGTTTCCGGCCGCCAGCAGCTTTACCAGGACCACCAATGGATGCAGGCCTTCGGCGAATTCTTCGTGACCTGGCGCCCGCCGGTGGACCTCAAGACCATCACCGCCTCGGCCACCCGCGCGCTTGGCGCGAATGAAAAGCACGTCGTGCTGAACTTCATCACGCCGCACCAGAAATGGGGCATCCACTCGACCTACTCCGACAACCTCTTGATGCTCACGCTGAACAGAGGCGGCCCGGTGGTCTGGATCTCCGAGAACGACGCGGCCGTGGCCGGGATCGTGGACAACGACTGGGTGGAGGTCTTCAACTCCAACGGCGTGCTGACCGCCCGCGCGGTCGTCAGCCAGCGGATGAAGGATGGCACGCTCTTCATGTACCATGCGCAGGAAAAGATCGTGAACACGCCGGGATCGCAGATCACCGGCAAGCGGGGTGGCATCCACAACTCCGTCACCCGCGCGGTCGTCAAGCCCACGCACATGATCGGCGGCTATGCCCAGCAGAGCTATGGCTTCAACTACTACGGCACCGTCGGCTCCAACCGCGATGAACTCGTGGTCGTGCGCAAGATGGAAAAGGTCGACTGGCTCGACCGGCCCGCAGCAAGAACGGAGGCAGCGGAATGAAAGTCCGTGCGCAAATCGGCATGGTGCTGAACCTCGATAAATGCATCGGGTGTCACACCTGCTCTGTCACCTGCAAGAACGTCTGGACCAGCCGCGACGGCGTCGAATACGCCTGGTTCAACAACGTCGAGACCAAGCCTGGCATCGGTTATCCGAAGGACTGGGAAAACCAGAAGCGCTGGAACGGCGGCTGGGAACGCACGCGCTCGGGCGGCCTTCGCCCGAAGCAGGGCGGCAAATGGCGGATCCTGGCGAACATCTTCGCCAACCCCGACCTGCCAGAGATCGACGACTTCTACGAGCCCTTCGACTTCGACTACGACCACCTGAAATCGGCCCCCGAGATGGAGGCCTTCCCCACCGCGCGCCCGCGCTCCAAGGTCTCGGGCGAGCGGATGGAGAAGATCGAGTGGGGCCCGAACTGGGAAGAGATCCTGGGCGGCGAATTCTCGAAACGCTCCAAGGATTACAACTTCGAGGGCATCCAGAAGGACATCTACGGACAGTATGAAAATACGTTCATGATGTATCTGCCCCGGCTTTGCGAACACTGCCTGAACCCGGCCTGCGCGGCCTCCTGCCCCTCGGGTGCGATCTACAAGCGCGAAGAGGACGGGGTCGTCCTGATCGACCAGGAAAAGTGCCGCGGCTGGCGCATGTGCGTGTCCGGCTGCCCCTACAAGAAGATCTACTACAACTGGTCTTCGGGCAAGTCGGAGAAGTGCACGCTCTGCTATCCGCGTCTGGAAAGCGGGATGCCCACGGTCTGTTCGGAAACCTGCGTCGGGCGCATCCGTTACATCGGCGTGATGCTTTATGACGCCGACAAGATCGCGGAGGCGGCCTCGGTCGCGGGGGAGAAGGACCTTTACGACGCCCAGCTGGGCGTCTTCCTCGACCCCAACGATCCGAAGGTGATCGAGGCCGCGCGCGCCGAGGGCGTGCCGGAGGACTGGATCGAAAGCGCGCGCAAGTCGCCGATCTGGAAGATGGCGATGGAGTGGAAGATCGCCTTCCCGCTGCACCCGGAATACCGGACGCTGCCGATGGTGTGGTACATCCCGCCGTTGTCGCCGATCCAGAACGCCGCCGCCGCGGGCCAGATCGCGAGCCAGGACGACATGCCGGACGTGAAATCGCTCCGCATCCCGGTGCGCTACCTCGCCAACATGCTGACGGCGGGGGACGAGGCGCCGGTGGTCTCGGCGCTGGAACGGATGCTCGCCATGCGTTCTTACATGCGGTCGAAGACGGTGGACGGGGTCGTGAACCTTGGCGTCGCAAATCGCGTGGGTCTCACGCCCCATCAGATCGACGAGATGTACCGGATCATGGCCATCGCCAATTACGAGGATCGCTTCGTCATCCCGACGACGCACCGCGAAATGGTGGAGGACGCCTACGACCTGCGCGGCGGCTGCGGCTTTACCGACGGCAACGGCTGTTCGACCGGCACCTCGGGCGGCAAGCTCTTCGGCAGCCGCAAATTCGTGACCCCTGCGGAGGGCTGGAAATGAAGACGTTCAAGGCACTTTCGGCGCTGCTCTCCTACCCCTCCCCGGACCTTCAGGCCGCGGTCCCCGCGATCCGCGAGGTGATGGTCAAGGAGGGGCTCTTGAACAGCGACCAGCGCGCGGCGCTGGAACCGCTGCTCTCGGACCTGGAAAGCGGCGACATCTATGACCTGCAGGAGCGCTATGTGCTCCTGTTCGACCGCTCGCGGACGCTCTCGCTCAACCTCTTCGAGCATATCCACGGCGAAAGCCGCGACCGTGGCGGCGCGATGGTGGACCTGCTGGAGACCTACCGGGCGGGCGGTTTCGACCTGACGGGTCCCGAGCTTCCAGACCACCTGCCGGTGCTGCTGGAATACCTCTCGACCCGGACAGTGGCCGAGGCGACGGCGCTACTGGCCGACGCCGGTCACATCGTCGCGGCCTTGTCCGAACGCCTGACGCGGCGTGAAACGCCCTATGCCGCTGTCCTGACCGCGCTTGTTCGGATCTCCGGGACCGGAACCGACAGCCCCGAGGCAGAGGCGCTTCTGTCCGAGGCCGACGACGACCCCGAGGACCTGGCCGCGCTCGACGCGGTCTATGAGGAGGCGCAGGTGACCTTCGCCCCGGACCCCAACGCGGGATGCCCCGTTTCGCGCGACATCCTCGCGCGGATGGACATTCCAAGGACCCCGGCGCCGGCCGGCGTGCCCCAGTGAAGGAGGGCTAACGATGCATCAATTCTTCTTCGGAACCTATCCCTACATCGCGCTTTCGGTGCTGCTGCTGGGATCGGTCGCGCGCTATGAACGCGACCCCTTCACCTGGAAGTCGTCCTCCTCGCAACTGCTGCGGCGCAAGCAGCTTGTGATCGGATCGAGCCTTTTCCATGTCGGCGTGCTGGTGATCTTCTTCGGGCACCTGATCGGGCTTCTGACCCCGATCCAGGTCTTCGACGCGCTCGGCATCAGTCATGGCGCGAAGCAGCTTCTGGCGGT
This sequence comes from Albidovulum sediminicola, assembly GCF_025751575.1. Classification (GTDB taxonomy): domain Bacteria; phylum Pseudomonadota; class Alphaproteobacteria; order Rhodobacterales; family Rhodobacteraceae; genus Albidovulum; species Albidovulum sediminicola. The sequence continues at coordinate 300,311 of NZ_JAOWLA010000002.1, read as the reverse complement.
GATCGCCGGGGGCATCGCTGGGGTCATGGCGCTGACCGGGGGCGGGATGCTGCTTCACCGCCGCCTGACCGACCCGCGCATCCGCGCGACCTCAACCTTCGCGGATACCGGGATTCTGGTGCTACTGCTGGCGCAGCTTGTGCTTGGCGTGCTGACGATCTTCGTCTCCCTCCAGCACCTCGACGGGCACGAGATGACGAAGTTCATGTCCTGGGCCTTCGGGATCTTCACCTTCGACGGCCAGGCGGCCAGCTACATCGCGGATGTGAACCCGCTCTTCAAGCTGCACCTGTTTCTCGGGCTGACGATCTTCCTGCTGTTCCCCTTCACCCGTCTCGTTCACATGCTCTCGGCCCCGGTCCGCTACCTGTGGCGTCCGGGCTACCAGATCGTTCGCACGAAGAAGCGCGGGGCCTAGGATGGGACCGCTCCTGAACGACATCACGGTGAACGGCGAGGTCATCCCCGCCGCCGCCATCGCCGCCGAGGCGCAGATGCACGCCGCACCGAAGGGCAAGCCGGGTCTGGCCTGGCGTGCGGCGGGCCGGGCGCTGGCCGTCCGCGCCCTGCTTCTGCAAGAGGCGCGCCGCCGCGGCCTCACCCCCGCGCCGGTGACGGAAGGCAGTTTGGCCGAGACCGAGGAGGAGGCGCTGGTGCGCCAACTCCTCGACATGGCAGTCCTGCCCGCCGCCCCGGAACCTGCGGACGTGCGCGCGGCCTATGAAGCCGATCCCGGCCGCTGGCGGGCACCCACGCTTTACGAGGCGGCGCATATCCTCTTCCCGGTCCGGCCGGGCGATACCGAGGCGCTGGCCGCCGCACGCGCCAAGGCCGAGGTGGCGCTGGCCGAGTTGAAGCGCGCGCCGCGCGACTTCGACCGGCTCGCGCGGGAACTGTCCGCCTGCCCTTCTCGCGAGGCCGGCGGGCGTCTGGGCCAGATCGCCACCGGCGATACCGTGCCCGAATTCGAGGCCGCGCTAAACGCTCTGGCGGAGGGAGAGCTTGCGGCGGAGCCGGTTGCGACGCGCTACGGGCTTCATGTCATCCGCCTCGACGCGCGGGCCGAAGGCGCGGTCCTGCCCTTCGAGGCCGTTGCCCCCCGCATCGGGGAAATGCTGGCCAAGGCCGCTTGGACCACCGCCGCGCGCGACTTCGTCGCTTCCCTGGCCGAGGCGGCCGAAGTCACCGGCATCGACCTGAAGGCGGCATGAGATGGGCGAGGTGCTCGACGCGCTGCTGGATCGCAACCGGAAGTGGTCGGCCCAGATCCGGGCCGCCGCGCCGGATTACTTCGACGGCCTTGCCGAGCAGCAGACGCCCGAGTTCCTCTGGATCGGCTGTTCGGACAGCCGCGTGCCCGCCAATGTGATCTCTGGCCTCGCCCCGGGCGAGGTCTTCGTTCACCGAAACGTGGCGAATGTCGTGCACTCTTCGGACATGAACCTTCTGTCGGTGCTCGAATTCGCGGTGGAGGCGCTCAAGGTCCGTCAGATCATCGTCTGCGGCCACTATGGCTGCGGCGGCGTCCGCGCCGCGACGGAAGAGGACCTGCCCCACGGCCTCGCCGACCACTGGCTGGAGCCGATCCGGCGACTTGCGAAACGCCACATCCACGAGTTGTCTGCGATTGAGGACGTCGAGATGCGCCGCGACCGGCTGGCGGAATTCAACGTGCTGGAAAGCGTGGCCCGCGTCGCCGAAACGCCGATCCTTCGCCGGGCCTGGAGCAAGGGGGAGTACCCGCTGCTTCACGGTCTGATCTACGGGATCCGTGATGGCATTCTCAGAAGCCTCGACTGCACGCTCAGCGGCGCCGACAGGCACTGAAAGGGACGACAGATGCATCTTGCCTATATCACCTCCGCCCAGAGCGGAGAGACTGACCGGGTCTTGTCTGAAACCGCCGCGCTGCTGGCCCGGCGCGGCGTCCGGCTGGCGGGCGTCGTTCAGACCAATATCCATCGCCCCCGGCGCTACCGCTGCGACATGGACCTGAGGCTTCTGCCGGACGGGCCGGTCATCAACATAACGCAGGACCTTGGCGCGAACGCGCGCGGCTGCCAGTTGAACCCCGGCGCGCTGGAGCAGGCGGTCGCAGAAGTCGCCCGCCGCCTCGCGCGCGGGGACGCCGACATGCTGATCCTGAACAAGTTCGGCAAGCACGAGGCCGAGGGCCGAGGGTTCCGCGAATTGGTGGGTGAGGCGCTGGAACGGGGTCTGCCGGTGTTGCTGGGGGTCAACGGGCTGAACCTTCCCGACTTCCTGGCCTTCACGGGCGGGCTGGCCGTGCCCCTGCCCTGCGACCCCGCGGCGCTGGCCGACTGGGCCGGACAACGGGCGCTTACCCCGGCCTAGAGGCCGATATTGGTGAAGCTCGCGCCCTGGAACTTGCGCCGGTAGGCCGCCGCGGTGATCCCCGCGCACCGCTTGAAGAGCCGCCGGAACGAGGCAGGGTCGTCGTAGCCCACCTCCATCGCGATGTCGTCGATGGGCTCTGAGGTGGCTTCGAGCATCTGCTTGGCCTCCTCGATCCGCAGCGCCTGAACGTATTCGATCGGGCTGTAGCCGGTCGCGGCCCGGAAGCGCCGCGCGAAGGTTCGCTGCGACAGGCCCGAGCGCTCCACCATCTCGCTGACCGGGTTCGGGCAGCCGTAGTTGCCGGCGATCCAGGACTGGCTCTGGGCGATAACGGCATCCAGCGCAGACACCGGCCGTGGCATCGCGGCATAGGGAAGCTGCCCGTCCTCATGATGCGACAACAGGAAGACCTTCGCGGCGGTGGCGGCATGGTTCGGCCCGCAGTAGCGCGCGATGAGGTAAAGCACCAGGTCCTGCCAGGCGGTGACGGCGGCGGCGGTCACGATGTTGTCGGCCTCGCTGCTGCGGCAAACGGCGGTCTGGTGGCGCAGCTTCACGCGGGGGTAACACCTGCGGAACAACGCCTCATAGGCCCAGTGGGCGGCGGCCTCCCGCCCGTCCAAGAGGCCGCTTTCGGCCAGCACAAGCGCGCCCGAGCAGACCGCGCAGATCAGCGCCCCGCCGGAATGCACCCGGCGCAGCCAGGCGATCTCCTCGGGGTATTTGCCGGTCATGGGCACGTCGATCGGCGTGAACATGTCGCAGACGATGACGACATCGGGGTCGGCCAGATCGCCGATCGACTGGTGCGGCTCGATCACCACATTGCCGGTGCAGCGGAAGGGCGCCCCATCGGCGGCGACGATGCGGACATCCAGAAGCCCCTCTCCCGGCTCGCCCACCGTCAGTTCGGGAAAGATCGCGCCGACCGAGTAGAGCACGTCATACAGGCCATAAAGCACCGATGGCGAGGTTTCGCGCGAGGTCAGCAAGGCGAAAACCGGTTTCCGATCCCGTTTCATGTCCCCAATCCAGGTCCGTTCGCCTGTCCAGTTTGGCCCGTTTTCGCCATTTTTGCCACTGACATGTCCACGCGCCCTCCGTCACACTCGGTCATGGACTTGCAGGAGGGAGAGGTCATGGACATCGAAACAACCGCAGGAACCACCTTTTCGAGATCGTCGGAGGCCAAGGCGCTGGCGACCAGGATCTCGGGCGAGCTGATCGCGCCAGGCGATGCCGCCTATGACACCGCACGCGCTGTCTGGAACGGCATGATCGACCGTCGGCCCGCGCTGATCGTGCGCCCGAAAGATGCCGCCGACGTTGTGGCCACGGTCAATTTCGCGCGCGGCGCGGGACGGCCGGTCTCGATCAAGGGCGGCGGGCATAATGTGGCGGGGCATGCGACCTGCAACGACGGGATCATGATCGACATGAGCCTGATGCGCGGGGTCGAGGTCGATCCCGAGGCCTGCGTGGCCTGTGTTCAAGGCGGCGCGACATGGGGCGATGTCGATCGCGCGACGCAGGAATTCGGCCTGGCGACGCCGGGCGGGCTGATCTCGGACACGGGCGTGGCGGGACTGACCTTGGCCGGCGGCATCGGCTGGCTTCGCAGCCGCCACGGGCTCGCGGCCGACAATGTGCGGGCCTTTCACCTTGTCACCGCCGCCGGGGAGCGCGTGACCGCATCGGCCGACAGCCACCCCGATCTCTACTGGGCGCTGCGCGGCGGCGGCGGCAACTTTGGCGTGGTGGTCGAGTTCGAATTCGCGCTGCATCCCTGCGGGCCGACGGTCATGTTCGCCGCCCCGATCTACCCGCTTTCGGCAGGCAGCGGCCCGATCCGCTTCTGGCGCGACTTCCTCGCTGACAAGCAGGACCGGATCGGATCGCTCTGCGAATTCTCGACGATCCCGCAATCGGAGGACTTCCCCGAACGCTATTGGGGCCAGCGCTGCTATACGCTCGCGGCCATGTGGGCGGGCGATCCTGACGAGGGCGAGCGCGTCATGCAGCCTCTGCGCGAGTTGGGCGAACTTGCCGCCGATTTCTCTGGCCAGATGGCCTATTGCGAGTTGCAGTCGCTCTTTGACACGCTCATGCCGGCCGGGGCCTTCCGATGCTACTGGAAAAGCCACTACCTGCCAGAACTGCCCGATGAGTTGATCGATATCGCCCTCACGAACGCGATCGAGGCGCCCTCGGACAACACGCTGAGTTCGCTGTGGAACATGGGGGCCGGCACGATGGCCGTGCCGCCGGAGGCCACAGCGATCGACCGGCGGGGCATGGCCTGGATGTATTCGCTCGACTCGGTCTGGGAGGGGGCGGAAAACGATACCGCGAACCTCGCCTTCACCCGCAAGGCGTGGGAGGGGAGCCGTCGCTTCTCGACCGAGGGGCGGCTTTACCTCAACTTCGCTGGCGGCAGCGACGAGGGCAGCGGCCTCGTGCAGGAGGCCTATGGCGACAGCTATGGTCGGCTGAGCCGGGTCAAGGCGCACTATGATCCGGACAACAGGTTCCGCTTTAACGCGAATATCGAGCCCGCCGCGACCTAGGGCAGCGCCCGCGCGAAAGCGGGGCAGCACCCTGCCCCGCCTTCGGGATCAGTCGGTGACCTTGCGCACGAACTGGGACTTCAGCCCGATCTGCCCGATGCCGGGGATCTTGCAGTCGATGTCGTGATCGCCCTCGACCAGCCGGATGCCCCGGACCTTGGTGCCGACCTTGATGACCGAGGACGAGCCCTTGAGCTTCAGATCCTTGATGACCGTCACCGTATCGCCGTCCGCCAGCAGGTTTCCGACACTGTCGCGGACCCCGGCCTCTTCACCCCCCTCGGCCGTCGCGGCCCATTCGTGCCCGCACTCAGGGCAGATCAGCAGGGCGTCCACTTGATAGGCGAAGGACGAGGCGCATTCGGGGCACGGGGGCAAGGGCGTTGTCATGGCCCTTGCCTTAGCGCCCCGACCGGGCGCGGGCCAGCGGAAATTCCGTTCCCTCCCCACCTTCCGACTCTTTGCGCCCGGACGGCCTGCGCCGGGCGCGACGATTTGGCAGTTGCAAAACATATCTCGACTTCCGAATGTTGCCCGGTTGCCCCGCGACCGGCAGCGGCATCGGAGGCCCGCATGAGCTTACTCAAGACCGTCTTTCTTCGTGGCCTCGCCGTGGCTCTGCCCTCTGCCGCGGGGGTGGCGGCGATCATGTTATCGGGCGCCATCGCGCAAGCCCCCGAAAGCAAGGGGAAATCCCCGAACCCGGCCCCGGTCCGCGTCCTGACGCTGGCGCCGGTTGAGATCGTTCCGCGCGTCATCGGCTACGGCGCGGTCGGGCCCGCCCGCGAATGGCGCGCCGTGGCCCGGATCGACGGCGAAGTCGTGGAAACCGCGCCGGACCTTGCCAACGGGGAAAACGTGTCCGCAGGCACACCGCTTCTCAGGATCGACGATACTGACCTCAGGCTCGCACTCGCCCAGACAGATGCGCAGTTGCGCGCGCTCGACGTGAAGGACGCGACCTTGCGCGCCAGCCGGGCGCTGAGCCAGTCGGACCTGGAGCTGAGCGCGGCGGAACTGGCGCGCCAAAGGACGCTCCAGGATCAGGGCGTCGCGACGCGGAGCAGGCTGGAGCAGGCTGACCGCGCCGTCCTTGCCGCGCGGGCGAAGGTGACCGAGATCGACAACCAGATGGCGCTGAACGCCGCCGAACGGGAGGTCTTGACCGCGCAGCGGGATATCGCGCGCCGCAGTCTCGACTTCACCACGATCCGCGCGCCCTACGACCTGCGGATCGGCGCCGTCAGCGCCGAGCTGGGGCAGGTCGTGACCCGCGGCGCCACGCTTTTCACCGCCGAAGGGACCGAAGCGGCAGAGATCGCCGCGCAATTCCCCCTTGGCCGCATGGCCCCCGTCGTCCGCGCGCTGGGACCGGAGGTCCAAGTCAGCAACCTGCGCGCGGTGGTCCGGCTTCCCGTACCCGGCCACATCGCCGAATGGCCCGCGACGGTCATGCGCGTGGGCGAGGCCATCGACGCCCGGACCCAAAGCGCCAACATCGTGGTGCGGGTGGACGACCCGCTGGACCTTACCCAGCCCGGCCTGCGCCCGCCGCTCCGGCGCAACATGTATGTGGAGGTCGAGCTTTCCGCCCCCGCGCGCCAGGCGCTTGTCATCCCGGCCGAGGCGATTTCGGCGGGCCGCGTGCTCCTGGTCGGCGCGGACGACCGGCTTGAGACCCGCAGCATCGTGCCGGCCTATGCCATCGGCGGCCTCGCCATCGTCACCGAGGGGCTGGCGGCGGGCGACCGGCTGGTCGTCACCGATCCGACGCTCGCCATCCCGGGCATGGCTGTCACGCCCCTCGAGGACGCGCGCCTTGCCGCCGCGATTGCCGCAGAGGCCAAGGGCGGGGGCACGGGCGAATGATCGGCCTTTTCGCGCGCCACCCGACGGCGTCCAACATCCTGATGCTGGCGCTGATCGGGCTTGGTCTCGCAGCGGCGCCCACGCTGCGCCGCGACACCTTCCCGGTGGTGCCCCCCTCGGATGTGGAGGTCCGCATCGCCTATCCCGGCGCCGCCCCGGCGGAGGTCGAGCGCGGCATCTGCATGGCGGTCGAGGACCCGATCCGCGCGGTCGAAAACCTCTCTGAACTTCGCTGCGAGGTACGCGACAACCTTGCGCTGATCACGGCCGAGATCGTCGAGGACGCCGACATGGACCGCTTCGCCGGCGATGTGAAGGCGGCCGTCGATGCGGTCAGCGGCCTGCCTGACAAGGCCGAGGACCCGGTGACGCGGGTCGTCGAACGCGTGGCCAATGTCGCCTCGGTCGCTGTGACGGGGATCGAGGACCCCGCGATCCTCTTCGCCTATGCCGACCGCCTTGCGGAAGACTTCAAGCGCAACCCGCAGATCGCCCAGGCCACCGTCTCGGGCTTTTCGGAACGCGAGGTCGCGGTCGAACTCTCCGCCGCGGCGCTGGAACGCCATGGCCTGACCATCGCCGATGTGGCCGCCGCGCTGGAACGCAGCAGCCTCGACCTGCCAGCGGGCACGATCGAGGGGCTGCGTGGCGACGCGCTGGTCCGCTTCGCGGGCGAGCGGCGCAGTCCCGAGGACTTCGCCACCGTTCCCCTGGCCGGTTCCACCCTGGGCGGGCAGGTGCTGTTGGGGGAGGTCGCAACGATCCGCCAGGGCTTTGCCGACCCTGGGGTTGCGACCTACTTCAACGGCGAGCGTGCCGCGATCATCGCCGTGACCAAGACCACCAGCCAGGATGCCTTGAAAGTCATGGCGGAGCTGCAAACCGAACTGGACGCCGCCCGCGCCGCCGCCCCGCCGGGCGTCGCGCTGACGATCTCGCAGGACAGCACCTCGAACATCGTGGAGCGGCTCCGGATCATCACCACGAACGGGATACAGGGCCTTGTGCTAGTGCTTGTCGCGATGTGGCTCTTCTTCGGCTTCCGCTTTTCGTTCTGGGTGGCCCTAGGGCTGCCGGTTTCATTCCTTGGCACGGTCTTCGCGATGCAGGTGATGGGGTTGACCATCAACATGATCACGATGGTGGCGCTTCTGGTGGCGATCGGCCTGCTGATGGACGATTCCATCGTCATCTCGGAAAACATCGTGCGGCGGCGGCAGCAGGGCGAAGGTGCGATCGAGGCCGCAGTCAAGGGCGCGAGCCAGGTGATGCCGGGGGTCGTCGCCTCGTTCCTGACGACGGTCATGATTGTGGGGCCCTTGGGCCTCATGATGGGCGCGATCGGGGCGGTGCTGAAGTTCCTGCCCATCGTGCTGGTCATCACGCTGATCGTGAGCCTGTTCGAGGCCTTCTTCATCCTGCCCCGCCACCTAGCCCATTCGCTGGAGGGCGAACAGCGCCAGGGCGCTGTCGGCCGGGCCGTCAACAACGGCTTCGCCTGGCTGCGCGACCGCGTAGTTGTGCCGCTGGCGGCGCTGGCGCTCCGGTTTCGCTACCTGACGCTTGGGCTTGCGGTGTTCCTCATGCTCTTCTCCGTCACACCGATCAGCGGCGGCTTCCTGAAATTCCAGAGCTTCCCGGCCCTTGAAAGCGACACGGTGGAAGCGCGGCTGCTGTTGGCGCAGGGCGCCCCCCTGTCGCTGACCGCCGAACGGGTGGACAAGATCGTGGCCGCGCTTGAAGACCTCAATGCCGAGGAGACGCCGAAGCAGCCGGGCGGCCAGTCCCTGGTGGGCAAGGTCACCGTGACTTACGGCAGCAATTCCGATGTGGCCGACAGCGGCCCCCACGTGGCAACGGTCAGCGCCGCGCTCTTGCCCGCGGGAACCCGCAGCACCACGGTCACCGCGATACTGGATCGCTGGAAGCAACTGACCGGCCCGATGCCGGACATGGCCGCGCTGCGCTTCACCGACCGCGAACGCGGCGTCGGCGGCAAAGCGATCGACATCCGCCTGCAGGGTCCCGACCTCGAAGACCTGGAGGCGGCGGCGCAGGATCTGCGCGACTTCCTGCGGGGCTTCGCGGGGGTGCGTGACGTGACCCATGACCTGCGGCCCGGCAAGCGCGAATACGTGCTTCGCCTCGGGCCTACCGCTACGGCGCTCGGTATCACCGCGCAGGGCGTGGCCACCCAGCTTCGCGCCGCGTTCCGGGGCGACACGGCGCTTTCCTTCCCCGATGCGCTTGGCCAGGTGGACGTGGTCGCGCGGCTCGCCGCAGCAGACCGATCCGAGGCCGCCGACATCGCCCGCATCCGCATCACGGGTCCCGACGGCGCGCTGGTGCCCCTGTCGGCAGTCACGGAGATGACCGAGACGCGGGGTTTCGCCGGGATCACCCGGATCGACGGCCAGCGGACCGTCTCTGTCACCGGCTCGATCAACCCCGACATCGCCAATGCCCGCGAACTCGTCGCGGCGGTGAAGCGCGACTTCCTGCCGGGCTTGAGCGAAACCCGTCCGGGCGTGCGCGTCATCGTTTCGGGCGAGGAGCAGGACACCGCGACCACCGGCGGCTCCCTGGCCAAGTACCTGGCGATGGGCCTGATCGGGGTCTACCTGATCCTCGCGTTCCAGTTCCGCAGTTTCATCCAGCCGGCGGCTGTCCTTGCCGCCATCCCGCTTGGCGCGGTGGGGGTCGTCTGGGGGCATATGGCGATGGGCATGCAGCTGTCGTTGCCGAGCCTCGTCGGCCTCGCAACGCTCGCCGGGGTCGTCGTCAACGACTCGATCCTGCTGATCGAGTTCATCAAGGACCACTACGCCAGGGGCGAAGATATCGTGGCCGCCGGGGTTGGCGCCGTGCGCGACCGCTTCCGCGCGATCTTCCTCACCTCGCTCACGACGGTCGTCGGGCTTGGTCCGCTGCTGTTTGAGCAGTCAACCCAGGCGCAGTTCCTGCGCCCCATCGTCACGAGTCTGGCCTTTGGCCTGACCGGGGCGACGTTGCTGGCGCTGTTCGTCTCGCCCGCCGTCTTCGCCGTGCTGCACGACCTCAGACTGATCCGGCGCCGACTGCAGGAATAGATCAGGGCAGGCGCCTCAGCCCCCCGCCGTCCCCCCCCCTCGGCCACGTTCATCTCCACCCCGTCAAACCTGTCCGGCGCGCAGGAGATGGAGTCGATCTCCGCCGCGACCAGCGCCTTGGCGACGTCAGGGTCGTGGGATGGGGGCGGGACGGTGGCCGCCCCGGCATCCTGCCCGAACAGCCCCTCCTTCGCGGCGACACCGACGCCGGTGTTCTGATCGCGTTTTTGCAGGGGTTGTGCCTATCGCTGTCCGGCGCCCAACGCGCGGCAATGGAAACTGGAGCTGCACGCTGCGCAACTCGGCAGGGCACACCAGCGACTCCTTCATGGGTTTGGGGCGCGGTCCGGTCTTTCCCCATGCCCTGCTGGCCGCTTTCCTCAAGGTCGCGCCACATCTTTGGCCCGACGCGCCCGCGCCTAGACGTCCAGACCGGCCAGCCGGAAGCCCTGCCGCCAATGTTCCCGGTCCTCCTCGCGCAGGCAGGTGGCGATCTGGGCCAGCGCGTAGTCCCCAAGGCGAAAGCCCGGCGACCCGGCGCCATCCAGGGCCTGTGCGCAGGCCCTGGCCTCCTCTAGCCGCCCAAGCTGCGCCAAGGCCGCGACGAACACCGCCGCGAAGGCTGGCGGGGCCTCGGCCTGTCCGCTGAAGCTATCCAGTGCCGCGACATAGTCTCGGTTCATGTATTGGGTGTCGGCGTAGCAGGCGGAGATCATGTAGCCGCCAAGCGGGTTGAGCCGGCGTGCCCGCTCCAACCATTCCAGTGCCTCTCGGGGCTTCCCGGCGAAGGCCAGTTGCCAGGCCTGGAACAGCATGATCTCGCAATCGTGGGGATTGAGGCGGCTGGCGATGGCGGCATGGGTCACCCCGCGCTGCTTTTCCAGAAGCGGCGAAAACCCGAAGGCCATGCTGGCGTAGGCATGCACAATGGGGTCATTCTCGTCGAGCGCCAGCGCGGCCTCCGCGTGGAAGCGGCAGTTGTCCGCGATCTCCCCCAGCGATAGCCCCTGTGTGCCGCTATAGAACTGATAGGCATTCTGAAGCGCCAGATAGGCATGCGCGCGGGCGAAGTCGGGGTCCGCCTCGACCGCGCGGCGCGCGAAGGCGAAGGCCTCGCGGTCATTCCCGTGCCACCAGGCAGAGCGGGCGCGCAGAAGCAGGTCGTAGGCGTTCAGCATGTTCGTGGGCCTGCGCCGTGCCTCCGCCGTCTTCACCCCGTCAAGGCTGAGGCCAAGGTTTGCCACGACCGAGGCCACGACCTCATCCTGAACCGCGAAGATGTCATCCAGGCTGCGCTCGTAACGGTCGGCCCAGAGATGCGCACCGCTTTTGGCATCGACAAGCTGCGCGGTGATGCGCACGCGGTCGCCCGCCTTGCGGACGCTGCCCTCAACCAGATAGCTGACGCCCAGACGTCCGCCCGCGTCCCGTTCCCCCTGGTCGAGTTCGGTGAACGCGAAGGAGGAGCTTCGGCCAATCACCCAAAGTGTCGGGAAGCGCGAAAGCTCGGCGATGATGTCCTCGGTCAGCCCATCCGCGAAATACTGCTGTTCGGGATCGCCGGAGAGGTTGGCGAAGGGCAGGACCGCGACATAGGGCCTTTCGGGCTGCGCCGCCGGCTTGGCGCCGGGTCCGGCGGCGGCTTCTTCCCCGAACGACAGGCGCGTGTCACGCAGCCAATCCTCGAAGGCCGGATCGCGGATGCTCAGGCCCGCCAGAAACGGCTCGCCATTCGCCGCCTCGACAGAGACCTTGCCGGGATCGAGCGCGACGCTGTCCTCCTCGATCCGCAGCAGACCTGCCCCCTCGGCGCCGAGGTCCCGGCGCAACCCGGTCAGCGCCTGCCGCAGCGAGGCCCGCGCCTGCGCCTCGCCCCGGTCGGACCAAAGCAGCGCCATGATCTCTTCTCGGCTCCGGGGCTTGCCGGGGCCGAGCGCGAGGAAGGCGATCAACGCCCTGGCCTTGCGCGAGGTCAGGCGCACCGGCGCGCCATCCGGACCGATCAGGGAAAAGGTTCCGAAAAGGTTCAGCCGGTACATACCGTTCCCCGCGCACGGAAATACACGCATTCCCGATTATTAACAGAGATTTCACGTCTCGCACAGCGCGGGAGAGCCGCCATTCACGCGGTCCTTCACGGCGAAATCACGGGTCCGGACCACACTGCTTGCAGAGGAGGAACGGACATGTATGGCGATCTTTACAGCTCTCTCACCTTCACCGGCTCCTACGAGGCCGCGGTCCGCGCCGCGCGGGCACGCGAATTGCAGATGCGCCGACAGGCGCCCGACGCTGACGCGGCGGAGGACGCGATGCGCTGCACTGAGGCCCCCGCGCCGGGGTTCCTTGCGCGGATCGGCAGCTGGCTGCACCTGCCGCTTCTGCGTCACACCTAAGACGCGCCCCAGCCGTCGGGCCCGTGGCTAGGCGGGCCGCTGGGCCAGAAGCCAGTCGCGCACCTGCGCCGCCGCGCGCGACAGAACGGCGTCGCGCGGCCAGACCACATGGAAGCTCTTGCCGGTGGAAACGACATTGTCGGTCAGCCGCAAGAGCACTCCCTTCTCCACCATCCCCTCGACCAGGTGACGCCAGCCAAGGGCGATCCCCTGCCCTTCGAGTACGGATTGCACCACCAGCACATAATCGTTGATCTGAAGCCCCTTCGGCACAAGCCTGCCCTCGATCCCGACGGAGCGGAACCAGTCGCGCCAGGTCGTGGCGTAGCGGAAGGGTTCCTCCAGGTGGATCAGCGGATGGGAGAGCAGGTCCGGCGCCGTCGCTGGAGGCTCATTCGTCGAAAGGTAGCCCGCGCCACAGACGGGATAGATCTCTTCCGGCGCCAGGGCCTCGGCCTGGTACTGCGGCCAGTCGGCGGGCTCGCCCCCACGGATGCCCAACGGGATGCCCTCCCCCGAAAGGTCCAGGTCGCGGTCGGCGGTCTGGATGCGCAGGTCCACCTCGGGCAGGTCCTGGCGGAAGCGGGCCATTCGCGGCACCATCCAGAAGGCGGCGAAGGCGGTCGAGCAGGACAGCGTCACATGCCCGCCCGTCGCGACCGCGCGCAGGTCCTGAGCGGAGCGCTGGATATGTGACAGCCCGATCGAGACATCGGCGTGGAACCTTTCGCCCGCCTCGCTCAGCCGGACGCGACGGTGTTCGCGCAGAAACAGCGTGGCGCCCAGATGATCCTCAAGCCCCCTTATCGCGTAGGATACGGCGGCCTGCGTCATGTTCAGTTCGCGCGCGGCGGCGGTGAAGCTGGACAGGCGGCCAGCGGCCTCGAACACCACGAGACTGTTGATCGACGGGAGCAGGCTACGAAGGGAATCCATAAACCCACCTTATCAATCTTATCAGGATTTTCAGGCGTTACAGCGACATTACGCAGTCGTATTTTCGCGCTGATCAAAGGAGGGGCCGATCATGCCGGACGGTGACAGCACAAACCAAGACGCGAAACGCCAGCGCAGCGGCCGCAACCAGCGACGTGAAACCCGCCTGGGCGGCGGACAGGGGGTCAAGCGCCCCTACATCGTTCGCAACATCCCCACCTATGACATCCTCTCCGACGAAAGCCTGTCGCGGATCGAGGCGACGGCCGACCGCATCCTGGCCGAAATCGGCATCGAGCTGCGCGAGGACGCGGAGGCGATGCGGCTTTACAAAGAGGCTGGCGCCGATGTGACCGAGCAATCGGCCGACGTGTGGCGGATCAAGTTCGAACCCGGCATGCTGCGCGAGGTCCTGAAGACCGCACCGGCGGAGTTCACCCAGCACGCCCGCAACCCCGCCAACTCGGTCCGCATCGGGGGCAAGAACGTGGTCTTCGCGCCCTCCTACGGGTCGCCCTTCGTGATGGACCTCGATCGCGGGCGCCGCTACGGCACCATCGAGGACTTCCAGAACTTCGTGAAGCTGGCGCAATCCTCGCCCTGGCTGCACCATTCCGGCGGTACGGTCTGCGAGCCGACCGACGTGCCGGTGAACAAGCGCCACCTCGACATGGTCTATGCCCATATCCGCTATTCCGACCGAGCCTTCCTGGGCTCGATCACCGCCGCCGAACGCGCCGCCGACAGCGTCGAGATGGCCCGGCTGGTCTTCGGCGAGGCCTTCACCGATCAGAACTGCGTGGTGATGGGGAACTTCAACACCACCTCGCCGCTCGTTCTGGACGGCGTCACGACCTCGGGCATCCGCACCTATGCGGCCGCCAACCAGGGCTCCATCCACCTGCCCTTCCTGCTGGGCGGCGCGGTGGCGCCCCTGACCATCGCCGGCATGGTGGCCCAGGGCCTCGCCGAATCCATGGCGTCCTGCGCACTGACCCAGCTGGTTCGCCCCGGCGCGCCGGCGATCCTGGCCAGCTTCTTCTCGTCCATGTCGCTCAAATCCGGGTCGCCAACCTTCGGCACGCCGGAGCCCGCGATCGGCTCGCTCGCCATGGGGCAGCTCGCGCGGCGGCTGAACCTGCCCCTGCGCTGCGCCGGCAACTTCAGCACCTCCAAGCTGCCCGACGGGCAAGCAATGCAGCAAAGCATGATGTCGATGATGTCGGCGGTTCAGGGCGGCGCGAACTACGTCCTGCACTCGGCCGGGTTCCTCGACGGGCTTTTGTCGGTGTCCTACGAAAAGCTGGTGATGGACACCGACATGTGCGGCGCGCTGCACGCCTATCTGGACGGGATGGAGGTCAACGAGGACACGCTCGGCTTCGACGCGCTCGCAGAGCTTGGACCGGGTCAGCATCTGTTTTCCACCGCCCACACGCTGCGCCACTATGAAACCGCCTACTGGGACAGCGCGCTGAACGACGATCAGCCCTGGGAAACCTGGGATGAACAGGGCGGGCTGGACTACGCGGTGCGCGCCAATGCGCGCTGGAAAAAGCTGCTGGCGGAATACCAGGCCCCCGCGCTGGACGAAGGCATCGACGAGGCGCTACGCGATTTCGTCGCGCGGCGAAAGGGCGACATGCCCGACATGTGGTACTGACACCACCCCAACCCGACCCGACCCCAGATTGCTGAAAGACCCCCGGCGCACGTCCGCGCCGGGGAACGGGACCCCGCGCCCGCAATCCTTATCCCCACGAGGAGACTACGCAGATGAGCAACGATTTGGTCGCCCGGCTTGACGACAAGCTGCGCGCCCGGCGCGAAAGCTTCGACAGGATTCCGATGGTCGACCTGGCGCCGCTTCTGGATGGCAGCGACAAGCAGGGCGTGGCCCGCCAGATCCGCTGGGCGCTCTCGAATGCCGGCTTCATGTATGTGAAGAACCACGGCATCGCGCAGGACTTCGTCGATCAGGTCTTCGACGTGACCCGCCGCTTCTTCGACCTGCCGATGGCGGAAAAGACGGCGCTGCATGTCAGCTGGTCCGACGTGGCGCTGCGCGGCTATATCGAGCCCTTTGGCGAGAACACCGACCCTGGCAAGACCCGCGACCTGAAGGAATGCTTCGACATCGGTCCGGAGCGCGACACGATCGAGGGGCCGTTCTTCGGACCCAACCAGTGGCCGGCCGGTTTCCCCGAGTTCCAGGAACTGGTCTACGGCTATCACCAGAAGATGGTGACCCTTTCGAAGTCGATCCTGCGCGGGATCGCGCTGAGCCTTGACCTGCCGGAAACCCATTTCGAGGGGCTGATGTCGAACCCGATCAGCATCCAGCGTCTGCTGCACTACCCGCCGCAGACCGGCAACATCGGCGAGGATGTCATCGGCATCGGCGCCCATACCGACTACGGCAACCTGACGATCCTGGCGCAGGATGACGTCGGTGGTCTTCAGGTGATGAACCGGGACGGCGACTGGATCGAGGGCACGCCGATCCGTGGGGCCTTCGTCATCAATATCGGCGACCTGATCCAGAAGCTGACGAACGATCTTTACCTCGCGAACATGCACCGGGTCATCAACACCTCGGGACGGGAGCGCTATTCGATCCCGTTCTTCATCGACGCCGACTTCGACGCCGTGATCACGCCCCTGCCCTCCTGCGTGTCCGAGGCGAACCCGCAGCGTTACCAGCCGGTGACCTGCGGGGCGCACAAGTTCGGCCGTTTCGCCGCGAGCTACGCGCATCTCACCAAGCGCGCGAGCTAAGGCCTTTGCGACCCGGCGGCCTCCTCCCCGCCGGGTCGTATTGTCCTGCGAAGCGGGGGCTGAACTTTCTTGCGCGCCGTCACTGGCATTCCAATTCATGAATGTTTAAATGACCCAGAGATGTCCGAAACCGGTCATGCTGGTGCCCGCGTTCCGCCGTTTGCTGAGCATCGGGGCCAGGCCCCGGCCAGCGTTTCCGGACGATGGCAAGACCCGCAGACAGGACCGATCAAGACATGTCCCGCTCATACGACCTTCCGTCCTGGTACGAGGAGGTCAGCGCCGCGCTCGCCTACTCCGACCACCTCGTTCTATCGGGGAACCTCGGCGATCTTTACCCCGCCCCGCAGGATGTGTCCGAGGACTTCCAGGAGCTTGACGCGATCCTGTGGAACCTGCTGCGGGCAGCCGGCTTCGGGGCGCTTCTGCGCTACGATCCGGTGCAGGGCCTGAGCCTTCTTGCCGGTTCGGAGGAGGGGCACGAACAGGCACTGCGCAAGGCGGGCTTGCCCATCGGCGCGGTTGCGGCGGGCCTGTCGGACATCAGCGACATTCACGCCAAGGTGGCGGCCTTCGACAGTTTCCCGGTCGCGTTGCTTCTGGACCATGCCTCACACCTGCGGCCCGCGTCCGGTGACGGCGCCGAGGACTTTTTCGTCGCCATCGACGCGGCCTCGCGCGCACGGCGGCGCGAACACGGCGGTGCGCCGCTCAACCCGACGATCTGGCTGGTCGATCACCCCGCCGACCTGCCCGACTGGTTCGTCCTGCAAAACGCGGCCCTGCGCGAGATCCAGGTCGAACACCCGAACCTCGAAGACCGCTTCCGCTTTGCCAGGCACCTGGCGCAGGCGCGGGGCTGGCTCGACGATCTGGCAGAGGCGGATCAGGACCGGTTTCTTCAGCAATTCGCGCTGGAATGCGACGGCAAGCCGCTGCTGGCGATGGATGCGATCGCCCGGATCGCCGCAATCGAGGGCTTCACGCTGTCCCATATCTCGGACGCGATCCGGGTGTTCCGCACCGGGTCGCGCCGCAATCCCTGGACCTCTCCGGTGCTGCGCAAGCGGATGCAGCGCGCGGGCGCGATCCTGGGCGCGCGGATCAAGGGACAGTCGCACGCGCTGGAAAAGACGCTCGACATCCTCGCCCGGTCGATCCTTGGCCTGTCGGGGGCGCAGTCGGGGGCGATGCACACGCGCCCGCGCGGGGCGCTGTTCCTTGTCGGCCCGAGCGGTGTCGGCAAGACCGAGCTTGCCAAGGCGGTGACGGAGCTTCTGTTCGGGGACGAAACGCTTTGCCACCGCTTCGACATGTCGGAGTTCATGGCCGAAAACTCCGTCGCGCGGCTGATCGGGGCACCTCCCGGCCATGCGGGCCACGAAAACGGCGGGCAGCTTGTCAACGCCGCGAACCGCCGTCCCTTCAGCGTCTTTCTGTTCGACGAGGTGGAAAAGGCCCATCCCCGCGTGCTGGACGTGTTCCTTCAGATCCTTGACGAGGGGCGGCTGACCGATGCGCGCGGCATGACGGCCTACTTCTCGGAGGCGCTGATCATCTTCACCTCCAACATCGGGATCGCCAGCGGGTCGCGCGCCAACAACATGGGCATGAACGTCCTGCCCTCGGACAGCTATCCGGAATTGTCGAGCAAGATCGGGCGCGCGGTCGAGGATCATTTCCGCACCGAGCTCAAGCGGCCGGAGCTTCTGAACCGCATCGGCCAGAACATCGTCGTCTTCGACTTCCTCAAGGGCCCAGGCATGGCGCAGATCTTCGATGCGCTTTTGGGCCGGGTGATCCGGCGGATCGAGTCGATGCACCACATTTCGCTCGGCCTGTCGCCCGAGGCCGCATCCTTCCTGCGGCTGCTGTGCACCCAGGACTATTTCGAGGGCGGACGGGGCATCGCGAACCGGATCGAGACGCACTTCATCAACCCCCTCGCCCGCATGATGTTCCTGGAGGGCGTGACAGGCGACATCTACATCGCCAACGTCAAGGAGGCGGAGGGCAAGACCGTGCTGGAACTCGGCACGCCCCAACCGGAGGTTCAGGACACCCCATCCGCCCCCGCCCTTCCAGAGATCGAGGAACCCCGGATTCCGCGCCGGGTAACCCCCGGGACCGACCGCTGGCGCGCACGCTTCGAAAGGTGACGCCCCCGGCCGGTCCGGGTGACGGCCGCCAAGGTCGGCTGCGCGCGGTCACGCGGTTACAGTCAATCCGTTACGGTCAGGCCGCATCGTGCGGCCCAGCCGCCGCGCGATAGGCGTCTGACAGGATCTGCGCGCCTTCATACTGAAGCATGGCCGCGGCCAAGGCCACCGTGATCTCCGCATGGGTGTGCTCGGCAACCGGGCCGAATTCGTTCATCATCATGCCTTTGGCGATGTGGATGTAAGCCTCGGCGCGGGCCTTCGACAACTCCATCATGGTTTCCAGCTGTGCTGCGGACATGCTTTCCCCGCTCCTCTCCATTACGGGGCCAGCCTATATCGGGCACCGGTCTGTTTCCCACGGATTTGCGACGGCGACCGGGGACAACCCGTCGCTGCGGCGCGCTGGTTGAGAGATCCGGCCGTTCGTGATAGGGTTCCTCGCAAGGGATGCGCGGTCAGGGATGTGTGGCCAGTCGTCCCACCAACAATCATTCTTTCTGTGGCAGTTTCCTGGGCTGACGTCGCGGCAGCCGCATTCCGATCACCGGCGTGCGGACCAAGGAAGGAGTCGTCTAGATGAAAGACTGGAGCATTCAGGGCCTGGAACTGGCCAACTGCAACTGCAACTTCGGCTGCCCCTGTCAATTCAGCCAGCCGCCCTCGCACGGAAGCTGCGAGGCTGTCGTCGTCTTCGATATCCAGAAGGGCCACCATGACGGCGTGATTCTGGACGGGCTTCGCGCGGCGGGCGTCTACAAATGGCCCGGCGCGATCCATCAGGGGAACGGGCAGATGCAGCTCATCATCGATGAGCGCGCGGATGCCGCGCAGCGCGCCGCTCTCGAAACCATCATGACCGGCGGCGACACGGAAGAATTGGCCACCATGTGGTTCATCTTCAGCGCCATGTCCCCGAACAGGCATGAAACCCTCTTTGCGCCGATTTCCTGCGATATCGATGTCGATGCGCGGAAAGGGAGCGGCGAGGTGGGCGGCGTCTTCGAAGTTACGGGCAAGCCCATTCCCAATGCCGTGACGGGCGAGCCGCATCGCATCAGCATCCACCTGCCGAATGGGTTCGAGTTCGACACGGCGGAAATGGGATGCGGCAGCGCCAGCACGACCGGCGGTGCGATCCGGCTCTCGAAGAACAACGACACCCACGCCCATTTCGCGCGCCTGCATCTGACCGGCACCGGCGTGGTACGGGCGGCCTAACGAGCGCCACGCCATGAGCAAGACAGGACCCCAGCGGACCGCCAGCCCGGTCGAGAGGTTGGTCCAGCATGACCGCGCCATCGTGGTGGGCGCGGTCATGATCATCGTCGCGGGCGCGGCAATTTACACCGTCTTGGGCGTCGGCATGTCGATGTCCGCGATCGAGATGACGCGCATGGCCCGTTCGGTCGGCCGGCCCATGCAGATGGGCGGGCCGATCGCCTGGACGCCCGCCTACGCGCTGCTGGTCTTCCTGATGTGGTGGATCATGATGATCGCCATGATGACGCCCAGTGCCGCGCCGATGCTCCTGCTTTACGCGGCACTGAAGCGCCGGGGACCGCAGAGCGATCAGGCATGGCTTTACAGCCTCCTGTTCCTCGTGGGGTACCTTGCGATCTGGGCCGGGTTCTCGGTGATCGCGGTGGCGCTGCAATGGGGACTGGAACAGGCGGGGCTGGTGGCGTCTTCGATGATGACGCTCAGTTCGCGGGCTTTGGCGGGCGTCGTGCTCCTGGCCGCCGGGGTCTACCAGTTCACGGGCTTCAAGGATGCCTGTCTCAGCCATTGCCGCTCGCCTGCCGAGTTTCTGGCGCGACACAACCGGCCCGGCGCGGCGGGGGCCTTCGGGATCGGCGTCCACCACGGCACCTACTGCCTGGGCTGCTGTTGGGCGCTGATGGCGCTCCTGTTCGTGGGCGGGATCATGAACCTGTACTGGATCGTGGGTCTTGCCCTTTTCGTTCTGGCAGAGCGGCTGGCGCCGGGCGGCCGGCTCTTCGCCCGCCTGGCCGGCGCCGCGCTTGCAGCGGCGGGCGTCTACATGCTTGCGAGCGCGGTGCTTTGACCGGGTCCAGCATCCCCGACCACTGCCCGGTCAAAGGGAGGAGATATCCACCGCGCCTTCGATGATGGCGAAACCGCTGGCCCCAAGGGTCAGGATGCCGGCGCGATGGCTCGCATTGCCTTCGATGCGCGCCGCGCCGCCCTTGCAGGCCAGCGTGTGGGTGTCGGCTGACAGGTTGAAGACGCAAAGCGTACCCGCCCCGCGCCGGAAGCCCAGCAGAGGTTCCGGCAGTGGCAGGAAGGCGGTCGCGCCTGCCATCAGGTCGGCACTGGCCTTTCGGTAAGCAAGCATCCGGCGATAGAAGGCCAGGACGGAACCCTCCCCCCCTTGGGTATCGACCGCGACCGCGCGCTGGGGGTCACGGACGGGTAGCCATGTCTTCTCCGCCGTCGAAAAGCCCGCGTTGGGTGCGTCGCGTTCCCATACCATCGGGGTCCGGCACCCGTCGCGGCCCTTTTCCTCGGGCCAGAAGTTGATGCCTGCGGGGTCGGTCAGTTCCTCGAACCGCAATTCGGTTTCGGTCTGGCCCAGTTCCTCGCCCTGGTAGAGGCAGATCGAGCCCTGGAACGACAGCAAAAGTGCGGCGGCCTGTTTCGCCACCTCATCCCGCCCCGCGCCCTGGGCGAGCCAGCGCGTGACGTGGCGGTTCACGTCATGGTTGGAAAAGGCCCAGCAGGGCCAGCCGTCGGGCGCCCCGGCAAAGAACTCCTCGATCTTGGAACGGAAATGCGCGGCCGTGAATTCCGGCCCCAGCATGTCGAAGGAATAGCACTGATGCAGTCGCCCGCCAGAGGTGTAGTCCCCCATCATGCGGATGGCGTGGTGGCTTTCCCCCATCTCGCCCACCAGCATGCGGGAGCCATAGCTCTCACTCAGCGCGCGCAAGCGTTCGAGAAAGGTGATGTTCTCGGGCTGGTTCTTCGAGAACAGGTGATACTGCATGTTGTAGGGGTTGTTTTCCAGCTTCGACTTCACCCGGTAGTCGGCCGCGTCATCGCGTAAAAGCCGGTCGTGGAAATAGTAGTTGACCGTGTCCAGCCGGAACCCGTCCACGCCCCGGTCGAGCCAGAAGGCCATGTTGTCGAGATGCCAGTCCTGAACCTCCGGGTTATGGAAGTTGAAGTCGGGCTGTTCGGGCAGGAAGTTGTGGAAATAGTACTGGTGCCGGCGTGCATCCCAGGTCCAGGCGCTGCCGCCGAAGACCGCGAGCCAGTTGTTTGGCGGTGTCCCGTCGGGGTGCGGATCGGCCCAGACATACCAGTCGGATTTCGGCCCCGTGCGGCTGGCCCGGCTTTCGACGAAGGCCGGATGCAGGTTCGAGGAATGCGAGATCACCTGGTCGATGATCACCTTCAGGCCCAGCTGATGCGCGCGCGCGACCATGCGGTCGAAATCCGCAAGCGTTCCGAAGACCGGGTCGATGTCGCGGTAATCCGACACGTCATAACCCATGTCCCGCATCGGCGAGGTCGAGACGGGCGAGAGCCAGACCACATCGACGCCGAGGTCGGCCAGATAGGGCAGACGCCGCGTGATGCCCGGCAGATCGCCGATCCCGTCACCGTTGTCGTCCTGGAACGAGCGGGGATAGACCTGATAGGTCACCGCCCCACGCCACCACTCTGCCGTCATGTCCGCTCCGTCCTGCCTTGTCCTCGCCCCCGGCGGGCGCGTCTGTTCATTCCGTGGTGCCGGCGGCCGCCTTGCGGGCGGCCAGCCTTGCGTCCTCATCCCGGACATAGACCCGGATCGACTGGGCCGCCATGACCGCCTGGCCCGACACGCTCGGGCCGGGGGCCGTCGCCGGCGCCCGGGTGTCGAGCCGGCACCGCCACGCGCCGTCCGGCAGGCGCAGCGCGACCTCATCGCCCGCGTTGAAGAAGGCGAAGACATCCCGGTCACCGCGACAAACGGCCGTTTCGGCCGATTCCCGGATCAGGAGGCCAAAGGCCTTCCAGTCGGGCGATTGCCAGTCTGCATCCGTGGGCGCCGCCCCGTCCGCGCGCCGCCATTCCAGATCGGGCGGATCGCCCTCCGTCCGGCGCCGTCCGTGCAGGAAGCGACGCTGGGACAGCACCGGATATTCCCGCCGCAGGGCGGCAAGGCGCGCCACGAAATCCGCGAACTCTTCCTCCGCCCCGCTCCAGTCCACCCAACCGGTGGGGTTGTCCTGCGCATAGGCGTTGTTGTTGCCACCCTGGCTGTTTCCCGCCTCGTCCCCAGCCAGGATCATCGGCGTGCCCTGCGACAGGAAAAGTGTCGCCAGCAGGTTTCGGCGGCGCAGGTCCCGCAGCGCCTTGACGCCGGGATCGTCGCTTGGCCCCTCGACCCCGAAATTCTCGGAGTGGTTGGCGTCGTGGCCGTCGCGATTATCCTCGCCGTTCGCCTCGTTGTGCTTGTGGGCGTAGCTCACAAGGTCGGCCAGCGTGAAGCCGTCGTGACAGGTGACAAAATTGACCGAGGACACTGCCGGACGCCCGCCGTGATCGAAAAGTTCGGCCGAGCCCAGAAGCCGCCGGGCAAGATGCGCCGCGCCATAGGTGTCGCCCCGCCAGTAACGGCGCACATCGTCGCGGAACCGGTCGTTCCATTCGAGGAACGGATGGGGAAAGCGGCCAAGCCGGTAGCCACCCGGGCCGATGTCCCAGGGTTCCGCGATCAGCTTCACCCGCGACAGGACAGGGTCCTGGCGCAAAGCATCCAGAAAGGCGGATTCGGGCTCGAACCCCGACGGGCCGCGCGCGAGAGCGCTGGCGAGGTCAAAGCGGAACCCGTCCACATGCATGACCTCCACCCAGTAGCGCAGCGAGTCCATGACCATCCTGAGCACCATCGGATGATCGAGGTTCAGCGTATTGCCCGTGCCGGTGTAGTTCAGATAATGCCGCCCCGCCCCCGTCAGCCGGTAGTAGCTGCCGTTGTCGATCCCGCGAAAGCACAGCGTCGGACCCAGTTCGTCGCCCTCGCCCGAGTGGTTATAGACGACATCCAGCAGCACCTCGATCCCGGCGGCATGGAAGCGCCGTACCATGGCCTGGAATTCCCAGACCGCGCCCTGGCTCATGTAGCGCGGCTCCGGCGCGAAGAAGCCGAGCGTCTGGTAGCCCCAGTAGTTGCGCAGGCCCCGTGCCTCCAGGAAGCGGTCGTTGAAGAAGCACTGGACGGGCAGCAACTCGACCGCCGTGACGCCAAGGCGCGTCAGATGCTCGATCATCGGCTCGGAACTCATGCCGAGGAAGGTGCCGCGCAAGCCCGGATCGACGCCGGGATGCGCCATGGTCTGGCCGCGCACATGGGCCTCGTAGATGACCGTCTGGCGCAGATCGCGCCGAGGGGGACGGTCATCGCCCCAATCGAAGCTCGTATCGGCGACCACACATTTGGGCATGGCGAAGGCGCTGTCGCGGCTGTCGAAGGAAAGGTCCGCGGCAGAAGCCCCCACGCGGTAGCCCATCAGCGCGTCCGACCACTTCAGCGGCCCGACGATCTGGCGGGCATAGGGATCGATCAAGAGCTTGTTCGGGTTGAAGCGGTGCCCGGTCTCAGGATCGTAGGGGCCATGGACGCGAAGACCGTAGCGGGTGCCTGGCGTCAGACCCTCCACATGGCCGTGCCAGATGTCCCCGTCACGTTCGGGCAAGGCAAGCCGCGCGATCTCTCTCCGCCCGTCGTGGGTGAACAGGCAGACTTCGACCTTGGTCGCGTGGGCGGAGAAGACGGCGAAGTTCACACCCGCGCCGTCGAAGGTCGCGCCCAGCGGCCAGGCCCGCCCCCCGGCGACGGCCCGGTGACTGAGCCGGTCCGGTGCCACCCCGGGCCGCGTGGAGGTCATGACATCAGGTTCCGGTAAAGCGCGGCGTAGGCACGCGCGGGCCCGGACCAGCCGACCTCCGCCCGCATGGCGCGGCGGCGCATCGCCTCGAACAGGCGGCGGTCGGCGTGAAGCTGAACGAGACGGCGGAGCGCGCCCGACAGCGCGATCCCATCGACCGGATGAAAGGTGATCCCCGTCGCGGCCTCGGCGGCAAGGCTTGCCGGTGTCGCGCCGATGACCGTGTCGTTCAGCCCGCCGGTCGCCGCGACGACCGGGATGGTGCCGTAGCGCAGGCCATACATCTGGGTCAGGCCGCAGGGCTCGAACCGGGAGGGCACCAGCACCGCGTCGCCCCCCGCGAACATGCGGTGCGCCAGCGCCTCGTCATAGCCGATGCGGACCCCGACCCGGCCGGGCCAGCGCCCGGCCGCAGCCTGCATCGCGCCTTCAAGGCCCGGATCGCCCGCGCCCAGAAGCGCAAGCCCGCCCCCCGCCTGCACGAACCCGTCAAGCGCCCCGGCCAGAAGGTCGATACCCTTTTGATCGGTCAGCCGGCTGACCACGATGGCAAGCGGCCCCTCCACCGCCTCCAGCCCGAATTCGTCGAGAAGCCGCTGCCGGTTGACCGCCTTGCCCTTCAGGCTGCGCGTCGAATAGGGGGTGATTTCAGGGTCAGCCTCCGGCGACCAGACGGCTTCATCGACGCCGTTGAGGATCCCCTGAAGATCCGCCGCACGGGCCGCCAGAACCCCCTGAAGCCCCATGCCGAACTCCGGACGCATCAGCTCCTCGGCATAGGTGGGCGAAACCGTCGTGATCCGGTCGGCGGTGACAAGCCCCGCCTTGAGGGTTGAAAGGTTGCCGTAGTATTCAAGCCCCTCGCTGGTGAAGGCATGGCCGGGCAGCCTGAGCGTGCCCAGCCGGGATGCGGGCGCAATCCCCTGGAAGGCCATGTTGTGGATGGTCAGGACGCTTTTCGCCCGCGCAGGGGGGCCGTAGCGCAGGTAGGCGGGCGCAAGCCCACCCTGCCAGTCGTGTGCGTGCAGGATATCGGGCCGCCAGCCATCCTGCCCGGCGCCGCGCGCGATCTCTGCCGCGGCCCAGGAAAGTGCCGCGAAACGTTCGGGATTATCGGCATGGTCCGCCCCGCCAGAGGCATAAAGACCGCCCGCACGGTCGAACAGATGCGGCGCGACCAGAAGCAGGATCTCAAGCCCGCCGACCGAACCGCGCAGAACACGGGCCGGGCCGCCGAAAAGATCGCTGTCCCGCCAGATGACCTCTGCCCGCTCCAGCCGCGCCTCCAGCCCTGGATAGGCGGGAAGAAGCACGCGCATGTCCCAGCCTTCGGCGGCCAGCGCCTTGGGAAGCGCGCCGACGACATCCGCGAGCCCACCGGTCTTGATCAACGGCACGCATTCGGACGCGACCGAGAGAACCTTGCCCAACAGCTTTCCTTTCGCGCGAGCCTCTAGCCAAGTTTCGCGGCCCGGCGGTCCAGCATCTCCTGCGTGATCAGGACGATGCCGGCGTCGGTCCGGCGGAACCACTTCGCATCTTCCTCGGGGTCGGCGCCGATCACAAGCCCCTCGGGGATGACCACCCCGCGGTCGATGACGCAATTGCGCAGCTCTGCCCGCCGGTTGATCGTGACATAGGGCAGGATGACCGAAAACTCGACGCTGGAAAACGAATGCGCACGCACCCCGGTGAAAAGGAGCGAGTTCTTCACCTCAGAGCCCGAGACGATGCAGGCGCCCGAGATGAGCGAGGAGACGGCAGAGCCGCGCCGCCCGTCCTCGTCATGGATGAACTTGGCGGGCGGGACGATCTCCGCATAGGTCCAGATCGGCCAGCTGTTGTCGTAGATGTCCAGCTTCGGGACGAAGTCGGTCAGGTCGATATTGGCCTGCCAGAACGCGTCGATGGTACCCACGTCACGCCAATAGGGCTCCTCCTCGGTGCTGGCGCGGACGCAGCTTTCGGAGAAGCGGTGCGCCATCGCCTTGCCGTCCCTGACGATCTGCGGGATCAGGTCGTTGCCAAAATCGTGGCTGGAATTCGCGTCCTCGGCATCGCTCAGCAAGAGCCCCCTGAGGAACGCCCAGTCGAAGACATAGATCCCCATCGAGGCAAGAGAATGGTTAGGGTCGCCCGGCATGGCGGGCGGGTCCTTGGGCTTTTCCAGAAAGGCCGTGATGCGCCCGGTCGCGTCCACGTCCATGACGCCGAAGGCGCTCGCCTCCTGCCGGGGGACGGTCAGGCAGCCGATGGTCACGTCGGCGCCCGTGTCGACATGCTGGCGCAGCATGATCTCATAGTCCATCTTGTAGATGTGGTCGCCTGCGAGGATGATCACATACTTGACGTTGTAGCTGTCGACGATGTCGATGTTCTGCGTCACGGCGTCGGCGGTGCCCAGGTACCACTTGCTTTCCTCGACCCTTTGGCTGGCCGGCAGGATGTCCAGGTATTCGTTGCGCTCCGCCCGGAAGAAGCCCCAACCCCGTTGCATGTGCCGGATCAGGCTATGCGCCTTGTATTGCGTCGCGATCGCCATCTTGCGGATGCCCGAGTTCAGCGCGTTCGACAGCGCGAAATCGATGATCCGCGCCTTGCCGCCAAAAGGCACCGCGGGTTTCGCGCGCTTGTCGGTCAGTTCCTTCAGGCGGCTACCGCGCCCTCCGGCAAGCACGAAAGCCATGGCCTGCGATGACAGGCGCTGGTTGGGCCTTGGCTGCATTCCGTCCTCCCCTCATGTGGCAGGTCGCGCCTGCCTGAATACCACCGCGCCGAGCGGCGGCAGATCGACCGCCGCTGAATGCGCCTGGCGATGCCAACCGACCGGTTCGGCCGTGATCGCCCCGCCATTGCCCCGGTCGCCGCCGCCGTAAAGGCCCGCGTCGCTGTTGAAGACCTCGGCCCATGTGCCCCCTGCCGGAAAGCCGATGCGGTAGCCCCTCCGCTCGACGGGGGTAAGGTTCAGCGCGACAACAACCGCCGGATCGCCCGCGCCGCCGCGACGGATGAAGGCGAAGACGGAGTTTTCCGCGTCATCCGCCTCAAGCCATTCGAAGCCTTCAGGCCGGCAGTCATTGAGGTGGAGCGCGGGCGTCTCCCGGTAAAGCCGGTTGAGGTCGCGCACCAGAAGCTGCACCCCGCGATGGTGTGGGTCGTCGCACTGGTGCCAGTCGAGGCTGGCCGCGTGGTTCCATTCGCGCCCTTGCGCAAACTCCTGCCCCATGAACAGGAGCTTCTTGCCCGGATGCGTCCACATGAAGCTGTAGTAGGCGCGCAGGTTCGCGAATTTCTCCCACGCGCTCCCCGGCATCTTGCCCAGCATGGAGCCCTTGCCGTGCACCACCTCGTCATGGCTGATCGGCAAGATGAAGTTCTCCGACCAGGCATAGGCCATACCGAAGGTCATCTGGTTGTGGTGATGCCTGCGATAGATCGGGTCCTTCTGGATGTAGCCGAGCGTGTCGTTCATCCAGCCCATGTTCCACTTGAAGCCGAAGCCCAGCCCGCCCCGGTCCACAGGCGCGGAGACGCCGGGAAAGGCCGTCGATTCCTCGGCCGCCGTCATGATGCCGGGCACCTCGCCGTAAGCCAGGCTGTTGACTTTCCTCAGGAAAGCGATCGCCTCGTAATTCTCGCGCCCGCCGTGGACGTTGGGGACCCACTGGCCCTCGCCGCGCGAATAGTCGCGGTAAAGCATCGAGGCCACGGCATCCACCCGGAGCCCGTCCAGATGGTATTCCTCAAGCCAGTAAAGCGCGTTGGCGACAAGGTAGTTCGACACCTCCGCCCGGCCGTAGTTGTAGATCAGCGTGTTCCAGTCGAGGTGGAAGCCCTCTTTCGGGTCGGCATGTTCGTAAAGCGGCGTACCGTCGAAGCGGCCAAGCCCGTGTTCGTCCGTCGGGAAATGCCCCGGCACCCAGTCGAACAGCACGCCGATCCCCCGCCGGTGCGCGGCGTCCACGAAGGCCGCAAATTCCTGCGGGGTTCCGTGCCGGATCGTTGGGGCGAAAAGCCCGATGGGCTGGTAGCCCCAGGAGCCGTCGAACGGGTGTTCGCTGATCGGCAGAAGCTCGATATGGGTGAAGCCCATCCACTCCACATAGTCCAGAAGCGCGTCGGCCAGTTCCAGGTAGGACAGCGGTCGCTGATCCTCACCGGTCCGCCGCCAGCTTCCCAGATGCACCTCGTAGATCGAAATGGGCGCATCGACGGAATTGCGCGCGGCGCGCGCCGCCATCCAGTCGGCGTCATCCCATTGCGCGGCGCCCGGACGGCGCACCACCGAGCCGGTCTGCGGCGGGTGTTCCGACCCGAACCCAAGCGGATCGGCCTTGAGCGGCAGCAGCGCCCCGTCAGGGCCGCGGATCTCGTATTTGTAAAGCGCGCCCTCGGCGAGGCCGGGCAGGAAGATCTCCCACACGCCCGTCGCGCCGCGCCGCCGCATGGCGTGGACGCGGCCGTCCCAACGGTTGAAATCGCCCACGACCGAGACGCTTTGCGCATTCGGCGCCCAGACGGCGAAATGCACACCCCCTGCCCCCTCGTGCGCGATCAGATGCGCGCCGAGCGCGCGCCAAAGGTTGCGGTGATTGCCCTCGCCGATCAGGAATTCGTCGATCTGCCCCAGAACGGGGACGAAGCGGTAGGGATCCTCGATCTCGCGCAGCGCGCCGTCGCCCGACTCGATCCGCAGCCTGTAGGGCCCCGCCCCGCCCGTGCCGGCGGCGAAGATATCGCCGAAGACCGGGTGGCGCTGCATCTCCTCCGGTTCGCCGTCTGCGGGTACGACCCAGACCCGTGCCGCGTCCGGTATCAGGGCCAGAACCCGACCGCCATGCGGCCCAAGAATGGAAAACGGATCGCCATGCCGGGCCGATGCCAGCGCCGCAAGGGCACCATCGTCGGGCCAGTCTACCTGTGGGTGCACTTCCGTCGTGGCCGCCACCGTCTGCCTTTCCCCGGCGCTCAGAGCGCCGAACCGGTGTTCCAGATATCCCTCATGTAACCGCGAATTGCGCGATCTGACGAGAAAAATCCCATCCGCGCGGTGTTGATCGCCGCCTTGCGCGACCATCCGTCACCGTCCTGATAGGCGGCATCAACCGCGCGCTGCGCCGCGCAGTAGGAGGCGAAGTCGGACGCGACCAGGAAGTAATCGTGGTTCCAGACGCGATCGACGATGCCGTGGTAGCGCCCTGGCTGACCGGGGCTGAAGCGGCCCTCTGCCAGCATCTGCAGCACGTCTTGCAGCATCTGGCTTTCCATGATCGCGTGGCGCGCGTGGTCAGGGTCCTTGCGGCGCTCCAGAACCTCCTCGGCGGTGAGGCCGAAGAGGAAGAAGTTCTCGGCCCCGACGTGATCGCGGATCTCGACATTGGCGCCGTCGAGCGTGCCGATCGTCAGCGCCCCGTTCAGCGAAAGCTTCATGTTGCCGGTGCCCGAGGCTTCCTTCCCGGCGGTGGAGATCTGCTCGGAAAGGTCCGCCGCCGGGATCAGCCGTTCGGCCATCGAGACGTTGTAGTTCGGCGGATAGACCACGCGCAGCAGGTCGCGCGTCGCGGGGTCGGCGTTGATCACGCCGGCCACGTCGTTGATCAGGTGGATGATCTCTTTCGCGACGACATATCCCGGCGCAGCCTTACCGGCAAAGATCTTGACCCTTGGCACATGGTTGGCGTTCGGGTTCTGGCGGATGTCGTGCCAGACCGCGATCGTGTGCAGGAGGTTCAGCAACTGGCGCTTGTATTCGTGGATACGCTTGACCTGCACGTCGAAAATCGCGTCGGGGGACACCGTGGTCCCCGTCGCCCGCCGGATCCAATCCGCCGTTTCGGCCTTGTTCGCGCGTTTGGCGGCCGCGAAGCGCTCGCGGAAGGCGGCGTCGCCCACATGCCCTTCAAGCCCCGCGAGCCGGTCCAGATCATCCTCCCACCCGGCGCCGATGGCCTCAGTGACCAGCGTCGCAAGGCGCGGGTTGGCCATGCGCAGCCAGCGGCGCGGCGTG
This sequence comes from Albidovulum sediminicola, assembly GCF_025751575.1. Lineage (GTDB taxonomy): Bacteria > Pseudomonadota > Alphaproteobacteria > Rhodobacterales > Rhodobacteraceae > Albidovulum > Albidovulum sediminicola. Next base: position 270,252 of record NZ_JAOWLA010000002.1, on the reverse strand, counting down.
ATGCCGTTCGTCTGGTTCACGATCCGGCCCGGATGAAGCGCGTCAAGCTCGGGGAAGAGCCGCGCCTTCACAAGGTCCGTATGCAGCGCCGAGACGCCGTTGACGCGGTGGGACGAGATGAAGGCGAGCTCGCCCATCCGCACCTCGTGGTGCTTGACGATGCCCACGTAATGGGGCCGCTTCGGATGCGCCTTGAGGTGATCCTCGTCGATGCGCTCGATGATCTGCATGTGGCGCGGCAGGACATTGCCCATGAGCCAGGTCGACCACCGCTCCAACGCCTCGGGAAGCAGCGTGTGATTGGTGTATCCCAGACAGGCGCGCGCGATTTCCACCGCTTCGCCAAAGCCGATCCCGTGGTGGTCGGTCAGAATCCGGATCAGTTCCGGCCCGGCCAGCGCGGGGTGGGTGTCGTTCATCTGGATCGCGACCTTCGCGGGCAGCGCGCGCAGATCCGAATGGCTGTCGAGGTAGCGCCGCAGGATGTCCTGGATCGCGGCGGAGGTCAGGAAGTATTCCTGCTTCAGGCGCAGCTCCTTGCCCTGATAGGTCGCGTCCTCCGGGTAAAGAACGCGGCTGATGGTCCGGGCCAGCGTCTCGGACTCGGCAGCGGCCGCATAATCGCCGCTGTTGAACCGCGCCAGATCGAAGCGCTTCGTGGGCAGCGCCCCCCAAAGCCGCAGCGTGTTCGCCCAGCGTCCCGCCCAACCCACGACCGGCGTGTCATAGGCCGAGGCACGCACGCTTTCGCCAGCCACCCAGACGCTGCGCCCGCGCTGCGTCTCCACTTGGCCCTTGAAGCCGATGGTATAGGCGCATTCGGGGCGCTCGAATTCCCAGGCGTGTTTCTGCGACAGCCAGTCCTCGGCCAGTTCGACCTGCTGGCCGTTCTCGAACTCCTGCCGGAAAAGGCCGTGTTCGTAGCGAATCCCGTAGCCGTAGGCCGGACAGCCAAGCGTCGCCATGCTTTCCATATAGCAGGCCGCCAGCCGCCCCAGCCCGCCATTGCCAAGCGCCGCGTCGGGTTCGGTGGCGGCCACGGTCGCGAAGTCCTGGCCAAGATCGGCCAGCGCCTCGGCCGCGACCTCCCTGAGGCCGAGGTTGATGGCGGCGTCCTCAAGGATGCGGCCGATCAGGAACTCCATCGACAGGTAGTAGACCCGCTTGTGGTCCTCCGCCCAGGTGCGGCGGGTCGCGTGGAACCAAGGCGTGACGATCCGGTCACGCAAGGCAAAGGACAGCGCCATCCGCCAGTCGTAAAGGGAGGCGTGCGATGCATCCTTCCCGACCGTGTAGGTCAGGTGGCGAAGGATCTCGGCGCGGAAGGCGTCGCGGGTCAGCGGGGCGGGATGTAGCGCGTTCATACGCCCGATTCTATGCATCTTTCGGGCGAGACAAAAGCCATTCCGTGGCGGTCCGCCGCGCGAACCGCGCGTCGTGTCAACGCGGCTCTGGCTGGTATCCGAGTCCCGCCTGGAAACGCGCCATTTCCCGTTCGCTCGGGGTCTGACCCGAATAGGTTTTGACGTAGGCGGGGATGCGGGCCATCCGGGTGGCGAGGCTTTCCGTCACCTGCATCGAGATATAGCCGATCTGGACCAGGTAGACGGTTCGCGCGCGCACGTCGGCCTCTGCCCCCGTCAGCCCGAAGCGTTCGAACATGCCCCTGATCGCTGCCAGCCGGCGTTCGTCCGCCGCGGCCACGCGGGCCATCACGGCGTCGGACTGATGCGCCCAGCCCCGGATCGCGAAATCAAGGCGCGGCTGGAAGCGGGTGTCATCCAGAAACACGCTCAGAAGGTTCAGCACCGCCTCGGTGATCGTCTCGGCATAGGCGTCGCAGGCGCTGACAAGGGCCGCGGTGTTGGTTTCATCCCAATGTTCGAGCAACGCATCAAGGATTGCGGCGCGATCCTTGAAAAACCAGTAAAAACTGGTGCGTGACAGGTTAAGCTGACTGGCGAGCGGCTGGATCTTCACCGCCTCGATCCCGCTTTCCAGAAACGCTGCCTTCGCAGCCTCAAGCCAGCCCTCGCGGGAGCCGCGCCAGCCGGTCGCCTTTCTGTCTTCGTCACATGCGTGCGCGTCATCCATGGCACAAGCATACTGCGCCGCCGCAGCCCGCTCAATCCAAATCAACACTCATGAACTTTTTCTTGACACAGGTGAACATTTTTTGGATTTTGCCTTCATATCGATAGGGAGCCCCCGATGTCCAACGACCCGCTGCTTCAACCCTACCAGCTCAAGCACCTGACGCTGAAGAACCGCCTGATCATCACCAGCCACGAACCGGCCTATCCCGAGGATGGCATGCCCAAGGCGCGTTACCGGGCCTATCACGCAGAGCGTGCCAAGGCTGGGGTTGCGATGACGATGACGGCGGGCTCGGCCTCGGTCGCGCGCGACAGCCCGCCGGTCTTCAACAACATCCTGGCCTGGAAGGACGAGGTCGTGGGCTGGATGAAGCAGCTGACCGACGAATGCCACGACCACGGTTGCGCGGTGATGATCCAGCTGACCCACCTTGGCCGCCGCACGCGCTGGGACAAGGCCGACTGGCTGCCCGTCGTCTCCCCCAGCCATGAACGCGAGCCCTCGCACAAGGCCTTCCCGAAGAAGGCCGAGGATTGGGACATCGCCCGCATCATCGAGGACTACGCCGACGCCGCCGAGCGGATGAAGGAAGCCGGCCTCGACGGGATCGAGCTTCAGGCCTACGGCCACCTGATGGACCAGTTCTGGTCGCCGCTGACCAACGACCTCGACGGCCCCTATGGCGGCAGCCTCGACAACCGGCTGCGGTTCACCTTCGACACGCTGAAAGCGATCCGTGAGCGTGTCGGGCCAGAGTTCATCGTGGGCATCCGCTACACGGGGGACGAGGACATGCCCGGCGGTCTGACCAAAGCGGACGGGCTGGAGATCTCGCGACGCCTGAAGGACAGCGGGATGGTCGACTTCCTGAACGTCATCAAGGGCCATATCGAAACCGACGCGGCGCTGACCGACGTGATCCCGGTTCAGGGCATGCGCAGCGCGCCCCATCTGGACTTCGCGGGCGAGGTGCGCGCCGCGACCAACTTCCCGACCTTCCACGCCGCCAAGATCCAGGATGTCGCAACTGCGCGCCACGCCATCGCCTCGGGCAAGCTCGACATGGTGGGCATGACCCGCGCCCACATGGCCGACCCGCACATCGTCGCCAAGATCATGCGCGGCGAGGAGGAGCGCATCCGCCCCTGCGTCGGCGCGAACTACTGCCTCGACCGGATCTATCAGGGCGGAATGGCGCTTTGCCTGCACAACCCCTCGACGGGCCGTGAACTGGAACAGCCGCACGCGATCGCCAAGGCGGAAACCCGCAAGCGCGTCGTCATCATCGGCGCGGGACCGGCGGGGCTTGAGGCGGCGCGCGTCGCCGCCGAGCGCGGGCATGAGGTCATCGTGCATGAGGCCGCGAACGATCCGGGCGGCCAGGTGCGCCTGACGGCGCAAACCCCGCGCCGGGCCGAGATGATCCAGCTGATCCAGTGGCGGTTCGAGGAATGTACACGCCTTGGCGTGACATTCCGCTTCAACAGCTTCGCCGATGCCGACACCGTTCTGGCTGAAAAGCCCGATGTGGTGATCGTCGCCACCGGCGGCCTGCCCCATACCGAGGTGCTGGAGGACGGCAACCCGCTGGTCGTGTCCACCTGGGACATCCTGTCGGGCGACGCGCAACCGGGTTCGAACGTGCTGATCTATGACGACGCGGGCGACTATCCCGCGCTTCAGGCGGCCGAGAAGATCGCTGCGACCGGCGCCAAGGTCGAGATCATGACCCGCGACCGGACCTTCGTGCCCGAGGTTATGGCCATGTCGCTAACCCCTTCCATGCGTGAACTGCAAAAGCGCGACGTGACCTTCACGGTCACCTGGAAGCTCGACGCGGTGCGCCGCGACGGCAACGAGTTGATCGCGACCCTGGGCAGCGATTACGGCGGGGTCAGCCGCGAACGTCGCGTGGACCAGGTCATCGTCAACCACGGCACGCGGCCGCTCGACGATCTCTACTTCGACCTGCGCGACGGTTCGGTCAACCAGGGCGAGGTGGACTACGAGGCCATGGTCGCCGGCCAGCCGCAGACCGTCACGCGCAACCCGGAAGGCGCCTACCAGCTTTTCCGCATCGGCGACGCGGTCGCTGCGCGCAACACCCATGCGGCGATCTACGACGCGATCCGCCTCGTGCGCCACGTCTGACGAAAAAGCCCGGCGCGGGAACCACGCCGGGCTTTCACTTCTGAACGGAAATCGCTGCCCTCAGGCGTCGACCTCCACCGTTCCGATCGGCTTCGAGCAGCAGGCCAGGATATAGCCCGCCTCGATATCTTCCTCGCTGATACCGCCGTTGTGCACCATGAGGACCTCGCCCGAGATCTTCTTGACCTTGCAGGTCCCGCAGATCCCGAAGTTGCAGCCCGAAGGCACCGGCAGACCCGACCCCTTGGCGACCTGAAGCACGGTGTCCGTCTCGGAGCAGTCGACCGAGATACCCGCGCGGGCGAACCGGATCTCGGCGCGCGCCTCGTCGGCGGGGACGAAGTCGTCGAAGACCGTGATGTCCTCGACCGTCTCGGCAGGCGCGGCGAAGGATTCCTGGTGGTACCGGCCCATGTCGTAGCCGAGCGAGATCAGGATCTCGCGCACCGCGTTCATGAATCCCTCGGGCCCGCAGCAATAGACGTCGCGTTCCAGGTAGTCGTGGCACATCAGACCCAGCATCAGCTGGTTGAAGGTGCCGCGATAGCCGGTCCAGACCTCGTAGGGGTCGCTGTTCTGCACCACGAAGTGCAATTGCAGCCCGCTGATGCGGCCGGCCATGAACTCCAGCTTGCGGCGGAAGATCAGCTCGACCGGCCGGTTGGCGCATTGGATGAAGCAGATGTTGGGGTCCTCTCCCCGCTCGAAAAGCGTGGTGGCCATCGACATCATCGGCGTGACACCCGACCCGGCGGAGATGAACAGATACTTCCCGTCCGGCTGCCGCGGCAGATGGAACAGGCCCGCAGGCCCGAAGGCCTTGATCCGCATCCCGGGCTGCAGGTGATCGAGCATCCAGCGCGTGCCGATGGAATCCGCCTGAGCCTTGACCGTCACCGTTATATAGGCGCTCGACACCGGAGAGGAGGAGATCGTGTAGGTGCGCTGCACGTTTCCGCCCGGCACCGGCAGGTCCAGCGTGATGAACTGGCCCGCCCGGTAGACGAAGGTCGCACCCGAAGGCGGGCGGAAGGAAAAGGTCTTCACGCCCGGCGCCTCGGGGATCACCATCACACATTCAAGCGGCTCGCTGTCCTTCCAGACCGGCGTGTCTTCGCGGGGCATCGGGATCATGGCGTTACTCCGCGGCGACGGCTGCGCGGCCGACAAGGCCGGCCTGAAGCGAACGGCAATACCAGTCCACGAACTGGTTCACGCCGCCTTCTTCGACTTGGCTGTAGGGGCCGGGCACATAGGCCGGGGTGTTGATGCCTTTCTGGTTCTCCTCGACGATGCGGCGGTCCTCGTCGTTGGTGGCGATCCAGACCTCGGTCAGGCGGTTCAGGTCATAGTCCACGCCCTCCACCGCGTCCTTGTGGACCATCCAGGTGGTGGTGACCTCGGTCTCCTCCGGCCCGATCGGCAGCACGCGGAAGGTCAGGACGTGATCCGACAGGAAGTGGTTCCAAGTGTTCGGGTAATGGAAGTAAAGGCAAGAGCCTGCGTTGTCGAAAGGCATCGAGCCCACGCGCTTGGTGACCGCCGCCTTGCCGTCCATCGTATAGCTGACGCCATTGCCCAGGAACGGGATGCGGACAAAGCGCCACTGCTCGGACGGGGCAATCGCGTATTTCGAAGGCAGGCCCGCAGCCTCGCAGCGCTCGACATGCGCCTTGCCCATGTTCGAAGAGGTCGAGTCGTCCGCGCCGACCAGGTTCGGGTCGTCGGGGAAGGTCACGCAAAGCGCCGGGTGGTTCGCGCTGCAGTGGTAGCATTCGCGGTTGTTTTCCAGCACCAGCTTCCAGTTCGCCTTCTCGATGATCTTCGACTGGTGGGCGACCTTGAGGTTCGACAGGTCGTGCGGCGCGAGGTAGCGCGCCGCCTGCGCCTCAAGCGCGGCGGTGTCCGGCGCCTCCTTGCCAAGGCAGATGAAGATCATGCCCTGGATTTCGCGGCAGTGGACAGCGCCAAGGCCGTGGTCGCCGGGCTTGAAATCCGGTCCCATCTCGCGCGCCCAGAGAAGACGCCCGTCCAGTTCGTAGGTCCATTGGTGGTAGGGGCAGACGATCTTCGGAGAGGTTCCCTTCTCGGCCGAACAGATCCGGCTGCCGCGGTGGCGGCAGGAGTTGTGGAAGGCTCGCGCGATGCCGTCCGCGCCGCGCACGACGATCACGGAATAGGTGCCGATCTGGACCGTGACATAGCTGCCGGTCTTGGGCAGTTCGGGACCGGCCACGGCGTAGATCCAGTCCTTGTACCAGATCTGTGCCAGATCGGCCTCATAGGCGCCGGCGTCACGGTAAAAGGCTTGCGGCAACGAGTGCCACGGGCGCCGGGTAAGGAGGAGAGAGAGGACCTCGGAGTTCGTCATCATGCGGGCAAAGCCTTCGGCTGAGGGGCGTTGGAATCTGGGCGCACAATGCGCTTCTCAGGCCAATACAGAAATGCTGAAACCGTCATGATCGCAGCCAAATCTGACACGCCGCTGCATCGCACAGGGCGCGGCCACCGCGGCCGCGCCACAAGGACGAAGCGCCCCGCCGCACGGGACGCTTGACAAATATAAAAACAAATATGATATCAGTATCAGTTTTTTGGATGAGAGCGGCCATGGGCCTTCCGGATCAGCGCCAGACGCCCTCGAACGGTCAGCCCTCGGGCTTCGCCGACTGGATCGCGCGCGGCCGCGACGGGATGCGCAAGGGCGAGCGGACGCGCACCGACCTTCTGGTCGCCGGCGCCGGTTTTCTTGGCGCCCATCCGCTTGACACCCTGACCGTCGCCGCCATCTGCAAACACGCCGGGATCGCGCACGGCACCTTCTACCTCTACTTCTCAGACAAGAGCGCGCTGGCGAGCGCCGTCCTCAGCGCCTTTGTCGATCACCTGCAGGACCGCATGCGCGCCGCCGCGCGCCAGCCCGGCGACGCGGTCCGCAACACGACCGCCGCCTATCGGCGCCTGTTCGAGGAAAACGCAGGCTTGATGAAATGCCTTGTCGTGGGTGTCGATACCTTCCCCGAGGCCCGCGCGGCCTTCCAGCGGCTGAACCGGGAATGGGTTCAGACGGTGGTCCGCTCCTCCCTGCGCCGCCACGCGGGTGCCGCGCGGTCGGAGGAGGACCTGACGCGCCGGGCCTACGCGCTTGGCGGCATGGTCGATCAGTATCTTTCCGCCCTTTTCATCACCGGCGACCCCTGGGTCGGCGCCTTGTCCGAGGATCGCGAGGCGGTGCTGGAGATGCTCACCGATCTTTGGAAACGAGGCATGGCGCCATGAGCCTGATCGACAACGGACACCGCATTCCCCTGTCGGACCTGACAGAACACCGCCAGGCCGCCTGGGAACGGCAGGGCAGCTACGTCGCCCGGCATTCGGCCTTCTACCAGCGGATCTGGAACGGCAAGACCCCGCCCCGGCGGCTGGCGGATCTGGGCGAACTGCCCTTTTCCGACAAGGCCGACCTGCGGCTGTCGCAGCCCGCGCACCCGCCCTTCGGCGACTACCTGGCCGCGCCCCGCGACCGGGTCAGCCGTCTGCACCGCACCTCGGGAACGACGGGCCAGGCGATGAACCTCGCGCTCAGCGCGCGCGACTGCGAGGTGACGGAGATTGTCGGCGGCCGGGCGCAGGCGCTGGCGGGGCTCAGGCCCGGAATGATGGTCGTGCATTGTCTGAATTACCAGATGTGGATGGGCGGGCTGACCGACCACCTGACGCTGGAGCGGACGGGCGCGACGGTGGTCCCCTTCGGCGTCGGCTCAACCGAGCTGCTGGTGCGCACGATTCTGGAAACCGGGATCACCGCCATTTCCTGCACGCCCTCCTACCCCGCGGTGCTGGAACGTGTGGTGGCCGAGAAATTCCCCGGCCTGAGACCCGCCGACCTGGGCCTGAAGCTCGGGTTGTTCGGGGGCGAACCGGGGCTGGACGATCCGGCCTTCCGCCAGCGGTTCCGCGACACCTGGGGGATGGAGGCGCGCAATTCGAACTACGGCGTATCGGATGTCTTCTGCAACTTCGCGGCCCAATGCGAAGACGACACCGCGCTGCACTTCGTCGCCCATGACGTGCTGCATGCCGAACTGATCGACCCCGATACCGGCGCCCCCAGGGTGCTTGAGGCCGGTGCGGAGGGCGAACTGGTCCTGACCCATCTGGAGCGCGAATGCCAGCCGCTGGTCCGCTTCCGCACCGGCGACATCATCGCCGTGGACGCGACCGAGACCTGCCGCTGCGGCTGCGCTGGCTTCCGCTTCCGCGTCATCGGACGGTCGGATGACATGGTGGTTGTGCGGGGTCTCAACATGTTCCCCACCATGGTCGCGGCGGTCGTCACCAGCTTTGCCGAGCTTTCGGGCGATTACCGCATCGTTCTGGACAGCCCGCCGCCTTACGACGCGCTGCCGGTCCAGGCGGAACTGGCAAAGGGCCGCGCCGACGACGGCACGCTGGCGCTGCGGATCGAGGCGGCCTTCAAGTCCAAGCTGGGTGCCACCGCCCGGGTGACCATCGTGCCTTCGGGCACCTTCCCGGTGACCGAGGGCAAGACCAAACGCGTGATCAGGAGCCATCCATGACCGATTTCACCTACGACACGATCCTGTCGACCATGACCGGCGAAGGCGTGCGGACCATCGCGCTGAACCGTCCCGGCGCGCTCAACGCCATGAACCGGCGGCTGATCGACGAGGTGGCGCTGGCTTTCGACGACGCCAACCGCGACCCTGCCACCCGCGCCATCGTCTTCACCGGCGAGGGCCGCGCGTTTTGCGCGGGCGACGATCGCCACGAACACGTCCACCCCGAGACCGAGGAAGAGGCGCGCGCCCTTGTCGATGCGATCCAGCGCGCGACCGTGGCCATCGTCTTCGGGGCAAAGCCCGTTGTCGGCGCGATCAACGGCTGGGCGGTCGGCGGCGGCTTCGAGTGGGCGATCAACTGCGACTTCCCGATCTGGGCCGAAAGCGCCAAGGCATTCTTCCCCGAGGTTTCGCTCAATCTTTTCGTGACCGGCGCGGTGACATCGCTGCTGCCCGCGATTGTCGGCCCGGTGAAGGCGAAGGAGATGCTGTTCTTGGGCCAGCGCTACACGGCCTCGGAACTGAAGGACTGCGGCGTGGCCTGGCGGGTCGTGCCGGATGCCACGCTGAAGGAAGAGGCAGGCAGGGTTGCGGCGCAACTGGCCGCGCTGCCGACGCTGTCGGTGCGCGCGATGAAGCGGGTTCTGAACCAGGCCACCGCCGGCGGCCTCAACCGCGCGCTGGAACTTGAGACCGACGCGACCGTCGCGGGCTTCCTCGACCCGGAAACGACCCGGCTTCTGAAGGCGTTCTAGCCCCCCCGCGACGCCAGGATCAGGTCGCGCAGTTCGGCGGCGTTGCGGTCCTGGTCGTGCAGACGCTCGACCCGCGCGCGGCCCTCGCGGCCCATGGCGGAAAGCGTCTGCGGGTCTGCGGACAGAAGCGCGCGCAGGCAGGCCTCAAGGCTCGCCTGATCGCCGGGCTCGGCCAACCAGCCGCAGGCGGCGTCCACGAGCTCCGGGATGCCGGTGATCCGGGTCGTCAACACCGGACGGCCGAGCGCGAAGGCCTCCATGATCACGATCGGCAACCCCTCGGCGAGGCTCGGCAGGACCAGCGCGCGCGCGCCCGCCAGCGCATCGGCGACCTCGGGGTTCTTCTTCCAGCCGGCCAGTACCACGCTTTGCCCCAGGTCAAGCGCCGCCATGCGCGCCTCGATCGGCGCGCGCAGATCGCCGTCCCCGATCAGGACCAGCCGGGCCCCGCGGAAGTCGCGCGCAACCGCCGCGAAGGCCTCCACCAGCAGGACCTGCGCCTTGGCCTCGCACAGGCGCCCGACACAGACGAGCGTTTGACTGTCCGACACATCGCCGGGAGGGGCGAAGTCGCGCAGATCGAGGCCGCAGCGCACGACACGGATCTTGTCCGCATACTTGCCTTCGGTGAAGCCGTTCACAACCGAATGGCAGTAGTCGCTGATCACGGCAATCAGGGTCGCGTGGCGCACCTTCGCGGTCAGAGAGTTCTCCGCCATTTCCCACAGTTCGTCGGGGCCGTGGATGGTCATGCTGTAGCTGGGTCCACCCATCAGGAAGGACAGCAGCGCGACCGTGGCGGAGTTGGTGGAGAAATGCGTGTGCAGGTGGTCGATCCCTCGCCGCGACGCCTCGGCCTTCAAAAGCACAGCTTCGACGAAATAGGCAACATGCTTCAACCGCTTGCCCCGTGCGGGCCGCGCCAGGGAAACCGCCGAGGCAAGCCCCCGGAAAAACCCGCGCGGGTTGCAGACCAGTTCGCCCAGAACCTGCCCCAGCATCTTGGGCACGCCCTGGCGCAACAGGTAGTAGGTCCTGTCCGCATCCGCGACATCGCGCGGATCGACAAGCCCCTGCCCCCAGGGCCGGATCGCGAAACGGTCGATCGCCACCCCTGCCCGCTCATGGGCCTCGATCTCGCGGCGAATAAAGGTCGTGCTGGTCATCGGGTAGGCGTTGAGGAAATAGCCGAGCTTCATGGGGCCGCCGTCCCTGGCGCCGTCCCGCGCGCGGCTTCCGTCAGCGCGGCGATGCTTTGGCTCAGCGCGTGGGGAACAAGGGCGCTTTCGCTGCGCCCCGCCTCGACTGCGGCCTTGAACTCCGTCAGGATCGGGACGTAGCAGGTGGCACCGTAGCTCAGGAAGGCGCCCCGCGCCGGGGCCCTTGCCTTGAGCGCGCGCAGCATCGGCAGGGCCTTCAACCGCGACTTCAACCCCGCCCGCGCCCCCTGCGCGCCGCCGGACAGGTCGGCAGCCTTCCAGGACAGGATCTCGGGAAGCAGCGACCCGGGCGCGAGGCTGGCCAGACCCTCCGGCAGCGCGACATCCAGCCGGTTGGGGCCAAGCCGATCGAAGGACAAGGTGATAAAGGATGCGCCGCCGCCCTCATGCGTCAGCCGCAGGTCCGCGCTTGTGTCCAATCCATCCGCGCGGCGGGTGACGTGAACCTCTTGCGACTGCACGGGGCCGTTGATGGCGATCGCCGCCGCATAGCCGTAGACGGCCCGGTCCAGAAGGACACCGCCCTGTCCGGGATTGAAGTAATGCGCATCCTCGGACGCGATCAGGGGCATGGAGAAGTCGAAGAAAAGCTGGCCGCCCGCGTCGCCGGCCCGCGCCCGGACCAGGTCCCGAAAGGCCCGGTAGGCCGGAAGGGCCAGCGTCCAGATCGCCTCCATCACCAGAACGCCGTCGGCACGCGCCTTGCCCAGGATCTCGGCGCAATCGGCGGAGGACAGCGTCAGCGGCTTTTCACACAAGACCGGAACCCCGGCCGCGATCGTGGCGCGCAGGTAGGACGCGTGGATGCCAGGCGGCGTCGCGATATAAAGCGCGTCGATCCCGCCCAGCGCATCGCCCAGATCCTCGGTCGCGCGGGCGCCGGGGGCGTGCGTGTCGCAGAACGTCCGGGCGCCCGCGACGCGGCGCGACAGGACCGCGCTGACCGTCAGCCCCGGCACATGCCGGGCCGCGCGGGCCATCTCTGCCGCCATTCCGCCGGTTCCGACTATTCCGAGGCGCATTGGCCCGTCCCCTCGCTTGGCCTACCGCAGCTTCTGTGCCCAGCCCAGCGCGGGCAACGGGTCGCATGCGGTCTGCATCATATACGTTTCGCTAGCCTCGCCCGCGTTCTGCAGATGCAACGCGGCCTCCGTCACATGCAGGGCCAGCCGGTCGTCGCAGCGGTTCGTGTCGCCCTCGTGAAGAAAACGGAACATCTCCTCCGCCCCCAGAAGGAAATCCATCGACGCCGAGCCGCGGCGCCTGGCCCGGCGCCGTGCCGGACCTTCCGCCAGCCTAATGCGCCGGGGCAAAGGCGCCTCCATCAACCGGCGGCGCATGACGAAGCGGCGGCGGAAGCGGACCTTGGCACTGTTGTCCCAGGTGTCGCGGACCTCCAGCGTGCCCTTGTCGCCGGTCATCAGAAGCCGATGATCATGTGGCGCGACGATGCTGCAGGTCAGCCGCACGACCTGCCCGGCGCGGAACTTCAGGATGCCGATCGACATGTCGGGTACCGTGCAGCCGCCCTCCAGCCCCTTGTCGATCGTGGCAGCGGAGAACGCGGTGATGGAATGGATCGAGCCGAACATCGCAACGAGCCAGCTTAGCACGTAGCCCGCGTGTTCCAGCGTGCAGCCGGTGCGCATCTCATTCTCGTAGGGCCAGGGCGCGCCGCTTTCACTCAGCCACTTCTGGTGCGGGGCCTGCGGGATGTAGCCGTCGTCGAGTTCGGCATAGACCAGCCGGACCGGCCCGCAGACCCCGGCACGGGTGGCGGCGGCAAGGGTTTGGGCGGCCTCGGACAGGTAGCTGCACGGCGCACCGCCAAGAAGCCTCCCGCGACTGCGCGCCAGGTTAACCAGGTCTTGCGCTTGAGCCAGATCCATCGCCAACGGTTTTTCCGAATAGACGTGGCGGCCGGCCTCAAGACTGGCGCGCGTGACCGCGTAGTGCGCGTCCGGGTTGGTCAGGTTCAGGACGATCCCTTCGCCGGGCAGGGCATCCAGCACCTCGGCAAGCGAGGCGAAGGGCCTGAGGCCCCAGTGCCGGCAGAAGGCGGCAAGCCGCCCCTCGCGAATGTCGAAGGCGCCGACGACCTCGATGTCCGGGTGCAGATCGCGCGACCGCATGTAAAGGTCGGCGACATAGCCGGTCCCGACAATCGCCACCGCTTTGCGGGCAACTTCCAAAGACACACACCCTTTTCACAAACACCGGATCGAATGGGCGAGAGTAAGCATCTTGCCGGGAACGAGACAATCCCCCTGCCCCTTCACCACGGGAGCGCGCATCAGGACGGGCCGGCGCCAGAGGCCGCATCTGGGCGCCATCGTCATGCATCGGCCACAAAACGCAGGATTTCAGAGCCTTGGAACGCGCAGCGCGCCTATCTGAGAGCATGAGATCCGTTGGCCCGCGCAGTTTCACAGGCAAGAAAAGTCTTGCCGCGTGCGCGGGATTGTATCCCATTCGGCACAAATCTTGACGGCAGCCCTAGGCGCTCCGGTCGGCCAGGATCATCGCGGCCCCCTTTTCGGCGATCGCCATCGTCGGCGCGTTGGTGTTGCCCGAAGTGATGCTTGGCATGACCGAGGCATCGACGACCCGAAGGCCGCCCACACCGCGCACGCGCAGGCGGGGGTCCACGACCGCATCCTCTCCCGGCCCCATGGCGCAGGTACTGACCGGGTGGAAGATGGTCGAGGCGTGCTGCATGGCCGCGACGACCAGTTGCTCGTCATCCGTCAGTTCGGCGCCGGGGCGGACCTCCTCCGGCGCATAGGGGTGCAAGGCGCGCGCCTGCATCAGCCGCCGCGTCAGCCGAAGCGCCGTCACCATCTTGCGCCGGTCCTCGGGCGCAGAGAGGTAGTTCGGGTCGATCGCGGGCGCGTCCAGTGCCTCCGGCGTGACCGCATGGACCGAGCCCCGGCTTGCGGGGCGCAGGTTGCAGACGCTGGCGGTGATCGCGGGAAAATCATCAAGCGCGCCGCCGAACCGCTCAAGCGACAGCGGCTGGAAATGATATTGCAGGTCCGGAGAGGCGACATCGGGGCCCGAGCGGACAAAGGCCCCGAGCTGGCTTGGCGCCATCGACAAGGGGCCCGTGCGGCGCAGCGCGTATTCAAGGCCGATCCGCGCCTTTCCCAAAAGACTGCCCGCCAGCGTGTTCAAGGTCTTGGCGTTGCGGACCCGGAAGACCGGGCGCATCTGCAGATGGTCCTGGAGGTTCTCGCCGACATTCCGGCTCTCGGCGAGGACGGGAATGCCAAGCGCGCCCAGCCGCGCCCCCTGCCCGATGCCCGAAAGCTCCAGCAGCTGCGGCGAACCGATCGCGCCGCTGGACAGGATGACCTCGGACCGGGCGGTGACGGTCCGGGTTTCTCCGCCGATGCGCAACGCGACCCCGGTTGCGCGGCGCCCCTCGAAGACGACACGCAGGACATGTGCCTCGGTCAGCACGCGAAGGTTCCCGCGGGCCCGCGTGGGTCTCAGAAACGCCGCCGCCGCGCTGACACGGATGCCCTGTCGCTGGGTCACGTCGAAATAGCCCACGCCCTCATTATCGCCGCGGTTGAAGTCCTCGGTCGCGGGAATACCGCTTTCGACAAGCGCCGCGCGGACGGCGTCAAGGATCTCCCAGCGCAGGCGCTGCTTTCGGATCGCCAGTTCTCCGCCCGCGCCGTGCAGGTCGCTTGCACCCGCGTGGTAATCCTCATGCTTGCGGAAAAGCGGCAGAAGATCGTCCCACCCCCAGCCGGTATTGCCCATCTGCGCCCAGCCGTCGTAATCGAGCGCCTGGCCACGAATGTAGATCATGCCGTTGATCGAGGAGCAGCCGCCCAACCCCTTGCCGCGCGCGTAGTTCATGCGCCGCTTCTTCAGATCGGCCATCGGCGTCGTCTGAAAACACCAGTCCGTGCGGGGATTGCCAATGCAATACAGATACCCCGCCGGGATGTGGATCCAGGGGTAGGTGTCGCGCTTTCCCGCCTCGATCAGCAGCACGCGGCTCTGCCCGTCGGCCGAAAGGCGGTTCGCCAGAAGGCAGCCCGCCGTTCCCGCGCCGACGATGATGTAGTCGAAATCCCCCAGGTCCGTGGTCATGCCGTTCCGGTTCTCCGTTGCGCGGCTTGGGTCCGTGCCGCGCCTCACGGCAGCAGGACGACCGAGCCCGTTGTCCGGCGCGCCTCAAGCTCCGCATGCGCGCGCGGCGCGTCTTTGAGGGCGAAGGTTGTCATCGTGGGCACGGCGATCGCACCCGTGCCGATTGCCTCGAAAAGGCGCGCCGCGCCTGCCTCGTACTCGCCGCGGTCGGCCGTGTAATGCGCGATCGAGGGCCGCGTGACGAAGAGAGAGCCCTTGCCGCCGAGTTCCGCGACCTTCAGCGCGGGCACCGGGCCTGAGGCCTCGCCGAAGCTGACGAGCGTTCCGCGCGGGCGCAGGCAGTCGAGCGAGCCTGCGAAGGTATCTGCGCCGACCGCGTCGAAGACCGCGCGCACGCCCGTCCCGCCGGTCAGCTCGCGCACGCGGGATGGGAAATCCTCTTCGCGGTAGTTGATCACATGGGTGCAGCCATTCGCCCCGGCGATCTCCACCTTGTCGGCCGAGCCGACCGTCCCGATGACCGTCACGCCCTTCTGGCGGAGCCACTGCGCGGCGATGGACCCGACCCCGCCCGCCGCAGCGTGCCACAGCACCGTTTCGCCCGGAGCGACCGGGACGCAGCGGTGTATCAGGTATTCGACCGTCAGCCCCTTGAAGATCAGCGCCGCCACCGTCTCCGGCGCGAGCCCGTCCGGGAGCTTGAGCGCCCGGGCAGCGGGCAGGTTGCGCGCCGTCGCGTAGGCGCCGGGCGGCCCGCCGACATAGGCGACGCGGTCGCCAACCGCGAAATTCGCCACCCCCTCGCCCAGGGCGGTGACGATGCCAACCCCCTCAACCCCAAGGCCCGAAGGCAAGGGCAAGGGTGGGGCATAGACGGCCGTCCGGTGATAGATGTCGATGTAGTTCACCCCGATCGCCAGATGGCGCAACTGGACCTCTCCGGTCGCCGGCGGGGCCAGATCGACCTCTTGCCAGTGCAGGACCGATGGATCGCCAAAGCCCGAGATCCGGAAAGCCGATGCCGTCTGCGCCATGTGATACCTCCGCCCGGGCCGTTTTCGCCGCCGCCGCGATCCCCCTTGGCGGAATCGGGCCCAGCCTTGGCACCATGACACAAAATCGCGCCAAGGCCATGGCCGGGGGCCCTAAAGCAGCACATCCCAGAACGCCTGTGCGGCCGGTCCAAGCTTGCGGTCAGCCCGACAGATCATCCGCAACGCGCGCCGCGTCGGCGGATCGTCGGGGCGGACGAAGCCGATGGCGCTGCCCAGGATCGGCACGGCCCCTTCGGGCAGGACCGTCGCTCCCAGCCCCTCGCGCACGAAGGACAGAAGCGCGGTGGTGTTGCGCGCCTCCAGGTTGCAGGCCTCCAGCAGGCGGGCGACCACGGGACTTTCAACCATCGAACAGAGCGGGTTGGAGATCAGCGGCTCCAGCGCCAGAAGCGACCAGGAGGGCGCGCCTTCGCCCTCCGCAAGCGCGCGGGCGATCGGGCCGTCCGTGCGGTAGACGATCCCCAGCCGGTCGGCGGCGACCGTGACGCCCTCGCCCGGTTCGTCGACCGCAGCGGACAGGATGCCGATATCGGCCTCGTCCAGGCGGATGCGGCGGCGGACGGAGGCGGAGTCGAGGTCGCTGATCTCAAGCCGAACCTCGGGGTGGGCGAAGCGGAACCGCGCGATGGCGCCGGGCAGAAGCGTGGCGATGATCGAGGGCACGGCCGCGATCCTGACCGTTCCCGCGGTCGAGGCCGTCAGCCGCCGGATCGCGCCCATGCTGCTGTCGAACACGTCCGTGGCGCGCACGGCCTCCTCCAGGATCATCTCGCCCAGCCGGGTCAGGCGGTTCTTGCGGTCGGTCTCGAACAGCGGCGCGCCGATGTTTTCCTCCAGCCGCGCCAGCGTCATGGAGACGGCCGAGGGCGTCCGGCCCAACAGATCCGCCGCATCGGCCAGCGCCCCCTGCTCCGCCACGACCCGGAAGGTGCGCAGCATCTCCAGCTTGATCGCCATTTCATATTTCCTGAAATAATATTCAATTGTTTCAGATTGCCTGAATATCCTGTCTGCGTCTAGTGTCCTGCCCAAAGGATCAGGAGGACGAGATGGCGGAAACGAACGGTCTTTACATCGCGGGACGTTGGCAGGACGGCGCTTCGACGGTCGAGAACGTGAACCCCTCGGATCTTTCGGACGTGATCGGCGCCTTCGCCCAGGCCGACAGCGCCCAGCTTGACGAGGCGCTTGCCGCCGCACGCAGGGCGCAACCCGCCTGGTGGGCGGCTGGCGTTCAGAAGCGCCATGACGTGTTGATGGCAATCGGCAACGAGCTCATGGCGCGGGCCGAGGAAATCGGCCGCCTGTTGGCGCGCGAGGAAGGCAAGCCGCTCGCCGAGGGCAAGGGCGAGGTCTACCGCGCCGGCCAGTTCTTTACCTATTTCGCCGCCGAGGCCCTGCGCAACCAAGGCGATCTGGCCGAAAGCGTCCGCCCGGGGATCGAGATCGACGTGCGGCGCGAACCGGTGGGCGTGGTGGCGATCATCTCGCCCTGGAACTTCCCGGTGGCGACGCCCGCATGGAAGATCGCGCCCGCCCTCGCCTTCGGCAACGCGGTGGTCTGGAAGCCCGCGAACCTGACCCCCGCGAGCGCGATCGCTCTGACCGAGATCATCGCGCGCCAGGACATTCCGGCGGGTCTCTTCAACCTCGTCACCGGGCCGGGCCGCGCGGTCGGCCAGCGGCTGGTCGAAAGCCGCGACGTGGATGCGATCAGCTTTACCGGCTCGGTCTCGGTCGGGCGCGGCATCGCCGCCAGCGCGGTGGCCAACATGACCAAGGTGCAGATGGAAATGGGGTCGAAGAACCCCATGCTGATCATGGACGACGCCGACCTGGACCTTGCCGTCGCGCACGCGGCGAACGCGGCCTTCGGCGGCACGGGGCAGAAATGCACCGCCGCCTCGCGCCTGATCGTGCACGAGGCCGTCCACGACGCCTTCGTCGAAAAGCTGGTCGCTGCGGCTCAGGCCCTGAAGGTCGGCCACGCGCTGGAGGCTGGTACGCAGATCGGACCCGTCGTCTCGGCCGGGCAGCTGGCGCAGAACCTCGACTACATCGCCGTCGGCAGGGCCGAAGGGGCGGAACTGCTCTGCGGCGGTGAGCGGCTGGAACGCCCGACCGAGGGCTACTACATGGCGCCCGCCGTCTTCGCCGGGACCCGCAACGACATGCGCATCAACCGGGAAGAGATGTTCGCCCCCGTCACCTGCGTGATCAAGGCGGGCAGCTATGGCGAGGCCCTTGCCATCGCCAACGACAGCGACTTCGGCCTGACCGCCGGGATCATGACCTGCTCGCTCTCCCGCGCCAGCCACTTCCGCGCCAACATGCGCGCGGGCTGCGTGATGGTGAACCTTCCGACGGCGGGCACCGATTACCACGTCCCCTTCGGCGGGCGCGGCGCGTCCTCCTTCGGCCCGCGCGAGCAGGGCCGCTACGCGGCGGAGTTCTACACCACCGTCAAGACCGCCTATGTCGCGGCCGGGGCGCCCGAATGACCGCGCTCATCGACGGGCTGCAATACGCGAACTGGTCGGAAAAAATCTTCCGCCAGATGCGCGCAGGCGGCGTGGATGCGGTGCATGTGACTATCACCTATCACGAGACGTTCCGCGAAACGGTCCTCAACATCGAACGCTGGAACCGCTGGTTCGAGCGTTTCCCCGACCTGATCTTCCAGGGCCGGACCGCCGCCGACGTGACGCTGGCGCGCAAGACCGGACGCACGGCGATCTTCTTCGGGTCGCAGAACCCCTCCTGCATGGAGGACGACATCGGCCTGGTCGAGGTGCTGCACACGCTCGGCCTGCGCTTCATGCAACTGACCTACAACAACCAGTCGCTGCTGGCCTCGGGCTGTTATGAGGCCGACGATACCGGCCTGACCCGCATGGGCCGCGCCGTGGTGTCCGAGATGAACCGCGTGGGCCTGGTCGTTGACATGAGCCATTCGGGCGAACGCTCGACGCTTGAGGCGATCGAGCACTCCACCCGCCCCATCGCGATCACCCATGCCAACCCGGCAAGCTGGCACCCCGCACTGCGCAACAAATCCGAAACCGTGCTGCGGGCGCTTGCCGAAAGTGGCGGCATGCTGGGCTTTTCGGTCTACCCGCACCACCTGAGGGGCGGCAGCGCCTGCACGCTTCAGGATTACTGTGAGATGATCGCACGCACCGCCGATCTCATGGGGATCGAGCGGATCGGGATCGGCACGGATCTTTGCCAGGACCAGCCCGACAGCATCGTCGAATGGATGCGCGTCGGCCGCTGGACAAAGACCATCGACTACGGCGAAGGCAGCAAGGACGCGCCGGGGTTCCCGCCGATGCCGGACTGGTTCGAGGGCAACCGCGACTTCGGGAAGATCGCGTGGGGCCTCGGCGAAACGGGGATGACCGCCGCGGAGGTTTCGGCTGTGATGGGCGGCAACTGGTTGAGGTTCTTTGCGGAAGGCTTCGGCCCCGCCACGGGCCCACGCGCCCACCAGAAAGGGGCATGACCGATGACCGATACCACCGCCAGCCAGCTCGAAGCCCCGGCCATCGGCCTGCGCCCACCGGAAACGGTCATGCGTTTGGCCAGGATGGGATCGGCGCATCCCACGCGGCTGTCGTTCCTGCGCGTGCTGCTCAGGCGGATGCGGGACGAAGGCTGGCGCTTCGACCGCCCGGTCTGGGAGATCGACGGCAAGGGCGTGGGCCGCGCGGTCTACCGGGCGGTCGGTCCCGTGCGGACCTATAGCCTTGTGGCCTTCGCCCATGACTTGCCCGACGCCATGCGGTCGGACAGGGTGATCGCCACCGCCTGGGACGCAACCTTCGCACTCTTCGACGGCACGCCGACGGCGGCGGACCTGGACCGACTGCAGGCCAATGTGCCCTTGCAGGAAGCCGGCCGCATCTCGGCGCGCGAGCTTTCGCTCAGCCGCGCCAACCGGTCGGTGCGGCTTTGGGCCCATGTCGTGGAGAGCCTGGCCGCGGGGCGCCAGCCCGATCCGGCCGAGATCGATGCCGTGGGTTACCTGATGCGCACCACCGCGGTCTACGGATCCGGAAAATTCGGCGCCGCGGACCGACGCGACATCGCCGAACGGCCCGAATTGCAGGGCCCCTTCCAGGCCGAAATGCTGTCGGTCTGGCTGACGCGGCAATTCACCGTGGACATCGTCGAACATCTTGCGGCGGCGAAGGGCGGCGACCAAGCCGCTCGGCTTGCCCCTGAAATCAAGCGCCGCCTCGGCGTCGGCAATTCCACCGGGCTTGGCATGGCCCCTTTCCTGGTGCGCCATCCCCTGCTCTTGAACAACTGGATGGCGATGCGTGAGGCCGCGCTCGCCCGCGTCCGCGCGCTAACCGGGGTTGGCGCCCAGGCCATTGAACGCCTGCGCCACGCCTACGCCCAAGCTTGCGAGAACGCCGAAAGCTGGCATTCGGACCATCCGATCCAGATCGCGAAGCTGCGTGACCTGCGCGATGACCTGGCCCGGATCGGCGCGCGGCTGCAATCCTTCCCCGGCGACGCGGCGCACCCCTGGGACGCGCTGTGGCGCTGGGGCGAAGAAACGCTGACGCTCGAAGGGCAAGAGATGCTGTTCGCCCTGCTGATCGAACCGCACGGCGACCTTGTTGACGATCTTGCCGCTGGCATGAGCGCGGAGGAGGACCCGGCCCATCCGATCAACGGCGCCATGTCTGTCGCGTCCTTCCGCGCGATCCTGGCGCAGCGGTACGCCTGGGCCTTGGCCATTGACTTCGACCGGCCCGAAAACGCGGCGCGCTTCTGGTATGTGTCAGAAGAAAAGTTGGAACCCCGGCTGGGCGAACGCGCGACCGAAGCGGGGGCCGAGCGCGAGCAGCCGCTTTGCACCGCCCGCCTTGTTGCGGAGCTTCACGCCGCGCTGGCAGGGTGGCCCGACCAACGGCCGCTCGCGGCCTTCCTGCTGGCCCATCCCGAACACCGTTACATGGCGCGGCGCGTCCAGATCGCCGCCGACCATCCCTATGCCGAGGTGCAGGACAACCTGATCGCGGCCGACATGCTGCCCATCGACCTGATGCGCTGCAAGCTGGCCTTCTTCGGCGCAAGCCATTTCGACCCGAGGTCGGATAAATGGGTGCGCATCAGCCTGTTCCAGGGCGCGCCCTATCCGCTCGATATGCAGGGAGGGGCAGCTCAATGACGCTGGAACCGAACGACCCGACGGCCTCGGGCCCGTCCTTCCCGGATGCGGGTGCCGCCGTCGTCCTGTCGCGCAACGAAATCGAAAGCCTGTGCGCCAAGGCGGCCCGTGGCGCTGGGATAAGTTGGGGCGATGCCGAAGAGGCGGGGTTTGCCGCGGGCTGGCTCCACGCCCATGGCCTCGACGGGTCGTCGGTGCTGCTGACCCACCTCGAAACCGGCGCGGCTAATCGCCCGATCGTGGGCCAGGGGCACTGGCGGCCCGCCGGTGCGGGGCCGCTTTGCCCGATCGCGACCGGCGCCACGCTCAGCGATTATTGCACCCTGCCCGAGGGGGCGTTGGGCGGGGGCGGCCTGACGGTCGAGGCCGTGGCCAGCCCGGTGCTGCTTTTGCCGTTCCTGTCGCGGAATGCCACCCGGCTGGGCCACGGGATCGCGGTCAGCTTTCCGGGCGGCGCGGTCATCGTGGAGGGTGCAGGGGCCATCGCGGGTGACCTGGGCCTGCTCGTGGCGCAGGGGACGGCAACGCTTTTGATGAAACCCTGCACCAGCGCTGCGGCTGCGCCACATCGCGCACCGGCGGGCTGCGTCGGCACGGTGCTTGCGCGGCTGAATCGGCTTGCAATGCAGACAACGGTCCCGCCCTCCGATCGCTCGCGGGGCGACGCGGGGTCTGGCACCGACGACAACGACTGACCAGGAAAATCTGAAAAAGCGGGGCAAGCCATGCGGATCAGCATCGAGGACATCGCGCGGATAAGCGAGCGGGCGCTTCTGGCGAGCGGAGCCGGCGCCTGGCAGGCGGCCGAAGTCGCGCGCGCCGTCGCCCGCGCCGAGGAAACCGGCAACGTGATCTGCGGCCTTTACTACCTGGAAAGCTATTGCCGGCAACTCGTCTCGGGCCGGGTCCTCGGTCGCGTTGAGCCCAGCGTGTCCGCCCCGCGACCGGGCGCGGTCACGGTGGACGCCCGTTTCGGCTTTGCCCAGCCCGCCTTCGCACGCGGGCTGGACCCCGCGATTTCGGCGGCGCGGGCCTGCGGCATCGCCAGCCTGGCGATCTGTCACTCGCATACCTGCACATCGCTGGGATATTTCACCGAACAGATCGCCGCGCGCGGGCTGATCGGGATCGGCGTCACGAATGCCTCGGCCATCGTCGCGGGACCAGGCGGCAAGCGGCCGGTGATCGGGACCAACCCCATCGCCTTTTCCATCCCCGGGCCGGATGGCATCGCCATGCATGCCGATTTCTCGACCGCCGCGGTCGCGCTGGGCAAGATCACGCGCGCGCAGGCCGCGGGCGAGGCGATCCCGCCGGGCTGGGCCGTGGACCGAGACGGAAACCCCACGACCGACCCGGCCGCCGCCCTTGCCGGATCGCTGGTCAGCGCCGCTGGCTACAAGGGCTGGGCGCTGGGGCTTCTGATCGAGTTCCTGGCGGCGGGGCTGACCGGATCGGTGAACTCGCTCGGCGTTCGAGGCCTGAAGGCCGAGGCCGGGCCGCCACATGACCTGGGTCAGTTGTACATCCTGATTGACCCCGAGACACATGCCAACACCCTGGCCGACCGCATCGCCCGCGTCGCAGATGCCATCGCCGAGGATCCGGACGTTCGCATTCCGGGCCGCAATCGCCGAACCCTGGACACGGTCGAGGTGGCGCCCGCACTTTGGGCGCTGGTGCGAGGGCTTGCCGGCGAAGGCTGAGGGTCTCCCCGAACGCCTTGCTTCCAAACCGCGCACGACGACAAAGGCCCCCCGGATAACCAGGGGGCCTTGGGTTCTGCGACGCTTGTCCGCTTACATCAGGTTCTGGACACTGACGCCGAAGGTCACGGCCCCGATCAACTCGCCGGACGCCGGATCGAAGATCGGCAGCGAGGCCTGGGTCTGGTAGAAGCCGGTGCTGTCGTCGAACTCGATCTCGCTGACATGCATGCTGCCGCCGCCGTTGCCATAGGTCTCTTGCCACTTCGCCTCGTCACCCTGCCAATAGTCCGAGGTGACCGCGCTTTGGCCGACGTTCAGGCCCTTGTCGTCCATGACGAAGACCTCGGTGACCAGGCTGGCGGTGCCGGTCTGCTTCTCCAGCAGCCATTTCGACAACGGGCGGCCCATCACGGTCGAGATCAGGTCACCCGCCGCGCCCTTCGCCTCGGCCCGCCACTGCTTGTCGAGCGCGTCGATGTCTTCCTGTGTCAGTGCCGCATGTTCGGCGTTCTGCGCCTTGACCGCGGCGATCAACGCCGGATCCGTCAGCCATTGCGACAGCTCCGAGTCGACATAGGCCTTGAGCGGAACCCGGTAGACCCCTTCCTGTCCCGGCGACGAGATCAGGTGCAACGTGATGGTGTTGTGCAGGTCGTGGTCAAGCGACTTCGACATTTCGAGGGCTTGGGCTTCCATATCAGGCGTGACCGCCGCCCCTGCAAGGACCGCGTCATAGACGCCCTTGCCGCCCGTCCAGGTCTGGTAGGACTTGTCGAGCGACGCCCTGACCGCGTCGTTCCGGGGCGGGTTGATCCCGGCCGCGGGGAAACCGTCGCGCAAGGCGACCAGCGACCGGCCGAACAGGTCCACCGTTTCGCGCAACTCTTCAACATTGCCCAGTTCGGGATCGCCCGACGCCAGGGCGCACATCACTCGCGACATGCGGCTGAGGAACATTTCCTGCCGGGCCATGAAATCGAGCGTGAGGGCGTCGGTCTGCAGCAATTCCTGCGGGTTGGAATAGTGACCCGAGGTCCGCGCCGTCAGCTCGATCGCCCGCTCCAGCAGGTCCTTCAGCTTCTCCGCGATCACGGGCATGCCGGCACCGCGCCCGCCCGCCAGAAGCGTGTTGGCCTCGGCCTCGATCGGCCCCCAGTCCGCCGACACCGCCTGAAGATTCCGGAGGATGTCGCTGGCCTTTTCCGGCGCGGGAATGCCCAGGGCCGTGTCCCCGTCGCGCAGACCCTTGACGATCTTGCTGAACTGTTCCGTTGCGACCGCAAGGTCTTCTTGCGCCTCGCCGGCCCCCAGCTTCGCGTCCACGCGGCAGGCCGCCGAGGCCACCTCTTCCGTCAACGAACGCAGCTTGGCGGAGAACTTCACGCGCGCCTTGCCGCCATCGTAAAGCGCGTCCTGGGCCAAGGCGGTGCCGCTGCCCGCCAGGACGGTGCAGGCCGCCGCCGAACACAACAATGCCCCGGCTCTCGCGATCATTTTCGGCCCCTGTGCGCCAGGCGCTCCGCGCCGGCCAAAATACATTCTCAGTGACTTCATCTCGATGGTTCCTTTTTGCGCAACATCATCGATCAATGCTTTGGCATCGGGGCTGCCGGGCCGGGTCGTACGTAAAGCGCTGGGCGCGCCGCCCTACCGGCCTGACATTCCGATACATGCTCAATCCCGGCTTAGTCAGCGGCGGTCTTGTCGATCCACACCTCGACCCGACGGTTGATCCCGCGTCCGGCTTCGGTGCTGTTGCACGCGGCCGGGGCGATCTCACCGTAACCCTGAGAGGTCAGGTCGATCCCCGCCAGGCGAGTACCGGCATAGCCCACAAGCTCGTCCGCAACGGCGCGTGCACGTTCCTGGCTGAGCTTCTGGTTGGACACGAAGGCGCCAACATCGTCGGTGAAGCCGACCAATGTCACGCGGGTGCCCTCGGGCATGCGCTCAAGGTATTTCGTGAGCCGCTCCATATCCAGCCGCGCCCGCTCATCAAGGTTCGCCGAACCCAGGCGGAAGCGGAAGGTGGTTGAGAGACGGTCGAACTGGATCATCTGCGCCAGGAATTCGCGGATCACGTTGCCTTCAAACGCGTCCACCTGGCTATTCAACAGGCTCACCGCGCGGCCGCCGTCGATGGTTTGCGCGCGCCGCTCGACACCCAGATCGACGAAGCCCGCCTTGGCGATCACCCCGTCCGCCGATTCCGACTGGGCGAAGGTCAGGAAGTCGCGCGTCATCTGATCCGCC
Organism: Albidovulum sediminicola; assembly: GCF_025751575.1. Taxonomy (GTDB): domain Bacteria; phylum Pseudomonadota; class Alphaproteobacteria; order Rhodobacterales; family Rhodobacteraceae; genus Albidovulum; species Albidovulum sediminicola. The sequence goes on along the minus strand of NZ_JAOWLA010000002.1, from coordinate 245,137 downwards.
GCTTCCGTGGTGTAAAGGTAGAGACGCCGTTGCAGCGCGTATTCCTCGGTCTTGGCCGAGAACGAGTCCGGCTCGACGGTGATGTTGCATTCATTGACCAGCGTCACCGGCTTGGCGCCACGTTCGAAGGCGAAGCCCACGAAACCGATTGCGCCGGGCTCCTGGTTCACCGCGGCAGCGACGGCCGTGTTGTCCTCGACGATGATCGCCGAGTCGGGCCGGGGCCTGGGGCTAGCGCCGAAGATCTGGGCGTCGAGCACCGCGCTTGAATCCGAACCCTCAGGCGGCGATACGACGGTGATGGGAAGATCGACGCCGCCGAGCTGGCTCCAGTTCGTGTATTCACCCGAGAAGATCCGGGCAAGATCCTGAACGTTCAGGGTCTCGACTTCGTTTTCGGGATTAACGATGACGACCAGCCCATCGACTGCGACGATGTATTCCTGCGTCGGCGCGACCATGTTGCCCATGCCCGCACCCTTGAGCGCCCGCGCCTCGGCAGGCGTGATGCGCCGCGACGACATCGCAATCGCCGCTTCCTTGTTCAGAAGCGCCTCGAAGCCGTTACCAGAGTTGGTCGAGGAAATCAGGAAGCTGCCGATATCGTCGCCGAAGCCCGCGTCGGCGACCAGGCTTGCCAGCACCTGCCCCGCGACGTTGGTGTTCGTGATCGATGCCTCGGCATCGAGATAGCCGGCGTATCCGCTCATCAGAAGCGGCATGACGCCCTCGCCCAGCGTATCCGAACCAGTGATGCGCACGTTGGCAGCCGCGGTTTCGAAGGTCGGGCAGCTGTCGCCCTCGCAACGAACGCGGCTTGCGGCGACCCGCAGTTCGCCCAGGGCGGTGCGGATGACGTAGCTGTCATCCTTGAACTCGATCAGCTCGCCCACAAGATTCACGGTACCGTCGGACGATTTCAGCGCGACTTCGCCGGCAAATCCAAGGTGGGGAAGCAGCCCCGCAAGCATGGCGGCGGTCGCCATGAGTGAAGACTTTCTGTACGATTTCAGAAACTTGTTCACGGCAGAACTCCTTAATCTGCGTTATTCAAACATCTCTGGGAAACAAAAAGACCGTCTTACATCCGGCCGGCACTCGCCTGTGGTCGTGATTGTTTTCGACCTCGGCCCGAACGGTTATTTGCATCTGTGGCAATTTTTTGACCGAAGATTGACTTCAGTGGCGCTTCGAAAAAAGCGCGAACTTTCCGACAAGTTCATGAAATAGGATTGAAATTCACGAATTTCGGCTATTTTTTTGACGCGTCCGAACCAAATTTCGCCACACGCAACACGACAAACAAAACCGCCTCAAGCCGAAATTATTGTTCATTAACATTGCAAAAGGCCGGGGCGGATCGCAGCGTCTTGTTTCCGGATCGCGGCCAAACACTAACCTTAATTTCCTCGCTTACGCCTTTTTTTGGGCTTGTTTTCGCGAATCATTGCATCAATCAGCGCCTCAAGGCGCGACGTTAATTGGTGCGAGGTGTTTCACGGGTCTGATCACATTTTGACAGGTAGAGCATGCAGATCGCCGCCCTTTCACAAAAAGAAGATACATTCGAAACGGACGAATTGACCCCCGGCACTTCGCTCCTGCGCGGTCAATACACGATCGAGAAATTCCTCAGTACGGGCGGTTTCGGCATCACCTATCTGGCGCGGGATTCCCTCGACCGCCGGGTGGTGATCAAGGAATGCTTTCCCAACGCCCTGTGCCGCCGCGCCGGTCCCAGCGTTTCGGCGCGCACGCGCGTCCGTCAGGCCGAGTTCGTATCGGTCGTCAAGCTGTTCGTCCGCGAGGCATGGTCGCTGTCCAAGCTGACCCATCCCAACATCGTCGGCGTTCACCAGGTCTTCGAAGACAATGAAACCGCCTACATGGCGCTCGACTACATCGACGGCTACGATCTGCTGGAGGTGATCAAGGACGAAAACCTTCGCCTCTCCAAGCCGCAGGTCGAGGACGCGCTACGCAAGATCCTGAGCGCGGTCGCCTTCATCCATTCGCAGGACGTGCTGCATCGCGACATTTCGCCCGACAACATCCTGATCGAGCGCGAGACGGGCGAACCGGTGCTCATCGACTTCGGCGCAGCGCGCGAGGAAGTGTCGAAAGTCAATCGCGTATTGTCGGAATTGCGCGTGGTCAAGGACGGCTACTCGCCCGAGGAATTCTACGTCAATGGCAGCACGCAGGGACCGTCCAGCGATCTCTATGCGCTGGCGGCCACGTTCTATCATGTCATCACCGGGGCCGCCCCGCCGTCGTCGCAGTCGCGCCTTTTCGCCATCGCGACCCAGGACCCCGACCCCTTCGTCCCGCTGGACACGACATGCGGCTACGATCAGGCTTTCGTCGCCGCGATCAACATGGCGCTGGCGGTGCTGCCCAAGGACCGGCTTCAGTCTGCCGACGAATGGCTGGCGATGATCTCGCCCGAGTCCGCGCCCGTTATTGCGCCCGCGAAATCCGATCCCGCCGATGCCCCCAAGCGCGGGGATTCTGTCGCCGCAGCCAAGGCGACCCTTGACCGTGCGGCCGCCGCCCAGCTGCAGCAGTCGGCGCCGGCCCGGAAATCCAAAACGCCGTTCTTGCTGGCTTCGGCCGCGGTGATCGCGATCGCGGCCGGGTTGACGGTGACCCTTGGTGGCAAGTCCGAGAGCGAGCCGCCCGATGTCGAGGTCGCGACCGCGCCGCTTCAGCCCGTCGCCCCAGCCGAACCCGCCGTCGCGGTGACGGTCGCGCGCGCTGCGACCCCGGCGCCTGCGGAACCCGTGGACGCCGACGCTGAAACCGCGCTCGCCGAGGCAACGCCGGCTGCGGTTGTTGACACGGCTGCGGCGCCTGACCCCGAGCCCACGGAAAAGGTCGCCTCGGCCGATCCCGCGTCCACTGAGGCCGCGCCCGTCGTGGACATCGTCCTGCCTGAGGGCGTCGAGTTGATCACGCCCGCCCCGGGCTACAAACTGGCCGAAACACCTGACGCAAGCGGCAATTCCGTGCCTGCGGCGGACCTACAAGTGGCCGCCGCAGCGCCCGCCCTGCCCGACGGCCTGGTACTGCCGGAAGGCGTTGAGCTTATCACCCCGGCGCCGCAGCCCGGCACGGAAAGCGCGCCGGAACCCGAGGTCACGGGCGGCCCCGACGCCACGGCGCCCGCAACAAAGGCAGAGCCGGCGCCCGCCGCACAACCTCTCAGCACCGAACTTGCCCTTTCGGCAGTGACCGAAACGCAGGGTCTGCACTTGCCGTTCTTCCACGATGGCGCGGCGCTGACCCGGATCGCGACACTGGCCCCCGGCGCGGCGGACTGGATGGCACCAGGCCAAGTCATCGTGGATATCGCGGGCGATCCCATGCGCAGCTTCGACGACATTCCCGGCCTGCTACGCTCGAAGGTGAACTCCGCCCGGACCGCAGGCAAGACCGAGGTGTCCACGATGGTCGGCATCGAGGCCTATCCCGGTGCCGAGATCATCCGGAAGCCACTTTCCCTCGCGATCGTGCCCGAGGTTTCGATCGGCCGCAGCGTTCAGATGCAGGTCGTCCAGACCCAAGACGGGCTGCGCCCGGTCGTGACGGCGATCGCCCAGGACGTCCAGACAGACTTGCAGGTCGGGGACATCCTCCAGATGTATGTCTCGAAGGATGGGCCGATCGAAATTGGCGGCAATCTGCGAGAAATCGTGATGCGCGAAATCGCGTTGGGCACGCGGCAACTCAACTTCGCGGTGACCCGCGACGGAGATGGCTGGCTGGCCTCTCTGACGATCGACCTTCAAAGTTAATCTTTTCACGAGCACGCCCGCCATTTCCCGGCGCAAGGGCGAAGGTTTACCACGCGATAGCCGGCGCGGCGGACCGTCATCGCGTCAAAACAAACGAATTAACAAAATAAAAATATGGGATTAATGGCATGTGGCGATCCAGGGAGCCGCGATACGATGTTGCCTCGGCCATCGACACCGGTGCGCGCGACTATCAGGAAGACGCGATCACGAGCGACTTTCTAGTGGGCGCCGACTCGGGCTTCGTTGTGGTCGCCGATGGCATGGGCGGCCACGCGGCCGGAGATGTCGCCAGCAAGATCGTGTTGACCAAGGTCTTCAGCGAGCTGAAGTTTCAATACGCCGACGTGGACCGGTTCGAAGCCGGCGCCACACGGGTCCTGCGCGAGATCGCCGAAGTGGCGAACGAGTGCATCGGCGCCCACATCCGCTCGCACCCTGAGACCAGGGGCATGGGCTCGACCCTGGTGGTCCCAGTGATCCTGGAAAACCGCCTGTTCTGGATCTCGATCGGCGACTCGCCTCTTTACCGCCTGCGGGGCGGCAAGCTCCAGCAGTTGAACGCGGATCACTCGATGGCGCCACAGATCGACCTGATGGTGGCGACCGGGCTCATGCGCCCCGAGGTGGCGCGCGATCATCCCGACCGCAACTGCCTGACTTCGGCACTCATGGGGGGAAGGATCGCAAAGGTGGATTGTCCGTCGGAACCGGTGGAATTGCAGGCCGGCGATATCCTGCTGTGCGGTTCGGACGGGATGCAGGTTCTGCCGGACGCCCATCTTGAGCGGCTGCTGACCAAGTACCGCCGCAAGCGCAGTTCGGAAATCGCTGAGCGGCTTCTGGACGAGATCCGCGCCGCGAGGAACCCGCATCAGGACAACGTGTCCTTCTGCATCATCAAGATCAACGACGCCAGCGCGACCCCCCTGGAGGAACGCCGCAGGCGCACCCCTGCGGGCGCACTCCAGGCCGGGCTGCTGACCCGGCTGGTCACCGAAGAGTCGGCCGAGCCCCCCGCCATGGCGGAACCGGCCCCGCTGAAGGCGGCTTCGCGGGGTCGCTAGGCGCCGTGGCCCCCCGGGGTCAGAGGTTCCCCGCGGCAAGCACCGCGATCAGCCGGTCGCACATCGCGTCGCAGGCCGCGAGTTGGTCGAGCGCGATGAACTCGTCCGGTTTGTGGCCCTGCTCCATCGAGCCCGGCCCGCAGACGACGCTGGCGATACCCGCGGCCGCGAAATGCCCCGCCTCGGTCCCGCAGGCGATCTTGGTGATCGCCGCGCCAGGGACAAGACCGCGCATCAGGTCCAGCGTCCCCGCATCCCCGGTCAGGCCGAGGCCAGGATAGGCGTTGACCGTCTCGACCTCGATCCGGGCGCCGGGGAAGGCTGCACGGAACGGGGCGGCGGCAGCTTCGGCGGCGGCATCGATCGCGGCGTGGACGGCCTTGGCGGATTGAGTGGCCGGATAGCGGAACTCAAAATCCACCACCGCGCGGTCGGGCACGATGTTGAGAGCCGTGCCCCCCGCGATCCGGCCCGCGTGGACGGTCGCATAGGGGATGTCATAGCCGTCCTCGCGTACGCCGTCCCGCGCCAGGTCGCGTTGCAGGGTGCGCAGCCGCGCGACGAAATCGGCAGCAAGGTGGATCGCGTTGACGAAGTCGGGCGCCATCGCCGAATGCCCCGCCTGACCGTGGCAAATGGCTCGCAGCGCGACCTTGCCCTTGTGACCCACTGCGATCTGCATCTGTGTCGGCTCCCCCACGATGCAGAGCTGCGGGCGGCCGATCGCGGCATCAAGCGCGGGCAGCATCTGCGGGATGCCGAGACAACCCACCTCCTCATCCCAGGAAAAGGCGAGCTTCAGGGGCGCCGCCAAGGACGCGCGCGCGGCGCGTTCAGCGGCCGAAAGCATCGCGGCCAGAAACCCCTTCATGTCCGTGGTTCCGCGCCCGTAAACCCGGTCTCCCGAACGCCGCAACCGGAACGGGTCGGCCGACCAGTCCTGCTCGGCCACCGGAACCACGTCGGTATGACCCGAGAGCATCACCCCGCCCGGCCCCGCCGGGCCAATGCTGGCGAAAAGCCCGGCCTTCGCCCCTGTCGCATCCGCGACCCGGTGGACGGCCGCCCCGCACCCCGAGAGCACCGAGGCGATGTAGTCGAGGATCGGAAGGTTGCTGTCGCTGCTGACCGAAGGGAAGGCCACCAGCCGGTCGAGGTGTTCTATAGTGCGCGTCATCATCCGCTTAATCCGCCGCCAGGTCCGCAACTTCGCGGCGGAACGGCAGGGCGTCGCCGATGTCGGGTCCGTCCAGGTCCCGCGCATAGCGGTGACCGGCATAGGTCGCCCAGGCAATGGGGCCCGGCGCCGCCGCATCCCCGATCAGTTTCACCGACCGGATGCCCGCGTCTGCCCAGTCAGCCTGACGCGCCATCAGCGCGTGGTAAAGCGCATCCTCGGACCGGCGCGAGGCGACGACGACCACGGCATCGCAGGACGTGACCTCGCGCGCGTCGGTGTAGGTGCAGTTGGTCTCCACTCCATCCGCGCGGATCGCCGCCACGCCCCGGTTCAGGACGATCTTCACCCCCGCCCCCGCCAGCCGCACATGGATCGCGTGCTGTTCCAGCGTGTTGCGCGCCCAGTCGGAGACATAGGGCGCGGGCGTCACCAGCGTGACCTCGCAGCCCTTTTGCGCAAGAAGCTCGGCGATCACGCCGCCCATGTAGTAGTGGTCGTCGTCATAGACCACGACCCGGCCCGAGGGCAGTCGTCCCGCCATGATGTCGTCGGGGGTAAGAACCGGCATCGCCGGGTCCATCGGCATGGGGACAACGTGTTGGCGGCTGACGCCGTCGGCGCGCCAGTGCGATCCGGTCGCGATGCAGACGTTCTGGAACCCGAAGTCGAGGATCTGGTCCGCATCCAGTTCGGAGCCGATGTAGGTCTCCACGTTCGGGCGCTGCGAAAGCTGGTATTGCCGGTAATCGACCACCCGGCCCCAGGCCGACAGCCCCGGCAGCAACCGCTCGCGCGCGACGCGGCCGCCGATGACCTCCCGCGCCTCGGCAAGGGCGACATCGTAGCCGCGCAGCGAGAGCGCCCGTGCCGCTTCCAGCCCCGCCGGCCCCGCGCCGACGATCAGCACGCTGGAACTGTCGCCCTTCGCGTTCATCCGCTCGGGGTGCCAGCCCTTACGCCATTCCTCCATGAAGGTCGGGTTCTGGGTACAGCGGCTGATCGACATCGTCATGTCGCCGGTGATGCAGATATTGCAGCCGATACATTCGCGGATGTCCTCGATCCGCCCCTCCTCCACCTTCTTGGGCAGGAACGGGTCGGCGATGGAGGGCCGCGCGCATCCGATGAAGTCGAGCGCGCCGGATTTCACCATCCGCACCATCACATCGGGCGAGGTGAAGCGGCCGACCCCCACCACCGGCTTGTCGGTCAACGCGCGGATGCCGCGCACCAGCGCCTCCTGCGCGGCCTCCTCCTTGAAGCGCGAGGGGCCGGAGCAGTCCTCCCACGTTCCCTGCGCGAGGTCCCAAAGGTCGGGCAGGTCGCGGTTCATCTCGATGAAATCCCGCACCTCGGCGTTGGAAAAACCGAGATCCCCGATGCTCTCGTCGAGCGACACCCTCAGCGTCAGCGCCATCGTGTCGCCCACCGCGTCGCGCATGTCCGCGATCACCTCCCGCGCGAAACGAGAGCGGTTTTCGAGACTGCCGCCGTATTCGTCGCCCCGCTGGTTTGTCGCGCGGCTGAGGAAATGCTGGAAGATGCCGAAGCCATGGGCCCCATAAAGGCAGATCAGGTCGAAGCCCGCCACCTTAGACCGCTTCGCCGCATTGACGAACCAGCGGCGCAGGTCGCGGATGTCGGTCTTGTCCATCGCGCGCGCCTGGACGGGATCGTTGGTGAAGGTGCGGATCGGCAGCGCGGTCGGCGCCAGCGGCACCTCCTTGGTATAGAGGTTGGGGCCGTTGATCCCCGAATAGGCAAGCTGGATGCCCGCCAGCGCGCCATGGGTCTTCATCGCCTCCGACATCTTGCGAAGCGCGGGAATGTCCTTGTCGTCCCAAAGCCTGAGCTCGATGAAGGGCGTGATTTCCGAGGTGTGGTGCATCTCCGTCTGCTCGGTGAAGATGACGCCCCAGCCGCCCTCGGCCTTGATCCCCCGCATCGCGGCCGCCGCCGAGGGGTCGCGGTATCCGCCGCCATTGCAATGCGGCACCTGGTAGAACCGGTTCTTCGCGCTCAGGGGTCCGATGGCCATCGGCTCGAACAGGATGTCGTAGCGGGGGTCGCGCAATTGGGTCTCCTCAGGGTCGGTGCGGCGCGCACTTTAGCGTGGCGCATCTTCGAATACAGTCGCCTATGCGGAAGCCTTGGTTAGGAATTTCCTACGCCTCGCCCGGCCGCGCCGGAGAGGTCGGGCGCACGGACATCCCCGGCAGGCCCTCGCCGCCGACGACTTCGCGGCAGTGCTCAATGAAACGCCTGACGGTCAGGACGCTGTCCGCCCCCTCGGCCGCCAGAAGCCCCACGACCATGGGGCGCACCTTTCCCACCAGCGGCACGCAGCAAAGCCGGTGGCCGTCGGGCGACAGGTCATTGGGCGGCCGGCTGTTGGCGATCGAATAGCCGAAACCGTTGCCGACCAGGCTTTGCATCACCGCCATGTCGCGCGTCCGTTCGGCGATCATGGGCTTGACCCCGGCCGCGCGGAAGAAGGAGAGGAAGTAGTCTGCACTCAGCGGCAGGTCGAGAAGCACCATGGGGTGATCGGCCAGATCCTCGACGGTCAGCGAACCGCGCCCGGCCAACGGATGCGCCTCCGGCATGAGGACATAGGGCGGCAGCGTGGCGAGCGGGGCGAAGCGCAGGTCCTCGGGCAATTCCAGGTCGTAGGTCAGGGCGACATCGAGTACGCCGCTGCGTAGCGCCTCGAAGATCTGCTGCTGGTTCAGTTCTGTCTGCCGCATCCGGACCGCCGGGTAGCGCAGCTCGAACCCCCGGCGCAGCGCAGGGACGACAAGCTGGGCGAAGGTCAGCAGGCAGCCAAGCGCCAAAGGGCCCTGCACCGCCCCTGTCACGTCGCTCGCAAGACGGGTCAGCGCCTCGGCCTCACGCAGGACCTGCCGGGCCTGGTCCATGACCTGCCGTCCCGCCTGCGTCAGCGCCAGCCCCTGTGCATGCCGGCGCACGAAAAGCGACAGGCCCAGTTCGGCCTCAAGCTGCCCGATCGCGGTCGAGATCGAGGGCGAGGAGACATGAACCCGCTCCGCCGCAAGCGCGATCGACCCCGCCTCGCCCACGGCGACGAAGTATTCGAGCTGGCGAAGGGTGAAGCGCAGCGGCATGGGCCGACTATCCTTTGCGCCCCGGGGCGGATCAAGCCCGATCCGTCTCACTCGTCGCCCGGGACACCGTAGGACGGCGCCGCGCGCGGGTCGAGCGCGCGCTGAACATAGGCGTCAAGCTGGGGCTTGTAGATGTCCCACGCGGTGGCCACGGCCTCGATCGGGCAGCCCTCAGTCCAGTCGCAGCGCAGATCGGCCACGGGCCAGGACATTCGATCCACGACCTTCATCCCCGCCGAGTGGACAGGCCCGGCCTCGCCCCCCGCGGCCAACCCCGCGCGCAAGGCCGCAACCAGCCGGTCGCCCAGATGGCCATCGGAGTCCAGGAAGGCCGCAACGATTGCCCCCGGCACACCGTCATTTGCCAGCAGATTTCCACCCGAGGCCACGTTGTCCGCGCGCGCCTCCGCCCAGATGCCCAGCGCGTTGGGGCCCGAATGAATCGCGGTGCCGCCCGCGGCATCCACAGCAAGCACCTGGCGATATTCCATGAAGCGCCCCTGCCGGCGCAACTCCTCCACCGCCGCCTCCGCCGTCATCCCGCCCGCCATCAGGTCAAGCGCCATCGGCCCCAGCGCCGGGTCCGTCACGTTCTGCGAGGCCACCGCGCCCACGCCCGCCCGCGCATGCGAACAGCGCGCCGCCACGGCGGGCGAGGACGATGAAATCGCCACCCCGAACATTCCGGTCCGTTCGCACCGCGCCACCAGCGAAAAGGTCATGCCCCAGCTTCCTTCTTCATTGTTGAAATACCCCACGGGGGTCCGGGGGTGTGAAACCCCCGGGGGCGGCCCGGCTTAGTCCGGAATGACCGCCGTCGCGTCGATTTCCACCAGCCAGTCAGGCCGCGCCAGCGCGTTGACCACCAGCCCGGTCGAGACCGGATGCACCCCCTTCAGATATTCCCCCATGGTGCGGTAGACCGCCTCGCGGTGGCGGACATCGGTGATGTAGACCACGATCTTCACCACATGCTCCATCCGCCCGCCGCATTCCTCGACCAATTGGCGGATGTTCTGCATGACCTTGTGGGTCTGTTCGACCGGATCGTGGCTTTCGATGTTCTTCGCGGTGTCGAGATCCTGCGGGCACTGGCCGCGCAACCAGACCGTGCGCCCGCCTTGGGTGACCACGGCCTGACAGAGGTCATTGTCGAGCTGTTGCTCGGGATAGGTGTCCTTGGTGTTGAACTTGCGGTGGCGGTAATGCGCCATGATGAGTCTCCTGAAGGGAAAGTGGGGCCGTCCCGGTTCCGCCGATCAGTTCCGTGGCGGACCGGGAGGTGTCAAGGGGTTTGCCTTGTCGGGGCGTCTCAGCTGCCGGTGCCTGCGGGTGCGCCCGGACCGCTGTAGTCGCGGTACTTGCGCTGCGTGACGATATGGTCCGCCACATGCCTGGCATCATGCCACACGCCCCAGATGAAGCTCGACCCGCGCCGCGACAGCCAGGGCAGGCCCACGAAATAGACCCCGGGTTCCGAGGAAACGCCCCGCTGGTGCTTCGGCTTGCCCTTGTCGTCGAACGCATCGACCTGAAGCCAGGCGAAGTCGAGCGCGAAGCCCGTCGCCCAGATGACCGAGGTGATCCCGGCCGCGCCCAGGTCCAGTTCCAGGATCGGGTTGGTCAGGCAATCGGGATCGGGCAGCAGATCGCGCGCGCCGGGCTCCTCGGGCAGGCCGAGGCCGTTGCGCCGGACATAGTCGTCGGCCTTGTCCAGAAGCTTCAGATAATAGTCGTCGCCCCGCGCGATGTTGCCAACCAGGTCCGGCTGGAAGGAAACCTTGCCGTCCGCGAAGCCCTTGGTCAGCCCGACAAGCGTGATCCCCTCCTGCGCGAGGACACGGAAATCCACCGTGCGCCCGCCATAGGCGCCGCTGACCGCGATGGTGACATGTTCGGTCCCCGGCGCCAGCGCCTCGATGTCCCACAGGCCCAGCACCCCCAGCCACCAGACGAAGTCGCGGCTGCGGTAGGACCGGGGCATGCGGTCATGCGCGCCGACCGACAGGTAGACCTTGCGCCCCGCGCGGCGAAGTTCGTCCGCGATCTGCGTGCCCGAGGACCCACCCCCGACCACCAGCACCGCGCCCTCGGGCAATTGGCCGGGGTTACGGTATTCGGCGGAATGGATCTGCATCAACACCCCGTCCCTGGGTGCGATGGCCGGGATCACCGGCCGCTGGAACGGCCCTGTCGCGGACACGACGCGCTCTGCCTCGATCACGCCCTCGGAGGTTTCGACGATGAAGCCCCCCCGCCCCTCGTTGCGCACGACCTTCCGGACCTCGACCCCGCAGCGAACGGGGGCGTCGATCATCTTGGCATAGTCGACGAAGTAATCCGCGATCCGCTCTTTCGAGGGGAAGGCATCGGGATCGACGTCGGAAAACGTCAGCCCCGGAAACCGATCATGCCAGGCCGGCCCGTTCGCCACCAGCGAATCCCAGCGATGCGTCCGCCAGCGCTCGGCGATGCGGTCGCGTTCCAGCACCAGATGCGGCACCCCCGCCTTGCCCAGATGCTCGCTCATCGCGATGCCGGCCTGACCCGCCCCTACGACCAGTGTGTCTATTCTTTCGGTTGCCATCTTTCGTCCTTGTCCGGCGGCCCGGTTCCCTGATCGGCGGGCCATTCGCCGGCGCAAACTGAGCGAAGCTGGCTTTGGCTACAAGTAATAGGTTTATCAGCTGCGATTAGTGAAAATCTAATCAAGCTGTTTGCGACGCCCGACCGAAAACGGCTCTCCCGGACCGATCGCGCAAAGCGCCGGGAACATGGTGCGCCCTTGCACCGCGCGCCCCTGCGACCGCAAACCCGGCAGGGTTGAGGTGTGACACCCAGACTATACCGGCGCGACAATCTGCCCTATTGTGAGGGGCAGGACCGCGGACAAGAGGATTCTTGCATTGTACAACCCCGCACCATTACGCGCGCAAGTCTGGGGACAAGATCACGAGGCATCATCGTTACGCACGCTGAACACGTTCGCGGTGGATCTGATAGGGATCCCCAGCGCCGAGGACCTTTTCTGGTATGTCGCGCAGAACGTGGTGGGGCGGCTCAATTTCGTCGACTGCGTCATCTATCAGGCAGACGACGCGCAGACCGAACTTCGCCAGGTCGCCGCGTGGGGCGAAAAGAATCCTTACGGCCGCAACATCATCAACCCGCTGGTCATCCCCTTTGGTCGCGGCATCACCGGCCAGGTCGCGCAAACCCAGAGGGCAGTCATCGTCGATGACCTTCTGCAGGACAAGAACTACATCCCCGACACCCAGTTGGCGCGGTCCGAGATCTGTGTGCCGCTGGTCTTTCGCGGCCGCGTCGTCGGCGTCATCGACAGCGAACACCCCGAGCCGCACGCCTTTGGCGAGGCGGAGCTGGAGATCCTGAGCACCGTTGCGGCCATGACGGGGGCCAAGCTTGAACTGCTGGCCGAGGCGCAGCGCTCTACCCGGCGCTATCAGGACCTGATGGCCTCGCATGCGCAATTGACGCTTGAAATCAACAATCGCAAGGCGCTGGAGGCTAAGCTTTTCGAGGCAAAAAAGCTCGAAGCGATCGGCCGGCTTGCCGGCCGCTTCGCGCACGAATTCAACAATCTCTTGACCGTGATCCTCGGCAATCTCGAATTCCTCGAAGAGGACATGGCGGGCCCGGAGTCCGGGCAGTACCTCTCTGACGCCAGCACAGCGGCAAGCCGGGGCGCCCGGCTGATGCAGGACATGCTGATCTTCGCCCAGCGGACGCGGCTGGAGCCATCCATTATCGACATGAATGCGCTGGTTCATGACTTCTGCCGCTCCCACCCGTTGGAGCGGAACTCCGAAACGGACTTGCACCTTGGCGAGCGGCTCTGGAGCGTTTCGGCCGATGCCAAGGCGGTCGAGAACATCCTTTCAAACCTGCTTGAGAATGCCCAGGATGCCATGCCCTCTGGCGGCAGGGTCATCGTCCAGACCGAAAACATCCGGCACCACCTCGGGGCCAACGCGCTGTTCGGCACCGATCTGCTTCCCGGGCGCTACGTTCGCCTGAGTGTGACGGACGACGGCATCGGCATTCCGGAGGATCGCCTGTCACAGATCTTTGACCCGTTCTACACCTCCAAGCCCGTAGGCTCGGGCACCGGCCTCGGCCTTTCGATCGTCCGCGGCCTGGCACAGCAGCTCGGCGGTGCCGTGGCCGTGGAATCCGAGGTTGGACGGGGCACCACCTTTCAGGTGCTCCTCCCCGCCGTCTTCGAAGGCGCAAACGATTTCTTAACCATCAAGCGTTAGCCCAAGACAGTTTTAGACCGGGGCGCGTCCCATGACAGTTACGTTCCAGCGATATGATCGTGTGCTTGAGGGGCTCCCCCTGATCGACGTGGCGGGGCTGCGGCGCGGGGACCGGTTCCAGGTCGCACGGATCGCGGACGAACTGGGCCAGGCAGCGCGCGAGATCGGGTTCTTCCGCATCACCGGCCACGGGATCGACCCTGCGCTGATCGAGGCGACCTACCAGGCGGCCGCGCGCTTCTTTGCGCGGCCCGAAGACTTCAAGCAGCGCTATTACATCGGCCACAGCCGCAACCATCGCGGATATGTTCCATTCAGCGAAAAGGGCGACTACGCCGACGAGATCAACCGTAACTACGAGGCCTTTGACCTTGGCCTTGACCTGCCCAGCGACGATCCGGATTTCCTGTCGGGCAATCTCATCCTGGGACCGAACGTCTGGCCCGACCTGACCGGTTTCAAGGGAACGGTTTCGCGCTACTATGCCGAGATCTCGTCACTTGGCCGGCTCGTCTGTTCGGCGCTGGAACTTCATCTGGGTTTGCCCCGCGGCGCGATCACCGATCACATGAGCAAGCCGATCTCGCAGCTCCGCCTGCTCCACTACGTCCGCGAAAACGAGGCGACCGACCACAAGTCCATCAACATGGGCGCCCATACCGATTACGAATGCCTGACACTCTTGCACACCCGCAACGAGGGGCTTCAGGTCATGACGCAGGAGGATCGCTGGATCGACGTGCCCGTCGATCACAGCGTTTATGTGGTGAACATCGGCGACATGCTCGAAGCATGGAGCAACGGGCTTCTGCGGTCGACCCCGCACCGGGTCCTGAACCGGAGCCGTGAACGCTTCTCGATGCCCTATTTCGTCGCGGCCAACCACGACACCGAGATCCGGCCCTTTCCACAGCTCGTCGGCCGTGGGCAACCGGAAAGATATCAACCGTTCCTGGCCGGGGCCCATCTGGAACGGATGCTGATACGGGATTTCCCCTATCTTCGCGAACGCCGCCGGCTGAGCCAGGCGGCGGGCCTCATTTCACCGGATGCACCGGTTCACAATCCTTTCGAACACCGAATCAATCGGAGTCCCACCAGTTGATGCCTTCATTTCAATCCATTCTTTCCGTCTGCCTCGCCGGACTGGCCTTGAGCGCCACGCCCGGCCCCTCCATGCTCTACGTCCTGTCGCGCAGCGTCGGGCAAAGCCGGGCCGCGGGCCTGGCCTCGGCGCTGGGTCTATGCCTGGGCGGGATCGTCCTGGCGGTCGCGACCGCGCTTGGCCTTGCCACCGTTTTCAGCAATGCCGGCTGGCTCGTCGATATCCTGCGCTACGTCGGCTCGGCCTATCTGGCCTGGCTGGGGCTGGGGATGATCCGCGGCGCGCGGAGCGGGGCGCAGACCGAGCTCCACACCACGGACGTCGGCAGCAAGCCCCTCTACGCCATCATGTGGCAGGGCGTTGTCGTCGAACTGCTCAACCCCAAGACCGTGCTGTTCTTTGCGCTTTTCCTGCCGCCCTTCGTCGCCCTCGACGGCGCGCGGGCGGACGTGGGTGCGCAGGGCGGAAGCGTTACGCTTCAACTCCTGGTGCTGGGCGTCCTGGTGCCACTGACGGCAGTTCCGTCTGACTTGCTGGTGGCGATGATGGGCGGATCGATGAAAAAGGCACTGAACAGCAGCAGACGCGCGCGCGAGCTTCTGGCCTGGGCCGGCGGGCTGACCCTGATCGGGATCGCCCTCACCATCCTGCTGGAGGCGATGTAGCGCCGCCCGGCGGCTGGGCCGATTGCCCCTTGAGAACGCGGGAAAATCCGCGGCCCACATCAAGGCATCCCCCGGTTTCAACGAAAAACGCCGCCCCGAAAGGGCGGCGTTTCCTGTTCTGGCTGCGGCTTGAACTCAGGCGTTCTTGCCCTTCAGCGCCGCCCAGCCGCCGGTGACGATCAGCGCGGCCATCACGGCCTTGATCGCATCGCCCAGCAGGAAGGGCGCCATGTAGTACTGCCAGATCAAGGCGAAGCTGTCCGCGCCCCATTTCGTGGCGTCGAGACCAAAGACGCTGTCGGCCAGCATCGCCCAGGCCACGCCCGGCACATAAAGCAGAACCGAAGCGACCAGCGCCACCAGCGCGCTCGGGACCAGCCCCTTTACGCCGCGGTCGGCGGCAAAGCCCGCGAGCCATGCCATTCCGACGAAGCCGACGAGGAACCCGGCGGTCGGGCCGAAGAAGGCAAGGCCGTTCATGCCCTGCGCGAAGACCGGCAGGCCCATCGCGCCCTCGGCCAGATAGGCCAGCAGCGTCGCGGCGCCCATGCGCGCGCCGAAGGTCATGCCAACGATCAGCACGGCGAGCGTCTGCAGCGTCATCGGCACGGGGAACCCGACCGAAACCTGCGCGGCCACGGCGATGAAGAGCGAGCCGCCCAGAACCATGAGCACACGGGTCAGAAGCGACTGCGAGGGCACGAGGGCCTTGGAGAGGGTCATTGCGGCATCCTTCCTGAAGATGATTTGCCGCGCAATTTCGCTGCGACGCGGCGTCCTGTCAATCAATTCTGTTGCACCCGCCCCGCCGGAATGCCAAAGGGGCGCGCATGAGCGATACCACATCAGACACCGCCGCGCCCCGCGTGGCCCTCGTGACCGGCGCCTCGCGCGGTCTCGGCTTTGCGCTTGCCGCCGCCCTTGGCGCGGCGGGCTGGCACGTCGTCGCCCTCGCCCGCACCGTTGGCGGGCTTGAGGAGCTTGACGACCGCATCCGCGCCGCGGGCGGGCAGGCGACGCTCGCCCCCATGGACGTCAACGACGAAAAGGCAATGACGCATCTGGCGCAGTCGATTGCCGGGCGCTGGGGCGGACTCGGCCTTTGGGTTCACGCGGCGATCCATGCCGCGCCGCTCGCGCCCGCGGGCAGCCTTGACCTCAAGGACCTCGACAAGTCGATCGCGACCAATGTTCGCGCCACCGCCACGCTGATCCCGCTGCTTGAACCGCTCCTGCGGGCGCACAGGGGAACCGCGCTGTTCCTCGACGATCCGCGCGCCGGGCAGAAGTTCTTCGGCGCCTATGGCGCGACGAAGGCCGCGCAGACCGCGCTGGCGCAAAGCTGGCAGGCCGAGGCCGCCCGTATCGGACCGCGCGTCCTGATCGAGACGCCGCACCCCACGGCGACCGCCACGCGCGCGCGCTTCTTCCCCGGCGAAGACCGGGCGCCGCTCGCCGACATCCACGACGAAGCCGCACGCCTGCTCGCGCGGGTCTGACCTCTTCATTGCCGAAATACCCCCGCCGGAGGCCGCGCGCGGGGTGACCCGCGCGCCTCGGCGGCGCCAGCCGCCGGGCGCCGACAAGCGCGCCCCGATCGGGCGTGCGCGAAGGGGCCATCGCGCCTTTACCTGCCTGCGGCTTCCGTCTAAGCAGGGGGAAACACCGCAAAGACGGGGCAGCCCAAATGCGCATCCTGATCACCAACGACGACGGCATCAACGCGCCCGGGCTTGAGGTGCTGCACGAAATCGCGACCGAGATCGCCGGCCCCTCGGGGGAGGTCTGGACCGTCGCCCCCGCCTTTGAACAATCGGGCGTCGGCCACTGCATCTCCTACACTCACCCGATGATGATCGCCAAGCTCGGCCCCCGCCGCTACGCCGCCGAGGGCAGCCCGGCGGACTGCGTCCTGGCCGGCATCTATGACGTCTTCCAGGGCGGGCGCCCGGACCTTGTGCTTTCCGGTGTGAACCGCGGCAACAACGCGGGGGAAAACGTCCTTTATTCCGGCACCATCGGCGGCGCGATGGAGGCGGCGCTTCAGGGCGTGCCGGCCATCGCGCTCTCGCAATTCATGGGCCCTGCAACCAACGAGCTTGAAGATCCCTTCGAAGCCGCCCGCGCCCATGGCACCAAGGTGGTGCGCGACCTTCTCGACAAGGGGCTTTGGGATCCGCATGACTACCGCGTCTTCTACAACGTGAACTTCCCCCCGGTGGGCGCGGCGGGTGTCAAGGGCACGCGCATCGCCGCCCAGGGTTACCGGCGCGAGACCTTCTTCGGGGTGGAGCCGCATATCTCCCCCTCGGGGCGCAAGTTCCTCTGGATCACCGGCGGGCCACAGCACGAACCGACCGCGCCCGGCACCGATGTGGCCGTCAACCTCGAAGGCTATATCGCCATCACGCCGATGCGAGCGGACCTGACCGCGCACGACCGCCTCGCGGAGCTTGAGGCGCGCATGGCATGAGCGATCTGGCCGAGCGGAAGATGCGCTTTCTCTACGCGCTCCGCTCCAAGGGCGTGACCGACCCGCGCGTGCTCTCCGCGATGGAGCGGATCGACAGGGGTCATTTCGTCAAGGGCCTGTTCGCCGAGCGCGCCTATGAGGATACGCCGCTTCCGATCGCCTGCGGGCAAACGATCAGCCAGCCCTCGGTCGTCGGGCTGATGACCCAGGCGCTGGACGCAGGCCCCCGCGACAAGGTGTTGGAGATCGGGACCGGCTCCGGCTACCAGGCGGCGATCCTGTCGCAGATCGCGCGGCGCGTCTACACGGTCGAGCGCCACCGCCGCCTGGTGCGCGAGGCGCAGGAGGTGTTCGAAGCCCTCGACCTGGCCAACATCACCGCGCTTTCGGCCGACGGCAGCCGCGGATTGCCCGAACAGGCGCCTTTCGACCGCATCCTGGTCACGGCCGCGGCCGAGGACCCCCCGGGCCCCCTATTGGCTCAGTTGCGCGAAGGCGGTATCATGGTTCTGCCGGTCGGCCAGTCGGATGCGGTTCAAAGCCTGATAAAGGTGACCCGCACGGCGGACGGCTATGATTACGAGGAGCTTCGCCCGGTGCGTTTCGTGCCGCTGGTCGAAGGATTGGGGCAGGATTGAGCCCCGGAAAGTGACACCAAGGCCCGGAAAACAGGGCCCGTGCAATGAGGAGCGAGCGATGATGTCTTCCCGGAAAAGCCGGTTTATGCCCGTGGCGCTGCTTGGTGTCTCGGCGCTGTCCCTTGCGGCCTGCAACGGCTTTGACCCGGACTTCAGGCGCTATGGCGGCGGCGGGCTGTCGACCGCCGATGCGGCCGCCCAGGCGGTGCAGCCGCGCCCCAGCACAGACTCCCGGGGCGTGATAACCTATCCGAACTACCAGGTCGCGGTCGCACAGGATGGCGACACCGTCGCCGCGGTTGCCACCCGCGTCGGCGTCAACGCCGACGAGCTGGCCCGGTTCAACGCCGTCCCGCTCGGCACCCCGCTGCGCCGGGGCGAGGTCCTGGTGCTGCCCGCCCGCGTGGCCGCAGGCCCGATGGGAACGCCCGGTGTGCCCGTGACCGCCGCCCCCGGCGGCGGGATCGACGTGACGGCCATCGCCTCCTCCGCCATCGACCGGGCGCAGACGGGCGCTACTTCGCAGGCGCAGCCCGCCGCAGCAAAGCCCGCGGGCGCACCGACGGGCGAGCCGATCCGCCACCGCGTCCAGCGCGGCGAAACCGCCTATTCCATCGCGCGGCTCTACAACGTCAACGTCAAGGCGATGGCGGACTGGAACGGGCTTGGCGCCGACCTTTCGGTGCGCGAGGGCCAGTACCTTCTGATCCCGGTCGCCGCGACCGGCACGCTGAGCGAGCCTGTCACCCAACCCGGCCAGGGCTCGCCCACGCCCCTGCCGCCCTCGGCCTCGACCCCGCTCCCGGCGGAGAAGACCACGCCCGCAGCGGCGCCTGTGGCCGCCCCGGCTTCCCCCGACCTGGGCTCGGAGCGCACGTCGGCCTCCCGTCTCGGCATGCCGGTCGAGGGCAAGATCATCCGCGCGTACCAAAAGAAGAAGAACGACGGGATCGATATCGGCGCATCCGCAGGAACGGCGGTGAAGGCGGCTGGCGACGGCACGGTCGCGGCGATCACCAAGGACACCGATCAGGTGCCGATCCTCGTCATCCGGCACGACGGCAACCTGCTGACAGTCTACGCCAATATCGACGGCATCAAGGTCGCCAAGGGTGACAAGGTCAAGCGCGGCCAGCCGATCGCCGTGGTACGCGCCTCTGACCCGGCGTTCCTGCATTTCGAGGTGCGTCAGGGCCTCGACAGCACGGACCCGGTTCCCTACCTGAAGTAACCAGATCGACCGCCTGCGACGCGCGCGGGCGGCCCCCTTGGGTCAAAGCCGGACGCCGTGCCGCCCCGCGAGGTCGGTGAAGAATTGCCATGCGACCCGGCCCGACCGCGCCCCGCGCGTGGCCTGCCATTCGATCGCCTCGGCGCGCAGCGCGGCCTCCTCGACCGCAACCCCATAGGCCGCGCAATAGCCCCGGATCATGTCCAGGTATTCGCCCTGGCTACAGGGGTGGAAGCCCAGCCAGAGCCCGAAACGGTCCGAAAGCGAAACCTTCTCCTCCACCGCTTCGGAGGGGTTGATGGCGCTTGAGCGTTCATTCTCGATCATGTCGCGCGGCATCAGGTGGCGCCGGTTCGAGGTCGCGTAGAAGATGACGTTGGCGGGTCGCCCTTCGATCCCGCCGTCCAGGACCGCCTTCAGCGCCTTGTAGTGCTGGTCGTCATGGGAAAACGACAGGTCGTCGCAGAAAAGCAGGAAGCGGTGATCGCGCGCCCCGCGCAGATGTCCCAGAAGCCGGCCGATGCTGGGCAGGTCCTCGCGGCTCAGTTCGACGATCTTCAGCGGCAGGCCCTGATGGACCACCTCGGCATGGACCGCCTTGACGAGAGAGGACTTGCCCATCCCCCGCGCCCCCCAAAGAAGCGCGTTATTGGCCGCGAAACCCTTCGCGAACTGGAGGGTGTTTTCCAGCAGCGTGTTGCGCGCCCGGTCCACCGCGACGAGAAGCGACAGGTCGACCCGCGCGACCTCCGGCACCGGGTCGAGACGGTCGGGCGAACTGTGCCAGACGAAGGCGTCGGCTGACGTCCAGTCCGGCGCGCGCGCGGGCGCCGGGGCCATCCGCTCAAGCGCGTCGGCGATGCGCTTCAGGTCCTCGGCGCTCACGCCGCGTCCTCGTCGTCCTCTTCCCAGGTGCCGTCGGCACGGGCCTGTGCCTCGCGCTGCCGCTCGAAGCGGGTGATGAGGAAGATCGACATCTCGTAAAGCGGGTAGATCGCGCCAAAGAGGATGACTTGCGAGAAGACATCCGGCGGCGTCACGACCGCCGCAACCCCGAGGATCGCCACGACCGCGTATTTCCGCGTGGCCTTCAGCCCCTGGGAGGTGATCAGCCCCGCCTTGCCCATCAGGGTCAGCAGGACCGGCAGCTGGAAACACAGTCCGAAGGCCATCACGAAGGTCATGGTCAGCGACAGGTAGGCCTCCATCGAGCCAAGGAATGAAATCCCGGTCGGCGGCGAGGACAGGGATCCCCCCTCCTTGATCGCTTCGGCGAACACATCCTGGAACCCCAGGAAGAAGCGGAACGCGAAGGGCAGGATGATGTAGTAGGCGAATGCCCCGCCGATCAGGAACATCACGGGCGAGGCGACGAGGAACGGCAGGAACGCCGCCTTTTCCGAGCGGTAGAGGCCTGGGGCCACGAAGCGCCACATCTGATAGGCGATGATCGGGAAGGCCAGCGCGAAGCCGCCCCAAAGCGCGATCTTGATGGCGACGAAGAAACCCTCCTGCATCTTCACGAGGATGAGCTGGCATTCCTGACCGCGCTCGGTCAGGACCATGCACATCGGCCGGGCGAGGAAGCGGAAGATGTATTCCCAGACGACGTAGCCGACGACGAAACAGGCCGCGAAGGCGGAGATCGAGTAAAGGACGCGCGTGCGCAGCTCGCGCAGATGCTCGATCAGAGGGGCGGCGGAATCGTCGATTTGATCGGAGTTCGTCATGCCTCGTCGGCCTTCTTCTTGCGCGGGGCGCGGGGTTTCGGCGCGGGCTTGTCGGCGGATGCGGTCGTGTCAGCGGCAGCCTTGGGCTTTGCGGGGGCCTTGGCCCTCGGTTTGGCCGCCGGTTTCGCGGCGGGCTTTTCGGCGGGCTTTTCGGCGGGCTTTTCGGCCGGCACTGCTTGCGCCGATGCCGCGCCTTCGTCGATGGCCTTCAGCTTGGCGTTGGTCTCGGCGATGACGGCCTTGCGCGCGGCTTGTTTTTCCGCCAGCGCCTGGGTCGCGGCCCCGTGCTTGGGCTTGTCGGTAACCGCAGCGGGACCGGCGGTGTCAGGCGCCGCCGCCGGCGCGTCGGCCTTCGCCACCTCGGGCTTGGCAGCGGAGGGGAAAGGCTTCGTCGAGGGTTTGCTCTGCTTCAGCGGATCCCACTTTTCGAAGCGGTCCGCCGCATCCTTGACCGCGTCAAGCCCCAGCGCCTTGGAGGAGGTCGCCGTCTTCAGGTCCTTGGCCACGTCGTTGACGCCCGATTCCTTGGCCGCCTGATCCATCGCACGCTGGAACTCCCGCCCCATCGCGCGGATCTTTCCGGTGAACCGCCCGAGCTGGCGGAACATTTCCGGCAGGTCCTTAGGGCCGATGACGATCAGCGCCACGACCCCGATGACCAGAAGCTCGGTCCAGCCCATATTGAACATCTGCGGCCCCCGTCAGCCCGAACTCAGGCCTTGTCTTTCTCTTCCGGCGTCACGTCCTTGGCCGCCTCGGAGGCTTCCTTCTCAATCTCGGCGGTGCTGTCCTTCACGCCTTTCTTGAAGGCGGTGATGCCCTTGCCGACCTCGCCCATGAGCGAGCTGATCTTGCCGCGCCCGAAAAGCACCAGCACTACGATTGCGATCACCAGGATCTGCCAGGGACCCATCTGCATCTTCAGTTCCTCCAACAAGGGGCGCCCGTCGGGACGCCGTGCCGGCGGCTTGCCGGCTTTCCGACATGTATCAAAGACCGAAACCGGGGGCTGCGCCATCGTCACATCATGCGGGATCACGCGGCAACTGACAGGATTCTGTCGGTATGTCTTGCCCTTCACCCCCGCTTTCAGGCAGGATCGGCCCGCGCGGGCCACCGCCGACCTGATGCAGACCCCTCAGCAGATCCGACATGCCCCGTTCCGACCGCCTGCTCGACCTGATCCGCATCCTCAGCGATGGCAAGCTCCATCGCGCGGCGGAGCTTGCGCTGACGACCGGCGTTTCGGTTCGAACCATCTGGCGCGACATGGGGCGGCTTCAGGCCGGGGGCGTCCCGATCGAGGGGGAGCGTGGCATCGGCTACATGCTGCGCGATCCCGTCGCGCTCCCCCCGGTCGCTCTGTCGCGCGACGAGTTCGAGGCGCTGAGGCTCGGCCTCGGCCTTGTCGCCTCGGGCGCGGACCAGACGGCGGCACGCGCGGCGGTCAGCCTGCGCGCCAAGATCGCGGCTGTGGCCCCCACCATCCTGGCCGAGGCCGGCAGCGACAGCTTCGTCTTTTCAAGTGCGGAGGCCGCGCGTGCCGCCCCCCACCTTGGCCTGATCCGCCGCGCGATCCGCGAACACCTCACGCTCGCGCTGTCCTATCGCGACGAGGCAGAAACGGAGACCCAGCGCCGTATCCGGCCCCTGCAACTGGAGTTCTGGGGCAAGGTCTGGACGCTTCTGGCCTGGTGCGAGCTGCGCGGCGATTTCCGCATGTTCCGCGTCGACATGATCCAGGCGCTGGTGCCCGATGGCGGCGCCTTCCTGCCCGAACCCGGACGGACGGTCGAGGACTACCTGGCCCGGCAGGCGGAGCCCTGAGGTCTCAGCCCGCCTTAGGGAAGACGAAGCAGCGGTCGCGGCGCAGCATCAGCCACATGGGCGTTCCAGGCTTGGGCAGGAAGACGGCCGGAACCGTCGCCTTCAGGATGCGCCCGTCGTGGCAAAGCCGGAACTCCACCAGGCTTTCGCGGCCCATGAAGCGGGCGCGCGCGACCTCGGCCCGGGCAGGGGTTCCGTCAACGGCGGTGGGCAACGGGCCCTTTCCCGCGCGGTCGAAGTCGATCTTCAGATGCTGCGGACGGATGACGATTTCGACCGCCGTGCCGTCGGCGAGGCCGGGGGTCAGGAACTCCCCGAACGGGGTCTCGGTCAGGGCGCCCTGGACCATGCCCTCAAGGATGTTGATGTCGGAGAAGAAGGCCGCCGCCGCCCGGTCCACCGGAGCGTTGTAAAGGTTGTAGGGCGCGCCCCGCTGGACGATCCGCCCCGCGCGCATCAGCGCGATCTGATCGGCCATGCGCATCGCCTCATGCGGTTCGTGCGTGACCAGAAGGACCGCCGCCCCTTCTTCCTTCAGCAGGGCGAGCGTGTCGTCGCGAATGCCGTCGCGCAGCCGTTCATCCAGGCCCGAGAACGGCTCGTCCATCAGCAGGATGCGCGGGCGCGGCGCCAGCGCACGGGCCAGCGCCACCCGCTGCTGTTCGCCCCCGGAAAGCTCGTGCGGGTACTTCGGCCCGAAGCCCGACAGCGCCACGCGCTCCAGCAGTTCCTCGACCCGCGCCATCCTCGTGCTGTCGGAGCGGGGAAGACCGAAGGCGATGTTCTCGGCCACGCTCAGATGCGGGAACAGCGCGAAATCCTGGAACATCAGGCCGATCGAGCGACGTTCGGGCGGCACGCGGAAGACCGTGTCGCAGACGAGGCTCCCATCGACGAAGATGCGGCCCGCGTCCTGCATGTCCACGCCCGCGATCATGCGCAGGGTCGTGGACTTGCCGCAGCCCGACGGCCCGAGCAGGCAGGTCACCTGCCCCGCCTCGATCGTCAGCGACACATCGTCCACCACCGTCCGGCCGTCATAGACGCGGATCAGGTTCTGAACCTCCAGCCGTGGCGGTGTCGCGGTCACGTCGTCCTCTTTTTGCCTGTTTTCCCCGAGGGAAATCGTCAGGTTTCCCCTCCCGATAACAGGCCGGGCAGGCCGTCGCAAGCACCCGAAGGCGGCTGCGTCACAGCGTCAGGTTCACGCTGCCCCCATCGACCAGGATGTTCTGCCCAACGATGAAGCCGGCATGAACCGAACAGAGGAAGGCGCAGGTGGCCCCGAACTCCTCGATCGTGCCGTAACGGCCGGCAGGGATCGACGCCGCGCGCCGCGCCCGTGCCTCCTCCAGCGTCAGGCCCTCGGCCTTGACGATGCCCTGGTCGAGGGCATTGGCCCGGTCCGTCGCATGGATGCCCGGCAGCAGGTTGTTGATCGTCACGCCGTGGCGCGCGACCTGGCGCGCGGTGCCCGCTACATAGCCCGTCAACCCCGCGCGCGCGCTGTTCGAAAGCCCAAGCGCCGGGATCGGCGCCTTGACGGCGCTTGAGGTGATGTTGACCACCCGGCCCCAGCGCCGTTCGATCATTCCCGGCATCAAGGCTTTCATGAGAGCGATCGGCGCCAGCATGTTCGCGTCGAGCGCCCGGATGAAGTCGTCGCGGTCCCAGTCGGACCAGAGCCCCGGCGGGGGACCGCCCGCGTTGTTGACCAGGATATCGACGGCGCCCGCGGCCTCCAGCAAGGCCCCCCGCCCAGCCTCTGTCGCCACATCCGCCGCGACCGTCGTGACCTGGACCCCGTATCGGGCGCGGATTTCGGCCGCCGTCGCCTCCAGCACCTCGGTGCCCCGGGCATTCATCACCAGATCGACGCCCGCCGCCGCCAGCGCCTCGGCCGAACCGCGGCCAAGCCCCTTAGAGGAGGCGCAGACAAGCGCACGTTTTCCGCGAATCCCAAGATCCATAGCCAGTCCCCTTCTGTTCTGCGCGAGAGGATATCGAAACAGGGCGTGAGGGCCAGACCCGAGTTTTCCGCCCCCAGATTGACGCATGGGTCCGACACCTGCATGCTTTGCGCGCCTCCCGCAGGAAAGGGTCCGCAAGTGCAGAACGCCGAAGCCAAGATCCCCCCCGCCACCGACCGCTTTCGCAGCCGCGAAGAACTCGCGGCGGCGCTGGACCATATCCTGTCGTCACCCGCCGATGAGGGGGTCGTGCGCGCCCTTGTGGTGCGGCCCGCCGCCGGGCAACGCCAGATGGCAGAGGAGGTCACGGTCAGCGCCCAGGGCGGCGTCCACGGCGATCACTGGGCGAAGGGCTGCTGGCTTTCGACCGAGGACGGCGCGCCGCACCCCGACGTGCAGGTCTGCATCATGAATGCGCGCTGCATCGAGGCCATCGCGGGCGCGGCGGAAAACTGGGCCGCAGCGGGCGACAACGTCTTTGTCGACATGGACCTCTCCCCCGCGAACCTGCCCCCGGGAACGCGGGTGGCGATCGGCACCGCTGAACTGATTCTCACCGAGCAACCCCATAACGGCTGCCAGAACTTCATCGACCGCTACGGGCGGGATGCTTGCCTCTTCGTCAACATGGGCCCCGGCAAGGCCAACCGCCTGCGCGGGATCTACGGGCGCGTTGTCCGGGACGGCACCATCCGGCGGGGCGACGTGATGCGCAAGATCCCCTGACCGGGACCGGCGGTCCATCTTCCCATTGCGCGAGACGGGCGCTATATGCCGCCCATGTCAGAACACGTCGCCAATCGCCCCGCCCTGCCCGCCGAGATCGCCCGGCGCCGGACCTTCGCCATCATCTCGCACCCAGATGCGGGCAAGACGACGCTGACCGAAAAGTTCCTGCTGTTCGGCGGCGCGATCCAGATGGCGGGCCAGGTGCGCGCCAAGGGTGAGGCGCGGCGCACGCGGTCGGACTTCATGAAGCTGGAACAGGACCGGGGCATCTCGGTCTCCGCCTCGGCGATGTCCTTTGACTTCGACCAGTACCGCTTCAACCTGGTGGACACGCCGGGCCACAGCGACTTTTCCGAGGACACCTATCGCACGCTGACCGCCGTCGATGCCGCGATCATGGTGATCGACGGGGCGAAGGGGGTCGAAAGCCAAACGCGCAAGCTCTTCGAGGTCTGCCGCCTGCGCGACCTGCCGATCCTGACCTTCTGCAACAAGATGGATCGCGAAAGCCGCGACACGTTCGAGATCATCGACGAGATCCAGGAAAACCTTGCCATCGACGTGGCGCCCGCAAGCTGGCCCATCGGGATGGGGCGCGACTTCATCGGCGCCTATGACCTGCTGCACGACCGGCTGGAGATCATGGACCGCGCCGACCGCAACAAGGTGGCGGAATCGGTCGCGATCAGCGGCCTGGACGACCCCAAGCTTGCCGCGCGCGTGCCCGCCGACCTTCTTGCCAAGCTCAAGGAAGAGTTGGAGATGGCGCGCGAGCTTCTGCCCGCCTTCGACCGCAAAAGCTTCCTTGAAGGCCACATGACGCCGATCTGGTTCGGATCGGCCATCAACTCCTTCGGGGTGAAGGAACTGATGCGCGGGATCGGCGACTACGGCCCCGAGCCACAGCCGCAAAAGGCGGCCGAACGCGAGATCCTGCCGGAAGAGCCCAAGGTCACGGGCTTCGTCTTCAAGGTCCAGGCCAACATGGACCCCAAGCACCGCGACCGCGTGGCCTTCGTTCGCCTTGCCTCCGGTCATTTCGAACGGGGCATGAAGCTCCTGCACGTCCGCTCCAAAAAGCCCATGGCGGTGTCGAACCCGGTTCTGTTCCTTGCCGCCGACCGCGAACTGGCCGAAGAGGCCTGGGCGGGCGACATCATCGGCATTCCGAACCACGGCCAGCTTCGGATCGGCGACGCCCTGACCGAGGGCGAGGCGCTCAGGTTCACCGGCATCCCCTCCTTCGCGCCGGAACTGCTGCAAAACGTGCGCGCGGGCGACCCGATGAAGGCCAAGCACCTGGAAAAGGCGCTGATGCAATTCGCCGAGGAGGGCGCCGCCAAGGTCTTCAAGCCCTCGATCGGGTCCGGCTTCATCGTTGGCGTCGTCGGCGCGCTTCAATTCGACGTTCTGGCCAGCCGGATCGAGATCGAATACTCCCTGCCCGTCCGATTCGAGCCGACGCAATTCACGTCCGCCCGCTGGGTCACGGGCCCCAAGACGGATGTGGAGAAGTTCGTCAACACCAACAAGGGTCACATCGCGCAGGACCACGACGGCGACATCGTGTATCTGACCCGCCTGCAGTGGGACATCGACCGCATCGTGCGCGATCATCCTGCGCTGACGCTCTCGGCGACCAAGGAAATGATGATCTGACCCGGTTTCCGGCAGTAAAGCTGGCCTGATCCCGAGGCTTTCGCCCCCGGTGAGAGGTGAGTCGCCGGGAGACACGGGCCCTGAGAACCCGAGTCAAGGCATGCGCGCGCGCATTACCCCGCGCACTGGAAACAGTCCGTTCTCCCATCTTCACACTGCGTCAATTTTGTGGATATTGGGGCAGTTGCCACAAAAAAGCCGCACTTTTCCTCAAAAAAATTGGTTATGGAAGCGCAACAATAAGCGCTTCTCCCCGGACTGAAGCAGTTGACGCACCGTCGGCCCTATCGGGGGCCAGAGCAGACGGCGGTGTGAAAGCGAAGGGGCGGCGCCAATTCTCCCTCTTGGTTGCCGCCCCCCGCTTCCTGCAAGTTTTGCCCGGCGCGATGCCGGACCCTTGCCGGACGCCTTCGGGCGCCGCACAAAAGGAAAGGAGACAGCCGCCGAACATCCAAAGCGACCAAGCACCATTACCCACATGGCGGCGCCGTCCCTCCCAGGGCGGCGTCCTTCTTTGCATGAAGACCTGCAAGCCTATATGTGTCGGTGAGGAACGCGGGCACCGGCGGCGGCATGAGCGAACAAGAAACCTTCGAAACCTACCCCGACGGCATGCGGGATCTAATCGCATCACGGCGCAGACGGCGTGCCGGCCTCGTCTATCACGAGGGAGAGGCGCTCCCGCCCCTTGATGCCGATCTGGATGCGCTGGCTACCCGCCTGGTGCCGGACGAGGACCCCGCCCCCCTTCCCCCAGGCCACAGCAGCTTTGCGCGCAAGCGCCACGAACTTCTGCCAGAGTTCCGGGGCAAGCCCGAGCTTTGCCTGTTGAACGCGCTGCTGATCGCCAATTTGCGCAAGTTCACCTGGCCCGAACAGGCGCCCGAACTGTTCCTCCGGCTCTGGCGCGAAAAGGCCGGCCTGCTGCTCGAACATCTGAGCTCGCGCTGGCTGATCTCTTCGATTATCACCTATGCCGAACACGGGCCGACCGAGGCCGACCGCCGCGTCGGGCAGTCGATGA
Source organism: Albidovulum sediminicola (assembly GCF_025751575.1). Lineage (GTDB taxonomy): Bacteria > Pseudomonadota > Alphaproteobacteria > Rhodobacterales > Rhodobacteraceae > Albidovulum > Albidovulum sediminicola. The sequence goes on along the minus strand of NZ_JAOWLA010000002.1, from coordinate 216,637 downwards.
ATGTGCTTTTCTCGCTCATGAAGCTCTATGAGTACGAACGCCAGTATTCCGGAACCCCGTCCGAAGAGCCGTTCCGCATCCCCGGCCGGGCCAAGGGACCGCTGCCGATGAACATGCTGGGATTTCAGATCGTGGGCGGCGACCTTGAAGCGAACCTCCTGCTGGACATCGTCGAACAGGCGCTGGACGCGCCCGACGCGGGTCCGCTCGCCACTGCACTGATGGACCGGTTGAACCGCGATTCCCGCAATATCTTCCGCCGCTTCGCGCTCATGCGGCTGCGGCTTGAAATGATGCGCGTGAACCGCGACGAAACCGCCTGAATCCCCCGCGCCGACGCACGATCCTTGACCTTTTTCGCTTGTTCGGCTAACGGGGCGCACGGCCTCTGGCCTGACGACGCACGGGCGCCCAGTGTTAGCGCCCTTCACCCTTGCGGCCCGACGCCGCAGATCGACGGACGCTCATGACCAAATTCACGGACCTAAAGCTGGACGCGCGCGTCCTGCAAGCCATTGCAGAAGCAGGCTACGAAAACCCCACGCCGATCCAGGCCGGCGCCATTCCCCACGCTCTTGAAGGCCGCGATGTCCTCGGCATCGCCCAGACCGGCACGGGCAAGACCGCCAGCTTCACGCTGCCGATGATCACGCTTCTGGGCCGTGGCCGCGCGCGCGCGCGGATGCCGCGGTCGCTGGTTCTGGCGCCGACGCGCGAACTGGCGGCGCAGGTCGCGGAAAACTTCGACGTCTACGCCAAGCACACCAAGCTCACCAAGGCGCTTCTGATCGGGGGCGTCAGCTTTGCCGACCAGGACAAGCTGATCGACCGCGGCGTGGACGTTCTGATCGCGACCCCGGGCCGGCTTCTGGACCATTTCGAACGCGGCAAGCTCCTCCTGACCGGCGTGCAGATCATGGTGGTGGATGAGGCAGACCGCATGCTCGACATGGGTTTCATCCCGGATATCGAGCGCATCTTCCAGCTGACGCCCTTCACGCGCCAGACGCTCTTCTTCTCTGCCACCATGGCGCCGGAGATCGAGCGGATCACCAACACCTTCCTTCACAACCCCGCCCGGATCGAGGTCGCGCGCCAGGCGACGACCTCCGAGACGATCGAGCAGCGCCTGATCGAGCTCACGCCGACCCGCAAGGACCAGAGCGCCAAGCAAAAGCGCGAGTTGCTGCGCGCGCTCATCGAGGCCGAGGGCGAGACCTGCACCAACGCGATCCTCTTCTGCAACCGTAAGAGCGAGGTCGATATCCTTGCCAAGTCGCTGAAGACGCACGGATTCAACGCAGCCCCTATCCATGGCGACCTGGACCAGAGCCAGCGGATGAAGACGCTGGACGGGTTCCGTGACGGATCGCTGCGCTTCCTCGTCGCCTCCGACGTGGCCGCGCGCGGGCTCGACATTCCGGCCGTCAGCCATGTCTTCAACTTCGACGTGCCGAGCCATGCCGAGGACTATGTCCACCGGATCGGGCGCACCGGCCGCGCCGGGCGCAAGGGGGTGGCGATCACCATCGCGACGCCCTCGGACACGAAGTTCCTCGACGCCATCGAAAGCCTGGTGAAGAACCAGATCCCGCGCGGCGCGATCCCCGAGGGCTTCACATTGTCCGAGGCTGCGCAAAAGGCGCCGCGCCCGCGCAGCGAAAAACCCGCGCGCGAAGGCGCAAAGCGCGGACGCGAAGACCGCCGCGAACGTCCGGTGAAGCCGCATAACGAAATGGCCCCGATGCAGGCGCTCGATGTCGAGCCCGTGGTGGCTGCCGAGCCCGCCCCCGCGAAGCCCGCCGCGTCGAAGCCCGAAGCCGAAGCCCCGAAACCGCGCCGCGAAGAGCGCCGGCCGGAGCGCCGGGGCGACAACCGCAAGGGCGATGAGCGCCGCGACCGCCGCCGCGACGACGACCGCCGCGACAACGCGCCGGTGGTCGGCATGGGCGATCATGTGCCGGATTTCCTCCTGCGCGGCCTGCCGAAGACTGTGGAAAGCTGAGCCTCAGGCGATGCGCGCGGCCATCCCGGCCGCGCTAACCATCGCTCTCAGGCATCAATCGAGACCGCGACGCCTGCGCGCCGCGGTCTTTTCTTGTGCGGGCTATTCGACCGCGAGCCGGCTGATGACGACCGTCACTTCGGGCTTCTTGCCGATCTCTTCCATCGTGACTTGGCGCACGATGCGCTTGACGGCTTCCTCGATCTTGTCGTCGTTGGTGATGACCTTCGGGCCCGCACCGTCCAGGAAGTCCGTCAGTTCCCCCTCGATCTCCTCGGCGAGCGCGGCGCCGGAACGTGTCGTCTCCGCCAGGCCCTTCAGGTCCACCCAGGCTTCGCCCAGGGGGCGGTCGTCCTCGTCCAGAAGGATCGTCACCAGGACGTGCCCGTTCAGCGCCATGCGGATACGGTCGCGCACGACGCCGTCCATCGCCCCCAGCAGCGCCGTGCCGTCCAGATAGGTCCGCCCGGCCTCGATCCTTCCCGCCAGCTTCGGCGCGTCGCCGGTGATGTCGAGCATGGTCCCGTTGGTGGCGATGGCAGAGGCGATGCCCTTGGACAGGCCAAGCTTGACATGTTCGCGCAGGTGACGATGTTCGCCGTGCATCGGGATCAGGATCTTCGGCCGCATCAGGTCATGGACCGCCTCAAGATCGGGGCGGTTCGCGTGGCCCGAGACGTGATAGAGGCCGCCGTGATCGTCGACGATATCGACGCCCATCTCGGAAAAGGCGTTCATCACCCGGATCACGCCGCGTTCATTGCCGGGGATGGTCTTCGACGAAAACAGGAACATGTCGCCCGCCTTCATCTCCAGCCCCAGGTACTTGCCCCGCGCAAGCTGGGCCGAGGCGGCGCGGCGTTCGCCCTGGCTGCCGGTCACGATCAGCATCAGGCTGCCGCGCGGCACATCCGCCGCGTCCTCGGGCTGGACGAGCGTGGGGAAGTCGGTGAGGATGCCGGTCTCGACGGCGGCGGTGATCATCTTCTTCATCGCGCGGCCCAGAAGGCAGACCGAGCGCCCGGCCGCGCGTCCGGCCTCGGCCAGCGTCTTCAGCCGCGCTATGTTGGAGGCGAAGGTGGTGGCGACAACCATTCCCTTCTGCCCTTTCAGCAGTTCGGCGATGGGCTCGGCCAGCGTCGCCTCGGACCGGCCAGGCAAGGGCGAAAAGACGTTGGTGGAATCGCAGACGAGCGCGCGCACGCCCGCGCCCTCGTTCGCGATCGCATGCCAGAGTTCAGGGTCGAAGGGTTCGCCGACCACGGGTGAGCCATCGAGCTTGAAGTCGGCCGTGTGGACGACGCGGCCCGCGGGCGTGTCGATGACCAGCGCGGCGCTTTCGGGGATCGAGTGGCTGACGGGCACGAACTGAACCTGGAACGGTCCCGCCTCGGTCACGGCGGGGCGCGGCCCGACGATGCGAATGGCGTCGAGCGGCTGACCCGCATCCTCCATCTTCATCCTGGCGATGGCGCCGGTGAAGGCGCGCGCATAGACCGGCGCGCGCAGCCGCGACCAGAGGTGGCCAAGCGCGCCGACGTGATCTTCGTGCGCATGGGTGATGAAGATCGCCTCGATCCGGTCGGCATTCTCTTCGAGCCAGGCGACATCGGCCATGATCAGATCGACGCCGGGCGTGCCGTCCATGTCGGGGAAGGTCACGCCCAGATCGACGACGATCAGCCGCTCCTCTCCCTCCGGCCCGTAGCCGTAGACATAGCAGTTCATGCCGATTTCGCCGGCCCCGCCCAGCGGCAGGTAGATCAGGCGGTCCTTCACGCTCATGCGGTTTCCAAATCCTTGTTGTGGCGGTGGATCAGCACCAGCCCGTGCATGGTCAGGTCATCCTCGACACTGTCAAAGATTTCGGTGCCCTGACCGAAAAGCGGCGCCAGTCCGCCGGTGGCAATGACCTTCATCGGGCGGTTCCGCTCCAGCCGGATCTGGCGCACGATCCCCTCGACAAGGCCGACATATCCCCAGTAGATGCCCGACTGCATGCAGGCAACCGTATTCGTCCCGATCGCGAGCGCGGGTTTGGTGATATCCACATGCGGCAGCGCCGCCGCTGCCATGTGCAGCGCCTCAAGCGATAGGTTGACGCCAGGCGCGATCACGCCACCGATATAGGCACCATCTGCATCGACCACATCGAAGGTCGTCGCGGTACCGAAATCGACAATGATCAGGTTGCCGCCGTGACGGTCATAGCCCGCGACCGTGTTGACAAGGCGATCCGGCCCTACGGTCGTGCCCTGATCGACGCGCGGCGCAACAGGCAGCGCGCAATCCGGCTTGCCCACGACCAGCGGTCGGCAGTTGAAATAGCGGTCGCACAGGACCCGCAGGTTGAACACCACCCGCGGCACGGTCGAGGAGATCACGACCGCGTTGATGTCGACCGGCACGCGGTGATGCCCCATCAGGGTGGAGAACCAGACGAAATACTGGTCCGCCGTGCGCTGATGCTCGGTCGCGGTCCTGAGCGTGCAGCGAAAGGTTTCTCCGTCCCAGACGGAAAAGACCGTGTTGGTGTTGCCGCAGTCGATGCACAGAAGCATCCCGCCCCCCGTTTTCAGAAAAAGACATCCGCCGCGGGAATGGCGCGGCGCCCCGCGGGCGTCACCAGGATCAGCGATCCATCCTCGCCCAGCGTATCGAAGGTACCCTCGATTGTCTCGGCCATGGTGCGGGCCATGACGTGTTGGCCAAGCCGGGCCGCCCGCGCAAGCCAGGCGGTACGGATCGGCGCGAAGCCATAGGTGGAAAACTGCGCCTCCCATCGGGCAAAGGCGGCGGCCAGATAGGTCAGAAGCTCCTCCGGCGCGATGCGCGCTCCGGTTTCACCCATGACCGAAACGGGGGTCAGGGCGCCCGGCTCCACCGCCTCTTTCGGCGGCGCGGCGACCAAGTTGACGCCGATGCCGATCGACAGATGCGTGACGCCTGCGCCTGTTCCCGCACTTTCCAGCAGGATGCCCGCGACCTTGCCGCCGTTCAGCAGCACATCATTGGGCCATTTGAGGGAGATGACCGCCCCCGGCCCCACGACCAGCGCGAGCGCGTCAGCGAGCGCCAAGGCGGCCACGAAGCTGCGCAGCGCTGCCTGAGCGGGGTCGCCGGCGGGCCGCATCAGCAGGGTTGCGGCGAAATTGCCCTCGGGGCTGACCCAAGCCCGGCCACGGCGCCCGCGCGCCGCGGTCTGGCGGCGCGCCATGATCCAGGTCGGCTGGGTCAGGCCGGGCGCCAGGCGCGCGGCCTCGGAGTTGGTGCTGTCGACCTCGGTCAGGACGTGGCGCGCCACACCCTCAGGCCAAGTGATAAGGTCAGCGGACAAGGACTTCGGCCGCGACCGCCGCCGCGCCTTCGACGCCGAAGACGTTGACGACACCCAGGACCATGACCGCGGCAGAGGCCATGAGCAGCAGCCATTGCGGCGCGGTCATGCGGCTTTCCAGCGCCTCGCCCTCTTGCCCGAAGTACATGAAGTAGACGATGCGCAGGTAATAGAAGGCGCCGATGACCGAAGCGACCGCCCCGCCGACGGCCAGCCAGACCATGTCCGCCCCCAGCGCAGCCCGCAGCACGCCGTACTTCGCGAAAAAGCCCAGCATCGGCGGCACACCCGCCAGCGAGAACATCAGGATCAGCACGGCGAGCGCCTTCACCGGCTCGCGCCGGGCGAAGAGGTTCAGCGCGTCGATCTCCGTGACCGGGGCCCCGTCGCGCTCCATCGACAGGATGAAGGCGAAGGTGCCGATGTTCATGGTCACATAGACCGCCATGTAGGTCAGCATCGCCTGAACGCCCATCTGGGTTCCCGCAGCCAGCCCCATGAGCGCGAAGCCCATGTGCGCGATCGAGGAATAGGCCATCAGGCGCTTGATATTGCGCTGGCCGATCGCGGCGAAGGCGCCCAGGAACATCGACAGGACCGACAGCAGCGCGACCACCTGGCTCCAGTCGCCGACGGCGGCGCCAAAGGCGTCATGCACGAGCCGCGCGAAGAGCGCCATTGCAGCAACCTTCGGCGCGGTGGCGAAGAAGGCCGTGACCGGCGTGGGCGAACCCTCGTAGACGTCGGGCGTCCACATGTGGAAGGGGACGGCGGAAACCTTGAAGGCAAGCCCCGTGATCAGGAACACCAGCCCGAAGAGGAGCCCGGTGGAAACATGCCCCTCTGCGATCGTGGCGAAGATGCCTGCGAACTGCGTGGTCCCGGTGAACCCGTAGGTCAGCGAGGCGCCGTAAAGCAGCAGGCCCGAGGACAGCGCGCCGAGGACGAAATACTTGAGCCCCGCCTCGGTCGATTTGACGCTGTCGCGGCGCAGTGCGGCCACGACGTAAAGCGACAGCGACTGAAGCTCCAGCCCCATGTAAAGCGACATCAGGTCGCCCGCGGACACCATGATCATCATTCCGACAACCGCCAGCGTGATGAGGACCGGGTATTCGAAGCGCGCGATACGCCGGCGTTCCATGTAGTCCTGGCTCATCACCAGGACGCCGGCGGCGGCAAGCAGCACGGTGACCTTGGCAAAGCGCGCGAAGGCGTCGTCGGTGAAGGTCCCGCCAAAGGCCACGGCATCACCTGTGCTCGACAGGCCGATCCAGGCCGCGACGCCGACGAAGATGGCGGCCGTGGCCCAGGTGAGCGTGGAGGTCATCTGGTCCTTGCCGCCCCAGACCGCGCCCAGAAGCGAGACCATCGCGAAAAGCGCCAGCAGCACCTCGGGAAGAACGGCGGAGAAATCAGCGGAAATCATCGCGTGGGATCCTTCAGTGGCTGGCCTCGGCCACTGCCTCGGGCAGCGGCACGTCGGCACGGTAGTCTGCAATCAGCGCCTCAACCGAGGGGCCGACCATGTCGGTGACGAGGCTCGGATAGACACCCAGAAGAAGCGTCATCGCGACGAGCGGCGCCATGATGAATTTCTCGCGCGCGGTCATGTCCTTGATGCCCTTCAGGCTTTCCTTGATCAGCTCGCCCATGATCACCCGGCGATAGAGCCAGAGCGCATAGGCCGCCGACAGGATCACGCCCGAGGTCGCGACCAGCGCCACCCAGGTGTTCACCTGGAAGATGCCCATGAGCGTCAGGAATTCACCGACGAAGCCCGAGGTGCCCGGCAGGCCCACGTTCGCCATGGTGAAGAACATGAAGATCAGCGCATAGGTCGGCATGCGGTTCACAAGCCCGCCATAGGCGTCGATCTCGCGCGTGTGCATCCGGTCGTAGATGACGCCGACCGAAAGGAAGAGCGCGCCGGAGATGAAGCCATGGCTCAGCATCTGGAAGATCGCGCCGTCGATCCCCTGCTGGTTCACCGCGAAGATGCCCATGGTGACGTAGCCCATGTGCGCGACCGAGGAATAGGCGACCAGCTTCTTCATGTCCGACTGCGCCAGCGCCACCAGCGAGGCATAGACGATCGCGATCGCCGAGAGCCAGAAGACGAAGCCCGACAGAAGATCCGAGGCGACAGGGAACATCGGCAGCGAGAAACGCAGGAAACCGTAGCCGCCCATCTTCAGCAGAACCGCCGCCAGGATCACCGAACCGGCCGTCGGCGCCTGAACGTGCGCGTCGGGCAGCCAGGTGTGGACCGGCCACATCGGCATCTTCACCGCGAAAGAGGCGAAGAAGGCCAGGAACAGTAGGGTCTGCATGCCGCCCACGACATGGAAGCCCAGAACCGAGATCGTATCGGAGCCAAACGGGTGGCTGAGCAGCGTCGGAATGTCGGTCGTGCCCGCATCCACATACATCGCGATCATCGCGACCAGCATCAGGACCGAGCCGAGGAAGGTGTAAAGGAAGAACTTGAACGCGGCGTAGATCCGCTCCTTCCCGCCCCAGATGCCGATGATCAGGAACATCGGGATCAGGCCGGCCTCGAAGAAGAGGTAGAAGAGGACGAGGTCAAGCGCCACGAAGACGCCGATCATCAACCCTTCGAGGATCAGGAAGGCGACCATGTATTCCTTGACCCGCACGGTCACGTCCCAGGTGGACAGGATCGTGATCGGCATGAGGAACGTGGTCAGCAGCACGAAGAGGACCGAGATCCCGTCGACGCCAACCTTGTACTTCAGGCCCATGATCCAGTCGCGCTCTTCCACGAACTGGAAGCCCGTGTCGGCCGGCTCGAAGCCCGCCAGCACGAAGAGCGAGATCAGGAAGGTCGCCGTGGTCGCGAAAAGCGCCACCCATTTCGCGTTGCGCTGCGCCGCCGGGTCGTCGCCCTTGAGGAAAAGCGCGAGGATCGCTGCGGCCACAAGGGGCAGGAAAGTAATGATGGAAAGCAGGTTTTCCATTAGTGCGCGCCCCCCGAGAGCGTCATCCAGAGCAGAAGGATCGCGATGCCGATGACCATCGCGAAGGCGTAGTGGAACAGGTAGCCCGACTGCGCCCGGTTCACGATGCGCGTCAGCGTGGGCACGATGCCCATGGCAACGCCGTTGATCGTCCCGTCGATCACGTCACCATCGCCGCGCTTCCACAGGAAGCGGCCAAGGCCTTTGGCGGGACGCACGAAGATCGCGTCGTAGATCTCGTCAAAATACCACTTGTTGAGGAGGAAGCGGTAAAGGATCGGCTGGTTCTCCGCGAAAAGGCGCGGCAGTTCGGGCCGACGGATGTAGAAGACCCAGGCCGTGATGAAGCCAAGAATCATCGCCACGAAGGGCGAAACCTTGACCCAGGTCGGCGCATGGTGCGCATCGTCCAGCACGGTGTTGGAGGCTTCCGACATGTAGATCGCGCCAAGCGGGGCATGTTCCGCCGCGCCATGATCCTCGGCCGCCGTGGCCTCGCCATGGCCTTCGGTTGCCGCAGCCTCACCTTCGGTGGTCGCCGCAGCCTCGGTCCCGTGGCCGGTTGCGCCCTCGGCCTCTGCCACGACCTCGTGGTGCGGCATGGCGAAGAACTTCGTCATCGCGTCGTGGTCGCCGAAGAAGGGCTTGTACCAGACCATCCCCGCAAGGACCGCGCCAATAGCAAGGACCCCCAGCGGGACAGTCATCGTCAGCGGGCTTTCATGCGCATGTTCATGCGCGTGGTGATCGCCGCGTTCCTTCCCGTAGAAGGTCATGAAGATCAGCCGCCAGGAATAGAAGGAGGTGAAGCAGGCCGCCACGACCAGCGCCCAGAAGGCAAAGCCGTTGCCCGAGCCCCAGGCGCTTTCGATGATCGCGTCCTTCGAGAGGAACCCGGCGAACCCGATGGAGGTCAGCGGAATGCCGACGCCGGTGATGGCGAGCGTGCCGATCATCATCGCCCCGAAGGTCAGCGGGATCTTCTTGCGCAGGTTGCCGTAGTTGCGCATGTCCTGCTCATGGTGCATCGCATGGATGACGGAGCCCGCGCCAAGGAACAGCATCGCCTTGAAGAAGGCATGGGTCAGCAGGTGGAACATCGCGGCGCTGTAGATGCCCGCGCCCGCGGCCACGAACATGTAGCCCAGCTGCGAACAGGTCGAATAGGCGATGACACGCTTGATGTCGTTCTGCACCAGGCCCACGGTCGCGGCGAAGAACGCCGTCGCGGCCCCGATATAGATCACGAAGGTCTTCGCCTCGGGCGCGTATTCGAACAAGGGGGACATCCGGCAAACCAGGAACACGCCCGCCGTCACCATGGTCGCGGCGTGGATCAGCGCGGAAACCGGCGTCGGGCCTTCCATCGCGTCCGGAAGCCAGGTGTGCAGGAAAAGCTGCGCCGACTTGCCCATGGCGCCCACGAACAGGAGGAACGCCAGCAGGTTCGCCGCATTCCACTCGGTCCAGAGGAAATGCAGGTTGGTTTCGGCAAGCGCCGGGGCCCCGGCAAAGACATCATCCATGTTGATGCTGTCGATCAGGTAGAAGAGCCCGAAGATCCCCAGCGCGAAGCCGAAGTCGCCGACGCGGTTGACGACGAAGGCCTTGATCGCGGCGGCGTTGGCGCTGGCCTTCTTGTAGTAGAACCCGATCAGCAGGTAGGAGGCGACGCCCACGCCCTCCCAGCCGAAGAACATCTGCACAAGGTTGTCGGCCGTCACCAGCGCGAGCATCGCGAAGGTGAAGAACGACAGGTAGGCGAAGAAGCGCGCCTTGTAGTGTTCGTGGTGGCCCCAGTTCTCGTCATGGGCCATGTAGCCCCACGAATAAAGGTGGACGAGCGCCGAGACGGTCGTGACCACGATCAGCATGATCGCCGTCAGCCGGTCGAGCCGGATCTGCCAGGACGTATCAAGCGTGCCGGAGCGGATGAAGTCCAGGACGTGGATGTGCTGCGTGGTGCCGTCGAAGCCCAGGAACACGATCCAAGACAAGAGGCACGCAAGGAACAGCAGACCCGTGGTCACCGCCTGCGCGCCCTTTTCCCCGATCACGCGCCAGCCGAAGCCCGCGATGAGCGAGCCCAGGAGCGGGGCAAAGAGGATGATCTTTTCCATTTGCCCTTACCCTTTCATCACGTTGACGTCTTCGACGTCGATGGTCCCGCGGTTGCGGAAGAAGCAGACGAGGATCGCGAGCCCGATCGCGGCCTCGGCGGCGGCGACGGTCAGGACGAACATCGTGAAGACCTGCCCCGCAAGGTCATGCAGATACGTCGAGAAGGCGACGAAGTTGATGTTGACCGCCAGAAGCATCAGTTCGATCGACATCAGGATGACGATCACGTTCTTCCGGTTGAGGAAGATCCCGAAGATCCCGATCACGAACAAAGCGGCGGCAACGCCAAGGTAATGTGTCAGTCCGATCATTCTCGTCCCTCCGGGCCTCGCCCGTATCGTCTTTCCTTGTCGCCCCCGCCTGATGCGGAAGCTTGATCGTCAGTGCCCCGGAAACCGGGGCGGCCGGTCAGAGCCCCTGCCCCGGCTTCACGTCCTTGAGTTCCATCGCCTTGGCCGGATCGCGGTACATCTGGCTGAGCACGTCCTGGCGCTTGACGTTCGGGCGGTGGCGCATGGTCAGCACGATCGCGCCAATCATCGCGACCAGCAGGATCAGGCCCGCGACCTCGAACAGGAACACATACTGGTCATAGATCAGCATCCCCAGCGCGGCGGTGTTGGTCAGCCCCTCGGGCGTCGCGGCGGTGCGCATGCCCTCGGCGCTTTCGGCCGTTTCCCAGGCGCCAAAGGCGATACCGAGCTGCATCAGGATCACGACACCGATCAGCAGGCCCAGCGGCATGTAGCGCGCCATCTCGCCCTTCAACTCGGCGAAGTCCACATCGAGCATCATGACCACGAACAGGAACAGCACCGCGACCGCGCCGACGTAGACGATCATCAGAAGCATCGCCACGAATTCCGCCCCCATCAGGACGAAAAGCCCCGCCGAGGACAGGAAGGCGAGGATCAGCCACAGGACCGAATGCACCGGGTTGCGGCTGACCACGACCATCAGCCCCGCCGTCACCGCCGTGATGGCGAAAAGGTAGAAGGCGAAAACAAACACGCTCATGCGTTGTCCCCCGTTTCGTTCTTGCCGGCCTCGTCGAAGACCGATTGCGCGATCTCAAGCGCCTTGGTCATCGCCGGCAGCCCGCCGAACATGCTCATCTGGTAGATCGTCTCGGCGATCTCGCGCTGGGTGGCGCCGGCCTCGACCGCGTGGCGGATGGCGATCTTCATCTGCGCCTCGGCCTGCGCGCCAAGGACCGTCAGCCCGGCGATGGTCAGCAGAAGCCGGGTCTTGGCGTCCAGCCCCTCGCGGTTGAAGGTGTTGCCGAACCACATCTCCATCATGTCCTTCGACATGGTGGGCCACATCTTCGCGAAGTCGAAGCCTTTGAAGTTCTCAAGCGCGGGGTTGATGGAGCGGGCCATTTCCTGCCCCTGCTCCATCATCTGCTGAAACATCTTCTGGAATGCGTCGCTCATCTGTAGGGCGCGTCCGTTTCGAGGTTGCGGGCGATCTCGGCCTCCCAGCGGGCGCCGTTTTCAAGGAGCTTCTCCTTGGTGTAGAACAACTCCTCGCGCGTTTCGGTCGCGAATTCGAAGTTGGGGCCTTCGACGATCGCATCGACCGGGCAGGCCTCCTGGCAGAAGCCGCAGTAGATGCACTTGGTCATGTCGATGTCGTAGCGCGTCGTGCGGCGGGACCCGTCCTCGCGCGGTTCGGCGTCGATGGTGATGGCCTGCGCGGGGCAGATCGCCTCGCAGAGCTTGCAGGCGATGCAGCGTTCCTCGCCGTTCGGGTAGCGGCGCAGCGCGTGTTCGCCACGGAAGCGGGGGCTGAGCGGCCCCTTCTCATGCGGGTAGTTCAGCGTCGCCTTGGGGGCGAAGAAGTATTTGAAGCCAAGGCCGAAGCCCTTGATGAAGTCGAACAGCAGGAAGTATTTCGCCGCGCGGGTATAGTCGAGCGCCATCTCAGCCTCCAATCGCCCAGCGGGCCCAGAAGGTGCCCAGGACTTCGTATTTCGCCAGGAAAGCCACGATCACGACCCAGCCCAGCGACAGCGGCAGGAAGACCTTCCAGCCAATCCGCATCAGCTGGTCGTAGCGGTAGCGCGGGACGATGGCCTTCACCATGGCGAACATGAAGAAGAAGACCCACATCTTGGCGACCATCCACCACCAGCCGTCGGCGATCCCCGGAATGGGGCTCAGCCAGCCGCCGAAGAACAGAAGCGAGATCAGCGCGCACATCAGGAAGATGGCGATGTATTCGCCCGCCATGAACAGCAGGTAGGGCGTCGAGGAATATTCGACCATGAAGCCCGCGACGAGTTCGGATTCTGCCTCCGGCAGATCGAAGGGCGGGCGGTTCGTTTCAGCCAGCGCCGAGACGAAGAACAGCACGACCATCGGCAGGTGCGGCAGCCAGTACCAGTTGAAGAGCCCGTAAGCACCATCCTGCGCGGCCACGATGGCCGAGAAGTTCATCGACCCGGTCGAGATGATCACGCCGATGATGATCAGGCCCAGCGAGACCTCATACGAAATCATCTGCGCGGCCGAACGGAGCGAGCCGAGGAACGGGTACTTGGAGTTCGAGGCCCAGCCACCCATGATCACGCCGTAGACCTCAAGCGAGGAGATGGCGAAGACGAACAGGATCGCGACGTTGATGTCGGCCAGCACCCAGCCGGGGTGGAACGGGATCACCGCCCAGGCCAAAACCGCCAGCACGAACGACAGCATCGGCGCCAGGAAGAAGACGAACTTGTCCGAGCCGGCCGGCAGGACGATCTCCTTCACGACGAACTTCAGCGCGTCGGCGACCGATTGCAGGATGCCCCAGGGCCCCACGACGTTCGGCCCGCGCCGCATCTGGACCGCGGCCCAGACCTTGCGGTCGCCGTAGACCAGGAACAGCAGGGAAATCATCACGAAGGCGATGATCCCCAGACACTGCACCGCGATCAGGAGGAAGGTTCCAAAGGGGGTCGCAAGAAAATCTGCCATGTTGGTTCCTCAGACCGTCGGTATTCCCTGTTCGGCGTATTTGGCCGACGCCATCGCACGGGCGTTGGCCCGCGCCGCGATGAGCAAATCAGGCGAGACGCTGTAAACAGCATCCGCGTGCCAAATGCCACCCTCTTCGTGGACATTCGTGCCGATGTGGCACAGGAAAATCGCGCCATCGCCAAACGCATAGCCCGGCTGGCGAAGCTGCGCCCCGCCAGTGTACGAGATCGCGTGAGGGACGTGCGCCATCGTCATTCCGCAGCCATCGGCGCGTCAGTGCGCGACTTGGCCATGGCCGAAAGCTCCGCCATCAGGCCGGACGCCCGCGCGATCGGGTTGGTCAGGTAGAAATCGCGCACGGCGTAGCGGAAATCGGCCTTGCCCGGCGCGGCGACGGGCAGCGCCTGCCACGCGTTTTCGGCAACCGTGTCGATGTCGGCCAGGTGGGGATGCGCCGCGACCAGCGCCTGACGGAGGCCGGCCAGCGTATCCCAATCCTGGGTCGCCCCCAGTTCCGCCGAAAGCGCGCGCAGGATCGCCCAGTTCTCTTTCGCCTCGCCGGGGGCAAAGCCCGCGCGGAAGGCCAATTGCGGCCGACCTTCGGTGTTGACGAACAGGCCGTTTTCTTCCGTGTAGGCGGCGGACGGCAGGATGATATCTGCCCGGTGCGCACCACGGTCGCCATGGCTGCCCTGGTAGATCACCGTGGCGCCCGGCGCGATCTCGACTTCGTCGGCGCCGAGGTTGTAGACCACCTCCGCCCCGTCCAGCGCGGCCAGACCGCCCTCGGTCACGGCGCCCACGTCCATCGCGCCAACGCGCGAGGCGGCGGTGTGCAGGACCAGAAGCTTGGCGCCCGCGCCCTCGGTGTAGCGCATGACCTGGCTCAGCACCGCTTCGCCATCGGCCTCGTTCAGCGCGCCCTGGCCGACGATGACCACGGTGTTGTCCTTGGCCTGAACCTTCGCGACCAGGTCGGTCAGCGCCTGACGGTCGTTGCCGAAGTGGTAGTAGTCGTAGGTCAGGTCGGCCTTCGGCCCGATCAGGCCGACGCGCGCGCCCGCGGCCCAGGCCTTGCGGATGCGGGCGTTCAGGACCGGCGCCTCGGTGCGCGGGTTGGTGCCCACCAGCAGGATGACCTTGGCGCTGTCGATATCCTCGATCTTCGCCGTTCCGGCATAGGCCGAGCGGTTGCCTGCGGGCAGGCGCGCGCCGTCGGTGCGGCATTCGACGCTTCCGCCCTGCCCTTCGACCAGCTGCTTGAGGCTGAAGGCGGCCTCGACCGGTGCCAGATCGCCGATCAGGCCCAGAACCTTCTTGCCCTTCATGGCGGCGGCGGCAGCCGCCAGCGCCTCGCCCCAGGAGGCTTTGCGGAGCTTGCCGTTTTCCCGGATGTAAGGCGTGTCCAGACGCTGGCGGCGCAGGCCGTCCCAGACGAAGCGGGTCTTGTCGCTGATCCACTCCTCGTTCACGCCGTCATGGTTGCGCGGCACGATCCGCTTGACCTCACGCCCCTTGGTGTCGACCCGGATGTTCGACCCCAGCGCGTCCATGACGTCGATGGTCTCGGTCTTGGTCAGTTCCCAGGGACGCGCGGTAAAGGCGTAGGGCTTCGAGGTCAGCGCGCCGACCGGGCAAAGGTCGATGATATTGCCCTGAAGGTTCGAATCGAGCGTGGTGTTGAGGTAGGAGGTGATCTCCGCATCCTCGCCACGGCCCGTCTGGCCCATCTGGGTGATCCCCGCGACCTCGGTCGTGAAGCGCACGCAGCGGGTGCAGGAGATGCAGCGCGTCATGGTCGTGGCGACCAGCGGGCCAAGGTCCAGATCCTCCGACGCGCGCTTGGGTTCGCGGTAGCGGCTGAAATCGACGCCATAGGCCATCGCCTGGTCCTGAAGGTCGCATTCGCCGCCCTGGTCGCAGATCGGGCAGTCGAGCGGGTGGTTGATGAGCAGGAACTCCATCACCCCTTCGCGGGCCTTCTTGACCATCGGCGAATTGGTCTTGATGACCGAAGGCTCGCCATTCGGGCCGGGCCGCAGGTCCTTGACCTGCATCGCGCAGGAGGCCGCGGGCTTCGGGGGGCCGCCCACGACTTCCACGAGGCACATGCGGCAGTTACCTGCGATCGAAAGCCGTTCGTGGTAGCAGAAGCGCGGGATCTCCACCCCCGCCTGCTCGCAGGCCTGGATGAGCGTCATCGAAGGATCGACCTCGACCTCGATACCGTCGATGAGGATCTTGCGGAGGTTGGACATCAGTTATTCTCCGTGGAATTCCCGGCCGAACCGCCGGTGGGCGGCCAGGCCATGAAGGCAAGAACGAACAGCGGCGCAAGTGACAGCGCCATGGGGATGAAGACGAGGACCGCCATGGCCGGCCCCCCGTAGTAGAAGGAGCCGAACAGCACCCGCGACAGCACGCCGCCAACCAGCGGCAGGACGGCGACGGCCAGCATCGGGCCACGGAACCCCGCCTTCTGAAAGACGATCACGTAGAGGACCGAGGCGATGAGCGGGGCGAGAAGGGGAAGCAACATCATTGGTCTACTCCGCCGCCAATCGGGTGCAGGCGTGCGCCCGCCAAATCTTCGCGGCCTCCAGATGCGACCAGCCGAAGGCATGGTCGCTGTCGCCGTGAAGGCGCTTGTGATCCAGGCGAAGAAGCCCCTCGGCCAGGGTCGGGCGGTGGCCCGCAGGCACCCACCACATCACGAAATGCTGGTCGCCAAGGATCTCGAACCACTCGGCCCGGCGCTCGTAGAACTGCCGGTGAACGGTGTTCCAGACAAACGCCTCCAGCGTCTCGACGCTTTCCCAGACGGTCAGGTTCGCGACGAACTGCGGATCGTCGCCGATGTTGTTCCCGGTGTTTCCGGTCCCCGGCTCACCCGAGCCTTCCATCATCCAGACAAAACCCGGCATGCGCTTGCCCAGGCCGTTGACCCGGTCGAGCGCGCCCATGAACTCGGCCACGCGCGGATCGTCGGTCGGCGCCAGCAGGCGCC
This sequence comes from Albidovulum sediminicola, assembly GCF_025751575.1. Lineage (GTDB taxonomy): Bacteria > Pseudomonadota > Alphaproteobacteria > Rhodobacterales > Rhodobacteraceae > Albidovulum > Albidovulum sediminicola. Next base: position 200,220 of record NZ_JAOWLA010000002.1, on the reverse strand, counting down.
CGACGTTCAGTTCCGCAAGATGGTGGCCGGTGGGGATCATGGTTATTCCGCCGCCATCGCGCCCATGCGGCCGGTCTTCTTGGCCTTGATGCGGTCCTCGATCTCGTCCCGGAACTGGCGGATCAGGCCCTGGATCGGCCAGGCGGCCGCGTCGCCGAGGGCGCAGATCGTGTGGCCCTCAACCTGCTTGGTCACCGACAGCAGCATGTCGATTTCCTCGATCTCGGCCTCACCCTTCACCAGGCGGTCCATGACGCGCATCATCCAGCCCGTGCCCTCACGGCAGGGCGTGCACTGGCCGCAGCTTTCGTGCTTGTAGAATTTCGACAGCCGCCAGATCGCCTTGATGACGTCGGTCGACTGGTCCATCACAATCACGGCGGCGGTGCCCAGGCCCGAACGCGCCTCGCGCAGCCAGTCGAAGTCCATGATCGCCTCGTCGCACTGCGCGGCGTTCAGCATCGGGACCGAGGACCCGCCGGGGATCACGGCCTTGAGGTTCTTCCACCCGCCGCGCACGCCGCCACAGTGGCGGTCAAGCAGTTCCTTCAGCGTGATCGACATTTCCTCTTCGACGACGCAGGGATTGTTGACGTGGCCGGAGATGCCGAACAGCTTCGTCCCGGTGTTGTTCGGACGCCCGAAGGAGGAAAACCAGGACGCGCCGCGGCGCAGGATCGTCGGCACGACAGCGATGGACTCGACGTTGTTCACCGTCGTCGGGCAACCATAAAGGCCCGCGCCCGCCGGGAACGGCGGCTTCATCCGCGGCATACCCTTCTTGCCCTCAAGGCTTTCCAGCAGCGCGGTTTCCTCGCCGCAGATATAGGCGCCCGCACCGTGGTGCAGGTAAAGGTCGAAGTCATAGCCCGACTTGCAGGCGTTCTTGCCGATCAGGCCTGCGTCATAGGCCTCGTCGATCGCCGCCTGAAGCGCCTCGCGCTCGCGGATGTATTCGCCGCGGATGTAGATGTAGCAGGCGTTCGCCCCCATCGCGAAAGAGGCGATCAGGCAGCCCTCGATCAGCGTGTGGGGATCGTGGCGCATGATTTCCCGGTCCTTGCAGGTACCCGGTTCGGATTCGTCGGCGTTGACCACCAGATAGGACGGACGCCCATCCGATTGCTTGGGCATGAAGGACCACTTCAGCCCCGTGGGGAAGCCCGCGCCGCCCCGGCCGCGCAGACCGGAGTCCTTGATCTGCTGGACGATCCAGTCGCGCCCCTCGGCCAGGAACTTCGCGGTGCCGTCCCAATGTCCGCGCTTCATCGCGCCCTTCAGGCTGCGGTCGTGCATCCCGTAGAGGTTGGTAAAGATCCGGTCCTGATCTTTCAGCATCTTAGTTCCTCATCTCTCCTGGCGCCGGGTGCGCCGCCAGATCCGCCAGGTTACCGCGAACGCCCAGATGAACGCCGCCAAAGCCATCAGGTCGAACAGGGCCGCAAAGCGGCTTGTCGGCTCGACCAGCCATTGCGCGGCGACCCAGAGGACGCCGGCCACGGCAATCACGATCGCCACGAGCCGGGCCTGCCGGACCTGGCTCATATCGACCTCTTCGTTCTTCCTCGGCACCATCCCTACCCCTCGCCCCGCTGGGCCTGGACGAGTGCGCGGGCCTGCTTGACCCATTCGTCCCGGGTGATGCGGCCGTGAAAGCCCGTCATCCTTTCATCGACAAGCGCGATGTGCCGCGCCCGCCAGCTGGCAATCTGGTCGTAGTGCCAGACACCGATATCGTTCAGAAGCGCCTCCAGTGCGGGGCCGATGCCCCGGATGCGCTTCAAGTCGTCCGCCTGGCCGTTGCGCGGGGCGGCCAGGAATTCCGGCGGCGGCTCCACGCTATGGGCGCGCGCCCGCGAAAGCGCCGCGTCCAGCCCGCTGACCGGCCGCGCCGCGTCGTGGGGACTGCCGCGGTCAGCCGCGCGCTGCGGCGCTGCCGCCCCCACCGGTTCCGGCGCCGCCTTCGCCGGCACGGTGGGCTCTTCCGCTTCAACCCCGCCGACGACCGCAGTGGCAGTCCTCGGCGCGTCCTCCGCTTGCCCCGGGCAGACCAGCCGCGCGGCGAGCGCCCCGAGCCCCGCAAAGGCGATCAGCCCGATCAGCACCGAGGCCCCAAGTCCCATTCCCGCCCATCGGTGAAGCACCGCAACCATGGCGAGCCCCAGAAGCGCCGCGACCAGCCAACATCTTGTCCGACAGGATGAATTCGAAACTCGCGCCATCGCCCCCATTTCCCGCCCCCGACGGGCCTAAATCAGTTCCCTCAGTCCTTTCCGCCTTCGGCAAGCGCCTTGGCCTGCGCGACCCAGTTGTCGCGGCTGACCCGGCCCTTGAACCCTTCGAGGTTGTCATCGACCCAGGCGACCTCTGCCGCTGTCCAGGTCGCGATCTGGTCAAAGTGGAAATAGCCGAGCCCATGCAGAAGGGCCTCCAGCTTCGGGCCGACGCCCTTGATGCGCTTCAGGTCGTCCGCCCCTCCGTCACGCGCGGCTGCAAGCCCAGTGGGCTTTTGCGCCGGGGCCGACGCGGGCGCCGCGGCTGCAGCGGGCTTTTCCGCCTTGGCCTTGGCCGGCTTTGCGGCCTTGCCAAGCCAGGGCGTCAGCAGCGGAACCTCGGTCCCGTCAATGCGCTTGATCCCGTCGCGCAGGTCCACCGCCCGCTGGACGGAGGCGTTGTACTGCGCCTTGCCCGCGTCGTGATCCTTGAGCGAGGTCAGCCCCTTCAGCGGCTCGGACGCATAACGCCCGTTCTGCGGCCCCGGCACCGGCGCACGACCGCCCGACATCTCGTCCAGGAGGCGGTTGAGGCTCGAAGCCGTCAGATCCTCGTAATAGTCCTTACCGATCTGGGCCATCGGCGCGTTGGTGCAGGCGCCCAGGCACTCAACCTCTTCCCAGGAAAACTTGCCGTCAGCGGACAGCGTGTGCGGGGTCGGCGCGATGCGTTCCTTGCAGACCGAGATCAGCTCCTCCGCCCCGCAGATCATGCAGGACGTGGTGCCGCAGATCTGGATATGCGCAACAGTGCCAACGGGTTGCAGTTGGAACATGAAGTAGAAGGTCGCAACCTCCAGCGCCCGGATATGAGCCAGGCCAAGCATGTCCGCGACATGCTCGATCGCCGGACGGCTCAGCCAGCCCTCCTGCTCCTGCGCGCGCCACAGCAGCGGGATGATCGCGCTGGCCTGGCGGCCCTCCGGGTACTTGGTGATCTGCCCCTTCGCCCAGGCGAGGTTCGCGGGCGTGAATTCGAAGGAGGCAGGCTGTTCTTTGTGAAGGCGGCGGAGCATGACTTAGATGTATCCCCTGGCGATAGTCAGGATTGCAGCGGTGATGGCGCCGATGATGGCCCCCATGACAAGACGATTTCCCGCCCGGGCGCCGAAGACCGCGGCAAGGCCAGAGGCCGCGCCGAGGATCAGCGTCCAGAGGTTGATCGTCAGGTCGGGCATCAGCGGTCGATCTCCCCGAACACGACGTCCATGGTGCCGATGATCGCGGCGACGTCGGCCAACATGTGGCCCTTGGCCATCCAGTCGAGCGACTGGAGGTGCAGGTAGCCGGGCGCGCGGATCTTGGCGCGGTAAGGTTTGTTGGACCCGTCGGACTTGAGGTAGACCCCGAATTCGCCCTTAGGCGCCTCGACGGCGGCATAGACCTCGCCCGAGGGCACGTGGAAACCCTCGGTGTAAAGCTTGAAGTGGTGGATAAGCGCCTCCATCGAGCGCTTCATCTCCCCCCGCTTCGGCGGCGACATCTTGCCGCGCGCCATCACGTCGGTCTTGCCCGCAGGTTCCCGCAGCTTGGCGATCGCCTGGTGGATGATCGACGTGCTCTCCCGCATCTCCGCCATGCGGCAGAGGTAGCGGTCGTAGCAGTCACCGTTCTTGCCGACCGGGATCTTGAAGTCGAACTCGTCGTAGCATTCGTAGGGCTGCGCGCGGCGCAGGTCCCAGGCCATGCCCGATCCGCGAACCATGACGCCCGAATAGCCCCAGTCGAGCGCGTCCTGTTCATGGACGATGCCGATATCGGCGTTGCGCTGCTTGAAGATACGGTTGTCGGTCAGGAGGCCGTCGATATCGTCCAGCACCTTGGGGAAGGCGGTCGCCCATTCCTCGATATCGTCGATCAGGTCCTCGGGCAGGTCCTGATGGACGCCGCCGGGGCGGAAATACGCGGCGTGAAGCCGCGCGCCGCAGGCGCGTTCGTAAAAGACCATGAGCTTTTCACGCTCTTCGAAGCCCCAGAGCGGCGGCGTCAGCGCGCCCACGTCCATCGCCTGCGTGGTGACGTTCAGCAGGTGGTTCAGGATGCGCCCGATTTCCGAGTAAAGCACCCGGATCAGCTGCCCGCGACGTGGCACCACGGTGCCTGTCAGCTTTTCGATGGCCAGGCACCAGGCGTGTTCCTGGTTCATCGGCGCCACATAGTCGAGGCGGTCGAAATACGGCAGGTTCTGCAGGTAGGTGCGGCTTTCCATCAGCTTTTCGGTGCCGCGGTGCAGAAGGCCGATATGGGGGTCGGCACGCTCCACGATCTCGCCGTCAAGCTCCAGCACGAGGCGCAGCACGCCGTGCGCGGCCGGGTGCTGGGGACCGAAGTTGATGTTGAAGTTGCGGATCTGCTGTTCGCCGGTCAGGGCGTCATTGAAATTGCCGTCCATCACGCAGCGCCTCCGGTGCGGTGAAAATCGCCGTACATCATGTCGTTGCCCCACCCCCATGCTCTGTCTCGGCGGCTTTCGGCTCGGACAAGGCTAGTATCCAAAGAAGGACTAAGGCAATGAATCCCGACATCGGAATGATCAAGAGCGAAAGCGATATCCACTTTGAAATCCCGAACTTTGGCAAGAGCTTCCAGAACGGGAATATGACCAAGAACGCGGCCATTATCAGGATGCCGATATTTGCGGGCGAAAGGATGTCCCACATCACTTCGCACCCTTCTCGTCACCCGGAAGGATGTACTGGGCACCCTCCCACGGGCTCATGAAATCGAACTGGCGGTAGTCCTGGACCAGCTTGACCGGTTCATAGACCACGCGCTTCTCGGCCTCGTCGTAGCGGACTTCGGTATAGCCGGTGGTCGGGAAATCCTTGCGCAGTGGATGGCCGCGGAAACCGTAGTCGGTCAGGATGCGCCGCAGGTCCGGATGACCGGAGAAGAGGATGCCGAACATGTCGAACACCTCGCGCTCGAACCAGTTGGCCGAGACGTGGACCGGGGTGATCGAAGGCACCATGTCGTCTTCGCGCGCGGCCAGTTTCACGCGGATGCGGTGATTCCGGTACATGGACAGGAAGTGGTAGATCACATCGAAGCGCGCGGGGCGTTCCGGGTGGTCCACGGCGGTGATGTCGACAAGGGTCGAGAACCGGCAGTTCTGGTCGGAGCGGAGGAACTCGACGAACTCCACGATGCCCGAAAGCGTCACGGTCACGTTCAACTCGCCAAAGGCGATCTCGGTGGCGACGACCTCGTTCGGGCGTTTGATCTCGATATGGGCGGCGAGTTCCTGAAGAGCAGCAGTCATGGATACCCCCTCAGCGCACGAGCGTGCCGGTGCGGCGGATCTTCCGCTGCAATTGCAGGATGCCGTAAAGCAGCGCCTCGGCCGTCGGCGGGCAGCCGGGAACGTAGATGTCCACCGGCACGATGCGGTCGCAGCCGCGCACGACCGAGTAGCTGTAGTGGTAGTAGCCGCCGCCGTTGGCGCAGGATCCCATGGAGATCACGTAGCGCGGCTCAGGCATCTGGTCGTAGACCTTGCGCAGCGCCGGCGCCATCTTGTTGGTCAGCGTGCCGGCCACGATCATCAGGTCCGACTGGCGCGGAGAGGCGCGCGGTGCCGTGCCGAAGCGTTCAAGGTCGTAGCGCGGCATCGAGGTGTGCATCATCTCGACCGCGCAGCAGGCCAGGCCGAAGGTCATCCAGTGCAGCGAGCCGTTGCGCGCCCAGTTGATGATGTCCTCGGTCGTCGTCAGCAGGAAGCCCTTGTCCTGAAGCTCGCGGTTCAGCGCCTCTGTCGCGACCTCGCGGTCCGCGCCGGCCGTGTTGGCACCGGTCATCACGCCCATTCCAAGGCCCCTTTCTTCCACAGGTAGGCAAAGCCCAGCGTCAATTCCGCCAGGAAGGTCATCATCGACCAGAACGCCACGTCAGAGAGGTTCTGGAACGCCACCGCCCAGGGGAAGAGGAAGGCCACTTCCAGGTCAAAGATGATGAACAGGATCGAGACGAGGTAGAAGCGCACATCGAACTTCATCCGCGCGTCGTCGAAGGCGTTGAAGCCGCATTCGTAGGCCGAGACCTTCTCCGGATCCGGGTTGCGAACGGCGATCACGACGGCGGCGAGGATCAGGACAAGCCCGAGGCCGACGGCGATGGCCAGAAAGATCAGGATGGGCAGGTATTCTCGCAGGAGTATGTCCAAGGGGCGGCTCCTTCTTCGCGGCGACAAAGCGCCTGCGGCTTGTGGCTTCTGAGCCGTTTACTCCCCCGCCATGGCCGGGTCAACCAAGGGCAGCGCTCCGGCCTATCCGTAAAAGCGGGCAAAACCCGCAAGATGGTCGATTTCGCGGAAAATGTCGCAGCCGTGCCGCAGCGCAGCATTCGCGCGGCGGCGCGGGTCCGGCCTGACCGATTCCGTCAGCACTTCCAGGCGGGCGGGCGCTTTTCGAAGAAAGCCGCGATTCCCTCTTGCGCCTCGTCGCCCTCCCAACGGCGGACAAGCGCCCCGATCGTCTCGGCGATGATCGCCGCGTCGATGGGCGGGCCGAGCCTGCGCGCAAGCGCCTTGGCCTCCGCCACCGCGCCGGGGGCGCAGGACAGATAGGGGACGACTTCGTCCTCGATCGCGGCGTCAAGATCGGCGGGGTCGACGACACGGGCCAGCAGGCCCAGCGCGACGGCCTCCTGCGCGCCGAAAAGGCGCCCGGACATGAAGACCCGCCGCGCCTTCGCCTCGCCCATGCGGGCAAGCACATAGGGGCCGATCGTCGCCGGGACGAGGCCCAGCCGCGTCTCCGTCAGGCCGAAACGGGCGCCCGGCACGCCGATGGCCACATCGCAGACCGACATCATGCCGACGCCGCCGCCAAAGGCGTTGCCGTGGACGCGCCCGATCAGGGGCTTCGGGCAGGTGTTGAGCGCCTGGAGCATCATGGCAAGCTTCGTCGCCTCACGCGCGCGGGTCGCAGCATCGGCCTCCATCTGCGCGCGCATCCAGCCAAGGTCGCCCCCGGCGCAGAAGCTTTCGCCCGCCCCCGCCAGCACGATCACCCGCACCGCCGGGTCCCGGCCCAGCCGTTCGGCCGCGTCGGTCAGTTCGGCGATCATCTGGGCGGACAGGACGTTGTGCTTGGCCGGGCGGTTCAAGGTCAGCCGCGCGACACCGCGCGCGTCGCAGTCGATGGTGATGGTCTCGTTCATTCCGCCGTTCCTTCCTGTCCGCTCCGCATCGCCCGCGCCATTGCCGCCGCGGCGGCCAGAAGCGCGGGGTCGAGCCCGGTGTCATAGCCCAGCGCGCCGAGCCGTGCAGCAACCGCCTCGGTCGCGACGTTTCCGGCGGCGCCGGGGGCATAGGGACAGCCCCCCAGCCCCCCCACCGCCGCGTCGAAGACCCGGAGGCCCCGCGCCAGCGACACCTCGATATTCGCCAGCGCCCGACCGGCCGTGTCGTGATAATGCCCGGCCAAACGGTCTGCCGGCATCTCTTCCAGCACCGCCGAAAGCATCGCATCCACCCGTTCCAGGCGCCCCTGACCGATCGTGTCACCGAGGCTGACCTCGTGACATCCCATCTCGCGCAGCTCCGCCGTCACCCGCGCGACCGCCTGCGGCGCCACGGCGCCGTCGTAGGGACAATCCGTGACCACCGAAACATAGCCACGCAGCGCGATCCCGTCGGCGCGCGCGGCCTCCGCCACCGGGCGGAAGCGTTCCAGGCTTTCGGCGATCGTGCAGTTGAGGTTGGCCTTCGAGAACCCCTCCGAGGCGGAGGCGAAGATCGCGACCTCGTCCGCGCGGGCGGCGCGGGCGGCCTCGTAGCCCTTGAGGTTAGGCGTCAGCGCCATGTAGCGCACACCCGGGGCACGCGTCATGCCCGCCATCACCGCGGCACTGTCGGCCATCTGCGGAACCCATTTCGGGGAGACGAAGCTGGCCACCTCGATCCGGCGGAAGCCCACCCGGTTCAGCGCATTGATCAGCGCGATCTTTTCTTCGGTCGGGATCAGGCGCTTTTCGTTCTGGAGCCCGTCACGCGGCCCCATTTCGACGATCTCGACGAACTCAGGCATTGGCCACCTCGTAGAAATCCCGGTCATAGAACTTCTGCGGCCCGTCCAGTTCCCGCGCCCGGACGAAGCCCGGCCGCGCGCCCACCCGCGCCAGATAGGCGCGGATCGCCGGGAACGGATCAAGCCGGACGAAATAGGCCGCCGCCAAGAGGTTGTAGACCAGCATCGTGTCAGCGCCCGAAAAACCCCCGGACAGGATATGGTCCCGACCAGTCAGACGCGCCTCGACGGTGCGCAATGTCAGTTCCAGCCGCATGGTATCGAGCTTCAGAAGCGTCTTCGACCGTGTCGCGGGATCGCGCAGAAACACCCATTGCAGGTTGAGATTGGCGATCAGATGCCCCTGCGTCTCGGCGAAATGCACCCATTCGAGGAACGCGGGGCGTTCGGGGTGACCCACGGCCCGGCCAAGGCCATGGCTCGCTCGGGTCTCGCAGAGGTATTCGGTGATGGCGCCGCTCTCACTCATCGTGATGCCGTCAATCTCCAGCGCGGGCACGCGTCCGGCCAGCGACTTGCCCATGTAGTCGGGATGGCGGAGCGATCCGTCGGTGATGGAGTATTCCACGATCTCCGGATCGATCCCCATTTCGCAGAGCAGAAAGAGCACGCGGAAGGAGCGCGAGAAGGGCACATGATGAAGGCGGGGTGTCATGCCTGTTCCTCCTCCAGCCGGATCAGGGCGACACCGGCCTCGACCTGGCTGCCGGGGCTGGTCAGGACCTCGGCCACGGTACCGTCGCGGGCGGCGGCGAGCGTATGTTCCATCTTCATCGCCTCCAGTACCGCCAGCCGGTCGCCCGCCTTGACGGTCTGTCCGGGGCTGACGAACACCGCCTTGACGAGCCCCGGCATCGGCGAAAGCGTCAGCCCCCCGCCGGCTGCCTCCGACCGGCGGTCGAGCGGATCGGTCCGCTCAAAATGGAAGGCGCCGGGGCCGAAGACGCTGATGCGGCCCGGCGTCGGGACGATCCGCGCGCCCGAGGGGCGGCCGTTGACCCACCAGCTGCCGGAAACGCGACGGCATTCCGCCTCTTCGTCCTCGATGCGCACGCGCGCATGGCCGGGGGCGAGGACCTGAACCTGCGCGGTGAACCCGTCGAGCGTGACGGTATGCAGAAGCGGCGCCCAAAGCGCGAAACCGGCCATGGCCCCTCCCCCTTCGGCAAGCCCCGCTGCCCCCAGCGCGGCAAGTGCGCGCACGCTAAGGTCGGGGGCCGCAGCGCGGGTCAGGCTGTCAAGGTCGCGGGCGATCAGGCCGGTATCGACCTCGCCCCGTGCAAAGCCCTCGTGCCGGGCGAGCGCGCCCAGGAACGACAGGTTGGTGACGGAGCCGGCAACCTCCGTCCCCTCAAGCGCGGCGCGCAGGCGCGAAAGCGCGATGGCGCGGGTGGGCCCGTGGGTGATGATCTTGGCGATCATCGGGTCATACCAGGGGCTGATCGTGTCACCGGGGCGCACGCCGGTATCGGCGCGGGCGCCCTCGGGGAAGCGCAGATGGCTCAGCGTGCCTGTCGCGGGCAGGAAGCCCGCCGGGACGTCCTCGGCGTAAAGGCGCGCCTCGAAGGCATGGCCGGAAAGGCGGATCGCGTCCTGGGCGGCGGGTAAGGGCTCTCCGCTGGCCACGCGCAACTGCCATTCCACGAGGTCGATCCCCGTGATCGCCTCGGTCACCGGGTGTTCGACCTGAAGGCGGGTGTTCATCTCCATGAACCAGAAGCGGTCGGCACGCAGCCCGTCCGAGCCGTCGACGATGAACTCGACCGTGCCCGCGCCCTTGTAGCCGATCGCCTCGGCGGCGCGGACGGCGGCCTGGCCCATGGCGGCACGCATCGCCTCGGTCATGCCCGGGGCGGGCGCCTCCTCGATCACCTTCTGGTGGCGGCGCTGAAGCGAGCAGTCGCGCTCGAAAAGATGGACCGCGCTGGCGCCGTCGCCGAAGACCTGGACCTCGATATGGCGGGGCTTCTGGACGTATTTCTCGATCAGGACGGCGGGGTTGCCGAAGGCGGTCCGCGCCTCCCCTTGTGCGCTTTCAAGCGCCGCCGCGAAGTCCTGCGGCCGCTCGACCAGGCGCATGCCCTTGCCGCCGCCGCCCGCGACGGCCTTGATGAGCACGGGGTAGCCGATCGTGTCCGCCGCGCCGGCCAGATGTTCGGGGTCCTGGTTCGCGCCGTGATAACCTGGCACGACCGGGACGCCCGCCTGTTCCATCAGCGCCTTGGCGGCATCCTTGAGACCCATGGCGCGGATGGCGCTGGCCGAGGGACCGATGAAGGTCAGGCCCGCCTTTTCGACCGCCTCCACGAAGTCCGGGTTTTCGGAGAGGAACCCGTAGCCGGGGTGGATCGCCTCCGCCCCTGTCGCGATGGCGGCGGCGATGATGGCGTCACCCCTCAGGTAGCTGTCGGCCGGGCGGGGCCCGCCGATATGGACGGCCTCATCGGCCATCGCCACATGGCGGGCGGTGGCGTCGGCATCGGAATAGACGGCGACGGTGGCGACGCCCAGTTTGCGGGCGCTGTCGATGACGCGGGCGGCGATCTCGCCCCGGTTGGCGATCAGGATCTTCTTGAACATCAGCGGACCTCTGGATTGGCGCGCGGCCGGGGGCTGCCTGCCCCCGGACCCCCGGGGATATTTAGCGAAAAGAAGAAGGAAGGATGGGCCATCGGCTTACATCCGGAAGACGCCGAAGCGGGTGGGCTCGATCGGCGCGTTCAGCGCCGCCGAGAGCGAGAGCGCGAGGACCTCGCGCGTGCGGCGCGGGTCTATGATGCCGTCGTCCCAAAGGCGGGCCGAGGCATAGAGCGGGTGCGACTGTTCCTCGAACATCTCGATCGTGGGGCGCTTGAACTCGGCTTCCTCCTCGGGCGACCAGGTGCCTCCGGCCCGTTCGATCCCCTCGCGCCGGACGGTCGCCAGGACGCCCGCCGCCTGTTCGCCCCCCATGACCGAGATGCGGCTGTTGGGCCAGGTCCAGAGGAAGCGGGGGGAATAGGCGCGCCCGGCCATGCCGTAATTGCCCGCGCCGAAGGAGCCGCCGACGAGGCAGGTGATCTTCGGGACAGAGGTGGTTGCGACGGCGGTGACCATCTTGGCCCCATGGCGGGCGATGCCTTCGTTCTCATACTTCCGGCCGACCATGAAGCCGGTGATGTTCTGGAGGAACACCAAGGGCACGCCGCGCTGGGAACAGAGTTCGACGAAATGCGCGCCCTTGACCGCGCTTTCCGAAAAGAGGACGCCGTTGTTGGCGACGATGCCGACGGGACAGCCCGCGACATGGGCGAAGCCCGTCACCAGCGTTTCACCGAAGCGCGCCTTGAACTCGTCGAAGCGGGAGCCATCGACGATGCGGGCGATGACCTCCCGGATATCGTAGGGGGTGCGCAGGTCGCCCGGAACCAGGCCCAGGATCTCTTCCGGGTCGTAGGCCGGATCTTCCGGGCTTTGCCAGGCGACGGTTCCGGGGCGCTGGCGGTTAAGGTTGGCGATGGCGCGGCGGGCAAGCGCCAGCGCGTGGGCATCATCCTCGGCCAGGTAGTCGGCGACACCCGAAAGGCGCGTATGCACGTCGCCGCCGCCCAGGTCCTCGGCGCTGACGACCTCGCCGGTTGCGGCCTTCACGAGCGGGGGACCGGCCAGGAAGATCGTCCCCTGGCCCTTCACGATGATCGAGACATCGGACATGGCCGGCACATAGGCGCCGCCGGCCGTGCAAGACCCCATGACGACGGCGACCTGGGGGATGCCCTTCGCGCTCATCTGCGCCTGGTTGAAGAAGATGCGGCCGAAATGGTCGCGGTCGGGGAAGACCTCGTCCTGGTTGGGCAGGTTGGCGCCGCCAGAGTCCACGAGGTAGACGCAGGGCAGATGGTTCTGCTCGGCGATCTCCTGCGCACGCAGGTGTTTCTTCACCGTCATCGGGTAGTAGGTACCACCCTTCACGGTGGCGTCGTTGGCGACCACCATGACCTCTTGCCCATGGACGCGGCCGATCCCGGCGATCAACCCGGCGGAGGGCGCGGCGCCGTCATACATGCCATGGGCCGCTGTGGCGCCGATTTCGAGGAACGGGGAGCCCGCGTCGAGCAGGTTCGCCACCCTCTCACGCGGCGGCATCTTGCCGCGCGCGGTGTGGCGGGCGAGCGCCTTGGCGCCGCCACCGGCGGCGGCGAGGGCGGCGGCCTCAGCCACGGTCGCCAGCATCGCCTCATGCGCCGCGCGGTTGGTGCGGAAGGTGTCGGAGGTGGGCAGGACGGAGGAGGTCAGGCGCATGGGATCACCTCGGATCTACGGGAAGGCGCATCACGCGCGTGGCGAATGCGCAACAGGCCCCCGGCGGGCGGGGACGGCTTTGTGGAAGTTGACCTGCATCAACGCGCTGCACTGCAGCAATGCTAGTCAGCCGCCGCGCGACATAACGGAGAGACGTATTATGAAACTGACCCTTGCATCCGCCCTGATCGCCCTCGCGACCGCGGCTCCGGCCTTCGCCCAGTCCGCTGGCGACTGGACCGTGGGCTTCGGCCTTGGCTGGGTGTCGCCCAAGGACGACAACGGGCTTCTGGCCGGCGCGGCGACCTCGGTCGACAACGACCTGCGCCCGACCATTACCGTGGAATACTTCCCCTGGAACAACGTCGGCATCGAGCTTCTGGCCGCCACGCCCTTCGAGCATACCGCGACGATCGCGGGCGTCGGCACCGCCAGCACGAAGCACCTGCCGCCCACCCTCTCGCTCGTCTACCACATCCCGACCGCGGGCAAGGTCACGCCCTTCGTCGGCGCCGGTCTCAACTACACCACCTTCTTCAGCGAGAAATCCGCACTGGGCAACGTGAAGCTGGACGACTCCTTCGGTCTGGCGGTGAAGGCGGGCTTCGATGTCGCGGTTTCCGACAAGGGCGCACTGCGGACCGAGGTGCGCTGGATGGACATCGACAGCGACGTGTCGCTGAACGGCACCCCGATCGGCACGGTCAACATCGACCCGGTCGTCTTCGGCATGTCCTACGTGATGAAGTTCTAGGACGCAGACCCGTTCAAGGGTCCGAACGAGGCGCGCCTGCCGGGCGCGCCTTTCTGCTATCCGGCCGTCGCGACCGCGCATCACCCCATCGCCCCCATCAGCTCCCGCCCGATCAGCATGCGACGGATCTCGCTTGTCCCCGCGCCGATCTCCATGAGTTTCGCATCGCGGAAGATGCGAGAGACGGGGGTTTCGTTCATGAAGCCCGCACCTCCCATGGCCTGCACGGCCTGATGCGCGACCGTCATCGCCTCTTCCGAGGCGTAAAGCACGCAGGCCGCCGCGTCCTGGCGGGTGACCTCGCCCCGGTCGCAGGCGCGGGCGACCTCGTAGACATAGGCGCGGGCAGAGTTCATCTTGGTGTAGATGTCGGCAATCTTGGCCTGCATCAGTTGGAAGCTGCCGATCGGCTGGCCGAACTGCTTGCGCTGCGCGAGGTAGGGCATGATCTCGTCAAGGCAGGCGGCCATGATCCCGGTGCCGATCCCAGACAGCACGACCCGTTCGTAGTCGAGCCCCGACATCAGGACGCGCACGCCCTTGCCTTCGGTCCCCAGCACGTTTTCGAAGGGCACCTCAACATCCTCGAATACCAGTTCGGCCGTGTTCGAGCCGCGCATGCCGAGCTTGTCGAAATGCTTCGAGGTCGAGAAGCCCTTCATGGTCTTTTCGACGATGAAGGCGGTGATGCCCTTGGACCCGGCATCCGGGTCGGTCTTGGCGTAGACGACCAGCGTATCGGCGTCCGGGCCGTTGGTGATCCAGAACTTGGTGCCGTTCAGCACGTAGTAGCCGTTGCGCTTCTCGGCCCGCAGTTTCATCGAGACGACGTCGGAGCCCGCCCCGGCCTCGGACATGGCGAGCGCGCCGACATGGTCGCCCGAGATCAGGCCGGGCAGGTACTTGCGCTTTTGCTCAACGGTCCCGTTCAGCTTGATCTGGTTGACGCACAGGTTCGAATGCGCGCCGTAGGACAGGCTGACCGAGGCGGAAGCGCGGGCGATCTCCTCGGTCGCGACGACATGGGCAAGGTAGGACATGCCTGCCCCCCCGAATTCCTCGGGAACCGTGATGCCCAGAAGGCCAAGATCGCCCATTTCCTTCCAGAGCGCGGCCGGGAATTCGTTCGTGCGGTCCACCTCGGCCGCGATCGGCTTGACCCGATCCTGCGCCCAGCGGTGCACCATGTCCCTGAGCGCCTCGACCTCCTCGCCAAGGTGGAACTTCATGGATGCGGTGAACATCGGCGGCCTCCCGGAAATGAACAACTGTTCAATTCATAGGGCGAAAGCGTGAGTCGGGTCAATGGGGTCGTGAGGACCCTAAGGTTGACGAAACGGAAACAATGATGGCGCCTTCAGGCGATCAACCGCTCAGCAAGCAACGGTAGCTGATGAAAGGCGTCAAAGGTCGCCTCGGGCGCGAAGGCGCGCACGCCCTGCCCCGCCGGGCCGAAGGTGACAAGCGCCACCGGAACCCCCGCGGCGGCGGCGGTCTTTCGGTCGGTGTCGGTGTCCCCCACCAGCATGGAACGGCCCAGTGCGCCGCCCGCGCGCGCCACCGACAGGCGATAGGGCGCGGGATCGGGCTTGCGCACCGGCAAGGTATCGGCCCCGACGAGCGAGCCGAAGAGGTCGCGCACTCCCAGCCGCGACAGCAGCACCTCGGCCAGCCGTTCGGGCTTGTTGGTGCAGATTCCGGTCGCGAACCCCGCGCCGCGCAAGGCCTCAACTGCCTCGACCGCGCCCGGATAGAGGCGCGTTTCGCGGTCGATCCCCTCCTCATAGGCAGAAAGAAGCAGGGGATACTGGCGGTCCACCTCGGCCTCCGACACCGCGCCCAGCCGGGAAAAGCCAAGCCGCAGCATCGCGCGCCCGCCGTGAAACGCCGTCAGCGCATCGGCGACCGGGTCCAGCAGGTCACCCGCCCCAAGCCCGCGAAAACAGGCGTTCGCCGCCGCGATGAGGTCGGCGGACGTATCCGCCAGCGTCCCGTCCAGATCGAAGATGACCGTGCGCATGCCGCCCCCCGTACGAGCGCCCTCGCGCCCGCCTGTAACCTCCGGTAAGGGATCGTGATCCCCCTCGCCCTTGCGGCAACCGATGCCATGGGTAAAACGGTCAAGTCTGAAAGAAAAGAGCAAGAGCATGGCGACAGCGCTGATCCTCCTCGCCGCGGGACAGGGAACGCGGATGAACTCCGACCTGCCCAAGGTCCTTCACAAGGTGGCGGGCGCGCCGCTTCTGCACCACGCGATGGCGGCTGGCGCGGCGCTTGCGCCCGAACGCGTGGTCGTGGTCGCCGGGCACGGGGCGGAGGCGGTGGCGAAGGCCGCCCTGTCCTATGACGACACCGTGGCGGTGGTTCGCCAGGAAGAGCAGCTCGGCACCGGGCACGCGGTCCAGCAGGCGCTGCCCGCGCTCGAAGGGTTCGAGGGGACCGTGATCGTCCTTTACGGCGACACGCCGTTCATCCAGGCCGAAACCCTCGACGCGATGCTGGTGACGGGGGCCGACGTGACCGTCCTTGGCTTCGAGGCCGCGGAGCCAGGCCGCTACGGCCGCCTGATCGCGCATGACGGTGCGCTGGACCGGATCCTGGAATTCAAGGACGCGACCGAGGAGGAACGCGCGATCCGCCTGTGCAACAGCGGCGTGATCGCGGTTGAGGCGCGGCTGCTCGCCCAACTGGTTGCCGGCCTCACGAATGACAACGCGGCGGGCGAATACTACCTGACCGACATCGTCGCCGCCGCCCGCGCGATGGGCCGCACCGCCCGCGTCGTGACCTGCGACGAGGCCGAAACCATGGGCGTCAACACCCGCACTGAGCTTGCCCGCGCCGAGGCGGCCTTCCAGGCCCGCGCCCGGGCCGAGGCGCTGGACAACGGCGTCACGCTCTCCGCGCCCGAAACCGTCTTCTTCGCGCTCGACACCTGGGTGGGGCGCGATGCGATCATCGGGCAGAACGTCGTCTTCGGCCCCGGCGTGACCGTGGAATCGGGGGCGGAGATCCTGCCCTTCTGCCATCTCGAAGGCTGCCACATCTCACGCGGTGCGCGGGTGGGTCCCTTCGCCCGCCTGCGCCCCGGCGCAGAACTGGCCGAGGAGGTGCACGTCGGCAATTTCGTCGAGGTCAAGAACGCCATCCTCGACGAGGGCGTGAAGGTCGGCCATCTGACCTACCTGGGTGACGCGCATGTGGGCGAGCACACCAACATCGGCGCGGGGACCGTCACCTGCAACTACGACGGCGTGATGAAGCACCGGACCGAGATTGGCGCGCACGCCTTCATCGGCTCGGACACGATGCTGGTGGCGCCGGTCCGCGTCGGCGCCGGGGCGCTGACGGCGTCGGGATCGGTCATCACCCAGGATGTGCCGGACGGGGCCCTGGCGCTCGGCCGGGCGAAACAGGAAACAAAGCCTGGACTCGCAATTAAATTGTTCGAAAAATTGAGACAACAGAAAGCCCGCAGGGCCGAAGGTGGCAAATAATGTGTGGAATCGTCGGTGTGCTTGGCAACCACGAGGTTGCCCCCCTTCTGGTCGAGGCACTCAAGCGGCTCGAATATCGCGGCTATGACTCGGCGGGCATCGCGACGGTCAATCACGGCAAGCTCGACCGCCGCCGCGCCGTGGGTAAGCTTGTCAACCTTTCGGACCTGCTCGTCCACGAACCGCTGCCCGGCAAGTCCGGGATCGGCCACACCCGCTGGGCTACGCATGGCGCGGCGACCGTCATCAACGCCCACCCCCACCGCTCCGGTCCCGTCGCGGTCGTCCACAACGGCATCATCGAGAACTTCCGCGAGTTGCGCGCCGAACTGGCCGAAGCCGGGCTTGCCGGCGAAAGCGAGACCGACACGGAGACCGTGGCCCTTATGCTGCGGCTTTACATGGATCGTGGCCTGCCGCCGCGAGAGGCCGCGCGCGAGACCCTCAAGCGCCTCGAAGGCGCCTTCGCGCTGCTCTTCCTCTTCGAGGGCGAGGACGACCTGATGATCGCCGCCCGCAAGGGCTCGCCCCTTGCCATCGGGCATGGGGAGGGTGAGATGTTCGTGGGCTCCGACGCCATCGCGCTGGCGCCCATGACCGACCGCATCACCTATCTGGAGGAGGGCGACTACGCCTTCGTCACCCGCGATGGGGCGGAGATCTTCGACTCCGAGGACCGCCGCGCCAACCGCGACGCCCTGCGCATCCAGCTGGACCAGACCCGCATCGACAAGGCCGGCTTCAAGCATTTCATGGCCAAGGAGATCGCCGAGCAGCCGGTGGTGCTGGCCGACGCGCTCAAGCACTATGTGCGCGCGGGCCAGATCACCCTGCCCCAGGCGCTGGATTTCTCGAACCTTGACCGGCTGACGCTGGTGGCCTGCGGGACGGCGAACTACGCCTGCCAGACGGCGAAGTACTGGTTCGAAAGCCTGGCGGGCCTGCCGTGCGAGGTCGATATCGCCTCCGAGTTCCGCTACCGCGAACCGCCGCTGCCGGGCAATTCCTTCGCGCTTTTCGTGAGCCAGTCGGGGGAGACCGCCGATACGCTCGCCGCGCTCCGCTTCGCGGCCGACAAGGTCGCCAAGACCGTGGCGGTGGTCAATGTGACGACCTCCTCCATCGCGCGGGAATCTGACATCGTTCTCCCGATCTACGCGGGGGTGGAGGTCGGCGTCGCCTCGACCAAGGCCTTTACCTGCCAGTTGCTGGTGCTCTACCTGCTGGCGCTGAAGGCGGCCGCCGACCGCGGGCGCCTTGACCCGGCGGCACTCGCTGAGCGGCTCGCCGAGGTGGCGAGCCTGCCGGGGCTGATGAACCAGACCCTCTCGCGCGAGGGGGAGATCGCCATGATCGCCCGCGCCCTGGCGGAGGCGCAGGACGTGCTGTTCCTCGGCCGTGGCGCGATGTTCCCCCTGGCCCTGGAAGGGGCTCTGAAACTCAAGGAAATCAGCTATATCCACGCGGAAGGTTATGCATCAGGCGAACTCAAGCACGGGCCGATCGCGCTGATCGACAAAAGCGTTCCGGTGGTGGTGCTGGCGCCGCATGACGGGCTTTTCGACAAGACCGTTTCGAACATGCAGGAGGTGATGGCGCGCCAGGGCAAGGTGGTGCTGATCACCGACACCAAGGGCGCGATCGAAGCGCGCGAGGGGACCTGGAAGCACATCACCCTGCCGACCGTCGCTCCGGCGCTTGCCCCCATCCTATACGCCCTGCCCGCGCAGCTCATGGCCTATCACGCCGCCGTCGCCAAAGGGACCGACGTGGACCAACCGCGCAACCTCGCCAAATCGGTGACGGTGGAATGACCCTGGACGAGGCGCTCGCAGAACTGCGTGCGGGCATCGAACCCGGACGCGCCGGGGAAATGGCGGCCTACCACAAGCAAACGCGCGAGGTCCTGGGTGTTGCGAACCCGTTCCTGAACGATCTGGCGAAGGCGTGGCGGCAGGCGCTGACGGTGGAGGAACGTGTGGCGCTGGCCGATCAGCTCTGGCGGACGGATATCTTCGAGGCGCGGATCCTCGCCGCGAAGCTCCTGACGCAGGCGCGGATCAAGGGGGATGAGGGCGTGTGGCGGCTGATCGCCTCCTGGGTGCCGGAGTTTGACAGCTGGGCCATTGCGGACCATGCCTGCGACGCGGGCGAGCGGCGGCTGGTCGCGGACCCGTCGCGCCTGGAGGAGGTCGAACGCTGGACCACCTCGGACCACATGTGGACGCGGCGCGCGGCGCTGGTCATCACCCTGCCCTGGACCAAGCAGAATCACCCGACGGCGGCCGACCTAGCAATCCGCGACCGGGTGCTGGGCTGGGCCGCCGCCTATGCCGAGGATCGCGACTGGTTCATCCAGAAAGCCATCGCCTGGTGGCTGCGCGACCTGTCGAAGCACGACGCGCCCCGCGTGCGCGCCTTTCTTGAGGCCCATGGCGACCGGCTGAAAGCCTTTGCCCGCAACGAGGCGGCCAAGCACCTCGGCTGACCTGTCCGAAAGTCGAACCGAAGCGCGCCTTGTGGGCTGAACCGCAAAGGACTAGATTTGCGCCATGACACCGCTGATCGACCCTTTCGCCCGGCCCATCTCCTACCTCCGTGTTTCGGTAACGGACCGCTGCGATTTCCGCTGCACCTATTGCATGGCCGAACACATGCAGTTCCTTCCCAAGAAGGACCTGCTGACGCTGGAGGAACTGGACCGCCTCTGTTCCACCTTCATCCGGCTCGGGGTGGAGAAGCTGCGCATCACCGGGGGCGAGCCCTTGGTGCGGCGTGACATCATGACCTTCTTCCGCACGATGTCCCGGCATCTGGACAGCGGCGCGCTGAAGGAACTGACGCTGACCACCAACGGATCGCAGCTGGCGCGGTTCGCTGATGAACTTGCTGCCTGCGGCATCCGCCGCGTCAACGTCTCGCTCGACACGCTCGACCCCGCGAAATTCGCCGAGATCACCCGCTGGGGCCGACTGCCCCAGGTACTTGAGGGGATCGCGGCCGCGAAACGCGCAGGGTTGCGCGTCAAGATCAACACCGTCGCGCTGAAGGGCTTCAACGAGGACGAGTTGTTCCCGCTTCTCGACTGGTGCGCGCAGGAAGGCCACGACCTGACCTTCATCGAGGTCATGCCGATGGGCGAGATGGGCGAAGAGATGCGGCTGGACCAGTACTGGCCGCTGAAGGACCTGCGGGCCCGGCTGGCCGAGCGCTTCACCTTGACCGACCTTGCCGAACGCAGCGGCGGCCCGGCACGATATGTGCGGATTGAGGAGACGGGCCAGAAGATCGGCTTCATCACGCCGCTGACCCACAATTTCTGCGAAAGCTGCAACCGCGTGCGCGTGACCTGCACGGGCGAACTGTTCATGTGCCTGGGGCAAGAGGACATGGCCGACCTGCGCGCGCCCCTGCGCGCTGCCGCCGACGACGGCGTGCTGGAACAGGCGATCCGCGCGGCGATCGCGCGCAAGCCCAAGGGCCATGACTTCGACTACTCGCGCCAGAAGGTTGCGGGCCAGATGTCGCGCCACATGAGCCATACCGGCGGCTAGGTCCCGCCTGCCCCCCCCTGCGCCCGGCGCCAAGCCTCGGGCGTGATCCCCTCCGCCGCGCGAAACACCCGGATCAGGTGAGAGACATCGGAAAATCCCGTCTCCGCCGCGATCTGCGTCACGCTTTTCTCGCCCCGCGCCAGCAGGGCCCGCACCTGCGCCAGACGCATGCGCCGCCCCGCCTCGGCCGGGGAGATGGCCAGATCCTCCGCAAAGCGGCGTTCGAGCGTCCGGCGGCTGACGCCCAGCTGGCGCGCCAGTCGTTCAGCGGTCGGGGGAGTCTCGGGGAATTGCTGCATCCAGAGCAGGGCGCGCTTGACCAGAGCATCGCTTGCGCGCAGTTCCACCGGCAGGCCGGGCTGCGGCCGCTCCGCTGCCAGGGCATCGTCGACGATCATGATCGACAGGCTTTTGCGCGCCGCCGCGCGCCCGATGTGGCGGTCGACCAGGAAGGCCGCCAGATGCGCGGTCGAGGCGCCGCCCGAACAGGTCAACCGGTCGCGATCCACCACGAAGATCTGGTCGGAAACCGGCAGCATCTGATCGAACAGCTCCAGGAAGTCCTCGCGGTGGAACCAGCTGACACAGCAGCGGTAACCCTGCATCAGACCGGCCCGCGCCAGGATGAAGGCGCCGGTGCAGAGCCCGATCAACGGCACACCGGATGCCGCCGCCCGGCAGAGCCATGCCTCCGCCTCGGGGGAGATCCACTGGCCCTCGCCGATCAGCCCGCCGACGACCGCGATATAGTCGAAGCGGGTTGGGTCGCCGAGCGAATCCTCCGCCTCCACGTAAAGGCCGCAGCTTGATTCCACCGGGCCCGGCCGCATCGCGACGACACGCCAGGAACACAGGATCGGCCGGGATCGGTCGCCCTCGTCCGCGGCCAGCCGCAGGACATCGATGAAATTGGCGAGGGCAGCCAGCGTGAAGCGCCGCGCAAGCAGGATGCCCACGCGCAGGCGCGCGGGTTGCTTGGCCGGAAGGGATTGGGTCTGGTGACGCATTTGTAACGCCAGGATGACGCATAAATTCAGGAAAAACGAAAAATATTCGACATAATCAGACCCGGAAGCGACATGACGCGCCGGAGTGGCGCGCTGTGATGGGGGGATGGGACATGCTGCATCAACACCAGCCGCGCGCGGCGGCCAAGGTCACCGCGCCCACCAACGCCGAGACCCGCGCCGACAGCGAGGGCTTCGTGTTCCTGTTGCTCGACGGGTTCGACGCCATGGCGCTGTCCTGCGCGACCGAACCCCTGCGGCAGGCCAACGCGCTCTCGCGCAAGGCGCTTTACAATTGGCGCGTGGTCTCGGTGACCGGGGCGCCGGTCGTCGCGGCGGGCGGCCTGACGGTGCTGAGCGATGGCCGCCTGACCCCGCTGTCGCGCGGAGAGTCGCTTTTCGTGATCGGATCGCCGGCCGAGGATGGCAGCGGGCGCGCCGCGCTCAATGCCGCGCTCCGGCGTGAGGCAGCGCATGGCACCCGCATCGGCGCGATCGGCTCGGGGATTCACGCGCTCGCCCGCGCGGGCATCCTGGACGGTGAGGAGGTCGCAGCCCATTGGGACCACGCCGACGCCCTGGCCGAGGACTTCCCGCAGCTTGAGGTCAGCCGGGCGGCCTTCGTCGCAGGACGCCGCCCAACCGCGCCCGGCGGGGCCGCCGCGACCGACCTGATGCTGCATCTGATCGCGGAGCGCCACGGCGGCGACCTTGCCACGCGTATCGCCGACGCCATGGTCTGGGCCAATGTCCGCGGCCCGCAGTCGCGCCAGACCGTCTCGGCCCAGTCCCGCTACGGCGTGCGCAACGCCCGTCTGGTTCGCGTGCTCGCGGTGATGGAGGAAAACCTGGAAGCGCCGCTTTCCGCGCAGGAAATCGCCGACATCGCCGGGATGTCGCCGCGCCAGACAGAGCGGCTCTTTGCCCGCTACCTGTCCACCACGCCCATGGGTTTTTACACCAAGATGCGGCTTGAGCGGGCGCGCAGCCTGCTCATGCAGACCGAGCTTTCGGTGACCGAGGTGGCCGTCGCCTGTGGCTACCGGTCGCTGTCGCATTTCGCCAAGGTCTACCGCGCGACCTTTGGGCAGGCGCCGCGCCGGATGCGGGCGGTGGCCTGAACCCGCGATATTGAACCCCGCCCCGGAATCGGGAACAGTCACGCCTGCCGCGTGACGACGGCGGAGAGGTTCAATGACATCGCTTGGCGCCGACGCCCCCTGTTTCTCGCAGGACGACTTTTCCACGCTCGCCGCGCGTCACCACGGGCTGACGGGGGCGCTGACGCCGCTGGTGTCCGAGCGCGACCAGAACATGCTCCTGCGCACGCAGGACGGGCGGGCCTGGGTCCTGAAGATCGCGAATGCGAATGAGGACCCAGCGCTGATTGACGCGCAGATCGCCGCGTTGCGGCACATTCAGGCGGTGGATGCCACGCTTCCCGTGCCGGAGGTAAGGCCGACCACCGATGGGGCCGACAGCGTCCTGATCACCGCGCCGGACGGACGGCGGCACCGCTTCTACGCGGTCTCCTACCTGGAAGGGGAGATTGCGGGGAGCTGCGACCTCGGCCCTGCCGACTATCGCCGGATCGGCGCCGGGATCGCCCGGCTCGGGCGGGCGCTGCGCGGCTTCACCAGCCCCGCGCTGATCGGACGGCGGTTGGTCTGGGACCTGCGCGAGGCCGGCGCCGCACTGGCAAAAGCGGACTGCCTGCCCGCGGGCGCCCCGAGGGCGGAGGTCGCCGCCTGTCTCGACCATGTGGTGCGGGAGGTGCTTCCGCGCCTCGCGCGGCTTCGGGCACAGACCATCCACGGCGACGTGCATGAACATAACCTGATCCTGGGCACAGGGAACGCCATCGCGGGCTTCATCGACTTCGGCGACATGATCCACGCGCCCCTGGTCTTCGACATCGCCTCTGCGCTCGGCGATTTCATCACCCGGCCCGAGGGCGCGGCCGGCATCATGTCGGCGCTGGTGGAGGGCTACAACAGCGTAACGCCGCTTGAGGAGGAGGAGCTTGAGGTCCTCTACGACCTGATGCTTGCCCGCCAGGCGACGACGATGGTGATCCTCGCCTACCGGATCGCCGCCAATCCCGACAACCCGCCCTACCTGGCCGCGCATGGCTTCGGCGCGCCGGAGGCCTTCCGCGCCCTGCACGCGATGGGGCGCGGGGCCGCGACCGCGCTGTTCCGCCGCGCCTGCGGCCTGTCCGGCAGCGCCACCCCGGCCCCGGTCGCGGAACTGCTGGAGCGGCGCAAGCGGGTAATGGGCTCGCGCCCTTACGTCTTCTACGACCCGCCGCTGCACATGGTGAAGGGCGAAGGCGTCTGGCTGATCGACGCTACGGGGCGGCGCTATCTCGACTGCTACAACAACGTGCCGATCGTGGGTCATTGCCACCCCCGCGTGATCGGCGCGATCGACCGGCAGATGCGCGTCCTCAACACCAACACGCGCTACCTGGGCGAACAGGTGCTCGACTATGCCGAGCGGCTGGGAGCGCTGACCGGGGGCGAACTGACGGCCTGCGCCTTCGTCAACTCGGGGTCGGAGGCCAATGACATCGCCTGGCGCATGGCCCGCGCCTGGACCGGAAATCGCGGCTTCCTCTGCCAGGACTTCGCCTACCACGGCATCACCGAGGCGATCGAGGCCGTGTCGCCCTCGGCCATCCGCCGGGGCCAGTCGCCCGATCACGTACGCACGGTCCTGGCGCCCGACGGCTATCGCGGCCCCTACCGGCACGGCACGCCGGACCTTGGCGCGCGCTATGCCGCCGACGCCGACCGCGCCATCGCTTCCCTGGCCGAGGCGGGGCTGAAGCCCGCTACGGTGATCGTGGACAGCGCCTTCATGACCAACGGTATCCTTGCGCCGGTGCCGGGCTATGTGGGCGCCCTTTTCGACAAGGTGCGCGCGGCGGGCGGGCTTTGCATCGCCGACGAGGTACAGGCAGGCTTCGGCCGCATGGGCGAACACTTCTGGGGCTACCAGCACCACGGCGTCACCCCTGACTTCGTCACCATCGGCAAGCCCGCGGGCAACGGCCACCCGCTGGGCGTGGTCCTGACCCGGCCTGAGATCCTTGACCATTTCTGCGAGCAGACCGCCTTTTTCTCGACCTTCGGCGGCAACAACGTCTCTGCCGCCGCGGGACTGGCGGTGCTGGACGTGATCGCGGATGGCGATCATGTGCGCCGGGCGGGCGAAACGGCGCGCTCCCTCTTCGCGGGGCTTCAGGCGCTGAAAGCGCGGCACCCGATCATCGGCGACGTCCGCTCCGCCGGGCTCGCCTTCGGGGTCGAACTGGTGCGGGACCGCGCCGATCTGACCCCGGCGCCGGAGGAGACGGAGCGGCTCATCAATCTGATGCGCGAAGAGGGACTGCTGGTCGGGTCGGAGGGCGTGCATGGCAACATCGTCAAGATGCGCCCACCGCTGATTTTCGAGGCGGAACACGCGGATCTGGCGTTGGAGATGATGGACCGCGCGCTGGCCCGGCTTTAGGATAAACCAAAGAGGGGTGCCATGGCCGATCTCAGCCGTTTTCACGAAGCCCAGGACAGGGTCTGGCCCGAGGTGCTGGCCGAGCTGCGCGATGGCCGCAAGACCAACCACTGGATGTGGTTCATCTTTCCCCAATTGCGCGGGCTCGGACGGTCAGAGACCGCGCGTTTCTACGGCATCGCGGATCTGGCGGAGGCGCGCGCCTATCTTGCCGACCCGGTCCTCAGAACCCGGCTGCATGACGCGGCGGTGGCCCTGCTGTCGCACCCGGGCCTGACGGCCGAGCAGATCCTTGGTCCCGTCGATGCGATGAAGCTGCGCTCCTCCGCCACGCTCTTCGCGCGCGCAGCCGAGGGGGAGATGGCCACGCTCATGCATGACGTTCTGGCCCGTTTCCACGGCGGCAGCCCCTGCCCCCTGACCGAGGCCGCGCTGGATCAGGGCTAGGCTAGAATGTGCTGCGACCCTGCACGTCCAGGTAGACCAGGAAATCGCCCTTCGGTTTCTTGGTCTTCGTCAGCCGGCAGGTGGCCTTGGCGCGGTTCAGCGGCTTGCCCTCCGGGATCGTGGTGAAGAAGGTGATGTCCTTCAGGATTGCCTTGCCATCCAGCACCACCTTGCCGCGCTTCATTTGCCGCAGCGTCTGCTGCCGGAGGCTCGGGTTCACAAACTGCCCCACCCCGCAGACGGCGATCCGGCCATCCACATAGGTCAGCCCCCAGAGGAACTTGTAGGAACGTCCTTGGGTCTTCCAGCGCAGCTCGTCCGCGACAAATCCGCTGTCGATCTTGACGGTAAAGTCCTCGGCCCGCGCCAGAGGCGCGACCAGCAGGGCCAGAAGAAAGACAAGCAGAAAGCGCATTCCATCACCTCGCAATGCCTACGCGCGGGCCCCGACCATCCTGCACGCCAAAAAGGGCGAAATCGCGTCAGGCTGCGGGCATCCGCGCCTCGACCATTCCGGCATACCAGCTTGAGCCGAAGGGAATGGCGTTGTCGTCGAAGTTGTAGGCGGGATGGTGGACCATCGGCGTATTGCCGTTGCCCAGGAAGATATAGGCCCCCGGACGTTCGTTCAGCATGAAGCTGAAGTCCTCGGCCCCCATCATCGGCTCGGGATCGGTATCGACCTGGCCCGAGACCGCGCGCGCGACCTCGACGGCGAACTCGGTGTTTTCGGGGGCGTTCATGGTCACCGGATAGCCGCGCTTGTAAGTGACCTCGGCCGTCGCGCCATGGGCAAGCGCGGTGCCCTCGACGATGGCCTTGATCCGTGCCTCGACCATGTCCTGGACCACGGGGTCCATGGTGCGCACGGTACCGCGCATCAGCACGGTCTGGGGGATGACGTTATGCGCCTCGGTCTCGGTCTTGACGGTGCAGACCGACACGACCACCTCCTTCAGCGGATTGACGACACGCGCGGCGATGGTCTGAAGCGCAAGGATGATATGCGCCGACACCACCGTGGTGTCGATGCAGTCGTGGGGCTTGGCCGCGTGGCCGCCCTTGCCAGTCACGACGATGTCGAACTGGTCGGCGGCGGCCATCATCGCGCCGGGGCGGATGGCGAACTGGCCCAGCGGAATGCCGGGCATATTGTGCATACCGTAAACCTCCTGCACGCCGAAACGCTCCATCATCCCGTCCTGGACCATCTCGCGCCCGCCGCCGCCGCCCTCTTCGGCGGGCTGGAAGATCACGACCGCGGTGCCGTCGAAATTGCGCGTCTCGGCCAGGTATTTCGCCGCGCCGAGGAGCATCGCGGTATGTCCGTCATGGCCACAGGCATGCATCTTGCCCGGCGTCTTGGAGGCATAGGGTACCCCCGTCGCCTCATGGATGGGCAGCGCGTCCATATCGGCGCGCAGGCCGATCACCCGGCCCCGGCTGTCGCTCTTGCCGCGGATCACGCCGACGACGCCGGTCTGGCCGATGCCCTCGACAACTTCGTCGCAGCCGAAATCGCGCAACAGCGCGGCAACCTTGCCAGCGGTGCGGTGCACGTCGAACAGAAGCTCGGGATGCTCATGAAAGTCCCGGCGCCAGGCGGTGATTTCGGGCAGAAGCTCGGCGAAGCGGTTCTTGACGGGCATGGCATTCTTCCTTTCGCGGTGTCGCGTCGCGGGTATCGGGGGGAAGGTGGCGACTTTCGCCGCCTTCCGCAAGGTTGAACGCCACGGTTTACAGCGCCGGGCCGGGCACGATCCGTGATCCGTCGGTAAAACGGGCGTGGCGGAAGCGGCCGATCTCATGCCCCGGCGCGCGCCCCATCACCAGGTTAGCGGCCACCCGTCCCACGGCGGGACCGATGCCGAAGCCGTGGCCGGAAAGTCCGGTGACGATGGTCAGGCCGGGCGCGCCCTGCGCATGGTCGATCACCGGCACGACATCGGGCATCGTGTCGATCATCCCCGCCCAGGCCGTCCGAAGGCGCGGGCGGCCGAGCTTGGGGAAGGCGCGCGCGAACTGGTCGCGCAGACGCTCCACCCGGGGGGTGAAGGGGGCGGGGTTCAGGACCCGCGTCCGCTCGAACGGGGAGACGGCATCGGGCGACCAGCGGCGCGGCGTGGACCAGGCATCGGGAAAGCCCGAGGGCGCCCCGGGCAGGAAGCGCGTGCCGCTGATGGGCGTGCGCAGGCCGGGCCGGTAGATGGCAAGGTGGCGGAACGCATCCGGCCCGATCATGAATTCGTGGAAATCGCAGGGCGCCAGCGTGTATCCGCCGTCCTCGCGTCGGCGAAAGGCGAATTCGGCATCCGCCGCCGCGCCCGCGAAGACCTGCGGCAGCGGTTCGGTCGCGCAGACCGAGGCGCGCACCGCCAGTTGCGGCAGGTGAACGCCCTCGGCCCGCGCGAAAAGCCCGGACCAGGCCCCGCCTGCCAGCACGACATGATCGGCCGCGATCCTGCCGCGCTCGGTCACGACCCCCGCGACGCGCCCGCCCTGGCGATCAAGTGCACGGACGGCGCAGTCCTCGATCACGGCCGCGCCGCGCGCGGCCAGCGCCCCGGCGATGGCGGGCACCGCGATCCAGGGCTCCGCGCGGCCGTCCGACGCCGTCCAGAGCCCGCCTGCCCAATCCGCCGCACCGGGCACCATCGCCGCCACCTCCTCCTTCGTCAGCAAGCGGGTGTCGAGGCCGTGGGCGCGGGCATGAACCATCCAGGCCTCGTGCGGCGCGATGTCCTTGGGCGTGTTAGCGAGATAAAGGACGCCGGTCTGCCGGTAGCCCAGATCCTGCCCGACCTCGGCCGCGAGGCCGGCCCAGATCCGCTGTGCCTCCGCGACCAGGGGGATCTCGTCCGGGTCCCTGCCCTGCTTGCGCACCCAGCCCCAGTTGCGGGAGGATTGCTCGCCCGCGATCCGTCCCTTTTCGCACAGGACCACGCGCAGACCCGCGCGGTTCAGGAACCACGCGGTCATGACGCCCGCGATCCCGCCGCCGATCACGACGACATCGGCGCGTGGCGGAACGGGCGCCGTGAAGCGGGCGGGATTGTGAAGTCCGATCGGGAAAGGGGTCACCTGCAAAGCTCCGCCGCAAGAGGGTTCGGGACGGCTGCGTCACGGGGGACCAGAGAGGGCCGCCGGGCACCGTCCGTCCCGTCGGCGCCACACTGGCGCGGCGCGCGTGCGCGGTCAAGATGCCCGCACGACGCTACACATTGCAGCGCATGACCCGACGGAATGCAGTCGAATTTGTATGTTGCCGGGCGAGGGAAAATATCTAACACTCACAGCGCATAATCCCGGCGCAAGACCGGAAAGAACAGCAATAACAAGAACCGACTGGGGAGTTTCCATGCCCGATGGGGCCGCGCCCGTCCTTGATGTCAAGGACCTGAAGACGGTATTCAGGACACGCGGCGGGGAAGTCCACGCCGTCAACTCCGTCAGTTTCGACCTGCGCCCGGGGGAACTTCTGGGCGTTGTCGGCGAAAGCGGGTCCGGCAAGTCCGTGACGATGATGTCGCTGATCGGTCTTCTGCCGACGCCCCCGGCCGATGTGCGGGGCGGCACCGTCATGTTCGAGGGCATTGACCTTCTGAACTGCTCCGAGGCGGAGTTGCGATCGGTTCGCGGCGCGCGGATCGGCTTCATCTTCCAGGACCCGATGACCTCGCTCAACCCCGTCTTCACCGTGGGCTTCCAACTCATGGAGCCCCTGCGCAAGCACATGGGGCTTGGCAAGCGCGACGCGCGGGTGCGGGCGCGGGAGCTTCTGGAACTCGTCGGCATCCCCGACGCGGAACGGCGCCTGGACGACTACCCGCACCAGTTCTCGGGCGGCATGCGCCAGCGGGTGATGATTGCCATCGCGCTGGCCTGCGATCCCAAGGTTCTGATCGCGGACGAACCGACCACGGCGCTCGACGTGACGATCCAGGCCCAGATCCTGGAACTGGTCAAGGATCTGCGCCAGAAGCTGGGAATGGCCATCGTCTGGATCACCCACGACCTGGGTGTGATCGCCGGCATCGCCGACCGGGTGATCGTGATGTACGGCGGCCAGATCGTCGAACAGGCCCCGGTGCGCGAACTTTTCGGCAACCCGCGCCACCCCTACACCCGCGCGCTGCTCCGGACCGTGCCCTCGGTCAGGGGCTCGCGCACGGCCAAGCTGAACGTGATCGAGGGCCAGCCCCCGATCCAGAAGGCAGAGCCCGCGGCCTGCGCCTTCCGGGGCCGCTGCGCCCATGCCATGCCGCGTTGCGCGCAGGAAAACCCCCAACGCCGAATGGTCGGGCCCGGCCATGACATCGCCTGTTTCTGGGACCCCGGCATGCAGGAGTGGCAGGATGACTGACCGCAACGCAATGCGCCCCCGATCGGCCCTTGGGGACGGAGGTTTGCGCCATGCTTGACCGACCCGCCCCTGCCGCCCGCCGCAAGCTGGTCGAGGTCAAGGGCCTGAAGATGTACTTCCCGATCACGGCGGGCATCCTGCGCCGCAAGGTCGGTGACGTGAAGGCCGTGGACGATGTCAGCTTCGACATCTACGAGGGCGAGACGCTGGGCCTTGTCGGGGAATCCGGCTGCGGGAAGTCGACCTGTGGCCGCGTGATCCTGCGCCTTTACGACCCCACCGCCGGGTCAATCCGCATTGACGGGACCGACATCACCGAGACAGACAGCGAGACGCTGCGCAAGTTGCGTCCCGCGATGCAGATGGTGTTCCAGGACCCGCAGGCGAGCCTCAACCCGCGCATGACCGTCGCAGCGATCATCGGCGAACCGCTGGATGAGCACAGCCGCCTGTCCAAGGCCGAGAAGCTCAATCGCATCTACGAGTTGATGGACGCCGTCGGGTTGAACCGCAACTTCGCCAACCGCTATCCGCACGAGTTTTCCGGCGGTCAGCGCCAGCGCATCGGGATCGCGCGGGCACTGGCGCTCAATCCCAAGTTCATCGTCTGCGACGAACCGATCGCGGCGCTCGACGTGTCGATCCAGGCGCAGGTCGTCAACCTGCTGGAGGATCTGCAGGACCGGATGAACCTGACCTACCTGTTCATCAGCCATGACCTGTCGATGGTGCGCCATATCGCCGACCGGGTCGCGGTCATGTATCTGGGCCGGATCGTGGAGCTTGCCCCGCGTGACGCGCTTTACGAACGCCCCATGCACCCCTACACGCAGGCGCTCCTCTCCGCCGTGCCCGAACCCGACCCGGAGATCGAGACCGTGCGCAAGCGGATCATCCTGACCGGCGACGTGCCCTCACCCGCCAATCCGCCCAAGGGCTGCAACTTCTGCACCCGCTGCCCTAAGGTCATGGACATCTGCCGCGCCGTGAAACCCCCGTTCCGGGAGGTCGAGCCCGGCCGCTACACCGCCTGCCACCTTTACGAAGACACGACGACCGCCGGCCGAACCGGGGCGCCAGAGGCATTTACGAGCACCCAACAAGGAGTATGACATGAAACTTAAGACAGCCCTTCTGGGCGCGGCGGCCGGTCTGGCGCTGGCCCCCGCGGCCTTCGCCGAGCGCGGCGCCGACGGCCACGTCAACATCATTTACTGGCAAGCTCCCTCGATCCTGAACCCCTACCTGTCGTCCGGCACCAAGGACATCGAAAGCGCCTCGCTCGTGATCGAGCCGCTCGGTCGCTACGACGAGAAGGGCAACCTGGTGCCCTACCTCGCCGAGGAAATCCCGACGGTCGGCAACGGCGGCGTATCCGAGGACCTGACCTCGATCACCTGGAAGCTGAAATCGGGCCTGCTGTGGTCGGACGGCAGCCCCGTGACCTCGGCGGACGTCGTCTTCACGGCGGAATACTGCATGCATCCCGAAGGCGGCTGCGCGCAGCTGGCGAAATTCGATGGCGTCGACAAGGTCGAGGCGATGGATGACCTGACGGTCAAGGTGACCTTCAAGGAACCCAAGCCCAACCCCTATGGCCCGTTCATGGGCGGCCAGTCGCCGATCCTGCAGAAGGCGCAGTTCGAAAACTGCCTGGGCGCCAAGGCCCCGGAATGCACCGACGCCAACTTCGGCCCGATCGGGACCGGCCCCTTCCACGTCGTGGAGTTCAAGCCGAACGACGTGATCCAGATGGAAGCCAACCCGAACTACCGCGATCCGGCCAAGCCGGCCTTCGCCACGCTGACCTTCAAGGGCGGCGGCGACGCGGCGGCCGCGGGCCGCGCGGTGCTTGAGACCGGCGAATTCGATTACGCCTGGAACCTCCAGCTTGCGCCGGATGTCCTTGCGGGGATGGCCGCCGCCGGCAAGGGCGAGGCGCTGTCGGCCTTCGGCACGCTGGTCGAGCGGATCGAGATGAACATGACCGACCCCTCGCCCGACCTGCCCGAGGGCGAGCGCGCCACCGCCAAGCACCCGCACCCGTTCCTCAGCGACCTGCGTGTGCGCAAGGCGCTGTCGATGGCGATCGACCGCAATCTGCTGGTCGAGGTCGGCTACGGCCAGGCTGGCCGCCCGACCTGCAACCTGGTGCCCGCGCCGGAGCTTTACGCCTCCGACAACACCGACTGCATCGCGCAGGACGTCGAGGGCGCCAAGGCGCTTCTGGAAGAGGCCGGCTGGACCGACACCGACGGCGACGGCGTCCGCGACAAGGACGGCAAGAAGCTGCACATCCTCTACCAGACCTCGACCAACGCCGTCCGTCAGGACTTCCAGGCGCTGATCAAGCAGTGGTGGTCGGAAATCGGGGTCGAGACCGAACTGAAGAACATCGACGCCTCGGTCTACTTCGGCGGCGATCCGGGCTCGCCCGACACGTTCCAGAAGTTCTACGCGGACGTGGAGATGTATGCCAACAACTTCGACGGCACCGATCCCGAGCCCTATCTTGGCCAGTACGGCTGCGACAAGGCCCCGACGCCCGAGAAGCAATGGCAGGGTGAGAACATCAACCGCTATTGCGACCCGGCCTATGACGAACTGCTGGCCGAACTGGGCCGCACCGGCGACCTGGAGAAGCGCGGCGAGATCGCCAAGCGTCTCAACGACATGCTGACCAAGGACAGCTACACCGTCGTGGCCCTTGTCGATCGCGGCCGGGTCTCGGCGCGGTCGAACACGCTGGGCGGCGTGATCCTCAACACCTGGGACAGCGAGCTGTGGAACGCGGCCGACTGGTACCGGATGAAGTGATCTGACGCCGGGCGGCGCCGGGCCTGCGTGTCCGGGGCCGCCCTTTTCCTTTCGAGACCGCTGAACAGAGACGCCGATGCTGACCTACACGCTCAGACGTTTGCTCATCGCAATCCCGACGCTTCTGTTCATCAGTTTCGTCATCTTCATGCTGCTTGACCTGGCGCCCGGCGATCCGCTGGCGGACCAGCCGCTGACGATCCCGCCGGAGGTGCGCGAAAAGATGCGCACGGCGCTTGGCCTCGATCAGCCGGCCGGGGTGCGCTATGTACTTTGGCTTAAGCAGTTCTTCTGGACCGAGCCGCTGCACACCTTCGACGTGCTCTTCGGGACAAGCTTCGCCGAGGGCGGGCAAAGGATCATCTCCTGGCAGTTCCGTTCGCCCGCGATGGACGTGATCTGGCAGCGCCTCCCGCAGACGCTCTGGGTCGTGGGGCTGGCCTATGTGGTCGGCGTGATCATCGCGCTGCCCATTGGCATCATCTCTGCCTACAAGCAGTATTCCTGGTTCGACCAGATCGGGACCTTCGTGTCGATGATCGGCTTTTCGGTGCCGACCTTCTTTACCGGCGTCGTGCTGATCATCGTCTTCGCGGTCAACCTGCACTGGTTCCCTTCGATCTATGACACCACGCTGAAGGTCAACGACTGGGCGAGCTTCTGGAAGCAGGTGCGCCAGATGATCATGCCGGTGACGGTGCTGGCGCTGTTCAACGCCAGCCAGATCAGCCGCTTCATGCGCGCCTCGATGCTCGACAACCTCGGGCAGGATTACGTCCGCACCGCCCGCGCCAAGGGGATGAGCGAGAAGGTCGTGGTGCTGAAGCACGTCCTGCGCAACTCGCTTATCCCGGTCGTGACGGTGATCGCGCTCGGCATCCCCACGATCTTCGGCGGCGCGATCATCACCGAGCAGGTGTTCAAGGTGAACGGGCTCGGCCAGCTTCTGATCACGGCGATCTATGCCAACGACCTGCCGATGGTGCAGACGCTGACCTTCATCTTCGCGGCGCTGACCGTGCTCTTCAACCTGATCGCCGATGTCCTCTACGGCGTTCTGGACCCGAGGATCCGCTATGACTGATCTGCCCGCCGCCAAAGTCGATGCCGCGCTGAGGCCACCCCGCAACCAGTGGTGGGATGTCTGGGACCAGTTCAAGACCCACAAGGGCGCGCTGATCGGCCTGATCATCTTCGCGCTGATCCTTTTCGGGGTGGCGCTCGGCCCGTTCCTTTGGGGGATCGATCCGACCTATGTGGACCCGAACCCGGTCCAGATGCTGAAGCTCAGGAACCAGGGGCCGAGCCTTGCGCATCCCTTCGGGACTGACCAGCTGGGCCGCGATATGCTGGCGCGGGTGATGGCGGGGGGCAAGGTCTCCATCGCGGTGGGGCTGACGGCGATGCTGCTGTCGCTCTTCCTCGGCACGCTGATCGGGGTTCTGGCCGGGTTCTTCCGGCGGCTCGACGGAATCCTGATGTCCGCGACCGACCTCTTCCTGTCGCTGCCGCTGCTGCCGCTGCTGCTTCTGATGGTGACCCTTTTCCGCGAACCGCTCTCACAGCGCTTCGGGACCGAGGCGGGGATCTTCCTCCTGATCGTCTTTGCCATCGGCGTGACCAGCTGGATGCAGACCGCCCGCATCGTCCGGGGCGAGGTTCTGGCGCTGAAGGAGCGGGAGTATGTGCTGGCCGCGCGCTCGATCGGCACGCCGTCGCGCCGCATGGTGCTGCGCCATGTCCTGCCCAACGTGATGAGCCCGATCATGGTCTCCGCGACACTGGGGATCGCCAACGCGATCATCACCGAATCCGCGCTCTCGTTTCTGGGCCTCGGCTTCCCGCCCGATTTCCCGACCTGGGGGCGGATCCTGTTCGACGCTGTCGATCAGATGCAGCTCTACCCTCTACGCGTGATCCTGCCGGGGGTGGCGATCTCGCTCACCGTGCTGTCGGTGAACTATATCGGCGACGGTCTGCGCGACGCCCTCGACCCGCGGATCAGGGGGCGTTGAGCCCCCTGCGCGACCAAAAATAAGGACGGTATCGCTTGGGCCGCCCCGTCAACGGAACCACTGTTCCGCATAGGGCGAACCCAGGCAGCGCTGATGCGCACAAATCCCGTGAAACCGGGAAAATGTTCCGTTTCTCCCGGCTCGCCCCACTGCCGGCATAGTTTATCACGCCTGCGACTCGCGCTATCTGAGAACAAATTCCCATATGCGGAGATGTTCAGATGTTCGAGTCACTTGGGTTCGAGACGCTTGGCCCGCGCGAGGTGTCTGTCATCTTCGGCCTGCTCGTCGGACTCGCCTTCGGCGCCTTGGCCGAGGCCACACGCTTTTGCCTGCGCCGCGACCTTGTCGGGCCTGAGGGGGAGCGGCGCGCGGCCCTTGGCGTCTGGCTGATGGCGCTGGCCGTGGCGGTCGCGGGAACGCAGGGCGCCGCTGCGCTTGGCTGGATCGAGTTCGGCGACCATCGCTTCATGGCCACGGACCTGCCGATCCTCTCGATCCTGGTGGGCGGGCTTCTCTTCGGCGCGGGAATGGTGCTGACGCGCGGCTGCGCATCGCGCCTGACAGTCCTTGCGGGCACCGGGAACCTGCGGGCGCTGACGGTGCTTGTGGTCTTCGCGATCGTGGCCCACGCGACCATCAAGGGCATCCTGTCCCCCCTGCGCGAGGCGCTTGGCGCCTACACGATCACCTTGGGCGATGGCGTATCGCTGGCCGCGCTGCCGGGCGGCGCGGCCGTCTGGTCGGCGCTGATCGTCGCGGTCACCGCAGGCTATGCCCTGCGCTCGAGGAACGAGGGCGCGCCGCTGCTGGGCGGGGCGCTGATCGGGGCGCTGGTCCCCATCGCCTGGATCGGCACCGGGCTGGTCCTTTTCGACGAATTCGATCCGATCGCCTTTGAGAGCCTGTCCTTCACCGCGCCGGCGTCCGAGACGCTGTTCTGGACCATCGCGGCAAGTTCGATCCCGGCGGGCTTTGGCACCGGCCTGATCGGCGGTGTGCTGGCGGGCGCGGCGGCCCTGTCCCTCCTTGCGGGGCGCTTCCGGTGGCATAGCTTCGTCTCCCCGCGCGAGACCGGGCGCTATATGGCCGGCGCCCTCCTGATGGGGGTCGGCGGCGTGCTCGCCGGCGGCTGCACGCTGGGCGCGGGCCTTGCGGGTGTGCCGACGCTGTCGGTGGCCACGATCCTGGCGCTGGCGGCGATGGCCGCGGGCGCCCTGGCGACAAACGCGGCCTTGAACCTCCGCGCCGCCCCGCGCCTGCAACCGGCGGAGTGACGGGGCGGGCTGGTCCCGCCCCTTAGTGCATCGAACGCCGGATGCGCCGCACCAACAGCCAAACCAGCACCATGACCGCAGGCGTCAGCGCCGCGGTCATCATCCCCTTGGAGATGCCCAGCGGCTCGCTGATCGGGTAGGCGGCATAGGCCGCGAGGTTCACCGCGTAGTAGCTGATCGCCACCACCGACAGTCCCTCGACCGTGTGCTGGAGCCTCAGCGCCAGATCGGCGCGCCGGTCCATGCTTTCCAGAAGTTTCTGGTTCTGGGCGGAGCGTTCGACATCGACACGGGTCCGAAGCAATTCCCCGGCCCTCTCCGCCCGCTCGGCCATCTCGGCAAGCCGCCGCTCGGCCGACTTGACCGTGCGCATGGCCGGATCGTACCGGCGCATCATGAACTCGGCGAAGGTCTGGCGGCCATTGAAGCGGGCCTCGCGCAGGATCTGAACGCGCTGGTTCACGATCGCCTCGTAGGCACCCGTGGCGCCGAAGCGGAAGGAATGCCGGACCGCCAGGTTTTCGAGACCGGCGGAGATTTCGAGCAGCTCCCGGAGCGTCTCCTCGGCCGGGCGGGTTTCGTCGGCCATGGTCGCGACCAGCCGCGACAACTGCGGGTCCAGAGCGTTCAGCTGGCCGTTGAGTTCGCGCGCGCGACCCAGCCCCAACATCGACATGGCGCGGTAGGTCTCGATCTCGCACAGGCGCTGGACGATCCGGCCCACGCGCCGGGCGCCGGCGCCACGGCGTACGAAGACCGCGAAGCGCATGTGACCCGCCGGGTCGATCTGGAAGTCGCCGACGATGATCGCCGCTTCGTCCAGGACCCAGGAACAGGCCAGGCTTTCGGGCACGAACCAGTCCTCGATCCGCGCCTTCACGCTCTCCAGGTCCTCAGGCAGTTCCTCGACCCGGACGAGGACCGAGGCGAGGCGGCGCCCGGGCGCCTGCGCGAGCCAGTCGGCGGGAAAGACCTCGGCCGCGCGGGGATCGAAGGCATGCGCCGAAAGCCCCTTGGAAAACGCCGAATAGGTCACGAATTCCGTGTGGCTTTCCCACTTCAGGTCGTGCTTGCCGATGCGCGCGGCATGATGGGTGGCGCCGGGCTGCGGATGGGGGGCGCCGTGGCGTTCCAAGAGCGCAAGAAGATGCGCGCGGTCCGCATCGCGATCGCGGTTATGCGCGGCCTGCGGTTCCTTCACGGCCACATAGACCGCCTGGCAGGGCACCTCCAGCGAGGGGAAGGGCCGCGCATGCAGTTCGTTCACGAGCGCGTAGCGCAAGGGGTGGTCGTCGATCATGGTCATGCCCCGTTGGATGGCACCGGCATAACGCCTCCGTGCCGCCGATCCAGCCCCGGCAGGCATGGCCGACAGGCACACGCAGGTATACTTGCTTTTCTGCAACGGCCCGTCATGAAAAACGCCCCGCCGTGGGGCGGGGCGCTCAATTTTTGCTCAAAGGACGAAGCTTCTCACTCGATCATCGGGAGAAGGTGGTCGAGGCTCTTCTTCGCGTCGCCGTAGAACATGCGCGTGTTTTCCTTGTAGAAGAGCGGGTTCTCGATACCCGAGTAGCCCGTCCCCTGCCCGCGCTTGGAGACGAACACCTGCTTGGCCCGCCAGACCTCCAGCACCGGCATCCCGGCGATGGGGGAGTTGGGATCCTCCTGCGCGGCGGGATTCACGATGTCGTTCGAACCGATGACGATCACCACGTCGGTGTCGGGGAAGTCCTCGTTGATCTCGTCCATCTCAAGCACGATGTCGTAGGGCACCTTCGCCTCGGCCAGAAGCACGTTCATGTGGCCCGGCAAGCGCCCTGCGACGGGATGGATGGCAAAGCGAACCTCCTTGCCCTTGGCGCGCAGCTTGCGGGTCAGTTCGCTGACGGACTGCTGCGCCTGCGCCACCGCCATGCCGTAGCCCGGCACGATGATCACGCTGTCGGCATCGTTCAGCGCCGCCGCCACGCCATCGGCATCGATGGCGATCTGTTCGCCCGCGATCTCCATCGCCGGGCCCGTCGTGTTGCCGAAGCCGCCCAGGATCACGCTGACGAAGCTGCGGTTCATCGCCTTGCACATGATGTAGCTCAGGATCGCACCCGAGGAGCCCACCAGCGCGCCGACCACGATCAGAAGGTCGTTGGAGAGCGAGAAGCCGATCGCCGCCGCCGCCCAGCCCGAGTAGCTGTTCAGCATCGAGACCACGACCGGCATGTCCGCGCCGCCGATCCCCATGATCAGGTGATAGCCGATGAAGAACGCCAGAAGCGTCATCAGGATCAGCGTCCAGCTTCCAGCGCCGTTGAAATACATCACCAGAAGCGCAATCGAGCCCGCCGCCGCCGCCGCGTTCAGCAGGTGCCCGCCGGGCAGCTTCATCGCCTTCGACGTCACCTTGCCCGCCAGCTTGCCGAAGGCGATGACCGAGCCGGTGAAGGTCACGGCCCCGATGAACACGCCCAGGAACACCTCGAACTTGAGGATGTTGATCTCGGCCGGGGTCTTGTGGGCGACCTTTTCGGCAAAGCCCTTCAGCGCCTCAAGCCCGGTCGCGTCGCCTGCGGCCTGAAGGGCGGCGATGCGCACCATCTCGATCTCGGCGTTGAAGCCGATGAAGACGGCGGCCAGACCGACCAGCGAGTGCATCGCGGCGACAAGCTGCGGCATTTCCGTCATCTGGACGCGCTGCGCGACGACCCATCCGATGGCGCCGCCCGCCAGCACCAGGACGACAGACAGCGCCCAGTTGCCATGCCCTGGCCCCATGAGGGTCGCCAGAACCGCAAGGCCCATGCCGACGATCCCGTACCAGACCGCGCGCTTGGCGCTTTCCTGGCCCGAAAGCCC
This sequence comes from Albidovulum sediminicola, assembly GCF_025751575.1. Lineage (GTDB taxonomy): Bacteria > Pseudomonadota > Alphaproteobacteria > Rhodobacterales > Rhodobacteraceae > Albidovulum > Albidovulum sediminicola. The sequence continues at coordinate 161,537 of NZ_JAOWLA010000002.1, read as the reverse complement.
TCCCAACGAGAGGATGAAGAGAACCGCCGCAACGACATAGGCGGCCGTGGAGAATCCGTATTCCATCGCGACCGTCTCCTTACGACTTCTGGAACATGGCGAGCATGCGCCGGGTGACCATGAAGCCACCAAAGATGTTGATGCCGGCCATGAAGACCGAAAGCGCCGCCAGCACCACGACGAGCCAGGAGCCCGACCCGATCTGGAGAAGCGCGCCGACGATGATGATCGACGAGATTGCGTTCGTGACCGCCATCAGCGGCGTGTGCAGCGAATGCGAGACATTCCAGATCACCTGGAAGCCCACGAAGCAGGCCAGCACGAAGACGATGAAGTGCTGAAGGAAGCTGGCCGGGGCGTAATGCCCGACCAGCAGCATCAGCGCGCCGCCGACGCCCAAAAGCGCAAACTGGCTGCGCGTCTGCGCCTTGAAAGCAGCGGCCTCGGCCGCACGCCGTTCCTCCGGCGTCGGCTCCTTGGCCTTCTCCTTCGGCTTCTGCGCGGCGATGGCCTGCACCTTCGGCGGCGGCGGCGGGAAGGTGATCGCGCCCTCATGCGTCACCGTCGCGCCCCGGATCACGTCATCTTCCATGTTGTGGTTGATGACCCCGTCCTTGCCGGGCGTCAGGTCCGTCATCATGTGGCGGATGTTGGTCGAATAAAGCGTCGAGGCCTGCGCGGCCATCCGGCTGGGGAAGTCGGTGTAGCCGACAATGGTCACGCCGTTGTCGGTGACGATCTTCTGATCGGCCTTGGTCAGTTCGCAGTTACCGCCGCGCTCGGCCGCAAGGTCCACGATGACCGATCCGGGCTTCATCGCCTCGACCATGTCCTTGGTCCACAGGACCGGCGCGTCGCGGCCCGGGATCAGCGCGGTGGTAATGACGATGTCCACCTCGGGCGCAAGCTCGCGGAACTTCTTCAGCTGCGCTTCGCGGAACTCGGGGCTGGACGGCGCGGCATAGCCGCCCGTCGCGGCGCCATCGGTCTGAGCCTCGCTGAAGTCGAGGTAGACGAACTCCGCCCCCATCGACTCGATCTGCTCGGCCACCTCGGGGCGCACGTCGAAGGCCAGCGTGATCGCGCCAAGCGACGTCGCCGTCCCGATCGCGGCCAGACCGGCGACACCGGCACCGACGATCAGCACCTTGGCCGGCGGCACCTTGCCCGCGGCCGTCACCTGGCCGGTGAAGAAGCGGCCGAAGTTGTTGCCCGCCTCGATCACCGCGCGGTAGCCCGCGATGTTGGCCATCGAGCTGAGCGCGTCCATCTTCTGCGCGCGGCTGATCCGCGGGACCATGTCCATCGCGATGACGCTCGCGCCCTTGTCCTTGCAGGTCTCGAGCAGGTCCTTGTTCTGCGCCGGGTAGAAGAAGGAGATCAGCGTCTGGCCCTTGCGCAGCTGCACGGCCTCCGCATCGCTCGGCGGGCGCACCTTGGCCACCACATCGACCGCGGCGAACAGATCGGCGGCAGAGCCCACGACCGTGACCCCGGCCTTTTCATAAGCCGCGTCCGAAAATCCCGCGGCCTTGCCCGCGCCGGTCTCGATGAAGCATTCATGGCCCAGCTTCTGCAACTGGATCGCGCTGTCGGGTGTCATCGCCACCCGCGCCTCGCCTTCGAAGGTCTCTCTCGCTGCCCCGATCTTCACAGTTTCTCCCTTCCCGAAACGACGATTTCCAGCAGTTTTCGCCAAAACTCGCCCGTTCTGTCCCTTGCGCAAGTTTGTTACCGGCGTCGCCGCGATGCGGCAACGTCTTTTTTGGTCCTACAACCAGCGCCGCGTGCGCGCGCAATAGGCCGCGAACTCTGCCCCAAACGCCTGACGCAGAACGGTTTCCTCGCCCTTTATGAAGCGCCGGTTGATGATCATGACAAAGATCGCGACCAATGGCAGCGCCAGAATCGCATGCCAATAAAGCGAAAGTCCCGCCAGAATCAGCGCATCACCGACGTAGATGGGGTTGCGCGTCTGTGCGAAGACGCCCCAAGTCACCAGCTTGGTGGGGGATTTGCGGGGCACGAAGGTCGTGCGCGCCCAGACCATCTGCGCCAGCGCCGTCAGCATCAGCGCCGCGCCCAAGCCGGCCAGCCCAAGCCCCGTCACTGGCATCGACGCCATGGGAACGAGACGCCCCACCACCCAGCTAACGCCAAGGAAGGCCGCCAGCCAGACGGGCGGGTAATCGATCGCTTTCAGTGGCGTCATCGCCGCCTCCCTTGCCTGATGCGAGCCTACCTGCTGGGGCCGCAGCCGCAAGGCGCCAGCGTGTCGCGGGCGAAATTTCCTTGGCAAGTCGCAAGCAGGTGTTTTAGGCACGAAACATCCGCCTGAGGGAGTGACATGGCCACCGATTTCAACGCCACGCGCGCGATGTTCCACCTGCCCGAGGGGGTGATCTACCTCGACGGGAACTCTCTGGGTCCGCTGCCCCGCGCCGCCGCGGAACGGATGCGCGCCTGCGTCGAGGACGAATGGGGCGACATGCTGATCACGGCCTGGAACCGGGCCGGCTGGATGGACAAGCCGCGCGCCCTTGGCGACCGGATCGGGCGGCTGATCGGGGCCGCGCCGGGGACGGTGGTGCTGGGCGACACGCTCTCGATCAAGGTCTATCAGGCGCTGGCCTCGGCGCTGGAGCTTCGGCCCGACCGCCGCGTGATCCTGTCGGACACCGGCAACTTCCCCTCCGACCTTTACATGGCCGACGGGCTGGTGCGCACCCTGGGCGAAGGCTACGAGCTTCGCACCGTCGCGCCCGAGGCGGTCGAAGACGCGATCACCCCCGACATCGCCGTCCTGATGTTGACCGAGGTCGACTACCGCACCGGGCGCCGGCACGACATGAAGCACCTGATCGACAAGGCCCATGCCGCGGGCGCGCTGGTGGTCTGGGACCTCGCGCATTCGGCGGGCGCGATCGAGGTCGATCTGGCGGGCGCGGACGCCGACTTCGCGGTCGGCTGCACCTACAAGTACCTCAACTCCGGCCCCGGTGGCCCCGCTTTCATCTATATCGCGCCGCGCCTCGCCGCGCAGGTGCGTCCGGCGCTTTCGGGTTGGCTCGGCCACGCCTCACCCTTTGCCTTCGACCTCGACTACCGCCCCGGCGCGGGGATCGAGCGCATGCGGGTTGGCACGCCCCCGATCCTGCAAATGGCGGCGCTGGATGCCTCGCTCGACATCTGGGACCGGGTGGAGATGACGGATGTCCGCGCCCGCTCCATCGCGCTGTCAGAGGCCTTCCTGAACGGGGTCGAGGCCACTTGCCCCGAACTCACCCTCGCCTCGCCGCGCGACCCCGAGGCGCGTGGCAGCCAGGTCAGCTTCCGCCATCCTGAGGGCTACGCCATCATGCAGGCGCTGATCGCCAACGGCGTCATCGGCGATTTCCGCGCGCCCGACATCTTGCGCTTCGGCTTCACGCCACTTTACACCTCCATGGCGGACGTGACGGGCGCGGTCGCGATCCTGAAACGGATCATGGACACGCGCCTGTGGGATCGGCCGGAATTCAAGGCGCGGGCAAAGGTGACATGATGCAGATCCGGTCCTATCGCCCGGAGGATCGCCCCGCCGTCGCGTGGGTCTTCTACCGCGCCGTCCGCGAGGGCGCGGCTGCTTTCTACGATGAGGCGCAGCGCGTCGTCTGGGCGCCCTCCGCCCACCCCGATCCGGACCGTCCCGACAAGCTTCTCGACCAATGGTGCTGGGTGGCGGAGGACGCGGACGGCCTCAAGGGCGTCATGTCGCTGGAACCGGGCGGCTACCTTGACATGGCCTTCGTGCTGCCCGAGGTCATGGGCAAGGGCGTGGCGGACGCGCTTTACGCGGCCCTCATCGAAGGCGCCCGGGCAGAGGGCGAACGACACCTGACCGTCCGCGCCAGCCATCTTGCCCGGAGGTTCTTCCAGAAGCGCGGCTGGCGGATCGATGCGGCGGAGGATTACGAGACCGGCGGACAGGTGTTCGAGACCTTCATGATGTCGATCGACCTCGGGGACAGCTGATGGGGCGGGACAGGGTACCCATCCTTTGCCGGCCCGCCGCCTGGATCTGTCTCTGGCGCCGGATCGGCAGCTTTTCCGTCCTGAACCGGAAGGGGCGCGGCCTGCCGCACCCCTCCCTTCCCTTCTTGCACGGAGCAACCGCATGCCCACTTACGACCCCGCTTCCGAAGGCGCGCAGATGTCCTTCGACGGCCGCATTAGCTATGGCGACTACCTGAAGCTCGACACGATCCTGAACGCGCAGACGCCGCTGAGCGACGCTCAGGACGAGATGCTGTTCATCATTCAGCACCAGACCGCCGAGCTTTGGATGAAGCTCGCCCTGGGCGAACTGTCCGCCGCGCGCGAGGCGATGGCGCGCGACGCCCTGCAACCGGCCTTCAAGATGCTGGCGCGCGTGGCACGGATCATGGAGCAGTTGAACTCCGCCTGGGACGTTCTGCGGACCATGACGCCCTCAGACTACACGCGGTTTCGCGCGGCGCTCGGTCAGTCCTCGGGCTTCCAGTCCTGGCAATACCGGCTGATCGAATACGCGGCCGGGAACCGCAACGCCGCGATGCTGCGCCCGCACGAACACCGGCCTGATATCCTCGCAAAGCTGGAGGCGGAGCTTGCCCGCCCCTCGCTTTACGACGAGGCGCTGCGCGTGGCCGCGCGCGCAGGGCTTGCGGTACCCCAACCGGTCCTTGACCGCGACTTTTCGCGGCCATGGGTCGAAGACGCGGCCGTCACGCGGGTCTGGGCCGAGGTCTACCGCGCGCCAGAGGACCACTGGGCGCTTTACGAGTTGGCCGAGAAGCTCATGGATTTCGAGGATTACTTCCGCCGCTGGCGCTTCAACCACGTCACCACGGTGGAACGGGTGATCGGGATGAAGCGCGGCACCGGCGGAACCGGCGGGGTCCCCTACCTCCGGCGGATGCTGGAGGTGGAGCTTTTCCCCGAGCTTTGGCGCGTGCGGACCGCCCTCTGACCAGCGGGATCAGAAGATGCCGTTCGCAGCCTGAAGCTTGCGCACATAGGCGATGATCGTGGCGATTTCGGCGTCGGTCAGACCTTCCACCGGCTTCATGTCGCCGAAGGGCCAATGGTGCGCGCGGGCGCCGTTGCGAACGGCGTTGAAAAAGCCCGCGTCGGCATGGTGGTTGGGCTCATAGATCTTGTGAACCAGCGGCGGGCCAGACCCGTCCTTGCCCGCCGCGTTTTCGCCGTGACACTCCGCGCATTTCGCGGCGAAGGCGACGGCGCCCAGCGCCTCCGGCCCGGCCAGGTCCGGGACCGTGACCTCCACCAGGGCCGCACCGGGCTGCGCCGCCCGATCCACCCGTTCGGCGCGCCGATCGCCAAGCACATACCAACCCGCGACGGCCACAATGATGAGGAGGACCCCCATGAGCATCCGCTTGTTCATTCTTCTTTCCTTAAGCTTTCAACGCGCGCGATCCTGACCGCTTCGGGCGTTCAACGCAACACGGCCCAGCGATGGGCGGCCTCGCCAAAGGCCTCGAACAACGGGCGAGAGACCGGATCGTTGGCGGCGTTGTATTCGGGGTGCCACTGCACCGATAGCGTGAAGCCCGGGGCGCCCTCGACATAGATCGCCTCGGGCGTGCCGTCGGGCGCACGTCCGTCGATCGCAATCCGCGCGCCCGGCGTCTTGATGCCCTGACCGTGAAGCGTATTCGTCAACACCTCCGTCGCGCCCAGAAGCTGGTGGAACGGCCCGCCCTCGGAAAAGCTTACGGTGTGGCGCAGCGCGAATTTTTCCTCCAGCGAGCCGTCCGGGGGCATGCGGTGGTTCATCCGGCCGGGCAGTTCCCGGATCTCGGGGTGGAGCGTGCCGCCCATGGCCACGTTGACCTCCTGAAAGCCGCGGCAGATACCGAAGAAGGGCTGCCCGCGCTCGACACAGGCGCGCACCAGCGGCAGCGTGATCGCATCGCGCGACCGGTCGAAATCGCCATGCGCCTCGGTCGCGGGTTCGCCGTATTCCTCGGGGTGGACGTTCGGGCGCCCGCCGGTCAGCACGAAGGCATCGCAGGTCTCCAGCAGTTCGGCCACCGTCACCAGCCGCGGGTCGGAGGGGATCACGATCGGCATGCAGCCCGCCACCTGCGCCACGGCCATGGAGTTCATAAGCCCCGCGCTATGGACCGGATACTGATCGTTGAGCAGGTTGCTGTTGCCGATGATGCCGACAATGGGGCGTCGCATGTCCGATCCGGGCCTGTTTCATGTAAGGCAAGATTAGCCCCGCCGAGCGCCGGGGTGAAGGGGCCGCGCGCACAGCCCCTGTTCAAGCGCCGCTTGGTGCGACCACGACGATGGCCCGCGCCGGTTCCTTGCCCAGGCAGGCATAGCTATGCTCGAAATCCGCCTCGAAATAGATCGAGTCCTCCGCCTCCAGCCGGTTTTCGCGGCCATGGATGAAGACCGCGAGTCGCCCTGACAGCACGAACATCATCTCAACCCCCGGGTGCCGGTGCGGCTGCGACAGCGGCGCGCCTGGCGGGAACTCCGCCAGATAGCTTTCGATGGGGCGTTCGAGCACGGGGAAATCGAGGCTTTCGAACAGATAGGACGGCGTGCCCTCCGCGGGATTGGGCAGCCTGACTCGGTCCGCCTTGCGGACCACCTCCAGGATGGGTTCGCTTGGCGCAACGAAGAAATGCTCTAGCCCCACCCCGAAGACCAGCGCGATCCGCATCAGCGTCGGAAGCGTCGGAACCACCTGCCCTGTCTCGATCTTCGACAGCATTCCCGCCGAGAGCCCGGTGTGCGCGCCAAGCTGAATCAGGCCCAGCCCCTTGGCTGTGCGCAACGCCCGGATTTTGGCGCCGATCCGGTATTGGTCCAGCCTTTCCCCCAGCGTTTCAGAGGTCACGGGGCCGCTCCTTCTCTTCTCATGCAAACATGAAAGGCGATATTTTCATGATGTTACAATCACTTTCTTTTTACCAAAAATTTTCTTGTAACAAAAATCTTTTAAACAACATTCACAGTCAGTTCACGCAACCGCGCTGAACGGGATGCCAAGAAAGGAAAACAGATGACCTTCCTGACGAAATCTCTGAAGCCACTTTGCCTTGCTGCCGCTCTCTCCGCGCCCCTGCCGCTCTGGGCGCAGTCTGCCGATATCGTCGACACCGCCGTGGCCGCCGGCGGGTTCGAGACACTCGCCGCCGCACTCGGCGCGGCGGGCCTTGTCGATACGCTGAAAGGAGACGGGCCGTTCACCGTCTTCGCGCCGACCGACACCGCCTTCGCGGCCCTGCCCGAAGGCACGGTCGAGGACCTGCTGAAGCCTGAGAACAAGGACAAGCTGGTGGCGGTCCTGACCTACCACGTCGTGCCCGGCAAGGTGATGTCAGGAGACCTGAGCGACGGAATGATGGCCGCGACCGTGAACGGCGCCGAGGTGACGATCACCACCGAGGGCGGCCCCAAGGTCGATGGCGCCAACATCACCGCCGCCGATATCGAGGCCACGAACGGCGTCATCCACGTCATCGACGCGGTAATCCTTCCGCCTGCCAACTGAGCGCGCCTGTTGGGAAGGTGAACGGAAGGGGCAGTCACGCTGTCCGCCAAAGCGCGCTAACAGATGAAGGCCGTCCGTCACCTCCCCCGCACGGGGCAAAGCGACTGAAAGGAAGCCTTTGAAAACCACTCGACGCCAAGGAAAGGAACAGACATGAGAGCCTTCAAGATTGCGATTGCGGCGATGCTGCTTGCCGGAACCGCCCATGCCGGCGGCGGCAACTCCGGCGCCGCGCAGAACATGGTGGAGGATCTGAGGGCGGGCCTTGGAAGCGCCGCACCCACGGTATCGGGCAAGGACTTCCGGTCCGCCTCGGGCTGGGGCAACAACGGCTCGGCCCTCGTCAGCGGCGACCGCGTCTCGGACTACAAGAAATAGGCCGCCCGGCCGGAAGCGCCGCCCGCCCGCGCGGGCGGCCCTTTCACGCCTCGCCCGTGAGGCCGACCGCCGCGATCCCGGCCAGCGCGGCCTCCGCGTCATTGTCCGAGGTGTCGCCGGTCACGCCCACCGCGCCGATGACGGCGCCCTCCGCGCCCCGCACCAGGACCCCGCCCGGCACCGGGACAACCTTGCCGCCGAAGGCGCCGTTGATCGCCGCCATGAAGGCCGGGCCGGAGGCCGCGCGCTCCGCCTGCGCCCGCCCGCCCATTCCCAGCATGACCGCGCCATAGGCCTTGCCGCGCGCGATCTCGAACCGGCCCGGCGAAGCGCCATCCGCCCGCTCGAACGCGATCGGATGCCCGCCCGCGTCCAGAACCACCACTGACAAGGGCTTCATCCCCCGCGCTACGCCCGTCTCTTGAGCAGCCGCGATGATCCGCCGCGCCGTCTCGATCCCGATCTCCATCATCCGCTCCTCTTCATTCTGGCATAAATACTCTCGGGGGGTCCGGGGGGCGGAAAGCCCCCCGGCGCCTTAGCTCTAACCCGCGCGCTTCACCTCAAGCCGGCGACGATGCAGGATCGGCTCGGTATAGCCCGAGGGCTGGACCCGGCCAAGGAACACCAGATCGCACGCGGCCTGAAAGGCCAGCCCCTGGAAGCCTGGTGCCATCGGGGTATAGTCGGGATCGCCCGCGTTCTGGCGGTCCACCACTTCGGCCATGCGCTTGAGGATATCCATGACCTCGCCCTCGCTCACCACGGAATGGTGCAGCCAGTTGGCGACGTGCTGGGCCGAGATGCGGCAGGTCGCGCGGTCCTCCATCAGGCCGACGTCATTGATGTCGGGCACCTTGGAACAGCCGACGCCCTGGTCGATCCAGCGGACGACATAGCCAAGGATGCCCTGGGCGTTGTTTTCGACCTCGCGCCGGATCTGGCCGGGGGTCCACTTGCGGTAGGTCGCCATCGGAATGTCCAGAAGCGCGTCCACATACGCGCGCCGCCCGCCCTTCTTCAGCCGCGCCTGCACCGCAAACACATCGATCCGGTGATAATGCAGCGCGTGTAGCGTCGCCGCCGTCGGCGAGGGCACCCAGGCGGTGTTGGCGCCCGCTTTCGGATGCTCGACCTTCTGCTCCAGCATCGCCGCCATCATGTCGGGCATGGCCCACATGCCCTTGCCGATCTGCGCCCGCCCCGACAGGCCGCATTCCAGACCGATATCGACGTTCTGGTTTTCATAGGCCGTGATCCAGCCCTTGCGCTTGATGAAATCCTTGCGGCTGAAGGGCCCGGCCTCCATCGAGGTGTGGATCTCGTCGCCCGTACGGTCGAGGAAGCCGGTGTTGATGAAGGCCACCCGGTGCCGGGCCGCGCGGATGCATTCCTTGAGGTTGACCGAGGTGCGGCGTTCCTCGTCCATGATGCCGATCTTGACGGTGTGGCGCGGCAGGCCCAGTGCATCCTCGACCATGGCGAAGGTTTCGTCGGCGAAGGCCACTTCCTCGGGCCCGTGCATCTTGGGCTTCACGATATAGACCGAACCCTTGACCGAGTTGCGTGCGCCCTCGGTCTTCTTCAGGTCGTGGATCGCGACCGCGACGGTCACCATGGCGTCCATCAGCCCTTCGGGGATCTCGTTGCCCTCGGCATCCAGGATCGCGGGGTTGGTCATCAGATGGCCGACATTGCGCACCCAAAGAAGCGCCCTGCCCTTCACGCTCGTCGCCGAGCCGTCCGGCGCGGTGTAGGCACGGTCCGGGTTCAGCACACGGCGGACGAGCTGGCCGCCTTTCTGGAACGCCTCCTCCAGATCGCCGCGCATCAGGCCCAGCCAGTTGGCATAGGCCTGGACCTTGTCGGCGGCATCCACGCAGGCCACCGAATCCTCGCAATCCATGATCGCGGACAGCGCGCTTTCGATCTGCACGTCGGCCAGGCAGGCCTGGTCGCGCGCACCGATGAAATGCGCGCGATCGAAGATCAGTTCCACATGCAGGCCGTTGTTGCAGAGCATGACGGCCTCCGGCGCGCGGGGATTGCCGCGATAGCCCGCGAATTTGGACGGATCCACCAGCGGCAGGTCGTCGATCAGCAGCTGGCCGTCCTTGACATGGTAGCGGCGCACGTCGGCATGGCTGGCCCCCGCGATCGGGAAGGCCTCGTCCAGGAAGACGCGGGCCCGCGCGACGACCCGGGCGCCCCGGCCGCGCTCATATCCACCCGCAGGCGGCGCGCTGCCCATGGCATCGGTACCGTAGAGGCAATCGTAAAGGCTGCCCCATCGCGCGTTGGCGGCGTTGAGGGCGTAGCGCGCGTTGGTGATCGGCACCACAAGCTGCGGCCCGGCGACGGTCGCGATCTCCGGATCGACATTCGCGGTGTCGATCTCGAAGGCCGGACCCTCGGGCAGAAGGTAGCCGATTTCGGTCAGGAAGCCCTTGTAGGCCTCGTGGTCATGCGGACGGCCGCGGTGGGCGACATGCCAGGCGTCGATCTTGGCCTGTAGTTCCTCGCGCTTGGCCAGAAGCGCGCGGTTCTTTGGCGCCTGCCGCGACACGAGGCCCGCCAGCCCGGCCCAGAACACCTCTGCCGTCACCCCGGTTCCGGGCAGCGCCTGCCCCTCGATGAAGGCGGCAAGTACATCCGCCACCTGAAGCCCGTTTCGTTCAACCCGCGTCATTCATCCCTCTTGGCTCTGCATGCGGCGGTATGCCGAGAATACTTTCTAACTACAGGACCGCCCGCCCCGCTTCAACGTCCGCGGCCCCGGCTTTTTCGCCTTTTCGCGAAAGCTGTATGCGGCAGATAAAGTTAGTCATCCAGCTAAGTTTTTCTTGAGCGACTCGCGGCGGCGATATACTTAGATAAGAAGCTAAGTATCGAACCCCATGAACCTCTCACCCGGCCAACTCGACATCCTCTTCCAGGCGCTTGGCGACCCGACGCGCCGGGCCATCCTCGAACGGCTGGCGCGCGGCCCGGCAAGCGTCACCGAACTCGCCGCGCCCTTCGACATGGCGCTGCCCTCCTTCCTTGGCCATGTCCGGAGGTTGGAGGCCGCGGGGCTTGTCGCGACCGCGAAGGATGGCCGGGTCCGCACCGTGACGCTGGTGCCCGGCGCCTTCACCCCCGTGCGCGGATGGCTCGATGAGCAGCGCGCGCTGTGGGAGGGGCGGCTGGACCGGCTCGACGACTACGTAACCCGACTGATGAAGGAACGCGCGAATGGATCTGGATCCGAAGACTGACCTTCATTTCACCCGCCGCCTCGCCGTGCCGCGCGCACTGGTGTGGGAATGCTGGACTTCTGCCGAACATATCCCGCATTTTTTCGTACCCCGCCCGCACCGGGTGACGGCATGCGACATCGACCTGCGCGTGGGCGGCCGCTTCAACACCACCTTCGATGTGGACGGCAAGCAAATGGCGAACAACGGCGTCTACCTGGAGGTGATCGCGGAGGAGAAGCTGGTCTTCACCGACGCCTATTCCGAAGGCTGGAAACCCGCGCCCGATCCCTTCATGACCGCGATCCTGCTGTTGTCAGACGCCGAGGACGGCGGCACGACCTACACCGCCATCGCGCGCCACCGATCGGCCGAAACGGCGGAGGCGCACAAGGCCATGGGCTTCTATGACGGCTGGGGCACAGTGGTCACGCAGCTGGAAGACTACGCGAAGGGGCTGATGCCATGACACCCGACACCGCCGACCGCACGATGGTCATCGAACGGTTCATTGCGGCCCCCGTGGCCGTCGTCTGGGCCGCCTGGACCGACCCAGAGGCCCTGCCGCGCTGGTGGGGGCCTGACGGGTTTTCCTGCCGCACGGCCCGCATCGACATTCGCGAGGGCGGCGAATGGGTCTTCGACATGATCGCGCCCGATGGAACGGTCTTTCCGAACCACCACCGCTATGGCCGCGTCCGGACGGAGGCGCGCATCGACTACACGCTGCACTGGGGCGAAAACGGACCGAAGCACGCCGATGCCTCCGCCCTTTTCGCGCCCGAGGGGAACGGCACCCGGGTCACGCTGACGATGATCTTCGTGACGGCGAAGGAATATGAGGACGCCAAGGGCTTCGGCGCGGTCGAGCTTGGGCTTCAGACCCTGGGCAAGTTGGCGGCCTATGTGGGCGCGCCCTGAGCGCCGGTTGCAGCGCCGTGGCGGAGCGCATAGGCTCCGCCGCGACGAAGCCGGAGTGCCCCGATGAAAGACGCGAGCCCGCAGACGATCTACCTGAGCGACTATCAGCCCTACCCGTTCCGCATTGCGCGGGTGGACCTGACCTTCGGCCTCGCGCCCCGGGCCACGCGCGTGCATTCGCGCATCGAATTCGCCCCCAATCCCGCCCGCCCCGGCCGTCACGATCTGTTCCTGCACGGCGAAAAGCTGCGTCTGCACTCTGCCCGGATCGACGGCAAGCCGGTCGCCGCCGAGGCCATGGCGATCACGGATGAGGGCCTGACCGTCACCGCGCGCGCCCTGCCCGACGGCCCCTTCCTTTGGGAGGCGGAGGTGGAGATCGACCCCGAGGGCAACACCGCGCTCGAAGGGCTCTACATGTCGGGGGGCATGTATTGCACCCAGTGCGAGGCCGAAGGCTTCCGCAAGATCACCTATTACCCCGACCGACCCGACGTGATGGCGCCCTTCAAGGTGCGCATCGAAAGCGACCTTCCGGTTTTGTTGTCGAACGGCAATCCGGTGGCGAAAGGAGCCGGCTGGGCCGAATGGAACGACCCCTGGCCCAAGCCCGCCTATCTTTTTGCCCTGGTTGCGGGGAACCTTGTCAACCTGCCCGACAGCTTCACGACCCGGTCGGGCCGCAAGGTCGATCTGAACATCTGGGTCCGCCCCGGCGATCTCGACCGCTGCGCCTTCGCGATGGACAGCCTGATCCGTTCCATGAAGTGGGATGAGGACGTCTATGGCCGCGAATACGACCTCGATGTCTTCAACATCGTCGCGGTGGATGACTTCAACATGGGCGCGATGGAGAACAAGGGGCTGAACATCTTCAACTCCAAGCTCGTCCTCGCCAGCCCCGAGACCGCGACCGACCTCGACTTCGAACGGATCGAGGGCGTGATCGCGCATGAGTATTTCCACAACTGGACGGGCAACCGCATCACCTGCCGCGACTGGTTCCAGCTTTGCCTGAAGGAAGGGCTGACGGTCTTCCGCGACCAGCAGTTCACCTCCGACATGCGATCGGGGCCCGTCAAGCGGATCGAGGACGTGCTGACCCTGCGCGCCCGCCAGTTCCGCGAGGATATGGGGCCGCTTGCCCACCCGCCGCGGCCCGACCACTTCGTGGAGATCAACAACTTCTACACCGCGACCGTGTACGAAAAGGGCGCCGAGGTCATCGGGATGCTGAAGCGTCTGGTGGGCGATGACGGCTACGCCCGGGCGCTCGACCTTTACTTCGAGCGCCACGATGGCGAGGCCGCGACCATCGAGGACTGGCTCAAGGTGTTCGAGGATGCGACGGGCCGCGACCTGACCCAGTTCCGGCGCTGGTACACCGACGCCGGGACCCCGCGCCTTACGGTGGCGGAGGACTGGGCGCCCGGCGCCGGGGGCGGCACCTTCACCCTGACCTTCACGCAAGTGACACCGCCGACGCCGGGACAGGACATCAAGCCCCCCCGCGTCATCCCGGTCGCGGTGGGCCTTCTGAACCCGAACGGGGACGAGGTCGTGCCGACGACGGTGCTGGAGATGACCGAGGCCACCCAGAGCTTTGCCTTCGAGGGGCTGGCAAGCCGCCCCGTCGCCTCGATCCTGCGCGGATTCTCGGCCCCGGTGGTGCTGGAGCGCGCCGCCCTGGCGGCGGAACGCGCCTTCCTTCTGGCCCATGACACCGATCCCTTCAACCGGTGGGAAGCGGGGCGCGCGCTGGCCAAGGACGTGCTGGTACGCATGGTGACCGAGGACGCGGCGCCTTCGGAGGACTATCTGTCGGCCCTCGGGCGGCTCCTGGCGGACGAGGCGCTGGACCCCGCGTTCCGCGCGCTTTGCCTGCGTCTTCCGTCCGAGGACGATCTGGCGCAGACCCTGGCCGAGGCCGGGCGCAGCCCCGACCCCGACCGCATCCACGCCGCGCGAGAAGATCTGGCCCGCGCCATCGCTACCCGCTTCGAGGGCCCGCTGGCGCAGACCTACGAGGCGCTGGCCGACGCGGGGCCATTCTCGCCCGATGCCGCCGCGGCCGGGCGGCGCGCGCTGCGCGTCGCCGCACTCGCGCTCCTGAACCGCATCGACGGGGGCGCGCGGGCGGCGGCGCTGTTCGAGCGCGCGACCAACATGACCGAAAGCGCCGCCGCGCTTGCGTGCCTGATCGAGGCTGATCGGGCAGAGCCGGCGCTGGCCGCCTTCCATGCCCGCTGGAAGGAAAACCGGCTGGTGATCGACAAGTGGTTCATGCTCCAGGTCGTGCACGCCGCCCCGGAGCGCGCGGCGGAGGTCGCCGAACGGCTTGCCGCCCATCCCGATTTCGACTGGAAGAACCCGAACCGCGCCCGTGCGCTTCTGGGCGGGCTTGCCGCGAACCATGCGGGCTTCCATGCGGCCTCCGGCGCGGCCTATCGGTTCTATGCCGACTGGCTCCTCAGGCTCGACGCGCTGAACCCACAGATCGCGGCGCGCCTGTCCACAGCCTTCGAGACCTGGGCGCGCTATGACGCCGACCGGCGGGCACTGGTGGCGGCGGAGCTTGAGCGCATACGCGCGACGCCGGGCCTCAGCCGCGACCTGTCGGAAATGACCGGAAGGATCCTCGGCGCCTGAGTTCCGGTGGGGCTGGGTTCCGACACAGCGCGGACCCAGCCCGCCAGCGACTCGACCGGCCCCATCCGATCGCCACGAACCGCAGACAATCCCCACCCCCGCCGCAAGACAGTTTCCCGTTACGACCGAAACCGCACCCTGCCGCAGGGCTTTGCTTTGCTGAGCGCGCGCGCCGGTCCAATCTCGTGCCAGGCGGTCCCGTTGACCGTCGGCGTAACGAGTAAATTGTGACCATGTTGAGCGATACTTTCGAATACCGCGACCAATCGCGCACCCCTGCCCGCTATTTCGCCCTGGGCGCCGCCATGGCCTCGGCCTACCTGATCCACAGCCTCGGCCTGCCGCCGCTTCACCAACTGCTAGCGGTCGCCTTCGTCGGGGTGGTGCTTTGGCGGATCGCCGACAACTCCATCCATGGTTTCCGGCTTTCCCGCTCCGCGCTTGAGGTCTTCGAGGGCCGCTATCGCCGCCGGATCGCGCTGGCGGAGGTCGCGAGCGTCACCATTTTCCAGACCGTCGACGACGATACGCGCTGCATTTTGAACCTGCGCTCAGGCGACCGGCTGTCGCTGCCGGGCGCGGAACGCTTCGGAACCCGGCGGCTGGTCGCGGAGTTCGCGGAGCTCGGCCTGCCGATCCTGATCTGAGGGTAGACTTACTGGCAGTAGCTCTGGCTGCGCGTCCAGGCCGCGATGTCGTCGCGCTTGGAACTGGCGCGCATCGGCGCCCAGTCGCGCGCGATCCCGCGCCAGCCGCCCGAGCCGTCGCTGACGATCGCATCGTCGCGCGCGACCTGCGTCGCGGCGATCCGCACAGCGCAGGCAAGGTTCGCCGAACCGTCCTGAAGCCCCTCGCGGTCGGAGGCATCGCAGTCATAGGCGCGCGCGGTGCGCGGTGCGATCTGCAGAAGCCCGATCCAGCGCCCGCCGCCGCCACGCGCCTCGGGGTTCCAGGTGCTTTCGTGCTTGGCCAGCGCCGAGAGAAGCCCGGCCCAGAAGGCGCGGCGATCCTCGGGACCCGCAGTACTGTAGCCGGGGCAAAAGGTGTCGATGTCCTGCGGAACCGTCTCGGCCAGCGCGGCGCCATCGTCGCTCAGCGCGCGAAGGGTCGAAACCGTCCATTCCTCCCCCTCGGGCAGGTGGTCCCAGCGCATCGGCGGCAACTGCATCGCGCCCATGGTGGACTGCGGCGTGACGCATCCCGTCAGCATCGACAGCGCGGCGGCTGCGGCCACAAGTCCCAAAGCTTTCGGCATCGGCCTGCCCAGATGAACCGGCCCACGGCGTCCGGCGAAGTTTCCTGTTCCGCATCCGCCCCTCTTGCGCAAGCGTGCGATTTCGGCATCGGCGGAGATTCGCCGCCCGCGCCCGGCGCAACCGGCCCCTTTCCGCCCAGCCTTACCCCGCGCCGCCACGGCCCGCCTGGCAGCGAGGCGCACGGAACCGCGCCGTTGCGCCTTGTCTGGCGCGCGCCCCTGCCCTAGAAAGCGCGCGGACAGTGGAAGGACCCCGGCATGCTCGACCTGACCTTTGAAGCCCCGAAACCCAAGGTGATCGCTGGTGCGAAATCCGATTGGGAACTGGTGATCGGCCTCGAGGTGCATGCCCAGGTCGCCTCTAGGGCGAAGCTCTTCTCCGGCGCCTCGACCGAGTTCGGGGCGGAGCCGAATTCCAACGTTTCCTTCGTGGATGCGGCGATGCCGGGCATGCTGCCAGTCATCAACGAATTCTGCGTGGCGCAGGCGGTCCGCACCGGGCTGGGCCTGAAGGCCGCGATCAACCTGCGCTCGGCCTTCGACCGCAAGAACTACTTCTACCCCGACCTGCCGCAGGGCTACCAGATTTCCCAGCTTTACCACCCGATCGTGGGCGAGGGTGAAGTGATCGTGGACATGGGCCCCGGCATCGCCCGCCGCGTCCGGATCGAACGCATCCACTTGGAACAGGACGCGGGCAAGTCGATCCATGACCTTGACCCCAACATGTCCTTCGTGGACCTCAACCGCACCGGCGTCGCGCTGATGGAGATCGTCAGCCGCCCGGACATCCGCGGGCCGGAGGAAGCGGCGGCCTATGTCGCGAAGCTGCGCCAGATCATGCGCTACCTCGGCACATGCGACGGCAACATGCAGAACGGGAACCTGCGCGCGGACGTGAACGTCTCGGTCTGCAAGCCGGGTGATTACGAGAAGTTCCAGGCCACCGGCGACCACTCGGTCCTGGGCACGCGCTGCGAGATCAAGAACATGAACTCCATGCGCTTCATCCAGGCCGCCATCGAATACGAGGCGCGCCGCCAGATCGCGATCATCGAGGACGGCGGCAAGATCGTGCAGGAAACGCGACTCTATGACCCCGACAAGGGCGAGACGCGCTCCATGCGGTCGAAGGAAGAGGCGCATGATTACCGCTACTTCCCCTGCCCCGACCTCCTGCCGCTTGAGATCGAGCAGGCCTGGGTTGACGACATCGCCGGTTCGATGCCGGAACTGCCGGACGAGAAGAAGGCGCGCTTCGTCACCGACTACGGCGTGACCGAATACGACGCGAGCGTGTTGACCGCCGAGGTGGAAAACGCCGCCTTCTTCGAAGCCGTGGCCAAGGGCCGCGACGGCAAGCAGGCCGCGAACTGGGTCATCAACGAGCTGTTCGGACGGCTCAACAAGGAAGGGCTGTCGATCGCCGAAAGCCCGCTGTCGGCGGCCCAGCTTGGCGGCGTCCTGGACCTGATGGCCAAGGGCGAGATTTCCGGCAAGATGGCCAAGGATCTGTTTGAGATCCTCTGGACCGAGGAAAAGGGCGCCGACCCCGCCGAGGTCGCGGCCGCGCGCGGCATGAAGCAGGTCACCGACACCGGCGCCATCGAGGCCGCCGTGGACGAGGTCATCGCCCAGAACCCGGCGCAGGTCGAAAAGGCCAAGGCTAACCCGAAGCTCGCGGGCTGGTTCGTCGGTCAGGTGTTGAAGGCCACGGGCGGCAAGGCCAACCCCGCGACCGTCAACGAACTGGTGGCCAAGAAGCTCGGCCTCTGACCGCGCCGGGTCTCAGGCGCGAGCCGCGAGCTTGCAAGGCGCGCTTCACGCCCGCTTTGATCGCGGCCCCGCCCGCATGACCGTCCGGCGGGCGCCTTTTGACGAACGACCATTGACGTTTCAGTCAGCGGCTCATGGCTCTAGCAGTTGATTTGCGCACCTCATGGTGTGCAGACTGCGCTGATGCAAGTCTTGACCTGAAGAACGGGTGATGCGGCGCGTCCGCCCCGAAACGGAAGGAATATGGCACCGTGACCAATTCAGCCGACATCGCCGCGATAACCGAGGTTGTGCGCGTTTACGCGACCGCCATGACATCCGGCGACCGCGCCGAGTTGGAGCGGGTGTTTTTCGAGAAGGCTTGCGAGGTCGGCCACTTCCAAGGCGAACTGCTCTGGAACGCGCGCGACGATTTCATCCGCATGTGCGAGGAGGCGGCCGACCCATCGGCCAAGGCCTGGTGGGAGGTCCGCAACATCTCCATCCACGGCGATATCGCCGTCGCCCATGTCGAGGACGATTGGGCGGGGATGCGCTTCGACACCATCTTGACGATGCTCAAACACGAAGGCGCGTGGCGCGTAATGGCCAAGGCCTACCGGATACAGTCCTGACGGCTGCGCCAAGCGAAGGACGCCTCAAGGATCGAATCCGCCGATTGCGCCTGGCCCCTAAGGCGCAAACGAGCGAAGGGATCTGACCAACCCGGGTCAGCAAAACGCATAGGCGCCCCGACACTGCAATTCGTCCGACAAGCGGCATTCCGTCCCGCCTTCAGCCGAAGACATCGCGCGCCTGCGCCTCCAGCCGTGCGCGCTGGAAGGCCGCCATGTCGGCCGCCGGCTGGTTTCCGACCAGCGACGCCAGAAGCGGGTCCTCGACGCCAGTCCTGTGACCGGCCAGTTCCTCCATGATGGCGAGGCCGCAGAAGGGCACATAAAGCTCGGAATAGCCGCCCTCATGCGCGGCAACGAGGCGCCCACCGCAAAGCGTGCCGGCCTCTGCCATCAGGATGCGCGTCATCTCGCGGAAGGTGTCGGAATGGGCGAGCATCCGCGCCAGCGGATCGACGCCGCTTGCGTCCAGCCCGCTGGCGACCACGATCAGGTCAGGCCGGAAGGCGCGTAGCGCGGGCACCACCAGCACCTCCATCGCATCAAGATAGGCGCGGTGCCCGCCGCCGGGCAGAAGCGGGACGTTCAAGTTGAACCCCTCCCCCGGCCCGCGCCCCCGGTCGCCCGCCCGGCCGCTGTCGATTGGATAGCAAGCCTCCTGGTGGAGCGAGATCGTCAGCGTGTCGTCGCGGTCATAGTAGATGGCCTCGGTCCCGTTGCCGTGGTGGACGTCCCAGTCCACGACGGCGACACGGACGGGCCCAAGGCGCGCGCGCAGCGCCTCAAGCGCCACGGGGATATTGGCCAGAAGGCAGAAGCCCATGCCCTTGCCGGGCAGGCAGTGGTGCCCCGGCGGGCGCGTCAGGACATAGGCGTTGGCAACCGCGCCCGACATCACGTCGGCCACGCCGCGGATGACGAGCCCCGCAGCCAGGGCCGCGATCTCGTACCCGCCCGGGCTAAACCGCGCATCCTCCCCCATGTCGCCGCCGCCCGCGTCGGAAAGCGCCTTGAACCGGTCGAGGTAGGAGGCGGGATGCACCCGCTCCAGGTCGGCGCGCAGGGCGGGCGGCGCGCTTGCGACCTCAAGCCGCGCCATCAGGCCCGAGACCTCCACCAGGTTCCTGAACCGCCGCTTGGTGAAGCCGTTTTCCACATGGATCGGGTTCGATGGCGGCTCCACACAGCCGCCGACCGGCAGGTAGAGCGCATGTTCGCCCTGCGAGTGCCACATGCAGCGTTCATCGTAGTAGAAACCGGTCGCCATCACTGCCCCCTTGTTTCGTTCGCGCCCATTGACCTCCGGCGGCGCGCAACTGGCAAGGGCGGCCAGCGCCGCACCTGCGAAGCGCCCGCGCCTGTTGCACGCTTCCCCCGGTTCGCGCCGCGCGTTCCGGCACGGTGATGCAACCCGCCCCAGAATCGGTCTATCCTGCCTCGGCCTGATTGGAGACCGTCGATGCAACGCTATGAGTACAAGGCCGTTCCCCTGCCCGAGAAGGGCGAAAAGGCGCCGGGCGCCCGGACGGCGGACGAACGCTATGCCCATGCGATCGTCCAGATGATGAACCGGCTGGGCCGTGACGGTTGGGACTATGTACGCAGCGATACCTTCACGCGCGAGGACAAGGTTGGTCTGGCCCGCCGTTCGGTGACGGTCCACCAGACCCTGATGATCTTCCGCCGCCCGCTGGTCGAAACCGCCGCCACGGCCCCGTCAGAGGCCGCCCGGCCGTCGATCTCCGCCACCCGGGCGCCCGAAGGCTCCCCAGCCTGGGAACCGCTGGTGCTTGATCGGAAGGAACCGAAAGTCACCAAGGGCGAGGGCTGAAGACGCCCGACGCGGGTTCGCGGGTTGCCCGTCAACAGTGCGGGCGACCGCGCACGATTTGTCACCAGGGATGAACGGTCAATCGAGGCTTTCGCCCCGAAGTTGAAATTAATGTGCGGCGCGACGGCCGCTACAAGCCTTAATACAGGCATGAAAGCAGTTGATTTAAATTAAAAATTCGAACTCGACCTCCGCGCGACAGACAGGTCCCGCATCCCACACGGCCTTGCACGCCTTCCACACGCCCTGCATGATTTCCGTGTTGTTAAGCGGTGATCCTTATGTACGAGTTCAAGTATTTTCAGGCCCCCAAGCCCACGGGCCGTGGCAAGGGTGGCAAGGCGGAATCTGCGCTGGCCGGGCGCGAGATTGACCTGATGATCGACGCCGGTTGGGAATACGTCGGCATCGAAGAGCGTCCGGTGATGTCGCGTGGCTGGCTCGGAAGGGCGCGCAGGCGGCTGGAAAGCTTCATGGTCTTCCGGCGGCCGACGGATATTCGCGCGCATGTCCCCCTGCTGATCGGTCCGGGGCCCAGCGATGGCGGTGACGGCTGGCGGGCAAGGGCGGTCCTGCCGCGCCGCGTGCGTGTGCTGAACCCCGACGGGGGGCGGCGGCGCCCGCCGGCGATGTGCCTGCCCGGGCTGCCCGCGCCGCAGGACTAGCGCCCGCAACCCTGCGCTCTTCCGAAGGCCAAGCGCACCGATCACGCATTTTTTCGCGTCTGCCCCTTCCACGCCCGGCCAAAAGCCCTAAACTCGGTCCCCCGAGTCGGAAAGCCAGGTTTCGGAAGGCAGGATGAGCAGGAACGACCCCTTCGGATTCGACATCTCGGCCGCGTCGGACAAGAAACGGCGCGCCAAGACCAAGCGCGGCATGTCCGGCGCCTTTGAGACGTCGACGCGCGGCTGCGACCATTCCGGCTGCCGTGAGGCCGGACAGTACCGCGCACCCAAGTCGCCGGACAATCTGGACGACTATTACTGGTTCTGCCGTGATCATGTGCGCGAATACAATCTCAAGTGGAATTTCTTCCAGGGATCGAGCGAGGACGAGTTCGAGAAGTTCCTCGACAATGACCGCGTGTGGGGGCGTGAGACCAAGCCCTTCGGCAAGCGCGACGGAGAGGATCGCGCCTGGTCGCGTCTCGGCATCGCCGATCCGATGGAACTGCTGGGGGCGAACGCGACGCAGAACCCCGGACGTGGCGCCGGACGCAAGCTCCCCCCGACCGAGCGGCGCGCGATCGAGATCCTCGAAGCCAAGGACAGCTGGACGAAGGTTGAAATTCGAAAACAATACAAGAGCCTGGTCAAGGATCTTCATCCGGACATGAACGGCGGCGACCGCTCTGACGAGGAACGCTTGCAGGAGGTCGTCTGGGCCTGGGACCAGATCAAGGACAGCCGCAACTTCAAGGATTGAGGCGCCGATCGGGCGGCGGCGGGGGCCCTGCCCCCGCACCCCCGGGGTATTTCGGCAATGAAGAAACGGGGGGCGGTCAGGCGGCGCGGAAGGTGAGCGCGACGCCGTTCATGCAGTAGCGTTTGCCCGTCGGTTTCGGTCCGTCGTCGAAGACATGGCCCAGGTGCCCGCCGCAGCGGCGGCAATGAACCTCGGTCCGGCGGCCGAAGATCCCCCAGTCCGCACGCGTGGCGACGGCGTTGGGCAGCGGTTCCCAGAACGAAGGCCAGCCGGTGCCGCTGTCGTACTTGGTCGCGGAGGAATAGAGCGGCAGGTCGCAGCCCGCGCAATGGAAGGTGCCTTCGCGATGCTCGTCGTTGAGCGGGCTGGTGAAGGCGCGTTCGGTCGCCTCCTCGCGCAGGACCTCGAACTGGGCGGGCGTCAGCAGGCGGCGCCATTCCGCCTCGGATCGCGTGATCTCGAAAACCTCCTCGGCGCGCGGGCGCAAGGGGATGAGCGCGGCGAGCCCCGCACCGGCCATCGAAAGAACCTGTCTGCGTCTGATCATTCCATTCTCCGCCATCGACGTCTTGCAGACCCTATCATGCACCTTCAGGGCGCGCCTGCGGGTAAAAGGTTGTCCCCGCCCGTTCCCAATCGCGTGATCCCGCCTGGGCGGCGGTCCCGCCGACCGCACCGTGCTGGACCCATCGTTTGTCGCGATCTGGCAGGCAGAATTCGCCCCCCGCCCTTGCACGCCCCCGCGATATGCTCCATCAATCGCGGGGGCGGCCCCGCCCGCCTTGGGGCCTTTAGTCAGAATGGGCAAGACGATGCTGGATACGACCGCGAAACCCACCGAAGAGATCTCTGTCCGCGAGGTCTTCGGGATCGACACCGAGATGAAGGTGAAGGGCTTCGCCGAGCGCAGCGACCGCGTGCCCGAGATCGACCATACCTACAAGTTCGACCCCGACACCACGCTCGCTATCCTCGCGGGCTTCGCCTACAACCGCCGGGTCATGATCCAGGGCTATCACGGCACCGGGAAATCGACGCATATCGAGCAGGTGGCGGCGCGACTCAACTGGCCTTGCGTGCGCGTCAACCTCGACAGCCACATCAGCCGGATCGACCTAATCGGCAAGGACGCGATCAAGCTGCGCGACGGCAAGCAGGTGACGGAGTTCCATGAGGGCATCCTGCCCTGGGCGTTGCGCAATCCCGTCGCCATCGTCTTCGACGAATACGACGCCGGCCGCGCGGACGTGATGTTCGTGATCCAGCGCGTGCTGGAACATGACGGCAAGCTTACGCTGCTGGACCAGAACGAGATCATCACGCCGAACCCGTCCTTCCGGCTGTTCGCGACCGCGAACACCGTGGGCCTGGGCGACACGACCGGGCTTTACCACGGCGTGCAGCAGATCAACCAGGCGCAGATGGACCGCTGGTCTCTGGTGGCAACGCTGAACTACCTTTCCCACGATGCAGAGGCCGCGATCGTCCTCGGCAAGGCGCCGCATTACAACAGCGAGAAGGGCCGCAAGACCATCGGCCAGATGGTCACCGTCGCCGACCTGACCCGGACTGCCTTCATGAACGGCGACCTTTCGACCGTCATGAGCCCGCGGACCGTGATCAACTGGGCCTGGAACGCCGAGATCTTCCGCAACGTGGGATACGCCTTCCGGCTGACCTTCCTCAACAAATGCGACGAGCTGGAGCGCAAGACGGTGGCCGAGTTCTACCAGCGCTGCTTCGACGAGGAACTGCCGGAAAGTGCGGCGAGCCAGAGCATTCGGTGATGAGCGATCACACCATCTCGTTGGAACTTACGCGCGATAGCGTTTGTGCCGGAGATGACATTGATGCACCGCACCTGACAAATCTGGACTTGTCTGCAAATACGACGACCATGGCTTTGGCTGCGCAAATTCAAAGCTCCAGATACCTCGCCAATATCGCGGGCGGTCAGGCAACTTGGGTAATGGAAGTTGACGGTACTCCTGTCGCTGTGATCGCCCAACAGTGGGAAAAACCCGCCATACTCGACGCGCATCTGGACCTGAGCAGAGCTTCATCGGTACATATCCGATACATGGCTCAGTCGAACCCGGCATTGGTTTCCGAGACGATTCAAGCGCATAAATTGCGGGGCAACGCATGACCCAACGCAACGACAACCCCGCCGACCCGTTCAAGAAGGCGCTCGCCGACGCGACGAAGACACTCGCCGACGCCCCTGACCTGACGGTCACCTATTCGGTCGATCCTCCGGGGATGACGGCGGACGCGATGCGCCTGCCGCAGGTCTCGCGCCGCATGACGCGGGACGAGGTCTTGATCGCCCGCGGCACCGCCGATGCGCTTGCGCTTCGGCGCCGGCATCACGACGCGGACGTGGCCGCGAAATACAACCCGACCGGCCAGATGGCGCGCGACCTCTACGAGGCGATGGAAACCGCGCGCTGCGAGGCGGTGGGCGCCCGCGCCATGCCGGGCACCCTTGGCAACATCGATGCCAAGATCGCGCATGAGGCCGAGCGCAAGGGCTATTCCCAGATCCGTTCGGCCCAGGACGCGCCCCTTGCCCAGGCGGCGGGCTACCTGGTGCGCCATCTGGCCACGGGCCGCCCGATGCCCGGCGGGGCGGGAAATGTGATGGAACTCTGGCGGCCCTTCATCGAGGAACAGGCCGGCGGCACGCTTGATCATGTGAATGACGTCCTGGCCGACCAGG
Organism: Albidovulum sediminicola; assembly: GCF_025751575.1. Classification (GTDB taxonomy): domain Bacteria; phylum Pseudomonadota; class Alphaproteobacteria; order Rhodobacterales; family Rhodobacteraceae; genus Albidovulum; species Albidovulum sediminicola. The sequence continues at coordinate 137,172 of NZ_JAOWLA010000002.1, read as the reverse complement.
CCGCCTTCGCCCGCCTCGCGCGGCAGGTGATCAAGGACCTGGGCTACGGCGACCAGCTGGGCGAGGATCCCGACCTTCAGGACGAGGATGAGGGCGAAGGCGACGAGGCGGAGGAACAGCCCGACACCTCCGAAGGCCAGGAGGAAAACGAAAGCGAAGAGGCCGAGGCCGAACCCGACCAAAGCCAGGAGGACACCCAGGACACGACCGAGTCCAAGGTGATGATGGACGAGGCGCCCGACATGGAAGAGGGCGAGGAAGCGGAGCTTCCCGAAAGCGACGCGCCGCTTGAGCCGCCGCAGCCCGCCCCCTATTCCGACGCGGACCCTAACTACTCCGTCTATACGACTGATTTCGATGAGGAAATCAAGGCGGAGGAGCTTGCCGAACCGGCCGAGCTTGAACGGCTGCGCGCCTATCTGGACCAGCAGCTTGAGCCCCTGAAGGGCGCCGTCAGCCGGCTGGCCAACAAGCTCCAGCGCCGCCTTCAGGCACAGCAGAACCGTAGCTGGGAATTCGACCTTGAGGAAGGGATCCTGGACGCCGGCCGCCTTGCCCGCGTGGTCGCGAACCCCACGACTCCGCTCTCGTTCAAGATCGAGAAGGACACGGAGTTCCGCGACACCTGCGTGACGCTGCTTCTGGACAATTCCGGCTCGATGCGCGGCCGCCCGATCTCGATCGCGGCGATCTGCGCCGACGTTCTGGCACGCACGCTCGAACGCTGCCAGGTCAAGGTGGAGATCCTTGGCTTCACCACCCGCGCCTGGAAAGGCGGGCAGTCGCGCGAACGCTGGCTGGCGCAGGGCCGCCCGCCACAGCCGGGCCGCCTGAACGACCTGCGTCACATCATCTACAAGGGCGCTGACGCCCCTTGGCGGCGGGTCCGGTCGAACCTGGGCCTGATGATGAAGGAGGGGCTCTTGAAGGAAAACATCGACGGCGAGGCGCTGGAATGGGCGCACCGCCGCATGATCCAGCGCCCCGAACAGCGCAAGATCCTGATGGTGATTTCCGACGGGGCGCCGGTGGATGACTCGACACTCTCGGTCAACTCCGCCAACTACCTCGAAAAGCACCTGCGCGACGTGATCGCGATGGTCGAGAAGCGCAAGGCCGTCGAACTGATCGCCATCGGCATCGGGCATGACGTCACCCGCTACTACCAGCGCGCGGTGACCATCACGGATGTGGAGCAACTTGCCGGTGCGATGACCGAGCAGTTGGCGAGCCTTTTCGATAGCGACCCCCGTGCGCGGGCGCGGGTGATGGGCATTCGCAAGGCCAGCTAAAGCCTGCGCGCGCTCACCAGCGCTGCGGGGATGGGGACGCGCCAGGGCGGCCCCTCCCCGCAATGCCCGGCCACCCATCGCGCGACCGCCGCCCGGATCGCGCGCCGCGCCCGGTCGCTCTGCTGGCGCAGAAGATAGCCGCCACGCGCCGTCCCCTGTTCGAAGAGACGCGCCGGCGCGTCGGGTTCATCGAGCGTCCAGATACTCGGGACGGTCTGAAACTCCGGCGCGGCGAAGCCCGCCGCCGCCAGCGACGGGACGGCGATTTCCGGCTGGGCATAGTCATGCGCCCCTGGCCCCGGCGGCAGCGCGATGCCCGGATCTCCGAACTGCATGATGGCCTCGAAGACCGCCGTCAGGACGCTTTCGCGTTCGGGCCCATGCCAGACGCTGTAGACCAGCACGCCGTCGGGCCGCAGCACCCGCGCGCATTCGCGCAGGACCCGCACGGGGTCAGGCACATGCGGGATGCCGAAGCCGATGGTAATGGCGTCGAACTCCTCGTCCGCGAAGGGCAGTTCCATCGCGTCAGCCTCGACCAGGTTCGCCTCGGGCACCCGCTCGCGCGCCAGGTCCAGCATCGCCGGGGAGAAATCGGCCGCCGTCACCTGACAGCCCCGGTCCAAGAGGCCGCGGGCAACGATGGCGTGGCCACAGCAAAGGTCGAGCGCGCGGCAGGGCCCGCCCACCCGTTCGACAAAGGCTGGCACGCATTGCTCTGCCGCCCGCGCAAAATGGCTGGCATAGTGCGCGGCCACGGCGCCCTTGCGCCATTCCTGCCGTTCTACCCCCGCGAAGTCCATGGATCAGCCTAGCACCGTTCGCCCCGGGCACAAAATGGGACGTGCGGGTGCTGGCGTTCGGCCGCGAAGCGAGTCACAAAGTCCTGAACCCCGAAGGAGTGCGCGATGTTCCAGACCTTTCACACCAACGCCCGCCCCGAACAGGGGCCTTCTCGTCTGGCTGCGCTGCGCGAGGCCCTGTCAGGCGTCGGGTTCAGCGGCTTTCTGGTGCCCCGCGCCGATGTCCATCAGGGCGAATACGTCGCCCCCCATGACGAACGCCTGGCCTGGCTGACCGGCTTCACGGGCTCCGCCGGCTTCTGCATCGTGCTGCCCGAAATCGCCGGGGTCTTCATCGACGGACGCTACCGGACCCAGGTGAAGGCGCAGGTGGACCTGGCGCATTTCACCCCCGTTCCCTGGCCCGAGGTGAAACCCGCCGACTGGCTGAAAGAGATGTTGCCCTCTGGAGGGCGTGTCGGTTTCGACCCCTGGCTGCACACCGCGAAGGAGGTCGAGGATCTTCGCACCGCGCTCGAAGGAAGCGGCATAGAGCTTTGTGAAAGCGTGAATTTCGTTGACGCTGTCTGGCCGGACCAGCCCGCACCGCCGCTGGGGGCGACCCGCATTCACCCGCTGGACTTCGCGGGCGAAAGCTCGGCCGACAAGCGTGCGCGGCTGGGCAAGGAATTGTCCCGCGCGGGCCAGGCGGCGGCGGTGCTGACGCTGCCGGACTCGATTTCCTGGCTGCTGAACATCCGTGGGGGCGACATCCCGCGCAACCCCGTCGTTCATGCCTTCGCCATCCTCGACGCGGGCGGCCATGTCACGCTTTTCACCGCGAAGGAGAAACTCTCGGACGCCGTGCGCGAGCATCTGGGCCCAGACATCACCATCCGCCCGCCAGAGGCCTTTGCGCCCGCGCTGCGCACCTTGGCGGGCCCCGTGCGGGTCGACCGGGCGACCGCGCCGCTCGCCGTGTCGCAGGAACTGGCCTCGGCGAGCATCGCGCTGTCCTGGGGACAGGATCCCTGCATCATGCCCAAAGCGCGCAAGAACGCCGCCGAGGTCGCCGGCATGGCCGAGGCGCATCTGCGCGACGGCGCCGCGATGGTGGAGTTCCTGGCGTGGTTCGACCAGGAGGCCCCCAAGGGCGCCCTGACCGAGATCGCCGCGGTGCGGGCGCTGGAAGAGTTCCGCCGTGCCACCAACGCGCTGGAGGACATCAGCTTCGAGACGATCTGCGGCACCGGGCCAAACGGCGCGATCATGCATTACCGTGTGACCGAGGACAGCGACCGCCCGATCGAGCCTGGCCAGATCGTCGTCATCGACTCCGGTGGGCAGTACCTTGACGGCACGACCGACATCACCCGCACCGTCTCGGTCGGGCTGGTGGACCCGGACGTGCGGTCCTGTTTCACGCGCGTCCTTCAGGGGATGATCGCGATATCCCGCCTGCGCTGGCCGCGCGGCGTGGCGGGCGCGCATCTCGACAGCCTCGCGCGCTACAACCTCTGGCTCGCCGGGCAGGACTTCGACCACGGCACCGGACACGGGGTCGGCGCGTTCCTTTGCGTTCATGAAGGACCGCAGCGGCTTTCGCGCGTTTCCGACGTGCCGCTGGAGGTCGGCATGATCCTGTCGAACGAGCCGGGCTACTACCGCGAAGGCGCCTTCGGCATCCGGATCGAGAACCTCGTGGTGGTCGAGGAGGCGCCCGCCCTGCCCGGCGGCGATGATCATCGCAAGATGCTGGCATTCCGCACCCTGACCTTCGCGCCCATCGACCTGCGTCTGGTGGACACCGCCGCGCTCAGCGAGGGGGAGCGCGGCTGGCTCAACGCCTACCATGCCGAAGTGCGCGCGCTGATCGGGCCGCGGGTCTCGGACGCCGCCCGCGCATGGCTGGAGGTTGCGACGCGGGCCGTCTAGGCCCGGCTTGGCTGCGCCCGGCTCAGCTCCGGTAGTCGCGCAGCACCGCCGTGGCGATGGAATCGCGGGTCAGAACCCCGATCACGTTCTCGGGCCGCGGCATGGTCTTGTCCGGCAGGACCAAGAGCGCCGCATGGCCACGGTCGGCCATATTGGTCATGGCCAGTTGCAGGAAGCTCGATTCCTGCACATAGCCCACCGGAGAGATGATGGGTCCGTGGCGCCGCGTCGGGTCCTCCGGATGAACGCGGACGATGCCGACGACGTTGCGCCCGTCAGTCACGACGGCGTATTGGCGATCGCGCCCAAGCTCCGTGTCAACCTCGCCCCGCGCGCCAAGATCGGCCTTCTCGATCACCGCGATGGCGGGTTCCATCATCTCCCTGATCATGCGGATCGCGAACATGTGCGAGCGGCTTTCGCGCGGAATGCGGTGACCCCGGCGGGTCAGCTTCATGGTGTAGATGTCCTCGGCCGACAGCCGCTTGCGGACCCCCATGGCCACGACCACCGCGAGGATGGCCGCCAGCGTGATCGTGTAGTCCCCCGTCATCTCGAACAGCATCATGATCGAGGTCAACGCCCCGCCGGTGGAGGCGCCCACGATGCAGGCCATGCCGATCAGCGCGAAGGTGACGGAATGGAATCCCAGATGCGGGAACATCAGGTCCAGGAACCCGCCAAACGCCCCCCCGAGCGCCGCGCCAAGGAAGAGCGAGGGCGAAAAGATCCCGCCCGAAGCGCCGGAACCCAGACTGACCGAGGTCGCGATCATCTTGAGAAGGAACAGAAGGAAAAGGAACGCGGGCGCGGTCAGTTGCCCGGTCAGGATCGCCTCGATCGTGTCGTAGCCGACCGAGGCGGTGTGATAATTGCCCGTCGTCAGAAGCAGCACATACATCAGGATGCCGAGCGACAGCATCCCTGCGAAGTTCTTGAGGTAGGGATTGATCTTCCAGCCATCGAACAGATCCTCGACCTTGTAGAGCCCGCGCACGAAACCTGCGGCCGCAACGCCGGTGAGAAGGCCGAAGATCACGTAAAGCGGCAGCATCTCGGCCGAGAGCGGCACGAAAAGCTCGGGCCGGTCGTGGCTGGCCACCAGAAACGCCGGGGCAAGCCCGAAGGCCAGGCGCCCGACATAGGTCGCGGTGCCGGTGGCGAGCACGACCGGGATGAGCGTACGGGCGGAAAATTCGGGCAGCATCAACTCGACCGCGAACATCACCGCGCCCAAGGGCGTGTTGAACGTCGCGGCGATCCCCGCGCCCGCGCCGGCGGCAACCATGGTGATGACCTGCCAGGTCCTGAGACGGAAGAGCTGACCCAGGACCGAACCGATCCCCGACCCGATCTGGATGATCGGCCCCTCGCGCCCGACCGAGGCGCCCGACCCGATCGACAGCGCCGAGGCGAGCGATTTCACCAGCACGACCTGCGGGCGGATCTTGCCGCCGCGGTAGTAAATCGCGTCCATCACCTCTGGCACGCCATGACCCTTTGCCTCGGGCGCGAAGCTGCGCACCAGCCAGACCACGATCAGACCGCCGACGACCGGCGCGAAGATCACCAGCGGCCCGTAGGGCGAGGGCGGCGTGGGCAGGTTCGCATCGTAGTCGAGCGAAAACGTGCCAAGGAAGGCAAGGTTGTGCACGATCGAGATCAGGTAGCGCAGCGCAATGGCGCCAAGCCCGGTGACGATCCCGATCAGGATCGCGATCAGCGACAGCCAGATGATCGAAAGGCGGCGGTTGTCGGGAAAGGCTTGATGCGGTTCGTTCGGCGTGGCTTCGGTCATCGTCCCGGTGGCGCGGTTGTGGACGGGCGCGCGCATGGCTAATGTCAGGCGACCCGGCTGGTTGCTGTTAGACTCGCTTGTTCCCTGCTACGCCCTTGGTCCGGTCGATGCAAACCCAAGCGCCGCAGAACCGGCAGAAATGCAAAGGAAAAGGGACCGCGCATGAGCCGACCCGCGATCGCAAAGATCAAACCGCCCGCGCTGCCCCGGCTCGACGCACGCCAGTGGGCGGGGGTCGTCGTCGTCGCGGCGGCGATTCTGGGCTATTTCGCATGGCTTTACACGCTGGAGCAACGCAGCGCGGACCACTTCGCGCGCATGCGCGCTGAAGACCCCGCCGTCTATCTTGAGCAGTTGCGGGAGGCCGACGGCTTCGCGCGCTTCCTGCCGGAATATGCCACGCTGACGGGGCTCGACGCCTTCAAGGCCGATACGCCGAGCTTCCTTCTCGGGCGCTGGACGATGCAGAAGGCGCCGCTGCGCCTGCCGCCTGGCGTCGTGCCCGAACAGTGTTCGGACCCGATCACCTTCGACTACGGGCTGGTCCTGATGGCCGAGGCGGGTGGAAGCGCGCTTTCGGTGCAATACCGGGTGGCCGATGGCGGGGTCGATCTGAAGGGGCCGACGATGAAGGACACGCGGATCGCGCTCGTCAGCTTCGGCGCGCTTTTGGACCACCTGGAATTCACCCCTCCGGGCCGGGAAACCGGCGTCTACGCCTATCGCTGCGGGCACTGATCATGATGGACGCGACCGCACTTTCCGAACTTTCGGCGCTTTTGGGATCACGGCTGATCACCGCGGGGGGCGACCTCAGGTCACATGGCCAGAACGAATCCTGGTTCCCGGAAACCCCGCCCGACGCGGTGGCCTATCCTGAGACCACCGAGGAGGTTTCCCGCCTCGTCGCGATCTGCGCGCGCCACGGCTGCCCGGTCGTGGCTTGGGGGGCGGGCACCTCGCTTGAGGGGCACGCTCTGGCCTTCGACGGCGGCGTGGTCGTCGATTTCGCCCGGATGAACCGGGTGCTGGAGGTGCGGCCGGGCGACATGCAGGTGGTCGTCCAGCCCGGCATCACGCGCGAGGCGCTCAATGCCGAGTTGCGCGCGACGGGCCTGATGTTCCCGGTCGATCCGGGGGCCAATGCCTCCATCGGCGGGATGGCGGGCACCCGCGCCTCAGGCACGACGACGGTGCGCTATGGCACGGTCAGGGACAATATCCTGGCGCTTGAGGTGGTGTTGGCCGATGGCCGGGTCATCCGCACCGGGTCGGGCGCGCGCAAGTCGGCGGCGGGATATGACCTGACGGGGCTCTTCGTCGGGTCCGAGGGGACGCTGGGCCTGATTACCGAACTGACCCTGCGCCTTCATGGCCAACCGGAGGCGATCTCGGCCGCGGTCTGCGCCTTTCCGGATTTCGCCGCCGCCGTCGACACGGTGATCGCGACGATCCAGTCGGGCATCCCGATGGCGCGGATCGAGTTCGTAGACGAAACCGTCGCCCGCATCTTCAATGCGCAGGCGGGCACCGCCTTTCCCGAACTGCCCCACCTGATGGTGGAGTTCCACGGCTCGGACGCCAGCGCGGCAGAGGACGCGCGCCGTTTCGGCGAGGTTGCGGAAAGCTTCGGCGCGCTCGGCTTCGACTGGGCCAGCACGACCGAGGACCGCAACCGGCTCTGGCGGATGCGGCACGGGGCCTACCGGACCTGTATCGCCTCGCGCCCCGGCTGCATGGGCATGGTCACGGATATCTGCGTCCCGATCTCCCGCCTGGCCGAGGCCGTGGCGGAAACCCGCGCCGATATCGCCGAACTGGAACTAGTGGGGCCAATCCTCGGCCATGTCGGCGACGGCAATTTTCACGCCATCTTGCTGCTGGAACGGGACAACCCGGAGGAACTGGCCCGCGCCAAGACGCTGACCCGGCGGCTGGCGGAACGCGCGGTGCGCTTGGGTGGCACGGTCACTGGCGAACACGGCGTGGGCGTGGGCAAGAAGGGCCTGATGCCGCTTGAACATGGTGAGGCTTGGGAGGTGATGGCCCGCATCAAGCGCGCGCTGGACCCCGACGGCATCCTCAACCCCGGCAAGGTCGTCGAGGTCTCGCAATGAGCCTGGGTGACCCGGCGGAATTCGCGCGCGCCTTCTCCAACGCTTTCGCCGACCGGGATCCCGCCGCGATCGCGGCGCTGTTCGCCGAGGATGCGGATTTCCTGTCGCTGACCGGCGCCTGGGCCGAAGGCCGCGCGGCCGTCGCAGATGTGCTGGGCGCCGAGATGGACGGAATGCTGGCCCGTGCACGCCTTGTCAGCGGTCGGACCAAGCTGCGCGCGGTCGCACCCGGCGTCGCGCAGGTCATGCAGCGTTTTGTCCTCTCGGGGCTTGTTCACCCGGACGGCAGCGACGCCGGGCGCATCGGCGCGGTCCTGTCGGCGCTCTTGCGCGAAACCGCCGCCGGATGGGAGGTCGTCGCCGCCCAGTTCACGGCCGAGGGCTGAGCGGCCACCCGGGCTCAGTAGCAGGCCGCGTTGGCCCCGACGACGGCGCCCGCGCCCGCGCCGACCATCGTGGCGATGGTGTTGCCGGTGCCGCTGCCGATCTGGTTGCCAACGACCCCGCCCACGGCCGCACCGGCGACGGTGCCACCCGCGCAGCGCAGGTCGGCGTTCGAGGGCTGCTGCGTAGCGCAGCCGCCCAGCGCCAGGACGGCGGCGAGGAGTCCGGCGGAAACAAGGCCCGTTTTCATGTGATCAATCCCTTCAGATGCAAACGCACCTCAAAGGTATGCCGCCCGCCGAGAAATAACAGGGGGGGTGAGGCCCCTGCCCGGCCAGCCTCAGGCGTTGAAGAGGAAGTGCAGGACGTCGCCGTCCTTGACCTCATAGGTCTTGCCCTCGACGCGGAATTTGCCCGCCTCGCGCGCGCCGGCCTCGCCGTTTCCGGCGATGTAGTCGTCAAAGGCGATGGTCTCGGCGCGGATGAAGCCGCGTTCGAAGTCGCCGTGGATGACGCCTGCGGCCTGCGGGGCCAGCGTGCCCTTTTCGATGGTCCAGGCGCGCGCCTCTTTGGGGCCCACGGTGAAATAGGTCTGAAGCCCCAGCAGGTCGTAGCCGGCGCGGATCAGCCGGTCGAGGCCGGCTTCCTCAAGCCCCATCTCTTCCAGGAACATGGCTGCGTCCTCTTCGGGCATCTGGGCCAGTTCCTCCTCGATCTTGGCGGAGATGACGACGACGCCGGCGCCCTGCTTCGCGGCCATCTCGGCCACGCGGGCGGACTCCGAATTGCCGGTCGCGGCCTTGGATTCCTCGACGTTGCAGACGAAAAGGACGGGCTTGGCAGTCAGAAGCTGAAGCATGTTCCAGGCCTTCTGATCCTCCTCCGACACGGAGACGGTACGCGCGGGTTGGCCGTTTTCAAGCGCCGCCAGCGCCAGCTTCATCAGCCGCTCCTGCGCCGCCGCCTCCTTGTCGCCGCCCTTGATCTTGCGGGCGATGTTGGCAAGCCGCCGCTCGATCGATTCCATGTCGGCGATCATCAGCTCGGTCTCGATCGTCTCGGCATCGGCGACGGGGTCGATGCGGCCCTCGACATGGGTGATGTCGCCATCCTCAAAGCAGCGCAGCACATGGGCGATGGCATCGACCTCGCGGATGTTGGCGAGGAACTGGTTGCCGAGGCCCTCGCCCTTGGACGCGCCGCGCACGAGGCCCGCGATATCGACGAAGGTGATGCGCGTCGGGATGATCTGCTTGGAGCCCGCGATGGCGGCCAGCTTGTCGAGCCGCGCGTCGGGGACCGCGACCTCACCCACGTTGGGCTCGATCGTGCAGAAGGGGAAGTTCGCGGCCTGCGCCGCGGCCGTGCGGGTCAGCGCGTTGAAAAGCGTCGACTTGCCCACGTTCGGCAGCCCGACGATGCCCATCCTGAAGCCCATTGTCCCGATCCTTCCCGCAAAACCGCGCGCATCTAGGGGGCAAGGCCAAGGGGCGTCAAGCCCTGCCGCCCTCAAGCGCACCATCCCCCATTGATTTTCCCGGCGCTTTTCTGCAAGACCCGCTGGACGCTCAAGGAGATTTCGCATGACCCGGATCGACCGCAAGTTCGCCGCACTGAAGGCCGAGGGCAAGAAAGCCTTCGTCTCTTACACAATGGCGGGCGATCCCGACTACGATACCTCGCTGGAGTTGATGAAGGGCCTGCCGGGCGCGGGCGTGGACATCATCGAGCTGGGCATGCCCTTCACCGATCCGATGGCCGACGGCCCCACGATCCAGCTTGCGGGCCAGCGCGCGCTCGACGGCGGGCAGACGCTGCAAAAGACGCTCGACATGGCGGCGGAGTTCCGCAAGGGCGACGACGACACGCCGATCGTGATGATGGGCTATTACAACCCGATCTACTCGCGCGGCGTGGACCGGTTCCTGACGGACGCGAAGGCCGCCGGGATCGACGGGCTGATCGTCGTGGACCTGCCCCCCGAAGAGGATGAGGAACTGTGCATTCCGGCGCAGAAGGCGGGGCTGAACTTCATCCGCCTGGCGACCCCCACGACCGATGACCGGCGCCTGCCGAAGGTGCTGCAGAACACTTCGGGCTTCGTCTACTACGTCTCGATCACCGGGATCACCGGCGCGGCCGCCGCGCAGGCGACCGACGTGGGCCCCGAGGTCGCGCGGATCAAGGCGGCGACCGACCTGCCGCTGATTGTCGGCTTCGGCATCCGTTCGCCCGAAACCGCGCGCGCCATCGCCTCGGTGGCGGACGGCGCCGTGGTGGGCTCCGCCATCGTCAAGATGGTGGAGGAGAAGCGCACCGTGCCCGAAATCTTGTCCTTCGTGGAAAGCCTGGCGGCGGGCGCGCACAGCGCCTGACCCCCCGGGGAGCAGGGCACGCGGGAAATTGCCGCAGCGCCGGGAAAGCGTTGCGGAAACCTTCTGAAATCGGTAAAGAAAAATTACCAATCCGGAGGCACCCATGCCCGTGATCACCAATATCGACGACCTGAAGAAGATTTACCGGCGGCGCGTCCCCCGGATGTTCTACGACTATGCCGAAAGTGGCAGTTGGAGCGAACAGACCTTCCGCGACAACGTCTCGGATTTCGCCGAGATCCGCCTGCGCCAGCGCATTGCGCGCGACATGACCGGCCGCAGCGTCGCGACGCAGATGATCGGACAGGATGTCGCCATGCCGGTCGCGCTGGCCCCGGTCGGGCTGACGGGGATGCAGAACGCCGACGGGGAGATCAAGGCCGCCCGCGCCGCGGAGAAGTTCGGCGTGCCCTTCACCCTGTCCACGATGTCGATCTGCTCGATCGAGGACGTGGCGCAGCACACGACCAAGCCGTTCTGGTTCCAGATCTACACGCTCAACGACGACGACTTCAACGCGAAGATCATCAACCGCGCCAAGGCCGCGGGCTGTTCGGCGCTGGTCATCACGGTTGACCTCCAGATCCTGGGGCAACGGCACAAGGACCTGAAGAACGGCCTCTCCGCGCCGCCCAAGTTCACCATCCCGACGATGCTGAACCTGGCCACGAAATGGGCCTGGGGGTTGGAGATGCTGGGCACCAAGCGCCGCTTCTTTGGCAATATCGTCGGCCATGTCGAGGGTGTGGATGACCCCACGTCGCTGTCCGCCTGGACGGCACAGAAGTTCGACCATGCGCTCGACTGGGGCAAGATTGCCAAGCTGCGCGACATGTGGGGCGGCAAGGTGATCCTGAAAGGGATCCTCGATGCCGAGGACGCCGAGCATGCCGTGGGCGTGGGGGCCGATGCGATCGTGGTCTCCAACCACGGCGGGCGGCAGCTGGACGGCGCGCTGTCCTCGATCCGCATGCTGCCGGAAATCGTGGCGGCCGTGGGCGAGCGGACCGAGGTCTGGATGGACGGCGGCATCCGCTCGGGCCAGGACGTGCTGAAGGCGGTGGCTTTGGGTGCCAAAGGCACGATGATCGGGCGCGCCTTCGTCTACGGGCTGGGCGCGATGGGCGAAAAGGGCGTGACGACGGCGCTCGACGTGATCCGCAAGGAGCTTGACACCTCCATGGCGCTCTGCGGCGAGCGCGACATCGCGGCGGTCGGGCGGCACAACGTCCTGCTCCCCAAGGGGTTCCTGGGCGCCTACAGCTGACTAGCGCCGCCGCGCCTCAAGCCGGGCAAGGTATAGGACGACGGGCAGGATCGCGGCCATCAGGACCGCGATCCCGCCAAAGGCCCAACGCAGCCCCAGTGCGGCGGACACCTGCCCCATCATGGACGGGCCGATGAAGAAGCCCGCGAAGCCGAAGATCCAGGCGCGCGACAGGGCCAGCCCGCGCTGGTCGGGGCGCACGAGCCGGCCGAGGATGGTGTTGGCCGAGGGCACCATGACCGCAGCCCCCAGCCCCAGGAACGCCACCCCCAGGACGCCAACCCATGGCGCCCAGGCGATGGCCGTCACCACCGCGCCAAAGGCACCGACGGCCGCCGACCAGGCGATCAGGGCGCCCTCGCCCAGGCGTGCGGCGGCCACCTGGCCGCCCATGCGCCCGATCCCCATCGTCAGGCCCAGCATCGCGGGGCCGTAGCCGCCGATGCCGACCGCGGCGCCCAAGGTCCGTTCGATATGCAGCGCCGACCAGCTGTCGGTCGCGTTTTCGCAGATGAAGGCCAGGAACAGGATCGCGGCCACCGGCAGGACCACGCGCGCCACCCCGTCCGAGTGCCCCGCCCCCTCGGGTGCGGAGGGCGCGGCACGCCAGCCCGCGCCCTCCGCCGTGCCAAGGGACAGAAGCAGGATCGCCAGCGCCGAAAGCGGCAGGAAGACCTCCGGCGGCCAGCCTGCCCGCCGCGCCTCGGCTGCCGCGAAGGCGGCGATCGCGAAGGCGAAGGAAAAGGCCGCGTGGCAGAAGTTCATCAGGTGCAGGCCCTGTGCGGCCTCCTCCAGCGACAGGCGGATGTTGGCGGTGATGTCGATCATCGCGATCGCCGCCCCCATGAAGAAGAGCGCGACCGCCAGACCGGCCGTATCCGCCGCCAGAAGCGGCGAGAGCGAGATCGCGGCCGCCGCGACGCCAGCCACCGGCGTTGTCGCACGTCCGAAACGGGCCAACACGCGCGGGGCCGCCTGCATCGAGACGATGGAGCCCACCGCCGCCATCATCAGCGCCAGCCCGAAAGCGCCGTCCGGCGCCCCGATCCGCGCCTTGATGTCCGGGATATAGGCCGCGAACGTGCCCCAGAAGACCCCGACCGCCATCAGCGCCAGGCTCGGCGCACGCGAAAGCCGTGCCACCGTGACCAGCGATGCCGCACCCCCCGCCGCCATCCTCAGGCAACCCCAAGGGGCGGTCTGTCCGCCGCGCGCCCCGGCGTGCCCGATGCCAGCAGACGCGGAAAGAGCGCCAGCACCGCCAGAAGGACCGCCGCGATGCAAAGGAAGGCCACCCGCAGCCCGAAGAGCTCTGCCACCAGCCCCAGCGCGGGCGGGCCGAAGAAATAACCGAGATAACCCAACGTCGTCGCCCGGGCGATCATCAGCGCCCGCCGCCCGGGGTCCGAAAGCCGCCCCACGACCGAAAAGGCCGTCGGCGCGATGACCGAGGTGCCGAGCCCGGTCACGACAAGCCCCAGATGCACCGCCAGCGGCGAGGGAGCAAGCGCCGTCATCACCATGCCAAGCGCCGCGACCACCACGCCCCAGCGCATCAGCCGCACCTCGGCCACGCGGGCGACGATGACCTGTCCGACCGTCCGGCCAAGCCCGGCGGTTAGCGCCAGGGTCGCGGGGCCAAAGCTGCCCTCGCGCACCGACCCGCCCAGCGTCCGCTCGATATGCAGCGCCGACCAGTTTTCGGCGGCGTTTTCGGACAGGAAGGCGATCAGCACGATCAGCCCTCCCCAGACCGGCAACATCCCGAGCCGCCCGGTCAAACCTGTCGCCCGGTCGAAGCCGTTGATGTCCGGCCCGCGCTCGGCCGTCAGGACCGAGAGGACCGCGACCGTCAGCGCGACCGTGCCCAGGATCTCCCCCGGGCCGTAGCCGGCAGCGCGCGCAAGCCCCGTGGCCACCGCAGAGCCGGCGTAGCCGAAGGAATAGGCCGCGTGGTTCAGGTTCATCAGGTGCAGCCCGTGCGCGATCTCCAGCGCGCTGACGCGGGCGGTCATGGTGACATCCAGGAACCCGTTGCTGGCGCCCACGGCCATCATCGAGAGCGCGAAAAGGAAAGGCACCGCCATCCAGCCCGGAAGCAGGAACGCGAGGCCAAGCGCCAGCGTCGAAAGCGGCAGGACGTGGCGGCCCAGGTGGGGGGCGAGCTTCGGCGCCAGCAGCATGGCCGCGACCGCCGCGAGGGGCGTGGCGAACAGGAGCGCGCCATATTGCGCGTCCGATGCGCCCAGCATCGCCTTGATGTCCGGCACCATGGCCGCGAAGGCGCCCCAGACCATGCCCATCGCGGCGAAGGCGACAAGCGGCGCGCGTGCAAGTCGGATCTGGACCAGAAGCGGCATGATGGTTACTCCGTACCTTTCGCTTCTAACCCGGCGGATGGCGCGCGCACTAGGCCAGCCGCGACACGCGGCCTTGCGTTTTTGCGCTTCCAATCGCCGCGTTTTGCCTCTATAGCCCCCCGCTCATGGGCATGCACCCTTGGAGGATGCCCTTAACTTGAATGGAGAGACCAATGGCTGGTGAGATCCCCGATCTTATCGCCGCGGTACGGACGGGGACAGGCAAGGGGGCCGCTCGTCAAGCTCGTCGTGAGGGCAACGTACCCGGCATCGTTTACGGCGGCGGCGCAGAGCCCCTGCCGATCAACATCCAATACTACTCGCTGCTGAAGCGCCTCAAGGCGGGCCGCTTCCTTCAGACGCTTTTCAACCTCAAGGTTGAAGGCCAGGAAGACGTGCGCGTGATCTGCCGCGGCGTGCAGCGCGACGTGGTCAAGGACCTGCCGACGCATGTGGACCTGATGCGCATCCGCCGCACCACCCGCATCAACCTTTTCATCCACGTCACCTTCGTCAACCATGACAAGGCGCCGGGGCTGAAGAAGGGCGGGACCGTCACGATCGTCCGTCCGGAAGTCGAACTGGAAGTGACCGCGGGGGACATCCCCGATCACATCACCGTCGACCTGACCGGCCGCGAAATCGGCGACGTGATCCACATCGGCGACATCGAGCTGCCCTCGGGCGCGAAGCCGACCGTGGCGCGCAACTTCGTGATCGCGAACATCGCGGCGCCTTCGGGCCTGCGGTCGTCGGAAGACGAAGAGACCTCGGAAGAAGCCTGATCCGCCATCAGGCGACAGGATTGAGACGCAGGGCCCCCCTTGGCCCTGCGTTTTCGTTTCCGGCGCGCCCTCTGACCGGGCCCCGGCGGCCAATGGCGTTGCAGAACCGCCCCCGCCCCCCTAGCTTTTGCGGCAGCAAAGGAGCCACCCCATGCGGCTTTTCGTCGGCCTTGGAAATCCGGGGCAGAAATATGCGGGCAACCGCCACAACATCGGCTTCATGGCGCTGGACCGGATCGCCGAGGACCACGGCTTTGCCCCGTTCCGCGCCAAGTTCCAGGGCCTGTTGAGCGAGGGGCGGTTGGGTTCGGCGCGCGTGGCGCTGCTCAAACCGCAGACCTTCATGAACCTGTCGGGGCAATCCGTGGGCGAGGCGATGCGCTTTTACAAGATCGAGCCCGAGGCCGTCACCGTCTTTCACGACGAACTGGACCTCGCCCCCGGGAAATGCCGGGTAAAGATGGGCGGCGGCCATGCGGGCCACAATGGCCTCAGGTCGATCCACGCCCATATCGGCGAGGGCTACCAGCGCGTGCGGCTCGGCATCGGCCATCCCGGCCACAAGGACCGGGTCGCGCCTTATGTTCTGTCGGACTTTGCCAAGGCCGACGCGGACTGGCTCGACGATCTGATGCGAGGGCTGTCGGACGGTGCGGCCGCGCTGGCCGAGGGCGATGCCGCGCGGTTCCAGAACGCCGTTGCGCTGCGCACCGCGCCGCCACGCTCCTCGACCGGGGGCGCGGGCACAGCACCTGCAGCCGCGAAGGCGACGCCCCCTGCCCCGGACAAGGCCCCAGCGGCGGAAGACCCCGATCCCCGCAGCGCCCTGCAAAAGCTCATGGACCGCTTCCGGTGAGCTCGCGCCTGCGCGACGCCTTCCGCGAACAGGGGGAAAGCTGCGCCGCGCTCGGCTCCCCTTTCATGGCGCGGTTGATGACGCTACTGGGCGCGCGGCTGCAGCCGGGAACGCCCCTTTCCGACCGGCTGTTCGCCTGGCCGGGCGACGTCGGCCCGCGTGGCGCCTCGGTCCCTCTCAGGCTGGCGGGCGCCCTGCACGCGCTGCGCCTTTCGGGACACGGCGAACTGACGGCGGTCTATCCGCCGGCCACCGTCGACGATGAGACGCTATGGCGGGCGATTGAGCGCGCGCTGGCGACCGAGGCCCAAACGATCGGGCGCTTCATCGACAGCCCACCCCAGACGAACGAGGTGCGCCGCGCGGCGGTGCTGGTGGCACTTGCCCACTGGCTTGCGGCGCGCGCGCCGCTGCCAATCAGGCTCCTCGAACTGGGGGCGAGCGCGGGGCTGAATCTGAGCTTCGACCGTTTCGGGGTTGAGCTTGGCGGGCACAGGCGCGGCGCCGAAGCGCCGGCCCTGATCCTGCGCCCCGACTGGCGCGGCACACTTCCCCCCGCGTCACCCTTCACAGTGGTCGCGCGGCAAGGCGTGGACCTTGCCCCCATCGACATCGGCCAGGCCGGGGACCGGCTGCGCCTGCGCGCCTACCTCTGGCCGGACCAGACGGAGCGCCTGGCGCTGACCGATGCCGCGATCTCGGTCGCCGGGCCGCCGCCTGCGAGGGGCGACGCCATAGACTGGCTCTCCGGGCGCTTGGCCCCGGCACGGGGGACGCTCCTCCTGGTCTATTCGACGGTGGCCTGGCAGTATTTCCCAGTGCCGTCCCAGTCCCGCGGGCGTGCGCTGATCGAAGCCGCGGGCGCCGCGGCCACCGCCGATGCGCCGCTCGCCTGGTTCGGGATGGAGGCCGACGATGCGACGCCCGGCGCGGGCCTGGCATTGCGGCTTTGGCCCGGCGACCTTAGGATTGATCTGGGCCGCGCCGATTTCCACGGGCGTTGGGTGGATTGGCGCGCCCCTGAAGTTTCCTGGCCCTGAAAGGTCCGCGATGATCAAGATGGACGACAGCATCAATGTTCTGGGCGGTCCGTTGGAACCCTGCTCGACCGCACCGCTCACCGGCTTCTTCCGCGACGGGCATTGTAACACCTGCGCCGAGGATCGCGGTAGCCACACCGTCTGCGCGGTCATGACGGCCGAATTCTTGGCCTATTCGAAGTATGTGGGCAACGATCTGTCCACCCCCCGGCCCGACCTGCGTTTTTCGGGCCTGAAGCCGGGCGATCGCTGGTGCCTTTGCGCCGCGCGCTTCATGCAGGCGCACGAGGAAGGCTGCGCGCCGAACGTCCATCTTGCCGCGACACACAGCCGGGCGCTCGAAATCGTGCCGCTGGAGGTGCTGACCGGATATGACGAAGGCCGCTAACCCACCTTCTGCCGGGCGCGCGCCATCGGGGTTTCCTCCATCAGATCCTCGATGAAAAGGCTCAGAAGCTGGGGTCGCCCCGCGACGCCCGCCTTGCGGTAGATCGCGTTCGTCTGCGCCTTGACCGTCCCTTCGGAGGTGCTGCGCAGGCTCGCGATCTCTGCCGTGCTCATGCCCTTGATCGCGAAAAGCGCGACATCCTGTTCGGCCGGGGTCAGGCCCCAGTCGTCGAAGCGCTCGGCCAGAAGCTCCATGAAGGCGCCGGAGGCCTGGCGCAGCTTCTCCTCCGCCCGGCGGCGTTCGCGGTTGCTGTGGTGGATGACCGTGGCCCCGAGTGCCAGCCCCAGGACCAATCCGACGGACGCGCCGATCTCAAGATATTCGCGCGTCTGCCAGGGGATCGGAGAGGCGTAGATGTTGAACACCGACAGCACGATGTCGGAGACGAAGAAAATCGCGCAAATGGCTTGAACCAATAGAATTATGACAACGACGATCTTTCCTGTCACCCCGACCTCGCCTTGGTTTCGGGGCATCTGGCGCAACGCCTGGGCACCTGTGGATCAGTCATCGTCACCCCCACTGGGGCCGGAGTTGTCGGATGAGCCGGAGCGATCCTCCTCCTCGCGGTCGTCGTCGGACTTGTCGTCGTCGGCCTTATCATCGTCGGACTTGTCGTCGTCATCCTTATCGTCGTCGGATGCGTCCGGGCCGCCGCGAATGATCGACATGTCCTCGTCGGCCGTGGGCTGGGCGCCGGAAACCAGCGACCAGTAGTCGCGCAGGATTTCCCCGGTGCGCGGGTTGACGATGATCTCTCGCTGATATTCCGGGCTGCGCGCGACGATGCGCTGACGCCCCAGAAGCGTCCGCGTGACGGCGATCGAGGTATAGCCCTGCGCGCGCAGCTGCGCCGTGATATCGGCGACGATATCAAGCGCAAGGGCCGGTCCGGCCGCAAGTGCCGCGGCCGTCGCCAACAGAAGGAAATGCCGTCGCTTCATCGCTTCTGGCCTCGGGCGGAACTGGCAGAGTTCGGTGCCACTATCGGAAAACCACGGGGATGGCGCAAGCCCGGGCGGTGCCGCGCCCCGGCCGGGGCGCGGCCGCCGGGATCAGTCGTCGTCACCGCCGCCGTGATCGTCGCCGCCGCCGCCATGGTCATCACCGCCGCCGCCATGGTCATCGTCATGGTCGTCGTCATGATCATCGTCATGGTCGTCATCGTGATCGTCGTCATCACGGCCGGAATGATCTTCATCGTCATCGTCATCGCTGCCCGAGTGACTGTCGTCGTCGCCGTCGTCAACGAAGTTCTTGTCCTCATTCTCGACCTCGATGCCGGGGTCCACCTCGGAGCCCTGCCCCGCGTAGACCTCGCTTTTCAGCACCTCGCCGGTTTCCTTGTCGTAGACGACTTCCAGCTTGTCCGTGCCGTTCGAGGCCTCTGCCTTGATCTGGGTCGGGCCGACCTTGACCTCGATGCTCGTGTAGCCCTGGGCCTGGAGATCCGAGATGACCTCGTCGGTGGTGATTGCCAGTGCGGGGCCCGTGGTCGCGATGACGCCCGCCGCCGAGAATGCGGCGAAGGCGGAGGTCAGCAGAAGAGTCCTGAACATGTCTTTTCCTTTCGTTGTCCTTTGGTGCGAAATCCGTTGATACGGGGCGCGCCGCCAGACCGGCGCACCGTCATCAAGGCGAGAACGGCGAACATGGGAAATCTGCCGGACGTTTAGGCTCGCGTCTCTAGGCCCCAAGGCTAAGGCGCATAAACCAGGGTTTATGGCGGCATTCCGCCGGTGTTCGCGCCATGCAAAACGAAAAAGGGCGCCCACCAGGGCGCCCCTTGGACGTGTAGGATGTGCGGTCGGTCAGGTCTTGACCTCGACACCCAGGTGCTTGGCGACAGTGAAGATGTCCTTGTCGCCGCGGCCACACATGTTCATCACGATGATGTGGTCCTTCGGAAGCTCCGGCGCGATCTTCATCACATGGGCCAGCGCATGGCTGGGTTCCAGCGCCGGGATGATCCCCTCTTGCGCGCAGCAAAGCTGGAAGGCGCCAAGCGCCTCCTTGTCGGTGATCGAGACGTATTGCGCGCGGCCCGTGTCGTGGAGCCAGGAATGTTCCGGCCCGATGCCGGGATAGTCGAGCCCGGCCGAGATCGAGAACCCTTCGAGGATCTGGCCGTCCTCGTCCTGAAGCAGGTAGGTGCGGTTGCCGTGCAGAACGCCCGGACGCCCGCCAGTGAGGCTCGCGCAATGCTCCATCCGCTCGTCCACGCCCTTGCCGCCGGCCTCGACGCCGATGATGCGGACCGAAGGGTCATCAAGGAACGGGTAGAAAAGCCCCATGGCGTTCGACCCGCCGCCGATCGCGGCGACGACCGTATCGGGCAGGCGACCCTCACCCTCCTGCTCGGCCAGTTGCCAGCGGACCTCCTTGCCGATGATCGACTGGAAGTCGCGGACCATCGCCGGATAGGGGTGCGGGCCGGCGACCGTGCCGATGCAGTAGAAGGTGTCGCGCACGTTGGTCACCCAGTCGCGCAGCGCGTCGTTCATCGCGTCCTTGAGCGTCCCGCGCCCCGAGGTGACGGGCACGACCTCTGCCCCCAAAAGGCGCATGCGGAAGACGTTCGGCGCCTGGCGTTCGACGTCATGAGCGCCCATGTAGACGATGCACTTCAGCCCGAACTTGGCGCAGACGGTCGCGGTCGCCACGCCATGCTGGCCCGCGCCGGTTTCCGCGATGATCCGGGTCTTGCCCATGCGCCGCGCCAGGATGATCTGGCCCAGGACGTTGTTGATCTTGTGCGCGCCGGTGTGGTTCAGCTCGTCGCGCTTCATGTAGATCTTGGCGCCGCCCAGATGCGTCGTCAGCCGCTCGGCGTAGTAAAGCGGCGAGGGGCGGCCCACGTAGTGCTTCCAGAGCCAGTCCATCTCGGCCCAGAAGGTCGGGTCGGTCTTGGCCTTCTTATACTCCGCCTCAAGATCGAGGATGAGCGGCATCAGCGTCTCGGACACGAAACGCCCGCCGAAGATGCCGAACCGGCCCTGTTCGTCGGGTCCGCTCATGAAGCTGTTGATCAGGTCCTCGGCCATGGTCGCCTCCTCTCAGTTCAGATCGCGTTTATAGCCAATGTGGGATGGGGTAAAGCCAAGGCGTTCGTAGAAACGATGGGCATCGGGGCGGGTGCGGTTGGTGGTCAGCTGCATCAGCCCGCAGCCGGCCGCGCGGGCGCGGGCCTCGGCGTCACGCATCATCGCGGCGCCAGCGCCCTGTCCCCTGAGGCCGGAGGCCACGCGCACCGATTCCACCTGCGCCCGCCGCGTCGCGCGCAGCGACAGGCCAGAGATGAAGGTGATCTGGTAGGTGGCGACGATGCGCCCCTCCTGCTCGCCGACGATCAGGTGGTTCGCGCCCTCTGCCCGCATTCGATGGAACGCGGCCAGATAGGCGGCGTCCGCCCCCGCCTCCCGGGTCGCGCCCAGAACGTCGTCCACAAGCAACGCGACGACCGCGGGCACATCGGCCTCTTCCGCAGGGCGGAAGCGGATCATGCCAGCGCGGCCTTGCAGAAGGCACGGATCAGGCCCTCGTCCTTCACCCCCGGCGCCGTTTCGACGCCGGAGGAGACATCGACCTGCCGCGCATTGGTGGAGCGGATGGCGAGCGCCACGGTCTCGGGCGTGAGGCCGCCAGCCAGCATCCAGGGCCGCCGCCAGACCCGGCCCAGCATCAGCCGCCAGTCAAAGGCAAGCCCGTTGCCGCCGGGCAGCGCTGCGCCCTTCGGGGGCTTGGCATCGACCAGGATCTGGTCGGCGACATTCTGGTAAAGATCGAGCGCCGCGAGGTCGCCCGGCTCGGCTACCCCGACCGCCTTCATCACCGGCAGGCCATAGCGCGCGCGCACCTCCACCACCCGCTCGGCGCTTTCCGAGCCGTGAAGCTGGAGCATGTCGAGCGGCACCGCACCGGTGATGGCATCAAGCTCCGCATTGGTCGCATTCACCGTCAGCGCCACCTTGGCAACGCCTGTCGGCACCGTCAGCGCCAGCGCGGCCGCATCCGCGATCGCGAGGTGACGGGGCGAACGCGCGAAGAACACGAAGCCCACATAACGCGCGCCCGCCTCGGCGGCGGCGGCGACATGGGCGGGCTCCCGAAGGCCACAGATCTTGACGGCGATGTCCATGGCTGCGCTCTAGCGGATTATCGGCCGTCGCACAAACCCCAAGCAGGGTTCAGCGCGCGCCCTTGCCTTCGACCAGGGCCAGGACGTCGTCCTCGGGCTCCGCCTTGTCGGCCTTCAGGCGGTCAACCTCGCGCGCCAGGCGCCCGGCCTCGCGCCGGTGTTGGGACGCGGCGCTGCGGTGCTTCGCCTCGCGCAACCATTCCCAGACGAACCCGATCGCCAACCCCGCCACGATGCCCGCGAAAACGACAAGGAAAAGCGGCATGCGCAGCGACAGGCCGAAGCCGAAGAAGCTATCGACCTCATCGGGGACAAGCTTCAGCAGCACCGGCTCCCGGTTCGCGGACGCGACGGCGAGCAACACGAGGCCCAGAAGAGCAAGGAAAAGCCATTTCAGAACGCGCAGCATGGTACCGGATCATTCACCGTTCAGGCGGTCTCGCAGCAGTTTGCCGGTCTTGAAGAAGGGGACGTGTTTTTCGTCCACCTCGACCGAGGCGCCGGTGCGCGGATTGCGCCCCTGGCGCGAGTCGCGCTTCTTCACCGAAAACGCACCGAAGCCCCTCAGCTCCACCCGATCGCCACGCGCCAGCGCGCTCACGATCTCTTCGAAGATCGTGTTCACGATCCTTTCGACGTCGCGCTGAAACAGATGCGGATTCTCGTCGGCGATCTTCTGGATGAGTTCCGACCGGATCATTCAACTCCCCCCTGCGCATACGGCACAATATGCCGCCGCCACAATTTTCTTCTTTGGCCCGACTATAGGGCCAAATTCAAAAGCGACAAACAGGAAAGCCCTTGGAAAAGCAGCATTTCCCCGTCGTTAACCTATTTTAGCGCGGCTTTTCACCGCGATCCCGGAAGCCGCAGTGCAGCATTTACGCGCGTAAAAGCTTTGCCGCGCGGCTCGCCAAAAAGACTCTATCCTGATTCGTCTTCCGGCGCGCTATCGTGATCGGGCGAGGCCGCGGGGCCAGGGCCGCCAGGGGGGGCGCTGCGCATGGACTGTTTCGGCGAAACCTATGCCCAGTCGCGGGCCGCCTTTCGCGGTGCCGCGAAAGCGGCAGGCGCGCGGTGCTTCCAATACGGGCGCGACGACCTGCTCGGCGCGGAGGGAGAGGCGCTTTGCGTCGATGTGGCGGTGCTGGGGCGCGACGACGCCCCGCGGGCGGCGCTGGTCATCTCGGGCGTGCATGGGGGCGAGGGGTTCGCGGGCGCGGCCATCCAGACCGGCTGGCTCAGGAAGCATCCGGGCGCCACCCTGGCGGAGGATCTGCGGCTGGTCCTGGTGCATGGCGCAAACCCCTGGGGCTTCTCGCACATGCTGCGAACGACTGAGGCGAACATTGACCTCAACCGCAACTTTCGTACCGCCTGGCCTGCCCCCCACAACCAGGCCTACGCGGCGCTGGCGCCGTTCCTCCACGCCCGCGACCTGGATGCGGGCGACGACCTCAGGGCCTGGCGCGACTACGTTGACTATCTGGACCGGAACGGCTGGGACATCGAGGGGCGCGCGATCTCAGGCCAGTCGCAGGCGCCCGAGGGGCTTTACTATTGCGGAACCGGACCCGACTGGGCCAACCGGACCTTCCGGCGCATCCTGACGACCCATCTGGCCGGCGCGGCCTGGATCGGCTTCATCGACTTTCACACCGGGGTCGGGGATTACGGCGAGGTGGTACACCTGATCTTCGCACCGCAGGGAAGCGAGGCGCGTGCGCAGGCCATGGCCTGGTGGGGGCTGGCGAGGGACGGCGCCTCCGGCTTCCGGGCGCGCTCCGTTCCGCCCTACGAGGGGCTGCTTTGCGGGGCCATCGGGCAGAAACTTCCCGGCGCGCGCATCGCGGGTTCGGTCATCGAGTTCGGGACCGGGGACGCGGCAAGCGTCTTCCGGCAGGACCGGATGGAACGGTGGCTTCGGTTCAAGGGGCGCGATGCCCCGGATCAGGCCGCCCTGCGCGCCTGCTGCCGCGACGCGGCCAGCCCGCGCAATCCGGGCTGGCGGGCCTTTGTGCTGCGCGAGGGCGTCCAGCAGATCGACCGCCTGCTTTCAGGACTGGCGGCCTGGACCTGACCCTGTTGGAAACGCAAAAGCCCCGCGCGTTTCCGCGCGGGGCTTTCCGTCCGGCCAATCGGCCTGACGATTACTTCTGACCCTTGAGCGCGGCGCCCAGGATGTCGCCGAGCGAGGCGCCCGAGTCGGAGGAACCGTACTGTTCGACGGCTTCCTTCTCTTCGGCGATCTCGCGCGCCTTGATCGACACGCCCAGCTTGCGGGTCTTGCTGTCGACGTTGGTGACGCGGACATCGACGTGATCGCCAACCTGGAAGCGCTCGGGGCGCTGGTCGGCACGGTCACGGGCCAGGTCCGAACGGCGGATGAAGGACTTCATGCCATTGTACTCGACCTCGATGCCGCCGTCCTCGATCGCGGTGACGGTCACGGTGATGACCGAGCCACGCTTCACGCCGTCAACGGCGTCAGAGAACGTATCGGCGTCCAGCGCCTTGACGGAGAGCGAGATGCGCTCCTTCTCGACGTCCACTTCGGTGACCGCGGCCTTGACCACGTCGCCCTTGCGGTAGGACTGGATCGCCTCTTCGCCGCGCTGATCCCAGCTCAGGTCGGAGAGGTGGACCATGCCGTCGATGTCGTTTTCCAGGCCGATGAACAGACCGAATTCGGTGATGTTCTTGACTTCACCTTCGATCATGCTGCCGACCGGGTGGGTCTCGGCGAAGACTTCCCACGGGTTGCGCATGCACTGCTTGAGGCCAAGCGAGACGCGGCGCTTCGCGGTGTCGATCTCGAGCACCATGACGTCGACTTCCTGCGAGGTCGACACGATCTTGCCCGGATGGACGTTCTTCTTGGTCCAGGACATCTCGGAGACGTGGACAAGGCCCTCGACGCCGGCTTCCAGCTCCACGAATGCACCGTAGTCGGTGATGTTCGTGACGCGGCCCTTGTGGATGGAGCCGAGCGGGAACTTCGCCTCGACCGAATCCCACGGGTCGGACTGAAGCTGCTTCATGCCGAGCGAGATGCGGTGGGTTTCCTTGTTGATCTTGATCACCTGGACCTTGACGGTCTCGCCAATGTTCAGGATCTCGGACGGGTGGTTCACGCGGCGCCACGCCATGTCGGTGACATGGAGCAGACCGTCGACGCCACCGAGGTCAACGAACGCACCGTATTCGGTGATGTTCTTGACGACGCCATCCACGACCTGGCCTTCGGACAGGTTGCCGATAACCTCGGCGCGCTGCTCGGCGCGGGACTCTTCGAGGATCGCGCGGCGCGACACGACGATGTTGCCCCGGCGGCGGTCCATCTTGAGGATCTGGAACGGCTGCTTCATGCCCATGAGCGGGCCGGCATCGCGCACCGGACGGACATCGACCTGGCTGCCCGGAAGGAACGCCACGGCGCCGCCCAGATCGACGGTGAAGCCGCCCTTGACGCGGCCGAAGATGGCGCCATCGACGCGCTCTTCGTTGGCATAGGCCTTCTCAAGACGGTCCCAGGCCTCTTCGCGGCGGGCTTTCTCGCGGCTGATGACGGCTTCGCCGCGGGCGTTCTCGACGCGGTCGAGATAGACCTCGACCTCATCGCCCACCGCGATCTCGGGGGCCTGGCCGGGGGCTGCGAATTCTTTCAGATCGACGCGGCCTTCCATCTTGTAGCCGACGTCGATGATGGCCTGGCCCGCCTCGATGGCGATGACCTTGCCCTTGACGACCGAACCTTCGTCCGGGGTGTCGATCTCGAAGCTTTCGTTCAGGAGGGCTTCGAATTCCTCCATGGTCGCTTTAGCGCACATGCGTTTTCAGTTCCTTTTCAACATGTTTTCTGGCCATGCGGTTGGCTCCGCCGGTCTTTGGTTTCGCGTCTTTCGGGCACACCACCCGGACAAAGACACAGGGCCGCAGCGTGACGCCCGACCCTGCACTGCCCGTCTCGTTGGCTTCGATCGCCTTATTGGACGGCTGCGTCTATAGTGAGTTCCGGCCCCCGAGGCAAGCCACAAAGGCCGGATGCCGCCTGCGCGCCAGACATTCGCAAGTTTTCGGACGATCTCTATCGCCAACTCGGAAACTGGTCCGCACATGTCGGTAAGGACAAGACGCAGCCAATTATGATACGCCCCCCGAGATCCAACAGGCCAAGGCGCTATTGCACCGTCAGTACACCAAGATAGACAAGCCGTACGCCACCAACCTCTGCATCACGCGGGCTTGTGAACCAGCCGGGCAGAGTTCCACCTTGTGAGAAAACCATGACAAATGCGTTGGCGGTCACCCCACGCGCAACCGCACGTCGGTCAAATTCAGCACCCCATTGATCGACAAAGCTGTTCCCGACGAAGATTTCCCGAGCTGGCCCATGGTGAGCCGACCAGCCACACTCGACGAAATCGTCATCATACCACGTCATTGACTGACATGCTGCAAATGGGGTCAGCGGCGCATTGTCTCTTTCGTCCTCGTCCTCAAGGCCCCAAAAATCTCGGTCGTCAAAAAGCGCGGCCCAGACGTTCTGATCCTGCGCTTCTGCCGCCCAGACCTGCGCGGTGCCAAAGGGATCAGAGGAGGCGGTATCAGCCGGCACAATCCCCAGCACTTGGCCAAGGCGAGAGACAAGCCCCTTCATTGCCGAACACCAAGTGCTTCGGCAATGACCCGGCAAGCAACATCAACGGCCGCATTGATCGAAAGGACCGTCGTGTCGATAACAACCGCATCCTCAACCGCCTTGAGCGGTGCCGTGGCGCGTTCCGCATCCCTTTTGTCACGCTCGATCACCTCTGCCAGAACCTGCGCCTCATCTCCGCCGACTTCCAGCCATCGGCGATGGGCGCGGACCTCGGCGCTGGCGGTGACGAAAAGCTTCACCTCGGCCTCGGGGCAGATCACCGTGCCGATGTCGCGCCCGTCCAGGACCGCGCCACCCTCGCGCCGGGCGAAGCTGCGCTGGTAATCGGTCAGGGCTGCCCGCACCTCGGGGATCACCGCGACGCGGCTCGCGGCCTGCCCGGCTTCAAGCGTGCGCAGGTCGTCGCGGGTCAGGTCGGCATCTGACAGGGTTAGCGCCGCCTCGACCGGGTCACCGCCCTTGGCACCCACGGCGCGGTAAAGAAGCCCGGTGTCGAGATGGGCGAAACCGAAACGCTCGGCCACAGCGCGCGAGATGGTCCCTTTCCCCGCCGCGGCCGGCCCGTCGATGGCAACGGTGAAGATCATGCGCCCGTGCGCGCGACCTCGGCGCCCAAGCCGCGCATCAGGCCCTCGAACACCGGGAAAGAGGTCGCGATCGGCGAGCCGTCGTCGATGCTAACGGGCTTTTGCGAAGCGAGACCGAGGACCAGGAAGGACATCGCGATCCGGTGGTCGATATGGGTCTTCGCGGTCCCGCCGCCGGGCACGCCGCCCGCGCCCATCCCGTGGACGATCAGCGTATCCTCATCCTCCTCGATGCGCACGCCCATGGCCTCAAGGCCCCGCGCCATCGCGTCGATACGGTCGCTTTCCTTGACGCGCAGTTCCTTGACCCCGCGCATGACGGTCGTGCCCTCGGCGCAGGCCGCCACGACCGACAGCACCGGATATTCGTCGATCATCGAGGCCGCGCGCTCCTCCGGCACCTCGATCCCCTTGAGGGCGGAGAAGCGCACGCGCAGGTCGGCCACGGGTTCACCGCCCTCTTCTCGGGGGTTCTGGAACTCGATCTCGGCGCCCATCTCCACCAGCGTGGTGTAAAGGCCGTTGCGGGTCGGGTTCTGGCTGACGCCGGGCACCGTGATGTCGGAGCCCTCGACGATCAGCGCGGCGCAGACCGGGAAGGCGGCCGAGGAGGGATCGCGCGGCACCGCCACGGTCTGCGGCTTCAGTTCCGGCCGCCCCGTCAGGGTGATGACGCGCCCCTCCGTGGTGTCCTCGACGCGGACCTCGGCGCCGAAGCCGCGCAGCATGCGTTCGGAATGGTCGCGGGTCGGTTCCTTTTCGATCACGACGGTTTCGCCCGGCGCGTTAAGCCCGGCCAGCAGCACCGCCGACTTCACCTGGGCCGAGGGCATCGGCACCGTGTAGCGCACCGGCACCGGATCGGCCGCGCCGACGACCGTCATCGGCAGCCGCCCGCCCTTGCGCCCGTAGGATCGCGCGCCGAACAGCGCCAGCGGATCGGTGACACGGCCCATCGGGCGCTTGCGCAAGGAGGCGTCGCCCGTAAAGGTCGCTGTGATCGGCGATGTCGCCATCGCGCCCATGATCAGGCGCACCCCGGTGCCGGAGTTGCCGCAGTCGATGACCTCGGCCGGTTCGGCAAAGCCGCCGACGCCGACGCCGTGGACGGACCATTCGCCGGCGCCAAGCCGCGTGACCTCAGCCCCGAAGGCCCGCATCGCCTTGGCGGTGTCGAGCACGTCCTGCCCCTCCAGCAGGCCGGTAACCCGCGTCTCGCCAACGGCCAGCGCGCCGAGGATCAGCGAGCGGTGGGAAATCGACTTGTCGCCCGGAACCTCGGCCACGCCCCTCAGGGGGCCGGACCTGCGGGCGGTCATCGCGACGGGCTCACCATGGGCGGACATTCGGAACTCCCTTCAAAATCCGCATCGCTGATAGCGCAAGCGACGGGGGGCGTCCATGGGCATGGTGCCCGGAACGCAGGCGCGCCAGAGCTGCGGCAATATGCGGCATTGGGGCGACACAGATCGCGGCATCGCCTCATGCCCTGCAAAATCGTTGACCCAAAGGAAACGATTACCTAACGTCATCATATAAGCGGATAACCGCCCGGCATTTCGAAAAGCTTCGTGGGACAGTTTGGAGAATTCGGCATGATCTTTGGGCCCTTTGAGCCGGCGCATCCCATCGTGGGCCGCGCCCTTCGGACCAGCCGGGAAGCTCTGTTCATCCTTTGCGGCCTTGTTGTTGCACTGCTGGTGATGGCCGCGACGCCCGCCGCCGCGCAGGACAGCGCGAACTCCATGCCCGGCTTCGATCACGTCCAGGCCGGCGGCATTCCGCTGACCGGACGCCACGCCGAGATCTTCTGCGAGGCCTGCCACGTCAACAACACCACCAAGGGCACGCCTAGCGACTGCGTGGCCTGCCATGACGGCGGTCTGGCGCGCGGCAAGCCCGCCTCTCACCCGCCGGTCGGCAACAACTGTCAGGATTGCCACACCTCGCGCAACTTCGTGCCCTTCGCCTTTGATCACACGCAAATCACGCAGGAATGCGCGACCTGCCACAACGGGTCAAAGGCGCGCGGCAAACCCGCGAACCATATCCCCGCCAGCGACAGCTGCGACAACTGCCACGTCACCACCAACCGCAAGGACGTCCGCGTCGATCACCGCGACGTGCTGGGAAGCTGCGCTTCGTGCCACAACGGCGTGACCGCGCCCGGCCAGCCGGCGAACCACATCCAGGCGCCCGACGATTGCGCGGCCTGCCACGGAACGCTGACCTTCGCGGGCGGCGCGGTCGATCACCTGCTGGTCGATCAGCCCTGCGCCAACTGCCACAACGGCACGACTGCGATGGGCAAGCCCGTCGATCACATCCCGGCGCCGGAAACCTGCGACACCTGCCATTCGCCGTTCTTCGAGCGCAGCTTCGCGGTGGTGAACCTGGACCATGACGCAGTCCCGGGCGCCTGCGCGTCCTGCCACTTCGACGGCAACCCCTGGGGCGCCGAATCCCAGCCGCCGAGCCACCCGCCGGTCTCGCAGGACTGCGCGGAGTGCCACAACACCATGGCCTTCTCGATCGGCCGGACCTTCCAGCACTCCGAGACGACGGAGCCCTGCGCGGCTTGCCACTTCAGCGGCAACAGCTTCGGCGCGCCCGCGCAGCCGGCAAGCCACATGGCCACCACCGACGACTGCGCGGCCTGTCACGGTTCGACCGCAAGTTTCACCGCTTCGCTGAGCGTGGACCATGCCGAGGTTGTCGGCGACTGCGCCTCGTGCCACTTCTCCGGCAACACCTGGGGCGCGCCTGCCAAACCTGGCGACCACATGTCAACCTCGAACGACTGCGCGGCCTGCCACGGCTCGACCACAAGCTTCACCGCTTCGCTGAGCGTGGACCATGCCGAGGTTGTCGGCGACTGCGCGTCGTGCCACTTCTCCGGCAACACCTGGGGCGCTCCGGCCCAGCCGGGCGATCACATGCCGACCTCGACCGACTGCGCGGCCTGTCACGGCTCGACCACAAGCTTCACGGCATCGCTTGACGTGGACCACGCCGAAGTGATCGGCACCTGCGAGGGTTGCCACTTCTCCGGCAACACCTATACCGCCGACACGCCGCCCTCCTGGCATGAATCCATCGGGATCGCCACGGATTGCGCCGGTTGCCACACGAGCACCGATACATGGTTCAGCTACTCCGGCGTCATGAGCTGGATCGATACAAACCTGCCCGGCGGCCGCGGATCCCTGAGCGACCCGGACGACTGCAGCTACTGCCACTAGGTAAGAGGGTTGCGGCCCCTGGAATATCGCACCGCCACGTCGGGGCACCGGGCCGGAACCCAGATTGACAGTTGACATTGCGGCAAGCCCCCGGAAGCGGGGCACCCGCACCAGACCGGCAGGGATTTGAAGCCGGCGGAAACGGAGTAAGGCAATGAAACAGATCAAGAGCATCGGCCTGCTGGTCCTGGCGCTCCAGATCGGGCAGGCAGAACTGAGCGCGGCCCAGACCGCCCAGCCAAGCGCCGCGGTGCAAAACCTGATGCAACAGGCCGAGCAGGCCGCGGACGCGCAGGAATATCTGCGCGCCGTGCAGTTGCTGACGCGGCTGATCGCGATGCCCGAGAACGCCTACAGCGCCCGCGCGCAGGAGCTTCTGGGCAACGTGCGCGAGGCGAACGGCCAGCTCGCCCATGCCAAGGCGGAATACGAAATCTATCTGCAGAAATACCCCAACGGCGAGGGCGCGGCGCGGGTCCGCGCACGGTTGAACGCGATCCTGTCGGGGGCCGCCCCGATGCCGCCCAACCCGCCCGCCGCAGTCGTCGTCGCGACGCCCCCCCGCACCGCCACCGCGCCGCGCCGCACGGCCGCGGCGACCGCCGCCGCGGCGGACGAGGCCGCGACCGGGACCGTGGTGCGCGACCGCGGGCACTTCTCGCTCACCTATCGCTACAACGAGGGCACGACCGAGATCACCGATCTCACGCCCGACCCCGACGACATCACGGAAGAGGACGACACGTTCGAGAACGCGCTTGTCGCGGGGCTGAACTACACACGCACGATCGACAACGCCGACCGCCGCGTGCGCCTGACCTTCTCGGGCCTGCTCGAGCACGACTTCGAGGAGGGCGACACCGACCTGCGGCTCTCCGAGGCGCTGGTCGCATTCGAGGACAAGGCATCGGGCCGGGTGGTCACGGTGGGCCGCCAGAAGCTCGACCCGCGCGCCATCGCCTACCGGACCGACGGCGTGTCGCTGAAATGGCCGACCGGCAGCGGCGTGACGCTGGGCGCGGTCCTGGGCCAGGTCGTGGAAAGCTCGCGCGACGACTTCCTGTCGGCCGACCGCTGGCTGCTCGGGGCGAGCGCCACCTGGGAAGACCTCGGCGGCGCCGGCGACCTGACCGTCTACACCGCGATGGAGCGCGAGGATTCCCTCACCTATCGCCATGCGCTGGGGGTCGAATACCAGCGCAGCTTCGACGGAATGAACCTTTATGCGAACGCCGAATACGACCTCAAGTTCGAGGAGATCACCCGCCTTCTGGTGACCGGATCGGCCCGGCTGGAGAACAACGCCCGCGTAACCGGGCGGCTGTCGCACTATCGCAGCCCGCAGCTGAACCTCGACAACGCGCTGATCGGACAGGGCGCCACCACCGTCGAGGACCTCGTCGCGCTTTTCGGCGAGGACGCGGTGGAGGATCTGGCGATCGCCCGCTCCTCCAAGGTAACGACGCTGGGCCTGACCTACTACGGCAAGCTGAACGAAAGCTGGGACCTGTCGCTGGACGGAACCCTCTTCAACCAGAGCTCCAAGCCCGCGACGACGACCGGAACGCCGGTGGCCGCGGTGCCGGACGAGGGCGTGCGCGGCTATTACGGCGTGCGCTTCACCGGCTCCTCGATCCTCATGGAGGACGACCGTGTGAACCTTGGCCTGCGCTACGCCGACGCGCCCGGAAGCGATCTTTACGTCGCCGACGGCTCGATCCGCATCCCGGTCGCGGAAAACATCCACGTCAGCCCGCGCCTGCGCGTCGGCTACCGCGATCTTGCGGACGGGGACGAGACCTTCGTGATGCCCTCGGTCAACTTCCGCTACAAGATCGATCGCTCCACCAGCCTGCAGTTCGACGCGGGCGGGCGCTGGTCGCAAACGGACACCTCGACCACGCGCGAGAAGCAGAAGGAACTCTACTTCATCGCGGGCGTCTCCAAGTCGTTCTGAGGTCATTCGCCCCGGCGGGGCACGGGACCGGCCCGGCATCCGCCGCGGCCGGTTCTTTCTTGCCTAGCGGCAGCCGCCCATGGCCCAGCTGCGCAGGTGCTGCTTGAACTCGACGCCAAGCGGATGGGGCTTGTCCAGCGACCGCTCGGCCTGTTCGGTGACGTAGAACTTCGCCTGCTCGCAGATGCGTTCCTTCGTCCAATCGTGGCAGTTGGTGCAATGCTGCCCCTTCCAGAGCTCGTCGGGAATGCCCTCGAACGGCGGGAAGAGCGGCTGGCTCTTGATCAGCTCCTGGATCGAACGCCCGACGATCTGCGGCTCGCCCTTTTCGACGGGGGCGGTGAAGGTGACCGCGACGACGCCGTCCTGCGCAGGGTCGGGCTGCGGGGCCTCCGGCTTGGGCCGGGTCAGCGCGGCCAGAAGCGATTCCGCCTCGCCCCGGTGGCGGCCCTGCGGGAAGGTCCAGAGGTAAAGCTGGACCTGCGTCGCGTCACCGCTGTCCTTGACCGAGGTCCAAAGCGTTTCCTCAGCATTCGACGGGGCGGCAGCGGCGGGCGCGCTCCCGCCCTTCCCTTCGGACTGGAAATAGAAATCCGACGTCAGTGAGGAGCTTTCCCAGGGCGTCTGCGCGCCGCCGGTGGTCTCAAGCACCTGGACGCGCACCTTCTTGAACAGAAGCTCGATCGATTCCCGGTCGGACGCGATCGCCCTGGCCAGCGCGCTCGTGTAGGGGCTGTTGCCCGAAAGCCCGTCCAGCGCCACGCTGCCCGGCGCGGTCGCATAGGCGATGAAGCTGCCCGTGGGCGCGTTCATCTCTGCCAGGCCCTGATCGCGGAAGCCCGCGACGTTGGGAAACGGGTTGTTCCGGCAACTGTCGAGGATGACGATATTGGTGCGCACCCGCGCCGAGTAGAGCTGACGCAGGATCCACCCCGCCTCTACCCCGACAAGATCAAGATCGGCCTGGTCGCGGATGGCGCTGTCGACGGGCAGCAGGTAGTTGGTGCCAAAGGACTGCACCGCATGGCCCGCGTAGTAGAAAAGCGCGACCGTATCGGGCCCCGCCTCGCGCAGCGCGCGCCCGAAATTCGCGATGCCGCGCTTCATCGCGTTCTGGTCGGCGTCGATCAGGTTGGTGACCTCGAAACCCACCCCGGTCAGGGTCCGCGCCATCAACTCGGCATCGCTGACGGTGTTGTCGAGCGCGCCGATGGCCTCGTAGCGGCCATTGCCGATGACCAGCGCGATGCGGTGGTCGCCGGTCACGGTCTTGCCCACATTGGCAAGCTTCAACTCGGCCTGTGCGGCCGGGGCCGCGAGGCCCAAGGCCAGGGCAATCATTACAAGCAGGCGAGCCAATGTCATCGACGCGTTTCCGTTCGGCGTTGAGGGCAAGACTACGCCTCGCGCCCCGGCCCCGGCAACAGCGCAAGGCCCGACACGGCCCGCAGCGCGCCCAATCGTGATCGAAATCCCATGGGGGCGCCGGAAGGGCAAGGAAAGTTTGGCAAGCCGCAGAGGCGCGGCTAACGTTGCGTTAAGCAACGCGCGCACGATTCGAACAGCTTTCATCCTGAACAGTCGGTGCATTGTCGGGCGTTGTCCAAGACGAGTCTTTTGTGCGACCAGCGGGGTAGCAAAGTGTTTGGCATGCGATTTGGGCAACTCAATGTCAACCTGACGGGTATGATCGTCGCGCTCGGCCTTGCGCTGACGGTTTCGACGGCCCACGCGCAGGACAATCCCTTTGAACCGGGATGGGATCTGGACCCCGCGACCTCCTTCATTCGCTTCGGCTCGATCAAGCACGTCGAGGGCAAGGAGATCGTGGAGACGCATTCCTTCGCGACCTTCGGAAGCTCGATCGAGGCCGACGGCAAGGCCACGATCAACGTGAAGCTCGAATCCGTCGATACCCGCAACGACCTGCGCAACGTGCGCATGCGCTTCCTGTTCTTCGAAACCTTCAAGTTCCCCGAGGCGGTCGTGACCGCGCAACTGTCACCCGACATGGCGGCGGGCCTTGCGCCCGGCGGACAGAAAGAGGTGCAGATCCCCTTCTCGATGGATATCCACGGGGCGTCGAACCGCCTGGTCACGGACGCGATCATCACGCCCGACAGCAATGACCGCTTCGTTGCGGCCTCTGCCCGGCCGATCGTCTTTCATGTCGATGACTTCGCCCTGGGCAACAACCTGCGCAAGATCGCCGAGACCGCGGGCGGCTTCGACATCGTGCCCGAGATGAACATCACCTACCAGTTCACCTTCGTGCGCCGGGCGGCGGGGGCCAGCGCCCAGGTGGCGGATGCGGCGCCCGCTACGCCGACGCCCGACGTGCCCCAGCCGTCGGCGGCGCTTGAGACGCAAGGAGAGTTCTCCTACGAAGAATGCGTCGGCCGGTTCGAGATCCTGTCGGAAACGGGCAACATCTACTTCGCCTCCGGCAGCGCGCGGCTTGATGCCGAAAGCGACTTCGTGCTGTCGACCGTGGTCGATATCGTCCAGCGCTGCCCCAGCCTCAGGCTCCTGATCTCGGGCCATACCGATGACGACGGATCGAACGCCTATAACCAGAGCCTGTCGGAACGCCGCGCGCTCTCGGTTGTCGACTACCTCTCGCGCAGGGGCGTGGACCGCCGCCGCCTGCATTCGGCGGGCTTCGGAGAGGACCGGCCGATGGTCCCGAACGACTCGGCCTTCAACAAGAGCAGGAATCGCAGGATCGAGTTTTCTCTCTACCAGTAAGCGGCGAGCGGCCGCGCGTCGTCCCTGACGGCGCGTGGTCCCTACGCAGGGAAAACCGGCCGGACGCCGAGGGGGCAGCGGCATGACAGCTGAAATCGGCCATTTCGCGATGATCCTCGCGCTGATGATCGCCGTGGCGCAGGCGACGGTGCCAATCTATGGCGCCTGGCGGCGCATCCTGCCGCTGATGCGGTTCGCCGATGGTGCGGCCGTCGCGCAACTGGGCTTCGTGGCCCTTGCGATGGCGATGCTGCTGCGGGCCTTCGCGGCCACCGACCTTTCGGTCGCCGTCGTTGCGAACAACGCCAACGCGGCGATGCCGCTTCATTTCCGGCTATCAGCCGCCTGGGGCAACCACGAGGGCTCGCTGCTGCTTTGGGTACTGATCCTGTCGGTCTTCGGCGCGGCCGTGGCCCTCCTCGGGCGGTCGCTGCCCGCGACGCTAAAGGCGCGGACGCTGGCGGTGCAGGGGATGATCGCGGTCAGCTTCCTGGCGCTGAGCCTTTTCACCTCGAACCCGTTCGAGCGCCTTCACCCCGCCCCGGCGCAGGGGATGGAGCTGAACCCGCTTCTCCAGGACATCGGGCTGATCCTGCATCCGCCCTTCCTGTATCTCGGCTATGTGGGCTTCTCGATCGTCTTTTCCTTCGCCGTCGCCGCCCTGATCGAGGGGCGGATCGACGCGGCCTGGGCGCGGCTGGTGCGGCCCTGGGTGCTGCTCGCCTGGATCTTCCTGACCATCGGCATCACGCTGGGCAGCTTCTGGGCCTACTACGAACTCGGCTGGGGCGGCTGGTGGTTCTGGGACCCGGTGGAAAACGCAAGCTTCATGCCCTGGCTCGTGGGTACCGCGCTTCTGCATTCCGCGCTGGTGGTGGAGCGGCGCCAGACCCTGATCGTCTGGACGATCCTCCTGGCGATCCTGACCTTCTCATTGAGCCTGATCGGGACCTTCGTCGTCCGTTCCGGCGTCATCACCAGCGTGCATGCCTTCGCCGCGGACCCGGCGCGGGGGGTGGGCGTCCTGGTCATCCTCAGCGCCTTCACCGGCGGGGCCCTGACGCTTTTCGCGCTGAGGTCGGGGGATTTCGACCAGTCCGCGACCTTCCGCCCCGTCAGCCGCGAGGGCGCGCTGATCCTCAATAACATCCTTCTGGTCGTCGCGACCGCCACGGTGTTCCTGGGCACCTTCTACCCGCTTTTCGTCGAGATGATCGGACCGGAGAAGATCTCGGTCGGCCCGCCCTATTTCAACCGCAGCTTCGGGCCGATCATGGCGGTGCTGGCGCTGGCGCTGAGCGTCGGACCGTTCCTGCGGTGGAAGCGCGATCAGCTGGGCGCGGCGCTGATCCGCTTGCGCTGGCCTCTGGCCGCCGCAGGCCTTGCCGCGCTGGCCGCGACGGCGCTTGGCGGCATGACGGGGCTGGGCGCGGCGCTTGGGCTGGGGCTGGCGATCTGGCTGGTGCTTGGCGCCTTCTGGATCGTCGTGGCGCGCGCGCAGCCCTCCCGCCTGCCCCGCGCGCGGGCTTGGACGCTCCTGCGCACGACGCCGCTCGCCACCTGGGGCACGGTCCTTGCCCATGCCGGTCTTGGGCTGCTGATCGCAGGCATCACCTGCATGACCCTGTGGGAAGAGGAGATCATCGCCGCGCTTAAGGAGGGCGAGAGCATCTCCGCCGGTGGCTATGACTTCACGCTGCAATCGGTGCGCGTGACGCTTGAGGCGAATTACGAGGTCGAGCGCGCAAGCTTCGCCGTCGAACGGGACGCCCGCCCCGTGACGGTGATGGAGGCAGAGCGCCGCTACTACCCCGTCAGCCGCCGGGTGACGACCGAGGCCGCGATCGCACCGAGGTTCCTCAGCAACCTTTACGTGTCGGTCAGCGGCCCCTCGGGCACCGGCAAGTGGGGGGTGCGGGTCTACTACCACCCCTTCGTGATCCTGATCTGGCTGGGGCCGCTGATCATGGCGCTCGGCGGTCTCCTGTCGCTGATCGACCGCCGCTTCCGCGTGGGCACGCTGTCCGCGCGACCGGCGGCACAGGCGGTGCGGGCATGAGGCGTACGTTGATCCCCCTGGCGGTGATCGCCACGCTGGCGGGCCCCGTCGCGCTGCCTCTCCCCGCGCTCGCCGTCCTGCCGGACGAGGTTCTGGCCGACGCCACGCTTGAGGCGCGCGCCCGCGCGCTCAGCCGCGACCTGCGGTGCGTGGTCTGCCGCAACCAGTCCATCGACGATTCCAACGCGGCACTGGCGCGCGACATGCGGGTGATCCTGCGCGAACGTCTGGTCGCGGGCGATAGCGACGACGCGGCGGTCGCGTTCCTGGTTGATCGCTTCGGCAGCTTCGTGCTGCTCGACCCGCCGGTGCGCCCGCTGACCTATGCGCTCTGGTCCGGCCCGGCGATCCTGCTCATCGTCACGGTCCTCGGCTTCTCACGCCTCTGGCGGCGACGGGTCCAACCGGCAGAGCCGGAGCTTGACGCGGCAGACCGGGCGCTGGCGGCTTCGCTTCTGGACGAGGGGCGCGAGACATGACGCTCTGGCTCTTTCTCTCGCTGCTCACGGCGCTGGCAGCCCTGGCCATCGCCCTGCCCTTCCTGCGCGGCCCTGCGCCGGACGCGGCGGGTGAGGCAGGGATCGAGGTCTTTCGAGAGCAGGCTCGGCAGTTGGAGCGCGACCACGCGGCCGGCATCGTCACGGCAGAAGACGCGGCCGCCACGCGGCGGGAAATCGAACGGCGCGTGGTGGCTGCGGCACGCAAGGCGGATGGGGAACAGATGGCGGGACTGGGCAGCAAGGGACAGGTCGCGGCGGTCGCGGTGACGGTCGGATGGGTGGTCGTGGGCAGCGCGCTCCTTTACGGCGCGACCGGGCGCCCGGAACTGGCGGGGGTCGTGGCGAAGCCGGCGCGCGGCGTTGCGGCCAGCCCGCTGGCAATTCTTCCGCCGCCAAGCGGCGCGATGACCGCCCCCGGCGCCGCCGCCCCCACGCAGACGCCAGAGGGCAGCCGGCTTGACGACGTAGACACGATGATCGCGCGCCTGGCCGCACGGCTGGAGGGCGCCCCCGGGGACGTCGAGGGCTGGAAGATGCTGGGTTGGTCCTATTCCGGCACCGGCCGGTATGAGCATGCGGCAGGCGCCTATGCCCGCGCGGCGGCGCTGGCGCCGGAGGATGCCGACATCCTCGCGCTTCAGGCAGAGGCGCTGGTGCGCGCGGACGCGGACCGGGTAACCGACCGGGCCGAGGCGGTCATCGCGCGGGCGCTCGACCTCGATCCCGGCAATCCGCGGGCGCGCTTCTTCAATGGGCTCGCCATGGATCAGGCTGGCGACGCAACGGGCGCGGTCACGCTCTGGCTCGACATCCTCGACAAGGCGCCACCCGATGCGGCCTGGACCGGCGACCTGCGCGACCGCATCCGGGAGCGCGCCGGCGCCGCCGGCATCGACCTGACCGGCCGTCGCGGCTTTGCCCCGGTCGCCGACACCGCACCCGCCGCCACCCCCGGCCCAACCGCCGCCGACGTCGCCGCCGCCTCGCAGATGAGCACGCAGGACCGACAGGCGATGATCCGCGGGATGGTGGACCGCCTTGCCGAGCGGCTTGAGGGCGCACCGGACGACCTTGAGGGTTGGCACAAGCTGATCCGCGCCCGCATGGTGCTGGGCGAACGGGCAGAGGCGGCGGCGGCGCTGGCGCGCGCGCGCGACGTCTTTGCGGGCGATGCCGGGGCGCTCGCACGGCTCGAAGCAGCGGCAGTCGAGCTTGGCCTGAACTGAGGCGCGGCGCGCCAGTGGGGCGGCGAAACATCCAGGGCTGATCCAGATCAACGACCGGGCGCTCGCGCGCGTGTACGCGCGAGGGAACGCAAGGAGCGCCCATGGATCTGACCGCCCTTCTGGAGATTTTCGAGGAACCACAGTTGGCCGCCCTTCTGGGGCTTCTGACCGGCGCGGTCTTCGGCTTTTCCGCCGAACGATCTGCCTTCTGCCTCAGGGCGGCGACGGTCGAGTTCGCACGCGGACGGCTGGGTGAACGCATGGCGGTCTGGCTCCTGACCTTCTCCACCGCGGTCATCTGGGTGCAAGGCGCGGAGCTCTTGGGTCTTTTCCGTGCGGAGGACTCCCGCATGATGGCCATCGCGGGGTCGTGGTCGGGCGCAGTCATCGGCGGGCTGATGTTCGGCGCCGGGATGGTGCTGGCGCGGGGGTGTTCCGGGCGGCTTCTGGTGCTGGCCGCGACGGGCAACCTGCGCTCGGTCGTGGCCGGGCTGATCTTTGCGGTGGTCGCGCAGATGGCGCGCCACGGCTGGCTGTCGCCCGCGCGCCAGTACCTTGCCGGGCTTTGGGTGACACCGGGGGGGCGCAACGTCGATCTGGTCAGCGCGATCGGCCTGCCGGATGGTGCGGGCCTTGCCTTGGGTGTGGCGGTGGCGCTCCTGTCGCTCTGGCTCTCGTTCCGCAACGGGCTTGGGTGGCCGCGGCTGATCTTCGCCTCGGGCGTGGGTTTCGCCGTGGCGCTGGGTTGGGTGCTGACCTTCTCGCTGTCGCAGGTCGCGTTCGAGCCGGTCAGCGTGACCTCCGCCTCGTTTTCCGGCCCGTCGGCGGACACGCTGATGTTCTTCCTGAGCGACAGCCCGGCCCTCGACTTCGACATCGGGCTGGTGCCGGGCGTCTTCGCGGGCGCGCTGATCTCGGCGGCGCTGAAGGGAAGCCTGCGCTTCCAGGGCTTCGATGGCGAAAGCCAGATGCGCCGGGCGATGACGGGGGCGGTCCTGATGGGATTCGGTGCCATGCTGGCAGGCGGCTGCGCCATCGGCGCCGGTGTCACCGGCGGGTCGATCTTTGCCGCGACGGCTTGGGTCGCGCTCTTCTGCATGTGGGTCGGCGCGGTGCTGACCGATTTCGTGGTCGATCAGCGCGCGCGCCTCGCGACGGCCTGAGGGCCGCTGCCTCAGACCTCGGGGATAAAGCGGTAGCCCGCACCCGCGCGTTCGGCGCGGCCGATCCCGCCGTCTGGCAGGTGGTAGCCGATCAGAACGACCTCATCCGCGGCCATCCGGTCCAGAAGCGCGACCCGCGTGCTGGCGGCCAGGTCCTTGTCCTGGTCGGAGCCCGAGGCCCAGTCGGGCCGCTCGAACCCGACGTGATGGTTACCGATGGCATCGCCGATGACGGTGACGGGGACCGACCCGCCGGTCAGGTCGAAGGACATGTGGCCGGGCGTGTGGCCCGGCGTCAGCCGCGCGAAGAGGCCCGGCAGGACCTCCTCCCCGTCCGAAAGGCGCCGCAGGTTGTCCGCCACGGCCCCGAGCCGCCGCGCGGCGCCGACGGCGAAGGTGGTGCGCGCCGCGCCGATCGTGTCCACGGTCTCTGGGTCGGTCCAATAGTCGAACTCCGCCCCGCCGATGGAATGCTCCGCATTGGGGAAAACGGGGTCGTCGAATTCATCCAGAAGGCCCCAGAGGTGGTCGGGGTGGCCATGGGTGAAGACGACATGGGTCACATCCTCGACCGTGAGGCCGAGCGCCTCCATCGCCTCGGCCAGTTTTCCGGCAGTGGGCTGGAAATCCGGTCCCGACCCCAGATCGAAAAGCACCGTGTTGGTGCCGTCCCGCCAAAGCGTGACGTTGCAGGGTGGCGTCAACTGGTCGCCCGCGACGCCATATCGGGCCGTGATCTCTTGCACCTCGGCCTCGGGCATGCCGCCGAGGATGAAATCGGCGGGCAGCGTCAGGAAACCGTCCGACAGCGTGTCGATGCGCGCACCGCCGAGGTCGAGCGTGCTGGCCGCCCAGAGGCGGGGGGCGGGAAGCGCAAACGCAGCCCCAGTGGCGGCGATGAAATGGCGGCGGGTCAGCATGTCGGGGCTCCTTTGGCGCGACGGCGCGCGGCTAGCCGAATATCTCGGCGGTCAGGGTGTCATACCAGGCAAAGGCTTCCTCATAGGTCAGCCGGCGCTCGTCTTCGGTCTCGTCGGGGCGGCTGATGAAGCTTCCGGTCTGGGTGATGCGGTCATACCCCGGGGCATAGGCGCCGCCGAGCTTGATGGAATCCCCGGGCGCAAGCGCCGACCAGCAGGTGTTGACGAACAGGGGCGGCGGCACCGAGGCACCGGTCAGTTCACCCAGAAGCGAGGCGACCACGACCCCGGCCTGCGAATGCGCGGCCACCGCCGATTTCGGCATCTCGGCCGCCTGCGCGGCATCGCCAAGCACCCAGACCATCGGATCGATGGCCGAGCGCAGGCTGTCGGGCCGGATCGGCGCCCAACCGCTGTCGTCGGTCACGCCCGCGATTTCGGCGATGCGGCCGGCCTTTTGCGCCGGGATCACGTTGCAGACATCGACCGGCTGCGCCTCGCCCTCGATCAGGACTTCCATGGTCTCGGGGCGCACCTCAACGTCGGCGCCGCCGAATTCGGGGTTCACCCATTCGATCATGCCGCCGTAATGCTTCAGCCAGCCGTTCTCGAAGAGCGTCTGCTTGGAATACCTGTCCTTGGGGTCCAGGATCATGATCTTCGCGGTCGGGTTCGTCTGTGTCAGCAGATGCGCGATCATGCAGGCGCGTTCATAGGGCGCGGGCGGGCAGCGGTAGGGATTGGGCGGCGCGACCATGACGAAAAGCCCGCCCTCGGGCATGGCCTCGACCATGCGGCGCAGAAGGTCGGTCTGCGGCCCGGCCTTGTAGGCATGGGGCATGACGTCCGCCTGGTCGAGCGTCCAGCCGGGAACTGCACCCTCGACGAAATCGATGCCGGGGGCCAGCACCAGCCGGTCATAGCCCAGCACTGCCCCACCGGCGAGCGCCACGGTGCGCGCGCCACGGTCGATCCCGGTGGCAAGGTCGTGGATGACGGTGACGCCCGCCGCGGTCAGGCCGTCGTAGCTGAACTGAAGGCTCTCGATCGGGCGCAGCCCGCCAAGGTAGAGGTTGGAGAAGAAGCAGGTCGTGTAGCGGGGGTTGGCCTCGACCAGCGTCACCTCGATCGCACCGGCGGAGGCCAGGGCAAGACCGCGCGCGACGCTCGCCCCGCCGGCCCCGCCGCCGATGACGACGACATGCGGACGGCCCTGACCGAAGACGGCCGGGGCGGCCAGCAGACCGGCGGCCCCCGCGCCGGCGGCCATCACGGTTCTTCGTGTCAGGCGCATGCCCGTCCCCTTCCCTTCAGAAAGCGGCGCGCACCGGCTTAGGGTGCCAGGGTCGAAAGATAGGCCACGATCGCCGCCCGGTCGTCCTCTTTCTTCAGGCCCGCGAAGGACATCTTGGTGCCCTTGAGGAAACCCTTCGGGTTTTCGAGGAAGGACATGAGCGACGCCTCGTCCCAGACCAGCCCGCCGGCGCCGGCATCGGTCATGGCCTTGGAATACTTGAAGCCGTCAAGCGAACCCGCCGCACGGCCAAGCGCGCCGTTCAGATGCGGGCCGGTGCCGTTCTTGGCACCCTCACCAACCTTGTGGCAGGCCGCGCATTTCTTGAAGACCTTCTGGCCATCCTCGACCATCTCGGGATCGACCGCCGCCATCGCCTCGGCCGTGTCCACTGCCGCCTCTTCGACGGCCTCCTCGGCGGCGGGTTCGGGTGAGGCTTCGGGCGCCGCGCCCATCGCCGACGCCATGTAGTCGGGCAGCGTTCCGGCAGGGCGGCCGTCGGGGTCCTCGGGCGTCACGTTGATCTCGACCGCGCGCTTGGTGATCTTCACTTCGGGGCCGCATTCGCTCATGCAGGCCGCGGCGCTGAAGAGCGGGTATTCGCTTTCGGCCCGGTCGTCGGGGTAGAACCCTTCGGCGTTCGGCAACACGATCTCGGTGAAGTTTTCATTCGACAGGACGAAGTCGTCCTCAACCAGCCCATTGGAATAGAGAAGGAAGGCCGTGATCGCATAGGCCTCGTCATTGGTGACCGTCTGCGCGCCGCCAAAGGGCATGGAGCGGTGGACGTAGTCAAACACCGTCGAAAGATAGGGCCAGTAGCTGCCGATGGTCTTGACCGGGCGGCGGTCATGGAGCGTCCCCGCCCCGCCCGCCAGCACCGGCCAACTGTCGAGCCCCTCGGCGAATTCGCCGTGGCAGGACGCGCATTTGTCGGCAAAGACCTCATCGCCGGTCAGGACATCGCCCTCTCCCTCGGGCAGGCCGGTGCCGTCGGGCAGGACTGACACGTCCCAGGCGGCGATCTCTTCGGGTAGCGCCGCGCGACCCAGGCCCATTTTCTCGGCCAGCGCGGGACTGGCTGCAAGGCCCGCCGCCAGCACGGTTCCGGCAAGAAGGTTAAGCGACTTCGACATTTTCAACCTCCCCGTCGGACTTCAGCCACCAGGTCTGGATACCGTTGTTGTGATAGACGTTGTTGAGCCCCCGGATCGCGCGCAGCGCGTCCTTGGTCGGCTGGACGTAGCCGGTCTCATCCGTCGCGCGGGACTGGAGCAGCAGTTCCGACCCGTCCCAGTCGATGTCCAGGTGGAAGCGCGTCAGCGCCTTGGACTTCGCCTCGCCGGTGATGCGGGCCTCTTGCCAGTTGCGCCCGCCGTCAAGCGACACATCGACCTTCGCGATCTTGCCGTTGCCCGACCAGGCGAGCCCGGTGATCACCAGCGGTCCCTTGCCATGACGCACCGGCGCCTGCGGCGAGGGCGAGGTGATGACGGATTTCGCGTCCATCACCCAGGTCCACTTGCGCGCCCGCCCGTCCGGCATCAGGTCGGTGTATTTCGAGGTCTCCTCGCGGCTTTCGACCGCCTGGTCGTAGACACCGATGCGGCGCACCCACTTGACCCACATGTTACCTTCCCAGCCCGGCACGACCAGCCGAACGGGATAGCCATGCTCCTTGCGCAGCGCCTCCCCATTGGCGAAGAAGGCGACCATCACGTCGTCCAGCGCCTTTTCCATCGGGATCGAGCGGCCGTTCGAGGACGCATCGGCGCCCTCGGCGTAGATCCACTTGCCCTCGGCCTGGACGCCCGCTTCTTCCAGCAGGTAACGCAGGGGCACGCCCACGTATTCCATGTTGTGGATCATGCCTTGGGTGAACTGGCAGCCCTCCAACTGGGCACCGCCCCATTCCATGCCGCCGTTGGCCGCGCATTCGAGGAAGGCCGTGACGGTCGCGCGCGGGAAGCGCATCAGATCCTCGAAAGTGAAGACCAAGGGTGTATCGACCAGCCCGTTGATCATCAGCCGGTAGTCGGCTTTCGACAGTTCGATCGCGCCGGAATGGTGACGCTCAAACGCGCAGCCCTGCGGGGTGATCGTGCCTTCCAACGCATGAATGGGCGTGAAGTTGATCGAGGAGACCGGGCTTTCGGTCAGCCATTCCACGTTGCGCC
Source organism: Albidovulum sediminicola (assembly GCF_025751575.1). GTDB lineage: Bacteria > Pseudomonadota > Alphaproteobacteria > Rhodobacterales > Rhodobacteraceae > Albidovulum > Albidovulum sediminicola. The sequence goes on along the minus strand of NZ_JAOWLA010000002.1, from coordinate 93,059 downwards.
GCACGACGTGCGATTCAAAGCGGATGGGCATGCCATAGGGCGAAGCATCGACCGCATCCCCGAAGGAGGAGGCCCAGTCCTGAACCTCGGTGATCAGCGGATCGGCGCCCTCGGCCCCGGCGGCGCTGGCGGCCAGCGCGCCCGCGCCAAGCGCGGCACTGCCCTTCAGGAACGTGCGGCGTGAAGCCCCTTTGGCGGGTTCGTCGGTCATGGCGAACTCTCCCTTTCTGTCTCAGATGCCGGTTACGGTGACCGTGGTGTTGGGTTCCAGGCTGACGGTGCCGATCTTCCGGATGTGGGATTCGATCACGTCCCAGATCTGCGGCCCTTCGGTACCTTCGTTGACACTAGCCCAGCCGGCGACGGTGTAGGATTTCGCCGCCTCGATCGCCTCGCCGGTGTCGGCCAGGCGCATGTCGCTGATCCGCTCGCCAATCGGCTTGGACACGTCGATCGCATAGGCCAGCCCGCCGACGCGGACCATGTCGCCGCCCTGCTGGTAGTAGGGATCCGTGTTGAAGATGTTGTCGGCCACGTCCTCAAGGATCAGCTTCAGCGTCTCGCCCGTCATCGCGTTGCGGTAGCAGGCGCCGTAGGTCATCGAGGTGACGTTGTGGATATCCTCGCGCGTGATCGCGTCGCCGGGCAGGAGCGTCGTGCCCCAGCGCACCCCGGGCGACAGCGCGATCTGCGCATCACGCTCGGACCGGACCGCCCGACAGATCAGGTCGTCCCAGGTGCCGTTGAAGTTGCCCCGGCGGTAAAGCAGGCTGTCCGTCGTGCCGATCTGCTCCTCCAGCTGGTCCTTGAAGGGCGCGCGGGCTTCGTCGATAAGCGAGGCCATCTCTGCATCCGGCGCGATCACGTCCGAGAAGATCGGGATCAGCTTATGGCGGAAGCCCATCATGCGCCCGTCACGCACGTCGAGGTCCACGCGGCTGACGAACTTGCCGTTCGAGCCGGAGGCGATCAGGATCGTCTCGCCCACCAGAACCGGCTCGGGCACGGCGTCATGGGTATGGCCGGTCAGGATCACATCGATGCCCTTGACGCGGGAAATCATCTTACGGTCGACGTCGAAGCCGTTGTGCGACAGGCACACGACCAGATCGACGCCCTGCCCGCGCACCTCGTCCACCACCTCCTGCATGCGCTCCTCGCGGATGCCAAAGCTGTATTCGGGGAACATCCAGCCGGGGTTCGCGATCGGCATGTAGGGAAAGGCCTGGCCGATGACCGCGATCCGGACGCCGCCGCGTTCGAAGATCGTATAGGGCTCGTAGGCCGGCTCGTTCCACTCCACGTCGAAGATATTGGCGCCGAGGAAGGGGAAGGGCAGCCCCTCCACGATCTCGTTCACCCGCTCGGAGCCGTAGGTCCATTCCCAGTGGCTGGTCATCGCCTCGACACCCAGCGCGTTCATGACATCGACCATGTCCTGTCCCTTGGTCAGGAAGCTGGTCATGGACCCGTGCCAGGTGTCGCCGCCGTCGAGCAGGATCGCTTCGGGGCGCGCGGCCTTGATCGCCTTGACGACGGTCGCCACGCGGTCCATGCCGCCCATCTTGCCGTAGGTCTTACCCAAGGCGGTGAAGTCCTCGTAGGTCAGCGCGTAGGCTTCGGGCGAGCCGGGCGTCAGGTTGAACATCTTGATGAAGTCCTTGCCCGTCACATGGGGCGGGCGGCCGGCGGCCTCGCCCACGCCGATGTTGATCTCCGGTTCGCGGAACCAGATCGGTTTCAGCTGCGCGTGGATGTCGGTGATGTGGATCAGCGTCACGTTGCCGAAGTCGTCGAACTGCAACAGCTGGTCCTGGGTCAGGGCCTGCTGGGCGGCAAGGCGCGACCAGTTTCCGAAGCCGGAAATGCCAACGATGGCAGAAGCTGCCACCGAAGCCTGAAGGAATTCCCGACGGGTGATCATGACCGACTCCTTGACTTGCAGACATGCGATCGCAACCGCGCAAACGCGTCGGGCGACCCGCTCATTTCGTGAGTTGATAGAGACGGCGGCCGCCGGACACACCGGCGGCCGCCCGATTTCGTCAGTGGCGGACGCCCACGCCTTCGACCGAAAGGCCGTTGCCGCGCGAGGCGACATAAAGCTCAAGCGCCTTGAACTCGTCCGACCCGGCCTTGAAGGTCTCTGCCCGTGTGTCGCGCACACAGCCGACGAAGCGCTGCTGGGCCGACACCAGACCCGCGTCCTTCAGCCGGTAGACCGGGAAGCCCGAAAGCTGGCCTTGGCTCAGGTGGTCGGCGCGGATGTAGTTGCCGTAGTTGTCCTCATGACAGGTCGCGCAAGACATCTCCAACTGGCCATAGCGGTTGTAGTAGATTTCCTTGCCCTGCTCCCAGAACGGGGCGGCGGGGCCGTCGATGGCCACATTCTGCGGCATGCCGCGCGACTGCATGGAGATCAGGGCCAGCATGTTCTTCATGTCGCCCGAGGTCGTGCCCCACTTCTCCAACCCCATGCGCTCGGTCACGCAGGTGTTGATGTAGTCCTCCATGATCATGAGCTTGCCGGTCGCTTCATCGACCTGCGGCATGACGGCGCGAAGACCCGCCATGCTTTCGGGCCCCTCGTGGCAGCCGGCGCAGCTTTCGCCGTTGGTTCCGATGGCCTCGTCCCACTTCTCCTGCCCGAGGTCGACGAAGACCATGCCCGGGTTGTCGAAGTCGTCCCGCTGCATGTCCCGGGTATCCGGGTCGCGGAAGTGCCAGCCCGAATAGACCGTGTCGAACACATCGGCCACCGCCGCCGGCGCGGGCGCCGTCGTGGTCAGCGTGATGGTGGCATCGTCGGTCGTGACCTCAAGCGTGTCCTCGGCCGGGTCCGCGTTGGCGATGCCCGTAAGGGCCAGACCAAGCGCCGCGGCCACCGCCAGGTTCCTTGTCGTTCTTCTGTGCTGCATTCCGTCTCCTCCCCGACCTGCGCTGGCCATCAGGCGATGGCGATGGGCTTCGTGTCCTCGTAGACAGAGCCGTCGTCGTCGTACCAGGTGAACTTGAACTCCCCCGCCGCATCGACCTTGGCGTCGAACTCGAAGTAGGGGTTGGTGGAGATCGCCGGTTCCAGCGTCACATCAACGACGTTCACGCCGTTCAGGTCGCAAGTGAAGCGATTGATGATCGAGCGCGGGATCAGGTTCCCGTCCTTGTCCTTGCGCTGGCCAGATTCCATCTGGTGGCTGATCAGGGCCTTGATCGTGACGACCTCGCCGGCAGCGGCCGACTTCGGAACCTTCACGCGCGGTTTTGCATCTTTTGCCATGTTTCTAACTCCTGATCCTCAGCCGCCGCAGCCGCCGATGGTAACCTTGACAGTGGCCGAAGCCTGAACGACCGAACCGTCGGCCATCTTCGCCATCGCCACGACATCCTGGGTCTTGGCCAGGCGGATGCGGGTGGCGGCGCGCTGGCTGCCTGCCGCCGGGCCGAAGGTGAAGGTCGCAACCGCCGGTTCCGGGTTGCCCGTCGCCAAGATCATGATCGCGACCGCACCCGGCGCGTTCACTTCGACCGGAACGGTGTTGCCGTTCTCGGCGATTTCCGGGGCCGTCAGGGTCAGCCCACCCTCGCCCGCGGCGGCGCCGCCGGTGAAGGTTGCGGTCAACTCGTCGACGGTGGCCGCAAGCCCCATGCTGGGGACCGCTGCGGTCGCGATGCTGCCGAACCCGGCAAGGATCGCTTCACGTCTGGTGATCATCATGGTCATCTCCTTGAAATCCCTGGCCCGTCACTCTTTGAGCGTGAGCAGATAGGCGACAACGTCCTCGATCTGCTGACCCGTCAGGATCGGCGGCAGATTTTCCGGCGCGGCCTTGCCCGAGTAGGCATCGCCGGGACGAATGAAGCCGGTCGTCTTGTAGAAGGCGGGCATGAAGGTGCCCTCGAAGCTCATCTTCGCATTGGAGACGATGCCGCGCAGCTGCGCCTCGTCGTAGCGGTCGGCCACCCCGTCAAGCGCGGGCGCGATATCGCCCTGGAACGGCACGTCCGGCATCGCGGCGATCTGGTGGCATGCGACGCAGTTCCCCTCGGACCGGGTCGTCATGACCTTGGCGCCTGCCGCCGCATCACCGGCCACTCCGGTCAAGGACACGGCCACCGCCCCGTCCGTATAGGCCACGTCGCCCGGCGCGGTATCGGCCGCCGCTGGCAGCGCCGCGGACAGCGCTACCAAGGACGCGAGCCAAAGCTGGCTTTTCATTGCGATCCTCCCTGATCTTTCCCTCGGAGTGACGATAACGCCGCTCGGCCATCGAGAGCAACTAAAAACATATGCATTCATGAATATTCTTATATTCAAAACTCGATAGGCGCTAATTGCCCGGATTTACACGCGAAGCGACGAATTTCTGGAAGTGCTCACCGGTCTCGTAGCCATGGTCGCGCACCCAGATGAAGAGCGCCTCGGTCGTGCCCTTGCCGAAAGCGCCGGGCATCACGGCAACCGCCGATTCGACCGCGCTCTGCCCTTCCGGGACGTCTTCGGGCAGGAAGATCATCGTCGGCGTGAACATCACGCCCCACTTCGCCGCCATGTCCTTTTCCGACAGGACCTCGCCGTCGAAGTCCGTCACCTCGACATCGCCGAACAGGTTCATCTGAACGACGAAGTAGCCCTCTCGGATCAGCTTGTCGATTTCGGGGACCGTGAAGACCTCTTCCTGCATCTTGGTGCAGTAGATGCAGCCGCGCTGCTCGATCAGGACCAGCAGCCGCTTGCCCTCGGCGTTCGCCTCCTCCAGGTCCTCGCGCAGATCCTTGAAGGTCTCGCGCAGCCAGTCGGGCTTGTGCAACCCATCGTCGCCCAGGGGAACGGCCAAGGCCGGACCCGCAGCCAGGAAGAGCGCGGCGGCGAGGGTCAGAAGGCGTCTCATGTCGGTACTCCTCTCAGGTGATGGTGGCGGACCAGTCGAAGGTCCGGATCATCCAGTCGGCAATCAGGTTGACGGTATCCGTCGCGATCAGGATCCCGAAGACGATCAGCATGACGCCGGTCGCCTTTTCCACGTATCGGACAATGGCGCGATGGCGGCCCAGCCAGGCCAGGAACGGACCCGCGAAGGCCGAGGCGAGCACGAAGGGCGAGGTCATCGCCAGCCCGAAGACCAGAAGCAGCGCCCCGCCCCGCCAGATTTCTCCCATGCCCCCGGCAATCATCAGGATCGCGGCCAGAGCGGGGCCAACGCAGGGCGTCCAGCCGAAACCGAAGGCCAGGCCCAGGACATAGGCCCCGACGACCGTCGTCGGGCGCTGGTCGGACTGAAGCCGCGCCTCGCGGTAGAACAGTCCGATCCGCAGGATGCCCAGGAAATGCAGGCCGAAAAGGATCAGTACCCCACCCGCGACCCAGGACAGCGTCTCCATCCAGGCGGCAAGTCCGCGACCAAGGCCGGAGGCCGCGAGGCCCAGCATCATGAAGATCGTCGTCACGCCCAGCGCAAAGGCCACCGTCCGCACGACGAGCCGTCCGCGCGCCGCAGGCGTCAGCCCGCCGCCCGCGCCCAGTTCGTGCACCGAAACGCCGGCCAGGTAGGACAGATAGAACGGCACCATGGGCAGCACACAGGGGGAAAAGAACGCGAGGAAACCCGCAATCAAGGCGCCCCCAAAGGAAATCTCCAGCATCAACGCCCCCAAGAGCACGGCAGTCCGCGGCGCTTGCCGAGGTCCCAAAATTACATTAGAATATTTATATGTTCATATGACCTGTCAACATGCCTGTTCGCTCAATCCTCGCGGTCCTTCTGCTTCCCCTGTCCGCCGCTGCGGCCGGGGCGACGGAGTATGAGCTTTTGATGTTCGAACAGGCTGGCTGCATCTACTGCGCGCGCTGGAACGAGGAGGTAGCGCCCGAATATCCCCTGACAGCCGAGGGCCGCCTGGCCCCGCTGCGCCGGATCGACCTGCGGGCGCCCCTGCCGGAGGGGTTGCGGATCGAGGCGGCCCCCATCTTCACGCCGACCTTCGTCGTCGTCGCTGATGGGGTCGAAAGCGGTCGGCTTGAGGGCTACCCGGGCGAAGATTTCTTCTGGCCGATGCTCGGCGCCATGCTGCGCCAGGCGGGCGCGGTGCTGGCGGACTGAGAGGCCGGGGGCCTTTTCGTTCGCAGTCGAACGAATTCGACGCGTCGGGGGGGTTGCGGGATCGACGCCGCCCCGCCATGAGTCGAGGGAGAAACAGGAGCCGCGAGTGAGCGACGAGGCGAAGACTGGCATCCCCAAGCGATCGGAGCGCGATCTCGAAGCGCTCGTCGAGCGCGCGAATGAGGCGGCGACGTTTCTCAAGGCTCTTGGCCATGACGGGCGGCTCACCATTCTTTGCCACCTGCGGGGCGGCGAGAAGAGCGTGACCGAGCTTGAAAACCTTCTGTGCTCGCGTCAGGCTGTCGTGAGCCAGCAGCTTGCGCGCCTCAGGCTCGAAGGGCTTGTGAGTGCCCGCCGGGAGGGGCAGGCGATCTTTTACTCGATCCTGGATCCCAGAGTGCTGGAGATGGTCAACCTGCTCTCCAGGCTATTCTGCGAACCGGACTGAAATGTTGATAGCGCCCCCAGCGCGCGGGGGCGCGAGGGAGGATAAGGGATGGACGGCTTGCCTTTCGGCCTTCTGGCGGCCCTGGTCGGGCTGGTGGGGGGCGTCGTGTTGGGGCTCACCGCGCGTCTGGGTGATTTCTGCACGCTCGGCGCGCTGGAATCAGCGATCTACGGCGGCAGCCAGAGCCGCCTCCGGCTCTGGGGGATTGTCTTGGGCGTGGCAATCCTGGGAACGCAGGTCGGGGCGATGGCCGGCTGGATCGACCTGGAGGGTACCATCTATCACAGCATCGCCTGGGACCCGGTTGCCTCGATCGTCGGCGGGCTGATGTTTGGCTACGGTATGGCGATGGCGGGCAACTGCGGCTTCGGAGCGCTCGTTCGCTTCGGCGGCGGCGATCTGCGATCGCTCGTGGTAGTGGTGGTGATGGGCCTTTTCGGTTTCGTGGCGCTATCTGGCCCGCTGGCGCCGCTGCGCGTCGCGCTTTTCCCGCAGCCAGCCGCCGAGGGGCCGCAGGGCGTTCTTTCCGACCTGGGCGCACTTGGCGTTCCCGCCGCCCTCACGATCGCGGCCGTCGCGGTCCTTTGCTTCGGCTGGGCGCTCTCCAGCGCCGCGCTGCGCGCGCGCCCGGCCATGATGCTTTGGGGGATCGCCGCGGGTCTGGCCGTCGTCTGGTGCTTTGCCGGGACAAGCTGGCTTTTCGATGCCAGCCTTGAGGAGATCGCGGTCGAGGGGCCATCCTTCACCGCGCCGGTCGGGCGCACGCTGATCTACCTGATGACCTCGACCTCGGGCGGGCTCTCCTTCTCGGTCGGGTCCGTCGTCGGCGTTCTGGCGGGCGCGCTCGCGGGCTCGATGATCCGCGGCCTGTTCCGCTGGGAAGCCTGCGAGGACCCGCGCGAGCTTGGCCGCCAGGTCGGCGGCGCGGCCCTGATGGGGATCGGCGGGGTTCTGGCGATGGGATGTTCCGTCGGCCAGGGCGTCTCCGCCATCGCGGCGCTTTCCTGGTCGGGGCCTGTCACGCTGGCCGCGATCAGCCTGGGCGCCTGGATCGGCCTGCGCCAGCTGATCGGCGGCTTCCAGCCCGAGTGATGCCCACGCCCCGGCCGGGCGGCCTTAGGCCGCCTCGGCCGCGCCCGGGGCCTCTTTCGCGCCGGTCATGAAGGCCACGGCGTCCGACATCGTGTAATCGCCCGGCTTGATCACGCACAGCCTGCGGCCCAGCCGGTGGATGTGGATGCGGTCCGCGACCTCGAACACATGGGGCATGTTGTGGCTGATCAGGATGATCGGAATGCCGCGCGAGCGCACGTCGCTGATTAGCTCCAGCACCCGGCGGCTTTCCTTGACGCCCAGCGCCGCGGTCGGCTCATCCAGGATCACCACCTTGGACCCGAAGGCGGCAGCACGCGCGACGGCCACCCCCTGCCGCTGCCCCCCCGACAGCGTTTCCACCGCCTGGTTGATGTTCTGGATCGTCATCAGGCCAAGCTCCGTCAGCTTGTCGCGGGCGAATTTCTCCATCGCCGGGCGGTCAAGCTGGCGGAAGAGGCTGCCCATGATGCCGGGCTTGCGCAGCTCGCGCCCCATGAACATGTTGTCCGCGATCGAAAGCGCGGGCGACATGGCGAGCGTCTGGTAGACGGTCTCGATCCCCGCGCCCCGCGCCTCCAGCGGGCTTGAAAAGCCGATCTTGCGGCCTTCGAGCCAGATTTCGCCTTCGTCCGGCGTGACCGCGCCCGAGATGGCCTTGATCAGTGTCGACTTCCCCGCACCGTTGTCGCCGATGACGGCCAGGATTTCCCCCGGCATCAGCTCGAAGTCGCAGTGGTCAAGGGCCACCACACGGCCATAGCGCTTGACGAGATTGCGGGCTTTCAGGATCGGTTCCATCACGCAGCCACCTTTCTGATCCACTGGTCCACGGCGACGGCGCCAATGATCAGCGCGCCGATGAGGAGATAGGTCCATTGCGGGTCTGTGCCGAGCATCTTGAGACCCAGCGAGAAGACCCCGACGATGAGCGCCCCGAAGAGCATCCCGAGGATCGAGCCGCGCCCGCCGAAGAGCGAGATCCCCCCGATCACCACCGCCGTGATGCTTTCAATGTTCGCGAACTGCCCCGCGGTCGGCGATACCGAGCCAAGCCGCCCGATCAACACCCAACCCGCCAGCGCGCAGATCAGCCCCGAAAGCACATAGACCGTCACCAGAACGCGGCTGACCTGGACGCCCGCAAGCTCGGCCGCGTCGGGATCATCGCCCACGGCGTAGACGTGGCGGCCCCAGGCGGTGTGGCGCAGGACATAGGAGAGCACCAGGACCAGCACCAGCATCGCGACGACACCATAGGTAAAGACCGCTCCGCCGATCCGAAAGCTTTCCCCGAAGAGCTGCAGAATCGGCGCCTGTTCGGTGATGTCCTGGCTGCGGATGGTCTCGTTCGCGGAGTATAGGAAGTTCGTGGCAAGAACGATCTGCCACATGCCGAGCGTCACGATGAAGGGCGGCAGTTTCATCCGCGCGACCAGCGTCCCGTTGATGAAGCCCATCAGCGCCCCGCAGGCAAAGCCGCAAAGGACCGCGAAGGCGGGCGGGAGCCCGTAGCGGAAGGTGAACTGGCCCATGACGACCGACGAAAGCACCATGATCGCACCGACCGAAAGGTCGATGCCGGCGGTCAGGATCACCACCGACTGCGCCGCACCGACGATACCGGTGATGGCCACCTGCTGCAGGATCAGCGTCAGCGTGAAGGGCGAGAAGAACTTGGCGCCGAGCAGGGCCGCGAAGACCGCAACGGCAGCCAGCAGCACGATCAGCGGCACCAGCGACGGCGTCTGGTGCAGAAGGTGCTGGAAGCTGTGCACGGCAGAGCGGCGCTGCGTGAACTCGGCCACCGCGTCCGGGCTGCCCTTGATCGCGCTTTCGTAGCTATTTGTGGTACCGGATTCGCTGGCCATGTTCCCGTTCCTCCCGGATAACAGTCGGGGGCGGCGTCGCCACCGCCCCCACTTGGTCATTCTGTCCCTCTAAGGCGTTCCGATCAATGCAGGGGCATCAGCCCCAGCAAAGCTCGGTGCCTTTCGCGGTGTCGATGGACTCGACCCCTTCGGCGGGCTTGTCGGTGACAAGTGCGACACCGGTGTCGAAGAAGGACTTGCCCGGGGTCGGCTGCGGCTTGGTGCCGTCTTTCGCATAGGCCGCGATCGCCTCGATCCCGAGCGAGGCCATCAGCAGCGGGTACTGCTGCGAGGTCGCACCGATCACGCCATCCTTGATGTTGGCAACGCCCGGGCAGCCGCCATCGACTGAGACGATCAGCACGTCCTTCTCGCGGCCGATCGCCTTGAGCGCCTCGTAGGCACCGGCGGCGGCGGGTTCGTTGATCGTGTAGACGACGTTGATGAACGGATCTTTCGCCAACAGGCTTTCCATCGCCCGGCGGCCACCTTCCTCGTTGCCCTGGGTGATGTCATTGCCGACGATGCGCGCATCGGTCTCGTCGCCCCACTTGTTGGGGTCGCCCAGATCGATCCCGAAGCCCTGCAGGAAGCCCTGATCGCGCAGGACGTCGACGGTCGGCTGGCTGACATCAAGGTCGAGCATGGCGATCTTGGCATCCGCCGCGGCATCACCCAGCGCGGCTTTCGCCCATTTGCCGATCAGTTCGCCGGCAAGGAAGTTGTCGGTCGCGAAGGTCGCGTCGGCCGCCTCGATCGGGTCAAGCGGGGTGTCGAGCGCGATCACCAGAAGGCCCGCGTCGCGCGCCTTTTGAACCGCCGGCACGATGCCCTTGGTGTCGGACGGCGTCAGCAGGATGCCTTTGGCGCCATCGGCGATGCAGGTCTCGATCGCGGAAATCTGGCTTTCGCTGTCGCCGTCGATCTTGCCGGCATAGGATTTCAGCTCGATGCCCAGCTCCGCGGCCTTGGCGCTCGCGCCTTCTTTCATCTTGACGAAGAAGGGGTTGGTGTCGGTCTTGGTGATCAGGCATGCACTGTCAGCCGAAGCGGCCGAGGCGGCACCGAGTACAAGCGCGCCGACCGCGGCGCCCATCAGAAATTTGGTCATGTCATCCTCCCATGGATCGTCTCTGGCGGGGCACCTGCCTTGCGCCGGATTGCCGGACCGGCGGTAGTCTGCCCGTCCCTGCCCCTCCTATGCGGCGAGTCGCCCTCATCTGTCAATAAATAAATAAACTTGATTTATTAATTCAGACGGTCAAACTGGAGGCGCCAGAAAAACACCGGTCAAGAGCAATGGACACCACCACCATCCGCGATCCCATGGGGGGCGCCAATCAGTCGGGGATCCGCGATCACAATGAAAGGCTTGTCCTTTCCATGATCCAGCGCCACGGTGGCCTGCCCAGCGCCGAGATCGCGCGCCGTACCAATCTCTCGGCTCAGACCGTATCGATCATCATCCGGCAGCTGGAAAAGGACGGGCTTCTGGTCCGGGGGGAGCCGATCCGTGGACGGGTCGGAAAGCCTTCGATCCCGATGACGCTGCGCCCTGACGGAGCCCTCTCGGTCGGGCTGAACATCGGCCGCAGGAGCACCGATTTGGTGCTGATCGACCTGGCCGGCAAGATCCGGGCCCAGATCAAGCGCACCTACCCCTACCCCTCCCCCGACGCCCTGACGGCATTCCTGAGCGAGAACTTCGAAAAGCTGCTCGCCGGGTTGAAGCCCGCTGAGCGCCGGCGCGTGGCGGGCATCGGTGTCGCGGCGCCCTTCGAGCTTTGGAACTGGCTTGACGTCGTGAACGCCCCCAAGGAAGAAATGCAGCGCTGGCGGGATTTCGACGTGACTGCCGCGGTGGCGGAGATCACCGGCCTGCCCGTCACCGTTCGCAACGACGCGACGGCGGCCTGTACCGCCGAACATGTCTTCGGCCGCGGCCGAGAGTTCGCAGACTACGCCTACTTCTTCATCGGCTCCTTCATCGGCGGCGGCGTGGTCTTGAACGATACGGTCTATGTCGGGCGAACCGGTAACGCGGGCGCCTTCGGCTCGATCCCGGTCGCATCCGAAACCGGCGCCCAGCAATTGATCCACCATGCCTCGATCTATCTTCTGGAAGCGCGGCTGGAGGCGGCGGGCTTCGACCCCGCGGCCATCTGGCGGCCCGAGACCGACTGGTCCCAGTTCGGCCAGCCGCTGGAGGACTGGATCGACCATACCGCCCGACACCTCGCGCTCGCGGCGGTCGCGGTCTCCTCCGTCATCGACTTCGAGACCATCCTGATCGATTCGAACTGCCCCGACAGCGTCCGCAGCCAGATCGTGGAGCGGACCCGGAAGGCGCTGACCGTCATCGACACCCAAGGCATCGACGAGCCCGTGATCGCCGAGGCGGCGATCGGGCGCAACGCCCGCGCCATCGGGGCGGCCTCGCTTCCGATCATCGAGCGCTATCTGCTGGCGCAGCCACTCTTCGGCTGAGCGGCGCCTTTGGGCGGTCTCAGCCCCGAACGAAGGTCAGGTAATGCGGCGCGCGCCCTTCGCGCAGCGCCTTCTGCTCATAGCGCGTGGATATCCAGTCGTCCCAGGGCACGTCGCCTTGACGCACCAGCGCAAACCCGGCACGCGGCACTTCCTTCAGCGTCTGGCGCACGTAGTCGGGAATGTCGGTCGCGACCCGGAACTCCGCCCCCTTCGCCATGACGCGCGCCAGCGGCAAGAGGTGTTCCGCCGTGACGAAGCGGCGCCGGTGATGGCGGCGCTTCGGCCAGGGATCGGGGTAGTTGAGAAACGCCCGTGCGACCGCCCCCTCGGGAAGCACCTCCATCAGGTCGCGCGCATCGCCAGGATGTACGGCAAGGTTGGTCGCACCGGCCTCGCGGATCTTGCCCAGAAGCATGGCGACGCCATTGATGAACGGCTCGCAGCCGATGATGCCGACCGCAGGGTAGCGCGCGGCCATATGGACCAGATGCTCGCCCCCGCCGAAACCGACCTCAAGCCAGACCGGACGGTCATCGCCGAAGATCGCCGCAGGGTCGATGGGCTGCCGCTCGGGGTTATCCTCCCGCGTCACGCCAAGGGGACGCAAGGTTTCCAGATCCTCGGACAGATAGGTCTTCTGGCTCGGACGCAGCGTCTTGCCATGGCGACGGCCATAAAAGTTGCGCCACTCGGGCTGGGGGGTCTCTGGGTCGGTCATCGGCACCATCAGGCTGGGATGCGGCGGCCTAGCGGGCGCGGGCCCCGCCGTCAAGGCACGGGCGCCGCCCTCAGCCCCGGCCGCGATAGGGCGCGACCCCCTGATCGGGGATCCAGACGCCCGCGGGCGGCGCGCCGGTCTGCCAGAAAACGTCGATCGGGATACCCCCGCGCGGATACCAATAGGCGCCGATACGCAGCCACTCCGGGTCGAGCAGCGCCACCAGCCGCTTGGCGATGTCGATCGTGCAGTCCTCGTGGAAGGCCCCGTGATTGCGGAAGGAATGCAGGTAAAGCTTGAGGCTCTTGCTTTCGACCAGCCAGTCGCGCGGGATGTAGTCGATCACGATATGCGCAAAATCCGGTTGCCCCGTCATCGGGCAGATCGAGGTGAACTCCGGCGCCGTGAAGCGCACGACATATTGCGTTCCGGAATGCCCTGCCGGCACCTTCTCCAGCAGCGCCTCCTCGGGCGAGGCCGGCATCTTCGTCTCCGCCCCCAGCTGCGTCAGTCCCGAGACATCGGTCTTGGCCATGTCACACCTCCAGAACGGCCGCATATGAACGGCCCCTTCTTCATTGCCCAAATACCCTGCGGGGGTCCGGGGGTGCAAAACCCCCGGCGTCCGTCCCGCCCGGTTCGGCTCAGACCGCCTTCTTCAGCGCCTCGGCCAGGTCGGTGCGTTCCCAGCTGAAGCCGCCATCGGCTTCCGGCGCCCGGCCGAAATGGCCATAGGCCGCGGTTCGCTGATAGATCGGCCGGTCCAGGCCCAACTGCGTGCGAATGCCGCGCGGGGTCAGGTCCATGACCTCGGCAACCGCCTTTTCGATCTCGGCATCGGCGACCTCGCCCGTACCATGGGTATCGACATAGATCGACAGGGGCCTCGCCACGCCGATCGCATAGGACAGCTGCAGCGTGCAGCGTTCGGCAAGCCCCGCCGCCACCACGTTCTTTGCCAGGTAGCGTGCCGCATAGGCGGCCGAACGGTCAACCTTGGTCGGGTCCTTGCCGGAGAACGCCCCGCCCCCGTGGGGCGCCGCGCCGCCATAGGTGTCGACGATGATCTTGCGCCCGGTCAGGCCCGCGTCCCCATCCGGCCCGCCAATGACGAAGGTGCCCGTGGGGTTCACGTGCCATTCGGTCTTCCGCGTCAGCCAGCCATCGGGCAGGACCTCGCGGATATAGGGCTCGACGATCTTGCGGATGACTTTCGAGGTCTGCCGCTTCGAGGTGTGCTGGGTCGACAGCACGATCGAGGTCACCTCGACCGGCTTCCCATCCACGTAGCGCAGCGACAGCTGGCTTTTGGCATCCGGCCCCAGCGTCGGTTCGGCGCCGGACTTCCGCGCTTCGGCCAACCGGCGCAGGATCGCGTGGGCATACTGGATCGGCGCAGGCATAAGCTCCGCCGTCTCGCGCGTGGCGTAGCCGAACATGATCCCCTGATCCCCGGCCCCGTCCCGGTCCACGCCTTGCGCGATATGGGCGGACTGCTCGTGCAGGTAGTTGTGAACCTTGATCTTGTCCCAGTGGAACTTCTTCTGCTCGTAGCCGATGTCGCGGACGCAGTCGCGCACGATGCCATCGATACGCGCCATCATCGCCTTGGTCTTTTCCTTGGTGGACAGGCCGACCTCACCGCCGACGACGACGCGATTGGTGGTGGCAAAGGTTTCGCAGGCAACGCGGGCGTTCGGTTCCTCAGACAGGAAGGCGTCCAGAACGGCATCGGAAATGCGGTCGCAGACCTTGTCAGGGTGCCCCTCCGACACGGATTCAGAGGTGAAGATGTAATTTTTGCGGGACATGAAGTGCTCCATTGGGGTTATCCCCGTCACGCCAGGAAGCCGTTGTGACGGTTCGCCCGGTCTGACTATCCGGCACGCAGGCCCGGGTCAATCCGCGAATCGGCGCCGGAGCAACAGGCCGCCGAGGCCGAGGCACAGCAAGAGCGCGGCCGGAAGATCGCCCGTCCGGGCGTAAAGAGGACGGTCAAGGGAAGGTGGAACATCCGCATCCAGAACCCCTTGGGTGTTCAGCGCAAGGTTGCCCACCACCCGGCCCTTCGCGTCGATGACCGCAGAAACCCCGGTATTGGCGACGCGCACCACCGGCAGACCCTGCTCGATCGCGCGCAGCTTCGTCTGGGCAAGATGCTGATAAGGCCCCGAAATGTCGCCAAACCAGCCGTCGTTGGTGATCTGGAGAACCCAGTCCGCCTGGCCCACAGCCCGGTTCAGGTCCTGGGGAAAGATCGCCTCGTAACAGATCAGCGGCAGGACCTGACCCGCGCGACCAAGGTCGAGCGTCCGGATCTTCGAGCCGCCGGTATAGCCGAACCCTTCCTGCGCGGCGAAGGCGCGGATGCCGAAAGGCACCAGAAGATCGCCGAAGGGAATGTATTCGCCGAAGGGGACGAGATGCGATTTGTCATGCAGTGCCGTGACCTCGGCGGTCGCGTCGATGGCGATCAGGCTGTTGAAGTAACGCGTGCCCTCGGCACGTTGGATGCCGGTCACGATCGGCACCCCGCCGGAGGCCGCGATCATCCGCTCGAACAGGTCCCCGGTCTCGCCCAGAAGGTAGGGGACCGCGGTTTCGGGCCAGATCACCAGATCCAGGGGTTGGGTCGAAGGCGCGGACGTCAGCGTGATCTGCCGCTCCAGGAACACGCGCCACATGTCGCCCTGCCATTTCAGCGCCTGATCGGCGTCGGGCTGGACCAAGCGCACGCGAACCGGCGGCTCACGTCCGGCGATGTCCCGATGCAGGCGCGCCTCCCCGGCCAGCCAAAGCCCGCCCAGGGCCGCGGCCGTCACGACCGCAAGCGCCAACCGCGCCCGCATGCCGCGCGCCAGCAGGGGCATGGCCGCCAAAAGCGTGGTCATAAGCGTCAGCCCGACCGGCCCGACAAAGGCTGCGGCTTGTGCCACGGGCGTGTCGATCCAAACATGGCCGATCAGCGCCCAGGGAAAGCCGGTCAGAACATAGCCCCGCGCCAGATCGCTGAGCGCGAGACCCAGCGCAAAGCCCAGCACCCGGCCGGCGCGACCGTGCCCAAGCCCGGCAAGCGCCGCCGCGAAAAGCCAGAACAGCGCCATGCCCGCGCACATCAGGATCAGCGCGAAAGGGGCCATCCAGCCGAAGATTTCCGGCTCCACCAGAAAAGGATCGACGATCCAGAACAGCGCCAGCGCGAAATAGCCAAGGCCTGCGGCCCAGCCCAACCAAAGCCGCTGAGCGCGCCGCGCCTCTGCCGCAACGACGCCGGTCAGCACGCCAAGCGCCCCGAGCGACAGCCACCACAGCCCGAAGGGCGCCTGCCCCGAGGCCATGGCGACGCCCAGCACCACCGCCCCGGCCAGCGCGCGCCAGCCCGGCCGACTGTCGCGGCGCAGGAAGCGGAAGATCCGCATGTCAGCCCTTCGGCTGCGGCAGGCGGACGCGCAGACGCTTGATCCGGCGCGGGTCGGCGTCCACGACCTCGAACTCCGCCCCGCTGTCGTGGGGCACGACCTCGCCCCGCGCCGGAACCCGCCCGGTCAGCATGAAGACCAGGCCGCCCAGGGTTTCGATTTCCTCATCCTCTTCGGCATCGGCAAGCTTGATGCCGATCTCGGCCTCGAACTCCTCAAGCGGGGCGCGGGCCTGGACAAGGTATTGCCCCGGCTTTTCCAGCGTCCAGAGGCCGGATTCGGAGGTGTCGTGTTCGTCCTCGATTTCCCCGATCACGGTCTCGATCAGATCCTCGATCGTCACGAGGCCGTCCACACCGCCATATTCGTCGATGACCAGCGCCATGTGGATGCGCTCGCTCTGCATCTTCTGCAGGAGCACGCCAATCGGCATGGAGGGCGGCGCATAAAGCAGCGGCCGCAGCAGCTTGCGCAGCGAAAACCTTGGCTTCGCGTCGGAAAACGCCTGTTGGAGCGCGAGGTCCTTGAGGTGGACGATCCCCAGCGGGCTGTCGAGCGTCCCCTTGAAGACCGGCAACCGCGAAAATCCGCTTTCCCGAAATCTTGCCACCAGGTCGGTCAGGCTGATCGTGACGGGAACCGCGACGACCTCGGCCTTGGGGATGGCCACGTCGTCAACGCGCAATCTGCGCAGGTTCGCAATGCCCGGAAGCACCGCGCCGGGTGCCGGCGCCTCCCCGCGCAGGGTCGGCGCGGTATCGTCCTCTCCTGATTCCGAGGGGGTCAGGGCGCTGAAGATACGGCCAAAAAAGCCCTTCTGCGCGCTACTGTCTGCGGGATCGTCAGTGCTGTCTGCGAACTGCGACCCGTCTGCGGATTCGCCCATCTGTCCTTTCCAACTTGCAGGGCCGTTCTGCCCCGGCTCACTCATATGGGTTCGCCAGGCCCATCTGTTCAAGTATGCGGACTTCGGTGCCTTCCATCAATGCCGCATCGCCATCGCGGATGTGATCGTAGCCCAGAAGATGCAACGTTCCATGAACAAGAAGATGCGTGACATGATCGCGCAGGGGCTTGCCCTGCTCCACCGCCTCGCGCTCGCAGGTTTCCCAGGCGATCGCGATGTCGCCCAACTCCTCGGGCATCTCCTCGGGTCCCGGGTCGGGCAGGTCGGGCGCGGCGCCGTCTTCGTCGGCCGCGCGCTCATCGGAGGGCCAGGACAGCACGTTGGTCGGTTGCGGCTTTCCGCGGTAGTCGGCATTCAGATCGGCGATCCGCCGGTCATCGCAACCCAGAAGGCTGATCTCGAACCCCGACGCGGCCAGGCCGAGCGCGGCAAGCGTCGCGCGCGCGGCCTCCTCGGCCAGATCCTCCAGCCCGAACGCGTCCCAGCGCGCGTCCTCGATCAATGTGTCAACCAGCGGCTCCATCGTCGCGGTCATAGGCCTCGATGATGCGGGCCACAAGGGGATGGCGCACCACATCCTTCGCGGTGAAGTAATTGAAGCTGACACCGCGGACATCGGCCAGGATCCGCTCGGCGTCCGTCAGGCCCGAGGACACGCCGCGCGGCAGGTCAACCTGCGTGCGGTCGCCGGTCACGACCATGCGGCTGCCCTCGCCCAGGCGGGTCAGGAACATCTTCATCTGCATGGTGGTGGCGTTCTGCGCCTCGTCCAGCACGACGAAGGCGTTGGCGAGCGTACGCCCGCGCATGAAGGCCAGGGGCGCGATCTCGATGCGCTTTTCCTCCATCAGTTTCTGCACCTGCTTGGCGGGCAGGAAGTCGTTCAGCGCGTCGTAGAGCGGCTGCATGTAGGGATCGACCTTTTCCTTCATGTCGCCGGGCAGGAAGCCCAGCCGCTCGCCCGCCTCGACCGCGGGGCGCGAGAGCACGATCCGGTCCACATGGCCGCCGATCAGCATCGTCACGCCCACCGCGACGGCCAGATAGGTCTTGCCCGTGCCTGCCGGTCCGATCCCGAAGGCGAGCTCGTGCTGAAAGAGGTTCTTCACATAGGCCTTCTGGGCCTCGGTGCGTGGTTCAACCTGTTTCTTGCGGGTGCGGATTTCCATCCGACCAGCGGCGAACATTTCAAGCTGTTCGTCAAGGCTCGGCGGGTTGGCGACGCCCATATCACCCATGCGGATGGCGGCGTCGATCTCGCCCGCGTCGATGCCGCGCCCGGTTTCGAGCCGCCCGTAGAGCGTTTGCAGCACCGCCGCCGCGCGCCCCCTGCCCTCCGCACCACCCACCACCGCGAGATGATTGCCGCGGCGCAGGATGTGGACCCCAAGCTGGTGTTCGATCTGCGAGAGGTTGCGGTCAAACTCGCCGCACAGATCGATCAGAAGCCGATTATCGGGAAATTCCAGAAGCGTCTCGTGCAGATCTTCCGGCTTCGGCGGGGGGGTCAAGGCAGAGAAGCCCAAACGTGTCTCCTTCGCAAAGGGTTCGCACCTAGATGGTGCCCGCCTATGGGTGCACACGCAAGCCCTAGTGCTGCGCGCCCGGGCATAGCATCAAGATAGCGTGAAAAGCGGGCGTTATTGAGGCGCTTGCGCACCGCTTTTCCGCCGATCCGGACGCTTGGGCGCACCTGCGGGGCGGACTCAGGCCGCCACGATCTCTCCGGCAAGCGAGTTCGGAGCGGAGGAAACGATTCTCACCCGCGCGATGGCGCCGACCGGCAGGCCGGTCTCGACATGGACCGCGTGCAGGTAATCGGACTTGCCCACCATCTGCCCCTTCAGCCGCCCAGGCTTCTCGAACAGGACCGAGACCTCGCGCCCGACCATGCCTTCCTGCGCGGCACGCTGTTGCTGGGTGATCAGTGCCTGAAGCGTCTGAAGCCGCGCGTCTGCCACATCGGCCGGCACCGGCGCCTTTTCGGCCGCGGGCGTGCCGGGTCGGGCGGAATACTTGAAGGAATAGGCCATGCCGTAGTTGACCGCGCGGATCAGGTCCATCGTCGCGTCGAAATCGGCATCGGTCTCGCCGGGGAAGCCGACGATGAAATCGCCCGACATCATCATGTCGGGGCGCGCGGCGCGGATCTTCTCGATCAGGCGCAGGTATTGTTCGGCCGTATGCTTGCGCGCCATGGCCTTCAGGATCCGGTCCGAGCCCGACTGCACCGGCAGGTGCAGGTAGGGCATCAGCTTCGGCTCCTCGCCATGCGCCGCGATCAGGTCGTCGCCCATGTCGTTGGGATGGGAGGTCGTGTAGCGGATGCGTTCCAGCCCATCGACGCGCGCAAGCTCCCGCACCAGCCGCGCCAGCGTCCAGTCCCCGTCCGCGCCTTGCCCGTGATAGGCATTCACGTTCTGGCCCAGAAGCGTCAATTCCCGTACACCCTTTTCCACCAGCCCGCGCGCCTCGGTCAGGATGCGTTCGACGGGGCGGGAGACCTCGGCACCACGGGTATAGGGCACCACGCAAAAGGCGCAGAACTTGTCGCAGCCCTCCTGCACGGTCAGGAACGCGGTCGGGCGGACCGAAGCTTTGGGGCGGTCCGGCAGGTGGTCGAACTTGTCCTCCTCGGGGAAATCGGTGTCGACCGTCTTCTGCCCCGCCTCGGCTGCCTTCGCCATCGCGGGCAGGCGGTGATAGCTTTGCGGCCCCACCACCAGATCGACCAGCGGCATCCGCTTCAGGATCTCCTCGCCCTCCGCCTGCGCGACGCAGCCCGCGATACCGATCTTGAGGTCGGGTTTCGCCTGCTTCAGTGGACGCAGGCGGCCAAGGTCGGAATAGACCTTCTCCGCCGCCTTCTCACGGATGTGGCAGGTGTTCAGAAGCACCATGTCGGCCTCTTCGGCCACCTCGGTCGTCACATAGCCTTCCGCGCCCAGCGCCTCGGCCATGCGCTCGCTGTCGTAGACGTTCATCTGACAGCCGTAGGTCTTGATGAAAAGCTTCTTCGGTTCGGACATGGATGGATCCCTTCGGATGCGACGGGATAGCGCAATGCCGCGCAAGGGGCAACTGCGCGCAATTTCCCCCCAAACGCCGGTTGACCCGCCGCGCATCGCCACGCCAGACTTCCACAACTGGTATTCGGAGGACGGCATGCGCATTCTCGCCGTTGCAGCATTCGCATTCACCTTGGTTCTGTCGGCAGGGCTTGCCCAGGCAAAGCAGGTCGCGCTGGTCATCGGCAACGACGCCTACCAATCGGTCCCCGCGCTGGAAAAAGCCGGCGGCGACGCCCGCGCAGTCTCCGCGCTTCTGGGGGCCCAAGGTTACGATGTCATCGCCGATTTCGACGTGACCCGGCGAAACATGGCACGCGACATCGCCGAATTCGTCGGCCGGATCGAGCCGGGCGATACCGCGCTCATCTATTACTCGGGCCATGGCGTCGAGATCGAGGGCGAAAACTATTTGCTGCCGGTCGACATCACCTCTCCCGAGGCGGGCGGGGAGAACTTCATCAAGCTCGAAAGCTTTGCCCTGTCGAACCTTCTGGACACGGTGCGCAGTTCCGGGGCGCGCGCGACGCTGGTGTTCCTCGACGCCTGCCGCAACAATCCCTTCGCCGCGGGCGGGACGAAGCGCGCCATCGGCCAGGCCCGCGGCCTTGGCCGCATCACCGCGCCCGAGGGGACCTTCGTCGTCTTCTCGGCGGGCGCCGGGCAGACCGCGCTCGATGCGCTGGACGATCAGGACAGGGACCCGAACTCGGTCTTCACCCGGCTTCTGCTGCCCAAGCTCACGCGGCAGGACATGGAATTGCGCGCAATGATCGCTGAGTTGCGGGTCGAGGTCCGCGATCTGGCCAAGACACGCAACCACGCGCAGTTCCCGGCCTATTACGATGAGTTGCTGGGGGAATTCTATTTCGCGGGCGGCTCGGCCCAGCCGGTCGATACAGCCGTTCCGTCAGATACGTCCCAGATCCGCGATGATTTCCGTCTGGCGATGGAACTCGGCACCCGCGACGCGCTGGAGGGGTTCTTGCGCCGCCACGGCGACAGCGGCGACTTCTCGGTCGATCTGGCGGAGCGCGCGCTTGAATCGCTGGGACGAGAGGAAAGCGCCCCCTCGGCGCGTCTCGCCAGCACCTCGCAGGTGGAGGAGGCTCCGCCGCCGGCCAGCGCGGCGGAGGCTGAGGCGGAGGCCGCACGCGCTTTGATGCGTGACACCCAGGCCGAACTCAATCGCCTTGGGTGTTCGGCGGGCGGTGCCGACGGGATCGCCGGGGCGCGCACCCGCGCCGCCTGGGACCGCTATCGCGCCGCCTCGGGGTCCGCGTTGGCTAAGACCGCGCTCGGCTCCCCCGCCGCGCTGACGGAGTTGAAGGGCGCGAAGCCGGGCACTTGCCCCGCCGCCCAGGTCGCGACCGGACGGGCGCCAGAGACGGCACCCGGGACGGTGGTCGAGACGGGCACCACTCGGGCTGCCGCCCAGCTCGACGTTTCCGGAACCTGGCAATGGGTGGCGAATTGCGCCCTGCTCGTCCGGGTGTCGGGCTGGACCCGGTTGAGCCCGATGGCCGACGGCAGCTGGGCGGCCAGCGCCGGAAACTCGCTCGGCGCGCAGGGCAGCGGCAGCGGCACGCTGTCAGGATCGACGTTGACGCTGCGGATGCGCTGGTCGAACGGGATCAAAGAAGTCGCGACCATGCATTTCGCCGGCAACGACTTCACCTCGACAAGTTCAGCGGGGTGCACGGGCGCCGGGCATCGTTGATCCCAAGGTCACGCATCACCGGCCCTTGATTCCCGGCGCCCGTTGACGCCATCTAGTCGCGCCCGAACCCGAACGCACTGGCGCGACATGCCGGGCGGCCCAGTCAAGACCGAGCAAGATGACACCCCAGCCGCTGTCCCATTTCCTGGCCAATCACCGCGCCCTGCTGGGCAAGGGTCCCGTCGCGCTGATCTTCGCCGAGGATGAGGTGGAGCTTGAGTCGACCCTGCGCCACCATCTTGCGGCAGGGTTCCAGCCGGTGCTGGCCTTCCTGCCCGACGGGATCGATCTTCCGGCGGAATTCGAAGGGCGCGTTCACGCGATCCGTCACGACACGCGGGCCGAGGGTGCGGTCACCGGCGCGGTCAACGCGCTTCTGGCCGTCGCACCGCCGACGACCTGGTTCTACTACTGCTACAACGGCGAATACCTCTTCCACCCCTTTGCCGAAAGCCGCAGCGTTGAGGAGATGCTGACCTTCCACACCGAGGAGCGGCGCAGCGCGGTCTTCTGCATGGTGGTCGATCTTTACGCCGCCGACCTTGAACGGGCGCCGCTCGGCGTCTCGGTCGAGGACGCGATGCTGGATGCGGCCGGCTACTACGCCCTACCCCGCTGGGATGAGGAGAAAGGCGCCGAGAAGGCGCGTCAGGTCGATCTTTACGGCGGCCTCAAGTGGCGGTTCGAGGAACACATCCCCTGGGCGCGTCGCCGCATCGACCGGATCGCGCTTTTCCGGGCGGAACCCGGGCTCAGGCTCCTGCCCGACCATTCGCTCTCGATTGAGGAGATGAACACCTGCGCCTGTCCCTGGCACAACAACGTGACCGCCGCCATCGCGTCTTTCCGGACCGCCAAGGCGCTGCGGCGCAACCCGGCGTCGAAGCACGCGGTGCAAAGCTTCGTCTGGGCGCGCTCCACCCGCTTCGACTGGAGGGCGCAGCAGTTGATGGACCTGGGTTTCATGGAGCCCGGGCAATGGTTCTGAGGCCGGAGGCCGGGACATGACCCCAACGCGGGCGGAATGGGCGGTCTTCGCCTTCACCCTGGCCTACGCGGCCATCTTCGGCACCTGGTTCCTCTCGATCGGCAACCTGGAGTTCCTGTGGTACCTCGCCACCATGGCGGGGATGATCGCACTGGTGGGGGTGAACCTGCGCCGGGCGGCCTTTCCGCCTGCGCTGCTCTGGGCGCTCTCGCTCTGGGGGCTTGCGCATATGGCGGGGGGCGGGGTGCCGGTCGGCGGCTCCGTCCTTTATTCCGCGGTTCTCGTGCCCATCTCCGGTACCGGCGAATTGACCATCCTGAAATATGACCAGCTCGTCCATGCCTACGGCTTCGGGACGACGGCCTGGCTGCTGTGGCATCTGATGCGCCACAACTATCCGGGCGTGCGCTGGGGCTGGACGCTCTGGGTCTATCCGGCGATTGGCGCGATGGGGCTCGGCGCGGCGAACGAGATCGTGGAGTTCGTCGCCGTCCTTGGCATCGCCGACACCAATGTGGGCGGCTATTACAACACGGCGCTCGACCTCGTGTTCAACGCGGGCGGCGCCATCCTGGCGATGGTGGTGCTGGCCTGGCGGTCCGGGCGCTGATCAGACCCGCTTGAGGCGGATCACCACGTCAACGCGCGCCACCTCGCCCCCTTCGGGCGTCTCGGGAAGGTGCGCGATTTCCAGCTGGTCCTTCGGCGCATCGACCAGCTGAGAGGTATCCTCCCAGAAGAAATGCGGGTGGTCGTCCAGGCGCGTGTCGAAATAGCTGCGCGATCCGTCCACCGTGATCTCGTTCATCAGGCCCGCGTCGCAAAAGGCGCGCAGCGTGTTGTAGACGGTTGCCAGCGAGACCGGCTCCCCGGCCGAACGCGCCGCCGCGTGCAGGCTTTCGGCGGTGACATGGCGGTGTTCCCCGTCGCCGACCAACAGCGCGGCAAGCGCGAGCCGCTGCCGCGTGGGCCTGAGCCCCGCGCCCGCAAGCCAGCTTTCCGCGCCTGTCGCCAGGTTGTCGTCCATAGTCCGCTCCAGCAAGATACAGTCCCATTTAGACCAAAGGCGGTGGGTTTTTCAATCGCCCGCCGCAAGATGGGGCGTCCGGGCCCCAGCCCGCCCTTGCTCTGCCGCGCACCGGGGTGCTAGAGGGGTTTGAAACAGGGCAAGGGACGGGAACCAACCGCATGGCGGCATATCCGAAGAGCTTCGATCGCGACGACCTCCTGAAATGTGCAAGAGGCGAGCTTTTCGGCCCCGGTAACGCGCAGCTTCCGGAACCGCCGATGCTGATGATGGACCGCATCACCGACATCTCGGAAGATGGCGGGCTGCACGGCAAGGGCCATGTCGTGGCGGAGTTCGACATCACCCCCGACCTGTGGTTCTTCGCCTGCCATTTTCCCGGCAACCCGATCATGCCGGGCTGCCTCGGCCTTGACGGGCTTTGGCAGCTGACGGGCTTCAACCTCGGCTGGCGCGGCTGGGAAGGCCGCGGCTATGCGCTTGGCGTGGGCGAGGTCAAGCTGACCGGCATGGTGCGCCCGGACCGCAAGATGCTGACCTACAAGGTGGACTTCACCAAGGCGATCCAGACCCGCCGC
Source organism: Albidovulum sediminicola (assembly GCF_025751575.1). GTDB lineage: Bacteria > Pseudomonadota > Alphaproteobacteria > Rhodobacterales > Rhodobacteraceae > Albidovulum > Albidovulum sediminicola. Next base: position 68,635 of record NZ_JAOWLA010000002.1, on the reverse strand, counting down.
CTGACCATGGGCGTGGCCGACGGCATCGTCGAGGCCGATGGCGAGGTCATCTACCAGGTCAAGGACATGAAGGTCGCGCTTTCCGCAAGCTGACCCCCAAAGAAGGAGTGCGCCCATGCGCCGCGTCGTCATCACCGGGATCGGGATCGTCTCGCCCATCGGCAACAATGCCGCCGAGGTCGAAGCCTCGCTCCGCGCCGGCCGGTCGGGCATCGTCTTTGCCCCCGAATACGCCGAACACGGCTTTCGCAGCCAAGTTCACGGCAAGCCGCAGATCGTGCTGGAAGACCACATTGACAAGCGCAACCTGCGATTCATGGGCGACGGCGCGGCCTTCAACTTCATCGCCATGGAACAGGCGATCCAGGACAGCGGCCTGACCGAGGCCGAGGTCTCGAACGATCGCACGGGCCTGATCATGGGCTCGGGCGGTCCATCCACCAAGAACTTCTTCGTGGCCTTCGACACCGTGATCAACAAGGGCAGCCCCAAGCGCATGGGTCCCTTCATGGTCACACGCTGCATGTCGTCCACGAACTCTGCCTGCCTGGCGACGCCGTTCAAGATCAAGGGCGTGAACTACTCGATCACTTCGGCCTGCTCCACCTCGGCGCATTGCATCGGCAACGGCACCGAACTGATCCAGATGGGTAAGCAGGACGTGGTCTTCGCCGGCGGCGGCGAGGAACTGGACTGGACGCTGTCGTGCCTTTTCGACGCGATGGGCGCGATGTCGTCGAAGTACAACGACGCACCGTCTACCGCGTCCCGCACCTATGACGCGACCCGCGACGGTTTCGTCATCGCAGGCGGCGGCGGCGTCGTCGTGCTTGAGGAACTGAGCCACGCGCTGGCGCGCGGCGCCAAGATCTATGGCGAGGTTACGGGCTACGGCGCGACCTCGGACGGGTACGACATGGTGGCGCCCTCGGGCGAAGGCGGCGAACGGTCGATGCGGCTCGCGGTCTCCACGCTGCCCGAGGGGCGCAAGATCGACTACATCAACAGCCACGGCACCTCGACTCCCGTGGGCGACGTGACCGAGATGGAGGCGATCCGCCGCGTCTTCGGCAAGGGCACGACGCCCCCCGTCGCCTCCACGAAGTCGCTGACTGGCCATTCGCTCGGCGCGACCGGGGTGCATGAGGCGATCTATTCGCTGATCATGATGAACAAGGGTTTCATCGCAGCCTCGGCCAACGTGACCACGCTCGACCCGGCGCTCGATCCGTCCGAGATCGTGACCGAACTGCGCGACGGCGTGGAGCTTGACGGCGTCCTGTCCAACAGCTTCGGCTTCGGCGGGACCAACGCGACCCTTGTGATGAGCAAATACCGGGGGTGACCTGAGATGGCCGATCTGATGAAGGGCAAGCGCGGGCTGGTGATGGGCGTCGCGAACGAACGCTCCATCGCCTGGGGCATCGCGGCGGCGCTCGCGGCCGAAGGCGCGGAGCTGGCGTTCTCCTACCAGGGCGAGGCCTTCGGTAAACGGGTTGAGCCGCTGGCGGCATCGGTCGGGTCCGATTTCCTGGTCGATGTCGATGTGACCGACGACGAAAGCCTTTCGGCCTGCTTCGGCGCGTTAAAAGATCGCTGGGGCACGATGGACTTCCTTGTCCACGCCATCGCCTTCTCGGACAAGAACGAGCTGACGGGGCGTTTCGTCAACACCAGCCGCGCGAACTTCAAGCACTCGCTCGACATCTCCTGCTATTCGTTCATCGACGTGGCGCGGCGCGCCTCGGAACTGATGCCGGAGGGCGGTTCGCTGATCACGCTGACCTACGGCGGCTCGAACCGCGTGACGCCCAACTACAACGTGATGGGCGTGGCGAAGGCGGCGCTGGAAAGCGCCACGCGCTACTTGGCCAATGACCTCGGCCCCCAGAAGATCCGGGTGAATGCCATTTCCCCCGGGCCGATGAAGACGCTGGCCGGCGCGGCCATTGGTGGCGCCCGCGCGACCTTCCGCCATACCGAGGCGAACGCGCCCTTACGCGCGAACGCCACGCTGGAGGCCATCGGCGGCACGGCGGTTTATCTCTGCTCGGACTACGGCGCCTGCACGACGGGCGAGGTCATCCGCGTGGACGGCGGTTATCACGTCCTGGGCATGCCGCAGGGTGAGAATATCTGATCAACGGTCCTTCCTGAGGTCCTCGCGCGGCTTCCGGCCCTGCGTACGAAACGCGTCGCCATCGCCGTAGTCCAGGAACTCCGGATAGTGGTCGTGAGGATCGGCCGGGCTGCGGGCGTGGCGGATCGGGCACCAGTAGTGCTCGGTCCTAGCCGCGACTTCCCTGACCATCGAGATCAGGCCGTTCGCATACCCGCAGTAAAGGCAGTTCAGTTTCTGAAGCCCGTTCAGATAGGCAAGCCGGTGCCGGTCGATGACGATATGATCGCGCCGCCGCACCTTGTCGATCCCATAGATCGGAAAGCAGATCGCCTGGTAGATCGTCACGAAGAGGTCGAGAAGCGCGAATGGCAGGATCAGCGAATAGATCACCGGCGCGGTCAGAATGACGCCGGGCCGGGCCCGCAAGACATAGCCCGGCAGCTTTTCCCGGATCGCGCGATGCGCATCGCGGATCTCGTTGTCGAAGACCGCCCGCCCCCGCTCGATCCGGTAGCGCAAGCGTTTCCGCCGCTCGGCCAGGTCCTGGTCGATCTCTGACCGGGTTTCCTCCAGAAGGTCCCTGAGACGTTCGAATGGGCTGGTCATTGCGGCCTCCGCTTTCGGTCCCGCTTGGGGGCGATTTCACCACGGAACCGCCCCGAGGACCAGAGCGGCGCCTGTCACGCGGGTCATTAGGCGCTTGCACCCGCCCCATTCCGCGGCCAGTCTGCCCGCAAGGGAGGGACCGATGCCCATCAAGGTCTGCGTCTTCGACGCCTATGGAACGCTTTTCGACGTGGCCGCCGCCGCCCGGATCGCGGCCGCCGAACCCGGCCGCGCGGCGCTGGCCGAAGCCTGGCCGAAGCTGGCCGAGGACTGGCGGCGCAAGCAGCTGGAATACAGCTGGCTTCGGGCCGTCATGGGGGCGCATACCGATTTCTGGCAGGTGACCCAGGACGGGCTCGACTGGGCGCTTGAGGCCTCCGGTCTTTCCGAGCCGGAGCTTCGCGAGCGGCTTCTGGCGCTTTATTGGGAACTTCAGGCCTACCCCGAGGTGCCCGCGATGCTGGCGCGGCTGAAGGAAGCGGGCCTTGCCACCGCGATCCTGTCGAACGGCGCCCCGGAGATGCTGGCAGGCGCCGTGCAATCGGCCGGGATCGGGGATCTGCTTGACGGCGTGCTTTCGGTCGAAAGCGTCGGCATCTTCAAGCCCGCCCCTGCCGTCTACCGCCTGGTGACCGACCGCTTCGGCGGCACGGCGGCCAATGTGCTCTTCGTCTCGTCGAACGGATGGGATGCGGCGGCGGCCTCGGCCTACGGGTTCCGGGTGGCCTGGGTCAACCGGGCGGGTCTGCCCCTTGACCGGCTTCCGGGCAAGCCCCATCACATCCTTTCCGACCTGACCACGATCCCGGATATCGCCACCCCATGACGCTTGCCTATTTCACCGCCTCCGACGGCGCCCGCCTGGCCTACCGCGACGAGGGCGCGGGGCTTCCGGTCCTGTGCCTGGCCGGGCTGACCCGGTCCTCGACCGATTTCGATTTCCTTGTCCCGCATCTGCCCGGCGTGCGCCTGATCCGGGCGGACTATCGCGGGCGTGGCGCATCGGACTGGACCGGGGCGGAAAGCTACACCGTCGCGCGGGAAGCGCAGGACGCGCTGGAACTGCTGGCGCATCTGGGCATCGCGCGCACTGCGATCCTTGGCACCTCGCGCGGGGGGCTGATCGGCATGGCGCTGGCGGCAACCGCGCGCGACCGGGTCAGCGGCCTGTGCCTGAACGACATCGGCCCGGTGATCGAGCGCGGCGGGCTCGACCGGATCTGCGATTATGTCGGGCGCAACCCGGCGGCCAGAAGCATCTCCGAACTGGCCGAAAAGTTGCCCCGCGCCATGCCCGGCTTTGAGGACGTGCCCCCCGCCCGCTGGACCGCCTTCGCCCATCAGCTTTACGAGGAAACGCCAGACGGGTTGAAGATCCGCTACGACCCGGCGCTGCGCGACAGCTTTCTGGCGGGGTACCAGGCGCCGGTCGCCGACCTCTGGCCGCTTTTCGACGCCAGCGCGGGATTGCCTCTGGCGCTGATCCGGGGGGCGAACTCCGACCTGCTGTCGCCAGAAACCGCGGAAGAGATGCGGCGGCGGCGCCCCGACATGATCTTTGCCGACGTGCCCGGCCGCGCCCATGTGCCTTTCCTTGATGAGGCCGAAAGCCTTGCCGCGATCCGGGCGTGGCGGGAAAAACTCTCATGAACATCGAGATGATCCGCGCGGCGGCGGGCCGTCTTCACGGGGCCGTGCGCGAAACGCCGCTCCTGTCATCGCCCGCGCTCGACGCCATCGCCGGGCGGCGGGTGCTGGTCAAGCCCGAATGCCTGCAGCACACCGGATCGTTCAAGTTCCGGGGCGGCTGGTCGGCGGTCTCCGCCCTGCCGCCAGAGGCGCTGGAACGCGGGGTGATCGCCTATTCTTCGGGCAACCACGCGCAGGGCGTGGCGCTGGCAGCGCAGCGCCACGGCGCCCCGGCGGTGATCGTCATGCCCTCCGACGCGCCGGCGGTGAAGATCGCCAACACTCGCGCGCTGGGGGCCGAGGTTGTACTCTACGACCGCGCGGGCGAAGACCGCGATGCCATCGGTGCTGCCATCGCCTCCGAACGCGGCCTGACCCTGATCCGCCCCTTCGACGAACCCCTGGTCATCGCCGGGCAAGGGACGACGGGCCTTGAGATCGCGCGCCAGGCGGCAGCAACTGGCGTGACGCGGGCGGAGGTCCTGGTGCCCTGCGGCGGTGGCGGCCTCAGCGCCGGGATCGCCCTGGCCTGTGAGGCCGAGGCGCCGGGCCTGCGCGTCCGCCCGGCGGAGCCAGAGGGGTTCGATGACGCCGCCCGCTCGCTCGCCAAGGGCAGCATCCAGCGCAATACCCGGCTTTCGGGCTCGCTCTGCGACGCGATCGTGACGCCGCAGCCGGGCAACCTGACCTTCCCGATCCTTGCCCGACTGGCCGGCCCCGGCCTTGTCGTCAGCGAGGAGGCGGCTCTGCATGCCATGGCCATGGCCTTCGCCCACCTGCGCATCGTGGTCGAGCCGGGCGGCGCGGTGGCGCTGGCGGCGGCCCTGTTCCACCCCGACCGAATCGCGGGCGATACCGTCATCGCCGTCTGTTCCGGCGGCAATGTCGATGCGGGCGTCTTTGCCCGCGCCCTTTCCATGCTGGAGGACGCATGAACATCCTCGACCTGGGCGACACCCATATCCACTGGCGCGAGGATGGCGACCCGAACGGTGCGCCGGTCGTCTTCTCGAACTCGCTCGGCACCGATTTCCGGATGTGGGACAAGCTTGTGCCCATGCTGCCCCGTGACCTGAGGCTGATCCGCTACGACACGCGCGGCCACGGCCTGTCTGCTTGCCACAAGGGCCCCTATTCGATGGGCACGATCATTCGCGACGCCGAGCGGTTGCTCGACGCGCTAGAGGTGCGCGATTGCGTCTTCGTGGGCCTGTCGATGGGCGGGCTGATCGCGCAGGGGCTGGCGGTGAAGCGGTTCGACATGGTTCGGGCGATGGTGCTGTCCAACACCGCCGCCAAGATCGGCACCGCGCAGATGTGGGCGGAGCGCATCGCCAAGGTCCGCGCCGAGGGGATTGAGGCCATCGCCGACGTGATGATGGAGCGTTGGTTTTCGCGACGCTTCCGCGAAACGGCAGAGTTGAAGGGCTGGCGCGCCATGCTGGCCGGGACCCCCGTGGACGGCTATGCGGGCTGTTCGGCCGCCATCGCGGGGACCGACTTCATCACCCCGACCTCCGGCCTGACCCTGCCGACGCTGGCCATCGCCGGGTCCGAGGACGGCTCGACACCCCCCGATCTCGTGCGCGAGACCGCCGAACTGGTGCGTGGCAGCCGCTTTCACCTGATCCGGGGCGCGGGACACCTGCCCCCGGTCGAAAAGCCCGAGGACTATGCAGAGGTGCTGACGGGCTTCCTGCGCGACATTGGCCATACCGCGGGTTAGGGGATGGCGCGCTTCCTGCTTGTCCACGGCTCCTGCCATGGTGCCTGGTGCTGGTCGCGGGTCGTCGATGCGCTAACCCGCCTCGGGCACGAAGCCAGGGCCATCGACCTGCCCGCACACGGGGACGACCCGACACCTGCGTCCGAGGTGACGCTTGATCTCTACGCCAGCGCGCTCCTTGCGGCGGCCGAGGCGCCGACGGTTCTGGTCGGCCATTCCGCGGCCGGGTTCCCCGTGACGCTTGCCGCCGCTCTGGACCCCGGGCGGATCGCCCGGCTGATCTATCTTTGCGCCTACGTTCCCAAGACGGGGAAATCCATCATCGACCTGCGCCGGGCCGGGCCGCGCCAGCCGCTCAAGGACGTGGTCAGGGCCGATCCGGGCGGCGTGACCTACAGCGCCGATCCGCAGGGCGCGCGGCGGACCTTCTTCCACGACTGCCCGGAGGATGAGATCGCCCGTGCCCTGCCCCGGCTTTGCCCCGAACCGATCGCGCCCCAGGCGACGGCCCTGCCACCTGGCACCGAGACCCCGCCGCAGCCCCGCCACTACATCCTGTGCCAGGACGACCACACCATCCCGCCCGAGTACCAGGCCGAAATGGCGCGCCCCTTCGGCGCGGCCATCACGCGCCTGCCCTCGGGCCATTCCCCGTTCCTGACAGCGCCTGCCCGCCTTGCCCGCGTTCTGGCGGCGCTCGCCGACGAAGGCCCTTCCCTCGGCCCCTGAGCGGCGCTAGCGTGGCGCGGCCCGGCGGCCATTTCCGCGGGCCGGGACCCCATGCAGAACCGCCTCGCGCTGATCTTCATCCTGGCGACCGTCGCCATCGATTCCATCGGGATCGGCATCATCTTTCCGGTGATGCCCGACCTCATGCGCCAGGTGACGGGCGCCTCGCTTGCCGATGCCGCACTCTGGGGCGGGGTGCTGGCCACTGCCTTCGCTGCGATGCAATTTCTCTGTGGCCCGGTCGTGGGCAACCTTTCCGACCGGTTCGGCCGCCGCCCGGTCATGCTGGTGGCGCTCGCGACAATGGCGCTCGACTACCTCGTCATGGCTCTGGCGCAGTCGGTCTGGCTTCTGCTTGCGGCCCGCATCGTCGCGGGGGCGAGCGCGGCCACCTATGCGACGGCGGGCGCCTATGTCGCGGATATCTCCGGCCCGCAGGACCGCGCGCGCAGCTTCGGCCTGATCGGCGCCGCCTTCGGGGTGGGGTTCGTGCTTGGCCCGCTGATCGGTGGCGCGGCCTCGCTCCTTGATGTGCGGGCGCCTTTTGTCGCCGCCGCCGCCATCGCCGGGGCGAACCTCCTCTTCGGCTGGCTGATCCTGCCCGAGAGCCTGCCCCAGCACCGCCGCCGCCGCATCACGCTGGCGCGCGCCAATCCCTTCGCCGCGTTCCGCGCCATCGGCCATCTGCCGGGGCTGCGGCGTTACCTCGTGGTGATGTTCCTCTACACCATGTGCTTCACGGCCTACCCCGCCGTCTGGTCCTATTTCGGCACCGCCCAGTTCGGCTGGGATGGCTGGTGGAACGGGCTGTCACTGGCGATCTTCGGCGTCTTCATGGCCCTGGTGCAGGGTTTGGGCGTCGCCCCCGCGACCCGCCGCTGGGGGGAGGAGCGGACCGCCGTCTACGGCGCCGCCATGCATGTGCTGACCTTCGGCTTCTACGGTCTCGTGACCTCTGGTTTCTGGGCGCTGGCCTTCACCCCGATCGCGGCCCTGGGCGACGTGGCGGGTCCCGCGCTGCAGGGGCGGATGACGAACCTCACCCCCGACGACCAGCAGGGAGAGTTGCAGGGCGTCATCGCCTCGGTCTCCGCCGTCGCCGCGACAACCTCGCCGCTCATCATGACCTGGATCTTCGCGCATTACACAAGGGTCGGCGCCGCACCCCACTGGCCCGGCGCCCCCTTCATGCTCTCGGCCGCGATCATGGCCGGTGTCGTCCTGCTTCTCGTCGCGCCCACACGCGCGCCTTCGGCCCCGCCGACCCAGATCTGACCCACGAAAGGACCCCTGATGAGAACGGTCAAAGCCGCGATCTGCGAAGCCTTCGGCGCCCCGCTGCGCCTTGAGGAACTGAGCCTCCGCGCACCCGGCCCCGGCGAGGTCGAGGTCAAAGTCGAGGCCTGCGCGATCTGCCATTCCGACATCACCTATATCGACGGCGGCTGGGGCGGCGACCTTCCCGCCGTCTTCGGGCACGAGGCTGCGGGCCGCGTCACCGCGACAGGACCCGGCGTCACGCGCCTGGCCCCTGGCGACGCGGTCCTCGTGACGCTGATCCGGGCCTGCGGCCACTGCGCGCCCTGCGCCTCTGGCCATCCGACACGCTGCGCCAGCCCCGCGCGCGGCCCCTCACCGCTGAGCCGCGCCGATGGCACGCCCGTCGCCCAGGGGCTCGACTGCGCCGCCTTCGCCGAGCGGGTCGTTGTGGACAAGAGCCAGATCGCCCCCCTCCCCGAAGGCATCCCGATGGAAACGGCGGCACTTCTCTCCTGTGGAGTCATCACCGGGCTCGGCGCGGCGGTCAACACCGCCTGCATCCGCCCCGGCGAAATCGCCGTCGTCATCGGCGCGGGCGGCGTCGGCCTGAACGCGATCCAGGGCGCGCGCCTCGCGGGTGCCGCCCGAGTCATCGCCGTCGACACCAATCCCGCGAAGCTCGACGCCGCGCGCGACTTCGGCGCCACGGACGGCATCCTCGCGACCGATCCCAAACCTTGGTCCGCCGCCCGCAAGATCGCGGGCCGCGGCGCCGATGCCGTGCTCGTCACCGTGGGGGCCATCCCCGCCTACGACAGCGCCGCGCGCTACCTCGCCCCCGGCGGGCGCCTCGTGGCGGTGGGCATGCCGCATTCGGGCGCGAAATCGGCATGGGAGCCGGTGATCGTTGCCGCCACCGGCCAGTCGATCACAGGCTCCTTCATGGGCGACACGGTCCTCGCCCGCGATATCCCCTGGATCGTCGACCTCTACCGCCAGGGCCGCCTCAAGCTCGATGAGTTGATCTCAGGTCGCTGGAGGCTCGACCAGATCAATGAGGCGATCGCCGACACCAGAACCGGCGCCGCCCGCCGCAACGTCCTGATCTTCTGACTTCTTCTTTTCACAAATATCCCGCGGGGGGCGCGGACCGGGGCACCCGGTCCCCGGGGGGCGCGAAGCCCCCCGCTCACCGCCAGAACCGGAGGAACCATGCGTCTCAAGGATCTCGAAATCTTCACCGTCGCGCCGCCAGCCCCCGGCTGGGGCGGGCGCTACTGGATCTTCGTCAAGCTCACGACCGACGACGGCATCGCGGGTTACGGCGAATGCTACGCCTCCTCGGTCAGCCCCAAGGCGATGGAGGCGGTGATCACCGATGTCTTCAACCGACACATGGCGGGCGAAAACCCCGAGATGATCGAGCTGATGTTCCGCCGCGCCTATTCCTCGGGCTTCACCCAGCGGCCGGACCTGACGGTGATGGGCGCGTTCTCCGGGCTCGAGATCGCCTGCTGGGACATCCTCGGCAAGGCGCGCGGGCGTCCCGTCCACGCGTTGCTCGGCGGCAAGATCAACGAACGGCTGCGCAGCTACACCTACCTTTACCCCGCGCCCGGCAACGAAAGCAGAGAGTTCTGGGTCAGCCCGGACATGGCCGCAGAGGCCGCCGCCCGCTTCGTGGGCATGGGCTTCACGGCGGTCAAATTCGATCCCGCCGGCCCCTACACGATCCGTGGCGGGCATGATCCCTCGGGCTCCGACATCACTCGCTCCGCCGCCTTCTGCAAGGCGATAAGGGAGGCCGTCGGCGACCGCGCCGACCTGCTCTTCGGCACGCATGGCCAGTTCAACGTGGCAGGCGCCGTGCGTCTTGCCCAGGCCATCGAGCCCTACGGCCCGCTCTGGTACGAGGAACCGATCCCGCCCGACAACCTTCTCGATTTCGCCGAGGTGCAGAAGGCCGTCCGCATCCCCGTCGCGACCGGCGAACGCTTCACCACCAAGGCCGAGTTCGCAACCGTCCTCAGGACCGGCGGCGCGCGCATCCTGCAACCCGCACTGGGTCGCGCCGGCGGCATCTGGGAGGCCAAGAAGATCGCCGCCATCGCCGAGGTCTTCACCGCCCAGATGGCGCCGCACCTTTACGCGGGCCCCGTCGAATGGGCGGCCAACATCCACCTCGGCGCCTCGATCCCCAACCTTCTGATGGTCGAGACGATCGAGACCGGGGGCGCCTTCCACCTCAAGCTCATCCGGAATTCGATCCGGTGGGAGGACGGTTACGTCATCGTCCCCGACGAACCCGGCCTCGGCATCGAGTTTGACGAGGATCTGGCCCGCGCCCATCCCTACACCGGCAGCGCGCTACACCTTCAGATGCAGGAGGCGCCCTGCGACTACTCCCGCCCGAACTGGTTCGAAGGCGGCGCGCCGACCACCAGGAAACCGGGCTGAGACCGCCCGTCCGCGGGCCGCGGCCCTTCCGGGGGCGCGGCCACGCCATCGGGCCGGTCGATCGTGACGCGCGCGCGGCCGCTGCTCTTTGACCGATACAGCGCCGCGTCCGCATCCTCGATCATCGCCTTGGGCGCGGGCCGGGCATAGACGACCGAGCGCGACACCCCGATGCTGCCCGAGATGCGGCAGGACGTGCCCTCGAACTCGATCGGTTGCTCGATCCCTGCGATGATCCGGCCACCGATACGGCCAAGCACGGAGGCATCGGTGGCCCCCGTCAGGATCGCCATGAACTCATCCCCGCCGATCCGCGCGACGGTGTCGTTCTGACGCACCTGGCCGCGCAGCACGCGGGCGACTTCCGCCAGCACATGATCGCCCGCCGCATGGCCCAGCGTGTCGTTGACCTGCTTGAAGCGGTCGAGATCGAGATGCAGGAGCGAGAAAGGCACCCCCCGCTCCGACCCCGCCACGGCCCGCTCCAGCGCGGCATCGAAGGCGCGGCGGTTCGCGAGCCCCGTCAGCGGGTCCGTCAACGCCTGCGCCTCCGCCCGGCGCCGGGCGGACTGGAGGCGATGGTTCAGCGATCTCAACTCCCCCATCACCGCGGATTTCACCTCCGTCAGGTAGAGCAGTTCGACCGTCAGGTCCGTCGGCGCAAAATCGGCATGGCTAAGCCCGTGGTCGCGCACGGCCTCAGCGGCGGAGATCCCGAGGGAGAGATTGACCAGCGCGCCCTGCCCGCCCGCCAAGGGGACGAGATGGCCGCGCAACTGGCGCGCGGGCTGGGCGCGGAATCGCAGCACGATCTTGCGCGCCGCCAGCTCCAGAAGTTCCGTCATCGTCGCGGCGGGACGCGGGCGCAGGACCTCGAAGAGGTCAAGGAAGCGGCGGCCGGGCAGATCGAGGCCGCCGCAGATCCGCCCCAAGGTCGGCCCCGCGGCGAGGATATCCCCGCCGCCCGACAGGAGCGCGTACATCGGCATCAGCCGCGCCAGACCCGGTTCCGGGATTGGCACGGGGCCGGTGCTTGGCCGGCTCGCCATCAACCGCCCCTGCCGACCGCAAGGTCAAAGCGCCGGCCCTCCGCGAAGCGGGCCTGCAACAGCTCGATCCCGACGGCCTCGGCGCCCTCCTCCGCGTCGATCAGCGCCAGCGCACCATAGTCATCGGCCATCGCGCGCAGGATGCCGGCGAAGACCGCGCCATAGCCGCGACGCCGGGCGCAGATCAGCCTGTAGCGGTCGGGCCCCAGTGGGATCAGCCGAACCTCAGGCAGATCAAGCTCCGGCACCGCCAGATGGGCCCGTTCCGCCAGTTCATCGAGGGAATGAAGGAAGTCGGCATAGTCCACGCCCCCGAAGCGCAGCAGCCGTCGCAGCGGTTCGAGCGAGGCAAGATAGATCCCCAGATCCTCCAGCAGCGCCTCGCGCGGCTTGGCCAGATCCTCGGCGGCGAGGTCGAGGACGCGATCGGTCACCGCCTCCTCATAGGTCAGCATGGTTTCAAAGCCTTCGGGTGGAAGCCCGGCAGCAACCGCCACACGCGACCAGAGCGCCACCCCGTAGGTATCGCCCAAAAAACACTGAATCGACCGATTGATAAGCCCGTGCATGCCCACCCGCCTTGTTAGGGCAAGACTAGGGTATGGCGGGTTAAGAAAAGGCAAAGGCGGCCCCGAAGGCCGCCCCAACCCCGGCTTAGAAGTCCGTGGGCGCGCCGCCTTCCGCCTTGCGCCGGTCGACGAAGGCGCAAAGCTCTTCGCGGATCGCGGCGTCCATGGGGGGTGCCTCGAACTCCGCCATGATGGCGTGGAAGACGCGGTTCGCGCGTTCGGGCGTCCAGACGGCGCCGTCGATCTGCCAGGCCTCGAAGTTGCGCCAGTCGCTGACGAAGGGCTGGTAGAAGGCGGTTGTGTAGCGGTCCTGCGTATGCTGGCAGCCGAAGTAGTGGCCGTCCGGCCCGACCTCGGCGATGGTGTCGATGGCGATGTCTTCGGGCCCGGCCGACCAGACCTCCGGCTCCATGTAGCGCTGGATCATCTGCAGGACCTCGCAGTCCATGATGAACTTCTCGGGGCTGGCGATCAGCCCGCCCTCAAGCCAGCCCGCCGCGTGGTAGACGAGGTTCGTCCCCGACTGCACCGCTGCCCAAAGGCTGTTGGAGGTTTCCCACATCGCCTGCCCGTCCGGGACGTTCGCGGCGCAAACGCCCGAGGACCGAAGCGGCAGCCCGTAGAAGCGGGCCATCTGCCCGGTCATCTGCGTGGCGCGCATGTATTCCGGCGTTCCGAACGCGGGCGCGCCCGACTTCATGTCGACGTTGGAGGTGAAGGTGCCGATCATCACCGGCGCGCCGGGCGCGACGTACTGGATCAGCACGATCGCGGCCAGGGCCTCAGCGATGGAGAGCGTGACCGCCCCCGCCATCGTCACCGGCGCCATCGCGCCCGCCAGCGTGAACGGCGTCACGATCACAGCCTGCCCGGCCCGCGCCAGCCTGAGCGCGCCGTCGATCATCGGGAAGTCATGCTTGAGCGGCGAGACGGAGTTGATGTTGGTGAACATCCGGGGCTTGGCGCGGAACTCCTCAGGGCTGAGGCCGCCAGCGATGCGCACCATCTCCATCGCGTCCTCGACCCGCTCCTTGCCGAGGCTGTAGGCATGGCAGACCTTGTCGGTCAGCGTCAGCTTCTCGAACAGGCAATCGAGGTGACGGACCGCGGGGTGAACGTCGATCGGCTCCACCGGGTAGCCGCCCGCGAAGTGGATGCAGTTGAAATACTGCGTGAGCTTGATGAAGTCGCGGAAGCCGTCCATGAAGCCCGAGACCTTGCCGCGCTCCATATCCCAGTAGTTCGGCGGCGAGGAGACATTGCCGAACAGAATATGCTTGCCACCCATCGGCAGCACCCTGTCGGGGTTGCGCGGGGTTATCGTGAATTCGGCGGGGGCGCGGCGGACCATCTCCATGACGAAGTCTTCGTCCATGCGGACGGTCTGGCCCTCGACCTTGCAGCCCGCCTGGGCGAAGATCTCCAACGCCTCGTCGTTGAGGAAGCGGATCCCGATGTCCTTGAGGATGCGCATCGCACCCTTGTGGATCGCCTCGACGCCCTCGGGCCCCATCGGCTCGATCGGGCGGTCCGGGTTGACGGGGATGCGCCAGGGCATCTGCGTGATGGCATGGTCGCCAGCCCGCCGCGCGTTGCCCGTTCGCCCGCCTGCCCGCTTGCGTTTCAGTTCGTCGGCCATCGAAGATCTCCCCGGTCTTTTCCGAAGATTTGAGGGGGAGAGCCCCGACCTTCGCCACCTTTCGCGACAAAGAATGTCGTATTTGCCGCTTCAGCGCACCTCGGCGGCCTCATGGACGCTGGCGACCCAGTCGGGAAGATGGCCGATATGGGGAAGGACCACATCAGCATGAGGCGCCAGCTCCGCCGCCAGGGCGATTCCGGTCAGCACGCCAACGGTGCGCATGCCCGCCGCGCGGCCCGCGACCAGGTCGTGGACACTGTCGCCCACCATCGCGACCTCGGCGGGGTCAAGGCCGCCGCTCGCCGCGAATGCCAGAAGCGGACCCGGCGCGGGCTTGGCGCCATGGCCGCTGTCGAACCCCGCGACGAAGTCGAAGAACTGGCGCACGCCGGCCTGGCGCAGATGCGCCTCCGCCGGCGCGGCGAAATCGTTGGTCGCAAGGCCAACGTAAAGGCCCGCGCCCTTCAGCGCTGCGAAAAGCGGCGGCAGATCGGTCGCCGCCACCAGCGCCGTTTCCGTGGCAAGGCTCGACATGCGCGCGACCAGGGCAGCGCGCTCCACCCCCGGCAGGTGCGGGATCATCCGGTCCGCGATCTCCTCCGGCGTGTGGGCGATCACATAGCTGTCGGGCGCGAAATCACCGCTGGCGAGGTCATAGCCGATCACCCGGCCCACGGCGGCGGCGCGCGCGTCCTCGCCTTGCGTCAGTTCAAGCAGCAGCGCGCGCGTCCAGGCGCCCCAGGTCGCCCGAAAATCGAAAAGCGTCCCGTCCTTGTCAAAGACCAGTCCCCGGATGGCGCGCATCATTTCCCCCGCTTGAAGCGGCGCGACACTGGCGCATTCCCCGGCGGCTGGCAAGGGTTCTCAGCCCCACTCGGGGGCGGCCCCCGGAAGCGCCTGGCGCGCCCGGCGCAGGCTTTGATAGCCAAGGCCAGCCCCGTCGCAGCAGGCGATCACCCAGGCGTCGTCCATCAGCAGGAAATCGAGGACCGAGGCCAGAACCTCCGGCTCCGCCGCGCGTCCGAGAAGATCGGCGGGTCTCAGGCCCGACGCGCCGAGGAAGACCGGCAAAAGCTCATCATTGCCCGCGATCCAGCCCAGCGCGTGCAGGGCCACGGTCTCGGCGGCCTCACCGTCATGCAGAATTTTGCTCAAATTTGCCTCAACCTCGCAAGGCTTTGTTAACCAAAGCCGGAGCAGGATGACCCCATGGCGAAATCATGTAAAGCGGATAGGCGGGTTCCATGGCCGGACGCATCCTGATCGTGGACGACATCGCGACGAACCGGATCGTGCTGAACTTCAAGCTGACGGCCGCGCTTTACGAGACGGCCCAGGCCACCAGCGCCGCCGAGGCTATCGCCAAGGCGAGGGACCTGCGCCCCGACCTGATCATCGTGAATGTCGAATTGCGGGATATCAACGGGATAGAGCTTTGCCGGCGGCTCAGGTCGGATCACCTGACGCGCGACATTCCAATCGTCATGACTTCCGCGCGCCGCGACCCGGACCGCAAGATCCAAGCGCTCAGGGCAGGCGCGGCAGAGGTGTTCTGGAAACCGCTGGACGATTCGCTGTTCCTGGCGCGGCTCAGATCGTTGCTTCGCGCCCGGGAACGGGAAAAGGAACTGGGCGTTCCCGCAGCCTATGCGCCCCCATCGGGATTTGCCGAAGACATCGCCGGATACGAAGGACCCGGCCATGTCGCGATCGTGGGCTCTCAGATCGACTGGGCGCACCGGCTGATGCGCGACCTCGTGCAGTCGACGGCCGACCGCCTCTGCGTTTTGCACGACGATGCAGCGCTCAGCCTGTCTGAGGCCAGCCCCGCCCCCGATGTCTTCCTGGTGCTCGCCGATGGCGGCCGTCCCGACAAGACGCTGCGCCTGCTCTCGGAGCTGCGGTCGCGCCCGCTCACCCGAAATTCGGCGACCTGTGTGCTGGTGCCCGAACGAGCCGCGACGCTGGGTGCCATCGCGCTCGACCTTGGGGCGAACGACGTGATCGAGGACATGGCGGAGATCTCCGAACTGGTGTTGCGCCTGTCCCGCCAGTTGCAGTGCAAACGCCGCGCAGACCGCCAGCGCAGTTCGCTTGCCGACGAGCTCCGCATGGCGGTGACGGACCCGCTGACGGGCCTGCACAACCGCCGCTACGCGCTGCGTGAGATCCAGCGCATCGACGAACTGACGCGGCTATCGGGCCGGGCCTACGCGGTGATGATGCTGGACGTGGACTGGTTCAAGACGATCAACGACAGCTTCGGCCATGCGGCCGGGGACGCCGTCCTGGTGCAGATGGCCGATCGTTTGCGGGCCAATTTGCGCCCGGGCGACCTGGTTGCACGGCTTGGGGGGGAGGAGTTCGTGATCGCGACAGCCGACACGTCCCTGCGCGCCGCGCAGGCGCTCGCCGAACGCATTCGCCACGCGATCGAGGAGACACCCTTCGTTCTGGCCGACGGCATGCCCATCGGCGTCACGCTGTCGGTCGGGCTGACCATGGGCGGCGGCGACACCGCCCCCTCATCGGTCAGTGCGCTGCTGGAGGCAGCGGACCAGGCGCTTTTCCGCTCGAAATCCGAGGGGCGCAACCTGGTGAGCGTCTCGCGATCGGCCGCCTAGCGGCGCGGCTCGTCGTGCTCGTCCTCCAGCGCCTCTTCCAGCCGGTCGGCATAGTGCATGCGCTCCGCCCTCGACATGGCCGCGATCCGTTCGAGAAAGAGCGCGCGCCCTTCTGCCAGGCGCTGCGCGGCGCGGCCCGTCTGCCGGTCAAGCACCGCGGCCGCAGCGGCAGGATCAAAGGGCTCAGCCCGCAGCGTGCCCAGGAAGGCCGCGAAGTCCTCGGACCGTTCGCGCCCGAGATCGCGAAGACCCGGCATCCGGTGGAACATCTCGGAGCGAAGGTGGCCCCGGTCCGCGCGCGGCAGCGCATCGAGGTAGGGCGCGAAAGCCGCCCTGTCGCCCCCCGGCCCGATACCCCGGTGATGGCGCAGCGCCACCCCCGCGATCAACCCGACCAGCGCCAGATTGAGCGCCAGCGAAAGGACGAGCGCGATCTTCACCGCCTTGCCCGGCGCGGCGGGGGTCTTTTCGCTTTCACTCATACGCCTTCCTCCGCAACGGTCAGGGACACGATGTCCGCCGGCCCGTAAAGCCAGCCTTCGCCTGAATTGTCATAGACATAGCCGGAAACCCCGCCGGTATCGGACAGGCCGAGCCAGAGCCCCGCAAGGCCCGCCGTCATCAGCCCGCCCAAGGCCGGCCAGCCCCCCAGCGTGCCGAAGATCGCGCGCCAGGGACCGGACCCGCGCTGGGCTGCGGGCGCGTGCTTGGCCTCTGACGCGGGGCGGGGCAAGGGTTGCAGCGCCCGCCCCTCGGCCGCGATGCGGTCCAGAAGCGCGCGATCGGGCATCGGCGCCAGGGTGCGCGCGGCGGCGAAACAGGCCTCCAGATCCTTGTCCTTTTCCATCTCAGCCCTCCTCGTATCCCAATTCCTCGCGCCGCCCCGCCAGCGCCGCCGCGAGCGCCCGGCGCCCGCGCGCGGTCAGGCTTTCGACGGCTTCCACCCCGATTTCCATGATCTCGGCAATCTCGGGGTTGCCGAGGCCCTCCAGGTGGCGCAGCACGACGGCCTGGCGCTGGCGCTCCGGCAGGCGCAGGAGCGCGGCGTTGAGCGCCGCCGCCCGGTCTGCCTCCACCAGTTCGGCCAGCGCGCCGGGCCGGTCGTCGGCAACTTCCGGCGCGTCGTCCAGGGGTGCCGTGCGGCGGCGGCGCAAGCGGTCCGTCGCCAGGTTCGACGCCACCCGGTAAAGCCAGGTCGAGACCTTGGCCCCGCCCGACTGCCAGCCCGGCGCGGCACGCCAGAGCCTTAGCATCGCCTCCTGTGCGATATCCTCGGCCTCCGCCGCATCGCCGAGCATCCGCATCCCGATCCGGTAGGCCAAGGGCGCGAGGCGCTCGGTCAGGCCGCGCGCGGCCGCCGGATCGCCGGCGCCGTAGAGACGAAGTAGATCCTCGTCCGAGGCTCCCGCCCGGGTTCCCGCCGGTGCCGAGATGTCTTCGAGCGAACCCACGCTGCCCCGCCGCCTTCCGCTTCATGGCGCGCACCGGTCGCCCCGGTGCGCGAACTGGTCCAAACGATGCCGGACTTATTCATCCATACCGGGGCGGCCCCAGCCGAACCAGCCCCAGCCGTCGCCATCGCGACCACCCCATCCATGGCCACCCCAGTCGTCGCCATCCCAGCCCATCATGCCGCCGCGACCCATCATGCCATGTCCCATCATGCCGTGCCCCATCATGCCGTGACCGTCGTGGCCGTGGCCCCAACGCCCGCTGCGGCCCTCGCGCATTTCGGCCATCCGCCCGCGGGCGGCATCGAACTCTTCCTGGCTTACCGCGCCGTCACCATCGGCATCGGCCCGCTGGAACAGACGTGAAGGCATCGGGGGGGCCAGAAGCTCCTCTGCGCTGAGCGCGCCGTCGCCGTCGGCGTCCTGGGCCGCCACGCGGGCTTTTGCCATCTCCTCGATCCGCTCGGCCATGCGAGCAGACATGTGGGCGGCCAGTTCGTCCGCAGTGATCTTGCCGTCGCCATCGGCATCCACGCCCGCGACATGGGCCTGCCGGAAGGCGAGGAGCTCAGCCTCCGTGACCTTGCCGTCGCCGTCGGCGTCGAGGGTGGCGAAGTCAGGCATCATGCCGCCCGGCCCCATTCCAAAACCTTGCCCCATACCCATTCCCTGGCCCATCCCCTGGCCCATGCCGCGCCCCATGCCCGGCGTGTCCGCCCCGACCAAGCCGGCCGACAGGACCGCAGTGCCTAGGGTCAAGGCCGCCAGAATTGTCTTCGTTTTCATCGTCATCTCCTGTGTTTGACGCATCGGCGCTTCCGGCGCCTTCATGTCATCTAACGGCGCAGGGCGGGGTTTCCGTCGCCCGCCGCCGCGACATTCCATCGCAACGGCCCATCGCGCCGGTACCGCGCTTCCAAATTCGGGCCGCAAATGCTACATGAGGCCGCGCGACAGGACATGAGACGACATGAACGATCCCCAGGAAACCGACCGCCCGATGAAGAATGCCATGCTGCGCGGATGGCGCCGCCGCTGCCCGTCCTGCGGGTCGGGTCCGATGCTTTCGGGCTACCTGAAGGTGCGCGACAATTGCCCCGTCTGCGGCGAGGAACTTCATCACCACCGCGCCGACGATGGCCCCGCCTACCTGACGATCCTGATCGTCGGCCATCTCATGGCGCCGATGCTGATGTGGGCCTTCGTGAAGTTCCAGCCCGACCCCTGGATTCTGACCACCGTCTTTTCGGTCGGCTGCGTGACGCTGTCGCTCTATCTGCTGCCACGGCTCAAGGGCGTGCTTGTCGCGATCCAGTGGGCCAAGCGCATGCACGGTTTCGGCCTTGCCGCCAATGGCTGAGGGCAAACCCGCCATCGACAAGAGCGCGGTCCGCAACGCCGCCACGGTGATCCTGTGGCGCGACGGGGCCGAGGGGCCGTCGGTCCTGATGGGGCAACGCGGCGCCGGCGCGGCCTTCATGCCGTCGAAATACGTCTTTCCAGGTGGTGCCCTTGACGCGGGCGACGCGGGCGTGCCGCTCGCGCGGCCGCTGCCCGCCCCCTGCCTCGCGCGGCTCGACGAACGTTCGGCACCCGGCCTGGGCGGAGCGCTTGCCGCCTGCGCAGTCCGCGAACTGTGGGAGGAGACCGGCCTCGTGATCGGCGCCCCCGGCGCCTGGCCCGGTGCGGTGCCGGACGACTGGGCGGGCTTCGCCGCGACCGGGCGCCTGCCCGATGCCGCGCCGTTCTCCTTCGTCTTCCGTGCCATCACCCCGCCCGGCCGCCCCCGGCGCTTCGATGCGCGCTTCTTTCTGGCCCGTGCCGACGATGTCGCGGGCGACCCGGACGATTTCTCGCAGGCCTCAGACGAGCTTTCGCACCTGCACTGGGTCCCCATCGCGGAGGCACGGCGGCTGAACCTTCCTTTCATCACCGAGGTCGTGCTGGCCGAGGTGGGCGCGCTTCTGGCGCGCGGGGGACGTTCGCAAAGCGTTCCGTTCTTTGACAACTCGGGCGAGCGTCCGATGTTCCGGCGCCTTGGCCTCGGCTAACCGAGCGCGAAGACGATCAGCATCAGCGACCCCACGACCAGCGCGATGCCCAAGGCTTCGCGCAGCCGCAACCTTTCGCGGAAAAAGAACGCGGAGGCCAGAAGCGTGAACACGATCTCCACCTGACCGACCGCGCGGACATAGGCCGCGTTCTGGAGGGAGAAGGCCGCGAACCAGCCCAGCGATCCCAGAACCCCCGTCAAGCCCACCAGCGCGGTGCGCCGCCAGCGCGCCAGCACCCGCCCCAGTTCGCCCGGCTCGCGCCAGGCCAGCCAGGCCGACATCGCGACGCTTTGCGCCACCGTCGCCGCGGCAAGCGCCAGGATCGCGCGGGGGAAGAACCCGAGTGGCAGCAACTCCAACGTCGCGCCCCGGTAGCCAACGGCCGAGATCCCGAAGAGCCCGCCCGCCAGGATCCCGTAAAGCGCAGGCCGGCCGAAGAAGCGCGCGCCCGCCTCAGGGTTGCGCGACAGGAACAGCACCCCGACCAGCCCGACGCCGATCGCGCCCCAGCCGAAGGCGCTGACGGGCTCACCCAGCACCACCGCCGAAAACAGCGCCACCTGAACCGTTTCCGTCTTGGTGAAGGCGACGCCGACGGCGAAGTTCCGCAGCGCGAAAAGCGCGACCGTCAGGAAGGTCGCGACGATCTGCGCCGCCCCGCCCAGCAGGACGAACCCCCAGAACCGCGCCGAGGGCAGCGGCAACGCCTGGTCCGTCGCGGCAAGGGTCGCGGCCGCGATCGCGCAGGCAATGGGGGCTGCGAACAGGAACCGGGCGAAGGTTGCCCCGCCAGTCGACAGGCCCGCGCCGCGCAGCAGCTTCTGCAACACGAAGCGCAGCGTCTGCATCGCCGCCGCCGCGAGGGTGAAAAATACCCAAGTCTCCATTCCGCGTCCTCCACGCCGCGCTTTCTGTCACGCGGCGCGGACGGGGGGAAGATCACTTCTGCCGCATCATCGGATGCGGAACCGGGTCCTTGGCCTTGAGGAGATGGCTCCGGAAGATCTGGGCGTAGGAGGCGTAGTAGTAACTGTCGTTGCGCTTCAGGTAGGCCTCACGGCCCTCACGGAAAAGTTGCGGCAGCCGATACCAGGCGACGTTCGGCCGGGTGTGGTGGACGCAGTGGAGGTTGTTGTTGAGGAAGAGGAAGGGAAGAAGGCCGCCCCGCTCCACAATCACGCTGCGCCCGCGCGCCAGTTCGTGGGCGCGATGTTCCAGAAAGGTACGGATCTTCAGGATGGCGAGGCCCGCATAGGCCGCCGGCAGGTAGATCGCCCAGGGAAACCCTGTGTACCCGAGCCAGAGCGCCACAAGGACAAGCCCTGCGACGTGCAGCGCCCAGTCGCGTGCGATGGCCCTGTCGCCCGCAAGGATCGCGCGCATGTCGCTCCCGATAAAGCTCAAGACGCCCATCGCCGGTCCGACCAGCATCCGCCCCGCCAGCGTGTTGTTGATGCGCAAGAGCCGCTGGCGCCAGCGCGGCAGCGCGGCCCAGACCGCAGGATCGAGGAAGTTCGACTCCGGATCGTCATAGGGGTCGGTCAGCCGCTCGTCCCGGTGATGTTCCAGGTGCAGGTCGCGGAACCGGCCATAGGGATAGGCGAGGCCGAGCGGCAGGAACATCAGCGCCTCGTTCAGCAGGCGGCTCCGGAACGGGTGGCCGTGCAGAACCTCATGCTGAAGCGAGGAATGCAGCACGAGCGACAGCACCAGCACCGCAAAGGCAAGCGGCATCCACAGATCCGCGAGGACGGTCGTGGCCAGGCCCCAGGACAGATACACCGCGCCGATCAGCGCAAGCGTCGGCCATTCGACCTCGCGATTGCGCTCAGCCATGGCGGACACCCCCTTGGCCGACCGTCCGCCCCCAGGACACCCGCGCCCAGCAACGCTCGTACAGCACATAGGACACGAAGCCGATCGCGGTGTTGATCGCCGCCAGCGCGCCCCCGACCGCGATCGAGCCGGTCATCGCCAACCCCACCAAGGCCATTGAGGCAAGACCTATGAGATTCCAGAGGATTGCCTTCGTCAGGGTGCGTCTTCGGGTTTCCATTCCACCGTCCTTCTTTTCCCCTGTGCTAAGCGGAAGGCGCGATTTTTCGTATTCTGAAAATGATTAACATTTGTCATCAAATGTGATTTTATTAACGACATGAGGAATAAAGTAGACAAGCGGGACCGCGCCGGCCTGTTTCGCGAACGTCTGGCGCAGGCGATGGCCGACAAGGGCGAGAGCCAAAGCGGTCTGGCGCGCAAGGTGGGGGTCGATCGCTCGACCATTTCCCAGCTTCTGGGCGGTGAGGGCGCGCGGCTTCCCAATGCGCAGGTCGTGGCGGAATGCGCGCGCGCCCTGGCGATTTCGGCGGACTGGCTGCTGGGATTGAGTGACCGGCCGGAACCGCTGGCGAACCTGCTCGCGACCTCGCTGACCCTGACGGAGGCGCCGCGCGCCCTGATCGACGAGGCGATCTTTGCCTGGCACCAAGAGGCGGCGGGCTTCAAGGTCCGCCATGTGCCCGCGACGCTGCCCGACATGCTCAAGACGCGCGAGATGCTGCGCTGGGAATACGAACCCCAGCTTGGCCGCAGTGCCGAACAGGCCATCGGCGCGAGCGAGGATCGACTGGGCTGGATGCGTTCGGCCCAGTCCGACTATGAAATCGCCCTGCCCCGGCACGAGCTTTTCGCCTTTGCGCGGGCGGAGGGCTACTACAGCGGCCTTCCCGCCGCGATCCGGCTGGAACAGATCGACCGGCTCGCGCAGCTTTACGATCAGCTTTACCCCCGGCTGCGGATCTACGTCTTCGACGCCCGGCGGGTGTTCTCGGCCCCGGTCACGGTCTTCGGCCCGCTGCTGGCGGTGATTTACCTTGGCCGCCACTACGTCGCCTTCCGCGACAGCCAACGGGTTGCCGCGATCTCTCAGCACTTCGACTGGCTGGTGCGCGAGGCCGACACGGGCGCGCGGGAATTTCCGGGGTGCCTAAAGGAATTACGCGCGATCGTTACGGCGTCGTCCGAACCAGGCGCGACAGGTCATAGCCGTTGAAGGCCAGCACATCGCGCGCGGCCTGCATCAGGTCACCGCGCGGGCCGGGATCACGCGACAGGATGCGGCCGAAACGGCCGTCGGGCGTTCCGATCACCGCGACCCGGTCCCCGCCATCGACCCAAAGCAGCCAGAGCGATTCCACCCCCGCAGGCCCGCGCCGGCTGAACCGGCCCGGCCCCGAGGGCATCGCGACGGTATCGAGCGCCACGGGCGCGCCATTGCGGCAGCCCTGCCCCGTCACCGCCAGCGCGCCGCCTGTCCGTGGGGTCCAGGCCTCGGCCAACGGGCCGCAGGCAGCCTCGCCCCCGAAGGCGGCCGCGAGGTGCCAGGTGCCCGCCATCCGGGCGGGATCGAACAGCGCCAGCGAGGCGATCATCACGTCGGGGTCGCGCAGGGGCCGCGCGCCGCCATCACAACCGGCCAGAACGGCCAAGCCAAGAAGCGCCGCCAGCCCCCGTCGTCCGGTTATCCGCATGGCCGCTCCCCCTTCCGCCGCATCGGCGCAGTCTCTTCACGCCGGGGGAAAAAGCGCAAGGGGGGGCTTGCGCGGCAGCGCATTTGCACAATACGAAATCGCTTGATGAAACACGCAACGATCTTTGCCCCGGAACCCGGCCCGCTTTCGGTCGGCATCCTGCTGATGGAGGAGACGAACGCGCTTGGCCTCGCCTCGGTTGTCGATCCCATGCGGGTGGCGAACCGGCGGTCGGGGCGCACCCTTTATAGCTGGCGCTACTACTCGGTGCGGGGCGGCCAGATCCGCCTGACCGCCGGAATGGAGGTGCCGACCGCCGCCTTGCCGGAGCGTCCGGACTGTGACCTGCTGGTCTTGGTGGCAAGCTTCCGATTGGCCGAACAGGCCACGCCCGCGCTTCTAACCGCGTTACGTCGGATCGCCCCACGGGTCCGGGCGATGGCGGCGGTCGATGGCGGCGCCTGGTTCTTCGCCCGCGCGGGGCTGCTCGATGGTGCGCGCGCAACGGTCCACTGGGAGGACCTGGAGGCCTTCGCCGACGCCTTTCCCGCCATCGATGTGCGCCGCGACCGGTATGTGATCTCGCGCGACCGCATCACGACGGGGGGCGCCGCGCCCAGCCTTGAGCTGATGCTGGACCTGATCCGCGCGCGACAGGGTGCCGAACTGGCGCTGACCGTTGCGGGAACGCTGCTGTACGAACCCGTTCACACCGCGGCCGCCCCCCAACGCACGATGTCGGCCGCCCGGATCGCCCGCGTTGATCCCGCCCTGGGCCGTGCCGTCGCGCTGATGGAGGCTGCAATCGAGGACCCGCCCCCCGTTGCCGAGATCGCGCGCCGGATCGGCCTTTCCGCCCGGCGGATGGAAATGCTGTTCCGCGCGCGTCTGGGAACCTCGCCCGGGCGCTTCTTCCTCGACCTGCGGCTGGAGGAGGCGCGGCGGATGGTCGCCGACACCCGCCTTCCGTTTCAGGAAATCGCGCTCAGGACCGGGTTTTCCGGCCAGGCGTCCTTCGCGCGCGCCTTCCGGGCCCGGTTCGGCGCGAGTGCCACGACGCTCCGCGCCGGGGGCGCTCAGTAGGGCAGCGGATGCGCCCGATGCGCGGCGGAGATGGCGTCCATCACGTCCTCGCGCAGCGCGATGTCGGCGGCGCCCAGCGCGATCTCAAGCTGCGGGAGGGTCGTTGCGCCAAAGATGGGCACGACCGGGAAAGGCCGCGTCAGCGTCCAGGCGATGGCCAGCTGCGCGGGGTCGAGACCGGCCTCGCCCGCGATCTTCAGATAAGCCGCGACCGCGCCCCAGACGCGGGGCGTGATGCGCCCGCCAAGCTCGGGGTTGAGCGACCGGCGCGAGCCCTCGGGGATCACGTCGCCTGCGTACTTGCCCGTCAGCAGGCCCGTCGCCAGCGGCGAAAACGCCAGAAGGGTCACGTCCTCGTTATGGCCGAGTTCCGCCAGGTCGGTGTCATACAGCCGACAGAGCAGCGAGTATTCGTTCTGAAGCGACACCGGCCGTGGCCCGAGCCCCTGATCGGCGAGCCTGAGCCATTGCGCCATGCCCCAGGCGGTCTCGTTCGACAGCCCCCAGTGGCCAATCTTGCCTTCGCGGACCAGTGCGCCGACCGTCTCCAGGCACTCGGCCATGTTGTCGAGCGTGGCGGCGCGGTCCTGCCCCGAGGGGTCATAGGTCCAGTGCTTGCGGAAGAAATAGCTGCCCCGGTTGGGCCAGTGGAACTGGTAAAGATCGATGTGATCGGTCCTGAGACGGCGCAGCGAACCCTCCAGCGCCTTGCGGATCGTGGGGCCGTCGATGATTTCGCCCGCCTCGCGGGCGGCGCCGCCCTCGCCCGCGATCTTGGTTGCGATCACCCAGTCGTCGCGCCGACCGCCCCGCGCGATCCAGTTGCCGATCACCTCCTCTGTCCGGCCGACCGTCTCGCGGCGGACCGGGTTCACCGGATACATCTCGGCCGTGTCCATGAAGTTCACGCCGCGTTCGCCCGCGCGGTCGATCTGGGCGTGGGCTTCGTCCTCGGGCGTCTGGTTTCCCCAGGTCATCGTTCCGAGGCACAGGACCGAAACCTCCGGCCCGTCGGCACCAAGTCGCGTCTTTCGCATCTGTTCCCCACCACCGCTGCAACCGCGCGACCTTGGCCCGGCCTCGTCCCATGGTCAAGCCGGGGATGGATCTGGCCCGGGTCAGCGCAATCGTCCGCGATGACGCGCAAGACGCTTGCCTGCGCGGACCCGGCCCTTACACTCACCCCGGCGAACGACATGCGGAAACCGGGGGCAGGCACGATGAGCGACAGCAGCGATCCGAACGGTGGCCGCCTTCCCGGCAAGGTCTACGCCTGGGTGTCGGAGTTCTTCTACTTCATGTCCTGGAGCATGACCGCCCTTGGCCCGGAGCCCGAGGAATTCTCGGCAGCGGAGGAGATGCTGAACACGCTCGACCCGCGGCCCGACGACATGACAGCCCCCGCCGGCGCCGCCGCGGCAGAGCGTGACGCCATCGACAAGGCCTTCGAATCGCTCGTGGATCAGTTGGCGGCGCATGGCTTCAACCCCGACCTGGGCAATGCGCCGGCAAAGGCCGCAGCGATCCGGCAAGCGGTGACACAGACCGCGGCCAAGGTGGTCGAGCGTGCCGGGGCTGCCGATGGATTGCGCGCGCGCCTGGCGCAGATCAGGCCGCCCGACGGGTGTCTGCCGGCGGAGGCGAAGGCCATTTCCGACCGCGCCACGGCGCTGACCGGGGCGCTGAACCCGCCGCATGAGGACAAGGTCCTGGCCGATACGGCGGCCCGCGCCGATACGCTGGACGCGGATCGCGCCAAGCTCGCCGAAGCGGTCACTGCACGCGCCGAGCGGGCGTTAAAACTGACGCAGGACCTCGACGGGGTGGCACTTTCCGATGAGGCCAACACGGCGGAGTCGGAGGAAATCGCCAAGGCCGTCGCGGCGGCGAAACTGTTGATCACCCTGCCCCACGACCCCGCCAAGCTTGACGAGGCTGACAAGGCCACCTCGGCGATCTCTGCCCGGATCGCCGCCATCAAGACCGCCATCACGGAGCGCGAGGCCGCGCGCAAGGCGCTGCGCGACCGGCTCGACGCGCTGAAATTCGCGGCCGGGGCCACGCCGCGCGAACTCGCAGGTTTCGCCAAGCGCCGCATCAAATGCCTCGCTGCGATCGCCAAGGCAAACGATGACGAGGCGCTTGCCGCCGTGACGGCAACCGTCGAAGGGATCGAGAAGGATGTGGCCGAAAATGCCGCCTTCGCCAAGGCGCGGGACGAGGGCCTGGCGGCGATCGACGCGGCCAAGGCGCTGCTGAAAGCCGAGGCCGGGGCGATCGAGCAAAGCTTCCAGGCGGCGATGACGGGCGCGATCTCTGCGGCGGTGGCCGCGCTTGGCAAGGCCACCAAGCCCGCCGATATCGATGCGCTTCGGGCAACGCTCGCGCAGGTGACCGGCAAGCTTGCCGCCGCCAAGGCCCATGCCGCGCATCGGCAGGACTGGCTGATCAAGACCGCGCTTTATGTCCAGACCAACCCCGCGGCCGCCACGGCACGCGATACCGCGATCGCGGCAGCCGAGGCGAAGGCGAAGACCGGCGATTATGCGGGCGCGACCTCCGCGCTCGACGGCTTCGCAACAGCGGCGGGCGTCAGCAAGGACGTCCTTGACGCGGCGGAGGCTTACAGGGTGCGGCTCTTGGCGTTCCAGTCCGCCAATGACGCCCTTTTGGCCGCCATCGCGAAATCGAAGATCCCCGGCGGCGATGACGTAAAACTGCAAGCCGATGCCGCGCGCGCCAAGGCCGGCGGGGGCGATTACGCCGGGGCCATCACCGCCCTCGACGCGGCCGAGGCGAACATCGCCGCTCTCTTCGCCTGTGTCGATCTGTGGCGCAAGCTGAACACCCTGATCACCAAGAACACACCCGCCAACGATCCGATCCGCAAGGCCGTGACGGACGCAGAGGCCGAAATGGTGGCCGGGAAATACGGCGATGCGCTGAGCGCGCTTAACGGGGCGCCGGGCGAGAGCAAGGACCTCGCCGCGGCCAAGGCAAGGCTCCAGCGGCTTTCGGGCGAGGCCGGAACGCTCGGCAGCGGGAACAATCCCCACAAGACCTGGGTCAAGGCGGCGATGCCAGCCTCAAACGCGCTGGTGGCGACGGCTGATTTCGTTGACCTGAACGGCAAGATGGACACCGCGCAGGGCCGTATCGCAAGCGTCCGCGCCTGGATGGACGCGGACGCGCCCGTCCGCGCGCTTCAGGCGCAACTGGACACCGACCCGCCCTCGCTGACCTTCCTTGATGCTGCCGACGCCAAGGCCGCTGCCAACGACTATCCCGCCGCCATCACCAAGCTGAACGAAGCGATGACGAAGCTGCGCAAGCTGGCAGACTTCCGCGCGCTCGACACCCAGGTGGAGCGGCTGGTGGCCGTGCAGACCGCCGGCAGCGACGGGCACAAGACGGCCAATGACGCGCTGACCCAGGCGCGCGCCAAGATGAACACCGAGGGCAAGCCGGATGAGGCCATCGCGGTGCTGGAGACGCTGCTGGAGAACCCGGGCCAGTCCGCGCTGGCCGCCATCGATACCGACTGGCGCAAGCGGCTTGCAGCGACCGCCGCGCGCCAGAAACGGGTAATCGCCTTGCTTTCGGGCGCAGCCGTCCCCGAGCCGGCGGCCGCACTGACCGCCAAGTTCGACGCCGCCCAGGCAAAGGGCGAAACGGACCACGCGATCGAGGAGGCGATAGCCCTTCTTGAGACCCATGACGCGACGCTGGCCAGGGCGCAGCCGATGGCGGCCCTTCGGCGGCAGGTCGTGAAACTCCAGGCTGCGATGGAGCGTGCCGAGGACGCCTTCCCCGGCAACCAGTCGAAGATCTACGCGGGCAAATCCAAGGCCGACATCGCCACGGACCTCGCGGCGGCCGACGCCGAGGCCAGGAAGCTCAACTTCGCGGGGGCCGGCGCGGGCTACAAGGCGCTGATCGAGGCCTGCAAGGCGTTTGCCGTCAAGACCGCATCGATTTACGAGCAGGCGGACGCGAAGGGCACCAACGCGGGGCATTCGCTTGACCGCCACGGCCCCAATGTCACCGACGAAGAGCTTCTGATCCGCCTCCAGACCGGACAGGCGCCGGACGGCAAGACCTCGTTCTGTTCGGCCTCGTCACGCTTCGATGACCCCGTCGCCTGGCTCGCCGCTCGGGAAATCGCGCTGGAAGAGGCGACCGCGCGGGGGATCGACCTTTCCAAGACCGATTACTCGGCCTCGGCCATCACCGAGGCCGATCTCAAGCATGAAACCGAGATCGACCATGGCGAGGCGATCGACCGCGCCTTCCGGGGCGAGAAGAAGAACACCGGCCTGCGCCCTGACGGCACGCTGGGCGAGTTGCAAAGCTATGAGACCTTCACGGAACTCAAGGGCATCACCAAGAGCAAGTCGCTGGTGCTCTTCGTGATCGATCCGCCGCCCGACGACCCCGACCCCTCGCGCCCCAAGACGCTGAAGGCCTTCAAGGAGCGGCTGAAGAAGGTCAACGACGCCCACAAGGCCCACAACGACGCCAACCCGCCGCCCGCGCCGCAGAAGCCCATTCACCCCGACAGGATGACCGGCCGTTGGGTGGTCATGCAGCATTTCCCGGTCGTGGAAGGCTGGGACCAGGAGACGGGCAGCTATGTCTGAGAAAAGGATCACGAAATGAAGGTCGAGCTGGCACCGATCCGCCACTATCTGCGCATGCTGACCGAAAGCCGTGTCGCCGCGCAGGGCGACCCGATGGAGAATGTCTCGGACATGGACGAGCCCATCGACGAGATGGCCGCTTCCGCGCAGGCGAATGGCGACGACGACCTGCTGCGTCTTGTCATCGACGCGCTTGCCGCCGATCCCGACGGGCGCCTCGACCCGTTCCGGGGCAGCTACTACGGCTGGTCGGACGCCGAACTGGTGGACCTTCTGGTCTATGCGCATGACCGCATCTGGCCCGATTACCTGCGCAGCCTGCCCGGCGACGAGGCAGAGATCGAGTTCGTCGAAACCCCGGCCGCCGTGCCGGGGCGCGGCTAGGAAGGAGGCCCCCATGGCCGATGACGGCGATCCAGTCTTCGACACCGATGGCATCCAGAAACTCTTCGCCAAGGCGAAATCCTCGGGCGAGACCTATTCCTTCGCCTTCGGGCTCGCCTCCAAGCCCAAGGAATGCGGCTTTGCCGTCCATTTGCGCAAGCCCGGCGCGGTGCTCAAGAAGGAGCTGAAGTCGTCGAGCAAGGCCATCCGCAAGGCCTGCTTCGGCACCTTCACACTTGACGGGGCGCTGGTGAAGCTGTCGAGCGAGAAACCCCTGAAGGGCATCGTCAAGCAGCTGAAGGTGCGCTTCCGCGAGGAGGGATTGCTGAAGTTCAAACCCATCCTCGTGGGGCCTGATGGCGCCGAGATCGACGAGGAGACGCTGCCCGACGACACGGGCGACGATGAGGACGATGACGCGTTGGACCAGGCCGAGGCGGTCGAAGCCGAGGCATCCCCCGATACGGACACGCTCAAGGCGCGGCTCGTGGCGGTCCGCGCCCGGATCGAGGCCCTGGACAAGGACCGCGCCGCCCCCCTCGTGGCCGCCTTCGCCAAGGCCGTAGGCCAGGTCCGCGACGGTGATACCGGAGCCGCCGCTCAAACGCTCGACCTCATCGCGCGCGCGCTTGATCGCCTAGCCCCACCGGCCGCCGCGCCCGCCGCAGCCCCCGCGGGCGGTGATGCGGCGGCCAAGATGACCCAGGCCCTGACCACGCTGGTTCCGCGCATTCGGGCCTTGGCGGCAGGACCCGCACAGCAGGCGCTGGCCGCCAGTGCCCGCGAGGCGCAGGCGCTGATCGCGGGCGGCGACGCCCCGGCGGCGGTCGCGGCCCTGAAGGCGCTGGCCGCCGAGATCGCCGCGGCCGAACGCGACAGCACCGCCCCAGCGACGGTCGAGATCTGGACCACGGCCAAGGAACAGGTGGACACCGGCATCGCCAAGCTCCAGTCGGCCCTGCGCGGCGCCGGACACCCCGACACCGACCGGATCGCGGAGTTCGGGCTCGCGGGCCTCAGCGGCGGCGGGGTGCAGACCGCGATGATGGCCGCACTCATGGACTACGACCGCGCAGCGCCGGCCGACCGCGCCAAGGCCGCCGGAAAGCTCCGCAAGGCCATTGGCGATTACCGCAGCTTCCTGAGTGGCAATCGCCTCGTCGAGCTTTGCGAGGGCAACCCCTTCGGCGTCGCGGTCGATATCCGCGGCCCATTCACCGCCGCGTTGGGGCAGATCGAGGACAGGCTTCCGGCCTGAGCCCAAGCCTACGCCTTGTGAGCGGCAGCAGCGACGACGCAAGGGGGCGCTGCCCCCTCTGCGGGCAGTTGCCCGCATTCACCCCTGGGGTATTTCGGGCAATAAAGAAGAGGCGGGATTTCTTCATTGCCCAAATACCCATGATCCCGAGCGCCGGCTGCCCCGGCAGCCGGTGCGAGAAATGGGCTTCGCGCGCCGGAACGGCGCGTGGCCGCTTGGCTGGCTCAGCTCTCGTCCCGCCAGCGGTTGACGATCGGATAGCGCCGGTCCAGCCAGAAGGCCTTCCGAGAAAGCCGCGCGCCGGGCGCGGACTGAAAGCGCTTGTATTCGCTGATATAGACGAGGTGCTCGACCTTTTTCACCATCGACCGATCGAAACCTTCAGCAACGATCTCGGCCACGGACATGTCGCCCTCGATCAGCCGCTCCAGTATCGCGTCCAAGACCGGATAGGGCGGCAGCGAATCCTCGTCCTTCTGGTCGGCGCGCAACTCGGCCGAGGGGGCCTTGTCGATCACGCGCTGGGGGATCACCGCACCTTCGGGTCCCAGCATCCAGGGCCGGTGGTTGGCGTTGCGCCAGCGGCAGGTCTCAAACACCCGCATCTTGTAAAGGTCCTTGATCGGGTTGTAGCCGCCCGCCATGTCGCCGTAGATCGTGGCATAGCCGACCGCCACCTCCGACTTGTTGCCGGTGGTCAGCAGCATCTCCCCGAACTTGTTCGAGATCGCCATCAGCAGGAGCCCCCGCAGGCGGGACTGCACGTTTTCCTCGGCGATACCGAAGGGCGTTCCGGAGAAGAGGGGTGCCAGCGCCTCGGTCACTGCGGCACGGGGGCCGCTGATGGGGACCGTGTCCAGGCGGCAACCCAGCGCATCGGCGACGCCCTTGGCATCCTCCAACGAATGGGCGGAGGTGAATTCGGACGGCAGCATCACGCAATGGACGTTCTCGGGGCCCAGCGCATCGGCCGCGATGGCGGCGACCAGCGTGCTGTCGATGCCGCCCGAAAGGCCAAGCACGACCTTTGAAAACCCGCTCTTGCGCATGTAGTCCGACAGTGACAGGACCATCGCGCGGTAATCCTGTTCCCATTCGTCGGGGTGTACGGCGCGCGTGCCGGTCTGCGCGCGCCAGCCTTCGGGGTGGCGGGTGAAATCGACATGCGCGATCGTTTCTTCCCAGACCGGAAGCTGCGCGGCGAGTTGGCCGCCGGGATTGATCACGAAGGACCCGCCATCGAACAGCTGGTCGTCCTGGCCGCCGACGAAGTTCAGGTAGACCATGGGCAGGCCCGTCTCGACCACCCGCGACACCATGAGGTTGACGCGCCGCTCGAACTTTCCTCGGTAGTAGGGGGAGCCGTTCGGAACCAGCAGGATCTCCGCCCCTGTTTCCTCCAGCGTCTCGCAGACATCGGGGAACCAGGCGTCCTCGCAAATCGGCGTGCCGATCCTGAGCGGCCCGATCCGGTAGGGACCCGAGACAGGGCCCGATTCGAAGAGCCGTTTTTCGTCGAAGACGCTGTAGTTCGGCAGGTGGTGCTTGAGGATCCGGGCGGTAATGCGCCCGTCCTCGCAGACATACCAGGCGTTGAAGAGCCGCCCCTCCGCGTCAAGCCAGGGTCCGCCGATGCCAAGCGCGGGGCCGTCGGCGCAGTCGCGGGCCAGATCCTCGACCGCCTGCATGGCGTGGCGCGTGAAGGCGTTCTTCTTCACCAGGTCCTGCGTCTGGTAGCCGGTGATGAACATCTCCGGCAGCGCCAAAAGGTCGGCGCCCGCATCCTTGGCCGCCTGCCATGCGGCACGGGCCTGGGCTGCGTTATCGGCAATCGCCCCCACGGTCGGGTTGAGTTGCGCGAGCGTCAGGCGGAATCTGTCGGACATGCGGCATCCCCATAGGTTTGCCATCTCTTAGCAGACTTGCGCGCAAGCGAAAGCGGCAAGGGTGCGTGCGCGGGGGCGCGTATGCGGGGGTCTGCGCGGCGGCGGTGGACGCGCGCGGGGGCGCTTGCCACCGCCCGCCCCGTTCAATAGGTTTTTAGGCAAGCATCGGCGCGGGGTCTCTCCTTGCGGCGGTGGTGGCAGCAAGGGGGCATCATGGCGACCACGGGCAAGGCGATTTACGGTGTGGCACTGGCGCTTGCCTGTGCCCTTGGCAGCGGATCGGCCCTCGCGCAGGACGTCGTCGCCAAGCAGTACGAGGACGGCGGCATTTACGAGGGCACGTTCAAGGACGGCAAGCAGCATGGCCGGGGGACCTACCGGCTGCCCAACGGCTACGAATATTCCGGCGACTGGGTCGAGGGCGAGATTCTCGGCCAAGGCGTCGCGCGCTATCCCAACGGGTCGGTCTACGAAGGCGCCTTCGTGAAGGGCAAGCCGCAGGGCAAGGGCAAGATCACCTTCGCCGATGGCGGCACCTACGAGGGTGACTGGGTCGAGGGCGAGATCGAGGGCCAGGGCGTCGCCCACTACGCCAACGGCGTGACCTATACCGGCGGCTTCACCAAGGCGCTACACAACGGGACCGGCCGGATGGAAAGCCCCGGCGGCTACGCCTACGAGGGCGACTGGGTCATGGGCGTCAAGGAGGGCAAGGGCAAGATCACCTATCCCGACGGCGCGGTCTACGAAGGTGACATGCTGCGCGGCCAGCGCGCGGGTCAAGGCCGGCTGACGACAGCCGACGGGCTGATCTACGAGGGGGCCTGGAAAGAGGGCCAGATCAACGGCGCGGGCAAGCTGACCCAACCCAACGGCGATGTCTACGAAGGGCAGCTGGCCAACGGCAAGCGCAGCGGCGCGGGCAAGGTCACCTATGCCAATGGCGATGTCTACGAGGGCGACTTCGCCGAGGACCAGCGCCAGGGCAAGGGAACCTTCCGGGGCCACGACGGCTATACCTACGAAGGCGACTGGGCCAATGGCCAGATCGAGGGGACGGGCAAGGCCAACTACCCCGACGGTTCGGTCTACGAGGGGCAGTTCAAGGCCGACAAGGCCGATGGCACGGGCAAGATCACCTATGCCGACGGCGCGACCTACGAGGGCGCGTGGAAGGCCGGCGTGATCGAGGGTCAGGGCAAGGCCGTCTACGCCAACGGGCTCGTCTACGAGGGCGGGTTCAAGAACGGCAAGAACCACGGGAAGGGCAAGATGACCTATCCCGACGGCTATTCCTACGATGGTGACTGGAAGGACGGCACCCGCGAAGGCCAGGGCGTCGCGGTCTACACCGACGGCACGGTCTATACCGGCGGCTTCGTCGCGGGCAAGCGCGAGGGCGGCGGCGACATCGTCATGACCGACGGCTTCCGCTACTCGGGCGAGTGGAAGGCAGGAGAGATCGACGGCCAGGGCGTCGCTACCTATCCCAACGGCGATGTCTACGAAGGCACCTTCCGCAAGGGCCGGCGCCAGGGCCAGGGCACGCTGCGCTACGCCAGCGGCGAGGTCGCGACCGGCACTTGGGACGGCGACACGCTGACCGCCACCGACGGCGCGCCCGAGGCCACGGAGGCCCCTGCTGAAGGGGACGCGGCGACCGAAACCGCGCCCGCCGAGGGCGCCTCAGGCAACTGACGGGCGGGGCGAAAAGCCCCAGTCCCGTTCATTTTTCGCTTTTCCTTTCGGCGGCGCTCCGTATAGTCGCGCGCATGACACGGAACCGGCACATCCTTTCGACCCCCCGCGCCCTCGGCGCGGCGCGCCGCCGTGGCCTTCTTCTCCTTAGCTGCCTCTGAGCGTGCCTTCCGGCGCGACCGCTCAGAGGTGACCAGCGCCAGAACCCGACGCTAAGGACAAAGACGAGAGACATGCCATGACCGACAAGACCAAAGCCCCCGGTGCCGCCGCACAGGACCGCGTGCTGATTTTCGATACCACGCTGCGTGACGGCGAACAGTCGCCCGGCGCGACCATGACCCAAGACGAGAAGCTCGAGATCGCCGAGATGCTCGACGAGATGGGCGTGGACATCATCGAGGCGGGCTTCCCCATCGCCTCCGAAGGCGACTTTGAGGCGGTGTCGGACATCGCCCGTCAGGCGAAGAATTCGGTCATCTGCGGGCTCGCGCGGGCCAACTTCAAGGACATCGACCGCTGCTGGGAAGCAGTGCGCCACGCCAAGCACCCTCGCATCCACACCTTCATCGGCACCTCGCCGCTGCATCGCGCGATCCCGAACCTGGACATGGACCAGATGGCCGAGCGCATCCATGAGACCGTGACCCATGCGCGCAATCTCTGCGACAACGTGCAGTGGTCACCCATGGATGCCACACGAACCGAACACGACTACCTCTGCCGCGTGGTGGAGATCGCGATCAAGGCGGGCGCCACGACGATCAACATCCCCGACACCGTGGGCTACACCGCGCCGCGCGAAAGCGCCGACCTGATCCGCATGCTGCTGGAACGGGTGCCCGGTGCGGACACGATCACCTTCGCAACGCATTGCCACAACGACCTGGGCATGGCGACGGCCAATGCGCTCGCCGCTGTCGAGGCCGGCGCGCGCCAGATCGAATGCACCATCAACGGTCTGGGCGAACGCGCGGGCAACACCGCGCTCGAAGAGGTCGTGATGGCGCTGAAGGTGCGCAACGACATCATGCCCTACCGTACCGCCATCGACACTACGAAGATCATGGGCATCTCGCGCCGCGTGGCGGCCGTGTCGGGCTTCCCGGTGCAGTTCAACAAGGCCATCGTCGGCAAGAACGCCTTTGCCCATGAAAGCGGAATCCATCAGGACGGAATGCTCAAGAACGCCCAGACGTTCGAGATCATGCGTCCTGAGGATATCGGGCTGTCGGCCACCAACCTGGTGATGGGCAAGCATTCGGGCCGCGCGGCGCTGCGCGCCAAGCTGAAGGAACTGGGCTACGACCTGGCCGACAACCAGCTCAACGACGTGTTCGTGCGCTTCAAGGCGCTCGCCGACCGCAAGAAGGAGGTCTATGACGACGACCTCGTCGCGCTGATGACCGACACCGCGTCGGAGGCCGCGGGCGACCACCTGCAAGTCAAGTTCCTGCGTGTGATCTGCGGGACCGAGGCGCCGCAATCTGCCGACCTGATCCTGACCATCGACGGTATCGACCGGCAGGTGACGGCGCAGGGGGACGGGCCCGTGGACGCGACCTTCAACGCGGTCAAGAAGCTCTTCCCGCATCACGCGCGCCTCGCCCTCTACCAGGTCCATGCCGTGACCGAGGGGACCGACGCGCAGGCCACCGTCTCCGTCCGCCTGGAAGAGGACGGAAAGATCGTGACCGGCCAGTCCTCGGACACCGACACGGTGGTGGCAAGCGCCAAGGCCTATGTCAGCGCGCTCAACAACCTGATCGTTCGACGGGCGAAGACCAAGCCCGAAGAGGACGTGAAGTCGGCTTCGTGAAAGTTTCCGGGGCAGGTTCGCCGCCTGCCCCGGAAAATGTTCGAAAAGTGCAGTCCGGCGATTTCTCGCCGGACCTCACCCGATAGCCCCCTTCCGCTCGGCGCGCCATACCCCTATAAGATTTGTCAACGAATTAAGGCCCGCGCGCGGCGAGTCGCGGGCCTTTCTTGCTTGGGGTAAGTGCAGATGATGGGATTTGGTCTCTTTTCGTCAGACATGGCGATCGACCTCGGGACGGCGAACACGCTTGTCTACGTTAAGGGCAAGGGGATCATCCTCAACGAACCTTCGGTGGTCGCCTACCATGTCAAGGACGGCAAGAAGCAGGTTCTGGCCGTGGGCGAGGACGCGAAGCTTATGCTCGGCCGTACGCCCGGCTCGATCCAGGCGATCCGGCCCATGCGCGAGGGCGTGATCGCCGACTTCGACGTGGCCGAAGAGATGATCAAGCACTTCATCCGCAAGGTCCACAAGCGCACGACGTTTTCCAAGCCGAAGATCATCGTATGCGTGCCCCATGGCGCGACCCCGGTCGAAAAGCGCGCGATCCGGCAGTCGGTCCTTTCCGCCGGTGCGCGACGCGCGGGCCTGATCGCGGAGCCGATCGCGGCGGCCATCGGCGCGGGAATGCCGATCACCGATCCGACCGGCTCGATGGTCGTGGATATCGGCGGCGGCACGACTGAGGTGGCGGTGCTATCGCTGGGCGACATCGTCTATGCCCGCTCGGTCCGCGTCGGCGGCGACCGCATGGACGAGGCGATAATCTCCTACCTGCGGCGCCAGCAGAACCTTCTGGTCGGCGAAAGCACGGCCGAGCGCATC
This sequence comes from Albidovulum sediminicola, assembly GCF_025751575.1. GTDB lineage: Bacteria > Pseudomonadota > Alphaproteobacteria > Rhodobacterales > Rhodobacteraceae > Albidovulum > Albidovulum sediminicola. Next base: position 31,534 of record NZ_JAOWLA010000002.1, on the reverse strand, counting down.
AAGACCTCGATCGGCACGGCGCGGATGCCCGACGACGGGCGTGGCGCCTCGATCCAGATCCGCGGCCGCGACCTTCTGAACGGCGTCCCGAAAGAGATCGAGATCAACCAGGCCCAGGTGGCCGAGGCCCTGGCCGAACCTGTCCAGCAGATCTGCGAGGCGGTGATGATCGCGCTTGAGGCGACGCCCCCCGACCTGGCAGCCGATATCGTGGACCGCGGCGTGATGCTGACCGGGGGCGGTGCGCTGCTGGGCGAGCTGGACCTGGCGCTGCGCGAGCAGACCGGGCTGCCGATCTCCATCGCCGACCAGTCGCTGAACTGTGTGGCACTTGGCACGGGCAAGGCGCTTGAATACGAAAAGCAGCTTCGCCACGTGATAGACTACGACAGCTGAGGCGCCCGCCGGGCGTCGGAAGACGAGGCCGCGCATGGCACGCCAACGCGACAGCGCCGACTACAAGGGGCCGGTCCGCCGAGTGCTGATCGCCATGCTTTTGCTTGCGCTGGCAGCTCTGTTCCTGATCTGGCGGATCGACAGCCCACGCGTGGAGCGCTTCCGCGCCGCCTTCATCGACCGCGTGGTGCCGAACTTCGACTGGGCGATGGTGCCGGTCACCAAGCTTTCGGGCATGGTGGAAGGCTTCCAGTCCTACGCGAACCTCTACGAACAAAACCAGGACCTGCGGCGGGAATTGCAGCAGATGAAGGCGTGGAAAGAGGCCGCCGTCCAGCTTGAGCAGCAAAATGCCAAGCTGCTGGCCCAGAACCAGGTCCGGCTTGATCCGAAACTGACGACCGTTTCGGGCGTGGTGCTGGCGGATGCGGGGTCGCCGTTCCGTCAGTCCGTGCTCCTGAATGTGGGGGCCCGCGACGGGATCGTGGACGGCTGGGCGACGACCGACGGGCTTGGCCTTGTCGGGCGCATCTCGGGCGTGGGGCAGACGACGTCCCGCGTGCTCCTTCTGACGGACACGTCGAGCCGCATTCCGGTGACGATTCAGCCCTCGGGCCAGAAGGCCATGCTGGTCGGCGACAACAGCGCGGCGCCGCCCATCGACTTCCTTGAGAGCCCGGACGAGGTGCGCCCCGGTGACCGGGTCGTGTCCTCGGGCGACGGCGGGGTGTTCCCGGCGGGGCTTCTGGTCGGACAGGTGGCGCAGGGCACCGACCGGCGCCTGCGCGTGCGCCTCTCGGCTGACTACCAGCGGCTGGAGTTCCTGCGCGTCCTGCGCAGCCACCCGGCCGAGCAGATCACCGAACCCGGCGTCCTGATCCCGCCGCCCCTGCCCCCGCTCCTGATGCAGGAACCCGAGGGGCTGCAACTTGACGGGGGGGCGAATGGTTGATCCGGTCAGAGCCCGGCGGCTGGGCTACCCCTTCATTTACGCCGTTCTTTGCGCGGCCTTCCTTTTCCTGCGCATCCTGCCACTGTCCACCCTGCCCGCTTCGGTGCCGGGGCCGGACTTCGTGCTGCTGCTGACGGTGCTTTGGGTCATCCGGCGGCCCGACCACCTACCGGCGCTAGTGATCACCGCCGTCATCCTGGTCGAGGACCTGATGACGCTGCGTGCGCCGGGCCTGTGGGCGGCGCTGGTGCTGCTGGTGACGGAGTTCCTGCGGTCCCACCGGATCGGCCTGCGGGAGGTAAACTTTCTCGTCGAATGGCTGGTCGCCTCGGGCGCGATCCTGGTCGTCACGATCGCGAACCGCGCGGTGCTGGCGCTCTTCGTGATCCCGCAGGCGGGGCTGGGCCTGACGCTGTTGCAGGTCCTGATCTCGGTCGCCGCCTACCCGATCCTGGCCTATGTTATGCAAGAAGCCCTCGGCCTGCGCCGCGCCGCCCCGGGCGAGGTCGATGCCATGGGACAACGGCTATGAGGCGTTCGGCCCGCGACGCACAGGAAAGCACCCGGCGCATCAGCCGCAGGACCATGGTGATCGGAGGTCTTCAGGCCGCGACGATCGCGACGCTCGCGCTCCGGATGCGGTTCATGCAGGTCGAGCGGGCGGACGACTTCCGGCTTCTGGCCGAGGAAAACTCCATCAAGATCCGCCTGATCCCGCCGGCACGGGGGCTGATCCTCGACCGCAACGGCGCGGTCATCGCCGGCAACGGCCAGAACTATCGCGTCGTCATCACGCGCGAGGACGCGGGCGACGTGGAGGAGGTGCTGCGCCGCCTCGCCCGGCTGATCCCGATGACAGAGGACGATATCGCGCGCACGCTGAAAGAGGTCATGCGCCGCAGTCCCACGCTGCCGATCACGGTCGCGGACCAGTTGACCTGGGAAGACCTGTCGCGCGTCGCCGTCAACGCCCCGTCGCTGTCCGGCATCACGACCGAGGTCGGCCTGTCGCGGTCCTACCCCCAGGGCGGCGACTTCGCCCATGTGCTGGGATATGTCGGCCCGGTCAGCGATTACGACCTGTCGCGGATCGAAAACCCGGACCCGCTGCTCCAGATCCCGAAATTCCAGCTTGGAAAGCTCGGTGTCGAGGCCAAGCTGGAAGAAGACCTCCGCGGCAAGGCCGGAACCCGGCGGATCGAGGTGACCTCGACCGGTCGGGTCATGCGGGAACTGGACCGCAATGAAGGCGCGCCGGGAACCGCGATGCAACTGACGCTGGACCGCTACCTTCAGAACTACGTGCAGGCGCGGCTCGGCAGCGAAAGCGCCGCGGCCGTGGTCATGGACGTGAGGAACGGCGACATCCTGTCGATCGTCTCGGCCCCGACCTTCGACCCCAACCTGTTCGTGCGCGGCATCTCCTCGGCGGATTACAGGCTTCTGACGGAAAACGACCACCGGCCTTTGGCCGACAAGACCGTGCAGGGCGCCTACCCGCCCGGCTCGACCTTCAAGATCGTGACGGCCCTGGCGGCGCTTGAGGCCGGGGTGATCGACCCGGAGGAAACGGTCTACTGCAAGGGCTTCACCGAGCTTGGCAACCACCGCTTCCACTGCTGGAAACGCGGCGGCCATGGGCATGTGAGCCTGCCCCACAGCCTCGAACAGTCCTGCGATGTCTATTATTACGAGGTGGCCCAGCGGGTCGGGATCGACAAGATCGCCGCGATGGCGCGCAGGCTTGGGATCGGGGTGCGCCATGATCTTCCGATGTCGGCGATCAGCGAGGGGCTGGCCCCCGACCGTGATTGGAAGCGGGCCAAGTACGGCAAGGACTGGCTGATCGGCGACACGCTGAACTCCGGCATCGGGCAGGGCTATGTGCTGGCCTCGCCCTTGCAACTGGCGGTGATGACGGCGCGGGTGGCCTCGGGAACCGACGTTTCGCCCCGGCTCCTGCGGGCCCGCGACGGCGTGCCGGAGCCCGCGCCCGCGCCGCAGCCGCTGGACCTGCCGGAGGCGGCGCTGCGTGCCGTCCGCAAGGGCATGTTCGACGTGATCAACAGCCAGCGCGGGACCGCGCACGGGTCGCGCATCGTGGACGATGCCATGCTGATGGCGGGCAAGACCGGCACCAGCCAGGTTCGCAACATCACCAAGGCCGAACGTGAACGCGGCGTCATTTCGAACGACGATCTGCCCTGGGAACGGCGCGACCACGCACTTTTCGTGTGCTACGCCCCCTATGACAACCCGGAGATCGCGGTCTCCGTCGTGGTTGAGCATGGCGGCGGCGGATCGGCGGCCGCGGCCCCGATCGCCCGCGACATCCTGCTTCAGGCGCTTTACCGCGACCTGCCGCCGCTCAGCGCCTACCCCTCCAGCCAACGCGACCGCATTGAGGCGCAACGCAAGACGCTCGATCTGATCCTGCGCGACGACAAGCCGGGGGCCAAGTCGCGCGCATGAGTTACCTTGAGTACAACGTCAAGACCGTACCCACAGGCATCCGCAAGATCCTGTATCTCAACTGGCCGGTCGTGGTGCTGCTGACCGCGATCGCCTCGGTCGGGTTCCTGATGCTTTATTCGGTCGCGGGGGGCCAACTCGACACCTGGGCCGAACCGCAGATGAAGCGTTTCGCGGTCGGGCTGGCCGGCATGTTCGTGGTCGCCTTCATCCCGATCTGGTTCTGGCGCAACGTCTCCGCACTCGCTTACGTCGTTTCATTCCTGCTGCTGGTCGCGGTCGAGTTTTTCGGTGCCATCGGCATGGGCGCCCAGCGATGGATCGAGCTGGGCCCCCTGCGCCTGCAACCCTCCGAGCTGATGAAGATCAGCCTGGTGATGCTGCTTGCCGCCTATTACGACTGGCTGGACGTGAAGCGGGTGTCGCGCCCGCTCTGGGTGCTGATCCCGGTGGCTCTGGTGCTGGCGCCGACGATCCTGGTCCTCAAGCAGCCCGACCTTGGCACGGCGATCCTGCTGCTGGCGGGCGGCGGCATCGTGATGTTCGCGGCCGGGGTCAGCTGGTGGTATTTCGGCACCGTCATCGCGCTGGTCGTGGCCCTGGTCTTCGCGGTCTTCGAAAGCCGGGGAACGGAGTGGCAGTTGATCAAGGACTATCAGTTCAAGCGGATCGACACCTTCCTCGACCCCGGCAGCGACCCCTTGGACGCCGGCTACAACATCATGCAGGCGCAGATCGCCCTGGGCTCCGGCGGATGGGCGGGCAAGGGCTACATGCAGGGCACCCAGTCGCGGCTAAACTTCCTGCCTGAAAAGCACACCGACTTCATCTTCACCACGCTGGCCGAGGAGTTCGGCTTTGTCGGTGCCTTCTCGCTTCTGATGCTCTACGCGTTGACGGTCGCCTTTACCCTGGTGTCGGGTCTGTCCAACAAGGACCGCTTCGCCTCGCTCATGACGATCGGGATCGGATCGACCTTCTTCCTCTTCTTCGCGGTCAACATGTCGATGGTGATGGGGCTGATCCCTGTCGTCGGCGTGCCGCTGCCGCTTGTATCCTATGGCGGAACCGCGATGATGATCCTGCTCCTGGCCTTCGGCCTGACCCAGAGCGCCCACATTCACAGACCGAGGTAAGCCAATGGCTATAAACGTCTATTTCGCCGCCGCGGCGGCCTTGTGGCCGGAATACCGCGCGGCGCTGCAGACGGCCTGCGCGGCCAAAGGGCTGGACGTTGCACTGTCGGACGCGGCGCCCGATCCGGCGGCGGTCGACTACATGGTCTATGCCCCGAACTCGGAAGTTTCGGACTTCACCCCCTTCACCCGCTGCAAGGCGGTGCTGAGCCTTTGGGCGGGGGTGGAGCGGATCGCGCCAAACCCGACGCTGACCCAGCCGCTTTGCCGGATGGTCGACAGCGGCCTGACCGAAGGGATGGTCGAATGGGTCACTGGTCATGTGCTGCGCCACCACCTGGGCATGGACGCGCATATCCTGGGCCAGGACGGCGTCTGGCGCGGCGAGATCAAGCCCCCCCTGGCGCGCGACCGGAGGGTGTCGATCCTGGGCCTTGGAGAGCTTGGAACGGCCTGCGCCAATGCCTTGGCTGCGCTCAATTTCCCGGTCACGGGATGGAGCCGGACCGCCAAGCAGATCGAGGGGATCACCTGCCTTTCCGGCGACGTGGGGCTAACGGAGGCGCTGTCGCGGGCCGACATCCTGGTGACGCTCCTGCCCCGCACGGCGGCGACCGAGAATCTGATGAACGCGGAACGCTTCGCCCTGATGCCGATGGGCAGTTTCCTCATCAACCCCGGTCGCGGACCTCTGATCGACGATGACGCGCTTGTTGCCGCCTTGGAGGAAGGGCGGATCGTCCACGCGACGCTCGACGTCTTCCGGGTGGAGCCCCTACCGCCGGATCACCCGTTCTGGGCGCATCCCGGCGTGACGGTCACGCCGCATGTGGCGGCCGACACCCGCGCCTCGACGGCGGCGGAGGTCGTGGCGGAGAACATCCGGCGGGGCGAGGCGGGTGAGCCGTTGCTGTACCTTGTTGACCGCAAGCTTGGGTACTGAGGCAAAAACTGATCCAGATCAGCGCCTTGCAGTCAAATCCTAAACTCTTCCCTCAGCCATCCCGCTGGCGGTAGCCGCGCAGATTCGGGATCGGCGGCTCGGTCGGCCGCACATCCTCAGCTTCGGGTTCAGGCGCCGGGGGCGCGGCCAGCGGCAGGTCTTGCGCGACGGCAAGGAACGCCTCCGTCACGGCCCCAGCATCGGGCAGGAAGGTCACGTCGAGCCCCTCCGCCTCTGCGCCGGAAAAGGTGACGGCCTCGGCCACGGCCTTGGCAAACCCGGCCTCGGCCCCCGGCCGGGCCCCGATGAAGGCCAGGAGCGTCCCTTCCCGGCCGTCCGGGTAAAGCGCCCGCGCAAGCCCCGCGCGTTGGGCCAGCGCCCCAAGGCCCAGCAGCTTCGCCGCCAGTTCCGCGACAAGCGCGGGTGCCAGATCGCCCGGCGCCGCAAACCCCGTGGGCCGCACGCCCCCGTGTTCGGGGCTGTGGTCAGGACCGTAGCCAAGCGTTTCGGCCAACCAGTCGATGGCCAGAGCGGGCAGCAGATGCGCGGACGGCGCGACGGCGAGGTTCAGCGCAAGCCCGACGCCCTGCCCCGCAAGCTGGGCGGCGATGACGCGGCCGGGCAGCGCCGCATAGGGGGTGGGCGCGTCGCAGAAGGTCGCCAGCCGCTCCTCCCGGTCGAAGGCGGCGACGAACGATCCTTCCTCAAGATCGAAGACCTGGGGCGCGATGGCCTCCCCCTCGGGCTCTTCGGAAAGCAGCAGGAAAAGCTCGGTATCGGCCAGCCGGTGATAGAAGCGCAGACGTGCGGCGTCATCCTCGGGCGCGGCCTCCATCGCGGCATGGGCCAGATCCAGCGGGGTCGTCTCAGTCATCGCGCATCACCTCGGCCACCCTTTGCCGCAGCTCGGGCAGAAGCTCCGCCGCGAACCACGGGTTTCGGTTCAGCCACGCGGTATTGCGCCAGGACGGATGGGGCAAGGGGAAAACGTCTGGCGCAAAGTCGCGCCAGCGGGCGACGGTCGCTGTGACCCCACCCTTGCAGGTGGTGCGGCCCAGATGCCAGCGGTGCGCGTGGCCGCCGACCAGAACCGTCAGGCGGCGCGGCCCCAACGCCGCCATCACCCGCGCGTGCCAGGTGGCCCCGCAACGCGCGGGCGGCGGCAGGTCGGCACCCTTCGCGTCATAGCCGGGAAAACAGAAGGCCATGGGCACGATGGCGACGCGCGCGCGGTCGTAGAACACGGCCTCGTCCAACCCCAGCCAATCGCGCAGGCGGTCGCCGGAAGGATCGGTGAAGGGCCGGCCGGAGGCATGGACCCGCGCGCCGGGCGCCTGCCCCGCGATCAGGAGACGCGCGCCGGGGCGGAACCAGACGACCGGGCGCGGCGCATGTGCCGTGGCGGTCGCGGCGAAGTCGGGCGCGCAGAGCTGGCAGGCGGAAATCGCCTGCACCAAGGTCGAAGCGGGATCTTCCGAGGGGTCGGACATGGCTCCAAGCTAGGGCAGACGCCGCATTGCGGCAACGCCTGGGTGCAGGGCCACGCGCTGCGGACGGGCGGCGGTTGCCCAGCCAGTGCAATTCCATTATGCCACCCTAAAACGCCAGGAGGAGCGGCCGCCCATGTATCGCGTCTGGAATTTCGTTGCCAGCTATTCGCTTCTGCTGATCGCGGGCGCCGTGCTTGCCCTCGTCTGGGCCAATATCGACGCCGAAAGCTATCACCATTTCGTCGAATACCCGCTGATCGAGAACTTCTGGATCGGTCACCTGGAACATGAGGGCGGGCACGCCACGCGGACCCTGACCATTCACTACCTCGTCAACGACGTGCTCATGGCGCTGTTCTTCGCCATCGCCGCCAAGGAAGTGTGGGAGGCCGTGATCCTCGAAAACGGCGCGTTGCGAGGCCGCAAGGCGGTGACGCCCCTGATCGCGACCGCGGGCGGGATGCTTGGGCCGGTGGCCGTCTACCTCGGCCTCGCCGCCGTCCTTGGCGTCTATGAGGCGGTCAGCCGCGGCTGGGCGATCCCGACGGCCACCGACATCGCGTTTTCCTACCTCGTCGGGCGCATGGTCTTCGGCGCGGGCCACCCCGCGATCCGGTTCCTGTTGCTGCTGGCGATCGCGGACGATGCCGCGGGGCTGATCATCCTCGCGATCTTCTACCCGTCGGGCGAGCTGGCGCCGGAATGGCTGCTGGTCTCGCTGGGCGCGGCGGTCGCAGTCTTCTTCCTTTTCAACTGGCTGCCGCGTTTCCTGGACCGGGGCAACCAGCTTCGCCCGAACTCGACCTGGGTGCGCAAACGGCTCTCGTTCGTGCCTTATCTGGTCGGCGGCGCGATCAGCTGGTACGGCTTCCAGGAGGCGGGCATCCACCCCGCACTGGGCCTGCTGCCGATCGTTCCGACCGTGCCCCACGCCGACCGCGCCTTCGGCATCTTCGCCGCCGCGGAGGAGCATCTGACCGATCTTCTGAACTGGATGGAACACCACCTGAAATACCCGGTGGAGATCATCCTGTTCTTCTTCGGGCTCCTGAACGCGGGCGTGGAGTTCTCCTCGATTTCCGAGCCGACCTGGCTGGTTTTCTTCGGTCTGATCATCGGCAAACCGCTCGGCATCGCGATCATGGGCTGGCTCGCGGCCTACCCGTTGCGCTTCGGCCTGCCGCTCGGCATGCGGACGATTGACCTGGTGGTCGTGGGCTGCGTCGCGGCCATCGGCTTCACCGTCGCGCTTTTCGTTGCCTCGGTCGCCTTCCCGGGCGGTCCGGTGCAGGACGCGGCAAAGATGGGGGCGCTCTTCTCCTTCGGGGCTGCGATCATCTCGCTCATCGCGGGCAAGCTTTGCCGGGTCGAGAAGGTCAGCGGCTAGGGCCGCTACGCCGGCAAGATACCCCTTCCCCTTTCGGGCGGCGCCACGTCATAATGCCGCCCGGAAGACCGCGTATCTTCCCCGTTAAGAAAAGTGCGCTAGGCACGGCGGAGAGAGAGCAGAAAACGGGGCGGGCAAATGCTCGAATTCATCGAAGTCAGCAAGTCCTATTGGACGGGGACACGGCGCAAGGTCATCCTCGACCGGGCCACCTTCCGGGTGGAGCTTGGCAACTCCCTCGGCATCCTCGCGCCCAACGGCACCGGCAAGACCACGATCATCAACATGATGGCCGGACTGACCCGCCCGGACGAGGGGCGCATCCATCGCGGCTGCCGGGTGTCCTTTCCGCTTGGCGCGCCCTCGACGGTGAACCAGACCGAAAGCGCCAAGGGCAACGCCCGGTTCCTCGCCCGGCTCTACGGCCTTGACCCCGACTACGTGGAGGCGTTCTGCCGCTGGGTCTGTGACCTTGGCGAATATTTCGACCGCCCCATGTCGACCTATTCGAGCGGCATGAAATCGCGCGTTGGCTTCGCGCTTCTTCTGGCGCTGGAGTTCGACATCTACCTGATCGACGAGGGCATGCCGGGCACCGCCGACGTGGAGTTCAACCGCAAGGCGGGCAGTCTCCTGCGCGAACGGCTTGCCAAGTCGACGGTGGTCATCGTGTCCCACCAGGCCAAGACGCTTGAGAAGTTCTGCCGCTCGGCCGCGGTGCTGCGCGACGGGCGGCTCCACATGTTCGACACGCTGGAGGAAGCAAAGCGGATGTACGACTATGCAGCCTAAGGCCATCCGCTTCCGCATCCGGCGCGATCCGAGCGCCCCCGCCCGCCCCGCCCCCGAGGCTGAAACCGAGGAGGATGACGGCTTCGGCGACGCGCCCTTCCCCACCACGCTCTCCCCCGCCGAGGACGCGGAGATCGCCTCCATCCGGGCCGAAGGTCTGTCGGGCCATCAACTGCGGACGGCGGCACGCATCGCCCAACGGCGCGGCTTCCGCTCAACGTCCGAGTTCGACGCAGTCCGGCTTCTGCGCAAGGCGGGGATCGACCCCTTCGCCCGCGCGGAACTCGTGGGAATCGCCGGCCAGCCCGGTGCGGCCGCGCAGGCAACGGGGGAACAGGGCGAAACCCACCTGCCGCGCGTGGTCCCGCAGCCGTCCGCGCAGGTCCCCGCCGCGCCGATGGGCGAAGGCGAGCGCGCCCGCGAAATCCTGAAGATGCAGCGCGAGATCGTGCGCCGCCGCCGCCGCGCCCTGCGCGCCCTGATCTTTCGCCTCGCGGCCTTCATCGTCCTGCCGACGGTGATCGCGGGCTACTACTTCTTCGCGCTTGCGACGCCGCTTTATGCCACGCGCAGCGAATTCCTGATCCAGCAGGCCGACAGCAAGGCCGGCGGGGCGTTCGGTGGCCTTCTGTCAGGGACGCAATTCGCCACATCGCAGGATTCGATCACCGTCCAGAGCTTCCTGCAATCGCGCGACGCGATGGGACGGCTCGACGCGGACCTGGGCTTCAAGGCGCATTTCAGCCAAGACTGGATCGACCCGATCCAGCGCCTCGGGCCCGATGCCTCGAACGAGGAGGCCTACAAGCTTTACCGCCGCAACGTGCGCATCGGCTTCGATCCGACCGAGGGCATCGTCAAGCTTGAGGTGATCGCGGCAGATCCGCAGACCTCTCAGAATTTCTCCGAGGCGCTGATCGGTTATGCCGAGGAGCGCGTGGACAACCTCTCGCTCCGCCTGCGCGAGGACCAGATGCAGGGCGCGCGCGAGGTCTATGAGGACGCCGAGGGGAAGCTGCTGGAGGCACAGCGCCGCGTGCAGACGCTTCAGGAACAGCTTGGCGTGTTCGATCCACGCTCCGAATCCGGCGCGGTCTTGTCTCAGATCGCGACGCTGGAATTGCAGGCGCAGGAAAAGCGGCTCCAGCTTGAGCAGCTTCTGGACAACGCCCGCCCGAACCAGGCCCGCGTCGAGGGGGTGCGCGGCGACATTTCCCGGATCGAGACGATGGTCTCGGACCTGCGCGCGCAACTGACTGGCACGACGCGCGACGGCGGATCCCTGGCCGCCGTAACCGGAGAGATGCGGATCGCGGAACACGACCTGGAAACCCGGCAGATGATGCTGTCGCAGGCGCTCCAACAGCTTGAACTGGCCCGGATCGAGGCGAACCGGCAGGTGCGCTACCTGTCGACCGGTGTCCGACCAATCGCCCCGGATGAGCCCACCTATCCGCGCAGCTTCGAAAATACGGCCTTGGCCTTCCTGATCTTTGCTGGCATCTACCTCATGCTGTCGCTGACCGTCTCAATCCTGCGGGAACAGGTCAGCGCCTGACGAAGGAGCGGCAGATGCAAGATGTGAAGATCGGCGGCTTGACCGTCGGCAATGACCGGATCCTGACGATCATCGCGGGCCCTTGTCAGCTGGAAAGCGCGGATCATGCGCAAATGATCGCCGGGCGCATGGCCGAAGCCTGTGCGGCCGTGGGCGCGCAATACATCTTCAAGGCCAGCTACGACAAGGCCAACCGCACCTCGCTGAAGGGCAAGCGCGGCCTCGGGATCGACGAAGGGCTGAAGGTACTGGAGGGCGTGCGCGCCGCTTTGGGGATGCCGGTGCTGACCGACGTCCATGATATCGAGCAGGCGCGCAGCGCCGCCGCGGTCGTGGACGTGATCCAGATCCCGGCGTTCCTCTGCCGCCAGACCGACCTGCTGCTCGCGGCCGGGGAGACGGGCTGCGTCGTCAACATCAAGAAGGGCCAGTTCCTCGCACCCTGGGACATGGCGAATGTCGCCGCCAAGGTCGAGAGCACCGGCAACCGCAACATCCTCCTGACCGAGCGGGGCGTCAGCTTCGGCTACAACACGCTGGTCGCCGACATGCGCTCGCTCCCGACGATGGCGAAGACCGGTTATCCGGTGATCATGGACGCGACGCATTCGGTCCAGCAACCGGGCGGGCTTGGCGGGTCCTCCGGCGGGCAGCGGGAATTCGCGCCGGTCATGGCGCGCGCCGCGGTCAGCCTGGGCATCGCGGGCGTCTTCATCGAGACGCATGAGAACCCCGACGCCTCGCCCTCCGACGGGCCGAACATGATCCCGCTCGACCAGATGCCGAAGCTGCTTGAGACGCTCATGGCGCTGGACCGTATCGCCAAGGCCGACCCGGTGCGCGTCTGAACCCCGGGCTTCAGACCGCCTGCCCCGCCGCCCAAGCGGATGACCAGGCCCATTGGAAGTTGTAGCCGCCAAGCCAGCCGGTGACATCGACGACCTCGCCGATGAAATAGAGGCCCGGCACGGTGCGTGCCTGCATGGTGCGGGCGTCGAGCGCGGCGGTGTCCACGCCGCCAAGCGTAACTTCTGCCGTCCGATAGCCCTCGGAGCCTACGGGCTTGATCCGCCAGCGATGGACCGCCCCCGCCAACTGGTCGAGCCGCGCGTTCGACTGATCCGCCAGCCGCCCGGACAGGCCAGCGCGCGCCACCGACCAAGCCGCGACCTTGTCTGGCAGGAAACCCGCCAGCGCCGTATGCAGCGCCTGCCGCCCCGACTGGCCGCGCAGCGCGGCCAGGGCGCGGGCCAGATCAGTGCTGGGCAGCAGATCGGCCTCGATCTCCTCCCCCTCGCGCCAGTAGGACGAAATCTGAAGGATGCCTGGGCCCGAAAGGCCCCTGTGGGTGAAAAGCAGCGGCTCATCGAAAGCCGTCTTTCCCACAGCGATGCGGGCCGGCAGCGAAACGCCTGCCATCGGGCGGACACCTGCGAGGTCCTGGTCGGCGAAGGTCAGCGGAACAAGTGCGGGCCGCGTCTCCGTCACCCGCAGCCCGAAGGATTGGGCGATCCGGTAGCCAAGCCCCGTCGCACCCATCTTGGGGATCGACTTGCCCCCGGTCGCCACGATGACCGCCCGCGCCGCGACCTCGCCCTGCGCGGTGCGAACGCGAAACCCCTCCGCCCCGCGCTCCACCGTTTCGACGGCGGTGGAAAGCCAAAGCTCCGCCCCCCCTTCACGCAGCCCGCCGACCAGCATATCGGTGACCTGACGCGCGGAGCCGTCGCAGAAGAGCTGTCCCGCCGCCTTTTCGTGCCAGGCGATACCGGCCGCGTCGATGCGCGCCACGAAGTCGCGGGCGGTGAAGCGGCTTAGTGCCGAGACCGCAAAGCGCGGGTTCTCCGACAGGAATCGATCCGGCCCGGTGGCGAAGTTGGTGAAGTTGCAGCGCCCCCCGCCGGAAATCCGGATCTTCTCCCCCGGACGCGCGGCGTGATCGATAACGACGACACGGCGCCCCCGCCGCGCGGCCTCACCGGCGGCGAACAGGCCGGCCGCACCGGCCCCCAGAACGAGGACATCGCAAGATCGCATCGGCTGGCCATAGCCTGAATTCTCTCCGGGCTCAACGTCACGAAAATGCGCATTTTTGACTTGCAGCGCCGGATGGGCTTGGATAAGAACCCCGGCACCGGATGGGGCGTCGCCAAGTGGTAAGGCAGCGGTTTTTGGTACCGCCATTCCCAGGTTCGAATCCTGGCGCCCCAGCCATCCAGTCTCCAAAATTCCTGTCTCTTTTGTCTCGCCCTGAATAGGCGCGTGATATCCGCGGCTTGGCAGGATAGCGCGAGCACGGAGCCCGCAAGTCGTTGCCAAACCGGGGCGGTTTCGGGTCCCTGTCTCTAATGGGGATTTCCGGACTGCACGGTTGCCGTGCGGCCGATGGCGTCCGCGATGCTGTTTGGTGAGATGCGGTCAGAGAGTCGCGAGGATTGCCCGCTGCGCCTGCCAGTCGGACGGCAGCGGATGGCGCGTCAGCCACTTGGTGGTGAGCGCGGCAGGCTGCCGACCCTCGGCGATGGACCGCACGATATCGGGCGCCAGGAACGCCAGATGCAGCATCTGCTGCACCCGATGCCGGGAGGTCCCGGTGGCGCGCGCGATCGCCTCGTAGCTCCTGCCCTCGCGGATCATCGCGAACCAGGCATGGGCGCGGGCGATATTGACCAGCAGCACCTGGTCCACCGGGCGCGCGGTTCCGTTCAGGATCAGCTTCGTCTCAACCCCGCGCTTGCGGCTCCGGAACGGCGCCGCGATGGAGAGAGCCGAGGGATCGATCTGGCCCGGGTCGATGCCGAGCGTCTTGCCGAGGGTTTGCGCGCTGATCCTGAGGGCGATCTGGCCGGGCGCGACATCGAGGCGCTCCACAAGCTCGAAGAGCGGGCGATCGTTCTCCATCGCCATCAGGTCCGCAAGCCGGGATCTCACTCGCCCGATCGCCGCGGCGTCGGCCTGCGGCAGGACCCTCGGGATGAAGGCGGGCTTGTCCAGGTGTCGCCGGACCGTCTGAAGGACGAGCGCCTCCAGCTCCGGCCCCGGCAGGCGCCAGCCGGCTACGCCCGCCTCGCCGCTCTTCTTGATGAGCCGGTGGGAGACGTAGTAGCGCAGCCGGTGACCGGCTTTGGTTTTCGCATGGCTCGGGGTCAGCCGGTCGCCGGTCTCGTCGAAGATGCGGCCGGCCAGCAGTGATCGGTGAGCGCTGTCTTTCGTGCCGCGCGCGCGGGGCTTGCGGGCCTCCCCCTGCATCTTCACTTGGAGCGCCTCCCAGTCCTCGGGCGGGATGATCGCCGGGTGCTGGCCCTCGTGCACCTGGCCGCGGTGCCGGATCCGGCCAGCATAGACCGGGTTGGTCAGGAGCTGCCAGAGATGGCCCCGATGGTAGGGAAGCCCACCGGTGCGCGATCCGTCCGGCTTGCTCCTGACCTTGGTGACGAGGCCAAGCCGGTCGGCCTCCGCCTTGACCCCGCGCACCGTCCCGAGCCTATCGTAAAGATCGTACAGCGTCCTGACCGTTCTGGCCTCTGCTTCGTTGATCCTCAGCGTCCTTCCCTCGGCCTCGTAGCCGAGCGGCACCTGTCCTCCCATCCAGAGCCCCTTGCGCTTGGAGGCCGCGATCTTGTCGCGGATGCGTTCGGCCGTCACCTCGCGTTCGAACTGTGCAAAGGAGAGGAGCATGTTGAGCGTCAGCCGCCCCATGCTAGTCGCGGTATTGAAGCTCTGGGTGACTGAGACAAAGGAGGCCCCCGCCGCGTCGAGCCGGTCGACGATCTTGGCAAAATCCGCCAGCGACCGGGTCAGGCGGTCGATCTTGTAGACCACGATCTGGTCGACGAGACCTTCGTCGATATCCCTGAGCAGGCGCTGCAGTGCCGGTCGCTCCAGCGTGCCCCCGGAGATGCCGCCGTCATCGTATTCCGCCGGCAGCAGCACCCAGCCCTCCGCCTTCTGGCTCGCGACGTAAGCGGCGCAGGCCTCCCGCTGCGCATGGAGCGAGTTGAACTCCTGCTCCAGGCCCTCTTCCGAGCTCTTGCGGGTGTAAATGGCGCAGCGGATCTTCGGCATATCTCAGCCCTCCCCGACCTTCATCCCGCGCTTAGGTGTCAGGCCGAAGAACCGCGGGCCGGACCAGTTGGTGCCGGTGATCCGTTTCGCGATCGCCGTCAGCGAGGCCCAGGTCCGCCCGTCGAAGCAGTAGCCCTCATCCAGCACCTCGACCCGGTAGGTCCTGCCGTTCCATTCCCGCACGAGGAGCGCTCCCGGAGCCGCAACCGGCGAAGCCGCGGCTGCCTGCGCCGCCCTGCCCTCCCAGCCTGCACGGGCGGCCAGCGCCGATGCCAGCGCCCTCCGTGTCGCCGGGCTCAGCCCACCGAACGTCCAGCATTGCCGCTCATACCCGATCGCCGTGCGCATGAACGCCAGAGACAGGTAGAGCGGCGGAGAAGACCCGAAGGTCTTCTCCCACTCTGCCTTCAACGCCTCGCGATCGAGTTCTTCGAGATCGGCGGACAGATTGGCTTGCAGGTCCTTCGCCATCACGCGC
This sequence comes from Albidovulum sediminicola, assembly GCF_025751575.1. Lineage (GTDB taxonomy): Bacteria > Pseudomonadota > Alphaproteobacteria > Rhodobacterales > Rhodobacteraceae > Albidovulum > Albidovulum sediminicola. The sequence continues at coordinate 15,865 of NZ_JAOWLA010000002.1, read as the reverse complement.
GCCCGGCTGCAATGGCAGAAGCGGACTCCGCATCGGAGGATGCCGCCGCCAGGATCCGGTAGCGCACCGCCCTGCCCTCGCCCGGCCGCGCCGCCTCAACCTTGTATCCCGCCTTCCTCAGCCCGCTCAGCGCTGCGCGCACCGTGTGCGGCTGCCAGCCGAGCTTTCGGTCGATCATGGCCACATCCGCGCCCGCCTTCGCCGACAGGAGCCGGATCAGCTGCTGTCTCTTGCTCGGCTGAGCGCGAGTTGCGCGCTTCAGTGTACGGTGCGCCGGGGAGTCGGCCGTCGCCGCATCCACCGTTTCAGTCATCGTCACTTGTTTGGCCATTTTCGTCTCCCGTGTCCTACCGCGGGATCAGCACGATCCCGCTACTGACACGAGGCCCGGCATCCCGGGCGGAGACGCGCGGACGGACCCAATTGCGTCGCGCGCAGCACCACCAACGCTCTTCCGGGCGGTGAAGTCCAGTCGGAAAACTTACAACCAGAAGTTGTACGGTTACACCAGGCCAAGGCACGGTGATCTTGACCGGCATTGATGGTGTGACCGCCCCCCGACGGCATCGGTGTGCCAAGGTGGGTCTGCGATGATCCACAAAGGAGAGCGGTCATGTCGGAGATTATCACGGTCGGACTCGATCTGGCGAAGAATGTGTTTCAGGTTCACGGGGCTGATGCCTCGGGCCGCGCGGTGCTGTGCAAGAAGCTGAGGAGGGACCAGGTGCTGGCGTTCTTCGGCCATCTTCCGCGTTGCGTTGTCGCTATGGAAGCCTGTGGGGGTGCGCATTTCTGGGGCCGCGAGATCGGCAAACTGGGCCATGAGATCAGGCTCATCCCTCCCGCTTACGTGAAGCCTTTCGTCAAGCGCCAGAAGAACGACATGGCTGATGCCGAGGCGATCTGCGAAGCGGCGACGCGCCCCACGATGCGCTTCGTGCCCGTGAAGAGCGAGGAGACCCAAGGCGCGGCGATGGTCTTTCGCATCCGTGAGCTTTTGATCCGGCAGAGGACCCAAGCCATCAATGCCTTGCGAGGGCATCTGGGCGAGTTTGTATCGACCCAGTGAAATTCTGCTCATGCTACAAGGGAGATCGTAGCAATGAGTATGACGATGGACGAGAACATCAAACGCTGGACGGCCAAGCGCAAAACCGCGCTCGTCATTGAGGTCATCCAAGGCAAAACGACGATTGCTGAGGCGAGCCGGTCGTTTGACCTGGCGCCCTCCGAAATCGAAGGCTGGGTCGAAGATGCTAGGCGGGGCATGGAAAACTCTCTGCGCGCCAATCCGCTGGATATCCGCGAGCAATACGAGAAGCAGCTGAAGGATCTGCAGGAGGCCTATGGCGAGGCAATGCTGGAACTGCGTGCCCGAAAAAAGCTGCAGGCCCTCATGGAGCGGGAGGACGGACAATGATCCGGACGCTCCATGAGGGCCTGCTGGCCGACGGCATCACGGTGTCGATCGCCAGGCTCTGCGCCTGGTTCGGCGTCCCGCGGCGGACGGTCTACTACAGGCCGGTCAAGGCGGCGCCCAAGATCGATCCGCGCTTCGCCGAACCGATCAAGGCGATGATCGAGCAGGAGCCGTCGTTCGGCTATCGCACGGTCGCGTGGCTCCTGGGGTTCAACAAGAACACGGTGCAGCGGGTCTTCCAGCTCAAGGGCTGGCAGGTCCGCAAGCGCGCCATCGGCATGCGGCCCCGCATCGAGGCCGTGCCCTCGGTCGCCACCGCGCCGAACGAGCGTTGGTCGACGGATCTTGCGCGGGTCTGGACCGGCAAGGATGGCTGGGCCTCTCTGGCGCTGGTCATCGACTGCCACACGCGCGAACTTCTGGGCTGGCACCTGTCGCGCTCGGGCAAGGCGACCACGGCCAGTGCCGCGCTCGAGCAAGCCCTGATCAGCCGGTTCGGCACCCTTGGACGTGTCGATAGGGAATTCTTGCTGAGGTCGGACAATGGGCTCGTTTTTACCAGCCGGCACTTCACGGCCCTGGTCCGCAGCTACGGCCTGCGCCAGGAGTTCATCACGCCGCACTGCCCGCAACAGAATGGCATGGTCGAGCGCGTCATCCGGACACTGAAGGAGCAATGCATCCACCGGCATCGCTTCGAGAGCATCCAGCACGCCAGCCGAGTCATCGGCGACTGGATCTGCTTCTACAACCACCGCCGCCCTCATCAGGCCCTTGCCATGCGCACGCCTGCCGAGGCATTCAGATTAGCGGCTTAACCTGAGCAGAGTCCGCTGGGTCGATACATCAGCGCCTTCTCGGCCATCCGATGCGGTTCAAGGAAGCCGGGGAAGTAGCTGCCCTTCCGGAGCTTCGGGATGCGCAGCTCGACCGCCCCGGCGCGCGTCTCCCAGTCCCGGTCGCGATAGCCGTTGCGCTGCGCCAGCCGCGCCGGGTCCTTCTCGCCATAGGCCGCGCCCGTCGCAGCGCCAACCTCCAGTTCCATCAGCCGTTCGGCGGCAAAGCCGATCATCTCGCGCAGAAGATCGGCGTCAGGGGTCTTCTCGACCAAGTCGCGCAGGTTCATCATGTCGGTGGTCATCGGTGGAATCTCCGGTCCAGGTTGGTGTCAGCAACCAGACCCTACCGGAACATCGCCGGTGACCGCATCACCCAGAACCTACACCACGCTCAGGGACAGCATCGCGAAGTGCCACGAAGGGTACGATCTGTGCATCAGTGCGTTAGGGCTCATCCTTTACGGTTCCTTGCTGGTACTGGACCCGGATCCGTTATCCACAACTCGGGCATCCGGATCCGATTTGGATTCGGCCCGAAATCCTGTCGGCGTCTTGCCCGTCCATCGGCTGAATGCCCTGTCGAACGCGGCCGGGCCGGAGAGGCCTACCTGAAGGGCGATTTGCGAGATGGGTAGCGTTGTGTTTGACAGGAGGTCTTCGCTGACGCTCTGGCGCACGTCGTCTTTCATCTGGCTGAAGGAGGTGCCCTTTGCCTGTAGGATGCGCTGTACACGACGTGGATGCAGGCCACAGATTTCGGCAAATACATTAAGAGTCAGATCGTGTTGAGCGATGTTATCCGCAAGCACGCTACGAAGATAGGAAAGGGGTGCGTCGCTGGTGCCGTCGGGCGCGAATTCCCCTCGTGACGCTTCCACCAGGTCCCAGTCCAGCGAGAATGGCGTCCAAAGCCATTGCGGCGGAAAAGAAATCCGCAAGCCGTTGATCTCGGATTTCACAAGCGCCTGTTTCGGCAGAAACCCCGGCGGAAGACCTGCGGTGGTCGGCACAGTGACGAGGATGTCTTTGGGGTCAAAAGTGCCACCGATACCCTGTCTGATCAAGGTCACGTAGAAGGCGACGCCGACTGCATCCCATTGTCTTGATGGCTTCAACACCCTGATCGTGCGCAGAATCTCCAAGCTTGCAACGTCGGGTAAAACGATTAAGGAATACCTGACATTATCAACTTGCTTCTGAACCTCCACAATCACCCGGGAGAGGAAATCTCCAAGGGTAGCCGCGTGGCTCGCCGCGTCCCGGAGCCCGGGCGTCCCCTTCCGGGCGACTTCGATCGCCACCGTTGCGCCAAAATACGGGTCGCCGAGAGTTTCGGCCATGTCCTCCATGGCAGCATAACAGGCGCTCGCCTCAACCAGCATCGCAGGATCGGTCAGCGCGCCGAGCGGAATCCTGTTGCGGGCAAGCAAAGCTTCGATATCGCCGCCGCGCAAGGCGAATGCCTTGCCGAGCGGGTACAAAACCAACATTGCTCGGGTAAATTTCGGGGTAGATGGCTTGCTCATCCGCGCTTTTTCTCATCTTTCAGGGGCTTAGCCACACGCTATAGAATAGTGCCACTGCTGGCATGAGATGCAAAGACCTGACCTCACGGGTAGTGTAGCTTTGAGGCCAGACACGAAGAGATTCTGGTGACGAGCGCGCGGCGTTCATGATCCTAGCAAGCGCGGGGGGCTTGAATATGCTGCGAACAAGGACCTTGGGAGCCGCCACGATGGTGGCTTTGCTGTTGTCGACTACGGCCGTGCTGGCGAATGACATCGTCATAGCCGGCGGGAGGGTGATCGACCCCGAAACCGGTCTTGATGCCATTCGCAACGTCGCCATCGAGGGCGACAAGATCGTGGCGATCAGTGAATTTCCGTTAGAGGGCGATGTGGTTATCGACGCCACCGGCCACGTCGTGTCGCCGGGCTTCATCGACCTGCATTCCCATGGCCAGAACATCGGCGACTACCGGATGCAGGTTATCCAGGGCGTCACAACGGCGCTGGAGCTTGAATCCGGGCTTCTGCCCATCGGCGACTGGTATGATGCGCAGGCCACCAAGAACCTACCGATGAACTATGGCGCTTCAGCAGCTTGGGTTTTTGGCAGGATCGCAACCTTTACCGAAACCGATCCATTGGCGACGGCAGGCTATTTCCTGGATGTACAGGGCCGCACCGACTGGAAGCTGGACATCGCCAGCCCGGAACAATCCGAACGCATCATGGCGCTGGTCGAACAGGGCCTGAAGGACGGTGCGCTCGGCATCGGCGTCAATGCCGGTTACGCGCCGGGTTTTGGACACAAAGAGTATTACGCGCTCGCCGAACTGGCCAAGAAATACAACGTCCCGACCTATACTCATGTGCGTTATGCCAGCAACACCGAGCCGCAAAGCTCCTTCGAGGCTGTCCAGGAGTTGATCAGCCTCGCCGCCATCACCGGCGCGCACATGCACCTGTGCCACATCAATTCGACCTCGCTGTCGGACATCAAGGCCACGATGGCGCTGGTGGAAGAGGCGCAGGCCCAGGGCATCAACGTCACGACCGAAGCCTATCCTTACGGCGCAGCCAGCACCGTGGTCGGCGCGGCCATGTTCAGCGGCCCGGACTGGCGCAGCAGGATGGATTCGACCGCAAACAACTTCCAGCTTGGCGCTGATCGGATGACCGAGGATGAACTGGCCGATTATCAGGCGAACAAGCCCGGTACCATGATCGTCTGGCATTTCCTGGACGAGGCTGATCCTGCTGCTCTTTCACTGCTGGACATTTCGGTGACCAATCCCGCGACAGCGATCGCCTCGGATTCCGTGCTCTGGTCCTATTTCGATGAAAACGGCAACATTCTGCATTACGAAGGCGATGAATGGCCGTTGCCCGACAATGTGTTCAGCCATCCGCGGTCAACAGGCGCGTATACCAAGATCCTGCGGTCCTATGTGCGCGAACGCGGGGTATTGTCGCTTTCCGAAGCGATCCGCAAGATGTCGCTGCTGCCCGCGCAGATACTGGAAGACAGCGTGCCGCAGATGCGGACCAAGGGCCGCATTCAGGTGGGCATGGACGCAGACATCGTCGTCTTCGATCCCGCAGCGGTCGCTGACCTGGCCACCTTCGAGAACGCCAATCAACCGACCGTGGGCGTGCAAACCGTGATCGTGAACGGCGGCTTCTCGGTGCGTGACGGCGAGCTGGTATTGAACGCACCCAATGGCAGGGCGATCCGTAATGTCGTTGCAGACTGAAAACACGGACTCGCTGGAGAATTCATCTATGGTTACTAAATTGGCGGGCATCGACCACGACAAAGATGACGACGCTCTGAATAGTATTTCCCGGCGCAGCTTCATGGCAAGCGGCGTTGCCGTTGGAGCGGCGGCGAGTGTAGCCGGGCTCGGGCTGGCATCCCAGCCTGCCTCTGCACAGACGAGCGGGCCAGTCCGCGCCGGCGCATCAGGTTTTGAGCCGCTTGAAGTCGACAGCCCGATGGCGAGATGGAAAACGTCCCAGTCTCTGGAATTCGTCGAAAAGGCGACCAGGAATTACAGTTTTCCCAATTGGCAGTCCGGCAGCGAAGACTCCATCTACTACAACCTAAATATCCCTGAGTTCTTCAAATGCTCTTATATCGCACCCCCGAAGGAATTCTCGAAGCTCGAACGCGCGATTGATTCGTCGATCCTGGATCTGACCTATACGTCCGTTGACGGCACACCCACACCGCCGCTGAAGGAATACCTGGTCGGCAAGCGTCAGGTTCAGGCGATGATGATGGCGCACAAGGGCAAAGTGGTTTTCGAGGTTTATCCGGGAATGAACCCCACGGATATTCATATCTGGATGTCGGCATCCAAGCCAACCGTGGGTCTGCTCGTCGCGATGCTCGCCGATGAGGGCAAGATCGATCTGGATGCACCCGTCCCGACCTATGTGCCCGAGGTCAGGGGGTCGGCATGGGAGCAGGCCACGGTCCGCAACGTGATGAACATGTCCTCCGGCCTCGATATCGAGGAAACCATCGAGAACTTGCTGAATCCGGATTCCTGGATCGCCAAATGGTTCACGGCCGGTTTCGAGCTGAACAAGGGCGATTTCCGCGAAATGTCGAAGAACGCCCAACCGCTGCCCGATGAGCCTGCAGGCTCGCATTTCCGGTATTCTGGCGCAAATACGCAGACACTGGTGCTGCTGACGCAATTTGTTACCGGAGAGCGGTGGCAGACCACGTGGAACGAACGTGTTTGGTCAAAAATCGGGGCGAAGAACGCCTTTATCACCGCCCTTGCGCCGGATGGAACGCCCTTGTGCGCCGGAATGCACAACACCACGCCGGAAGACTTGTTGCGCTACACGATGATTTACACGCCCAGCTGGAATGTGGTGTCGGAGGAGCAGATCATCTCGGACAGGTTGCTGAAAAGCATCCAGACCATGGGCAATCCCGAGGCCTACAAAGGCTCGACCGAAGAGCAATACGGCACGGACTGGTTCGGCGAAGTCCCTGACTACAACTCGGCCCAGTGGGACCATGTCTTCAACGACGGCGCCATGTTCAAGCACGGGAACATGGGGCAGGGCATCTATGTCGATCCCTCCCGCGATTTCTGTGGCATGTATTTCGGGTTGGCGCCCAACCCGGATGAAATCTCGGGAGTCGATCATTCCCCGGGATTTCTGCGTAACGCTGCGAGAATGCTGGCCGGTGGATAAGCGCCCGATGACCTCGCCGTGCTACCGGATAGGGCCATCCGCAACCTGGTTATGGGTTGAGGCTGTCCCGGTGAAAAAGGAAGAATCTGAATGAAACACCTATTGACGATCCCCGCAACTGTGTGTTCGGCAATCTTGGTTACCGGGGCCTGGGCGCAGTCTCAACCCGAGGTGAACAACGGCACCAACCCGACCATTCTGGCGACCAGCGCCGGCATTCAGTACAAGTATTCGGATTTCGGATCAGGTTTTTCCAACGGCCTCTTCGAAGCCAGTTTCACGGTGCCGTTCGGTCCAGGAAACAACAACGCCCTGACTTTCACGTTGCCCTACGCCTCAGGCCCAGTCGATGACAGTTTTGGGCTTGGCGACCTTAACGTGAAGTTTATTCATGTCCTTGCCGTGAATGCGACGCGCGGGATCGCCTATACGGCGAAGCTTTCGTTCGATAGCGCTGACCGGCCCGATCTTGGCAGCGGCCAGACGGTGCTGGAGCTGTCCGGATTCTACGCCAAATTCCTCAAGGATGGTTCCATCGTCGCGCCGTCTCTGGTGCAGACCTTCGGTCTGGGCGACGAAGATGCGGGCCGCAGCAAGATCAACATGACCACCTTCGATTTCTACTACGTGCCCAAGCTCGCGACCGAAAAAATGTTCGTCGCCTTTGATCCGGCCCTCATCTACGACTGGCAAAGGGATAAAGGATATGCCAGCCTGACGACCACTTTCGGCTTTCCGTTGGGAAAGGCGTTTGGCGGCGACAGCCAGATTTTCATCAAACCGCAGATACTAGCGGGCGCCCACCGCCCTGCCGACTGGAGCCTTCAGGTCGGGTACAAGGTCATCGGATTTTAGCCGCTGGCCTGAGACCCTTGAAGGCTTCGTGAAGCCAAATAACTGTAAACGTAACTCAGAAGGGAAGTGAGAAATGCGACCAAGTAAGAAATTTCTGCCAGTTGCGCTCATGCTTAGCACTCTGGCCGCCACCGCTGTTTATGCGCAAGACTATGATCTGGTGATCAACAACGGCCGGGTCATCGACCCGGAAACGCTGTTCGACGACATCGCCAATGTCGGCGTGAAGGACGGGCGCATCGTTGCGATCAGCAAGGACCCGCTGACGGGCACCGAGACTGTGGATGCCACGGGCCATATCGTTGCACCGGGCTTCATCGACACGCATTTCCACTTTCAGATGCCGATCGGTTATTCCCTCGGGTTGCGCGACGGGTTGACCAGCAGCATGGATTTCGAGATGGGCTGTGCGGGATCCTATGTCGCCGCCTGGTACGAGGCGCGCGCCGGTGTGACCCAGGCCAACTATGGCTGCGCGGTCAGCCACGAGTTCGCCCGGGCGATGGTGCTCGACGGTTCGGACGGCGCCGAGTACCTGATAAACGGCCCCGTAGCCGCTTACACAACTCGGGCGAAAACAGGCTGGAGCGTGACGCGCCCGACCCTGGAACAGGGCAACGCGATTCTCGAAGAGCTTGACAAGGGCCTGCAGGCCGGCGCACCCGGCATTGGCAGCACCACGGGCTATATGAGAGCGGGCATCTCTTCCCGCGAGTTGTTCGAGGTGCAGAAGGTTGGCGCACGGTATGGCCGCCCGACTGGCTCACATACACGCTATACGCTTGGCAACGACACGACCGAGGTCAACGGCGCGCAGGAACTCATCGCAAACGCAATCGCGCTCGGCGCGCCTGCGATCGTCTTGCACTTCAACAACCCCGGCTGGCGCGTGACACACGAATTGATTTCAGGGCTGCAGGAAAGGGGCTTCAACATCTGGGGTGAAATCTATCCCTACGCTGCAGGCTCCACCACGATCAATGCGGAGTTTCTGGAGCCCCAAAGCTGGGTCGATGATCTGGGCAACCGCTATGAGGAAACCATTCTGGATCCGGTCACGAATGAGTACTATACCCTCGAGACCTACAAGGCGACCATCGCATCCGAACCGACCAGGCCGGTCGTCGTGTTCAAGATGCCCGAAGAAGATCAGGCGAAGTGGCTGACGCTGAAGGGCGTGACCATGGCCAGCGATGGGGTTGGTGCCCAGCCGTACGACGCCCCGTGGGATTTCCCGATGGACCAGCTGGGCGGCACACACCCCCGGACCGCCGGATCCCGAGGCGCGACGATCCGGCTCGGTCGGGAACACAACATCCCGATGATGCAGCTGATGTCGATCCTCAGCTACAACGCAGCCAAGCATCTGGGCAATACTGGCCTGAAGGCCATGCAGGAACGCGGTCGCATCCAGACCGGCATGGTCGCCGATATCGTGGTCTTTGACCCCGAACGCTTCACGGACAATTCGACCTACGACAAGGGTGCCGTCCCTTCAACGGGCATGAAAGCCGTGATCGTCAACGGTCAGGTCACCGTGCGTGACGATGTGCTGCTTCCTGTCTTCGCCGGTCAGCCGATCCGGTTTGAGCCCGAAGACAAGCCGCGCTTCGTGCCGGTCTCGCTGGAAGCATGGAATGCCGAATTCTCGACCGGGATGCCCAGTGACTTCACGGGTGCTTTCCCCGTGGACGGTGGAAACTGATCGTGATCGCGTTCAGGCAACGAGAAGTCAGCGTGCGATTCTTGATCTCTGTCTTTGTGGCGGCCTTGTTGGCCGCTACTCAAGCAACTGCAGAACCGGAGGCGATCGAGTTCTCCGACTTGGCGGATCCGTTGGCGGTGGCCTTTGACGACCCCTACGCAGCCATGGGGGTCGACATGCTGAACGAATTGAAACTGTTGGTTCAGTCGGACCAAAAGCTCGCTGGCACTGATCTTGATGAGGAGGCACGCACGCGCCTGGAGGTCCGCCGCACCGCCGCGCGGGAAGTGCTTGAAGCGAATGGTCACGATGTGGAAGCGCTGCTTGAGCAGCGCTGGGACGTCGCCAGGAAGCGGCAGACCGCCCGCATGGCCACCAACCCCATCTTCGATGGCGTCGAGGTCTCGATCTCGGGCTATATCATCCCTGCACCGCCAGACGCGGATGGCAGCGGGTTCGGCTATCTGGTGCCGCAGGTCGGAATGTGCAGCCACCTTCCGCCGCCACCACCAAACCAACTCGTCAGGGTCAGACTGCGCGTGGATCAACAGGTCGAATCCCTTTATCTGCCGGTTCGGGTGTCGGGGCTGTTGCGCGTCGAGCCAAGCGATGAGACCATATTCGTTCTCGACGGGGAGTCGCGCATGCTGAGTGGCTGGACCCTCAACGCCGAAACCGTCGAGTTGCCGGATGGATGAGGTTGGAATGGCCCGGCCCTAACCCCGGAAAATGGGAGATGTTGGCGAAGCCGGGCGGCGCCGCGTCCAGGAAAGAAGAATTCGCCAAGGGCGCATTGAAGACGATCGTCCGGCTAGCGCTAAAGCCATCAATAGAAGCCGAAATTGACATGGAGACACTAATGAAGAAGCAAAGATACATATTGACAGGCACATTCCTGCTAAGCGTCATGTGCTCCGTTCCGGCCCTGGCGCAAGACTATGATCTGGTAATCAACAATGGCCGGGTCATGGACCCGGAAACCCTGTATGACGACATCGCCAATGTCGGTATCAAGGATGGCCGGATTGCCGCGATCACCAAGGATGCGCTGACGGGTGCCGAGACGGTGGATGCGACCGGCCATATCGTGGCGCCGGGCTTCATCGACACCCATTTTCACTGGCAGACGCCAATCGGCTACCGGGTCGGCTTGCGCGACGGGTTGACCAGCGGCATGGATTTCGAGGCGGGCTGTGCGGGATCCTATGTCGCCGCCTGGTACGAGGCGCGTGCCGGTGTGACCCAGGCCAACTATGGCTGCGCGGTCAGCCACGAATTGGCCCGAGCTATGGTACTCGACGGGTCAACGGGCGATTTTCTGATAAACGGTCCCATTGCTGCTTTGGAAACCCGCAAGAAATCGGGCTGGAGCGTGACGCGCCCGACCCTGGAACAGGGTAATGCGATTCTCGAAGAGATTGACAAGGGTCTGCAGGCGGGCGCACCCGGCATTGGCAGCACCGTGGGTTACATGAGAGAGGGCGTCTCTTCCCGCGAGATGTTCGAGGTGCAGAAGGTTGGCGCACGCTATGGCCGCCCGACTGGCGCACATACACGCTATACGCTTGGCACCGACACGACCGAGAACAACGGAGCGCAGGAACTCATCGCCAATGCCCTGGCGCTGGGTGCCCCGGCGATTGTTCTTCACTTCAACAACCCCGGCTGGCGGCTTGCCCAGCAAATGATTGTTGGGCTTCAGGAACAGGGCCACAACATCTGGGGTGAAATCTACCCCTACGCTGCCGGGTCCACCACGTTGAATGCGTCGTTCCTGCAGCCGGAGAGCTGGGTCGAGCAATTGGGCAACCGCTATGAGGATACCGTGCAGGATCCGGTCACGGGGGATTTCTACACCCTGGAGACATTCAAGACCGACATGGCCGCCAATCCGACCAAGCCGATCGTCGTGTTCAAGATGCCCGAAGAAGATGCGCCGAAATGGCTGACGCTGAAGGGCGTTACCGTGGCCAGCGACGCGCTTCCTCCCGAACCTCTTTTCGGCCCGTGGGATATCCCGCTGGACCAGCTCGGCAACACCCATCCCCGCGCGGCTGGCACCCGGGGTATTACGATCCGCCTCGGTCGGGAAAACAACATTCCGATGATGCAGCTGATCTCGATCCTCAGCTACAACGCGGCCAAGCATCTGGGCGATACGGGCCTGAAGGCGATGCAGGAACGTGGCCGCATCCAGACCGGGATGGTTGCCGATATCGTGGTCTTTGACCCCGAACGCTTCACGGACAATTCGACCTACGACAAGGGTGCCGTCCCTTCAACGGGCATGAAAGCCGTGATCGTCAACGGTCAGGTCACATTGCGTGACGACAAGGTGCTTCCTGTTTTCGCCGGTCAGCCGATCCGGTTTGACCCCGAAGACAAGCCGCGCTTCGTGCCAGTCTCGGTAGAAGCGTGGAATGCCGAATTCTCGACCGGTATGCCCAGTGACTTCACGGGCGCCTTCCCGGCGAATGGCGGCAATTGATCGCGGCGCATCCAAGCAAGGAGACGGGATCATGCAGTTTTTGATCTCCGTCTCCAGGCTGCCATTTGCCCAGATCTTCAGCGCGGGCTGTCGGTTCCGCGTTGTCAATACCGAACGGGACAGTCCCGAAACCCATCTCACAGAATAGGGAGAACGAGAATGAAATTTCGAAACACCATCATGGCCCTTGCGGTTTCCGCGGCGGCGACCTTCGGCCCGGCATACGCCCAGACAGCGGAAGGACAGTCCGTTGGAGCCGCGATCGAGCGGGTCGCGACGAAGCTTGCGGGGCGCATCGGCTTCGCGGCGCAGGAAATCGGCGGCGACGACGTCATCGCGTTCAATGGCGATGAGGCCTTCGTCATGGCCAGCACCTACAAGGTTGCGATCGCCGCTGCGGTCCTGGATCGCGTGGACAGGGGTGAACTGACCCTCGACCAGATGGTCGAGGTCACACCCGACATGATGATGATCGGGGACGCTGCGCTGAACGGCACATTCGTTCACCCTGGGCTCCAGTTGTCGATCGCGAACGTGATCGAGGTGATGATCACGGAGAGCGATAACACGGCGACCGACATCTCGATGGGACTGGCCGGCGGACCCGCGGCGGTGACCCAATATCTGCGCAGGATCGGGATCAGCGATATCAGAGTCGATCGGCCCACCGGCGAGATCATCGGGGAGTTCTATGGTTTGCCGGGACCGGCCACGCATAAACTCGCCACAGAGGTCTTCAAGGCCCGGCCGGAACTCTTGAAGATCCAGGCTGACCGCAATCTGGACTTCGAGGCAGATCCACGTGACCAAGCAACGCCCCTCGCGATGCTGCAACTGCTGCTTGCCATCGACAGTGGCGCGGCGACAAGCGCCGAGAGCCGCGACTTCCTGATCGATGTCATGTCACGCACGCGCACTGGCGCTGGCCGGCTCAAGGGACTGCTACCCCGGGGAACGCCCGTGGCGAACAAGACCGGAACCATCGGCGGAGTGGCCAATGACGTCGGCTATATCACGCTCCCCGACGGTCGTCGGTTTGCAATCGCCGTGTTCACCAAGAGCAGCGAGACATCCGAGGCGGACAGGGATCGGGCAATTGCCGAGGTCACCCGGTCGCTGTTCGACTACTTCCACGTCGGGCAGATGGCGAAGCAGTAAACGGTGAAACTTCGCCTTGCAGACTCGCCCTGTCTGATGGTGTGGACGGCTCCACCCCGACGGCATCGCATTGTGCCATGTTGGTGCTTTGTGAACGCCAACAAAGGAAGGAGCCGACCACATGAAGATTACAACACTCGGGATCGATCTGGCCAAGTCCGTCTTTCAGCTTCATGGCGTTGATGAGGGTGGCGCCGTGGTCTTGCAGAAGAAGCTGCGGCGGAACGCGTTGCGCGATTTTCTCGGCAGGCTCGAACCTTGCCTGATCGGCATGGAAGCCTGTCCGACCTCGCATTTTTGGGCGCGGGAAATCGCGGCTCTCGGCCACGACGTGCGTCTGATCCCGCCCGCGTATGTGAAGCCCTATGTGAAGCGTCAGAAGAATGACGCCGCCGATGCCGAGGCGATCTGCGAGGCAGTGACACGGCCGAACATGCGTTTTGTTCCTGTGAAGACCGAAGATCAGCAGGCGGTCCTTGTCCTGCACCGGTCGCGCGACTTGCTGATGCGGCAGAGAACCATGATCCTCAATGCAACCCGAGCCCATCTGGCGGAGCTCGGGATGATCACCGCGCAGGGACCACGGAAGGTTTTCGATCTCGTCCGGCGCCTGAGCGATTCCGACGACGGGCTGGACCTGCCAGCCCTTGCTCGGTCGGCGCTTCTGTCGCTGGCCAGGCAGCTGGAGGGCCTGGCCGAAGAGATCGGCAAGATCGAACGGCAGCTGATGGCGTGGCATCGGCAGAGCGCTGCGAGCCAGCAGCTCGAGACGATCCCGGGCGTTGGCATCATCACCGCCACGGCGCTCGCGGCCAGTGTGCCGGATCCATCCGTCTTCAAATCGAGCCGGCAGTTTGCTGCCTGGCTCGGGCTCGTGCCGCGGCAAAACTCCTCAGGCGGGAAAGATCGGCTAGGGCATGTCTCGAAGATGGGCAACGGCTATCTGCGCCGTTTGCTGGTCGTCGGCGCTACCTCAGTGACGCGCCGCGCCGGAACAAACGTCACCCGAACCGGAGCCTGGGTCAGATCCCTGCTTGAACGCAAGCCAACGCGGCTCGTGACCGTGGCGATCGCCAACAAGACGGCGCGTACTGCGTGGGCGCTGCTCGTGAAGGGAGAGAACTACAGGGCCGAACAGGCCAACTGCACGAAGGAGGACGTGGCGGTGCCCTAAAGGCAACGCAACGAGATGCAAGGGCAGATGTAAGTGATGATGATCGAACGGGACCGCTGCAAGGACACTCCGGGGTGCTGTCCGGGCTTCCGAGCCCGCCTGTCTGATAGGAACCCTGCACGCGGACTTCATCAGGGCCAGCGGTCGGAAACACCGCGCACACAGGCCAGACTCATGACCGCACCCCGCTACGATCGAAATCAGCTCAAATCAACTCTTGCACAAACGGAGCCGTCCACAAATGACGTCAGCACCCCCCGGACAGGTTCAGGGGTTTGCGTAACGGAGGGTTCTGGTTCATCGAAGCCATTATGGAGCGCAGATGAAACAGAAACCCGGAACATCGAAGGATGCCGCTGACAAGTTGGTCAGGGGCATCAAGCGGAAGACCCGCAAGCATTACTCGGCCGAGGAGAAGATCAGGATCGTCCTAGCCGGCTTGCGTGGCGAGGAGAGTATCGCCGCGCTGTGTCGCCGCGAGGGCATCGCCGAGAGCCTGTATTATTCCTGGTCGAAGGAGTTTCTTGAAGCTGGGATGAACCGCCTGGCGGGTGACACTCCCCTGCGCCAGCCCATGTGGTGATAAAGGCTGCGGACGAGTTCCGGGACAAGACCAGCCGACCAAACGAGCTCTGGCAGACGGACTTCACGTATCTAAAGGTGATCGGCTGGGGCTGGTTCTATCTCAGTACGATCCTCGACGACTACAGCCGCTTCATCATCGCCTGGAAGCTTTGCACCACGATGAAGGCCGCAGACGCCACCGACACGCTGGACCTGGCGTTGGACGCGTCTGGGTGCGATCAAGCCATGGTCGTGCACAAGACAAGGCTGCTCAGCGACAGTGGCGCGTCCTACGTCGCCGCCGACCTGGCTGACTATCTCGATGACAAGGGCATGGATCACGTTCGCGGTGCGCCGCACCATCCCCAGACACAGGGCAAGATCGAGCGCTGGCATCAGATCATGAAGAACCGGGTTCTGCTGGAAAACTACTTCCTACCCGGCGACCTCGAACGGCAGATCGGCGCCTTCGTCGACCATTACAACAACCATCGCTACCACGAGAGCCTGGCCAACCTGACGCCGGCCGATGTCTACCACGGCCGAAGTGCGAAGATCCTGAAGATGAGAGAGGAGATCAAGACACAGACAATCAGAAAACGACGGTTGCAGAACCAAGCCGCTGCTGCCTAAACTTGAACGGAAACCGAACCAGAGCCTCCGTTACTAAACAGCCCAAGATGTCCGGAAAACTCTGACGACGGACACTCTGCCAGTGCGCTCCTGCCCGGCGAAGACAGAACTCTCCGCCAGGTGCCATCGTTATCCCGCGAGGAAACCTCCAGTGAAGACTCCAATGCAAAGGAAAAACTCAGTGAAGAACCGAATGAAACCACTACCTGCCCTGCTTGTTTCGTCGCTACTGTGCGTCACACCGGCACTCGCACAGCAGGCCATGACACAGGAAGAGGGCCAGGCGACCTTTGATGCGGTCCTCG
>NZ_JAOWLA010000029.1 GCF_025751575.1 Albidovulum sediminicola | reverse complement strand
ACGACCGCGGTCTTCAGACCCAGCTGGGCGCAGCGGATCGCGCAGACATAGCCGCCGGGACCGGCGCCGATGATGATGACGTCGAACTCAGACATGAGTTCCTCCTTCGGGTTCAGGGTGTCGGGGCGCGTCCGCGAAGCGGCGCGCCGACAGGGCGTCAGGGGGCCGGCCCGTCAAGCAGCCGCTTGGCGGTCGCTTCGTCGGTGATAAGAACGCTCGGCCGGACGGAGTTGAGAACCGCGCGGATGATCGACACCTTCTCCGCGCCGCCGGAGATCAGCACCTTGTTCGGAATGCGCTTGAGACGCTCGATCGGCATCGCGATCGAGCGGTCATTCACCGGGTGATCGACGGGCAAGCCGTCCTTGTCGAGGAAATTGTAAAGCAGGTCGCCCACCGCGCCGGCCTCGACCAGTGAATTGCGCTCCGCCTCGGAGACGTGGCCAAGGCGGTAGGAGGTCGTCAGCGTCGAGATCCCGCCGCAGGACAGGAGCGCGACGTCGCAGCCCTCTGCCATCTGGAAGATCTGCTCAAGCCCGCAATGTTCCAGGAGCGCGTGCCGCGTCTGGACCGAGTCCACCAGCGCCGGGGCGGAAATCAGATACCCCTCGGCATCGAAAAGCTCGGCGAATTGCCAGGCGAACTCGGCCGGGTTGAAGCGGCGCGCCTGCGCGATGCCGCCCAGGAGCGAGACCACCCGCACCCCTTCGAGCGGCCGGCCCTCGACGAACTGGAGCATGGTGTGCAGCGTGTGGCCCCAGCCGACGCCCACGGTCAGGTTGTTCTCCATGATCTGGGTCACATAGACGCCCGCGGCCGAGGCGATGACGCGCGTGGGGTTTTCGCCCTCGTCCTCAAGCGGCGCGATGATCGCGCGGGCGAGGCCGAAGCGCTTCTCAAGCGCGTTCTGCATCTCGACCAGCGGGGCAAGGGGCGACTGGATGCGGATGACGACCTCGCCCCGCCGCTTGGCGTCCGACAGGAGCCGGGTGATCATGATCCGGCTCACGCCGAGCTTCTCGGCCACGTCCGACTGGGTCATCCCCTCGATATAATAAAGCCAGGCCGCACGGATCCGCAGATCGTTGCTTGCGCCGGAGGTCTTGCGATCCCCGAGCGCGTCCGTCGATTTGGTCCGGTCTTTCGGCATGGCCCTGGTCCTGTCCTTCCTGCGGTCAGGCGATGATCATATATACGCTTTGATCAGTTGGCCAACCTCGTCCGCGCATTCGATCTGCGGCATATGGCCGACCCCGCCAAAGAGGTGCAGCGCCGCGCGGCCCGGTGCGCGCAGGGCGTGGTGCCAGGGGATGATGTCATCCTGCTTGCCCCAGAGGATACGGGTCGGCACCGCGATGCGCTCAAGCGCGGCCCTGAGGTCGAAGGCCTGCACGCCATCGGGGAACAGCACCTCTGCCAGCGCGGATTGCGCGGCGCGCAGGTTCGGGTCTGCGCGCCCCGCCATCGCCAGGCGCACATAGCTGTCGGTGATGATCGTCTCGTCCGCGACCAGCCGGCGCAGCCACGGCCCGAGGCTTTCAGGACGGTTCGCGCGGCAGATGCCCGAGAGCGCGTCGCCGTTCACCTCCGGGCCCAGGCCCGCGGGCGCGATCAGCGTCAAGGAAGCGATGGAGCGTTCCCGCGTGTCGGCGATGGCTAGTGCCAGCGCGCCGCCCAGGCTGTGGCCAACCAGGTGGACCTGCTCAAGGTTCAGGTCGTCGAAGGCGCGGCGCACGTCCTTTACCAGCGCGGCGAAGTTCGCGATCCGCAGCTTGGGGGACTTGCCGTGGCCGGGAAGCTCGATCCGGATGATGGGACGGTGCTTCAGCTGCGCCTCCAGCGGCGCCCAAGAGGTCGCGTCGCTGGCGAAGCCGTGGATCAGCACGACCGGCGTGCCGGTCCCGCCCTTGGTGCGGGTGACGCTGAGCGGCCCGGTTTCGGCGCTGAAGGCGACCGGCGCGGCGAAGGCCGGCGCCCGGTCGAGAAGGGCCTGCACGTCCTCGGCCTGCACGCGGCCACGCGGGCCGGTGCCGGGAATGCCGTCGAGGTCGAGCCCCGCCTCGCGGGCCAGCGCGCGGGCGCGCGGGGTCGCCCGCTGCTTGTCGCTCAGCGCGACATCGCCGCGCGGGGCGGGGGCTACTGCTTCGGCGCGCGCGGGTTCAGGTTCGGAAACCGGGGCGGGTGCGGGCGAAGCCGCTGCCGGTTCGGCGCCATAAGAC
Source organism: Albidovulum sediminicola (assembly GCF_025751575.1). Lineage (GTDB taxonomy): Bacteria > Pseudomonadota > Alphaproteobacteria > Rhodobacterales > Rhodobacteraceae > Albidovulum > Albidovulum sediminicola. Next base: position 19,266 of record NZ_JAOWLA010000029.1, on the reverse strand, counting down.
GCGGGCGGTGCGCCCACCGCTTCGCCCTCGGCATAAAGCCAGGCGACGGGCTTGCCGATCGGCACATCCGTGCCCTCCGGCGCCGGGTGGTGCAGGATGCCGCTGTCGGGGGCCTCGATCTCCATCGCGGCCTTGTCGGTCTCGATATCGAAAAGCGGCGCCCCCTTGGTGACGAAGTCGCCCTCGGACGCGTACCAGGTGACAATCTTGCCCTTGGCCATGTCCATGTCGACCTTCGGCATGATGACTTCGACGGGCATCAGATGCGCCCCTTCGCGAGGTTGCGCGCAGCGTCGAGAATGTCGGGCACCTGCGGCACGACGGCCTTTTCCAGCTCGGGGTTGTAGGGGATCGGGCATTCGGCCCCGCCAAGGCGCACGATCGGCGCATCGAGGAAGTCGAACGCATCGCTTTCGGCCACCATGGCGGAGACTTCGGCGCCGACGCCCAGGGTCTTGACCCCTTCATAGACGCAGACCAGCCGGCCGGTCTTGCGGACGGAGGCCAGGACGGTTTCGCGGTCCATCGGGCGCACGGTGCGCAGGTCGATGACTTCGGCGTCGATGCCCTCGGCCGCCAGCGTCTCGGCGGCGGCCATCGCCTTGTGCACCATCATCGAGGTCGCGACGATGGTCAGGTCCTTGCCCGGACGCCGGATCGCCGCCTTGCCGATGGGGGTGGTGTAATACCCCTCGGGGACGTGGCCCTTCATCTTGTAAAGGATCTTGTGCTCGAAGATCATCACCGGATCGGGGTCCTCCAGCGCCGCGAGCAGCATGCCCTTGGCGTCCTCGGGGGTCGAGGGTTGCAGGACCTTCAGGCCGGGAACGTGACCCAGCCAGGCCTCGATGCTTTGCGAGTGCTGCGCGGCGGCGCCGGTGCCGGACCCGGCGGGGAAGCGCATGACCAGCGGAACCGAGACCGAGCCGCCCAGCATGTAGCGGACCTTGGCGGCCTGGTTGACGATCTGCTCCATCGCCAGCGCCGCGAAGTCGGAGAACTGGAATTCGAAGATCGGCTTCAGCCCGGTCAGCGCCGCGCCCACCGCGACGCCCGCGCCGCCGAGTTCCGAGATCGGCGTATCCATCACCCGGTCGGTGCCGTATTTCTCCACCAGGTCGCCGGTGACCTGGAAGGCGCCGCCATAGACGCCGATGTCCTCACCCATGAGGACGACACGCTCGTCGCTGGCCAGCGCGATATCCATCGCCTCGCGGATCGCTTCGGCATAGGACAGTTCTCGCAGCTCGGTCTTGGTCATGGCGTTCATGCCGCGGCCCCTTCCGTGTAGACGTCGCGCGTGGCGTCCTCGATCCGGGGATCGGGGCTCGCCGCGGCGAACTCGATGGCATCCTTGATGACCTGGGTGGCTTGCTCTTCCAGCCCAGCGACCTCGGCCTCGGACAGGATCTTGTGCGCCACCAGAAGGTTGGACATCGCGACGATCGGATCGCGCTCCATCCATTCGGAGATCTCTTCCTTGGTCCGGTAGCGGTTCCGGTCGGATTTGGAATGGCCCCGCCAGCGGTAGGTCAGGTTCTCGACAAGGCTCGGCCCCTCACCGGCGCGGGCGCGGGCGACGGCGGCATCCACGGCCTCGGTCACGGCAGAAAAGTCGTTACCGTCAACCGTGACGCCCGGCATCGAATAGGCGGCGGCGCGTTCGGCGATGTTCTTGACGGCGGTTGACCGCGCGGTCGAGGTGGACATGCCGTATTTGTTGTTTTCGCAGACGAAGACGACCGGAAGCTTCCAGACCGCCGCCATGTTCAGCGACTCATGGAAGGCACCTTCGTTATTGGCGCCGTCCCCGAAGAAACAGATCGTGACCGCCCCGGTACCGAGCCGCTTGGCCGAAAGCGCGGCGCCCACCGCGATGGGAAGGCCGCCGCCGACGATGCCGTTGGCGCCAAGGTTGCCCTTGGACGGATCGGCGATATGCATCGAGCCGCCGCGTCCCTTGCAATAGCCGGTTTCCTTGCCGAAGAACTCGGCGAACATCTTGCCCAGATCGGCATTCTTGGCGACGCAATGCCCGTGGCCGCGATGGGTCGAGGTGATCTTGTCCGCGTCCGTCAGCGACATGCAGGACCCCACGGCCGAGGCCTCTTGCCCGATGGACAGGTGCATCGTGCCGTGGATCAGGCCGCGCATGTAGCTGTCTTCCGCGCCTTCCTCGAACTTGCGGATCAGGAACATCTTGCGCAGCGCGTCCTTCAACTGCTCCGGGCTGTAGGTCCGGATCGCGTAGGGCGCGTTGGTTTCAACCAGGGTATCAGCCATTGATAAGGTCCTTGCCGTAAAGCATCACGTCCTGCCGCTTGCGCAATTCGACGATGCGGGTGTTCGGCAGCTTGGTGTTGTGGCCGGTGATCAGCTCGCCCTTCTTGATCGGGGCGGTGACGGTGGCGCCGGTCAGCATGCCGGCGGGCAGCGCCCGGGCGGCCTGGGCGCGCGACACTTCCATGGCCCAGGCGCGGTAGGTGTATTCGCCGATCTGGTCGAGCGTGTCGCCCGGCTGCAGATCGCGCTTGGCCACCGCGCAGACCTCGACCACCGGCTTGTCGAGCGGCACCATGTCGGCCTTGCCGTAAAGGACGGCACGCGCGCAGGTCAGCGGCACCTCCAGCGAGGTGAGGTGATAGGGGCGGATGAATTCGTAATAGGGCCCGTCGCCCATCTTGAGGTCGGCCATGCGTTCATGGATGCGCGGATGCTCGGCCTCGGCGATCACGAAGACGCCCGGCGAGACGCCCTTGCCAATGGAATAGTCGACCCGGCCGATGTCGGACAGGATGCCGCCATCCTTCTGCGGGATCAGGACCTTCGCAAGCTCCTTCGGGCCGGCGGCCGGGCCGTGCATCCCGTCGCAATCCGGGATCAGGCCGGTCGCGTTGCCGATCGCGGCCATTTCGACGGCGGTTTTCGAACCGTCCACGAACTCCACCAGCAGGCGCGGGTTCATGTTGCGGGCCTTCGCCTCGGGCGCGTAGACGTCGGGCGTGGCGTCGATGTTCAGCGGGTTGTTCTTGCCCTTGCCGGCGCAGACGATCTTGTGGCCCATGGCCGAAACGAACTCGATCAGCTCCATGCAGGAGGACGGCTCGTCCCCCGCGCCAAGGCTGTAGACAACGCCCAGCCGCTCGGCCTCGCGCCGCAGGTAGGAGCCGATGGTCACGTCGGCCTCGACGTTCATCATCACCAGGTGCTTGCCGCGCTCCATCGCGCGCAGGCCGATCTCGGCGCCCACCGCCGGCACGCCGGTTGCGTCGATGACGACATCGATCAGGCCAGATTCAAGCAACGCGTCAGTGTTGTTCGTGATCGCGGTCTTGCCGCTTTCGATGGCGGCGTTGATCGCGTCGGTCGTCGCGGCATCGGCGCTGTGGCCATCCTCGCGGCGCGCGATCGAGACCGCCCTGTGCGCGTTCGGAACGTTGAGTTCGGAGATCGCCGCGACCTCGATGCCATCCATCATTGCCGCGCGGGTCACGATATCGGTGCCCATCTCGCCAGAGCCGATAAGCCCGATGCGGACGGGTTTGCCGGATGCTGCGCGCGTCGCGAGGTCCTTGGCGAGGCCGGTGAGAGCAATGTTCGACGACATGAAGAAAGCCTTCTTTGATCGGTGTTGGCTCATTGTTGTGAACCAAGTAGATTTAGTCAATACAAATGTTCGTATCATTCCCGAAATTTCTTGACGCCCGGGAAATAGAAGAACAATAATGCATTCGAACTTTAAAAGGTTCACCTGCGTTTTCGGTATCTTTCGCCGCATTTGGCGCCACGACCGGAGGGGCACGGGGAGGTCAAGACCACCATCACGGGAGGAAACTCGATGGCTTTGACGGGAAGAATTTCACGCCGCTCTTTCGTTCGCGGCACTTCGGCGCTGAGTCTTGGCGCGCTTGGGACGGGGTGGAGCGGGAAGGTGCTTGCGCAATCGGCGCTGCCCGATCCGCAAAGCGTGCTCGACCAGATTTCGATCTCGAAATATGTGCGCGAAGATTATCGCAAGCTTTACAACATGTCGGATGACAAGCCGATCTGGGACGCGGACAAGGACTGGATCCGGACCGTCGACTGGGAAGCGGTCCGCTCTCAGCTCGCCGGCACGACGGTGCGCTTCGCGATCGGCGCCGCCGACGCCGAATCGGCGGCCGAGGGGCTGGCGCCTTTCGAGGCGCTTTCGGGCATCAAGGTCGAACTCGTTCCGATCCCGGACGACAGCTTCTATGACAAGGCCCTGGCCGAGTTCATCTCGGGCAACGCCTCCTTCGATGCGCTCCAGTTCTTCTCGCCCTGGCTCGGGGATTTCGCGGCGCCCGGCTTCCTCTATCCGCTGCAGGATTTCGCGGATAAGTGGAAGCTGCCGCTGGATGACTTCTACGACACCTACCGGCTGAACTACGGCTACTTCAACGGCCAGATGTACGGGATCCCCTTCGACTGCGACATCCAGATGGTCCACCTGCGCAAGGGCTATGTGGAGAAGGTGCTGGGCGGCCCGATCGACCGGGCGAACTCGGTCCCGACCTATGACGAGCTGATCCGCATCTCGGCCGAACTGAACAAGGTCGAGCCGGGCGTTTCGGGTATTGGCCTGATGGCGGCGCCAGGCTTCTGGTCGACCTACACCTGGGAACACATCTCGGCTCAGGCCGGCATGATGCTCTTCAACGAGAACTGGGAGCCGATCTTCAACGGTGACGCGGGCATGAAGGGGATGGAGATCCTGCTGGCGCTTGCCAAGAACGCCAACGAAGGCCACGCTGGCGCCGGCTGGCCGGAAAACCGCGCCGCCTGGTTGGGCGGTCAGGTCGCCACCAACATCTCCTGGCAGGACAGCGGCACCCAGGCGATGCGTCCCGACCAGTCGCAGATCGTCGATGACTTCGTCACGATCTACGAACCGCGCATCGCGGGCGGCCGTTTCGCGCCCCCGAACGTCGCCGGTTCAACCTCCTGCGTCTCGGCCTCGGCCCAGAACCCGGAAGGCGCGTTCCTGATGCTGGCGTTCCTGACCACCTCGTCGATCATGGCGATGAACGAGGCCAACGCGAACGGTGTGGCGCCGGGCTACAAGTCGGTCCTGAAGAACCCCAACCTGCAGGAGGTTTCGCAGCCTGCGAAGGTCTGGGGCGACTCGCTCGAACACGCCTGGTGCTCGCCGCGTCTTCCCGGCGCCTTCCCGATAGAGCAGGCCATCGGCAACGAGATCAACCGCGCGGTCGTCGGCCAGATCTCGGCGAAAGAGGCGCTCGACAACGCCGCAGCCGCCGTGCGTTCGATCATGGAAAGCAACGGCTTCTACCAGGGCAACGATCCGGTAGACTACGCTGCGACCGCTCCGGGCCTTTATGTCGGCGAGGGCAAGCCCCTGCCGTTCTGAAGGGCCGGAGCGCATCCAGGCAGTCAAAGGATCTCGTCATGAGCAATCCCTCCCTGTCGGGGGCCGGGGCGGCGCAAGCTGCCCCGGCGCGTCCGGCACAACGCAGCTTCAAGCGGCGCAGCAAGCGGCTCAAGGCGGCCCTGCCCTACCTCCTGGTGGCCCCGGCGGTGATCTATCTGCTGATGATCACCCTCTACCCGGGCATCTACGCGATCATCCAGAGCTTCCACGAGGTCAGGTTCGGCCCCTGGCGGGCGGTGGGTTTCGCGAACTACCAGAAGCTGTTCGTGGACTACCAGTTCTGGGGGGCGCTCTGGAACACCTTCCTGATCGGGTCCATCTCGCTCGTGCTGCAATGCGTGATCGCGCTGGCGCTGGCCTTCCATGCCTACCGCGACCCTTGGGTGAAGGGCTGGCGCATCCTGTTCCTGGTGCCGATGCTCTTCATGCCCTCGGCGGTGGCCTTCATCTACAAGCTGATCTTCCTTGATGCGCGGATCTTCTCGGACATCCTGATCCGCATCGGGCTGATCGACGGAAACCTTGCCATTCAATCGTCCACCTGGATGAGCCGGGCGCTCTTGATCCTGGCCGACGTCTGGCAATGGACGCCCTTCCTGTTCATCATCTTCGTCGCCGCCCTTCAGGGCCAGGACGAAGAGGTCGAAGAGGCCGCGCGGCTTGACGGCGCCTCCTGGTCGGCGATCTTCTTCAACATCTCGTTGCCGATGATGAAACCCGTGATCGCGGTCGCGCTGATCCTCAGGGCCATCGACATCACGACGATGTTCACCAATGTCTTCATCGTCACCAAGGGCGGCCCGGCCTTCGGGACCGAGACGATCAGTCATTTCATCTACCGGACGGGCTTCAAGTTCTTCAACTTCGGCTACGCCTCGGCGGCCTCGGTCATCATGCTGATCATTACCATCGTGATTGCGCAGCTTGTCGTGAAGCGCGCCTTCGTCTCGGCAAGGAGCTGACCCATGGCTGAGAAGCGCAAGAAATCCCGCAGCGAAAACCTGTTCCTGCGCTACCTGATCCTGGGCGCGTGGGCGCTTTTCTGCGTGGCGCCGGTGCTTTGGTTCCTGTCGATCGGGCTTCGTCCGCGGACAGAGATCATCACGCCCACGCCGGTCTATTTCCCGAGCTTCTCGCTCGATGCCTGGCACATGATCTGGGAAGACTGGCCGATGGCCAAATACCTGCGCAACTCGGTCGGCGCGATCTTCGGCTCGGTCATCATCGACCTGGTGCTGGCGATCCCCGCCGCCTATTCGCTGTCGCGCTTCGAGTATCGCGGACGCGAGGACATCGGCTTCTACATCCTCTCCACCCGGATGATGGCGCCCGCGATCGTGGCGGTGCCGATCTTCTTCCTGTTCCGCACGCTGGGGCTTCTGGACACGATCTGGGCATTGATGCTGATCTATGCCGCGATCAACCTGTCCTTCGTGACCTGGATCATCCGCTCCTACATGCTCGACATCCCGAAGGAGCTTGAGGACGCCGCCAAGACCGACGGGGCCGGAGAGCTCAGGATCCTGTGGGAGATCATCGTCCCCGCGATCCTGCCGGGCATCATCACCGCCTCGGTCATCGCGATGATCTTCGCGATCAATGAATTCCTCTTCACCCTTCTGATCGCCTCGACGCCCGACGCCTACACGATGTCCGTGGCGCTCGCCAATTTCACGGGCGGTTCGGACGGCATCATCTACAACGCAATCGCCCTGGTCGCCTTCATCGCCTTCCTGCCGGTCTTCGTGGTGGTCGTCGCCATCCAGAAGCACCTGTCGCGCGGGCTGACCATGGGCGCAGTCAAAGGATAACCGACGTGGCGCGTATCGAGCTTGAGAATATCCAGAAGAAGTGGGGCGCCTACTGGGGGGTCCGCGACGTCAACATCGACATCGCGGATGAGGAATTCATCGTCTTCCTCGGCCCCTCGGGCTGCGGCAAGACCACGACGATGCGGATGATCGCCGGACTGGAAAGCCCGACGGAAGGCACGATCCGCATGGACGGCGAGGTGATGAACGACATCGACGCGCGCGACCGCGACGTGGCGATGGTGTTCCAGGGCTACGCGCTTTACCCCAACATGACGATCTACGAGAACATCCGCTTTCCCCTGCGGATGCGCGGGGTGCCGAAGGGTGAACAGGACGCGCTTGTCCGGCGCGCGGCGGGGCTGGTGGAACTGACCGACTTCCTCGACCGCAAGCCCGGCGCGCTCTCGGGCGGCCAGCGTCAGCGCGCGGCGCTGGCCCGCGCGATCGTGCGCCAGCCGCAGGTCTTCCTGATGGACGAACCGCTGTCGAACCTGGACGCCAAGTTGCGCCAGGCGATGCGGGTGCAGATCAAGCATATCCAGCGCGAGCTGAAGATCACCACCGTCTATGTGACCCATGACCAGATCGAGGCGATGACGCTCGCCGACCGCATCGTCATCATGCAGCTGGGCGCGATCCAGCAGATCGGCACCCCGGACGAGATCTACAACGACCCCGCCAATACCTTCGTCGCCAACTTCATCGGCTCGCCGCCGATGAACCTGATCGAGGGGCGCCTGTCCGAGGGCACCTTCACCGCCCCAGGGCTGCGGGTCGAGGGGCTGAGCCCGCGTTACGCCGGCAAGGTCACGCTGGGCGTACGGCCGGAGGATTGCACCGTCACCGAAGAGGGCGCGCATCTGCAAGGCAGCGTCTACGGCGTGGAGCCGACCGGCGACGTGACCTACCTGACGCTCAAGGCCGGTGAGAAGCTGGTCGAGGTCAAGGCCGACCGGGCCTATCGCGCAGCACTTGGCCATGTCGAATCCGTGCGCTTCGACCCCGACCGCATCTATCTGTTCGACACCGAAACGGGCCAGCGTCTACGCTGAGCGCGACGACCTGACTGGGAGAACCGCATGACCTTCGACTACACCTCGATGGGGTTTTACACCTTCGACGCGCTTTGCCGGCCCGTGACGGAGATCCCGCCGGGCGGCAACACCTTCTTCGTCGAGGATTTCGCGATCGCGGTGTCCGGCGCGGCGGGAAGTGCCGCGATCGTGGCGGCGAAACACGGGTTGAGCGTGCAGGCCGTCGGAGGCCTCGGCGACGACCTGATGGGCGACTGGGTGCGCCGGCGTCTGCACGACTTCGGGATCGACACGGCGCTCATGCAGCATTGCAAGGGGGTGGCGACGTCCTCCTCCATCGTCACCACGCGCCCCGACGGACAGCGCCCGGCCCTGCACAAGCTGGGCGCCACGGGCGCCTTCTACATCGGGGACGACCAGATCGACCAACTGCTCGACACGCGGATCCTGCACGTCGGCGGGGTCGGCCTGATGGACGCGATGGACAAGGGCCGCACCGCCGAGATCATGGCCGAGGCGAAGCGGCGCGGGATCACGACAACGCTCGACGTTTTCGCCTCGACCCAGGACGATCTGCCGCTGATCCAGCCGCTGCTGCCGCACACGGATTTCTTCCTGCCCTCGCAGGAAGAGGCGATGGCGCTGTCGGGTGTGACCGATCTGGAGGATATCTCGCGCTTCCTGCTGGACCAAGGCGCCGGGGCCGTCGTTCTGACGCTTGGCGCCGACGGGGCGATGTATCGCGACCGGGCCGGGCAAAGCATCAACATCCCCGCCTACCAGATCGAGATGGTCTGCTCCTGCGGGTGTGGCGATTGCTTCAACGCGGGCTTCGCGACCGGCCTGCATCTGGGCCGCGGGATCGAGGACTGCATCCGGCTGGGCCAGGCCTCCTCGGCGCAGAACGCCATGGGGCTCGGATCGCAGGCGGTCGTCTCCTCGCTGGAAAACACGTTGAAGTTCATGGAAACTTGCCCGCTTCGCCGCTAGACTGGCGTTCGAACCAAGGGCATCGAGATGAAACAGGGTAGCCTGCCTTTCCTTCCGTCAAACCTGAAGGCGCCGCTCCGCGACGTTCTCAGGGCCGTTTCCGGTGTCGCGGAGCTGTCCGAACAGGCGCTGGAACCGGTCGCGCAGATGCTTCCCGAACCTCTGCGCAAGGCGGTCCGGGATTCGCTTCACTCGATCAAGGACGCGACGCGGCGCGACTACGTTTCGCGGATGGACCGCGGCAAGCTGGCCATCGCCTCGCGCTTCCTTCAGGGCCAGGGCGATCCGGCAGAGGGCGCGGCGGCCGCGGCAAAGATGCTCGGCTTCGCCTGGGACTACCTCTGCGAACACGCGGCGCACACGCGCGGCTGGATGTACAGCGAGGCCAGCGCGGCGGGCGCCCTGCGCAAGCTCGGCGCCGATCCGGAGCCCGGCCGGGTGTATCAGGCGGTGATGTCCGGGGCGATAGGCCATCTGCCCGGCGCGCCGCTGCTGGCCGCCCAGGCCGGGGCCGCCCCGCCCGCCTCTCTCGTCGCGGCGTCGATCCTGTGGCTGTTGACGATGCGCATGGAAACCGCCGAGGAGGAGCTTCACCTGCTCGACATGGCGCTTGCGCTTGGCCGGGCGGCGCATCTGGATGACCTCGACCAGGGCGACAGCGACGCGATGGGCGCGCGCCTGCGGTCGCTGGCGCAACATCTCTGAGGCGGCCATGACGCACCGGGTCCCGATGTTCAGCGATACCCTGCCCCTCCACAAGGAGGCGCAGCGCCTGCGCTGGTTCATCCGGGCGTTTCACCTGCAAATGCAGGCGACGAGTGAGGAAACCGGCAACACCTACAACGTCAGCGAGGAAAAGCTCGCCGACGTCTTCGCCGCCTGGCTCAACGCGTTCGAACGGCAAAAGCCCACGGAGGCAGAGCAGAACGCGGCCTATGTCGGCTTCGCGGCGGGCCTGATGCTGCGCGAGCTGATCCGGGCCGAGCCGGTCAGCGTCGCCACCCTGAGCAAGGATGCCGACGACGCCGACCCTGCATATTTCTGGCCCGAAGGATACCTCTACGTCGCCTTCTGCCTGAACGTCCGGGGACTGGTCCTGAACTCGGATTACCAGCGCGAACAGCATCCCGCCCAGGTCCTGCACGAATTGCGGACCTGGTGGAGCTTCAAGGAAAATGTCGGCGAGGATCCGTCATTGGCCATCCCGTTTCTGGACCTCTTTTCCGGGGATGAACCGAACTGGCGCTTCCCGCAGCTTTTCCGGGCCCGTGCCAGTGGTGGCGATGTGGACGCGTTGCCAGGCGCCTCCGCCCATCCGGTGATCGAAGGCAACTGAGGGCGGGGATGCCCCCCGCCCCATCCGCCTCTGGGTAAAGGCCCTGGGGTTGATGCGCGCAGGGCGCAATCCCTGGGGCCGGTTCCTTGAGTTACCCGTTCGGCTTTTTCCCGAAGGCCACGGCGAGAATGATGATCGCGCCGGCCACCATCATCTGTTCGCTCACGTCGAGCCCCATGATGATAAGGCCGTTGTTGATCGTGCCGATCAGCAGCGAACCGGCGAAAGTGCCGAGGATGGTGCCCTTGCCGCCGAAAAGGCTCGTCCCGCCGAGGATCACCGCAGCGATCGCCATCAGTTCGGCGCCCTCGCCGAAGTTGAAGCGCGCCGTCTGCATCATGCCCGAATAGAGCATCCCCGCCAGCGCCGCCGCCGCGCCCGACAGCAGGAAGACCGCGAACTTGACCTTGCGTGTCTTGACGCCGGAATACTCGGCCGCAAGACGGTTGCCGCCCGTCGCCAGGATCTCTCGGCCGAAGCTGGTGTATTTCAGGACCACATGGCCGATCCCGGCGATGACGACGGACCAGATCAGCAGCGAGGGCAGCCCATAGAACTTGCCCGAGCCGAAGATCGCATTGAAGCTCTGGTTCGAGATCGAGACGGGGTTGGTATAGGTGACCCGCATGTCGAGGCCGCGGATGAACTGCATCATGCCGAGCGTCACGAGGAAGGACGGAATGCTGATGACGGTCACGAAGAAGCCGTTGAGCGCGCCCACCCCGAGCCCGGCCGCGAGGGCGGCCATAACGGCAAGCGGCCAGGGGTAGCCCGCCTGCATGACCAGCGCGCCGACCAGGGCTGCGAGCGCGGCAGTGGAGCCGACCGACAGGTCCAGTTCGCCCGCCGAGATGACGAAGGTCATCGCCACGGCCATGATGGTGATCATCGCCGTAGTGCGGGCGATGTTGAACAGGTTCGTCACCGTCAGGAAGCCGCTATCGCCGATCGTGAAGCCGAAGAAGGCGAGCACGACGATGAAGAAGATGTAGACGACGTAGTTCTGCCACTGAATCTTAGGCATGACGGGCATCGGACGCATGGATGCGGTGGCCTTGGATTGCATGGTGAAGTTCCTCCTCGGTCGCGACATCGCGACGGTTCATCTGCTGGACGATGCGGCCGCCGTGGAGCACGAGGATGCGGTCGCTGATCGCCATGATCTCTTCGAGTTCCGACGAGATGACGAGCACCGCCATCCCGCGATCTGCCATTGCACGGACCGTCTCGACGATTTCGGATTTCGCGCCGACATCGACGCCGATCGTCGGTTCATCGAGGATCAGCAGGCGCGGATTGCGCGCCAGCCACTTTCCGATCACGATCTTCTGCTGGTTGCCGCCCGAGAGCAGCCGGGCGAGCTTTTCGGGCCCGTCGGTCTTGATGCCGAGATCGCGGATGGTCGCATTCACGGTCGTCATCGCGGCGCCGTCGCGCATGAAGAGGTGGCGGCTGAAGCGGTCGAGGTTCGGCAGCACGATGTTGTCGCGCACCGAATGGTCGAGGACGAGCCCCATCTTGCGGCGATCCTCGGGGACAAGCGCCACACCGCGCGCGATCGCGTCGGCCTGCCCCCTTAGCGGCTTGCCATCGAACTCGATGGTTCCGGAAACCGGGCTCTGCCGGCCAAAGATCGTCTCCGCGATCTCGGAACGGCCCGAACCCATCAGGCCAGCAAGCCCGACGATCTCGCCCGGGCGGATGTCGAAACTGACATCCTGGATGCGGGTGTCCAGCTTCAGGTTGCGCACGCGCAGGATCGGCTCGGCGTCTGGCAATTCGCCGCGGTCGTGCCAGGTGAAGGATGCGGTGTTGCCCGCGCCCAGCATCGCATCGACGATATGTTCGACCGACATGGCCGCGCAATCCTCGGTCAGGACCGTCTGGCCGTCGCGCATGACCGTGACGCGGTCGCAAAGCTCCAGGATCTCGGCCATGCGGTGAGAGATGTAGACCACCGAAAGCCCGTCGTCGCGCAGCCGACGGACCAGGGCGAAAAGCGCCTCGGTCTCGGCTTCGGAGAGCGAGGAGGTCGGCTCATCCATCACCAGGATGCGGGCCTGCTTGGAAAGCGCCTTCGCGATCTCGACAATCTGCATGTAGCCGACGCTGAGCGACCCCACCGGCGCCTCGGGGTCGATATCGACACCGAGCTTGTGGAGAAGGTCCCGCGATCTGCGGACCATTTCGGCATTGTTGATGAAGGGCGTTCCGGGCAGCCGCGGTTCGTGCTTGAGAAAGATGTTCTGCGCCACCGTCAGAGTGGGGATGAGCGAGAATTCCTGGAAGATCATCGCGACGCCCGCGCGTTCAGCGGCGGCGGTGTCGTGCAGTTCGACCTCTGCCCCCTCGATGCGCACACTTCCGCCATCGCGGTTGTAGACGCCGGTCAGGATCTTCATCAGCGTCGATTTTCCCGCGCCGTTTCCGCCCATCAGGGCGTGGATCTCGCCACGGCGGAGATTGAACGAGACGCGCTTGAGAACCGGGATCTTCCCGAAGCTCTTGGCGATATCGGACATCTCAAGGATATGTGACGTCGTCATTGCGGACCTCGTTGAAGGAAGGGGGAGCGCGGCGGGGAGCCGTGCCGCGCTCCGCTCGGGTCAGTTGGAGAGCGCGCCGCTCATCTCTTCCGGAAGGTCGATCCGGTAGATCGTCTTGTAACCCTCGGGCAGCGTGTCGCGGGTCACCTTGAGCGGCGGCACGACGACATAGGACGGGGTCTCTTCCCCGATCAGGGTCAGCGCGCCGATCGTCGCCTCGGCGACGCCCTGGTCATAGGGACGCTGCGAGGAGATACCGGCGATGAAGCCATTCTGCGCCATGTTCAGCGCCACGATCTGGTCGAAGTTCTCGTTGACGATCTTGAAGTCGCCGGGCGTGCGGCCCGCGACGTTGGCCGCGATGGCCGCGCCCATGGCCGGGATCGACCAGCTGGCATACATGCCGTCTAGGCTCGGATAGCGGGCGAGCACGCCCTGCGCGACTTCCTGGCCCTTGTTCGGGTCGTTGTGACCGGCGGCGACGACAACGTGCATGTCCGGATACTTGGCCATGACGCGGGCGATGAAGCCTTCGTAGCGCAGGTTGGTGACGTAGAAATCGTTGGCGAAATACATCGCCGCGACATCGCCTTCACCGCCGATGGCCTCGTGCAGCGCGTCCGCCAGGTACATGCCGAGCGCCAGGTTGTCCGAGGAGATGATCGCGGCGTAGTCCTTGCCGGGCTCCATCCCATCAACGGCCTGGTCGATGAAGACGACCTTCGAACCGGCTTCGGCGATTTTCTTGTAGGCGCTCGCGGTGGTCTGGCCGTTCAGCGGGATCGAGACGAGCAGGTCGGGTTGCAGCACCGAGATGGCTTCGAGGTCGGCGATCTGCTTGGCGTCGTCCCAGTTGGCGTTGGTTTCCGCAACCACCTTGATGCCGAGCTTCTCGAAGGTCTCCTTCAGGCCGATCAGCTGCTGCGAGGCCCAGTCGTCGCCCAGCCAGCCCATCGAGATGGCCACGGTGAAGTTGCCGGCCTTCACCTTCTCGATCTGTTCGTCGGTCAGCTTCAGGTCCGCCGCCGGAAAGCCCGGCTCGCCGCGCTGGCCGTCGGACACCACCGTGTTCGACAGGTCGTCGAGCTTGGCAAGCTCCATCGTCTTGGCCGAGGGCTCCGTGTACCACAGCGGGTGCTTGATGTCGGCCGCGACATCGGCCAGGGCGAGCCCGGGCAGGATCGCAACGCTCGAGGCGAGCGCGAAGGTCTTGAGATTGAAGTGTTTCATAGGCGTCTTCTCCTCGTTTTGGGGTAAAACGGCCCCTCCCCCTCCAACCGGAAGGAAGCCGTCGTTTTCGGTCTTGGGGTTGGCGAGCGCGGCGCTACTGCGCCGCGACCGATCCGATGCTGCGGTCGAGCATGAATTCGCGCAGGGTTGTGGCGAGCCGCTCGGGCGCTTCCAGCGCAAGGCTGTGGCCGCATTCCTGGAACACCTCGGAGCGTTCGACCCCGGTCGCGACCTTCTCCATCTGGCCACGCACGAGATCGCCGAAGAACTCGGGCGCGCCGATCGTCAGGATCGGCAGGTCGAGCTTCTGCTTCTTCAGCTCCTTGTTGATCCGCGCGTTCTTCAGGCCGGCCCGGTAGGTTTCAAGGCAGCCGCGCAGCCCGCCCGGGGCGGAAAGCCGGGCGATCCATTCGTCGATCGCCTCGTTGGTGATCGCGTTCGGGTTCCAGGTTTCGGCCTTGATCCAGAATTCCCAGAACTCGCGCTCGCGCCCGGTGATCAGCATCTCCGGCAGGTGGGGGATCCAGAAGAACGGGATGTGCCAGACCCAGACGCCGCGCAGGTCGAACTGCGACGAGATGTTCTCGGGCGTGAAGTTGGACCATTCCTCAAGCCCCTCGCCGGAAAGCAGCATTTCCGAGAAGGACAGCGTGCGAACGCGGTCACGCTCGGTCGCGGCAAGGGCATAGGCGAATTCGGCGCCCCGATCCTCGCCGTGCAGGTGGAAGGTCTCGTGGCCCAGGTGCGTCATCAGCGCCGCCATGTCTTTGGCGTTGGTCAGCGAGTCGTAGCCTTCCTCTGCCGGCGGCTTGTCGGTATCGCCGAAGCCGCGCAGGTCGGGGGCGACGACGGTGAAATAGGGCGTGAGCAGCGGGATCAGCTTGTACCAGTAGAAATGGGTCTTCGGCGTGCCATGCAGCAGCAGCAGCGGCTCGCCCTGCCCTGCGGTCACATAGTGCATGCGGATGCCGTTTACCCGGGCCCGGCCATGCTTCACCGGCGCGCCGGTATGATCGAATATCTCTGCCATGCAGGCCTCCTCTTCACCGCACATTCGCGAATGCCTTGAAGCGAAAGATACGAACATATGTTATTTAATGTCATATATTGTTCAGTTATACCCGTGAGACATTCTCGATATACCGGCCCGATTTTGGCACCGCGCGGCATTACCCCGGGCGTCATAGGCCAAGAAACGGAACCCAGGAGGCGAATGGTAACATTTGCATAGTATATTCAAACAAATGTTCATGCGGATCAGCTCGTCGGTTGGGCGATCACTCCTGGCCGCCTGTCCGGCTGCACGCGCGCGTGTCGCCAGATACGGACCCGACTTGCCACCGACAGGCCCCGTTCGGCGACGCCCGGCCAGCCGGCCATGATTCGGGGCGGGCTCTGCCCAAGGCTTCCGCAGCCGGCCCGCAGGGGTTGCAGACGGACGCTCGGCGCTTGCCGCCGGTGGGGCAGGAAAGGTTTGCCATGGGGGCGATCTTCCCGCACCCTTTCCCAAAGGGGGGCGCCGCACATGAGGAATATCGAGGACGAAACACTCGATCCGGAGGATTGGGAGACGAGCCGCGCGTTCGCGCACCGCATGGTGGACGAGGCCATAGACCATCTGGCGCAGATCCGGGCGCGCCCGGTCTGGCAGCCCATGCCGGGTGAGGTCCGCGCGGGGTTCAAGACGGGCCTGCCGGCCGATCCAACCTCCCTGGACCAGGTCTACAACGAATACCGGGACACCGTGCGCGCCTTCGCCATGGGCAACATCCACCCCCGCTTCTGGGGCTGGTACATGGGGTCCAGCAATTTCACCGGCGCCCTGGGGGATTTCCTCGCCGCCGTGGAGGGCAGCAATCTTGGCGGCGGCAACACCGGCGCGGCGCAGGTCGAACAGCAGGTCGTCGACTGGCTGAAGGAGATCGCGGGCTTTCCCGAAAGCGCCAGCGGCACCCTGACCAGCGGCGGATCGATGGCGAACCTTGTCGCGCATACGGTCATCCGCAACCTCGCCGCCGGCTATGACGTCCGCCGGGAAGGCATCGCCGCGCTCAAGACGCCGCTGCGCTTCTACGCCTCCGATCAGGTTCACAGCTGCCACCAGAAGGCGCTGGAGACCCTGGGCCTGGGCGCGAGGGCGCTCTTGGAGGTCCCAAGCGATGACCGCCAGCGGATGCGGCTCGACCTGCTTGAGGCCGCGATCGCCACGGACCGGGCGAAGGGGCTGCAGCCGGCCTGTGTGATCGGGACGGCGGGCACGACGAACACCGGGGCGACCGATGACCTGAGCGCGATCGCCGATCTGTGCGAACGGGAGGGCCTCTGGTTTCATGTGGACGGCTGCATCGGCGGGGTGCTTCGCCTGGCCCCCGAACACGCGCATCTGGTCGCCGGGATGGAGCGGGCGGGCTCCGTGGCGATCGATCCCCATAAATGGCTCCACGCCCCTTTCGAGGCCGGGGCCGTCCTGATCAAGGACCCCGAGGCACACTTCGCCACCTTCGAAATGCACGGCCCCTACCTGCAGTTGCAGGAGCGCGGGCTGATCGCGGGCAAGTTCCTTGCCGACTACGGCCTGGAGTTGAGCCGCGGCTTTCGCGCGCTGAAGATCTGGATGGCGCTCAAGGAACAGGGCGCCCGGAAGTTCGGGCGCCTCATCGCGCAAAACATCGCTCAGGCGCAGCACATGGCTGCACAGGTCGAGGCGCACCCGCTTCTGGAACTGGTCGCGCCTGTCGAGCTCAACATCGTGTGCTTCCGCCATGTGGCCTCGGATGAGGACGCGGCCCGTGCGCTCAACACCGAGATCATGTTGCGGCTTCAGGAACGCGGCCTCGCCGTGCCCTCGGACACGACCGTGCAGGGCAGGCATGGGCTCCGCTGCGCGATCAACAACCACCGCACCACGTTCGCCGATATCGATGCGTTCCTCGGCGACGTGCTGCGGATCGCCGAGGAAATCCTGGCCGATCCCACCGCTTAGGTTTCCCGCGAGGATCGGATGACTTCTGCCGCAAGCTTCAGGCCGAGACCCGGGCGTCCTGGGGGCGCCTCAGGCGAAGGCCGCCAGTCAAGCGGATCAACCCTTCGACGCCCGAGACCGCTTGACCAGGGCAGCCCGGTTCCCGAGGTCCTGCGCCTCACGACAGTCTTGCCTGCTCGCGCAACACGAACTTCTGGATCTTTCCGGTCGAGGTTCTCGGGATCGGTGTGAAGACGAACTTGCCGGGCACCTTGTAGGGCGCGAGATGCTCGCGGCACCACGCACGAAGCGCCTCTGCATCCGCGGTTTGATCTGGCGCGAGTTCGACGAAGGCGCAGGGTGTTTCGCCCCACTTCTCGTGCGGCATCGCGACGACGGCCACGACCGCGACGGCGGGATGGCGGTAGAGCGCCTCCTCGACCTCGATCGAGGAGATGTTCTCTCCGCCCGAGATGATGATGTCCTTCGACCTGTCCTTCAGCTGGACATAGCCGTCGGGGTGCATGACACCCAGATCGCCGGAATGAAACCAGCCGCCGGCAAAGGCCTCCTGCGTCGCCTTCGGGTTGCGGAAATAGCCCTTCATCACGACATTGCCACGGAACATGACCTCGCCGATGGTCGTGCCGTCGCGCGGCACCGGTTGCATCGTTTCCGGGTCCAGAACGTCCAACTGCTCCAGCGGCAGATACCGCACGCCCTGGCGGGATTTCAGCCGGGCCTGTTCGTCCGAGGGAAGCGCGGACCAGCTTTCGTGCCAGTCGTTGACGACGGCCGGGCCATAGGTCTCCGTCAGCCCGTAAAGATGGGTCACGTCAAAGCCCGCCTGCCGCATGTCGGCCAAAAGCTTTTCGGGCGGCGGCGCGGCGGCGGTGAAGAACTGCACGGGTTGGTCCAGATCGCGCTTGATGCCATCGGGCGCCGAGATCATCAGCGACATGACGATCGGGGCGCCACAGAGATGGGTCACGCCTTCGTCGGCGAGCGCATTCCAGATCGGCTCGGCCCGCACCTGCCGCAGGCAGACATGGGTGCCGATGATCGCCGATAGCGTCCAGGGGAAGCACCAGCCGTTGCAATGAAACATCGGCAGGGTCCAGAGATAGACCGCATGTTTCTGCATCGACGTGGTCAGTGCATTCCCTTGGGCCAGCAGATAGGCCCCCCGGTGGTGCGACACCACGCCCTTGGGATCGCCCGTCGTGCCAGACGTGTAGTTGATCGAGATCGCGTCCCACTCATCCTCGGGCATCAACCAGGCGAAGTCGGGATTGCCACGGGTCAGGAACACCTCGTAGTCGGCCGCCTCGAAATCCGTCGGCGCGCCGTCGTATTCCGGATCATCATACTGGATCAGGACAGGCTTCACCGTGGCAAGGGCAAGCGCCTCCTGCATCAGCGGCATGAACTCGCGGTCCACGATCACGACCTTGGACATGGCGTGATCAAGCTGAAAGGCGATGATGGCCGCATCGAGGCGGGTGTTGATCGAATGCAGCACCGCGCCGCTCATCGGAACGCCATAGTGGCACTCAAGCATCGCCGGTGTGTTGGGCAAGAGCACCGACACCGTATCGCCGCGCCTGATCCCGTTCTTGGTCAAGGCCGAGGCAAGCCGCCGCGACCGCGCGTAGAATTCGGCATAGCTGCGGCGCAGGGGCCCGTGGACGATCGCGGTATGGTCGGGGAAGACGCTTGCGGCACGTTCGAGAAACGTCAGCGGCGTCAGCGGCTGGTGGTTCGCCGGGTTGCGGTCCAGATCGGTGTTGTAGGGGTTCGTCATGTTCGTCCTCACTGATCGAGCCACTTTGGGGTTCGTTTTTCGATGAAGGCAGCGATGCCTTCCTGGGCGTCTCGGGCGAGCATGTTTTCGACCATGACGGCGGAGGCGTGGTCATAGGCCTCGGCGAGCGGCATTTC
>NZ_JAOWLA010000028.1 GCF_025751575.1 Albidovulum sediminicola | reverse complement strand
CCTGCCTCATGCTCGGCCAGAATGCCGATGATCTGCTCGTCGCTGTATCTCGTTCGCTTCATCGTCCGTCCCTTCGTTGGGTCGGACTCTAATCGCAGGTGGAGGAAAAATCCCGTGGCAGGTCACGCAGCAGATCCTTGGCGCCCCAGACCGACAAAGGGAACCGGGCGGACATCATCACGGCAAGCCGGATTATCTCGGAACTGGTCCGGAAGTCCTTGAGGGGCGAGCGTTGGATAAAGGCAGGAGGCTATCTGTGCGCCTGCTCGGCGCCAAGGCAGGTTGTTCTGATAGTGCCGCTCTTTCGAAGGCCATGGCAAGCCGAGGGTTGATGACCGGAACATGATCAGCGAGAAAGTTCTTATTAATAGCAATGGATTGCAGTAGCGCGAGGCGCCCAAGGAGCATAGCCCAGCAAAGACAATTTACATCCAATGGGACCGCTGAAGTGAGATGGACCTGTTCACCGGGGTCTTCGAGGGACTAACTTCGGATGCCGCGGATCGGAAGACCTTCATGATCGAAGCGACCTATCTGGTGGCGGATCGCACTGCCTCGAGCCTGCGGTCGAAAACGGTGCGCGGACGCCTGAAGGGCAAAACCAACGGCGGTATCAACATCAAGCGGCATGCCGTTATGGACGCCAAGGGGTGCCCGGACTGCACCAGCTCACCGCAGATTGCGGTTCGCAATGCCCGCGCGCGCCCGTATCCGGGTCACCATCCGCCGGGGAACGGGCGCGCCCGCGGCTGAAAGCCGCGCGGCGATCTCGCTGTCGCTGAGCGGGCTGCCGGTCTCTTCTTCCGCGACGATGCGCCTGACGCGCTCCTCGATCGCCAGCGGGCCGCCCTCGGCTGAGAGGGCCTCGTTGCGCTGGCCGGATGTCGCGAAGAACCGGCGCAGCGGGATCGTCCCCATCGGTGTTAGCGCGGCGGCCGCGCTGACCAGGCGGGAAACCGAGCTTTCGTGAAGGCCCAGTGCCTGCGCGACGGCGCGCCGGCTCAGGCGGCGTTGCGCGATCGGGCCCTGGCTCAGAAACCCGGCCTGTTCGACAGCCAGAACACGGCCAATCTCCAGAAGGGCGGCGTTGCGGCGATCGACGGCCCGAATGACGCTTCGCGCGGCCGTCAACTCCGCGCCGCGGGGCGCCGTCGCGCCTTCCGGTTCATGCAGCGAAACCGAGGGGAGTGTTTCGGGGTTGAGCGAGACCAGCCAATCCGCGCCGCTCCGTGCGAATACCAGGTCGGCGACGCGCGTTGGCGTCGCCTGCGTGGAAAAACCGGCCGCCGGGCGCGGGTTGAGCGCGCGCAGAAGATCTAGCGCCGCGTCCACCGACGCCGACGGCAGGCCGCTGGCCCGGACGACGGCGCCCTTGCCACCCGTCGTCATGAGCGGAAGCGCGTCAAGGACGCGCCGCATCTGGGGACGCGCTGCATCATCGGGGTCCAGTTGCAGGCCAAGGCATTCGACGACCGATCGAGCGAAAAGCCCCCGCGGCTCGATCTTCTGAAGGGCGCTGAGAATCCGCTCGACACGATCCTCGCCGGCGCCGGTCTGCCGTGCGACCTCCTCGACATCTTGCGCGCCGACAAAACCCGCCGGATCTAGCCTCTCCACCAAGGCCAGCGCGATCCTGCGGTCGCTGGAGGACGGCACGAGGTCGGGCAGATGTTCCATCACATGAGTGAGCAGGGAGGGCTTGTGCGCCTCGATCTCTTCCTGGGCAGCGCCTATCGCGCGCGGAAGACGAAGCTTGAGCCAGGGATTGTCGCCCGCGATCCTGTGAAGGCTCTCGGCCAATTGCATGTTTGACTGTTCAAGAAAGCCGATCGCCCGGCTCAGGCCGCGCGTCAGCTTCAGGCTTTGCTGCTGGCGCTGGATGACTTCCTTGCGCAGTTTCATGTCGCTGTCCCGACCTCGTTCCTGAGCACCCTGGCGAACCCGCGGGCGACCCTGTCAGCTTCGACAGGAAGATCGAGCGTTTCGAGGGCGGGGCCGACGATATCATGCGCAAGCCGCAATCCCGCCGCCGAAATCAGCAGGTCGTGCACATAGCCGCGCGAAAACTCGGGGTGGAACTGGACCGAAACGGCCGGAAAGCCGTCGTAGATCAGCCCGCCGTTCGGCGAGGCCTCGTTCCACAGAATGCGGCGCGCCACGTCCGGAAGTGCCACGACCTGGTCGCGGTGAAACGACAGCGCGGCCAGGTCGCCCGGACCAAAGAGCGCCGCACCCGCCGCAGACAGTGCGTGACGCGCCCCGCCCAGCACCCATCCGGTCGCTGACCTGCGAACCTCTCCTCCGAATGCCGCCGCCATGATCTGATGGCCGAAGCAGACCCCGCCCAGCGGCCGACGGGCCGAGGCGGCCGCGCGCAGGAAATCCATCAGCGGCGCGATCCAGGGGTGGTCCTCGTAGACGCCCGCCCGCGAGCCCGTGATCAGGTAGGCCGAGTGATCCCGCGGATCGGCGGGCAGGTCCTGCCCGCCCGCGACATGGATATGGGTATACTCCGCCCCAGGCAGATGCGGCGCGAGCCAGCGTTCGAACATGCCCGCATAGGTCCCGTGCGCCGCCTGCAGCGGTTCGGCCGGGCGATCGGTTTCCAGGATGCAAATCCTCATGCTCTCCTTCCGGACGTAAAGGGCGGGATCTCGGGTCTGCCGGTTACCTTTCCCGCTCGCGCGTGACGATCACGGCGAGAATGATGAGGATAAGCGAGGCCAGCACGATGAGCGTGCCCACCGCATTGATCTCGGGCGTGACGCCGCGCCGGAGCGTTGAGTAGATGTACATCGGCAGCGTGTTGTCGCGTCCAGTCAGGAAGAAGGTCACCGGGATTTCGTCGAAGGACAGCACGAAGGACAAAAGTCCCGCCCCGATG
Source organism: Albidovulum sediminicola (assembly GCF_025751575.1). Classification (GTDB taxonomy): domain Bacteria; phylum Pseudomonadota; class Alphaproteobacteria; order Rhodobacterales; family Rhodobacteraceae; genus Albidovulum; species Albidovulum sediminicola. The sequence goes on along the minus strand of NZ_JAOWLA010000028.1, from coordinate 22,612 downwards.
ATCGCGGAGCGGATGTTCGGCAGCGTGATGTAGAAGAATGTCCTCAAAGGGTTGGCGCCCAGGTCGGAGGACGCTTCCTCAAGCGATTTCGGCAGGCGCTGGAGCCGCGCGAAGACCTGCGTGACCACGATGCCCAGAAGGGCCGTGGCGTGCCCGAGAATGACGGTCTCAAGGCTGAGGTTGAAGCCGAAGAGGCGGAACATGTTCAGCATCGAGATGCCGGTGACGATGCCCGGCAGCGTGATCGGCAGCAGGATCAGGCGGCGAAACATGGTCTTTCCGGGAAAGTGGAACTTGTTCAATGCCAAGGCTGCCGGGACACCCACCAGAAGCGTGAGCAGGGTCGAGAAGGTCGCCACGTAGAAGCTGTTGCCCACCGCGGCCTGTATGTCCCCATTGGCCCAGAGCGTTCGGTACCAGTCGAGCGTGAAGCCCGAGAGCGGCCAGGTGAGCGAGCGGGAATCGTTGAAGGAAAACGCGATCAGGACCCAGATCGGCACATAGAGAAACCCCATCAGGAGCGCCACGAAGGTCATGAAGGCGGTATCTGCGCCGTAGCGGGAGACGAGGCCGGGGGCGTTCGAACTTGCGGTCATCTCAGAACTCCCCCCCGTTTCCCCTGGATTCGAGCCGGTCGGACAAGGACACGATGCTCAGCACGATGATCAGCATGACAATCGCGAGCGCCGAGCCGAGCGGCCAGTTGAGCGCCGCGCCGAACTGGGTCGCGATGACGTTGGCCACGAGGTTCCCGTCCGGCCCCCCGACCAGGAAGGGCGCGACGAAATCCCCGAAGGACAGACAGAAGGTCAGCGTGAAGCCCGCCGCCACCCCCGGCATCGACAGCGGCAGGGTGACATGCAGGAAGGTTCGCCAGGGCCCCATGCCCAGATCGGCCGACGCCTCCGACAGATTGCGTGGGATCTTTTCAAGCGCGGTGTAGATCGGCATGACCATGAAGGGGATGAAGATGTAGGTCAGCGTCACGACCATCGCGAACTGGTTGTAGAGAAAGACCGGCGAGGGTTCGGCGATGATGCCGGTGGAGATCAGGAAGGAATTCAGGATCCCCTCGGTGCCCAGGATCGTTTTCCAGACATAGGCGCGCAGCAGGTAGCTGACCCAGAGCGGCGCGATCACCGCCATGTAGAGCCAGGTTCTGAGCGCCTGCGAGCGGCAGCGGAAGACGAGGTAGTAGGCGAAGGGATAGGCCAGCGCGAAGGAGCAAAGCGACACGAGCGTCGAAATCTTCAGCGTCCTCGCCATGACCTGCAGGTACTGCGGATCGGTGAAGAGCGTGACGTAGTTGCCCAACTGGAACGCGGGCATGAAACTGGGGTATTTCTTGATCCAGAAGCTATAGGTCACGATGATGCCGTAGGGCAGCAGCATGAAGACGAGGATCCACAGGATTGGTATCCCCAGGATCAGCGCCCCGGCGAGGTTGCGGCGGGGGGCGGCGCTCACGGCGCGACCCTCCCGTCGAAGAGAAAGATGTTGTGCGGCTCGACGGCAACGCGCATCTTCGTGCCCACCTGAGGAACCGTGCTGCGCGCCAGAGCATCCGCCAGCAGGCTATCGACGTAAAGGCGCGTGCCGTCGGCGATCTCGACCGAGACACGGACGCCGAGGCCGTAGTAGATGACCTCCGCCACATGTCCCGACAGGGCGTTCTCCGCCGCTTCTCCCTCGGCGAGCGCGCGCGTCTTCTCCGGGCGGAAGCCGAGCGTCATTTCGGCGCCCTTCGCGACCGGCCGGTCCAGAAGCACCTGGAGACTCCCGGCCGCTGTCTCGATCGTGGCGGCGGCTTCGGTCGCGTCCGCGACGGTTGCGGGCACGAAGTTCGTCGTGCCGATAAAGTTCGCCACATAGGGCGAGACGGGATGATCGTAGAGGTCCTGCGGCTTGCCCTCCTGCGCGATCCGGCCCTGTTCCATCACGACCACGCGGTCGGACATCACCAGCGCCTCCGTCTGGTCGTGGGTGACCATGATGAAGGTGATACCGACCTTGTCATGCAGGTGCTTGAGTTCGATCTGCATCTGCTCGCGCAGCCGCGCATCGAGAGCGGAGAGGGGTTCGTCCAGCAAAAGCACCTTCGGTCGCCGCACGATCGCGCGGGCAAGCGCCACGCGCTGCCGCTGGCCGCCCGACAGCTGGTTGGGGCGCTGGTCGAACCTGTCGGCTAGGCCGACAAGGGTCAGCGCCTCCAGCGCGGCGGTGCGCTGCTCGGCGCGGCCCATTCCCATCATCTTCAGCCCGTAGGCGATGTTTTCGCCGACCGTCATGTGCGGGAACAGGGCGTAGTCCTGAAAGACCATGTTGACCGCGCGCTTGTAGGGCGGGTCCCAGGTCACGTCGCGTTCGGCCAGGCGGATGCGGCCGTGTGTCGGCGCCTCGAAGCCACCGATCATGCGCAGGAGTGTGGATTTTCCGCAGCCCGAGGGTCCCAGAAGCGTGACGAATTCGCCGTCCTCGACCGAGAGCGAGACATCATCCACCCCGATGATCGTGCTGGAATAGTGTTTGGAGAGGTTCTCCAGTTCGATGATTGCGGCCATTGCCGTTCGCGCCTTTCCCCGTCTGCCCGCCGTGCCTTGCCCGCGTGAAGCGGGCGGCTCGATCTTGTCCTGTGTCGGGGCCCGGCAGTGGCGCCGGGCCCCTCCGGTCATGCCGTCATTGCGCCTTCACGGCGTTCCAGGCGTTTGTGTAGGTCTCGAACCGGTCTGCGAGCGGGGCCCAGATCAGCAGGCTGTCGAGATAGTCGGGATCGTCCTGGTGAAGCGCCGCGAACTGTTCGGACGTCATGCAGGATTTCGCGGCGGCGGCGTTGGCGGCCGAATAACCGTTCACGTTCGCAACCCCGCACTGGCCAAGCTCGGAAAGCTGCATGTTCAGGAACTTGTAGGCGCATTCCTTGTTGGGCGTGTCCTTCACGACCATCCAGGAATCCATCCAGCCCTCCGCGCCTTCGGTCGGGATGAATTCGGTCACCTTCACGCCCTCCGCCGCAAGCAGGCTGGACTGGTAGCCCGCCCAGGTATTGGAGATCACGACCTCACCGGCCTTGTAAAGATCGACAAGCTCGCCCGCCGTCGCCCAGTACTTGCGCACCAGCGGCTTTTGCTCAAGCAAGGCTTCCTGCGCCTTGGCGATCTGTTCGTCAGACAGGTCGTAGATGTTCATGTCCCCGTTCTTGCGCGCGGCGACATAGATCGCGCTCTTGTCGTCCCAGAGAGAGATCTTGCCTTTCAGGTCTTCCCGCCACAGATCCGCGATCGAGGTCGGAGGCGTTGTGAAGGCGTCGTCGCGATACATGAAGGCGATCGCGCCCCAGCTGTAGGGCATGCCGTAATATGCGCCGTCCTTCTGGATCCCGTCCTGGCCCAGGAACTTCGGGTAGATGCCGTCCCAGCCGGTGATCGCCGCGGTGTCGAGCGGTTCGACGAAGCCGAGGTCGATCATCAGCTTGGTGGTGTCGATCGACGGCGTGATCAGGTCGTAGATGCCGCCGCCGGCCATGAGCTTCGGCGCGAAGTCGTCGTTGGAGCCGACATAGGTCGCGCTGACCGAACAGCCGGATTGTTCCTCGAACGTGCTGATGAAGGAAGGATCGGCATAGCCTTCCCAGGTCAGGACGCTGACGCTTCCCTCTGCCAGAACGGGTCCGGCAAGCGCGCTCAGGGCGCAGGCGGTGACAAGATATTGGGTCTTCATGGTCATAGCTCCTCTGTCGTGTGAATGGCCGGCTCACGGCTCTTGGGGTTTCGTTTTCCGAACGATGGTGCCGATATCGACACCGAGTGCGGCAGCGGCCTTGCGCTTGCTGCCATGCTTGCGGATCGCCGCGTCGATGATCGACCTTTCGTAGTCGGCCACGCTGTCGCGCAGCGGGCGATCCTCCGTCCCGGGTTGGGCCGGCTTTGCGATGTCCGTCTCGGTCTCTGCCTCTGCCTGCGGAGGGCGGGCAAGCCGGCGGGGCAGCTCGTCCTCGTCCTCGCCCAGGACCGATATCTGCTGAAGCAGGTTCGACAGTTCCCTGATGTTGCCCGGATAGCTGTAGGCGCGCAGCCGCTCCATCAGGTCGTCTGAAAGCTTCATCGGCAGGGACCGGCGCTGGTTGATGGCTCCGACGAACCGTTCGATCAGGTGATCGACAAGCTCGGGCACTTCACGCAGCGGCTTGATGGGCATGTTCACCACCGCCAGGCGGTAATAGAGGTCGAGCCGGAACTTCCGTTCCTTCGCCATCTGAAGCAGATCGCGGTTCGTAGCGGAAATGATGCGCAGGTTGACGCGGCGGGGCTTGGTCCCCCCGACCCGCAGCAGCATCCCGTCCTCAAGGAAGGACAGCATCTTCGCCTGAAGCGGCGGGGGGATTTCGCCCACTTCGTCCAGAAACAGCGTGCCGCCCTCGGCCGTTTCGATCAGGCCCTTCTTGCCTTCGCCCGAGGCCCCGGTGAAGGCGCCTTTCTCGTAGCCGAAAAGCTCGGACTCAAAGAGGCTCTCGGGGATGGCCGCGCAATTGACGGCGACGAACGGGTCGGTCGCATTGGCGACGAAGGAGTGCAGATGGCGCGCGATCTCGGTCTTGCCCACGCCGCTTTCGCCGGTGATGATGAGCCGCGCGCCCTGCAAGAGCGCGCGTTCGCCGCGCGAAATGATCCGGTCGAGATAGGGCGAGATGCGCCGCTGGCGGGCAAAATCCGGCCTCAGCCGCCGTTCGGGGGTGGTTGCGACGTGCGACTGTTCACGTCGTCCCGTGGCCTGGCGGCGGGCGTGATCGAAGACCGCGAGGTCACGCAGCGTGATCACCGCCCCGCCATCGCCGCTGCGAACCCGTCGAACGGTTACGAACACCGCGCCCACTGAATCGCCGCGCATCATGGCATTACCGGTCCGCCCGGCCTCCAGCATCTCGGTCACGAGCGTCCAGTTGAGCGAGCTTGACGCCACTAGCGCTGCATAGGGCCTGCCCACGATGGAGGCCGGGTCCACGCCGGCGATCAGCGCGGCCTCCCGATTGCAGAGTTGGATGCGCCCGTCGGGGCCGATTACGACCAGACCGTCAGGCAGCGCATCGAGCGCCTCGGAAAGGGGATTGGCCTTCGCTGCGGGCTGGCCGTGCTCGGCGGGCATGGTGTTTCCCCTCATCCCGTCACGCGATCCGTGCCGAAGGCGGTGGAGGGCTCGACAAGCACCGGCACCCGGCGCTGCGCGCGCAGGATCAGCGCCAGCAGGTCATGTCCGCCGTGATCGAAAATCCGCGCCGTGACCTCCACCTTAAGCTGCCCCTCCGGGTGCATCGCCTTGGCGGTCAATGGCCGCCTCAGATGGTCGAGCACTTGCGCTCCCGCCGCCTCAAAGAGCGCGTCGATCGACAAGGCCGCATCAACCAGGTCGGCCAGCCCGCGCGCGGCGATCGCGTCGGACGACAGGCCGAAAAGCTCCTCCGCGGCATGGTTGGACATGAGGACGGCACCGGTCCGGTCCAGAACCAGCAACGGGTCGGGAAGCGCGGCGATCACCCCGGTCAGCCGGTCGATCTCGTCCTTGAGGACGGCAGCCCGGCGCATGTGCTTGGAGACATCGCGCACCGTGCCCCACATCCGGTAAAGGTGGTTGCCGCGGATATGGCCGCGCACGTCATTCTCGACCTCGATATAGACACCGTCATAGCGCAGGTCGCGCGATGGCGTGCCGTTGATGTCGAAGCTTGCGCGGATGAGCCGGCGGATGAAGCCCTCGTTCTCCCGCGTGCGCGGGAAGGTTTCGTGGACCGGGCGCGCATTGAAATCCTCCCCCTCCGGGGTGCGGTAAAGATGCGCCATCGCCCGGTTGCAGAACCGCCAGCGCGGCCCATTCTCGAAGACCTGGCGGATGATCTCCTGTTCGGGGGCGGACAGGTCCACCGGATCGGTCCACTCCATGCACCAGCCCGCATCGTCCGACGCCGCGAGGATGCCCGAGATCACCTCCCGTTCTTCGGCCAGGCGCGCGACTTCGTCCAGGGCGCCCCCGGAGGGCCATTTGTGAAGGACGAGGCAGGACCCGTCCTGATCCGTCTCGATCCGCTCCGCGACCGCGGAAACCGGGACAAGCGCGCCGGAGGCATCCCTGAGGTGCAAGGCGACGACGCGCGGTTCCGCGGACCCTTCCGCAAAGAGCGTCTCGATCCGTTCGCGCGATTCAAGCGGGTAGAGGAAGGACCAGTCCTGCCCCTCCGCCGCGCCGGTCGCATAGCCGAGCCGCCCGGCCTGGGCCTCGTCCATCGTCACGATCCGGCCGTCCTGCGTCAGCAGGTCCACCATTGCCGCTCCCCGGTCCGATCCTCGCGTCGTCATTTGCCTCACCTGTCCTGTTGCCGGCCCACCGCCGTGCCTGCCTTACGGCACGCAGTGCAGATAGCGCTCCACATCCCAATTGGTGACCTCTCGGAGGAACCGTGTCCACTCGTCGCGCTTATATTCGTCGAAGACATCGTAGAGCTTGCCGGGAAGCGCCGCGCGGATCACCTCGTCCTTCTTCAGGGCTTCGAGTGCGTCGTGGAGGTTTAGCGGGATCAGCTTGACCTCTCCGCCCGATTGCCAGACTTCCGTGACGTTACGCGCCTCGGGCTTGCCGGGATCGATCTTGTTGCGGATGCCGTCGTCCATTGCCTTGAGCAGCGCGCCGCAGAACAGGTGCGGGTTGACCATGCTGTCCACCGCGCGGAACTCGAACCGGTCGGGCGAGGAGATCCGGATCGTGCAGGAGCGGTTCTGAAGCCCCCAGTTCGCCCCGATCGGCGCCCACAGGCCATAGTCGTTGAAGCGGCGGTAGCTGTTCACCGTCGAGGCGCCAAGGCAGGTCAACGCGTCGATATGCTTGAGCGATCCGCCTAGGACGTGATGCCCCAACTCGGTTGGCAGCCAGCCGCCTTCCTTGTTTTCGAACTCGTTCACCCCGCCCGTGGAGTAGTGCCAAAGCTCCTCCATCCCCGGCACCTCGCCCGGGATGATCTGCTGCAGCTCCCGCGAACCTCCGCTCCAGACCGAGCAGTTGTGGTGGCACCCGTTCGCGGCATAGCCCATGAATGGCTTTGCCATGAAGCAGGCGATCAGCCCGCGCTGGCGCGCCACCTCGGCGCAAATCTGGCGGTAGGTCGTCATCCGGTCGCAGGTCGGCAGCGCGTCGTCGAACTGGTAATTCAGCTCGATCTGCCCCGGCGCATCCTCGCAGTCGCCCTGGATCATGTCGAGGCCCATCGCGCGGGCATAGTCGCTGACCTGCATCCAGACGTCGCGAGCGCTCTCGAACTGGCCGATATGATAGGCGAGAGGTTCCGTTATGCCCTCGTAGGGGCGCACCTCGCCCTCTTTCGGCTTCAGCCAAAGCATTTCGGGCTCAAGGCCCACGCGCAGGTGCAGGCCGTTATGGGCCTTACGGAACTCAGCGTCGAACCGCTTGAGGTTGCCGCGGGTGTCGTACTCGTAATATTTGCCAGGGAAGTTCGGGTCTTCGAGGCTGTAGTATAGGGTGCAGAAGACACGCGCGACGCGCTTGTCCCAGGGAAGCTGGCAGAAGGTCTCGGGATCGGGCAGCGCGATGCACTCCATCGCATTGCTGTCGAAGCCGATCAGGTTGCCGCGGAAATCGGGCAGCACGTTGGTGACGCCCCCCATCCAGGTTTGCACGCCCTTTCGGGCCTGCGTTTCCCAGTGGCGCGCGGGGGCGGCCTTGCCCATCACCCGGCCGGTGATCGAGATGTACTGGTAGTAAATGTAATCCACGCCCATGGCGTCGATCTTGGCACGCACCCGCTTGACCAGCTCGGCGCGGCCGGGCGCTTCGACGTCGCGGTGGTAGTCGGTGTCGGTATTCATGTCCCTTGCTCCCTGGTTTGTCCGGTCTCAGCCTTCGAGGTAGCGGGTGCGCTCTTCGGCGCTGACCGCCTTGGCGAGGCTGGCGTATTCGGCACGGCACGCGGCCGCGAAATTCTCGGTGAACGGCGCGCCAAAGATGCGCCGCGCGTGGGCCGAACCGGCCAGGCGGTCGGCCGCATCGGCAAGGTCGCGAGGGAACCGCTGCGCGCCTTCGGGCACGAAATCGGGATGCGCGGCCTCGGTCGCCTTCGGCGCGGCAAGGTTGCGCTCGATCCCGTCCAGGCCCGCGCCCAGCATCAGTGCCATGGTGAGGTAGGGGTTGCAGTCCGCCGGCGGCACCCGGAACTCAAGCCGCGCGCGCGGGTCGGCATGGGGTGCGGAGCGGACCGCAACGGTGAAGGGATACTCTGCCCAGGTCAGCGATTTCGGCGCCCACGACCCGGGCGCGAGGCGGCGATAGGCGTTCACGGTACTCGTGCACATCGCGAAAGCTTCCGGAACGATCTCCATCATCCCCGCGATGAACTGGCCGGCCAGCGCGTTGGTCTTGCCGTCGGGGCCGGAGAAGAGGTTCTTGCCCGTCTTGGCGTCCTTCAGCGACAGCGTGCAGTGCCCACCAATGCCCGGATAGTCGGCGCCAAGATAGGGCATGAAGCTGGCCGTCATCCCGTGGCGGCGCGCATGCGCCCGCGTCGCGAGCCGGAAGAAGGCCGCATCATCCGCAGCCCTGAGCCCCCGCGCGGCGCCAAGTGTCGCCTCAAGGCAGCCGGGCCCGAGTTCGACGCCCAGGCCGTACAGCGACACGTCGTTGCCAAGGATCTCCGCCTCCAACCCGGCGATGAAGCCGGCGTGGGTATTGGCCGTGGTGCCTGACCAGCACTTGTTGTCCGGGGCGAACTTGGCCAACCGCTCGAAACCCTTGTCCCGCACGGAGGTATCGCTTTCGGCCAGCAGGATGAACTCGAACTCGAAGGCGCCATCGACCGCGAACCCCATCCTCGCCGCCCGCTCGATCTGCGCGCGCAGAACCTGGCGGGGCATTAGATCGCGTGCCGCGCCCGAGAGTTCCGCGATGATCGACACAGCCCCCGGCTCGGAGGGATTGCGCCGGATGGAGGAGGGGTCGATCTCCATCGTTTCGGTATAGTAGGAGGTGCCGCCGAAAAGGCTGTCGGCCACGTCCCAGTAGGCGAGAACGTTGGCGAAGCGGGGATCGCCAGCCCAGTGCAGGAATTGTTCGCGCCGCAGCCGGCGGGCGCGAAAGACGCTCGCATAGTCGAACTGCCCCACATGCACGACCTCGGCGCCGTGATGCTCGATTGCCTTCTTGAGCGCTTCACTCATGGTGTTCCTCACTCGACGGTTTCAGGGGAAAGCGCGCGCTCAAGGCGGGCGCGATGCGGGGCAAGCGCGGCTGGGGGGGCGCCAAGACCCAAAACGGCCACGGGCCTGCCGCCGCGATGGTATTCGACGATCACGGGCTCAGTGCCGACTTGAGTCAGGTCGCCTGAGATCACCTCGGCCGCCTCGGCAAGCGCCGGCGCCCCGAAGCTTTGCAGCCGTGTTCCGTGCTGGTCGCTCCAGAACGAGGGCATGGGCGCGAAACCGGGCTCCGGATCGCGGCCCGTCTCGCACGCGGCGATGGTCTCGGCGGCGCGGCGCGCGGTCTGACCGGGAACGCACCAGTGTTCGACCCGGCGCGGCGCCGGACCGAACAGGGGATTGGGGAAGCGTGCCACGTCACCCACGGCCAGAAGACGATCGGCGCCCTGCGCGATCAGCCTGTTGTCGCACAGGACCCCGTTGGACAGATCGGCGCCCGATCCCTCCAGCCATTCCACATTCGGGTGAGAGCCCAGCGCCTCGACCATCAGGTCGGCCTCAAGAGCGCGCCCGTCGTCAAGGATGACGGCGCTATCGCTGTCCGAAACGGCCGCGACCGATCGCCCGGCGAGGATCGTCACGCCCTGCGCGCGATGCATCGCCGCCATAGCGGCTGCGACGCGCGGACCAAGCGCACCGATCATCGGCTGCTCCATCGGCTCCACGATGGTCACGTGCAGGCCAAGCTTGCGTGCGGTCGCCGCGATCTCGCAGCCGATGAAACCGCCGCCCGCGACCACCATCCGCGCGCCGGGCCGCATTGCGTGGCCAAGCCGGACCGCCTCGTCGAAGGTGCGCAGCACAAAGCGCCGCCCCTCTGCGCCCCTGAGCGCGAGCCTGCGGGGCCTGAGCCCCGTCGCGGCGACCAGCCAGTCGTGGCGCAGGACCGTCCCGTCCGAGAGGCGCAGGGCGTCCTTCTCCATCGCCTCGGCAGCGACGCCCAGGCGCATGTCCACCGCGCCCGTCGCAAGCCGGCTCTTGAGTACGAGCCTTTCGAAGACCGCCGCCGCATCCGCGCCGGGTGCGGCCAGCGCCTCCGCCGCGTCCTTGGACAGCGGCGGCCGGTTGTAGGGCAGGTACCGCTCCGCACCCACCATCGTCACGCGGGCCTCCGGCAGCGCGGCCAGGACCGCTTCCGCCGTGCGCAGCCCCGCGAGCGAGGCGCCGACGATGGTGATGCGCGGGGCCGCGGTCATGGCTCAGTCGATCCGGATGGCCTGCTCGGGGCAGGCATCGGCAGCGGCCTCGACATCGGCGCGCAGACCGTCATCGACATCGGCCAGCCACTGAAGCTGGCCCTCGTCATCGAAGGAAAAGACTTCAGGCGCGGCGATCACGCACTGGCCGTGCAGAAGGCAGATCGACATGTCCACATGAACTTTCATACGCGGTCTCCGGTTTCAGGCTTCGGGATCAAAGGCGATGGGCAGGGAGATGGCGCCCGTGTTGCCGCTGTCGGGCAGCCACTGCGCCTCGCCGTTCAGGCGCGGATTGCGCAGGCGCCGGGCCAGAAGCTTGAGAGCTTCGGTCATGTCGCCGCGGGCTATGAAATGGCCTAGGCAATGATGCGCGCCCCCGCCGAAGCCGAAATGCGCCTTGCGTTCGGCGGTGATGTCGAAGCCCGCGTCGGGGAAGACGGCGGGATCGGTGCCGGCCGATTGCGAGAAAAGATGAAGCGTCGTGCCCTGGGGTATTTCCAGGTCGTTGTAGGTGAAGGTCTCGGTGGCGGCGCGGGTCACCCAGGTCACGGTCGGGCGCACCCGCATGACCTCCTCGACCGCGGCCTTGCCAAGTTCGGGCCGCTCGGCCAGAAGCGCCCATTGATCGGGGTGGTCGATGAAAACGCTCATCGCCAGGCCAAGCTGGTTGCGCGTGGTGTCGATGCCACCGAAGATCGCCAGCACGATCATATCCAGCAACTCCTGATCGGAAAGCTGGGCTTTGTCGGCATTCGCCTTGACGAGCATCCCGATGAAGTCGTCGGATGGGTTTGCGCGGCGGTCGGCGACCAGTTCCTCCGCATAGGCAAAGAGCTTTTCGGTTGCCGCCTCGATGATCGGCAGGTCGCGCTTGAAAGTGACGCCGAGGGCAAGCCCCATGTCGCCGGCGATGTCGGCCAGTTCCCGCCACTTCTCGAACGGCAGGCCGAGGAGGTCGCAGATGACGCCGGTGGCATAGGGTTCGGAGAACTCGGCAATGAAGTCGCATTCGCCCTTCTTCGCGAAGCGGTCGATCAACCGGCCGGCAAGTGCCTGGAACTTCGGCAAGAGATCGGCGATGAGCTTGGGCGAGAAGGCTGGGTTGGCCATGCGGCGAAGACGGGCATGTGTGTCGCCCTCCTGGCAGAGGAGCATCGACATCCACCAGGTTGCGAACTTTCCCGTCACGTCGTTGTGCTGCGGCCAAAGGTAGCTGCCCTGCCGCAGCTTGGGATGCCGCAAGAGCTTCTGCACGTCGTCATACCGCAGGACAGCCAGGCCATAGGGGGTCCGTGCATACCAGGATGCGGCCCGCGCCTGGCGCACCGGCTCCGACCGGATCGAGAAGGTCGGATCGGAAAGATCGAGATAGGGCGCCGTGCCAGGGTCGAGGGCGGAAAGGGTCATCGTGCTTCTCCCAATGGGCATCTCGCGTTTCAATGAGGGTAGATGCAAGTTTTTGACCAGAAATTGCCGGTAATATCTCAAGTCACTGATATAAATATTAAAAAATATTTCCCTACCTGAATTTTCCTTGCAGATCGTTGCACTCTGCACCGAAAGTTGGCGAGACGCTGCAGCAATGCATCGCCAGAAGCAAAATTTCAGCGGCTCGTTTCGGGCGCCAACCTGAACTGAGCCGAGCATCCTGAGATATGAAGTGCTGGCATTGTCGGGTTGTCGTTGTGGAAGCCTGCCGTACCAAGACGGCCGACCTCACCGGCGCACTTAACGGCGCGGCACGGCGCGAGGAGGCGGCAGATATCCTCCGCGGGCTGCTTCCCGGCATCCGGCTGGTTCCGGACGTAAGCGGGCTTGTGATCGAGTTGGTCGGTGCCATGGCCGGAATCCTGGCCCTTGGAGATGCAGACAGTTAAGGCCCCCGGCGGAACGCGCACGAGGCTAAGCAATTAACGGTGGTTGAGAGGGCAGGGTTGAGCCAGCGACCCTCGCTGATCTGGCCCGGGATTTTTCCTCCATCTGAGACCAGAGTCCGCCCCAAGGACGGGACGGACGATGAAGCGAACGCAACGAACCGAAAAGCAGATTATCGGAATCTTGCAGGAGCATGACGCCGGTGCGAAGTGCGCTGATCTCTGCCGCAAGCACGGGATGTCGGAGGGCACGTTCTATGCCTGGAAGGCGAAGTATTCCGGGATGACGGTTTCCGAGGCGAAGCGGCTGGAGGCGCTGGAGGACGAGAATGCCAAGCTTAAGCGGCTTTTGGCCGAGCAGATGCTCGACATGGCTGCGATGCGAGAGCTTCTCCAAAAAAAATGGTGACGCCCTCCGTGAAGCGCGAGGCTGTCGCGCACACCCGGCTGCGGATGTCGACGATCAGGGGACAAGATCACGGGCGAGGCCTCCTGCAGTCGCTGACACCTTTGCTCGCAACGTTGCTCCACCTTTCCCAGCCCGCCGCAGCGCCGCAGCCCCGTTCGGGTTCCCCAGCTTCACGCCACGGGCCTTCGCGACCGCCAGTGCCTCCTTCGTCCGTCGCGAGATCGCCTCGCGCTCTTGCTGTGCGACGAGCGCCATGATGCCGACCGTGAGGTCGTTGGCCTCGGGCATGTCGCAGGCGATGAACTTCACACCGGAGTCCCGGAGGGCGGCGTTGCGCGAAAGGCGGTCAAGCTTGGCAATGACGAGCGTCGCGCCGGTGAGGCGGGCCAGCTGGATCGCCTTGCCAAGTTCCGGCCGGTCGGGATTGCGGCCGTTCTCGACCTCGGTGAAGCGGGCCAGACCTCGGCCCCTCGCGACCCAGCGAAGGCGTTGATCGTCCTGCGCTGCGCCCCGAGCCCCAATCCCGACTGCCCCTGCCTGGCGGTGGAAACCCGCTCGTAGGCGATGAACCGGGGCGATGGGGCTGTCATGGGTCGGGTGTACAAAACTGCCTGACGTTCGTTGCGCAGTTCTGTACCGTAGGTTTGAGACATCGCTCAGAAGTTTCTCCTGGAGGGGGAGTCTCTCGATTTCTCATTTTGCGCCAATACCCTATCGGCCGTGATTTTGGCCGAGAGGGTGTTCTGGGCAGGTGCACACTGAAGCAGGAAGCCGATTGACGTATCTATTTGTCGAGTCCGAGCGTACACAGTGCCACAGGCGCGAATACTCGCTCCGAGGAAAGGCTCTCACCTGATGACGATGTTTTCCATGAAGCCGCAGTTCAACCTTGCGGAGTTTCTTGCCGAGAATGGCCCGCGAGAACGGCCCGCCGCCAAGGCCAAGCCGAAGCGGCGATGCCCAAAGGCTGCCGATCATAGGCCAACTGAAGGGGATGGTGCGGCAAAGCCCGAGAAAGGCGTGAAGTAGGCACCGATTTGGTGCTGTCAGACGGATTCGAACTCGTCTCCACAAGGACAGTAGCACTGCCCCTTATCCCGCGCAGAGACCGCGCCACTCAGCGAGAGCGGCGGCTCGGTTGGCCTTGAAATTCGCCCTGGAGTAGAAGCTTCGCTCCGAGTTGAAATGGTTGAAGACCGAGGCGTGAACGGCGACAAATTTCTGCAGACTTCGCATCCGCCGGAACCGGAGCATTGCCCGCTCTCGTCGTCGGAATGGCAAGTGTGAATTCTCTGCCCGGTTGTTCAGCCAGCGACCGGTCTGCTGCAGATTTGCAGCGGCTATCGCCTTCAGCGCCGCACCGTAAGATCGCAGCAGATCTGTGACGATGGCCTCGGGCCGGCCGTATCTTCGCATCGCTTTCTTCAAGAATTTTAAGGCTGCTTTCTCGTCCCGCGTCTTCGTCACCAAGCTCTCGAGCACTTCACCTTCGTGATCGACTGCGCGCCAGAGGTAGTGACGTTCGCCATTGATCTTCACGAAAACCTCGTCGAGATGCCGACGCCATTGGGGCCCGGATCGCAGGCGTTCGGCCCGTCGCGCACGGATCTCGGAAGCGAACATCGGGCCAAAGCGGTTCCACCAGAAGCGGACGGATTCGTGGCTGATCTCGATACCGCGTTCTTGCAACAGGTCTTCGACGTTGCGGAGCGATAGAGGGAACCGGACATACATCATGACCGCCAGGCGGATGATTTCCGGGCTGGTCCGGAAGTACTTGAATGGGGCGTCTTTCGTCATCTCAAGACGCTACGAGACCACCCTGCCACGCTCAACAGGATTCCCTCTGACAAGACCTCGTCTCGAGGACGAGTTCTGCAACAGCGCCCCATCGGAGCGCTCCGGGCCCGCGAACCTGACCTGCTGCGCCGCATCCTTTTCAGCGGCACCATCGCACCGCGGGAGATCCAGCTCACGCTCGATGCCGACACCCTGTCAGACGCGTTCGACCTCCCGGCCGCAGACCTGTCGCCCGATCTCATCAACCTCTCGGCACGTGTTCATCTCCGGCGCCGCGGTGTCGAGGCAAAGCTGGTGGCGGGCGAGGCTGCGCCCGACCCCAATCCGGTGCTGCTCCGCACCTTGGTCGACGCGCATCGCTGGACCGCGGCGCTGCGCAAGGGAACCCCGCTCGCCACGATCGCACGCAACGCCGGTCATCACGACGTCTTCATCCGGACCCGCGCGCCGCTCGCCTTCCTCTCCCCGAAGCTCCAGCACGCCATCGGCGATGGCACCTTGCCACCCGAGCTGACCCTGCACCGGATCCTCCGGCGCCCGATCCCCCTCGATTGGCAGAACCAGGAACGGCTATACGGGATCTGAGCCGCGGGTCGGGCCAGGGCTTTGTCCCGCCGCCGCGTCCCGGCTCATGCGCCTCAAAAGTTCCCTGCAGGTTCCCTGCCTGTGGCAGCAGGGAAATCCTGACAAGTGGCTGATTCAGATCATTAAATTCGGGACCCAAGCGCCCGATCAAGACAGAATCAGGAAAATTCCCTGCAAACTCCCTGCATGCAGGGAATTCCAGCCCAAAACCGAACCGGCCGATGCGCCCCTCTGAGACCCATCGCGGCAGCGCCAGCGAGCCGGCCTCTCGGCAGAGTCTCTAAGGGGTCGGCGGAGGCGCAACGCACGGAAAAATCGACCGGAAATCCAGTGTTTTGCATATAAATATCAATAACTTAGGCAAGTGGCGGAGAGGGTGGGATTCGAACCCACGGAACCCTTGCAGGCTCAACGGTTTTCGAGACCGCCCCGTTCGACCACTCCGGCACCTCTCCGCGTCTGGGGGTCGTCGTGAGGGCGGGGTTTATCTGGCCCGCGCGGGCAGCGCAATACGTTTTTCGTGCTTGGGTGGTGATTTTCGCGGGTAGGCGTAGAGCGCGCCGCCCGGCTGGCTTCGCGGGCGGGATCAGCTTGCCCCAAGGCCCCGGTGTCGGGGGCGTTTTCGCCCTTTTTTCGGCGAGTTTCAGCTTTCGCCTTGAGGCAGGGGCGGGCAGGGACTACGTCAGTGGGACATTGACCGGAATGGCTTCATGCTTCTGCGAATCCTGCGATCCGTCGCCCTTGTCCTCAGCCTTGCAAGCGCCGCCGCTGCGGCGGAGCCGCAGACCGACGCGCTGGCGGACGCCCTGGCCTTGCCGGAACTCTTCGACATCATGAGCGAAGAGGGGGCCGCCTATGGTCGCGATCTGGAGGAAGACCTCTTTAGCGGCGGCGGGGGACCGCGCTGGCATGGCGAGGTCGCGCAGATCTACGACCCGGAGGCGCTTTTTCCGGCCTTCATGAAATCCTTCGCGGCCGAGCTTGAGGGGGCGGACACCGCCACCATGCTCGACTACCTGACCAGCGGGGAGGGCGCGCACATCGTCCGGCTGGAAATTTCGGCACGTCGCGCCTTCCTGGACGACGCCGTGCGCGACGCCGCCGAGGCGCGGGCAGAGGAACTTTCCGTGCAGGATGATCCGCGGTTGGCGCATCTTGACCGTTTCATCGCGTCGGCCGACCTGCTTGAGGGCAATGTCGCCAACGCGCTGAACGGAAGCCTCGCCTTTTACCGAGGCCTTGCCGAAAGCGGCGCGCTGCCCGAGGGGCTGGACGAGGGCGCGATGCTGGCGCAGGTCTGGGCGCAGGAGCCCGATATCCGCGAGGAAACCGAGATCTGGCTTCTGTCCTATCTTGCGACGTCCTACGCGCCGCTCGGGGACGAGGAACTGGCGCGCTACATCGATTTTTATGAGACCGAGGCCGGGCAGGACCTGAACCGCGCACTGTTCGCGGCCTTCGACAGGGTATTTACGGACGTGTCCCATCAACTGGGTCTTGCGGCGGGACGGCAGCTTGCCGGTCAGGATCTGTGAGGCCCGCTGGGGCCGCAGTTGGACGTGGCTTGAGCCGGACCGCGTCCACGGCGGGCGTAGACAGGACGTGATGGAGGCACCGGCGGGCAGGGCGGTTCGGCGGCGTCGGGTCTTCTACATCCCCGGCTATGATCCCTTTCCGCCACGCCGCTACCGGGAGCTTTACCGCAGCGAGGGCGCCGCGCAGGCCGCGATCTCGGGCTATGGGCTCGAGGTTCGTGGAACGCCGGGCCAGACCGGTCAATGGCAGGCGACCCTTGTCGAGGCAGGTACGGAGAGCCGTGCGGATCTGGAGGTACTTGTCTGGGATGACATCGTGCGCGGCTCGATGAGCCAGTCGATCCCAGCAACGTATTTTCAGGCGATCCGAACGGCCTGGGTTTACCTTTTGGGCGGCGCCTTCTTCCGCCTTCTGGGCTTGCGCAAAGGGCCGATGATTGCCGCGCTTTATCCGATCGCGCTGCTTGCCCTTCAGGCCATCGCGGCTGTCCTGGCCGGGGTGGCTGGCTATGCGCTTTCCAGCCGGGCGCTGATGTGGCTGGGCGCGCCTTGGGCGGCTCTGGCGGCTGGGCTGATGGCCGTGGTGATCCTGGCCGGGGTGCTGGCGCTGTTCCGGCGCTGGGACAATCGGGTCTTCGCCTATTACCTCATGCACGACTATGCATTTTCGGCGCTGGGGCAGGGGGCCTATCCCCCGGCACTCGAAGCCCGGTTGCGCGTCTTCCAGGCCCGCATAGCCGCCGCCCTGAGCGAAGAGGGATTGGAGGAGGTCCTGGTCGTCGGCCATTCCTCGGGCGCGCATCTGGCGATCTCGGTTCTGGCGGACCTTGTCCGGGCCGGGCGGGTTCCGGCCGGGGGGGCGGCGCTTTCGCTGCTGACGCTTGGGCATGTGGTGCCGATGGTCGCGGTGCTGCCCGGGGCGGGTCGGCTCAGGCGCGACCTGCGGTACCTTTCGGAGCGCGAGGATCTGACCTGGGTCGATGTGACCGCGCCGGGTGATGGTTGCACCTTCGCGCTCTGTGATCCCGTGGCGGTCGTGGGCATGGCAACGCCCGAAAAGCGCTGGCCGCTCGTCCTCTCTGCAGCCTTCACCCAGACGCTCAGCCCGGAAAGGTGGCGGGCGCTGCGGTGGCGCTTCTTCCGCCTTCACTTCCAGTATCTTTGCGCATTCGACCGGCCCGGCGACTACGACTACTTCCGCATCACTGCCGGAGCGCTGACGCTCGGTGCGCGGTTCGCGGGGCGCGCGCCGTCGCAAAGCCGGGTCGAGCGTGTGATCGTCAGCTTCGGGGATCGGCCATGACCCCCCCGAAGCCCCCCGCGCGGGCTGATCGCGTCTCGCTTTGGCGCTACCTGCGGCTGTTCCGGCAAGACATCCTGTCGGCTCAGCCCGCGAAGCTTTACCGCGCATGGATGGCGGAGTTCCGCACCCCGTTTTTCCGATCCTACCTCTGCAACGATCCCGCGCTGATCGACCTTGTGCTGAAGGAATGCCCGGCCGATTTCCCCAAGTCGACCCGCGTTGCCGAGGGGCTCAGGCCGCTTCTGGGCAACTCGGTCTTCCTGACCAATGGCGCGGACTGGCGGCGCCAACGCCGGATCATCGACCCGGCCTTCGAGGGCGGGCGGCTGCGCGACACCTTTCCCGCGATGCTCGCTGCGGCGCGCGCGGCGGTTGCCCGGCTTGAAGCGCGCGCGGGCGAGGTGATCGAGATCGAGGAGGAGACGAGCCACGCCGCTGCCGACGTGATCTTCCGCACCCTCTTCTCGATCCCCATCGACCATACGGTGGCGCGCGCCGTCTTCACCCGGTTCCGCGACTACCAGCGCAGCCAGCCGCTCCTGAATCTTGCCGCCTTCCTGCCGTTGCCGCGCTGGGTGCCGCGCTTTCACCGCGCCCGCACCCGGAGGGCCGCCCGCGATATCCGCGCGCTGATCGCCCGGCTGACGACAGAGCGGATGGCGGCGATCCGCGCCGGGACCGCGCCCGACGACCTGGCCACCAAGATCATGACAACCCCCGACCCAGAGACGGGTCAGACCTTCTCCGCCGGCGAAATGGTCGATCAGGTGGCGATCTTCTTTCTTGCCGGGCACGAAACCTCGGCCTCTGCTCTGGCCTGGACGCTGTATCTTCTGGCGACACACCCCGAGGCACAGGCGCGCGCGGCGGCAGAGGCCGCAGGCTTGCCCGACGCGCCCGGCTTTGCCGACATCGCCCGGCTCAGCTTCCTGCGGGACTGCTTCCGCGAGGCGCTGAGGCTCTATCCGCCAGTACCGATGATGGTGCGGGAGGCCGCGTGTCCCCACCGTTTCCGCGACCGTGAGGTGGGGCAGGGCGCGCAGATCGTGCTGTCGCCCTGGCATGTCCACCGACACGAACGGCTCTGGGACCGGCCCGACGATTTCGACCCCAGCCGCTGGCAGACCCAGGCGGGGCGCGACGCGGCCCGCGCGGCCTATCTGCCGTTCTCTGCCGGGCCGCGCGTCTGTACGGGCGCGGGTTTCGCGATGGTGGAGGGGCCGCTGATCCTGGCCATGCTGCTCCGTCGCTTGCGCTTTGCGCCCGACGGGCCGCCGCCCGTTCCGGTCGCTCACCTGACCGTCCGGGCCCGCGACGGAATCCGGCTGCGGCTGTCCAGAATCGGTTGACCATGGGGGCCTTATGCGGCGCCTCCGTCAGTCCACCCGCTCCGCCAACCGCGTCTCCAGATCGTCAAGAACGAAGAGCCGGATCGCCGTTGCAAGCCCCGTGTCGCCATCGCGGGCATCGTCAATCTCAGCCGCGAGGGCATTGAGCCCGACATCGCGCCGTGCCGCGATCTGGCGGAAGGCGCGCCAGAACGCCTCCTCCAGCGAGACGGAGGTGCGGTGGCCGTGAAGCGTGAGCGAGCGTTTGACCGGGCGTGGCATGGCGGAAGGCTAGGGCGCGGCGCCGGTGCGGGCAAGCCCCTCAGTCATCGCGATCCTGCGCGCCTGGCTCCTCGCGTTTGTGTCCGTCAAGCCGCGCGTGATCCTGTTTGGTGCGCGCGGCCTGCAGGTCGCGTTCGGCCTTGGACTGGCCGAACTTGGCGGCGTTGGCGTCGCCCTTCGCGCGGGCGGCCTTGCGGGCCGCCTGCTTTTTCGCGGTGCGAAGGTTGACGACCTCGGCCATCAGCCCTTCGGGCCGATCATGTCCTCGGGGCGGACGATTCGGTCGAAGGTTTCCGCGTCCACGAAGCCGAGGGCGATTGCCTCTTCCTTGAGGGTCGTGCCGTTCTTATGCGCGGTCTTGGCGACCTTGGTGGCGTTGTCGTAGCCGATGGTGGGGGCGAGCGCCGTTACCAGCATCAGGCTTTCCTTCATCAGCTTGTCGATGCGCGCGGTGTTGGCCTGCGTGCCCACGACCATATTGTCGGTGAAGGAACCCGCGGCGTCGCCCAGCAGCTGCATGGATTGCAGGACGTTGTAGCTCATCATCGGGTTGTAGACGTTCAGCTCGAAATGCCCCTGAGAGCCGGCGAAACCGATGGCGGCGTCGTTGCCCATGACATGCGCGCAGACCATGGTCAGCGCCTCGGCTTGGGTCGGGTTGACCTTGCCCGGCATGATCGAGGAACCGGGCTCATTCTCCGGCAGGATCAGCTCGCCCAGGCCCGAACGCGGGCCGGAGCCCAGAAGCCGCAGGTCGTTGGCAATCTTGAAGAGGCTGGCCGCCACGGTCTTGAGCGCGCCCGAGAACATGACCATCGCGTCATGCGCGGCCAGCGCCTCGAACTTGTTTGGCGCGGTGACGAAGGGCAGGCTGGTGATTTCCGCGATCTGGGCGGCGACACGGGTGTCCCAGCCGACGCGGGTGTTCAGGCCCGTGCCGACCGCGGTGCCGCCCTGTGCCAGTTCGTAGATGTCGGGCAGGCAGGATTTCACCCGGGCGATGCCCTTTTCCACCTGCTTTGCG
This sequence comes from Albidovulum sediminicola, assembly GCF_025751575.1. Classification (GTDB taxonomy): domain Bacteria; phylum Pseudomonadota; class Alphaproteobacteria; order Rhodobacterales; family Rhodobacteraceae; genus Albidovulum; species Albidovulum sediminicola. The sequence continues at coordinate 2,025 of NZ_JAOWLA010000028.1, read as the reverse complement.
TAGCCCGAGAATTCCTGGCCCAGCGTCAGCGGCGTGGCGTCCTGCGTATGGGTGCGGCCGATCTTGATGATGTCCTTGAATTCCTCGGACTTCGCAGCCAGCGCGGCGTGGAGTTTCTCCAGCCCCGGCAGCAGCACGTCACGGGCCATCATGCCGATGGCCACGTGCATCGCGGTCGGGAAGGTGTCGTTGGAGGACTGCCCCATGTTCACGTGATCGTTCGGGTGCACGGGCTTCTTCGAGCCCATGACGCCGCCCAGCATCTCGATCGCGCGGTTCGAGATGACCTCGTTCGCGTTCATGTTCGACTGCGTGCCCGACCCGGTCTGCCAGACGACCAGCGGGAAGTTGTCGTCGAACTTGCCCTCGATGACTTCCTGCGCCGCCGCGGCGATGGTGTCGGCCAGTTCCGGCGCCATGTCGCCTTGCGCCTTGTTCACCAACGCGCAGGCTTTCTTGATGACACCCAGCGCGCGCACGATGGCGACGGGCTGCTTTTCCCAGCCAATGGGGAAGTTCATGATGGAACGCTGCGTCTGCGCCCCCCAGTACTTGTCGGCGGGAACTTCAAGCGGGCCGAAGCTGTCGGTCTCGGTGCGGGTCGCGGTCATGTCTCAGGTCCGTGCTGGAAAATTCGGCTTCTGAGTAGAGGATTTTTGCCATCGTCTCAAATGGGAAATCCCGCAGATGCTACATCGCAGCGATATTTTCTGCGGCGCGGCGATAAATATAGACCCGGGCCGGGGGCAGATTGTGCCAGACGCGCGGTCCCGGCAGGGCGGAGATCCCCAGCGCTTGGCGCACCTCCTGCGCGACGGGCGGCTTCGGGCCATAGGTGAACTGGATGAAGATGCCGCCGGGGGCGAGGGCCTTGAACGCGGCGGCCAGGATGTCGCGCTGCACGGGTTCGGGGATCGAGAGGAGCGGCAAGCCGCTGACTACCGCGCCCAGCCGGCCGGCGAAATCCCGCGCGGCATCCTGCGCGGGGCGGTTGACGACGCGCACGGCGGGGAAGGTCTGCCGCAACCGTTCGCAGAACGCCCCGTTCATCTCGTAAAGCACGAGGTCGCGGGGGCTGACGCCGCGCGCCAGGATTTCCCGGGTGATGCGCCCCGTCCCGGGGCCGAACTCCGCCACCGGGCCTATGCCGGGGCCAAGGGGCGCTGCCATGGCCATTGCCAGCGCGCGCGACGACGGGACCACGGCCGAGATCTCTCTCGGGTTGCGCAGAAGCTGGCCGATGAACAGGGACAGGTCCTTCGACATCGCAAAACCTTCCGCGCTAGAGCCTTCAGTGACGGTCAGGGAACAGGCGGGGCGCGACCCGCCCCGTTACTTGCGCCAACGGTCCAGCCGGACGATCTCTGCGTCCTGACGTTCCGGCGAGGGCGTGGGATCGTCGCCATCGTCGTCGTCTTCGTCCTCCTCATCGTCATCGGCGGGCGCTTCGAATCGAAGCCCGAACTCGACCGAGGGGTCGACGAAGGTGCGGATCGCGTCGAACGGGATGTAAAGCGGTTCCGGCTGGTCGCCGAAATTGAGGGTCACGGCGAAGCCGTCATCGTCAACACGCAGATTGTCGAACCAGTGCTGCATGACGACGGTCATGTCGTCCGGGTAGCGCTGCTTGAGCCAGTCGGCCAGCGCCGCGTCCGGATGGCGGGTGTCGAAGGTGATGAAGAAGTGGTGATCGCCCGGCAGGCCCTCATCTTCGACCTGGCGCAGAACCTCGACGATCAGGCCGCGCATGGCACGATGCATGAGGTTACCGTAGTCGATCGATCGCGTCATGGGGGGCCTTCCTATCCTTCGCCGCCAGCATAGGGGATTCGGCTCTGAAGGGAAGGGGAAAGGGGGGCTGGCCGCGCAGATGCTGCGGTGCGGCACCGCCCCCCCTTTTTTCCGTCTCAGGCTTTTCCGAGGGTGGTTTCGACGGCGCGTCTGGTTGCGGCGGCGATGTGGTCGGCTTCGGCCTCGGAGAGGCAGAAGGGCGGGGCGAAGCCGAGGATGTCGCCCTGGGGCATG
>NZ_JAOWLA010000027.1 GCF_025751575.1 Albidovulum sediminicola | reverse complement strand
GTCCTCGTCCACAACCGCTCCGCCGTCGCCCCGGAGATCCTCGCCCGCTACGGCGCCGAACAGGTCCGCGACCTCGACGACCTCCTGCCGCGCTGCGACTTCGTCTCCCTCCACTGCCCCGGCGGCGAAGCCAACCGCCACCTCATCAACGCCCGAAGGCTCGACCTCATGAAACCCGAGGCCTTCCTCATCAATACCGCCCGCGGCGAGGTCGTCGACGAACAGGCCCTCGCACAGGCCCTCTGGTTCAACACCATCGGCGGCGCAGCCCTCGACGTCTTCGAACGCGAACCAGAGGTCCACAACGACCTCCTCGGCGCAGACAACCTCGTCATGCTCCCCCACCTCGGTTCCGCAACACGACAAACCCGCGAAGACATGGGATTCCGCGTCCTCCAAAACCTCAACGACTTCTTCCAGGGAAAAACCCCGCGCGATCAGGTCGCCTGAGGCCCCGTCCGCGCGGGTCCAAAATGCAAGCAGCCGGCCCGCGAAGTGTCGCGGACCGGCTGGATCGCAGGGACCTTTCGGTCAGATCGTGCCCGCCGCCATCTCGCGCGAGATGAAGTCGGCCTGGCGGATGGCCAGCGCCACGATGGTCAGCGTCGGGTTTTCCGCAGCCCCGGTCGTGAACTGGCTGCCGTCCGAGATGAAGAGGTTCGCGATGTCGTGGGTCTGGCCCCACTTGTTGCAAACGCCGTCCTCGGGCTTTTCCGACATCCGGTTGGTGCCCAGGTTGTGGGTCGACGGATAGGGCGGGGTCGGGAAGGTGCGGGTCGCGCCAACCGCCTCGTACATCGCCATGCCCTGCTTGTAGGCGTGGTTGCGCATCGCGACGTCGTTCGGGTGGTCCGAGAAGTTGACGTTCGCGACCGGCAGCCCGTACTTGTCCTTCACATCCGACAGGGTGACGCGGTTGGTTGCCTGCGGCATGTCCTCGCCCACGATCCACATGCCGGCCATGTTCTCATAGCTGTCGAGCGCGGTCGTGAACGACCGGCCCCAGCCGCCGGGATTGAGGAAGGCCGCCATGAAGGGGATGCCCAGCGACAGGGTCTCAAGTTCGTAGCCGCCCACGAACCCGCGCTCGGGGTCGTGGCGCGCCTCGTCCTGGACGATGCCGGCCATGGTCGTGCCGCGCCACATGCGCACGGGCTTGTCGAAGACCGCGTAGACCGAACCCGTGGTGTGGCGCATGTAGTTGCGGCCCACCTGGTCGGAACTGTTGGCCAGACCGTTCGGGAACATCTCGGAGGCCGAGTTCAGCAGCAGACGCGGGCTTTCGAAGGAGTTGCCGGCGACGCAGACGATCCGCGCCTTCTGCAGTTGCAGGTTGCCGTCCTTGTCGAAATACTCGACGCCCGTCACCTTTCCGGTCTCGTCGTGCAGGATGCGGGCCACATGGGCGTGGTCGCGAACCTCAAGGTTGCCGGTCGCCTCGCCGCGCGGGATGTCGGTGTAGGCGGCCGACCACTTCGCGCCCCACTTGCAGCCCTGGAAGCAGAAGCCGGTCTGCTGGCAGGCCATGCGGTCGTCGTAGTCGGCAGAGTTGATCGCCATACGGCCGGTGTGGACCTCGGTGTAGCCGAGCGCTTTCGCGCCCTTCTCGAAGACCTTGAAGTTGTTGTTGCCCGGCAGGCCCGCGCGGTCGCCGGTGCGGGTCACGCCCAGCTTGGCTTCGGCCTTTTCGTACCAGGGCGCCATTTCCTCGCCGTCGATCGGCCAGTCGAGAAGGTTCGCGCCTTCCACCGGGCCATAGGTCGACAGCGCCTTCCATTCATGTTCCTGGAAGCGGATCGAGGCACCGGCCCAGTGGGTCGTGGTGCCGCCGACGGCCTTGACGATCCAGGCGGGCAGGCCAGAGAAGTCCTTGGCCACGCGCCAGTCGCCCGAGGTGGTGCGCGGGTCGGTCCAGGCAAGCTGCCCGAAGCTTTCCCATTCGTCGTTGATGTAGTCCTCGGGCAGGTAGCGCCCGCCGGCCTCCAGGGCCACGACTTTCACGCCCTTCTGGGCCAGTTCGTTCGAAAGCACCCCGCCGCCCGCGCCGGTGCCGATGACGACCACAACGGAGTCGTCGGTCAGATCAAATTTCGCGACCATGATTTCCCCCCAGTGGTCAGAGCCAGTTGATGTCGTCGAAGCCGCGTTCGATGTAGCCGCCCTTCGAGAAGGACTCGCCCTCGTAGCCGAAGATCGGCCAGACGTCCTTCTGGTTGTAAAGGCCGGTCACGAGGCCGCCGCGCACGGTCTGGAAGAAGCCGCTGTCTTCCATGGCCTGAAGGATCTGCACGCGATCCTCTTCCCACCCCATGGAGACATAGTCGGCATGTCCCGCCGCCTGCGCCGCCGCGTCAAGCGCCGCGACGCCTTCCTCGACGAGGGCCTTCTTGTCCTCGGCGTCATAGCCCTTGACGGCGATGGCGTAGAACTGGTCGGCGACCTTGTCGTGCGGGTAGATGTCGCGCGCCATCTGAAGCAGCGTCGCCATCTGGTGTTCGGAGATCACGCTGACCTCCATGGCCCAGGCCGCGTCCGGCGCCGCGAGGAATCCGGCCCCCGTGACGACGAGGGCGCCAGCCGCCACCGAACGCGCCAGGAGCGCGCGGCGGGTCAGGCCTTGCCTTTCGATCTTGCTCATCATGTCCTCCCTTGAGCAATAAAAAGACGGCCGGTTACAGGAACCGGCCGCCGCGTTGGATGACCTCGATCTGGTAGCCATCGGGGTCAGCGATGAAGAAGAAACGCGCGACGGTGACATCGCCGTTCTTGAAATCGACGAGCTTGCGGGGGGCGAGGCCCTCGTCCGTCAGCCGCGCGTGCTCGGCGTCGATGTCACTGACCGACACGGCGAGGTGGCCGTAGCCGTCGCCAAGCGCGTAGGGTTCGGTCCGGCCCTTGTTAATCGTCAGTTCAAGCTCGAAGCTGGATTCCGGGTTCGACAGATAGACGAGGGTGAAGCCCTCGAAGTCGAGCCGGTCGGCGACGGAAAGCCCGAAAGCGCGGGAATAGAAGTCGACCGAGCGCTCTTCTTCGAGCACGCGGATCATAGAGTGAATCGCCTTGGCCATCAGTCCTCCAAAATCTCTGCGATTTTGGTAAAACTAGATGACCAATTTCTGGGCGTGGTAGTAGCGGGGTACTACAGCCGAAAAATTTGCTATTCGGCCGCGATCCGCGCGCCGGCGTCCTGTTCGTACTCACCCAGATGGATCGTGCAGGCGCAGCGCAGGAGCGAAGTGAAATTCGGCGCCTCGCCATGAAGCTGAAGCACTTCGGAGTGGAGGCGCGAGATGAAGGCCGGGGTCGTCAGCCCCTCTCGCTCGGCGATCCGGTCGAGGATGCGCCAGAAGGACCGCTCAAGCCGGATCGACGTGCTTTGCCCATTCAGCCGCAGACGCCGCGTGACACATTCATAGCGGTTCGGATCCTGACCCGCGAAGATCTCACACATGGTTCGCCCTCACTCTGCCCGCGAAGGCCAACAGTTTGGAACCGAATCGCCAAAGCGTCAACTTGCGCGAGGTCTCGGGGCATCGGTGAAGGCGGCACGGCGTCCGACGTTCGTACCGTCAGGTGAGCAGATTGTCCGACAATCCGACCATCGGGTGCGCGCTCCCCTCAGATCCGCCAGGCTGCCTGCAGGCCTTCAAGAACCGCCTCTTCACAACTGCGCGGCATCTGGCAGTCGCCGATGGCGATGACCTCTCCGGCAAAACCGGCAAGGTCGTCTTGCAGCGCCGTATCCGGGGCATGACCTTGGGCGAGGACCAGCGTGGCGACATCCTCGATGATCACCGCCTCGCCACTGGCCGTGTGCTGGAGGTAGACATTGTCCTCGTCCCGCCCGAAGAGGCGGGCATAGGGAATGACTTCCACGCCCAGCGCATGCAAGCGCGCGGCGTTGGCGTCGCGCACATAGGATTGCAGCGTTTCCCCGGCAAAAAGGCCGTTGACCGCCAGCCGCACATGGCATCCCCGTTCGGCCAGAAGTTCCGCAACGCCCATGCCGATCCAGTCGCCCTTCCAGTCCGCGACCACGACGGACCCGCCGATATTGGCGCCGCCGCTCAGGACCTGCCAGGCGTCGAGGACCTGGCCCTCGCCCTCGTAGTGGAACTGGTTTGGCCAAAGCGGCGTGGCGCCGGTGGCGAGGATTACGACATCGGGCGCGGTGTCCTCGATCATCGCCCGGTCAACCCGGCTTCGGGTCACAACGCGTGCGCCCGACTGCTTCAGCTCGTGTTCCAGATTGGTGATGATGCCGCCGAATTCGCTGCGCCGCGGCAAGAGCTGCGCCAGCCGCGCCTGCCCGCCAAGCTGGCCCTCCGCCTCATGCAGCGTCACGTCATGCCCGCGCGCGGCGGCGACGGCGGCGGCCTTCATCCCGCCCGGTCCACCGCCGATGACCATGACTTTCCGGGAAACGGGGGCAGGGCTGAGGGTGCCGAAGCTCAGCTCGCGCCCCGTCTCCGGGTGCTGGATGCAGGAGATCGCATGGCCCTTGTGAAAGTGCCCGATGCAAGCCTGGTTGCAGCCGATGCAGGCGCGGATGTCGTCGAAACGCCCCGCTTCAGCCTTGGCGGGCATCTCCGGGTCGCAGATCAGGGCGCGCGTCATGCCGCACATGTCGGCGGCGCCGGCCGCCAGGATCCGCTCCGCCTCCTGCGGCTGGTTGATGCGTCCGGTGACCATTACCGGGACCGACACCGCGGCCTTGACCCGCGCGGCGAAGGGCGCGACATAGCCGGGCTCCATGTACATCGGGGGGGCGATGTGAACCGCGCCGCCAAGCGAGGCGGATGATCCGGCGACGACGGAAACATAATCGACCTTGTCCGCAACCGACCCGATTGTCTCAAGCGCGATGTCGGGTGTCAGCCCGCCTTCGTGCATTTCGTCGCCGGAGATCCTGAGGCCCACGACAAAACCCGGCGACGTCGCCGCGCGCGCGGCCTCGATCGCCTCATGCAGGAAGCGCCGCCGGTTTTCGGCGCTGCCGCCATAGTCATCCTCACGCCGGTTGACGGCGGGGTTAAGGAACTGTGCCGGCAGGTAGCCATGGCTCGCCACGATCTCGACCCCGTCGACCCTGGCGCGTTGAAGCCGGGCCGCCGCCGCGCCGTATCCGGCCAGAACCTCACGGATCATCGCCGGGGTCATTGCGCGCGGAATGACGTGGAAGCGTTCGCTGGGTGAAACCGAGGGCGCCCAGGCGACCGGTGCCGTGCCGTCAAGGCTTTCGGTCATCTCGCGCCCGGGGTGGAAGAGCTGGACGAAAAGCCGTGCCCCTTCGGCGTGGACCGCATCGGCCAGCTTCGCGAAGCCCGCGATGCAGCCGTCATCGACCCCCATGAGGACGTGGTTGGTGTAGCGCGCGCTCTCGTGAACGCCGGTCACCTGGCAAACGATCAGCCCGACGCCACCGGCCGCGCGGGCCCGGTGATAGGCGACGATGCGATCGTTGACGGTGCCGTCGGTTGCCATCGTGGTGTCGTGGCCGGTCGAGAGGATGCGGTTGCGGACCGTGACACCGCCAATCGTCAGGGGCTGGAACAGCTTGGGAAACGCGGATTGGTCGGTCATCGGTCCTCCGGGGTAGGGCGGTTGGCGGTCAGCCGGCGTTCGTGGTCGCCGGACCGGGCGCGCGGGATGTCCGCGCGCCGTCGCCTTCGTAGCGAAGCGGTGTGGCCTTCGGCAAGCCGATCACGCGGGCGATGCTCCGCCGATGGCTGCGAAGATCATTTCAGGCGGCGTCCTGCTGCCGGGGCGCGGCCGGCACCACCAGCGCATCGACCGCGATGGCCCCGCCTGTGGTAACGATCACGGGGTTCACGTCGATCTCTGCCACGTGGCCGGTCAGTCCCGCGCAAAGCGCCGAGAAGGCGCTGAGCGCCTGGGCGGCGGTGCGCATGTCGCCGGGCGCATCGCCGCGCACGCCGTCGATCAGGCGCGCGACCTTAAGTCCGCGGATCAGCGCCTCGGCCCGGTTTGGGCCGAAAGGCGCGCGGGCGAACCGGCGGTCGTCGAAGATCTCGACCAACGTGCCGCCCGCCGAGACCATCACCAGTGGGCCAAAGTCGGGGTCCATCACGCAGCCGAAGGCCAGTTCCACGCCCCTTTCGGCCATCGGTTGCACGATCACGCGCGGCCCCAGGCGGTCGCAAAGCTCGGCATAGGCGGATTGCAGGGCCGCGTTATCGTCGAGGCTCAGGATCACGCCGCGATGGTCGCTCTTGTGGTCGATCCCGGCTTCGGCGGTCTTCATCACCAGCGGAAAGCCGAGGGTCCGGCTCGCGTCACCCAGCATCTCGGCGCTGGTGCAGACCAGGCTCTGCGCCGCCGGGACGCCGAAAGCGGCCAGCATCGCGAGGCCCGAGGCCTCATCCATGGGTTCGCGAAGCCGCGCGCGCCAATGCACGACAGTGGTGGCATCGGCGACGGCCGCGTTCTCGGGAACGTGGTCGCGCCGTCGGTCGGCCCAGGTCTGATAGTTGCGCACCGCTGCCATCATGGTTTCGGCGCCGTTCAGGCAAGGCACCCCCAGATCGGCAAGCCGCGCGCCCAGGGCACGGTTATGCGCCTGGCCGAAGCTTGAATAGAAGAAACAGGGCTTTTCGGTTAACGTGGCAAGTGATCCGGCCAGCGTGAGCAGGCCATCCTCATAGATATAGTCGTCACGCAGGTCGGCCTCGAGCCCCAGCATCGACACTTCCGGCGCCGCGGCCAGGATTGTCAGCCCGCGCTCGAAGACCCTCGGGTAGTCATCGGTGAGGTCGGCCGCGCAGTCGAGTGGGTTGGAGGGTTCAAGCTCTTCCGGCAGGGCCGCGCGCAGGGCCGCCCGGGTGGCGGCGGTGAGCCGCGCAAGCGGTGTCCCCGTCTCGGCGGCCAGATCGACCTGCATTTCGCGCAAGCCCCCGCTGTCGGTCACCAGCCCGGCGCCCCCCGGTCCCGGTGTCCGGCCGGTTGCGCAGAGCAGCGCCGTGTTCATCAGCGCGTCCACCGAACCGACGGCGATGGCCCCGCATTCCTCTAGGATCGCCGCATAGGCCGCGTTCGATCCGGCCAGCGCGCCGGTGTGCGATCGGGCGAGCCGCGCGCTTTCCTCGGTGCGTCCGACCTTGCAGACGACCACCGGAACGCCGCGGTCGCGCGCGAACTGAAGGCTCTCGATCAAACCTTGCGGATTGCGCGCGGCCTCCATGAAGACGGCGATGGCGCGCGTCGTGTCGCGGCTGGCCGCATAGGCGATGTATTCGTCGATGGTCGCGCCGACCTCTTGGCCCGGGGAGGCCATCAGGTCGAAGCGAAAGCGCGGGTCGTTCATCCCCAGCACGGTGAACACGCTGCCGGAATGCGCGATCAGGGAAATGCCGCCGGGTTTCAGGTGGTCGGCGGGATAGAAGCTTGCCACCGCGCCGGAGCGGGTGTTGATGAAGCCCATGCCCGCGCCACCACAGACCGGCAGATCGGCCTCGCGCGCGATATCCTTGAGACGCTGGAGGATCGGTGCGCCCTCCGCCGTTTGGCCGTGGCAGGAATCGAAGATCACGGCGGACCTTGCGCCCTTGTCGATCGCGTCGATCAGGCCGCGTTCCAGATTGGCCCCGCCGATCCCAAGGACGGCGATATCGGGGGCATGGTCAAGCTCGCCGATATGGGTCAGCGCCGGGCGGCCCATGATTTCGCCGCCGCGCGGGTTGACGAAATCGATCCGGCCCGGGAAACCCCGGCTGAGCACGGCCTGCGCCAGCCGCGCGCCGAAAGATCCGGGTCGCGCCGAGGCGCCGATCACGGCCATGGACCGGCCCTCGAACATCGCGGACAGCCTGTGTGTCATGGGGTCAGCCCTTGAACTTCGGATCGCGTTTTTCGGCGAAGGCGACGGAGCCTTCGGTGAAGTCGTCGGATGCGATCATGCTCTCGTAAAGGGGCATGTCGCTTCGCCCGACCCAGGCGCGGCGGACCGCTGCGTGGCTTTCCTCGACCGAGGCGTGGCCGTACCTGCGCATGAACTCCTTCAGCGCGCCCGAGACCAGCGGCGCGCCTTGCGCAATCGTCGCCGCGACCTCGCGCGCGTGATCCATCAGGCGGTCGACCGGCACGACATCGCGGACAAGGCCCCAGTGCTTCGCCTCGTCGGCGTACATCTTGCGCCCTGTCAGGATCATCTCCATCGCCACGTTGTAGGGGATTCGGTGGTGCAGCTTCTGGATCGCCCCGGCGTCCGGCAGGAAGCCGCGCTGCATCTCCGGCAGCCAGAAATAGGCGTCTTCGGCGCAGACGATCACGTCGCCCCCCAACGCCAGTTCGAAACCGCCGCCGATGGCGCCCCCGGCGACGGCGACGACCACGGGCTTGTAAAGCCCGAAGAACTCCGGCAGGCCGCCAAGCCCGCCGGGTCCCAGGTCGAAGCCCTGTTCCGCGTCCCGGCTTTCCCCGGCGGCGAAGGCCTTGAGATCCCAGCCAGCGGAGAAGATGTTCTTGGCGTTGCCCGCGCTCGACAGGATGGCGACCCGGAGGTCGGGGTCGTCGTTCAGGGTCTTGAATGCGGCATACATCGCGCGGCTGAGCGACAGGTCGATGGCGTTCACCGGCGGCCGGTTCATCGCCACCTCCATCACAGGGCCGCGGATCGTGACCCGCAGCTGTTCAGATCTGTCGTTCATCCGGCTCTCCTCATGCTCAGCGGTGGGGCGATCATCGCTGCGTGCGAAATTCCCCTGATTTCTGGCCTGTTCGCCGGTGAAGAAAAGCGTGAATCGATTCATTCGATCATGAGGGGGATTCATGATGAGGTATTGGAAGCGCATACCGCCGCTGAAGTCCCTGTTGGCTCTCGAAGCGGCGGCGCGCCATGCTAGCTTCACGCGTGCCGCCGATGAGTTGAACGTGAGCCAGTCGGCCGTCAGCCATGCCATCACCACGGCCGAAACCTTCCTCGGGGCGCAGCTCATCAATCGCTCGACCCGACCGATCAGCCTGACGCCCGAGGGCAAGGCCTATGTCGCGACGCTTGCCAACTGCTTCACTCAGCTTGCCGCCGAAGCCGACGGCCTGCGGCGTCGGCGCGCGGCGGATGTCCTGACGATCTCCTGCAACCTGGCCTATGGCAACTACTGGCTGCTGCCGAGGCTCAAGGGCTTTCACGCGGCGCATCCGGATCTTCAGGTGAACATGGTCACCACCTACCAGGGGCTCGCCTCGCTTGACGAGGGGATAGACGTGGCCATCCGCTTCGGGCGCGGCGACTGGCCGGGGCGCGAGGCGCGGCTGTTATTCCGGGAACGTATCGTGCCCGTGGCCTCACCGGATTATGTGGAGCGGAACGCACCGGTCCGCTCTGCCGGGGATCTGCTCTCCCACGATCTGCTGCACGCGCTTTCGGTAGAACGGTCCTGGTACGACTGGCAGCAGTGGTTCGAACAGTTCGGCGTCACCGCGCCAAATCCGCTTCCTTGGCCGATGTTCGACAACCACCTGCTGATGATGCAGGCCGCGCTCAGCGGCCGGGGCGTCGCGCTTGGCTGGATCGGGACGGCGTCCGACTTTCTTCGCCAGGGGCTTCTGGTCAAGGTGCTGGACGTGCCGATCGTCCTGGATGAGGGGCTATATGTCGTCGTGCGCCGCCAGCGGGACCGGCGGATCGAGCGGTTTCTCGACTGGATCACCGATTGCGCGGGTTCGGAGGCGGCAGCTCTCGAACAGCCGTTTCGCGGTGCATAACGGCGGGGCGTCCGCTTGGCTGAGGCCGCTAGGGCTCCTCTGCGAGGCAGCGCCGCGCGACGGCCTCGAACCGCAGCATGGCTTCGCTGGGGCGTAGATCGGCCGCACGGATCAGCACCACGCGGCTAGGGGGCGGCGTGCCCGCGAGCGGCCGCTCCACCACCTGTCGGCCATCATAGGTGCGGTCATAGGGCAGAGAGGTCGCCAGAAGGCCCACGCCGAAGCCGTTGGCCACCAGCGCGCGGAGCATCTCGATCGAGCCGGTTTCGACCGCGACGCGCGGATGGACGCCGGCGGCGTGGAACAGCGACAGGAAATAGCCACGACTGTGCGGCAGGCCGACCAAGACCAGGGGATCGTCGGCCAAGGCGCGCAGATCGATTCGATCCGTTGTGGCCAAGGCATGGTCGGGCGGCAGCACCGCGATTGGTGGCAGGCTGGCGAGCACCGAGACCGTGAAGTCCTGCGACAGGCCCAGGTCGTAGACCAGGGCCATGTCGATCTCGCCCGACCGGACCGCTGCGCTGAGCGTCTCGATGTCCCCTTCGACGGGCGTGACCGAGGCGCCGGGGTGCGCCTCCGTGAAGCGCCGCATCAGCATCGGCGCGTAGCGCGGCCCAAGCGTGGAATAGACGCCGAGCCGGAGCCGAAGGGCCGCGTCCTGAACGGGCGAAAGCAGGGCCGACGCTTCGGCCCGAAGCGCCTTGAGCCGGGCGATATGGTCGCGCCCGAAGGGTGTCGGGTCCATCCCCCGGCCGGGGTGACGCAGGAACATGGGCGCGCCGAAATGCGCCTCGAACTGTGCGACGGCAATGGAGATCGAGGGCTGGGAAACATTCAGGCGCCGCGCCGCGGCGGCCGTCGAGCCGGTTTCGGCCACGGCAAGCAGATAGTCGATCTGACGGAAGCTGAAGGGTATTGTCTGCATTAATCTAATCTATCGTCATTCATTATTTTTGCAAATTAACTGGATGCCGTAAACCTGTCGCGACACTGAAACGGAGGTCGTGATGAAAACGGGTGATGGGCCCTTGAGCGGATTTCGGGTTCTCGACTTTACGCGGGTTCTGGCCGGACCCTACGCGACCGCGCTGCTCGCGGACCTTGGCGCGGATGTGATCAAGGTCGAAGGGCCGCAGGGCGATGAATACCGCCACGTCGGCCCTTTCCGGGACGGGGAAAGCGCCCTGTTCCAGACCGTCAATCGAGGCAAGCGTTCGGTCGTTCTGGACCTGAAGGACCCGCGCGATGTCGCTGTGGCGCGCGACCTCGCGGCGGCCGCCGACGTGGTGGTTGAGAATTTCCGCCCCGGCGTGATGGCCCGCCTCGGCCTTGGCGCCGAGGCGCTGATGGCGGCCAACCCCAAGCTTGTCTATGCCTCGATCTCGGGCTTCGGGCAAAGCGGGCCGAATGCAGACCGGCCTGCCTATGACATCATCCTTCAGGCGATGACGGGCCTGATGCATGTCACCGGCCATCCCGACGGGCCGCCGACGATGGTGGGTGAGGCGATGGGGGACGTGGCGGGCGGTGTCTTCGCCACGCTCGGGATCGTGTCGGCCTTGCTGGAGCGGGAACGGACGGGGCGGGGGCGTCTGATCGACGTGGCCTTGCACGACTCCCTTGCCGCCATGATGCCCACGGCGGCGGCAAGGGTGCTGATCTGCGGGGAAAACCCGCAGCGCAGCGGCAATTGTCACGCGCTTTCGGCGCCTTTCGGTGTTTATCCGGCGGGGACGGGTTACTTTGCGGTCGCCGTGCTGAACGACCACCTCTTCTCCGCGTTCTGCAATGTGATCGGGCAACCCGGTCTTGCCGCCGATCCGCGCTTTGCCAGCGATACGCTGCGCCGCGCCAATGAACCGGCGCTGGCGCTTGCCATCACGGACTGGGCCGCCAACCTGACCGCCGAGGCCGCCGTCACGCGGCTTGCGGCGGCCGGTGTTCCGGCGGCGGAGCTGACCTCGGCTGAGGCGGCCTGGACCTCGGCCCAGTCCGTTGAGCGCGCGCTGCATACCGGGGTGACGCATCCGGCGATCGGCCAGATTTCTGTGCCGGAGCAGCCCGTGCATTTCGCGGGGCTGGCGCGTGGCGGGCGGCGGGCGGCGCCGACGCTTGATCAGGACGGCGCGGCAATTCGCGCAGGGCAGGAGGGATGGAGATGAGCGGATGGAGCGAACAGGAGGGCCCGATCCTCGATCAGATCGCCCGCTTCTGCGACAATGTCCTGGCGCCAGAGGCCGCCGCGCTGGATGAGGCCGCGCGCTTCGCGACTTGCCATCTGCCCGCCATGGCCGAACTTGGCCTGATGGGCATGAACCTGCCCGAGGAGGACGGGGGCATCGCGCTTTCCGGCCCCGCGCTTTACCGCGCGGTGGAACTCGTGGCCGGGGCCTGCGGATCGACGGCGTCGATGTTGACGGCGCATTATCTGGCGACTGACAGCCTGCATCTGGGCGCGGATGCGGCGCTGAAGGCCCGCTTCCTGCCGCGCGCGGCGGCCGGGGCGCTCGGGGCCTTCGCGCTGACGGAGCCCATGGCAGGATCGAACCCCGCCGACATGCGCTCGACCGCCACGCGCGAGGGTGGGCACTACCGCCTGCGCGGGTCCAAGTGCTTCATCTCGAACGCGGCCGAGGCGGAGTTCATCGTGGTCTACGCCAAGACCGACCCCGCCGCCGGTGCGCGTGGTGTTTCCGCCTTCGTGCTGGAACCGGGCAGGACGCCCGGCATCGGGTTCGGCCCGGCGGAACGGACGATGGGGCTGCGCGGGGGACATGTCTTCGGTGTCACCTTCGATTGCCTGGTGCCCGAGGAAAACCGCCTTGGACCCGAGGGGTCGGGCTTCCGCACGGCGATGAAGGTGCTCGATAACGGGCGGATCGAGGTCGCGGCGCAGGCCACCGGGATCGCCGCCGCCGCGCTGGCCGCCGCCGTCGGTTATGCGAAGGAGCGGCGGGTCGGCGGGCAGGCCATCGCGGAGTTTCAGGGGCTGCAATGGATGCTGGCCGATTGCGCCAACGACCTTGCCGCCGCCCGTGCGCTTGGCTACGCCGCCGCGCGACTGCGTGGCACGGGCGCGCGCTATTCCAGCGAAAGCGCGCACGCCAAACTTTTCGCGACCGAAGCCGCCTGGCGCATCGCCGACCGCGCGCTTCAGATCCACGGCGGCTACGGCTATTGCCGGGATTTTCCGATGGAGCGCTACCTGCGTGACCTGCGGATCTTCCGCATCTATGAGGGCAGCTCCGAGGTGCAGCGCAACATCATCGCGCGCGAACTTCTTGTTTGATTGCAGCGGGGTAGGGCGGGCGGGCCGCTCAGTCGAGCTTCGGAAAGTAGTCCGCAGGTGAAAGCTTGACCGCCTCGGCCTCGATCCCCTCGCCGAAGACGATGATCCGGGGCGCGATGAGGGCGCGCGCGCCATGCCCGGCCATGGCCGCGTCCGCCGCATCGATCGCGAGCTTGCCCTGCGCGATCGGATCGTCGAAGGGCACGGCGAGGACCCGGTGGCCGACGAGCCCCCGCGCGACGCTCTGGCTAAGGTAGGTCGCGGCCAG
This sequence comes from Albidovulum sediminicola, assembly GCF_025751575.1. Classification (GTDB taxonomy): domain Bacteria; phylum Pseudomonadota; class Alphaproteobacteria; order Rhodobacterales; family Rhodobacteraceae; genus Albidovulum; species Albidovulum sediminicola. Next base: position 14,930 of record NZ_JAOWLA010000027.1, on the reverse strand, counting down.
AAGCGGACGATCGGTGCGCTCCGCGAAAAGCGCCATCGCGGCCTCTATCGCGGGGGCGCTGCCGATCAGGATGTCGGGGCGGGGATGGTCCGCGAGCGCGGTTTCCAGCAGGCGCAATTGCTCGGCCGTTCCGGTGTCGGCGCCGTAGGTCGCGGTAAGGGTGATCGCCGACCCCGACAGGCCGCGCCGCAGGCCATCCTCCAGCGGAGCGACCCAGCCGGCCTCGGGCGGGCCGGACAGGAACACGGCCTCTTGCGGGCGGCCCGCCGACGGGAAACGCTCCGCCAGGTGACGCCCCAGCAGCAACCCCATCTCGGACCAGTCCACCCCGATCCTCGCGCTCAGCGCGTCTGAGTGCAGCTCGTTGACAAGACCGATCACGGGCCGTCCCCGCGCAGCCTTTTGCACGGCGGCGAGCAGATCCGGGGCGTCCGACGATACCGCGCCGATCAGGATCGCGCCGGGCCCAAGCGTGGCGCAGGTGTCAAGCTGGGTGATCTGGCGGGCGAGCGCGTTGTACCCCCCAGCCTCGAAGAAGCGAACCGTCAGGCCGGTCTCCTCCGCGCGCTTCTCAAGCCCGTAGGCGACGGAGAGCCAGTATTCGTCCTTGAAATGGGGAACGAGCACACAGAGCTGCCGCTCGTCGGCCCGCACCTGACCCGCGACAAGACCTGAGAGCGCCACGATTGCGGCGCAGGCGATCCGGCAGTAAGGACGTTTCATGCGTACCAGAAGGTTCGACAAGCAACTCCAGTTCGTCTTCATGGTCCTCTCCGGGCTGATGCTTGTTGTCGGCCTCGCCTCATTCGGCGTCAATCGCTTCCTGGCGCAATCGCTTCAGACCGTCCTGTCCGAAAGCATCGCGATCATAGAGCGGACCGACCGGGTTGCACAGGACGCGGATTTCGCGGCCTCGCTTGCCGGGCAACTGGCGGGCGCGGTGAGCGAGGCGCAGGTGGCAGAGCTTTCACACGCGCTGGATGGGCGCGTTGACAGCATGGAAAGCGATCTGGCGGCGATGGGTGCCTTCCTGGGCCGGGGTCCCCTTCCCGGGGCGGCCGATGCGGTCAGGGCGCTCGTTCAAAGGATGGACCAGACCGTCCGGCAGCTCATCGTGGCGGATGCCGCGATGCTGAAGGAGCGGGATGGCCTGGCCGAGGCCGGGTCGCGCCTCGCCGCGCTGATCGCCACCGAGACCGATCTGGCGCGGCTGCGGATAACGGCAGGGGTCTGGGAGCTTTATGCGCTCCCGCAGGGGGGCGATCCGAGGCCGGGGCTTGACCGCCTCGCGGACGTGAACTTCTTCGCCTACGAACGGCTTGCGGAAATGGCGGAGGCGACGGCGGCGCTGGACCGGCTTGTCCTGCGGACCACGGAGGCGCGGGGCACGGAGGAGGCGGTGGCGCTGCGGGCGGAGTTCCAGGGCGCGCTGGCACTGGCGCGGGACCGGTCGCGGTTCATGCTGGCCGAGGCTTCGCGGGCCGAAGCGCGGTCCGAACTGGCCACGCTCGATCGCACGCTGGGGGATGAGGGCCTTTTCGCGCGGCGCGCGAGCGGCCTTGCCGCGCGGGCAGAGCTTGACGATCTGTCCGGCCTTCTGGATGTGCAGCTTGAACGACTGATCGGCACGGCGCGGGTAGCGCGCGAGGAAACGCGCGGGCACATGCAGCAGGGCATCGCCTCGGCGCGGTGGCAGGCGACGCTGGTTTCGGCCGCCCTTGCCGCCGTCATCCTTCTGGCGCTGCTTGCGGGGTCGCTGGTCTGGGCCAGAACGCGGAGGAAGGTCGTGCTACGACTGGGCGATGTGGCCGAGCGCATGGTGGCCGTTGCCGGCGGCGACTTCGGGGAGCCGATGGCGATCAGTGGCCCGGATGAGATCGGGCGCCTCGAAAAGGCGCTGAACATCCTGCGCCGCCGCGCCGAAGAGGCCGCCCATCTGCGCAACCGTCTGGAGGCTGCCGTGATGGACCGGACCGCAGACGTGGTCGCCGAGATGCAGTCGGCGAATGCCGCGCGGGCCGATGCCGAGGAACAGAGCCGTGCCAAGACCCAGTTCCTCGCCCGGATGAGCCATGAGATCAGGACGCCCCTGAACGGGTTGATCGGGCTTCTGGACCTGTTGGCCGAAGATGAGCGGGACGAAGGGCGGCGTACCCGGCTCGACATCGCGCTGACCTCGGCGCGCGACCTGCAAAGCTTGACCGAAGACATCCTGGCCTTTTCCGCGGGGGAGGAGGCGGGCGGCGGCCTGTTGCAGCAGGCCTTCGATCCCTCCGCCCTCGCGCGCGGGCTCGGCGAACATCTCGGGGTCCTGGCATCGGCGAAGGGGCTGGCCGCCGTCATCGACATCCCCGAAGGCCTTCCCCCGGCAGTGATGGGCGAGCCGACCAAGATCCGGCAGGTTATGATGAACCTCCTGTCGAATGCCGTGAAATACACCGAGCGGGGGCAGGTTCGGCTGAGCGTGAGCGCCCGAACAACGGAGACTGACCTGCACGAGATAAGCTTCGCCGTGAAAGATACCGGCCCCGGCATGACGTCCGAGGAGGCCCAGCTGGCCTTCGACATCTATGGCCGCAGCCTGCGCGCCCGGCAGCGCGGGGTTCCCGGCGTGGGCCTCGGTCTGGCCATCGTGCGGCAGTTGACCGATGCCATGGGCGGGGAACTGCGGGTTGCCACCGCGCCGCAGCGAGGCAGCAGCTTCACCCTGGTTCTTCAACTGCCCGGGGCCGAGGTAGTGAAGATCGCGGCCGCTGCGCCACTGTCGCAACCACGGGGTGAAAAGCGGGTTCTTGTCGTCGATGATCATCCGGTAAACCGGCTTGTCGCGCGCGGGTATCTGGAGCGGATGGGCTGCAAGGTTAGCGAGGCCGCCACCGGGGAGGCGGCGCTGGGGGCGGCGGCGGAAGGGCGCTTTGATGCCATCCTCGTCGATCTTGGCCTGCCCGACATGCCCGGAGAGGACGTGGCCGCCCGGATCGAGCGCAAGGGGGCCATCGTGGCGGTCCTGACCGCCGACCTGGTGCAGGATGACGCGGCGACGCGTGCGCGCTTCGGCGTCGACCGGGTTCTGACGAAGCCGGTTTCACCGCGCCTTTTGGCCTCCGTCCTTTTCGGGGATCAGCTGACTGGGGGCGGCTCGCCCGATGCCGTCCCGCCTGATGCCCCGGCGTCCGAGACCGAGACAATCCTGAATGAGGATGTCGAGCGGCTTGGCGCGGACACGACGTCCGAGATCGTCACCGCGCTACTCGCCGACCTGGCGGAGGCGATCCCTAGGCTCCTTGGCGAAACCGACCCGGTCGCGCGGCGCAAGCTGGCGCATCGGCTGAAGGGGGCGGCTGCGAATTTCCGCCTGGACGAGCTATGCGCGGTGCTGCGGCGCATCCAGTCCGACGAGGCGGCGGCCCTGGCGCTGCTGGAGGCCGTCGCCGCCCGGGCCGCCCGTGACCTTGCCGCCGCCGCCAGGCGCGCGGGGCTGACGGTTTAGGTGCCCGAAGGGCTTGTGAAACAATAACCCTCGCCGGTTCGGGTCAGGAGGTAGTCCGGGCGTGCCGGATCGGCCTCGATCTTTTTGCGCAGGCGCCCCACCAGGACGTCGATGGTCCGGTCGCCGGGGCGGAACTCTCCCCGGCCGACGACTTCGCTGAGGCGTGGGCGGGTGAAGGTGATGCCGGGGTTGCGGGTCAGGATGTCGAGCAGGTCGAATTCCTGCGCGCTGAGGGACTCGATGCGCGCGGCAGAGACCAGGCGGCGGCGGATGCGATCGAAATGCCAGGGACCGAAGTCCTCCACCGCCTCCGGCGCGGGCGCGTCTTGTCCGATCCGCGTGATGCGCGACAGAAGGTTCTTGATCCGCGCCGCAAGCTCGCGCCGGTCGAAGGGCTTGGTGACATAGTCGTCCGCCCCCATCTCCAGCCCGACGATCCGGTCCACCTGTTCGTCACGCGAGGTCAGAAGGATGATGCCCACACGCGACTTCGCGCGCTGTTCGCGGGTGATCGTCAGCCCGTCCTTGCCCTCAAGCCCGATGTCGAGCAGCAGAAGCTCCGGCGGGTCGATGTCGATCACCCCTTGCATGCTTTCGGCATCCTCGACCTCGGTCACGCGATAGCCAAGGCTGCGCAGATAGCCCGCGAGCCGCATCCGCGTGACGCGGTCGTCCTCCACGATCAGGATATGAGCGGTCATCCGGTCGCCTTTACACGTCTTTACATCTCTTTACAGGCGCGGTTGACCCCTATCAAAGCTCAAAGCGCGCCTTTCCGTCATTCTCTGGTCGCAGACAAGACGGAGATGTGCCATGACACTGATCAACACGACGAGACGGGGCTTCCTGCGGGGCGGGGCCGCCCTTGTGGGGTCCAACTGGCTCCTGAGTTCGACGGCACTGGCCGCCGTAGACCCCAATTCCTTTGCTGGCCGCGTCTTCAGCGCCAGCCACTATGGCCCGTTCGAGGCCGTCGTGCGTGACGGCGCGATCGTCCGGATCTCTCCGATGATCGAGCTAGACCAGCGCCCGACCGAGATGCTGATGTACGGGGTGCTCGACCGCACCTACGACAAGTCCCGCATCGACTACCCGATGGTGCGGAAATCGTATCTGGAGAACTGGAAGTCGGGTGACGTGAAGCCCGAACTGCGCGGCAAGGAAGAATATGTCCGCGTCGATTGGGACACGGCGCTGAAGCTGACCGCCAAGGCCATCACCGACACCATCGCCGAGCACGGCAACCAGGCGATCCTGTCCACCTCCTACGGCGGGTGGAGCCATGCCGGGATCATGCGGCCGAACGTGGTGCAGGGCAAGTTCTTCAACATGATCGGCGGCTGCACCAACACGGTCGGCGACTGGTCCGGCGGCGCCAGCCAGATCTCGCTCCCGCATGTCATCGGCGACATGGAGGTCTATTCTGCCCAGACCTCCTGGGAAGTGATCCGCGACAACACCGAGGTGTTCGTGCTGGTCGGTTGCGACCCGATCAAGAACAACCGCATCGAATACACGGTCGCCGACCATGGCATGTATTCGCCCTGGGAACAGATCCGCGACAACGGCACGAAATTCATCTCGATCAACCCGCAGCGCACGGCCTCCGACACTTTGCTGAACGCCGACTGGATCAGGATCGTGCCGAACACCGACGTCGCGCTGTTCCTGGGGATGGCCTACCACGTCCTGGAGCAAGGGCTTGAGGACACGGCCTATATGGCGAAGTACACGACCGGGTCCGACAAGTGGATCGCCTATGTGAAGGGCGAGGGCGAGGACGGCACGGCCAAGACGCCGGAATGGGCCTCTGCGATCACGGGCATCGACGCGGCCAAGATCCGCGAACTCGCCGAACTGCTTGCCAAGTCGAAGACCGAGATCGCCGGCGCCTGGTCGCTGCAGCGCGCCCACCACGGCGAGATGACCCACTGGGCGATCATCAACTTCGCCGCGCTGACCGGCAAGATCGGCAAGCCGGGCGAGGGCGTGGGCTTCTCCTGGCACTACGGCAACGGCGGGATGCCGCAATCGGGCAAGGCCACCCCGGCCGGTCTGAGTCAGGGCAAGAACTTCGTCACCGAGTATATCGTTCCGGCCTCGCGCATCACCGAGGCGCTGGAAAACCCCGGGGCCGAGGTGGTCTACAACGGCAACGTCCGCAAATACCCGGACGTGCACATGATCTACAACGCCGGCAACAACTTCATGTCGCACCAGCAGGACACCAACCGGCTGATCAAGGCGCTGCAGAAGGTCAAGACCATCGTGAGCCAGGATGTCTGGTGGACGGCGGCGACCCGCTGGGCTGACATCGTTCTGCCCGCATCCTCGGCGCTGGAACGCGACGACATCTCGGTCGGCGGCACCTATTCCAACGACCGCATCTACGCGATGAAGAAGATCATCGAGCCGATCGGCGAAAGCCGCAGCGACTTTGAGATCTTCGGCGGGCTGGCCGACCTCTTCTACCGCCAGTCGCAATACATCGAAGATCAGGCCTATCCGGAATACATCGACATCATCAAGAAGGCCTATGGCGGGACCGCCGCTGCCGAGCACACCTCGTTCGAGGAGTTCTGGGATCGCGGCTACGCCCTGCAGTCGATCCCCCAGGAGGCGCGCGCTTGGGTCCGCCACGGCGATTTCTACGCCGACCCCGAGGCGCATCCGCTGCACACCAAGTCCGGCCGGATCGAGATGTTCTGCGAAACCATCGCGAACATGAACCTCGAAGACTGCCCCGGCATGCCGATGTGGCTGGAACCGGCCGAATACCTGGGCAATGCGCAGGACGGACAGCTTCACGTCGTCAGCCCGCACCCCTGGCATCGCCTGCACAGCCAGATGGACCAGTCCGCCTCGCTGCGCGACCTCTACAAGGTCCAGGGACGCGAGCCGGTCAGGATCAACAGCGAGGATGCGGCCAAGCGCGGCATCGCCGATGGTGATCTGGTCGAGATCTACAACGACCGCGGCACCATCATCGCCGGGGCGGTCATCTCGGACGACATCATGCCGGGCGTGCTTTCGATCTACGAAGGATGCTGGCCGAGCGTCGACAGCAAGGGGCGGTGCAACTCCGGCCTGGTCAACTTCCTGACCTCGACGACGAAGTCCTCGGGTCTCAGCCAGGCGACCACGGCCAACACCTGCCTGGCTTCGATCCGCAAGTGCGAGGACCCCGACGGCCCGAACATGGCCTACGAGAAACCGGCGATCATTGAGGGCATGGAACTGGCCGCGATCGACGACGAAGACCTGGGCCTAGACCGGCTGGATTCGGTGATCGAGGCGCTCTACGCCGAGATGGGGCCGGGCGAGAAGCTCTTCTACGAACGCTGCACCGTCTGCCACGGTCCGCGCGACGTGGGGGCCTTCACCCAGCTGCAATGGAAGGCGATCACGCCGTCGATGTTCCCGCGCGCCGGTCTCGATGAGGCCGAAGCGGCAGTGATCATGGACTTCCTGATGGCCAACGCCTCGGACGCTCCGAAGTAACGCGACGGGTCTGCGGCCGGTTGATCCGGCCGCAGACCGCCTTTTCGAAAGACCGGACCGATGCTCTCTTCACCGAACTCTTCGCCCCTGATCGATGTCGCCACGGCGCGTGAGATCGCGCTCTCGCAGGTCGAGGCCCTGGAGGAGGTCCGCGACCTGGCCCTCGGGGCCGCGCTTGGGCAGGTTTGCGCGCGCGATATCGCCGCCAGTGTCGCCATGCCCTTTTTCACGAATTCAGCGATGGACGGCTACACCCTGCGCGCCGAGGATCTGGGCGAGGCCGGAGGCCTCTTGCCCATCGCCGGAACCATTGCGGCGGGGGCCGCCGATCCGCAAATCCTGCCGCGGGGCGCGGCCCTGCGCATCTTCACTGGCGCACCGCTGCCCGAAGGGGCGGATACGGTTGTCCCGTTGGAGGAGGCGTCCGAAGCCGAGGGGGCGCTGGTTCTGACCTCCCGGCCCGAACGCGGCGCGAACGTGCGCCTTGCGGGCAGCGACCAACCCATGGGTGCCTGCCTTGTCGCGCGCGGCACACGCATCGCGCCGCAGCACATCGGCCTTCTGGCCGCGAACGGCATCGGGCGCGTTCCCGTGGTCCGGGCGCCCCGCGTGGTGGTCCTGTCCAGCGGGGACGAGTTGGCCGCGCCGGGTGCGGCGCGCGGGCACGCGCAGATCCACGACGCGAACCGCCCCATGCTGATCGCGCTGGCCGAGGCTGCCGGATGTGAGGTCATCGACGGCGGCATCCTGCCCGACGAGGTGGAGCCGCTGTCCCGGCGGCTCGCGGACCTCTCCGCGACGGCGGATCTTGTGCTGTCTTCGGGGGGCGTGTCGCTTGGCGGCAGGGATCCGTTCCGCCCCGCCTTTGTCGCGGCGGGCGGGGAGATCGCCGGATGGCGGGTGGCCGTCAAGCCCGGAAAACCCGTCGTCTTCGGGCGCCTCGGCGCCACGGCCTTCACCGGGCTGCCGGGCAATCCGATGGCGGCCTTCGTCGGCTTCCACCTGTTCGCCTTGGCCCAGATCGCGCGCCTGTCGGGCCGCGCCCCCACGCCCTTCGCGGCCTTCAAGGCCCGCGCCGGGTTTTCCTGGCGGCACAGTCCCGGCCGCCAGGAAGTCTTTCCCGTGCGCCGCCTCGGCACGAGCGCGACGGGCCTGCCTGTGTTGGAGCGTCTGGGCATCGGCGTCTCGGCCACCCTCTTCCCGCTTGCCGAAGCCGACGGCCTTGCCGTGATCCCCGCCATGTCCGAGGGCGTCGCCAGGGGCGATATCCTGAACTGGCATCCCTTCTGCGCGGGGTGACGGATCATGCTGGAAAACGCCTCGATCTTCGCCGATACCGCGACGCCGGTCGCGTCCGCGCTGGTGGACGGATTCTGCCGCCGGGTGAGCTATCTGCGCGTTTCGGTCACTGACCGCTGCGACTTCCGCTGCACCTACTGCATGGGGGAGCGCGTCCAGTTCCTGCCCCGCAAGGACCTGCTTTCGCTTGAGGAACTGGACCGGCTTTGTTCGGCCTTCGTTGACCTCGGCGTCGTGAAGCTGCGCGTCACGGGCGGCGAGCCGCTGGTTCGGCGCGACATCCTGGATTTCTTCCGCGCCATGTCGCGCCATCTGAGAAGCGGCGCGCTGCGAGAACTTACGCTGACGACCAACGGCAGCCAGCTTGCGCGCCATGCCGAGGCGTTGGCCGCCTGCGGTGTGCGGCGGGTCAATATCTCCCTCGACACGCTGGACGCCACGCGCTTTGCCGGGCTGACGCGGCGCGGGCAGCTTGCGACGGTCCTCGACGGCATCCGCGCCGCCAGGGACGCGGGCCTGAGCGTCAAGATCAACACCGTCGCGCTGAAAGGGTTCACCGAGGACGAACTGTTCCCGCTGGTCGAGTGGTGCGGCCGCGAAGGACACGACCTGACCTTAATCGAACTCATGCCGATGGGCGAGGACGGGGCGGAGGACCGGATCGCGCAATACCTTCCCCTGGCGGATCTACGCGCGAGGCTTGCGGAACGCTTCACGCTTCGTCCCTCGGATGAACGCACCGGGGGGCCGGCGCGCTACATGCGCCTGGCCGAGACGGGGCAGAGGATCGGCTTCATCACCCCGCTCAGCCATAGCTTTTGCGAAAGCTGCAACCGCGTTCGCCTGACCTGCACGGGGGCGCTTTACACCTGCCTCGGGAAGGAGGGCGCAGTCGATCTGCGCGACGTTCTGCGGGCCGGGCCGGATGATGCGGCGCTTGTCGAGGCGATCCGCAGCGCGATCGCCCGGAAGCCCCGCGGGCACGATTTCGACTATTCGCGCGGCGTTCCACAGGGAACGATTTCGCGCGGCATGAACCACACGGGCGGGTGAGGGCAGATGGCCACGATCGACATTCTCTACTTCGCCTGGCTGCGGGAGCGGATCGACACCCCGCGCGAGCGGATCGAAACCAGCGCCGCGACCGTGGCCGAGCTGGTGGCGGAGCTGACCGCGCGCAGCGAACGCCATGCCTGCGCCTTCGCCGATCCCGCCTCGGTCCGTGTGGCGCTGGATCACGAGCTTTCCGATTTCGCGGCCTCCATCGACGGGGTGGCCGAGATCGCCTTCTTCCCACCCATGACAGGAGGGTGAGCCGATGAATGTCACGACCCCGCTTTATGCCGAGGGCGAACTGCCCCGCTACGCCCGCCATATCGCGCTGCGCGAAATCGGCGGCCCCGGACAGGCGCGGCTGAAGCGCGCCTCGGTCCTGGTCGTGGGCGCGGGCGGTCTCGGGGCGCCGGTCCTGCTTTACCTCGCGGCGGCGGGGGTAGGGCGGATCACCATCGTCGACGACGACCAAGTGTCCCTGTCCAACCTTCAACGCCAGATCATCCACAGCCAGGACCGGCTTGGCATACCCAAGGTCGTCTCGGCCCGCATAGCACTTGCCGGGGTGAACCCCTTCGTTTCGGTCACGCCGGTCGAGGAGCGCCTGGACGAAGGCAACGCCGCGCGGCTGGTCGCGGGCCATGACCTTGCCATCGACGCGATGGACAGCCTGCCCGCGCGCCATCTTTTGAACGCCGCCTGCGTGGCGGCGCGCGTTCCCCTGCTGTCGGGCGCGATCAGCCAGTGGGAGGGGCAGGTGACGCTCTACGCCCCCGCCCTTGGCGCGCCCTGCCTGTCCTGTCTGTTTCCCGTCATCCCGCCGGAGGAGCTTCTTCCGACCTGCACCAGCGCAGGCGTCATGGGGGCGCTGCCCGGCATCATCGGGGCCATGATGGCAGCCGAGGCGATCAAGCTGATCGCGGGCGCAGGGCGGACCCTCGCGGGCCGCTTGCTGATACAGGATGCGCTTTGGGGCGAAAGCCGGGAGATCGCAATCCACCGCCGCGACGGGTGCCCCGTCTGCGGCATGATCGTCGGAGAAGCCGCATGACCTTGACCCATTTCGATACCGAGGGCCGCGCGCATATGGTCGATGTGTCGGACAAGCCCGCCACCGACCGGATCGCCGTGGCCGATGCCGCGGTGCGCATGACAGCCGCGACGCTTGCGCATGTGGTCGAGGGGCGGGCCCGGAAGGGCGATGTGCTCGGCGTTGCGCGGCTGGCGGGCATCATGGCGGCCAAGCGCACGGCGGAACTGATCCCGCTTTGCCATCCCTTGCCGCTGACCCGCGCCGCGCTCGACCTCGCGCCGGATCCGGCGTTGCCTGGTGTCCGTATTCGCGCGACGGTGAAGACAAGCGGCAACACCGGCGTCGAGATGGAGGCGTTGACGGCGGCATCGGTGGCCGCGCTGACGGTTTATGACATGCTCAAGGCGGTCGAGAAGTCGATGGTGATTGAAGCGGTGCGCGTTGTTCTCAAGGACGGCGGAAAGTCGGGGCGCTACCTGGCCCCGGGAAGTGAGGCGGAGGTGCAGGAATGAAGCTGGGACATATCAGCATCGAGGGACGGGGCGAGACCGACCGCTTCCTCGCCTCGGTCGCGGCCGCGCTTGAGGCCAAGGGCATCGCCTTGGCCGGGACGGTGCAGACCAACATCAAGCGCGCGGACCGCCGCAAGTGCGACATGGACCTGCGCGTGCTGCCTGACGGGCCGGTCGTCCGCATCAGCGAGGATCGCGGCGCCCTGGCGCGCGGCTGCATGCTGGATCACGGCGCGCTGGAACAGACCGTCGCTGCGGTGGCGGCGCGGCTTGACGGGGCCGAGGTCTTGATCGTCAACAAGTTCGGCAGGTCCGAGGCCGAGGGGCGCGGCATGGTCACCGTCATCTCGGAGGCGCTCGCGAAGGGGATGACGATCCTCGTCGGGGTCAACGGCTTGAACCTGCCAGCCTACCTCGAATTCGCGGGCGGTCTTTCTGATGCGCTGCCCGCCGATGTGGAGACGGCCACGCAATGGTGTCTGCAAAGGGTGCCTAGCCATGTCGCTTGAGGACCCGCTGATCTACGTCCTTGTCGCCTCTGACCGCGCCGCCCGGGGCGAGTATGAGGACAAGGGCGGCCCGGCTGCCGAGGAATGGTTGCGCCGGGTCGTGACCTCGCCTGTTCGGATCAACCGCCGCATCGTGCCCGACGGGCGGGAGACGGTCGCCGAAGCCTTGCGGGACATCGCCGACGGGGCGGGCGCGGACCTGATCCTTGTGACGGGCGGGACCGGCCCCGCCCCGCGCGACCAGACGCCCGAAGCCTTGGATGACGTGATCGAAAAGCGGCTGCCGGGCTTCGGCGAAGCGATGCGCCTTGCCAGCCTTGCCGAAGTGCCCACGGCGATCCTGTCGCGTCAGGACGCCGGCATCCGCGGCCGGACGCTGATCATCACGCTGCCGGGGAAGCCTTCGGCCATCGCGACCTGTCTTGCGGCCGTCTTTCGGGCGGTTCCCTACTGCCTCGATCTGATCGGGGCGGGACGGATTGAAACCGATCCGGCGCTCTGCGATGCCTTTCGCCCGAAGTGATTCCACGCGTCCGGAGGCGGTTGCAAACCGATTCGAATCGGCATGCTCCGGCGTGCCCCAAGGCTAGGCCCCAAGCGATTGGCCAGCGTGGCAGTGCGCGCATGGCGACGGCCACCCGTGCAGGCGCCCGCCACGCCTTCCGGTGAGGGGGAGGGCCGGAGCAAACCTCGAAGGGGCTAGATACTGCTGCGGTGCCAAGTTGCGTGGGAGGTTCTGGCTTCATGAATTCGCCAGGGGCCGGTCGCCGGATCTCCTGAGAACATGTATGGCAGGGGACCCGTCACTTGGCGTGCACCCCCGAGGATCTGCCGCCCCGGCCCCAAACCCGGCTGCACGGGGTGAGGGGGGCACGATCCAGCCGCCCGCCCGCGAAGGGTTTGGCCCACCAATTCCAAACCAGAATCCACGGCGAGTTGTTGTGCGGCTCGCGTAGGGATGCGGCGGAGGTCGCCTTGGCGAGGGCTGCGGGCACAGCCCTCTTTCAACCGGCGGAGCGTGCTGTGCGAACTGAAGCTCCCCATCGCAACTAGCCGAAATCGCCTCAAAGTTCGGTTTCCGGTCTCTCCGGCGGCGTCGGTGGCGGCGCTGCGGCGCGTCCGCGGCGCGACCAGGGCTTGCACTCAAGCGTAGTCAGCCCGTCACCTGCATCCGTATCGAACTGCCGCACCCGCCCACTCAACGTTTGAATGGTCGCGCTCGGCCCTACGGCGCGACGGTCCGCCCTAGACCCCGTTACGGCGCGGAGCCGGTCACGAGGATCTGCCTCGCGCATTGCGAGAGATCGGTCCGGCGCCCCCATCCGGGGAGGGCTGGATCGTGCGCCGCCCCCAGCGATCAGCCGCGGTGCCGAGATCCTGCGGGCCCCTTCAAGCGGGCGGGATCCATCCGTCGTACCGACCCTTGCGACGCGTGCCCTGACCGCTCGAACGGTGCCTCAGACACGCAGATTTACAGGTATTTGGATCTGGGCTACGCTGGGTCCCGCCAGGTTGGGTGGGCCAATAGGACTGTTTACAGTCCGAATATTCATTGGGGTGCGAGCGGATTATTCAAGCGTGGGGGTACGCGCGATGTCGCTCGAACAGAATTTTGAAGTCATTACGGACGCATTTGACTACTCGCCAGAGGATACGGCGACCATAACCGCGACCGGCACCGAGGTCGGTGGAGCGGTGGAATTTCAGATCCAGCATGTCTCAGGTCCCGGCGCCGATGGCGTCTACGGGACAGCCGACGATGTCGTGATCGACCTTGGCGGCGAGGGCCACGAAAGCTGGATCGTCGTTGACGGCGGCGCGGGCGACCTAGACGGTCTCGCCAACGGGATCGTCGTGACCGAATGGTATGTGAACCCCGACGACTCCCTGGGTGAAACCTTTCTCCTGACGGCGCAGGAGGTCGATGCCGGCGCGGACGGTGCGTTTGCGACCGCCGATGACGTCTATGGCCGGCTGGCCACCAACAGCTTCACCGACGCGACCAAGTACAACCTCGACCAATGGGCGAACGGTTCCGATACCAGCCATGATCCCCTTGATGGCGAGGAATGGGTCAACGGCAACCTCGGCGCCAGCAAGGCGCATTACTTCTACGCCGACTTCGTCCCCTATCGCGCGCAGCTCACCGATCTGGAGCAGGGGATGACCTATGCGCTGGAGATCGAGTTCGACCTGACCGAAGGCGGCGAGTACGCGATCGACTACATCGGCACCTACGACTACAGCTTCCAGACCGGCGCGGTGCATGAAGGCGATGGCCCGATCGATCCGACGGATGGCCTGACGATCACACAGAATCCGGGAACCCCCAACACGCTGGAAATCCCACTTGATCCGCTGGTCCTGGCCGGGGATGACGGTACTATCGCAACGTCGGATGACATCACCCAGACACCTGGCGTGCTGACCGCTTGGGGCGTCGATCTCCTCGGCTTCGCGACCGCCGGTGTGGATGGGGTGATCGGGACTGATGACGATATGTACTACTTGGCCGGATCGGATGGCCAATGGGGCACGGGCGACGAGGTTCAAATTACCCGGGGCAACTACTTCTCTGGTGGCCCGGCGGTAATATCAGGAACCATCAGCTCGCTTGATGTCGGCGCCGCGATCTATACCCACTCCGGCAGCGTGGCGAGTTCAAGCACCACCAGCTTCTACGTCGTGTTCGAGTACGCGGGCACCGAGGGCGACGACGGCGTGATCGCCTGGGGCGGTCATATCGCGACACCGGATGACTGGGCCAATGCGGACCCCTCCGGCTCGCCCTACCATATGCGGCTTCTCGACTGGGTGGGCTTCGACGGGACCGACGACGCGAAGATCGTGGGCACCGGCAACCAGGACCGTTCGCTGTCGCGCAACGTCATTCAGGACCTCGACCCGCTGGTGGAGGTTGACAAGACCGTCCGGGAGGACGGCACCGCAGATCCGTTCGTCAACGAACTGACCCTCGATCCAGAGGTGTATGGCGTTCAGTACCAGTACGTCATTACCAACTCGGGCGACGGCGCGCTGCTCGATGTCGATCTGGTCGATGACAACGGTACGCCGCTCGACACCTCCGACGATGTCGATCTGATCATCGATGGCGTCGTGCAGGCCGGCGTGACGGTGACAGGCGGCGGCTTCACCGACGAGGACGGCGATGGCATCCTCGACGACCTCGGTGCGACCGGCACGATCACCGTGGTCTGGAGCACGACGGTTCCCGTCGGCGACACCGAAAACGTGGCGACCGTCACCGGCGACGATGCCGATGAGGATATCACCTATTCCGACACCGATGCGGCGCTTGTGCATGTACCAGCCGTGCCCGCGATTGATGTTGAGAAGATCTACGCGATCACGGACGCGGACCCGGGCGACGGGGAGAACAACACGACCACGGTGGACGAGGTCGGGGACGTGATCACCTACACGGTGACGGTTGAGAACACCGGCAACGTGGCGCTGACGGCGAGCGATGTGTCGGACGCGCTGGAGGGGGCGGACCAGGTTCTGGCCCTGGA
>NZ_JAOWLA010000026.1 GCF_025751575.1 Albidovulum sediminicola | reverse complement strand
AAGCCAAGGTCCGCGCCGAGGTCGAGGCGCTCTGCGCCCTCTTCCCGCTCTACCCCACGCTCTGATCCCAAGACCCACAAACACCAGGGGCGCCCCACAAAAAGGGGCGCCCCTGCGCTTGGTGGAACCGATCGGGCGCCGTCGGGGTCGGCCAGTGGTTGACCCCGGCCGCAGCGGATGGCCAGAATGCGGCAGGTCTGTAACCCGCAGGCAAACTGGAGGAAACCCGTGAAGCTACCCGACACCGCCCCACGCCGGATCGCCAATATCCATACCGCCGACTACCGGCCCTTCGCCTATGCCGACGGGGTGACGCTGGGTGACACGATCCTGCAACTGGACGAAGGCAAGGCGCTGGGCGAGGGGTTCCACGTCTACCGGATGCCGCCGGGAATGCGGACCCGCCGCCACCGCCACAACGGGCACGAGCAGTTCCTGATCCTGGAAGGCGAGCTTCACGAAAGCGACGGCACGGTGCTGCGCGCGGGCGACATGGTCTTCTACCGCGACGGAACCATCCACGATTCCTTCACGCCGACCGGCTGCCTTCTGGCGGTCCACATCGTTTCGGGGGAAACGACGCTGGATTGAAAAAGGCCCCGCGATCGCTCGCGGGGCCCAGTAAACCCGGGGGATACGGGTCAGGGTCAGATGTCCAGGGTGTTCTCGTGTTCCCAGCGGGAGAAGTGGGAAACGAAGCTGTTCCATTCCTGGTGCTTGAGCTTCATGAAGGCGGCCGAGAATTCCTCGCCCATCATCGCCTTCAGGGTCTTGTCCTTGTCATATTCGCGCAGCGCGTCCAGAAGGTTCAGCGGCAGCTTCGGCGCGCCCTTCACCTTGTGACCCTCCTGGTACATGTCGATGTCGTAGCGCCGGCCCGGGTCCGCCTTGGAGTGGACGCCGTCAAGCCCGGCGGCGATGATCACCGCCTGCATCAGGTAGGGGTTGGCCGCCCCGTCGGGCAGGCGCAGCTCGAACCGGCCGGGGCCGGGGACGCGGACCATGTGGGTGCGGTTGTTGCCGGTCCAGGTCACCGTGTTCGGCGCCCAGGTCGCACCCGAGGAGGTGCGCGGCGCGTTGATGCGCTTGTAGCTGTTGACCGTCGGGTTGCAGATCGCGGCCAGCGCCGAGGCGTGCTTCATGATGCCGCCAAGGAAGTGGCGCCCCTGGTCCGAGAGGCCAAGTTCCTTGCTGTCGTCGGCGAAGGCGTTCTTCTTGCCGTCGAGGCTCCAGACCGAGATATGGGCGTGGCAGCCGGAGCCGGTCAGGCCCTTGAAGGGCTTCGGCATGAAGGTAGCGCGCAGGCCATGCTTCTCTGCCACCGACTTCATCATGAACTTGAAGAAGCTGTGCTTGTCGGCGGTGACGAGAACGTCGTCGTATTTCCAGTTCATCTCGAACTGGCCGGTCGCGTCCTCGTGGTCGTTCTGGTAGGCCTCCCAGCCAAGCTCCAGCATGTAGTCGCAGACCTCAGAGATCACGTCGTAGCGGCGCATGACGGCCTGCTGGTCGTAGCAGGGCTTTTCAGCGGTATCCCAAGGATCCGAAACCTTGTCGCCCTCGGGCGTCAGGAGGAAGAATTCCGGCTCCACCCCGGTCTTGACGCGCAGGCCCTCTTTCGCGGCCTCGTCGACGAGACGGCTGAGCACATTGCGCGGCGCCTGGGCAAGCGGCTTGCCTTCCATCACGCAGTTGGCCGGCACCCAGGCGACCTCGGGCCGCCAGGGAAGCTGGATCGCCGCCTCGGGATCGGGCACGGCCATCATGTCCGGGTGGGCAGGCGTCAGGTCAAGCCAAGTGGCGAAGCCGGCAAAGCCGGCCCCGTCTTCAGCCATGTCATTGATCGCCTGCGCCGGCACGAGCTTTGCCCGCTGACCTCCGAAGAGATCGGTGTAGGAGATCATGAAGTACTTGACCCCCTTTTCCTTCGCCCATTTGGCTAGGTCTTTGACCATAGTGTAACTCCCTGTGAAGTATTGTTTTTCGGGCGCGGCGGCTTAGAAGCCGCCGTTCCGTCCCGGTATCCAGCCCGTGCCCGCAAGCGGAACCCCGGCCATTGCCGCCGCCTCGATGGTCAGCGCGCAGAGGTCTTCGGGTTCCAGGTTGTGAAGGTGGTTCTTGCCGCAGGCGCGTGCGATCGTCTGTGCCTCCAGCGTCATGACCTTGAGGTAGTTCTTCAGGCGACGCCCACCAAGCACCGGATCGAAGCGCTTGTAAAGCTCAGGATCCTGGGTGGTGATGCCGGCCGGGTCCTTGCCCTCATGCCAGTCGTCATAGGCACCCGCGGTGGTCTGGAGTTTCTGATACTCCGCTTCCAGCGCCGGGTCGTTGTCGCCAAGCGCCACCAGCGCCGCGGTGCCGATCGCGACCGCGTCGGCGCCAAGGGCCATGGCCTTGGCCACGTCGGCCCCGGTGCGGATGCCGCCAGAGACGATCAGCTGGACCTTGCGGTGCATGCCGAGATCCTGAAGCGCCTTAACGGCTTGCGGGATGCAGGCGAGGATCGGCTGGCCGACATGTTCGATGAACACGTCCTGCGTCGCCGCGGTGCCGCCCTGCATGCCGTCCAGAACCACCACATCCGCGCCCGCCTTCACCGCCAGTGCGGTGTCGTAGTAGGGGCGCGCGCCGCCGACCTTGACGTAGATGGGCTTTTCCCAGTCGGTGATCTCGCGGATCTCAAGGATCTTGATCTCCAGATCGTCCGGCCCGGTCCAGTCCGGGTGCCGGCAGGCGGAGCGCTGGTCGATGCCCTTGGGCAGGTTGCGCATCATCGCGACGCGGTCAGAGATCTTCTGACCCAGCAGCATGCCGCCGCCGCCGGGCTTCGCGCCCTGGCCGACCACGACCTCGATCGCGTCCGCGCGGCGCAGGTCATCCGGGTTCATCCCGTAGCGCGAGGGCAGATACTGGTAGATCAGCGTCTTGGAATGGCCGCGCTCTTCCTCGGTCATGCCGCCGTCGCCGGTCGTGGTGGAGGTGCCCGCTTCGGAGGCGCCGCGGCCGAGGGCCTCTTTCGCGGGGCCGGAGAGTGCGCCGAAGCTCATGCCCGCGATGGTGACCGGGATGTCCAGGTGGATCGGCTTCTTGGCGAAGCGGGTGCCGAGCCAGACATCGGTCGCGCATTTCTCGCGGTAGCCTTCCAGCGGGTAGCGGCTGATCGAGGCGCCGAGGAACAGCAGGTCGTCGAAATGCGGCAGGAACCGCTTCGTGCCGCCGCCGCGGATGTCATAGATGCCGGTTGCCGCGGCGCGCCGGATCTCGGCGTTCACCGCATCGCTGAACGTGTAGCTCTTGCGCGGCGGGGTGTGGGGGAATTCGCTGGTCATGTCACTACCTCAGTACGCGTCAGCGTTGTCGATATTGAAGTTGTAGAGCTTCCGGGCAGAGCCATAGCGGCGGAACTCTTCGGGCTTCGCTTTCGCATCCGCCTCTCCGCGCCGCAGGAGGTCTTCGAGCAGCTCGAGGTGTTCGGCCCGCATCTCCTTCTCGATGCAGTCCGCCCCAAGGCTTTTAACGCTGCCGCGCACGAAAAGCCGCGCCTCGTAAAGGCTGTCGCCCAGCGCGTCGCCCGCGTCGCCCAGGACGACCATGTTGCCCGACTGCGCCATGAAGGCCGACATGTGGCCGATGTTGCCGTGCACCACGATGTCGATGCCCTTCATTGAGATGCCACAGCGGGACGAGGCATTGCCCTTGATGACCAGCAGCCCGCCGCGCCCCGTGGCGCCGGCATACTGGCTGGCATCGCCATCGACGATGACGGTGCCCGACATCATGTTCTCGGCGACGCCGGGGCCGGTCGAGCCCTTGACCCGGATCGTGGCCTGCTTGTTCATCCCGGCGCAGTAGTAGCCGGTGGTGCCCCGCACCGTGATGTCCAGCGGCGCATCGACGCCGACGGCGATCGCGTGGCTGCCGCGGGTGTTGACGATTTCCCACGCGGTCTGGTTGGTGGTGCCGTTCAGCGTGTGAAGTGTCTGGTTCAGCTCGCGCAGTCCGCGCGCCGCAAGGTCGAATGTCTGCATATCAGTGGTTCCAGAAATAGACGGTGGCGGGTTCGGGCTCCCAGACGCGGGCGTCTTCGATGCCCGGCAGGTTCACGAGCGCGCGGTATTCAGAGCCGAAGGCGACGTATTGGTCGGTCTCGGCCATGACCGCGGGCTTGCAGGCGATCGGGTCGCGGACGACGCCGAAGCCGTCCTTGGTACCCACGACGAAGGTGAAGAACCCGTCGAGGTCATCGAGGCCGGATTCCAGGGCCTGCCCCAGGTCCTGGCCTTCCTTGAGCTTCTGGCTCACATAGGCCGCGGCGACTTCGGTGTCGTTCTGGGTTTCGAACGTGGTGCCCAGGCGGATCAGCTCGCGCCGCAGGCCGTTATGGTTCGAAAGCGACCCGTTATGGACAAGGCACTGGTCCGGCCCGGTCGAGAACGGGTGGGCACCCAGCGTCGTGACGGCGGATTCGGTGGCCATGCGGGTGTGGCCGATGCCGTGGGTCCCGCCCATCTTCGCCAGGTCGAAGCGCTGCGCCACGTCCTTGGGCAGGCCGACCTCCTTGTAGATCTCCAGCGCGTCGCCGACGCTCATGATCTTGAGGCTGGGGCGCAGGTGCGCCAGAGCGCTGCGCGCGGCGTCGACCTGGTCCGCCGGAAACTCCAGCACCGCATGCGTGCTCTTGATCTTCATGGCCACCGGCTTGCCGATGGCTTCCTTGAGATCCTTGTCGAGATCGACGAAATCCTTGCCCGGATTGGAGGACTGGACCGTGATCTTGGTCAGGCCGTCCCCGCCGCCGCCGTAGATCGCGAGCCCGGCACTGTCCGGTCCGCGATCGGTCATGGTTACAAGCATTTCCGCCAGCATGGCGCCGAGCTTGGGTTCAAGTGATTTGTCTTTCAGGAATAGTCCGACGATGCCGCACATGATTTGATTCCCTTGTTGCCTTTGCAGCACGCTAACAGCAAGAATCCTGCACAGCAACCACGAAGAAAAAAATATTCTTGTCAGGGAAAGCTTGCGTGGCACGGTGTCGCAGTCATCCGAATAGTATGCCGTGACGCTCATTGCACATTGGAGGAGTGGCGCGGTGGGGCGGCGATGGTCCCCTTGATGGCCCCGTGATTGTAATCACAGTAATTTTTTATTCTTGAAGTTAGTTTTCGAGACCCGCATAGTCCACGCTGCGGGAAGCAGCCTCGAAATTCTAGAGGCTTGGACCGTGAAGATTCTTCGCTGATCTGAGCGCGTTCCCGAACAGTATGTGACAATCACCGGACGCGACTCCCCGAACGGGCGGCGACCGGCAAACCAAGAACGCAAAACTAGGGAGAGTTAAATGACGGCATCTTGGAGGTTCTCCACACTCGCAGACCGCCATCGGGCGCTGGGCTCCGATCTGGAGGACTGGAGCGGGATGGGAACGGCGTGGTCCTACAGCAAGGGCGACCCGGAACAGGAATATCTCGCGATCCGCACCAAGGCCGGGCTGATGGATGTGTCCGGCCTCAAGAAGGTCCATATCACCGGGCCGGCGGCGAGCCATGTCATCGACCGGGCGACGACCCGCAACGTCGAGAAGATCATGCCGGGCCGTTCGGTCTATGCGGCCATGCTGAACGACGCGGGCAAGTTCGTGGACGACTGCGTGATCTACCGCATGGGGCCGAACAGCTGGATGGTCGTGCATGGCTCGGGCCAGGCGCATGAACAGCTGACCATGGCCGCGACGGGCCGCGATGTTTCCATCCGTTTCGACGACAACCTGCATGACCTGTCGCTGCAGGGGCCGCTGGCGGTGGAATACCTGCAAAAGCACGTCGAGGGCATTCGCAACCTCAACTACTTCAGCCATATGCAGACCTCGCTGTTCGGCCTGCCAGTCATGATCTCGCGCACCGGCTACACCGGCGAGCGCGGCTATGAGATCTTCTGCCGTGGCCAGGATGCGCCGACGATCTGGGACCGTATCCTGGACGAGGGCGCCTCGATGGGGATCATTCCCTGCCGGTTCACCACGCTCGACCTTCTGCGGACCGAAAGCTACCTGCTGTTCTTCCCCTACGACAACTCCGAGATGTATCCGTTCGAGAACGAAGGCCCCGGCGACACGCTGTGGGAACTTGGGCTCGACTTCACCGTGTCGCCGGGCAAGACCGGCTTCCGCGGCGCGGAGGAGCACTACCGCCTGAAGGGCAAGGAGCGCTTCAAGATCTGGGGTCTGAAGCTGGAAGGCACCAACGCGCCGGGCAACGGCGCGCCGGTCTTCCGCGGCGACCAGCAGGTCGGCGTGGTGACCCAGGCGATGTATTCGGCGCTGAACAAGCACAACATCGCCATCGCGCGCCTGCCGGTCGATTGCGCCAACAACGACACCAAGCTGACGGTGCGTTGCGCGACCCATGGCGAAATCGCCGCGACCACGCATTCGATGCCGTTCTACGACGTGGACAAGAAACGTCGCACGGTCAAAGGCTGATGTCGCAGGGGCCGCGGGGAAAACCCTGCGGCCCGCTTCTCACTTCAAGACAAGGGAATATCCGGGGCATGTCCAGATTCCAGTTTCCCCCCTCGATTAGAAGCCGCCCCGTCTACGGCACGCTTGAGCCGCGGCGCGGGACGGCGCATCTGATGGTCGCCGATGCCGAAGGTGCCGAGGCGCTGCTTGACCTCGCCCGCGCCGCGCCCGAGATGATGGCCAAGGCGCATGTCCTCTACATTCCGGCCGCCGAAGGCAACGACCTCGCGGATCGTCTGCGGGCGACGGGACCCGCGCAATTCTATGTCGGGCCAAGCTACGCGGCCTCGGTGTCGCGTCTGCGCAAGGCTCTGGCCGATGCCCATATGGGCTTGCAGATCTATCTGGCCGGGACCGAGGGCCTGATCGGCCAGGCGATGCAGGAAGCCATGTCCGCCGGATACCCGGCCAGCGCCATCCAGACCGAGCATCGCGGCTCCGTCGCGCGGCGCGTCCAGTGCGTCCACTGCAAGGGCGTGACCGAGAACGTCTCGGTGACGCCGTTCGTATGTTCGCATTGCGGGCTGAACCTCTTCGTGCGCGACCACTATTCGCGCCGCATCGCCGCCTTCCAGGGCGTCTGCGTCGACGCGGAAGACCCCGGTGATGTCCCCGCCCAGGAGGGCCTGTACCAATGAGCGCCGGAACCAAGAAGATCGACGTGACCGTGACCGAGGTGGTCGAGGTCAACGACCTTGTCAAACGCTTCCGCTTCGAACGCAGCGACGGTGCCGAAATGCCCACCTTCTCCGGTGGGGCGCATACGGTGGTGGAGATGAAGGACGGCGGGATCACCCGCCTGAACCCCTATTCGCTGATGTCCGACCCGCGCGACCGCAGCGCCTTCATGATCTCGGTCCGCCGCGATGAACAGGGCCGGGGCGGGTCGCTTTTCATGCACCGCGAGGTCAAGGTCGGCGACCGGATGGTGCTGAGCTATCCGGTGAACCTGTTTTCCCTCGACCTCAGGGCGAAGAAGCACCTGATGATCGCCGGCGGGATCGGGATCACGCCGTTCCTGGCGCAGATCAAACAGCTTGAGGGCATGAACGGCCATTTCGAGCTGCACTATTCGGTGCGCACCGCAGCCCTTGGCTCCTACACCGAGGAGTTGAAGGCGCATTATCCTGACCGCGTTCACGTCTACCACGACGACCAGGGCGAGGCAATTGCGCTTGGCGACCTGCTCGACGGGCAGCCGCTTGGGACGCATCTTTACGTTTGTGGGCCGAAGGGCATGATCGAATGGGTCTGCCGCACCGCCGAGGAGCGTGGCTGGCCCGCCGAGGCCGTCCACTACGAGGAATTCCTGGCGCCGCAGTCGGGCAAACCCTTCTCGGTGACGCTGGCCAAGACCGGCAAGGTCATTCCGGTCGGCGAACATCAGAGCATGCTGGAGGCGCTGGAGGCCGCTGGGGTCGATGCGCCCTATCTGTGCCGCGGCGGCGCCTGCGGCCAGTGTGAAACCGACGTGGTCAGCCATGACGGCGCCTTCGTGCACCGCGATCACTGGCTCACCGACGATCAAAAGGCTTGCGGCAACAAGATCATGCCCTGCGTGTCCCGTTTCGAGGGCCGCTCGCTCGTGATCGACCGCTAGGAGAGGCACCATGACCATCCAGTTCAACGACGAAACCTTCCACGACGACTACACCTTCCGCAACTCGGATTGGGCGATCCAGCGCTTTCCGTTTCCGTTCCACGAAGACAGCTACATGTACTCGGTCAACCTAGAGCCGCATCTGTCGCTGAGGCCCGGGTCGGTCTATGAAAAGACCTTCGACGTGGACGAACATTATGTCGCGGAAATGAAGGACCGGGCGCGGGTGCTGGCGGAAGACCCGCTGCGCTGCCAGTCGCTGCCGCACATGACGCTTGCGGGCTGGGACCTGCTAGAGCTGATCATGGTGTCGAAGGCGCGGGAATATCCCGACCTCTTCGAGCTTCACCGCGACGGCGACCGCTGGCACTGGATCAACAAGCCGCTGGGCATCGAGCAGAAATTCGTCTTCCTGGACGAAACGACGCTGCCCTGCGGGCCGTTGGAATACATCACCCGTCAGGCGCAGGGCGACTATGCGCTTCTCGACCAGCGGGACGACAACCTCTGGATGGACGCCGGAATGGTGACCACCCAGGCGGACTGGAGCCTGGATTTCGACATCGGCATGAACTTCTTCGAGTGGCACGCGCCGGTTCCGATGGCGAGTGAGCTTGGCGTGTTCCAGCGCGCGCTGAAGTTCCTCCTGAACCTCCAGCAGGGGGCGCCCGTCCGCCGTCTCAACTGGACGATGACGGTCAACCCGCTGCTCGACACCAGCCCGGAGAACTATCACAAGTGGGGCGTGCAGAAGACGGCGCTGACCCCCGAAAACGTCGGCAGCAAGCAGCATCTGCGGGTGGAGCTTCAGACCCTGTTCCGGCTGCCGCGCTCGAACGCGCTGGCCTTCCCGATCCGTTGCTACCTGATCCGGCTGGAAGACTTGGTGACGGTGCCGAAATGGGGCCGCCGGCTGCATCGCGTGCTGCGCGACCTGCCGGAAGAACTGGCGACCTACAAGGGCTTCATCCGCAACCGCCCGATGATCGTCGAATACCTGTCGCAGTTCGATGACGGTACGCCGACATCCCCCGGCGTGTTCCCGGACTGATCCTACTTGCCCTGAACGTAGGAAATGATCGACAGGTAGCGGGCCGGAAGCTTCACCAGGTTTTCCGGCCCGTGGGGCGCATCGGCGTCAAAGAACAGCGTATCCCCCGGCTTGAGCGGATAGACGCTGTTGCCGTGGCGGTAATCGACTTCGCCTTCCAGCATGTAAAGCATCTCGATCCCTTCGTGCTGGAACGTCGGGAACACGTCGGAGTCCGAATTGAGCGCGATCAGATAGGGCTCTACCACGACGCCGGAGGAATTGGCGCCCAGATGGCCAAGCAGGTTGTACTGGTGCCCAGCCCGGGTGCCGCGGCGCTCGATCTCCATGCCTTCGCCGGCCTTGGTGTGGACGGCGTGGTGCACGTCCTCGAACCGGCGGAAGAAGGAGGTCAGCGGCACGCTCATCGCATGCGCCAGCGTTTGCAGCGTGGAAAGCGAGGGCGAGGTGTTCCCGTTCTCGATCTTGGAGAGCATCCCGATCGACAGCCCGGTGCGCGCCGAAAGGTCCGCGATCGTCATGCCGCTTTGGTGACGGAAGGCCCGGACCTCCCGGCCGATGGCCACCTCAAGGATGTTTTCCCGTTCTTCACGAATCCTGTGGGGGTCTTGTGCCAGAAGCGCCGCGCTCATAATAACTCCAAATGATGTGTCACTGGGCCGAAGCGGATAGTGTCTCTCAGCCGAACCTCGGGCCTGCCCGAACCGGGGAATGCCGTCGCTTATGCCGTGCGTGTTTCCTAAAGGTAATATGAATATGCCTCCGGTTCAACGCGCGATCACCATCGGATTCCTGGTTTTTCCAGGTTTTCCGATGTCTTGCCTGACCTCGATGATCGAACCACTGCGCGCGGCGAACGAAATCGCGGGCGTTCAGGCCTTTCAATGGCGCATCCTGTCCGAGGATGGCGCGCGCGTCGCGTCAAGCGCCCAGGTGGTTTTCGACCCCGACCTCACGCTGTCGGACGCGGGGGAGATCGACTATCTGTTCCTGCTCAGCAGCCCGACCGCGCGCTTCATCGATCGGAAAAGCGCGGAAGGCCATCTGCGGCGTCTGGCGCGGCACGGCACCGCCGTCGGCGGGGTCAGCGGCGGCGTCTTCCCGCTGGCGCGTACCGGGCTGCTGGACGGACACGCTGTTTCTGTCCACTGGTGCTACGAGGCGGCCTTCGCGCAGGAGTTTCCTGACCTGCGGATGCGCGACGACGTGATCGTCTTCGATCACCCGCGCTATACGGTTTCGGGCGCGGCGGCCTCTTTCGACCTCATGCTCAGCTTCATCGAGGACCGCCTGGGCGCCGGTGTCGCGACCGAGGTCGCCTGCTGGTTCCAGCATCCGGTGGTGCGGGGACGCGGAGTACGTCAGAAGACCCCGACCTTCCGGCGCGACAGCACCGCCGATCTCTTGCCCGGTCCAGTGGCCAAGGCGGTCGAGATCCTGAACCGGAACATCTCCAGCCCCATCGCCATCGAGGAACTGGCCGAAAGCGTCGGGGTCTCACCCCGCCAGCTGGAACGGCAGTTCAAGAAGGCGACAGGTCAAAGCCCCTCGCGCTACTACCGCACGATCCGGATGAAGGCGGCGCGCCAGCTGGTCCTGTTTTCAAGGGAGTCGATGGCGCGCGTCGCCGCCGCGGTGGGCTATGAGACGGTGGCGCCGCTCCTGCGGCACTACCGGGAGGAATTCGGCCTCAATCCGGCCGAAGACCGAGACATGATCAACCGCTTCCGGGTCGAGGACAACAGGCCGTTGCCCTCGGCCTGAAAGGGTCAGGCGATCGAGCGCGCGGCGGCAGCCAGCGCATGGTGCATCGACCCCGCGAAGGACCGGGGCGCCAGCACACTGAAATGCCGGCCCGCCTCGCGGCAGATCACGAAGGATCCGATATGTTCGATCACGCTGCGGGTGGCGGCGCCGGTCGGCATGCGGCGCGCGGGCACCGGGCAGAGCCGTTCGAGCAGGTCGATGACCGTCGGCCCTTCGAGGTCGAAGCGCACCCAGCCGTCGGTCTGTTCGGTGACCGAGGCGCTGTCGCCAAAGGCCTGTTTGGTGATCGCGGCGATATCCTCATGCGTGGCGAAGGGGGCCTCGGCGAACCATTGGTCCGACGCGGTCCAGATCAGCGTCCAGACCGGGCCGGCGGCCCAGTGACCGGGGCCGGGAAGGTCGGTGCCGAAGAGGCCCGCCGCCGCCGCGTTGAATTCCGCCGCCTTGCCGTTGCGACGGGAGACCGAGGCCAGCGCCCGATCCGTAACCTCGGTGATCGTGATGTCGCCGACGCGGTCGGTGCGCGGCTGGGCGCCGCCGAGCGGCGTCAGGGCTGCAAGGTCATGCACGGAGACGTTCCCCCTCAGGATCGACGAAATGGGCGCTGACCACTTCGACTAGCGTTTCGGTATTCTGCACCGGGTTCACGGCGCGCAGCACCTCGCCCTTGCGCGCGGCGCCGTTCTTGAGGAACCCGAGCCCGATCGTGTGGCCAAGGTTTGGCGAATAGCAGACCGAGGTCATGTAGCCCTGGTCGTTGGCGGCGTTGGCGACGGCGTCCTTCGCGATGAAATGCGACCCGGCGGCGAAGCTTTCCTGCGGATTGACCGGTCGGAAGCCCACGAGGTTCAGCGCGTCATCGCGGTTCAGCCCTTCGCGCTCGGACAGGGTGGAGCCGATGGAGTCCTTCTTCTTGGACACCATCCCGCCCATGCCGAGGTTCAGCGCCGTGATCGTGCCGTTCAGCTCGTTGCCCGCCGCGTGGCCCTTTTCGATCCGCATGACGCCCAGCGCCTCGGTGCCGTAGACGACCGCGTCGAACTCCTTGCCCTCCTCGACCATACGCCGGATCAGCGCGTCGCCGTAGCGGGTTGGCACCGCGATCTCATAGGCAAGCTCGCCTGAGAACGAGATCCGGAACAGCCGCGCGCGCAGCCCGCCGCAGACCGTGATGTCACCGCAACCCATGTAGGGGAACGCCTCGTTCGAGATGTCGTGGGCGGGATCGACGATCTTTTGCAAGAGCTTGCGGGCGTTCGGACCTGCGACCGAGAATTGCGCCCAGGCCTCGGTGGTCGAGATGATCTGGACGTCCATGTCCGGCCAAAGGCACTGACGGCAGAACTCCATGTGCCGGTAGACGCCGACCGCGTTGGCCGTGGTCGTGGTCATGACGAAATGATCCTCGGCCAGGCGCGCGGTGGTGCCGTCGTCCATCGCCATCCCGTCCTCGCGCAGCATCAACCCGTAGCGGACCTTGCCGACGGCAAGCTTGGCGAAGGGGTTGGCGTAGATGCGGTTGAGGAACTCCGCCGCGTCGGTGCCCTGCACGTCGATCTTGCCGAGCGTGGTCACGTCGCAGATGCCCACCGATTTGCGCGTCGCGAGCGCCTCCCGGTCGACGGATTGGCGCCAGTGCGTCTCGCCCGCGCGGGGCAGCCACTGGGTCCGGAGCCACATGCCGACCTCGACGAAGACGGCGCCCTGCTCGGCGGCCCATTTGTGGCTGGGCGTTTGCCGGACCGGGCGGAAGTCCTTGCCGGCGGAGCGGCCGGCGAAGGCGCCGATGGCGACCGGCGTGTAGGGCGGGCGGAAGATCGTGGTGCCTGTGTCGGGGATCGACTTGCCGGTCATCTCCGCCATGACGGCCAGACCGCCGATATTCGCGGTCTTGCCCTGATCGGTCGCCATGCCAAGCGTGGTGTAGCGCTTCAGATGCTCGACCGAACGGTAGCCTTCCTGATGCGCGAGCTTCACGTCCTTCACGGTCACGTCGTTCTGCTGGTCAAGCCAGGCGCGCCCCTTGCCGGGCACGTGATAGAGAGGCGTGATGCGGACGGGCGCGTCTTCTGCCTCGGGCAGTTCGGCGGCCTTGGCCTTCAGGCCGAGATCGCCCAACGCCGCCGCCGCCGCCGCCGCGCCAGAGGCCAGTGCTCCGGAGGTCGAGAAGACGCCGTTCGCCGATCCGGCGACGGTCATGCCCTGCGGCAGCGACTGGCCGGGGACGAAGGCGGCGATCGCCTCGTTCCAGACCGGCAGGCCGCGCTGGTGGCAGGTCAGGTGGACGTTGGGGTTCCAGCCGCCCGACACGCCGAGCGCGTCGCAGGACAGGGTCCGCGTCGCGCCGCCCGGCAGTTTGACCCGGATCGAGCTGAGGCCGAGCCGGCCCGAAGCGTCCTCGACCTGGCCGCCGGCCAGAACCTCGTAGCGGTTGGTGCGCGGCGCCTCGCTCAGGCGGCTGTCGATCACCGCCGCGACGTTCACGCCGCGCGCGATCAGGTCGGTCGCGGTCCGGTGCCCGTCATCGTTGTTGGTGAAGATCGCGACCGACTTGCCCGGAAGCGCGGCCCAGCGGTTCGCATAGGCACGCAGCGCCGAGCCGAGCATGATGCCCGGACGGTCGTTGTTGCGGAACGCGATCGGGCGTTCGAGCGCGCCGGCGGCCAGGACGCTGCGCTTGGCGTAGATGCGCCAAAGCGTCTGGCGCGGCTTGCCCGGCGCGGGTTCGGCCAGGTGGTCCGAAACCCGCTCCAGCGCGCCATAGATACCGTGATCGAAGGCGCCGAGAATCGTCGTGCGCGTCATCACCCGCACGTTGGGCAGGCTGGCAAGCTCCGCGACGGTCTGCGCCGCCCAGGCGCTGCCCGACATGTCGCCCAGCGCGAAGGTTTCGGCGTTGAGTCGGCCGCCGGCCAGGAAATCCTCATCCGCGAGGATGACGTCGGCGCCCGCGCGGCCCGCCGTCAGCGCGGCGGCAAGGCCCGCCGGACCCGCGCCGATGACGAGCAGGTCGCAATGCAGGAAGCCCTTGTCATAGACGTCCGGGTCGGGTTGCGCGGTCAGGCTGCCAAGGCCGGCGGCGCGGCGGATCATCGGCTCGTAAAGCTTTTCCCAGAAGGCCTTCGGCCACATGAAGGTCTTGTAATAGAACCCGGCCGCGAAGAAGGGCGACATCAGGTCGTTCACCGCCAGCAGGTCGAAGTTGAGCGAGCCCACGCGGTTCTGGCTGCGCGCATCGAGCCCGTCGAAAAGCTCGGCCACGGTGGCGCGGGTGTTGGGTTCCTGCCGCGCGCCGGTGCGCAGTTCGACCAGCGCGTTCGGCTCCTCGGAGCCGGCGGTCAGCGGGCCGCGCGGGCGGTGGTACTTGAAGGACCGGCCCATCAGCCGCACGCCGTTGGCCAGCAGCGCCGAGGCCAGCGTGTCGCCGGGATGGCCCTGATAGCTGCGCCCGTCAAAGCGGAAGCCGATGGTGCGTCCGCGGTCGATCAGGCCGCCTTCGATACGGTTCATCTGGCTCATTTGCTGCGCCCCTTGGCCCGCGCCACGTCGCGCGCAAGCTCTGCCGAAAGGATTTCATGGGTCACGGTGTTACGCGTCACGACAAGCCAGCTGCGGTCGCCCTGTTCGTGGAACCACAGTTCGCGGTGAACGCCGGCGGGGTTGTCGCGCAGGTAGAGATAGTCGTGGAACTGGTCCTGCGCGTCTGCGGCCTGCCAGTCGGGCCGCTCGATCAGATGCGCGTCACCCAGATAGGTGAATTCCTGCGAATCGCGCGGTCCAAGCAAGGGATGCGGGATGATCATTCTGGTATCCTCAGTGCAGGTTCGGCTGGGCGCCCATGCCCTTTTCGTCGATCATCAGCCCCTTGCGGAACCGGTCGAAACGATAGGCCGTGGCGGTTTCATGCGGGGTGCCGGTGGCAAGCAGATGCGCGAAAGCCCAGCCCGAGGCGGGCGTCGCCTTGAAGCCGCCGTAGCACCAGCCGCCGTTGAAATAGAGCCCGTCGATATCGGTCTTGTCGATGATGGGCGAGCCGTCCATCGACATGTCCATGATGCCGCCCCACATCCGCAGGAGCCGGGCGCGCCCGATCATCGGCATCAGGCTCATCCCCCCCTCGCAGACATCCTCGACCACCGGCAGGTTGCCGCGCTGGGCGTAGGAGTTGTAGCCGTCGATGTCGCCGCCGAAGACCAGGCCGCCCTTGTCGGACTGGCTGACATAGAAATGCCCCGCGCCATAGGTGATGACGCCGGGCAGGATCGGCTTCAGCCCCTCGGACACGAAGGCCTGCAAGACGTGGCTTTCGATTGGAAGGCGCATGCCGGCCTTGGCCATGACCCGGCCAGAGGACCCCGCGACCGCCACGCCGACCTTGCCCGCGCCGATGAAGCCGCGTGTGGTCTCGACGCCCTTGCAGGTGCCGTTCTCGATGCGGAAGCCGGTGACTTCGCAGTTCTGGATGATGTCGACACCGCGCAGGTCGGCGCCGCGGGCATAGCCCCAGGCCACCGCGTCGTGGCGCACCGTGCCGCCGCGCGGCTGCAAGAGCCCGCCCTTGATCGGGAAGCGCGCGCTTTCGAAGTTGAGGAAGGGCGCCATCTTGCGAACGCCCTCGGTATCCAGAAGCTCGGAATCGACGCCGTTCAACCGCATCGCATTGGCGCGTCGGCGGAAGGCGTCGCGCTGGGCGTCGGTGTGGCAGAGGTTCAAGACACCGCGTTGGCTGACCATCGCGTTGAAATTGAAGTCCTGCTCCAGCCCTTCCCACAGCTTCATCGAGAATTCGTAGAAGGGTTCATTCCCATCGAGCAGGTAGTTCGACCGGATGATCGTGGTGTTGCGGCCGACGTTTCCGCCGCCGATCCAGCCCTTTTCCAGCACCGCGACGCTGGATTTCGAGAAGACCTTGGCAAGGTAGTAGGCCGTCGCAAGCCCGTGCCCGCCGCCGCCGATCACGACGATGTCGTAATGGGGTTTGGGCGCGGGATCGCGCCAGGCCGGCGTCCAGCCCTTGTGCCCGGTCAGTGCCTCCTTGAGGACCTTGAAGCCCGAATAGCGCATGTCAACCTCAGAACAGTTCCGGTCCAAGGTGCACCGTTGCGGGGCTGTTGCGACAGCGCCGGTTCGGACATTTTTGATGTGACTTCCGACATGGGCGGCCGGGCCGCCCGCTATTGACCGTAGCGTTTGCGCGACGCGCTGACCGCCATGAGCCAATCCGAGATCTCGGTGCGACTGGGGAAGGCGGGGTGGTTTTGCGGCGTCAGAAGGTAGTAGCCGAACTTGGTGCGGACCTGTGCATCGCCCAGCGGCCGCACCAGCCGGCCGTTGTTCAGGTACTGGTCGACCAGGTGCCCCCAGCCCAGCGCCACGCCCACGCCGTCAAGGGCCGCGTGGATCGAGAGAGGGTAGGAGTTGAAGAGTGTCGTCCGCTCAAGCCGCCGCGCCTCGGCGCCCATGCGGGCGAGCCAGGCCTGCCAGTTCATCCACTCGGTATGGCTGCTCGTCACCTCGATCAGCGGCGCACCGGCCAGGTTCTCGATCTCGGCGACCTCGGGGTTCTGCGCCAGGAATTCGGGCGAGCAGACGGGAAAGATCGTCTCCCCGAAGACAAGCTGGGCGTCGAACCCCTTCCAGCTCCCGTCGCCGCGCAGGATGGCGAGGTCAACCGTATCCGCCAGGCATTCGGTGTCGTTGTCCGAGGCGACCAGCATGATGCTCAGGTGCCTGTTCGCTTGCCGGAACTCATGCAGCCGGGGCGTCAGCCAGAGCGAGGCGACGGACTGCGTCGCAGCAAGGATGACCGGGCGGTTCTTGCTGGTCTTCAGCGCGTCATCGGCGGCTTCGCGCAGCATCTCGATGGCCGGGGAGATCCGCGCGAGGAACTCGCGCCCGTAAGGCGTGAGCTCGATCGAACGGTGCCCGCGTGCAAAGAGCTGCAAGCCGAAATGCTGCTCCAGCAGGCGGACCTTCCGGCTGATCGCCGTTTCGCTGATGTTGATCTGGCGGGCGGCCGCGGCAAAACTCTCATGTTCGGCGGCGGCCTCGAAGGCCAGAAGGTAATCCAGCGGGGGCAGCGGTTTGCGGCGTTCGGCCGGGCGGCGGGTGGTCTGGTTCATCTGCGCGGCTTTCGCAGTAAGGTCGATGCGCGGCGCAAGGCCGGTTGCGCGTGATCCTAGACCCGACAGGGAAATTTGCCACAATAAATTAGAGGCAAAGACCACAATAATTCTCCGCGCGCATTCCGGCGCGCCTTGGCATGATCGCAGCCAATCCCCAGCCGCGCCGACCAAGGTGATGGGCTGCAGGACCCAGTCAATGTAGGAAGCCCATGCAAGCCACCCTGGAAAGACCGTTTGAGCGCGCCGGTGTCGTGATTCCCGGCCTGCCTGTCCTGCCGCCCGGAATGGAGCGGCATCCGGTACCCGGTGGCGGCAGCCGTGCCGTGCCGATCTTCAAGGGCGACGAAATCACGATCCAGGATCGCGAGGGGCTTCAGCCTGTCGAACTGGTGTTCTTCGCCCATGACGGCCGCTCGGACGCGGGCATGATCGGGGCCAAGGGGGGACGCGATCCCGCGGGGCTGAAGGCCGCGCTGGTGTCCGACCCTTCCGGGCGCAAGGTCGTTCGTGCGCTGGAGAAATCGGGCTTCGACCTCGGCAAGGCCGATGCGGCGAAAGTGTTCGAAGACGGCTCTCGTCCTGGCGATTTCGCGAGCTTCACCGCCTCGGTGGACGGGCTCCTGATCGTCTGCGCGGCAGGCGGGCCGATGGAGCCGCACGATCACTGGGCGCCAACCGACGTGGTGCTTTACGTCCGCCGCGCGAACCCGCCCAAGGGTAAGGACGCGCTGGCGCCGCCCGATCCGCTGGCGGACCCGCTTCTGGATGAAAATATCAAGCCGGGGCAGGCGCTGCCCTATGTCGTCAAGGCAGGCCAATACATCCAGATCCTGGATGTGAAGGGCCGCGAATGCACCGACTTCCAGGCATTTTCGCTGCGCGCGCTCGACAAGGGCATCGAGCGGGAGATCGATCCGACCACGACGCGCTCGCTCATGGGCTCGCTCTATCCGATGCCGGGGCTGCATTCCAAATACTTCACGGTTGACCACGAGCCGCTGATCGAGATCGTTCAGGACACGGTCGGCCGGCACGACACATTCGGCCTGGCCTGCACTGCGCGCTACTACGAGGATCTGGGCTATCCCGGCCACGTCAATTGTTCGGACAACATCAACCGCCAGCTTTCCGCCTTCGGCATCCGCCCGCGCGGCGGCTGGCCAGCGATCAACTACTTCTTCAACACGCTTCTGGACGACACCCACGCGATCGGCATGGACGATCCCTGGTCCCGTCCGGGGGACTACGTGCTGCTTCGGGCGCTGACCGATCTGGTCTGCGTCTCCACCGCCTGCCCCTGCGATATCGACCCGGCCAACGGCTGGAATCCGACCGATATCCAGGTGCGGCTGTACGACAAGACCGAAGACTTCAAGCGTTCGATTGGCTGGCGCAAAACACCGGGGGCTGATTTGGAAGAGACGAAAAAAACCGGGTTCCACGACTGCTTCGCGCGCCACACGCGCAGCTTCGTCGAATACAACGGCTACTGGCTGCCCAGCGAGATGACGAACCACGGTGCCACCGCCGAATACTGGGCGGCGCGGGAAAAGGCCGTGATCATGGACCTCTCGCCGCTGCGCAAATACGAGGTTACCGGCCCCGACGCGGAGGCGCTGATGCAGCTTTGCGTCACCCGCGACATCAAGAAGCTGCCGGTGGGCGGCATCGTCTATACCGCCATGTGCTACGATCACGGCGGGATGATCGACGACGGCACGGTCTTCCGCCTGGGCGAGACGAACTTCCGCTGGATCGGTGGCAACGACCAGTCGGGCCTCTGGCTGCGCAAGCAGGCCGAGGAGCGGGGGCTGAACGTCTGGGTGCGGACGTCGACCGATCATCACTGCAACGTCGCGGTCCAGGGGCCGCTGTCGCGCGAGATCCTCAAGCAGGTCATCTGGACGCCGCCCGCCCAGCCCACGGTCGAGGAGCTTGGATGGTTCCGCCTGACCATCGGTCGCCTGCATGGTTTCGACGGTCCCGCCGTCGTGGTCAGCCGCACCGGCTATTCGGGCGAACTGGGGTATGAGGTCTTCTGCCACCCGAAGGACGCCACCACGATCTTCGATGCGATCTGGAAGGTGGGCGAACCGATGGGAATGATCCCGCTGGGGCTGAAGGCGCTGGACATGCTCAGGATCGAGTCCGGGCTGATCTTTGCCGGGTCCGAGTTCGACGACCAGACCGACCCGATGGAGGCCGGTATCGGATTCGCGGTGCCGCTGAAGTCGAAGACCGACGACTTCATCGGCCGCGCGGCGCTTGAGGCGCGTAAGGCAAGCCCGCAGAAAAAGCTCGTGGGGCTGGATCTCGACGGCGGCATCGTGCCAACGCCGGGCGACTGCGTGCATGTCGGCAAGCCGCAGATCGGTGTCGTGACCTCGGCGCTGAAGTCGCCGGTCCTGGGCAAGGTCATCGCGCTGGCGCGGGTGGACGTGACCCATGCCGCGCCCGGAACCCGGCTTGAGGTCGGGCGTCTTGACGGCGATCAGAAGCGCCTTCTGGCGACCGTGGTGGCCTTCCCGCACTTCGACCCGACGAAGGAGCGGGTGAAGGGCAACTACCCGGCGTCCTCGGACTGAACCTGCCGGGCGCGGTGGCGCCAGACCTCTGTGCGCACCCGCGCCTGCTTGTAGGCGTCGAAGACCGACATCGCGTAGACGAAAAGACCGCCCGCCAGCTTGCCGACGATCGACACCTCTGGCGCGGCGGTCTTCAGCGTGTAGCCGCCAAGAAGCAGGATGAAGAACAGGAAGGTGAGCCCGCGCACCGGCTGGCGGTTCAGCACCTGACCGCTGCCGGGCAGCACGAGGCTCGCGGCCAGGACAAGGAGCGGGGCGGTCGGGGCCTTTTGCGACATCAGGCAGAGATCCTTTCGGCGGGCGCCGTCATTTCCAGCACATCATCCCTGAGCGCGAGGAGCCTGTCGAGATGCGGCAGGAGCCGGGTTTGGGGCAAAGGCAGGGTGCCAAGCTCGGCATCGCGGAACAGCAGGTAGCGGCCGCGGTTCGCCTCTTCGGCCAGGAAGGTGATGCGGAGGCCCTTGGGCGAAAGCACCAGTTCCTTCACGCGCGGATCGTGAAAGAGCGTCGCGTGACGCTCCAGCAGGCCCGACGGCGGAAGCTGGGTCGCATCGTCGCTGCGCAGCTTGCAATCCTCGGGGAACCCGGGCGGCGGCGCGACTTGGTCCTCAAGGCTGTGGAAGTTCGAGAACGGCTCCAACCCGGTCGCCCGGACCATCACGTCCAGCGTGGCGCGCAGCGGCAGGGGCGCGGGCAGGGTGACCATGACCCAAAGCGCCGGAAGCTTTCGGAAGGTCAGCGTGTCGGGAAGCGCCTGAAGGTCGAAGGTGGCGCCGCGGTAGCGCCCGTTCAGGCGCGGAAAGCCGGTTCCCGCCCGCCCGGTGCGCGTGTCCGCAAAAAGCGCCGAGACCTTGTCGAAATAGGCCGCCCGGATCGCGCCGCGCGCCCTGCTGGCCCGAACCGTCTGCCATAGAAGCATCAGCCCGGCGATCCCCAGCGCCGCCGCCAGAAGTCCCAGTCCCGTCTGTTCCATCGTCATCCCCCCGGAGAAAAAAGGCCCGCCCTTGTGGGCGGGCCCTCGATTCGTTGCGTCAGCTCCTCAGTAACCCTGCGGCCGCGGCCAGGGCATGGTGAACTGCGCGGCGCGGCGCACGAAGCGGTAGCGCCAGAAGTGGAACCACAGCGACACGGTGATGTAGAAGGCGATCATCGCGACAAGCTGGGTACCGTAACCAAGGAACACCGCGAAGTAGGCGACCCCGCAAAGCGACAGCAGCACGATCGCCGGGATCGGATGGAACGGATGCTCATACCCCCGTTTGATCGCGTGGAGCGGCCATTTGCGGCGGAACAGGATCACGTTGATCGGCATGAACGTGTATTCCAGGAGCCCCGAGAGGATCGAGAAGGTGATCACCTGGTCCAGCGGTGCACCAAGCGCGAAGATCAGCGCGATCGGCACCAGGAAGATGATCGAGCGGTAGGGCGTCCGGTAGACCGGATGCACCGCGCCGAACCACGACGGCAGGTAGTGGTCGCGGCCCATCGCGAACCAGGCGCGGCTGGCGTCGTTGATGCAGCCGTTGGCCGAGGCCAGCGTCGCAAAGAGCGTGCCGATACCCAGCAGCACCATCAGGCCGGTCGATCCCGACATCCGCGCCGCGTCGAAGAGCGGCACGCCCGCCTGGCCGAGGTATTCCCAGGGCATCAGGCCCACGCAGACATACCAGGTCAGCGTGGCCGCGATCAGCAGCGTCATGATCCCCGCAAGCGTCCCGAAGGGCAGCGCGCGCGCGGGCGAGCGGACCTCTTCGGCGGCCTGGGTCGTTCCCTCGATCCCGAGGTAGTACCACAGGCCGAAGTGCATCGCCGCCAGCACACCGAGCCAGCCGTAGGGCAGGTCCGTCATCAGCGCCTCATGCCGGAGCACATCGCCGCCGAAAACCGGCGAAGTGGCCAGGAACAGGATGATGATGGCGCTGAAGGCGATCGCGGTGATCACCAGGCTGAAGGTGAGCGTGGCCAGCACGCCGCGATAGTTCAGCCAGGCCAGGAACATGATCGCGAGCACGATGAAGGGGCGTTGATCAAGCCCTTCATGCCCCGACATGACCGCCACCGTGTCGATCAGGAACCCGACCGTGATCGCGTTCGCCGCCTCCAGCATCGTGTAGGCGAAGACAAGGTAGAGGCCCACGTTGAAGGCCATCAGCGGGCCGACGATGTGCTTGGCCTGCGTGTACTGCCCGCCTGCGGCGGCGACGGTCGAGGTGACCTCGCTGTCGATCATGGCGACGCAGGTGTAAAGCAGCCCCGCGAACCAGCAGGCGATCAGCGCGGCAAAGGCGCCGCCCTTGCCCACGGCGAAGTTCCAGCCCATGTATTCGCCGACCAGAACGATGCCCACGCCAAGCGCCCAGACATGCGCCGGGCCGAGCACGCGTAGAAGGCCGACCTTGGTGCCGTGCGGCGCCATGCCGTCGATCTCTTTCGAAGTGATGTCGAAATCGCTCATGTCCGCCCCTCAGATCTTGTGTTCTTCGGTCATGGCTTCAAGCTCCCCTTCGCGGGACGACATCAGCACCTCTTCCGAGTAGCTGTTGTCGGTCCGGAGCCAGTCCGTGACGATGATCAGACCGAATACCGCGGCAAGTGCCCAGGCCGCGTATTCCATGATGTTCCAGATATCCATGCTACGCTCCTTGGCTCAGCTCTGGTTGAACTTTTCGGCGATCACCTCGCGGTATTCCTTTTCGGAAAACCGCAGCATGATGGCGTAGTAACCGACGATCACCACGATCATCACCAGAAGGCTGCTGATCGAGAACGAGTAGTCGAAGCGGCTGGAAATCAGTTCCGCCGCCGAGGCCGCGTCCGCGTAGCCGAGCTGGTTCCACTTCTCGACCATCACCGCGTTCTGGCCGAGGCTTTCCCAGGTCGGGTTCTCCGGCACGTTGGATTCATGGGCGCTGCCGGCCAGGCCGAGCCACAGCGGGATGTAGAGCGAGCCGATGGTCATCACCAGAAGAACGACGACGTCGATCATCTGGCCGAGCTTGCCCTGAACGGGGGGTGTGTATTTTGCCATCGCTGTCACCCCTTCGCGGCCCGGGCGGCGTCGAGGAACTTGATGTCGAGGCCATACATGAAGTCGCGGTCCTCGCGGTAATGGCGCAGCATCGCCATGATCGCGGCGGTGTTGAAGATCAGCACGGTGGCTCCGCCGATCAGCAGCACGATGCGCGTCGCGCCGGAGGGCGCCAGGGACCAGGTCGCCCAAGCGACGAAGCCCATGCTGAACCAGAGGCCGATGACGAAGGCCCAGGCTACGGTTACGTCACGTCGATGCATCTTTTCGATGCGACTCGTCAGATTACTCACGTTCTCCTCCCTAGTTATTGCACCCGATACGGGTCTTCTTGCCGTCAAAATTCTCCTGATGTTCAAGATTTTTTACTGATGAGACAGGAGGCGTTACATTCTGTCAAGCGCTAACGAGGCATCGCGACGTGGAGTTGGGGGTCGGGTTTGCCTGCGATGGCTGATGGCTCAGCATATCAAAGTTATGGCCTTAAAGGGAAATTTCGTTTCATTTTGGTGAAATTTTTCTTTGACCGAACCGCTCAATGCGGCAGAGTGGAGCCGGGACGGCAAGACACAACCAAGAAACGTGCGCCGGAACGAAGAATGGGACCCAAGGCCGGAAGGGCGTGGCGGGTCACTAACAGGGAAAAGGAAACGAATATGCCCAGCGACAACACCGCTGTTTATTCGGAGTCTTCCGGCGAGTCGCGGAAGCTCCAACGCGCGCTAGACTGGCGCGGCGCATTCTGGGTTGCGGCGGGGGTGCCCCCGCTTGTGCTGTTCTCCATCGGCGGGATCGCCGGCGTGGCGGGCCAGGCGGCCTTCCTCGTCTGGATCATCTCGATGATTATGGGCTTTTCACAGTCCTTCACCTATGCCGAGATCGCAGGCATGTTCGGCAACAAGTCGGGCGGCGCCTCGGTCTATGGCGCGACGGCCTGGCTGCGCTATTCCAAGATGATCGCGCCGCTGTCGGTCTGGTGTAACTGGTTCGCCTGGTCGCCGGTGCTCTCGCTCGGCTGTGCCATCGCAGCGGGCTACATCCTGAACGCGCTTTTCGCGATTCCCACGGCAGAGAGCCAGGTGGTGGCTGACTGGATCGTCGCCAACGGCGCGCAGTTCACGGCCGAAAGCCCGGCGGTGCTTGACTATATCGCCGCCAATGCCGGCACCTCGGTCGCCGATGCGATCGCCGCGGTGCAAAGCACGGCCGCGATCGATGCGCTGACCCCCGCGGCCCGCGTCTGGGAAGCGTTCAACGTCACGATCCCCGGCCTCGGCACGCTGCACTTCAACTCGACCTTCGTGATCGGCGCGATCCTCATGCTGATCATCTTCGCCATTCAGCATCGCGGCATCGCCTCGACGGCGCGCGCGCAGAAGGTGCTGGCGGTGGTCGTTCTGGTTCCGCTGTTCCTGGTCGGCATCGTGCCGATCGTGACCGGCTCGATCGACTACATGAACGTCACCGACATCGTGCCGCCGTCCGTCGCCTATGGCGGGGATGTCGGATCGTGGAACATCGGTGGATGGACGCTGTTCCTGGGCGCGCTCTATATCGCCGCCTGGTCCACCTACGGCTTCGAGACCGCGGTCTGCTACACTGCAGAGATGAAGGACCCGGCCCGCGACACGTTCAAGGCCATCTTCTTCTCCGGCCTGCTCTGCATGATCTTCTACTTCATGATCCCGTTCTCGTTCCAGGGCGTGTTCGGCGCGGCCGGGATGCTTGACCCGGGCATCGTGGACGGTAGCGGCATCGCGCAGGCGCTGGGCTCGATGGTCAGCTCCTCGAACGTGGTGACGCAGATCTTCGTGATCCTGATGATCATGGCGCTGTTCCTTGCCATCATGACGGCCATGGCGGGCTCCTCACGGACGCTCTACCAGGGGTCGCGCGACGGTTGGCTGCCGCGCTACCTGAGCCATGTGAACGATCACGGCGCGCCCACCAACGCGATGTGGACGGACCTCGTGTTCAACCTGATCCTTCTGGCGCTGGCTTCCGACGCGGCGGGCTACTTCTATGTGCTCGCAATCTCCAACGTCGGTTACCTGACCTTCAACTTCCTCAACCTGAACGCTGGCTGGATTCACCGCATCGACTCGAGCCACATTCGCCGGCCCTGGAAGGCGCCGAACTGGCTGATCGGGTTCAACACCCTTCTGGCCTTCGTCAACGCCCTGCTTCTGGGCGCGGGTGCCAAGGTCTGGGGCTATGACGGCGCGCTGTGGTCGGGCGTGGCCTTCGCCGCCCTCATCCTGCCGGTCTTCTGGTACCGCCACTACATGCAGGACGGCGGCAAGTTCCCGCCCGAGGCGCTGGAGGATCTGGGTCTTTCCAACGGCGACCTGGGCGAGCGCAAGGCGGGCTTCCTGCCCTACCTGGCACTGATCGTCGGTGCGTGCATCGTGCTCTGGGCGAACTGGTTCTTCGTCCTGCCAGGCTGATCGGACCAGCAAAGCTTTCGGCGGGCGGCCTTTGCGGGCCGCCCGTTTTCGTTTGCGCCCCCGCGCGCCGCTGTTGAGCCGGAGGACCAATTTCGGTTAACTGGTGCAAGCGACCATCGGAGATATCGAGTGAGCACACGCCCCGTTCCCTTTGCAGCACCGCCCGCGCCCGAGACCCCGATCGGCGCGACCGTGCAGTCGGTGATCAACACGCTCTTCGCCCGTA
The DNA here is from genome assembly GCF_025751575.1 of Albidovulum sediminicola. Taxonomy (GTDB): domain Bacteria; phylum Pseudomonadota; class Alphaproteobacteria; order Rhodobacterales; family Rhodobacteraceae; genus Albidovulum; species Albidovulum sediminicola. The sequence goes on along the minus strand of NZ_JAOWLA010000026.1, from coordinate 3,822 downwards.
TCGAGTCCAAGGAATACGGGATCGATGAGCGCCTACCTTCGGAGCGGACCCTGGCCGCCGAACTGGGCGTCGCCCGCAACACCGTGCGCGAGGCGCTGGACGTTCTCGAAACCCGCCGCGTGATCCGGCGCCGCGCCGGCAGCGGCAGCTTCGTTACCTACCAGAGCGAGGTCGGGCGCAATGCCGCGCCTTCGCCCCTGGCTTCAAACACCAGCCCGCTCCAGCATCTCGTCGTGCGCGGCATCCTTGAGCCGGAGATGGTGCGTTTGGCGGTCATCAACATGACCCCGCGCCAGATCGAGACGCTGGGCGAAACGCTGTCGCAGATGGAGCAGATCCGCACCGACGCGAACGCCTTTGCCCGGCAGGAGGAGGAGCTTTACCGCCAGATCGCGCAGGGGACCGGGAACCAGTTGCTGGCGGCCTGCTACGAGCTGACGATCGACGCCTGCCGCCAGAACTTCCGCTCGGCGATGCTCAGGCGCTACCTGACACCGAAGCGCATCATCGACTACCAGCAGCGCTACAACACGCTCTTCAACGCGATCGCCTCGCGCGACATCGAGGCGGCGGTGGAATTCGTGAAGCTGCACCTGATCGAGGAGCAGAAGCTTCTGTTGCAGGAGGCCTGAGCCTAGGGCCCGACCCGCCGCGTCGCGGCGTCGCGCACGGCGCGGGCCTGGCGCTGGTCCCACATCTGGCCAAGCTCCACCATCTGGGCGCGCAGCAAGGGGCCGTGCTGTTCGAGCCAGGCCGGGATCGAGCCGAACTCGACGATGCGGGCCTTGCCGTCCTGGATCCGCACCACGGGCCAGTCGCCGATCAGCGCGTTGTCGATGCCGAAGACCTCCGACCCCCACCAGGCGGCCGGACCGAAGGCGTGCATGACAACGCCCGACTGTTTCATCGCCGCGAGAACCGAGAGCGAGCTGACGCTGCCCGCGTGTTCCACCGCGGCGCGCCAGATGTCGAGGATCGCGGCGTACTCCCAGGAAACCGCCGTCCAGCTTCCCGGGAAGTGGCGCTGGTATTCCAGGTAGAAGTCCTTGGGCCGGTTGAAGAAAAACGCCTTTTCTGCCAGCGCGGGATCGTCGAAATCGGGGAACTGGAAGACGAAGCCCTCCATGAACGCAGGCGAGGTTCGCGCGATCAGCTGTGGGTAGGCATCGAGTGTGCAGGACACAAGCTGTCCCCGGAAGTCTGCGGCATGGGCGGCCTCGGTCAGCGCATGGACCATCGGCGTGTAGCTCGTGCACCAGCACAGGATGTCGGGGGCGTCCTGCATCATCGCCGCGACGATCTCGGCGGCGTCGCCGCCCTGCGGGTCGTAGCGGATTTCGCGCACCACCTCGATCCCGGCGGCCGCGCAGGCCGCGCGATAGGTCGCGAGCGAGGGAAGCCCCAGTGCATCGGTCTGCGCGCAAAGCGCGATGCGCCGCAGCTCGGGCCGCGTCCGGGCCAGCCAGTCGATCCCGGTGACGTTGTAGACCGGGTGGGTTTCGCTGGGCGCGATCAGATAGGGCGTGTCGGGCGACAGGTCGCTGGGAAGCAGCGTCGCGGTCAGCAGCTTGCGATCCGTCAGGTAGTCGATGATCGGCGGAAGGATGTCCCCCCCCAGCGTCAGCAGCAGCTTCACGTCGCTGTCCTGCACGAGCTTGCGCACACCGTCGAGCGCGAGCCGCGAATCATAGCGGCAATCGAAGGGCACCATGCGCACCGGATGGCGCTGTCCGGCGATGGAAAGCCCCCCAGACCGGTTGATGCTGTCGGCCCAGATCCGGCATCCGTTCAGCCCCGGCAGCCCCCAGGATTCAACCTGGCCGCTCAGCGGGGCGAGAAATCCGACCCCGATCGTGTCCGCGACCCCGGCCGTCAGCCGGGGCAGGGCGCCCCTAAGCGCCAGTCTTTGCACGAAGCTTCCTGTATTCATCGTTCCGACTGGGCGATCCGCCATCATTCCCCAACACAATCCCTGCGCGATCACCAAAAGGCAAATTATTTTATTGACATGGTGTGCGCCAATTCGTCACTCTGGTCCGGACCAAAAGCACCAAAGAGTGAAACTGGTTCATACCACAGGAGGTAGATTTGACGAAACGCGTGGCAATCATCGGCGCCGGTCCCTCGGGCCTTGCGCAACTCAGGGCCTTCCAGTCCGCCAAGAACAAGGGCGCGGAAATCCCGGAGATCGTCTGCTTCGAAAAGCAGTCGAACTGGGGCGGCCTTTGGAACTACACTTGGCGCACGGGCCTTGATGAATACGGCGAGCCGGTCCACTGCTCGATGTATCGCTACCTGTGGTCGAACGGTCCGAAAGAGGGCCTGGAATTCGCCGACTATTCCTTCGAGGAGCATTTCGGCAAACAGATCGCCAGCTACCCGCCGCGCGCGGTGCTCTTCGACTACATCGAAGGCCGCGTGAAGAAGGCGGGCGTGCGCGACTGGATCCGCTTCTCCACCACCATCCGCATGGTCCGCTACAACGAGGACAAGGGCAACTTCACCGTCACCGCCCACGACCTCGAAAACGACCGGATGTATGACGAGGATTTCGACAACGTCATCGTCGCCTCGGGCCACTTCTCGGTGCCCAACGTTCCGGAATATCCCGGCTTCGACAAGTTCAACGGCCGCGTGCTGCACGCCCACGATTTCCGTGATGCGCGCGAATTCGCCGGCAAGGACCTGCTGCTGCTCGGCTCTTCCTACTCGGCCGAGGACATCGGCTCCCAGTGCTGGAAGTACGGCGCGAAGTCGATCACCGTCGCCTATCGCCATGCGCCGATGGGCTTCAAGTGGCCCGACAACTGGAAGGAAGTGCCGAAGCTGGTGCGCGTGGACGAGACCACGGCCTACTTCGCCGACGGCACCTCGAAAAAGGTCGACGCGATCATCCTGTGCACGGGCTACAAGCACCACTTCCCGTTCCTGCCCGACGATCTGCGCCTGAAGACCGCGAACCGCCTGGCCGCCGCCGACCTCTACAAGGGCGTGGTCTGGGTCCACAACCCCAAGCTCTTCTTCGTCGGCATGCAGGACCAGTGGTTCACCTTCAACATGTTCGACGCGCAGGCCTGGTGGGTGCGCGACGCGATCATGGGCCGCATTGCGATCCCGACCGACAAGGCGGTGCTGGTGAAGGACGTGGAGGACCGCGTGGCGGGCGAGGATGCGGGTCAGGACGCGCATGATGCGATCCACTACCAGGGCGATTACGTCAAGGAGCTGATCGCCGAGACGGACTATCCCTCCTTCGACGTGGACGGCGCCTGCGAGGCCTTCTTCGAGTGGAAAGACCACAAGAAGGAAGACATCATGGCCTTCCGCAACAACTGCTACCGCTCCGTCATCACCGGCACGATGGCGCCAATCCATCACACCCCCTGGAAGGATGCGCTGGACGACTCCATGGAATCCTACCTGCTGAACGAGATCGCGGCCGAGTAACCAGAACGGCCATGGCCGGATGGATGCGGACCCCGGCAGGCAAGCCGCCTGCCGGGGTCCTGCATTGTGCAAGGGGCCTCCACGCTCGGATGACCGCAGTTCTCGTGGGTTCAGCCGTCAATTTTTCGGGCCATTCCGGAGTAACAGGGGTTTGACCATAGCGAATATTATTTTATTCTTGGGAATGCACGGACACCGCCACCGGGTTCGCGAAACGCGCCGCCCAGACTGTCCGACGGGCGGATGAAAGGGAGAGACGAGGATTATGGCGTTCAAGACCGACATTGAGATTGCGCGTGAAGCGAAGAAGAGGCCGATCCAGGAGATTGGCGACAAGCTTGGGATTCCGACGGAGCATCTGCTGCCGTATGGGCA
>NZ_JAOWLA010000025.1 GCF_025751575.1 Albidovulum sediminicola | reverse complement strand
TCGGCCCGGCGGCGGGCGAACTGATCCACGAAATCTGCGTGGGCATGGAATTCGGCGCCTCCGCCCAGGACATCGCGCTGACCTGCCACGCCCACCCCACCTTCTCGGAGGCCGTCCGCGAAGCCGCGCTCGCCTGCGGCGACGGGCCCATCCATGCGTGAGGCGAAGGGGCGGGTCGAAAGAAAGGAGGCGCTATCGCCTCGAATGTCGGGTGTGTGGGCAAAGTGAGTTTTCGCCGTACCTACGCCAGAGGCCGGTCTAGGCGCTTTGCGATCGCAGCGAACAGCACCTCGGGCGGAAAGTGTGAATCCGCCGCAACCGCAAAGCCAGGAGCGGAGCCCCATAGAAGCGGTCGTTCGCTGCATGCGCAGCAGTTAACGGCGATTTTCTTGATGCGAGCGTTTGCGATCGCCCCTAGAGCCAAGCGGATCAGCCGGCCAAAAAGCGCAAGCCTGTCATGGCCCGCAGTTGCGGAGCATCAACGCACTATTTGTCACACCGGCTAGTTACCGAAGGGCCGCGACACAACGCGATGATAAGCCATCGGCGGGTGCGTGCCGAATATCTGAGCATCCATTAGCCCGGTGATAAGATTCATGATCTAAGAAATCACGCTGGATTCAGTTGTTCCGGCCGTGCAACTCAACCTCGATTGACGCGAACTCGCCAACGGACGTTGCGGCAGATCTCGTTCAAGCCAGGACACCGAACATCGGGGCGATGAGTGCTCAAGCCAGCTTAAGGCGCCCACGATCGGTGTGGTAGGGCAGGCGCTCCTGGGCCCTGCGAACCCGCGAAGGATCCAGATCGGCGATCAGGATCTCGGAGGCGGCACCTGCGCGCGCGAGTTCCTCGCCGTCAGGCGCGGCGATAAAGCTCATGCCGAGGTAGTCCATTCCATTTTCCGTGCCCGCCTGGTTGGCATATGCGAGGAAAACGCCGTTCTCATAGGCACGCGCAGGGATGAGAGTGCGGCCGACCCATCCCCACTGCGCCCCGAGCGCGGTCGGCACGAGGATAAGCTCGGCCCCGAGCATGGCCACATGGCGCACCGTTTCGGGAAATTCGGCGTCGTAGCAGATCAACGTGCCGATACGCAGCCCGCGATAGGTGAAGAGGCTGCACCCGGCGCCGGGTACAAAATGGTCCGCCTCGAAGCCCGGCGGCAGGATCAGCTTGCGGTGGCTGCCAAGGTGCACGCCGTCCGGGCCGAAACACTGTGACGCGCCGTAGATCACGCCGTCCGCGCGCTCGGCGTAGCCGTAATGGATCGCGAGGCCGAAGCGCTTGGCCAATGCCGCGATCTCGGCAGCAAATGGGCCGTCCGAAGGTTCGGCCCATTCCTTCACTTTGTCGCCGATATTGTAACCCGTCAGGAACAACTCAGGCAGCAGCATGAGATCGACGCCCTTGCTCTGCAAATCTCGCAACGCTTCGTGCAGCCAGTCGACCCGGGCGCGCGGCGAGGTCAGTTCGGCCGGCGATTGCGCCACTGCAAGCCTGAAGTTGTCCGTCATGTCTCAGTTTTCCGTGACCAGAAGTTGGCGGGGATAGTCGGTGATGTAATCGTAGCCGGTCTCGGTGACTACTACGGAATCGCCAATCCGTCCGGCGGTGACACCGTCGATCGAGATACCGCCATCCACCGCGAAGGTCATGCCCGGCTGCAGCACCGTCTTGTCGCCCGCCTTCAGCTCCGGCGCCTCGAGATAGGCGACGCCGATCGAGCGCCCGGTGCGATAGCCGGTCTGGTAGCCGCGCTCGGCATAGACCGCGTTGGCGGCGGCGGCGACGTCCTCGGCCAGCACGCCGGGCCGGATCGCGGCGATCGCGGCCTGCTGTGCGTCGATCGCGGCCTGCTGGACACGGGCGGCCTCATCGCTGACCTCGACAATGTGGAACATGCGGTCGAAGCCAAGCTTGTACTGCTTGAACTGCGCCATGTTGCAGAAGCAGAAATATACCGGATCAGCGCGCTGGTATTCCTTCACCGAGGCGCGGCGGTGGACCATGGATGTGTCCTTGCCGCTTTGCAGAATCTGCAGGTTGTGGATCATCGGCGAGACGAAGCGCTCCCAGCCCTTGTCGGTCAGGAAGCCCGCCGCCTTGCGGGTGCCGGCCTCGATCACGGCCAGCGCGCTTTCATACTCCTTGCCTCCGACCGCGAGCGAACCATGCGCCGCCTTCATCATTGCGCCGGCAATCTGTCCGGCCTGCTTCATCACCTCGATCTCGAGCGGCGACTTGATCATGCGCTGCGCGCCGAGAACCGGGCTTATGTCCTTCAGCGCGACGCCGGGGTAGGCGTCGTCGAGGAAATTGCGGATGATCGCTGGCACATAGGGCTTCTCGATCCAGATCTCGGCGGGGGCGTCGCCGAGAGCCTCGCGCAGCGCACGGCCCCAGCTGCGCTGCCCCATGTCTTCCCAGACCCGGACATCGGTGACCCAGGTCATCTCGGCGACCATCTCGCTTTCCATCAGCGGGGTAATGACAACGGGCTCGTCATCGGCGCGCACAACCAGCATGCTGGGCCGGCCGAACTCGATCCCGAGATAGCCCCAGAACCCCGCCAGGTAGGCGATCGAGCTTTCGTCGGTGAACACGGCCTGCAAAATCCCGAGTTCCTTCATCCGCGCCTGAAGGCGAGCGGTTCTTGCTTTGGCTTCTTCGAGCATAGTTCTTTCCTGATAGGGGTCGAAAATACGACGGTGGGGTCAGTCGAGAAGTCCCGGCAGGTAGAGGGACAATTCGGGGATGAAGGTGACGAGGAAGACCATCGGCAGATGGCCGAGCATGAGGAACTTCATCGTCGGGCCGATGTATTCGGACAGCGGCTGGCGCGTGACGCCGCCGGCCATGTAGAGCAAGGGCGCGCAGGGCGGAGAGATGTTGCCTAGGCCGAGATTGGTGCCGACGATCCCGGCGAAGTGGATCGGGTCGAGCCCGATGCGCTGCGTCACCGGCAGGAGGATGATCGCCGCCAGAACGCTGCCCGACACATCGTCGATGATCATGCCCATGAAGAGCAGAAGCAGGTTGATCAGCAACAGGATCACGATCCGGTTCTCTGACACCGTCAGCAGGAGGTCGGCAAACTGGGTCGGCACCTTGGCCAGCACCATGCCCCGGCTCATCACGAAGAGAAAGAACAAGACCATCAGGATGGCGCCGGCCAGCCGCGCCGCCTCGATCGTCGAGTCAAAGAGCTGGCCGAAGGACAGCGAGCGATAGATCAGGATGCCGACGAAGAGCGTGTAGACCAGCGCGACGGCGCCCGCCTCGGTCGGGGTGGCGATGCCGGAATAGATGCCGCCGAGAATGATCACCGGCATGAAGATCGCCAGCGTCGCCTGCTTGCCGGTCAACGCGATCTGGCGCGCGGTGTCGGGCAGCGACAGCTTCGGCTGCACGCGGATCGTGGTGTTCTTGCGAAGGAAGAAGAAGTTTAACCCGCAGTAGATCAGCGCCAGTAGAATGCCCGGCCCCATCGTCGCGAGGAACGCCTTGGCCACGCTTTCGCGGATGGCGATGGCGAAGACGATCATCGGAATTGATGGCGGGATCATCAGCGCCAGCACCGAGGAGACCGCGATCAGCGCGGTCGCGTGGCCCGGCGGGTAGCCTTCCTTGATCATCCGCGGCACCATGATCTTGCCGATCGCCGCAATCGCCGCCGAGGCCGAGCCCGAGATTGCCCCGAACAATGCGCAGGTGATCACCGTCACCGCGCCGAGGCCACCCTTGGTTCGCCCGACGAAGGCGTTGACGAAGTTCAGAAGGCGGTCGGAGATGCCGCTCGCCCCCATCAATGTGCCCGACAGGATGAAGAGCGGGATGGCCAGGAGCGAGAAGGCGCCGATCTGGGTGTAACCGAAGCCGGCGTGGAACGAGATGTCGGTGCCCGAAAGGTACCCGTAAGTCAGCGCGCCGATACCGAAGGCGAAGCCGACCGGCACTTCGATCAGCAGCAGAAAGACGATGATCGTTATCGCGATGAAGAAGAACGTCATTTGCGCGGCCCTTTCAAAGCGATGAGCGCACGGGTTTCGGCGACGATCTGCAAAGCGCCGTAGAACGCCATCAGCGTCAGTCCGGTGATCATCGACAGATCCCAGATCACCTTGGGCAGGCGCATGTAGGTGCTCTTGCGGCCGAGCCCGTAGTTGAAGGCCGTGAAGTCCCAAGCAAACCATAAGAAGATCAGCACCGCGCCGAGAGCGGCGATCGAACCGAAGAGCCGGATCGCCAGAAGCGTGGGCGGGTTCTGGATGACGAGCGTCATCATGCCGCCTTCGATATGATCGCGCTCGCGCGAGCAATAGGCCATTCCGAGAAAGTAGACCCAAAGCGCCAGCAGCGGCGCCAGTTCCTCGATGCCGAGGAAGGGCGCGGAAATGACGTAGCGCATGAAGACCTGCGCCGCCATCAGCAGGCCAAGCGCGATCATCGCCGCGAACATGGTGGCGCGCATCAGCCAGGCCAACCCGCGCTCGGCGACAAAGAGCGGCGCCAACCCGCCATGAACCCGCGATGCAAGGCGGCCGGCCTCCGGCACGGGGCGGATCGGCGCGGCGCCGACAACGTCGTCGAGGCTGTCGGTATGCAGAAGTTCCTTGGTCATTTCCCGGCCCCTCGCGATATCGGCGGAATCGAAGTGCGCGAGGCCTTCCCCCGCGCACCGATACGTCAGTTCATGCCTGCGGCGGCCTTGATCTGATCCATGGTGCCCTTGCCGATGATGGCTTCCATGTAGGGGTATTCCGCGGCGACGACCAAGTCGCGATAGGTTGCGAGCTGTTCGGGAGACAGTTCGACGACCTCGATGCCCTCGGCGCGGATCTTGTCGAGCCAGACCTTGCTTTCGGCTTCGGCGTTTTCCCAGGCCCAGGTCACCGCCTCGGTGGCGGCTGTCTTGAGCCAGCCCTGCTGCTCCTCGGTCAGCCCGTTGAACCAGTCCTTGTTGGCGACCCAGAACGTGTGCTCGAAGTTCTCGCGGGTGAAGACGTAGGCGCTGAGCACATCCTTGAACATCAGCACTTCCGAAGGGGGCGAATAGGCCCGGCCATCGATGGCGCCCGTCTGCAGGGCGGTGTGGACCTCGGAGAATGCCATCGGCACAGGCGAGAACCCGGTCGCGTTGTAGCGTTCGATCGCCATCGGCATGCCGGGAACGCGCATCTTGAAGCCAGCGGCATCGGCCGGGAAGTTCACGGGAACCGCGACATCCTTGCGGACGACGAAGCCGGTGAAATCGGTCGGGATCGTGCCCAGAAGCTCCATGCCGAGGTCGTTCATGATACCTGCATAGACGCCGTCCATGACCGAACCCGGACCATAGATCGCCCGCCCCGTCTGCCAGTCGCTGGCAACGTAGCCGAGGACGGCGACATCCCATCTCGGGTCGAGTTCGGAATGGTTCCAGGTCATGGTCATCTGGACCGCGCCCTGTGCAACCTGCTCGGTGATCGAGGTCCAGTCGCCCAGATCCCCGCCGGGATGGTAGTCGATCGTGAAGCTACCGCCGGACAGTTCTTCCAGCCGGTCCGAGAAGCGCTGCGACACATGGTGGAAGATGTGCTCGCTGTCCATGACATGGCCAAGAATGGCCTCTTCGGCATTCGCCGCAACGGCGCTTAGCCCGGCTGCCAAAGCCGCGCCGAGCAAGTAGTCCGTGTACCTAATCTCGTATCTCCCTGTGACGGTCTTCCTTCGATCAAGCCGATTCCCGCATCTGGACACGGCCACGCGATCTCGATAAGCTGCATGCAGCCTGACTGTCAAATGGAAAAAAAATGGTAAATGCGACAAGTTACGACGTTGCTGCATGCAGCAACGTTGAAAATAGCGATCTTGGCGAGATCTTCGACGCCGGGCTCCACCCGCGCGCCAAGCTTGGCTTCGTGCTGCTCGCCACCGAGCAGACGATTGAGGAGAACATGTTCCGGCTTTGCCCGCGCGGGGTCGGCGTCCATTTCACGCGCGCCTACAATCCCGACAGCATCACCGTCGAAAGCCTGAGCCGCCAGGCCGACGATCTGGCCCGCGCCGCGAGCACGCTGCTGCCGGACGGCAGTCTCGACGTCATCGGCTATGCCTGCACCTCGGGAAGTCTGGTGATCGGCGAAGACCGGGTTTTCGCCGAGTTGTCAAAAGGCGCGCCGGGAGCCCAGACGACCTCACTCATCTCGGGCGTGCTGCGTGCATTGCGCGCGCTCGACGCGCGACGCGTTGCGGTCGCGACCCCCTATCTCGATGAAATCAATGCCCGCGAGGTGACCTATATGCAGCGCGCGGGGTTCGAGATCTGTGCCATTCGCGGTCTGAACCTCGAAAAAGACAGCGACATGATCCGGGTCCGCCCGGAGGCCATTGCCAGGCTGGCTGTGTCGGTCGACCGGCCAGATGCCGACGCCGTCTTCATCAGCTGCGGCGCGTTGCGCTCGCTTGATGTCGTCGATGCGCTTGAGCAGGAACTCGGAAAGCCGGTGATCTGTTCCAATCAGGCGATGATGTGGGATATGCTGCGGCTGGCCGGGATCGAGGACCGCATCGAAGGCTATGGGCGGCTGTTCAGGGACCACTAGCAGCCACGGTTGCGAACTCAAGAAAGCGAGAATGGGGTGGACGTTACACCGGAAGCAGAACTCATCGATCCGCCGGAACCGAAGGTCGATGCAACGGCGATCCAGCGCCTCCTGCTGGAGCGGATCTGCCTGCTGAAATACCAGCCGGGTGACCAGCTGAAGGAGGCCGAGCTGGCGCGTGAATTCGGCGTCAGCCGGACCCCGGTCCGCGATGCGCTGAACCGGATCAGCCATCTCGGGCTGATCGTGTCGCGCAACGGCGTCGGCACGGTGGTGGTGAGCCTCACGGCCGAGCAGATCCGGCATGTCTACGAAATGCGGCTTGAGCTTGCATGCCTGATCGGCAGGCTGTCACCGATAACGCCCGGGCCTGCCCACCTTGCCGCTCTTCAGCGCTTGCTGGACCGGGCCCTTACCATGCATTCGCGCTTTTCCGCGGATGACTATCTTGCCATCAACCATGAACTGAACGAGTTGATTGCTTCTATGATCGGCAATACTTCGCTGCGTTCGATGTGGTTGCAGGCCTATGTCCAAGCGGCCAGCACCTGGCACCGCGTGGCCGACACCATGGGACCCGAAGTCAGCGAGGCGCTTGTCAAGGAACTGACCGACCTTATCATCGCGGTGGAACGCGGTGACGCGGAAGCAATCGGCTACATTCAGCGCGTTCACATAGGCTACGGTTTCGGGAAGGTGAAAGAGGTCTATTCCTTGTGAAACACGGCATTGCGCGTCGGGCCGATTTTGCCCCATTGAAATGCTGCGCGCGGAACTACCGGCCGGCTTGGTGAAGCCGCTCTGCGGCATGACTGCGGTCGGTCAACGGCCGTTATGGGCCAACCTCGCCATCGCCAATGTCAGCTTTGCGCGCATCGCACCCGTTCATCCCTTGCGCGGCATCCATCACGCCGGGCGTTTTGCTACGATCATCATCGATACCAACCGCCCTTCCTGGACCGATCTGGCACTGTGTCCGGTTCGCTCCGGCATGTCGTCGCCCATCGCCGGCGCCGCGCCAATCGTCCCGGGCTGGGGGCCGCCTCCGGGTCTGGATCGCGCGGCCTCCGCCCTGTTCTCAATGCACTCAAAGCCCGTCTGCCCAAGCATTGTCAAAATCAGCTCAGGAGTGTCGAGGAAGCTCACTTCAGGCGTTAGAGCCCAAGGAAGCGGGTAGATGGGTGGACCGTTTGGTCCTTCCGCTAGATGGCTCATCGTGTAGATGCCACCCGGCTTGAGTACACGAAACGCCTCGGCGAACATGCCTGCTTTGTTATCGACATTCATGGATACGTTTTGACAAAGAACGACATCGAACGACTGGTTTTCATACGGCAGCTCTGTCACGCTGCCTATCTTCAAACTAATCTTGTCATCCAATCCCGTCAGTTTGTTCAGCTGGCTGCCGACCTCAATATATTCTGGCGTAAGATCGATGCCGTCCACCGTACAGTCATATCGGCTCGCCAAGAAGCGGCTCGGGCCGCCGATGCCACACCCGGCATCGAGGACGTGGGAGCCTCTGGGGATTTCCGCGACTTCCATCTGCGCCTCGGTCGTGGCGAAGCCCCCGCCATGCAGATGATCTAGCTCGCTGAGCATCTCAATGGTCGGGGTGTCGGGATCATGACCCGCCTGTCTCAATGCAGAACGGATGCGCTCCATCAGATTGTTGCGTGTGTAATGCGTGACGACAGGTAGTCTCTCGCGTTCCATTTTCCCCCGGTTTTCTCTAAGCCTAACATCCATGGCCGTAATCGTCATTGGAGACGCGGCGCAGGGCTCAGCTCTGAGCAGTCATTGCGGCGCCTTCTGCACGACTTGATCTGCCGCACATCCGGTAAGGCGCTGGCCCCCGTGGGCCGCAGGCCGGCTCTCTCTCCGGCCGGGAAGCTGTTCCGCCTTACTGGCGTCTTCGGCAGCTCGTCAGGACAGGGCCGCGCCAGCGAAAAGGGCCTCGATCTCGGCCTTGACCGCCTCGGTCAAGCGTCCCGAAATGGCGATGTCGGTGCGGCGTCGGATCAGGTCCTCGGCCGAGCCCACCCGTTCATGGCGGATGAGCCACAAGAGCTCCTCGCGGCTGTAGGCGGGCAGGGTTTGCAGCGGCTGGTCCGCGCCCAGATCGGCGGCCATGCGGCTGGCGCGCGTGCCATAGCGGTCTAGCAGGACGGCCGCACGCGCGCGCGGCACCCCGGTTTCGCGGGCACAGCGGTCGATCCAGGCGGCGCGGTCCTCGGGGCGGGGATAGCCCTTCCCGCCACCGATCTGCATCTGGTCGGTGCGGCAGCGGCGCGCGCAGTCAAGCCGGTGCAGGATGTCGTCCGTCACCATCTCTGCGAAGGCGCGGAAGGTGGTCCACTTCCCGCCAATCAGGCACAGGATCGGTGTGCCGCAGGGCAGGGCCTGCTCTGACACCGAATGGTCGCGGGTCACCAGGCCGATATCGCCATCGGCGCGCGGCAGCGGCCGCACCCCGCTGAAGCGGAACTTCACCTGGTCCTCGCTCACCGGGATGCCGGGGAAGATCTCGGCGATGACGCCGCGCAGGTAATCCGCCTCGTCCCGGTCGCAGGTCGCGGTGTCTGGGTCGTCGATCTTGATGTCGGTCGAGCCGATCAGGACGCGCCCCATGAAGGGATAAGCGAGGTTGACCCGCCCGTCCGCCGTTCCGAAATAGACCATGTGGCCGTTCAGCGCCTTGAAAAGCGCCGGGTTCTCGACCACCAGATGCGCGCCCTTGGACCCGCCCATCAGCCGCGTTTCCAGCCCCAGCGCGGCGTTGACCCGGTCGATCCACGCCCCGCCCGCGTTCACGATGACTTTTGGCCGGACCAGGTGGGCTTCGCCGCCATGGCTGTAGGAGACGATGCCGTCCGCCTGACCCTCGACCACCACATGGTTCAGGGCCCGCGAGGCAGGGTTCAGCGCCTCTCCGTCCAGGATCAGTTCAAGGCCAAGCCGTTCGGCGTGGCTGAGCTGGCCCTCGTAATAAAGCCCCGCCCCGATGATCGCGGGGTCAAGCCCCGGAACGGCCCGGTCGAGTGCCGCCCGCGACAGCATCCGGTGGCGGGGCATCGCCGCGAAGTTGCGGCCATAGATGTCGTAAAGCGTCAGGCCCAGCCGCGTGATCAGCGACCCACGGTCGGACAGTTTCGCCTCGATGCGCAGAAAGCGCAGGATCGACGGGACGATCCCGCCGAACCGGCTGCGCAGGGGCAGGATCGAGGGCAGCGGGCGCACGTAATGCGCCGCGTTGGACAACAGGCGGTTCCGCTCCTCGGCGCTTTCGCGCACCAGGCGGAACTCTCCGGTCTCAAGATATTTCAGGCCGCCGTGCATCAGGCGGGAGGACCCCGCCGAAGCGCCCGCGCAGAAGTCGGTGCGCTCCAGCAGCAGGCAGTCAACGCCCTGGGCGCACAGATCGCGGAACGTGCCGCAGCCGTTGATCCCGCCGCCCAGGATCAGGACGTCGACGTCCTGCACCTCAGGCATTTCGGACCGCCACCTTGATCGCGGCGCCGCTTTCGGCCACCGCAAGCGCGTCGGATATGTCCGAGAGCGGATAGCTGTGGGTGATCATCGGCTTGAGGTCGAGTTGCCTGCTGGCGATCATGTCGAAGGACTGGTCGAAGTCCCGGCGCGACAGGCCGAAGGCGCCGGTGACGGTCAGTTCCCGGTAGTGGATCGCGTTCACGTCCATCTCGGCGAATTCGCCCTTGGAAAAGCCCGCGAAGAGGCTGATCCGGCCGCTGAAGGCCGCGAGGTCCGTCGCCTGGCGGGCGAGCGCGGGCACGCCGATGGCGCAGATCACCACATCCGCGCCCTGGCCGCCGGTTTCTTCGCGGACCCGCGCGAGGGCGTCCTCGGCCAGGGGATCGATCACCGCGTCGGCACCAGCGGCAAGGGCGGCCGCGCGGCGGGTGGCGTTGGGGTCCGATGCGATGACACGCTTCGCGCCGCGATGGCGGGCCAGATGGACGTGAAGAAGGCCGATCGGCCCGGCGCCCAGGACCACCACCGTATCGGCGGAGGACACGCCCACCTTGTTCTGGCCGTTCAGGACACAGGACAGGGGCTCGACCAGGGCGGCTTCCTCATAGCTCATGTGGTCGGGCAGGTGGCGCAGGTTCCCGGCAGCGACCGCCTGGGCCGGGATTCGAATCATCTCCGCGAAGGCGCCGTCGATCTCGTAGCCCACCGCGCTGCCGCCCGTGCAGAGATTTTCATGCCCCGTCTTGCACAGGTGGCAATGCCCGCAGGCGATGAAGGGGCAGAGCCCGACGCGGTCGCCGGGGGCGAGGCCCGCATGCCCGCCCGCATCCACGACTTCGCCGGCGAATTCATGTCCCAGCACAGAGGGATAGCGCACCCCGGCGGTCTTGCGCCCTCGGTAGATGCGGATGTCGGTGCCGCAGATCGTGGCGGCGCGAACGCGAATCACGACGTCACCCGGCATCGGCGCGGGGTTGGCGACCTCTTCGAGCGAGATTTCGTTCGGGGCTTTCAGGATGGCAGCTTTCACAATCGGGCTCCACTTCCAACAGTTGTTATTTCGTGAATACCATAGTTCAAACAAACTGCGCCACACAAAAGCAATTGTTCGGCATAATTTCCGATATAGGACCGGCGCTCCCCGTATATGTCGGCTTCTGCGCGCTTTATGACGGCACATTTATGTTGACAGCCATTCGATTGTTCATCCACTATAGGGACAAGTTCGAAACGGAGGGAACAAAGTGTCGTATGACTATACATCTGTAGGGTTCTACACCTTTGATTGCCTGGGCTGGCCCTTCACCGCGGTTCCTCCGGGCGGCGGCACCTTTCTGCTGGATGAAATCGCGCTCGCCGTTTCTGGCGCGGCGGGTACGTCCGCGATCGTCGGGGCCAAGCTGGGGCTGAAGACCTGCGCGGTTGGCGGCATCGGCGAGGACATGATGGGCGACTGGGTCCAGCAGCGCATCGCCCAGTTCGGCATCGACCAGACCGACCTGCGCCGCTGCCCCGGCGTGCCGACCTCCAGCTCCATCGTGCTGACGCGCGCGGACGGTTCCCGCCCGGCGTTGCACGTCAAGGGCGCAACCGGCGCCTTCGTGGTGGCGCCGGAGCGTTTCGACGCGATCACCGACACCAAGGTGTTCCACCTGGGCGGCGTCGGGCTGATGGACGCGATGGACGGCGAAGGCAACGCCGCGCTGATGAAACACGCCAAGGGGCGCGGCTGCATCACCACCGTCGATGTCTTTGCCGGTTCGAAGGACGATCTGCCCGACGTCCAGGCCGTGCTGCCCTACACCGACTACTTCATCCCCTCGATCGAGGAGGCCGAGGCGCTGACCGGCCTCACGGACAAGGGCGAGATGGCCCGCTTTTTCATCGGCCTTGGCGCGACCTGCTGCGTCTTCACGCTTGGCGCCGACGGGGCCTACTATCACCACCGGGATGGCACGATCTTCCAGGTCCCGGCCTTCAGGATCGACCTGAAATGCACCTGCGGCTGCGGCGACGTGTTCAACGCAGGTTTCGCCGCCGGCCTCCTGCGGGGGATGGACCCGGTGGAGACGGTGCGCTTCGCGCAGGCGTGCTCGGCGCTGAACGCGACCGGCCTCGGCTCCCAGGCCGGCGTGTGCGATTTCGACCAGGTTCAGAAGTTCATGTCCACCGCCGCGATCCTCGTGACGGAGACGGAAGACGTGGCGTGCTGAGCAGCCCGCCGCCTTCAAACCGGCACGCTTCGTGCCCCAAGCCCAAACGCAGGAGGAGACTACCATGAAATCCAGGGTCAAGTTCGGGATCATCGCCGCCATGATGGCCGCGATGGCCATGCCGATGGCCGCCCAGGCGCAGGATCAGGGCGACCTGATCAAGCCGATCGACCACAAGCTGACCTTCGTCTTCGTTCCGAAGGTGATCCACCCCTGGTATGACGTCGTCGCCGCCGGCGCGGCCTTCGCGGTGGAGGAATTCAAACAGCGCGGCATCGAGATCGACGTGATCTGGGACCAGCCGCCGCAGGCCGACGTGGTCGACCAGAACCAGCGCATCGAGGCCAACATCGGCCGCCACCCGGACGGCCTGGCCGTGGCCTGCCTTGACCGCGCAACCAACGTGCAGCTGATGAACGAGGCCGTGAAGGCCGGCATCAACGTCATCAACTTCAACTCCTTCTGCGACGACGCCTTCCCGTTCATCGGCCCCAAGAGCAGCGTTCAGGACGGCTATGACCTGGGCGAGCGCCTGGCCGAGATCCTCGGCGGCAAGGGCAAGATCGCGATCCTGTCGGGCAGCCTCACCGCCTCCGACCACGTCGAGCGCATCACCGGCTTCAAGGACGCGCTCTCCAAGCACCCGGAGATGGAGATCGTCTTCGAACAGCCCGATGACGACATCCTGGAAAAGGCCGTCGAGCTGACGGAAAACGTCCTCTCGGCACATCCCGATCTTGATGGTATCTTCGGCTCCAACGCCTCGAACCCCATCGGCGCGGCGCGGGCGGTGCAGAACGCGGGCAAGGCTGGCCAGGTGCATATCGTCGGCATGGACGACCTGCCCGAAGCCGTGGACTTCGTCTGCTCCGGCGTAATCGATGCGCTCAAGGCGCAACGCCAGTGGGACATGGGCTACTGGGCCGTCACCTACATGGTCGCCATGAACGCCAACCACACCTATCCGATGTTCCACAACACCGGCTCCCGTTTCCTGACCAAGGACGACTGCAAGTAAGCGTCCCTCCCCGTCGGGCTGCGCCTGCCGCGGCCCGGCACATCAAGCCCCGGGCCGCCGTTCGGCCCGGGGCGCAACCCAGAAGGCACCTTGCGATGAACACCCCGGTTCCCGTTTTCGAAGCGCGCAATGTGACGAAGTCCTTCGGCCCGGTGACGGCCCTGAAGAATGTGTCGATCACCCTTTTCCCGGGCGAGGTCCACTCGATCATCGGTGAGAACGGGGCGGGCAAGTCGACGCTCATGAACATCATCTGCGGCCGCCTTTCGCCCACCGAGGGGCAGCTTCTGGTGGATGGCGAACCGGTCCACTTTCACCTTCCCAAGGACGCGCAGGCCCGCGGCATCGCCATCGCCCCGCAGGAGATCAGCCTGGTCCCGCATCTGAGCGTGGCCGAAAACATCATGCTGGGCGCCCATTGCGGCGCCGCCTTCCACATCGACTGGCGCAAGACCCGCGCCGAGGCCACGCGCCACCTGCATGAGGTCGATCACTCGATTGATCCCTCCGCCCGCGTGTCCGAGCTTTCCAAGGCCCAGCAGCAGCTGGTCCAGATCGCCCGCGCCGCCGCCACCGAGGCGCGCGTGCTGATCTTCGACGAGCCGACCGCCACCCTCACCTACCGCGAGGAAGAGGCGTTGATGGCCTATATCGAGAACCTTGCCCGCGAGGGACGCTCTGCCTTCTACATCTCGCACCGCCTGGACGAGGTCCGCCGCCTGTCGCACCGCATCACGGTCCTGCGCGATGGCGTCCATGTCGGAGAGATCACGCCCGAGGAGGCGAGCCGCGAGCGGATGGTGACGATGATGGCCGGCCGGCCGCCCAAGGCCGGCGCCCAGCCCCTACGCATCCTCGGGGCGAGCGACACGGTGCTGGAGGTCCAGGGCCTGACCCGCGCCCACGAATTCCAGGACGTGTCCTTCACCCTGCGCAAGGGCGAAATCCTTGGTGTTTCGGGGCTTGTCGGATCGGGCCGCACGGAAATGGCCAAATGCATCTTCGGCGCGACCCGCGCCGAGGCCGGGCTGATCACGCTCAACGGCCGGGACGTGGCCTTCCGCAGCCCGCTGGAGGCGATCCAGGCCGGGCTGATCTACCTGCCCGAGGAGCGCAAGCAGGAGGGCATCTTCCCCCTCCTCTCGATCGCGGAGAACACCGGGCTGCCGACGCTCGACCGCTTCACGGGCCTCCTGCATCTGCGCAACCGCGAGATGATGGCCGAGGTCGAGAAGCTGGCCCGGCAGATGAAGGCCAAGTTCAACTCGCTGAAGGACCCGATCACCAGCCTGTCGGGCGGCAACCAGCAGAAGTTCATCATCGCCCGCTGGCTGATGCGCGATGCCCATGTGCTCATCATGGACGAGCCGACGCGCGGCATCGACGTCAACGCCAAGTTCGAGATCCAGTCGGTCCTGCGCAAGCTGACCGAGGAACGCGGCCTGTCGATCATCGTCATCTCCTCCGAGATGGAAGAGCTGCTCGACGTCGCCGACCGGATCATGGTCATGCATGAAGGCAAGGTCAAAGGCACCGTCGAGCGCAGGGAGGCTTCCCAGGAAGGCCTGCTGCGCATGGCGATGAACTGAGCCAGAAAGAGAGAGCGATCCCATGGACACCGTGCAAAAATCCGAAATCTCGTCGCCCCTGGCTCGCAAGCAGGCCTCCCCGCTCTCGCGCTTCTGGGCGTGGGAGGGCAGCGGCGTTCTGGTCGCGCTCGTCGCGCTGATCCTCGGGCTGGCGCTGGCCACCGACAATTTCCTGTCGGCCTACAACATGTCCGTCGTCATGCGGCAGGCGGCCTTCGTCGGGCTCGTGGCGCTTGGTCAGACGCTGGTCCTGCTGGTCGGCGGCATCGACCTTTCGGTGGGCGCGGCGGCGGGGCTTTCCTCGATCATCGGGGCGCTGGCGCTGACGCAGTGGGGCATCCATCCCTACCTGATCATCCCTTTCACGATGGCCTTCGGCTTCGCGCTTGGGGCGCTGAACGGGGTCTTCGTGGCCGGGCTGAGGCTTAATCCCTTCATCGTCACCCTGGCGACATGGGAGATCTTCGCGGGCCTGACGCTGGTCATCACCAAGGGCTACCCGATCCGGCCGCTGGGCGAACAGTTCGGGATTTTCGGCAAGGGCGATATCGCGGGCGTTCCCGTGCCGGTCCTGATTTTCATCGTCACGGCCATCGTCCTGATCTGGATGCTGCGCCAGACCCGGCTGGGCCGCAACATCTTCGCTGTTGGCGGGAACCGCGACGCGGCCATCCTGGCCGGCATCCGGGTGCGCCTGGTGGAATTCGTGGCCTTCGGCCTGGCCGGTATGCTCGCCGCGCTCGCGGGGATCCTCTTCGCCAGCCGCATGGACGCGGGCCAGCCCTCGGTCGGGGAAGGCTGGCTGATGGGGGCGATCACGGCGGCGATCCTCGGCGGCACCTCGCTGCGCGGCGGGCAGGGCTCGATCGTCGGCACGGTTCTTGGCGCGCTGCTGCTGGCGGTGCTGGCGAACGGGACCGTGCTTCTGAACGTCTCGGGTTTCTGGCAGCGCGTGATCGTCGGCTGCGTCGTTCTGGTGGCGGTGCTGGTTGACCTGCTGCGCAGAAGGGATTGAAACGGCTTCGTCGCGGCACCAAAACACTCTGCGCGCCCATCGTGGCGCGCAGTCCATGGGAAGTGAGGGGCACAGTGAGCGAAGCGGACCTCAACGACGACCTGAAGACCCGGGTGGCGTGGCTTTACTACATGGAAGGCATGACCCAGGACGAGGTCGCCCAGACCGTCGGCCTGACCCGCGCGCGCGTGCTGCGTATCCTGGCCAGTGCGCGCGGCGACGGCAGCGTGCAGATCCGCGTGACCACCAAGCTTTCGGCCTGCGTCGAACTTGAGCGCCGGCTTGAGGACCTCTGGGGGCTGGAGCGCGCCATCGTCGTGCCGACCCCCGAGGACGCTTCCAAGATCAACGGGATCGTGGGCGCGGAAATGGCGCGCTATCTCAACACCTCACTGCGCCCCGACATGTCGATCGGCCTCGGCTGGGGCTCGACCCTGACCGCCGGGGTTCCCTTCATCGAACAGAAGCCCGCCAACGGCATCAAGGTGATCTCGCTTCTGGGCGGTCTGACGCGCGTGTCGCAGGTGAACCCCTCCGAATTCGCCTGGAGGGTCGCCGACCGCCTGTCCGCCGAATGCTTCCTGATGGCCGGTCCGGTCTTCGCGCCCGACGCCGCCACACGCGACGCGCTGATGGCGCACGGCGGCATCGTCGAGCTCGCCGAACGCGCCGGGTCGCTGGACATGGCGTTTCTGTCGCTCGGCGACCTCACGCCCCATTCCATCTTCGTGAAATACGGCCTCCTCACCCCGGACGAGATCGTGTCGCTCGAACGCGCGGGTGCGGTGGGCGATATCCTGTGCCGCTTCGTGAACGCGCAGGGCGAGATCGTCGATCACCCGGTGAACGAGCGTGTCTTCGCCATTCCCCCCCTCGACCTGCGCCGGGCGCGCAAGCTGGTCCTCGCCTCGGGCGGCTGGAACAAGGTCACGATCATCCGCGCGGCGATGAAGATGCTCTCTCCCTCCACGTTGATCACCGATGCGGATGTGGCGCGCCGCCTTTGTGAGGCCGACTGAGGAAGGAAGCCCGTCAAGGCGGTCTGGTCGTAGGGCTTGGTCCCGCGGGTCCTCAGGCGACCGGCGTTCCGTGGCGGGCGCCGGGCATGGCCGCAGGTTTCCGCGAAGACGCAAAGCGAGGACGGATGGCCCAGCCAAAGCCCGGGCTGAACGTCGAGATGCTGGACGAAGACCTTGCCGCTGTCGTGCTTGAACCAGGTGTCGAAGACATCGCAAAGGAACTTGCCGTAGGCTTCCGGGCTGACGCCCCAGGCGGTGACGTGGTTTTCCGGTGCCGTGTCCACCTGTGGCGCCCCGGCAAGGCCCACGCCGGGTGAACGCTCCACGATCGGGATGAATTGCATGAAGTCGATCCCGAGGCTCCGCAGGAATCCGTAGACCTCCTTTCCCTTGCCGCCGTTGGCATGGTGAACCGTGATCAGGACATTGTGCTCCACCCCATGCTTGCGCAGGCTGTCGAGCCCGCGCATCACCGCATCAAAGGTCGGACGGCCGGCGCGCGTCACCCGGTAGCGGTCATGCACCGTCCTCGGGCCGCTGGCGCAGCTTCTTCACCACCAAGACGCTGATCAAGTCCGCCGCCGACCTTCAGGGCGTGAAGATGCGCACGATCAACTCGCCGCTCCAGATCGAGTTCATCAACGCGCTTGGCGGCAACGCCACCCCGATTGGCTGGGGCGAGCTTTACACCTCGCTGCAAACCGGCGTGGTCGAGGGCACCAAGAATGCCGCGACCGACATCGTTCCGGCCAATCTGCCGTGTGGATGTCAGCGTTTCCAGATGACGGGGAACCAGTCTTCCCGCAACTTCTGTCCCGGGGTCATCTCATGGCCCGGGAACGGCGGCGAGGTGCGGCCCGGACGCTCCACATAGCGGGCATCGTCACCCAGCAGCCTCAGCGAAAAGGCGCGCCTGCGTGTCGCGGCGTTGTTTCCGCGCGCGCCGTGCAGCGTGGCGTAATTGAAGGCCACGGCGTCGCCGGGCTCCATCTCCCACTCGCGGATGTCCATGCCTTCCTCGTCTGGGTTCGGCACCGGCATGTAGGCCTCGGGATCGGGGTAGAAGTTCTCCTCCGAAAGCCAGCGCATCGGCAGCACGGGCTTTTCCCATTTGTGCGACCCGGCGACACAGCGCAGGCTGGCGTCCCGCACGGGGTCCATGGGCGACCAGAAGCTGATGGTCTGCGCGCCCTCGACGAAATAGTAGGGGCCGTCCTGATGCCACGGCGTCGGTTTCGAGGTGCCGGGCTCCTTCACCAGAACGTGGTCATGGAAGACCTGCACCGTCCCGGAGCCCATGAGGTCGGCGGCGACCTCGGCGGCGGGCGAGGTGCGGATCACCTCCTCGAACTCGGGGATGCGGGTCCAGTTGCAGTAGTCGTCGAAAAAGCGCCCGCCCTCGCCGGGTTTCAGGTTCTCGGCGGCATAGGGACCAGGCTCCGCCATGTTGCGCTCAATCCCTTGGCGGAGTGTTTCAACGTGGTCCTTGAACAGGCCCCTGATCAGGACGACGCCGTCGCGCTGATAGGTGGCGATGTCGACTTCGGTGACAAACGGATGGGTCAATTTGGCAATCCTCGCGTTCCCTGTAAGGCGCACGATGCCAAGCGCATTCGTTAGTTTCAAATAATATATCTTTAGTATATATTTAATCTCATGTTATATGTCACGCTTCGCCAGATGGAATATGTGGTCGCCGTGGCCCGCGCCGGCAGCATGGCCGCGGCCGCGGAGGCGCTCAACATCTCCCAGCCGGCGCTGTCGGTTGCGCTGAGCGTCGTCGAGGCGCGGCTGGAACAGAAGCTTTTCCTGCGCAGAAGGGGCACGGCCCTTCGCCTGACGCCGTTTGCGATCCGCTACGTGGCCGAGGTGGAGGCGCTGCTGATGACCGCGCGCCGCCTTGAAGACCCTTCCAAGACCGAGGGCCTCGCGAACGGCACGCTTTCGATAGGATGCTTTACCGATCTTGCTCCCTTTTTCCTGGTGCCATTGGTCAAGCACCTTCGGGATGAGCTGCCAGGCATCGATGTGCGCTGGCGGGTGGGAAGCTTCAACGATCTGGCGCAAGACATGGCCGATGGCCGGATCGACCTTGCCGTCACCTTTGATCTGGGACTGCATTCGAAATTCGAAAAGACGCCATTGCTGAACATTGCGCCCTACGCCTTCGTCTCGAAAGAGCACCGCTTCTCGGGAAAAGCCAGCGTATCTCTGACGGACCTGGCCAGGGAACCTCTGATCGTTTTCGATGACGGCTTGTCCCTGCGGCATTGGACGCAGCTTTTTCGCCAGCATGACCTTTCACCGGTTTTCGCACACCGTGTGAACCTGCTTGAGGTCATGCGCTCTCTTGCCGCGAATGGTGAAGGGATCGGCATCAGCTACTCGGTTCCGCCGAGCGCGACCTCATACGATGGGACACCACTCAGCGCCATCCGGATCGCCGAGGCCACCGCGCGCGAGCCCGTCATTCTGGCCAGAAGCACGAACCTCGGTGCGCGGCCGGTGGTCGAGGCCGGGCGCGAGGTGATCACCAGGACGATGTCGCAAGCCTTGGCAGTCGACGGAAGTCGCGCGGGGGAGGCGCGCATGGCCAAGCGCTAATCCGATACCTGGTCGAACCCCCAACGCGCCCGTTCATTCACGATCAGATCGGCGATCGCACGGGTCGCCTCGTTCATCTTGCGCGCCGTTGGCCAGAGGACGTCATAGTGCCGGCACAGATCCGGTTCGATGATGCGGCGGGCAAAGACCTTGCCCAGCATCTGTTTCTCGACGAACGACATATGCGGAAGGATCGAGAATGCGAGACCACCGAAGACGACATGGCGGTTCACCGCGCCGAGGACGCTTTCGTAGACCACGTTCAGGGAATATCCCCTTTCCCGCGCGAGTTCTTCGAGTTCGACCTGAAGGGAATGGGGCTTCTGGATCATGCTGAGGGGATAGGTCACCGCCTCGGCGAAGGGGATCGGGTCGGATGAGGCCGGGATGCCAAACCTGTTTTCGACCGCGCCGACCAGATAAAGATCCTGCCGCATGAAGTTCCGCGACCTGATGCTGGCGCTTTTGGTGCCTGCGGCGCCAATCGCAAGATCGACACGCACATTCTCGACCAGTTCGGTGCAATAGAGCGTCGTTCCTTCGATGATCCGCAGCGATACCCCGGGGTGAAGTTCGCTCAGGCGCCGCAGCAACGCCGGTGCGAGGATCGCCGAGATCATGCGCGGAATGGCGATCGCGACCTCGCCCCGGAGCTCGCTGCCGGTCGAGATCACGTCGAGCCGCGCGCGCTCCAGGCTTTCGAGAAGATGACGGGCGTGCCCGAGCAGCACACCGCCGGCCGCGGTCAGCGTCACGCCGCTTGGCGTACGGTCGAAAAGCGTGGTGCCAACTGCGTGTTCGAGATTCTTGATCTGTTGGGTCAGCGCAGGCTGCGCGACATGCACGACGCGTGAGGCGCGCGAAAGGCTGCCCTCCTCCGCGGCGGCGACAAAGTACCTTAGCTGATTGATTTGCATTCCATGCGCCATGATGTGACGAGGGTATCAGATAATCTTATCGAGGCAAAATCGAAATCCTAATTCCCAATAGCCTGCAAGCGCTCTAGGGTCGCCCTGTCCGGAGGGGATCGTGTCCAAGCAGCAAATCAATCTTGTCTCTGGCATCGGCGCGCTTTTCGCGGCCGGGTTGATCTTCTGGCTGACGAAGGCGATGCCGGATGCCTCGGCGGGGTTCCCGCGGCTGATCGCGATCGGTTTCGCGATTTGCGGGGCGATCCTGTCCGTCCGGGCGCTGAGATCGGGTGAACTTGCCGTCTCATCGGGATCATCGGCCGGTGACGAACACCGCCCCGGCACGACGATTGTCCTGCTGCTGCTCTGGCTGACGCTGCTTTATGCGGCAAGCTGGGCCGGTTTCGTCCTGCCGGGCGCAATCTTTCTGGCACTGGCGTCCTGGCTGTTGCTGGGCCGGCCGACGGATCGCAGGGAACTGGGCCGCATCGCCGCCTATGCCGCAGGGATGACCCTGGGCCTGTGGATCGTGTTCGTGAAACTGCTTCATGTCGATGTCCCCGGGGTCCTCGGGTTCTGAATCGCGCCCCGACACCGGGGCGCAACAAAGGGAGGAAAAGATGATCGAGATCGGAAGCCTGGCAAGAAACCTTGCGACGGCGGGCGCCATCGCGGCGGCCGGCCTCTGCGCCGGTGCGGCTCCGGCGCTGGCCGACTATCCCGAAAAGCCGATCAAGCTGTTGATCGGCTTCGATCCCGGCGGCGGGGCCGACACGCTGGCGCGGACCATCGGCAAGTACGCAACGCAATATCTCGGCGCAGACTTCGACTATGCCTACAAGCCGGGCGCGAGCGGCACGATCGCGATCAACGAGATGCTGAAGAACAACGACCCCGACGGCTACGCGCTCGCGGTCGCCATCCTACCGCACCAGATCATTCCGACCCAGATGGGCGACATCGGATACGGCGTGTCCGACGTCAACTGGCTGGTGCAGATCGCGCAGATCCCGAACGGCGTCTACGTGGCCGCCGACAGCCCGTACCAGACCCTGCAAGATCTGATCGACGATGCGAAGGCGAACCCCGGCAAGATCATCGACGCCCTGCCCGGCGTCCAAAGCCCGAACTACCTTCTGCATCGGGCCTTCGAAGACGCGGCGGGCATTGATCTGGCCGAGGTGCACTACAGCAGCGGCTCGGAAATGTACAAGGCGCTCCTCGGCGGCGAGACCAAGGTCATGATCACCAATACCGGCTTCGCCGTCCAGCAACCGGACGAAACCCGGTTCCTCGCCGTTGCGAGCGAGGAGCGTTATCCGCTGACCCCCGACACGCCGACGTTCCGCGAAGGCGGCCTGGATCTGGTCTCGACCTCGATCCGCGGCATCGCCGCCCCCGCCGGCATGCCGGATGAGGTCGTCGCCCATCTCGCCGCCGGGTTCGAGAAGCTGGTGGCGGACCCCGGTTTTGTCGAGGATATCGCCAAGGCCGGGCTTGTCGTTGAGTTCATGGGTCCGGAAAAGACCAATGCGGCGGTGAACGGCTTCATCGCCTCCAACAAGGCCGTCTTCGAGGAACTGAAGGCTGCCGGAAACTGATCCCTCTCTCATGGCGGTTCCCGGTGTCTTGCCGGGGCCGCCGCATTCGGGGCGACCATGACCGATGAGATCCTTTCAGCGGCCCTCCAGCTGGCCGACCTGAAGCTCCTGCTGCTCATGCTTCTCGGCGCCGCCGTGGGCATGATCGGCGGGGGACTGCCCGGCATCAGCGCCTCGATCACCATCGCGCTTCTGCTGCCTTTCGCGTTCACGCTCGAACCCCTGCAGGGCCTTGTCGTGCTTGGCGCGATCTACATGGCGGCAGAGTATGGCGGCTCGATCTCGGCCATCCTCATCAACACGCCCGGCACCGCCGCCGCCGTCTGTACGGCAATTGACGGCTACCCGATGGCAAAGCAGGGCCGCGCCAAGGAGGCGCTCGACACCGCCGTGATCTCGTCCTGTATCGGCGGCGTGATCGGCGCGATCATCCTGATCTTCTTCACCCCGCCGCTGGCCCGGTTTGCGCTCAAGTTCGGATCGCCCGAGATGTTCTGGCTGGCGATCGCGGGCCTGGCGATGGTCTGCAATCTGACCGCGAAGAACTTCACCAAGGGGGTTGTCGCCACGCTGATCGGGCTTTCGATCTCGGCGGTCGGGCTGGACGAGCAGACGGGCCACCAGCGATTTACCTTCGACATCCCGCATTTCTATTCCGGCATTGCGCTGGTGCCCTGTGTCATCGGTTTCTTCGCGGTACCCGAGATGTTCGCCGCGATCTCCAAACCTGGCCGGACCGGCAACACCGCGCCATCGCGCCCGGCATCTTTCGCCTCCACGGCGGGGTTCATCCTTCGCCGCCCCCTGCTGGTTCTTCAATCCAGTGTGATCGGCACGCTTGTCGGCATCCTGCCCGGCGCGGGCGCCTCGATCGCAAGCTTCATCGCCTATTCCGAGGCGAAACGCTTCGCCAAGGCACCGGACAAGCTGGGGACGGGCAACCCCGAAGGCATCATCGCGTCGGAATGCGCCAACAATTCCATGGTGGGCGGCTCGCTCGTGCCGCTTCTCGCCTTCGGCATTCCGGGCTCGGCCAGCGCCGCGATCCTCTTCGGCGCGCTGACGCTGAACGGGCTGGTTCCGGGCCCCCGGCTCTTTCAGGAACATGCCGGTCTCGTCTACAGTTTCATGTTCTCGTTCTTCCCGATCTGCCTCTTCATGTTGATCGTCGGCGGCCTTTTCGCGCCGGGGCTGGCGCTGATCCTGCGCACGCGCAAGGCCTTCATCGTCCCGACGGTGCTGTTTCTGGTGCTGATTGGCACCTATGCCAACCACAACAGCATGATCGACGTCGCCGTCGCGGCCGCCTGCGGGGTCCTTGGCATCCTGCTGGCCCGGGGCGGGTTCCCGCTGCCGCCGATTGTGCTTGGCATCATTCTCGGGCCGATGGCCGAGGAAGGGTTCCGCCGTTCGCTCCAGCTCGGCCAGATCGAAGGATCCGTCTGGATGATGTTCTTCGGGCGCCCCATCAGCGCCGTCCTCATTCTGATCACATGCGCCATGGTGTTCTCGGCCTTCTGGCGCGAGGCCAGGAACAAGAAACAGGCCGCTTCTCACGACGAGGTGGAAGAGTAGCATGAAACTGACAGTCCTTGGTTCCGGGTCGCCCAAAGCCTCGGCAGAGCGCGCCTCGTCGGGCTACCTGATCGAAACGGGCCGCGAGAAGATCATGATGGAATGCGGGCCCGGAAGCGTTCAGCGGCTTGTCGAGGCGGGTCACGACGTGACTGAAATCGACAAGGTCTTCATCTCGCATCTGCATTTCGACCACTGGCTTGACCTGATGCGGCTGGCGCTTTGCAGGTGGGATCACGCGGGGCCCGATCAGCCGCCGCTGCAGGTCTGGGGCGCGCCCGGCATCGCCGATATCGTGGCCAAGGCGTTTGGACCCGACGGGCTGCTCAGGCTTGACCTCACGGCGCGGACCAACCACCCCCAAAGCCTTGCGATCTATCACGGGCGCGGCGGTACCGGGCCCCGTCCCTGGCCAAGGATCGAAGTCGTCGAGATCGACGGCGACACCGTGGTCGAAGGCGAAGGCTGGCGCGTCGGCTTCGCCGAGGTGCCGCATCACCAGCCCTACCTGATAAGCTACGCGATGCGCTGGGAATTCGCCGAGGGCATCTTTGCCTATTCGAGCGACATCACCCGCGACCCCGCGCTTGGCCCCCCCGAAGGGCTGCGTCGGATCGCGAAGGACGCGAAGCTTCTCGTGCAATACGTCAACGTCTTTGGTGCAAAGCTGATGGATCGCGCCACGGCGACCGGCACAAGGGGCTTTCACCAGATGATCGGCGAGATGGCCCGCGACGCGAATGTCGAAACGATGATCACCACCCATCAAAGTCCGCATCTCAACATCGACGGCGTCCGCGAGCGCATCACCCAGGAGATCTGCAACATCTTCCCGGGCCGCCTGATCTGGGGCCGGGATCTGCTGGAAATCGGCTTCTGAGCGCAAGACCAAGATCGCCGGGGAAACCGCGCCGAGCCGGTTTTGTCGCAAACTTCGATGTTGAACGATCGGAGGTCATGGACTGCCACACGCGGGAACTGCTGGGATGGCACCTCTCCCGCAGCGGCAAGGCGTCCACGGCAGTCTCGGCGCTGGAGCATGCGCTGATCGCAAGGTTAGGCCCTTTGGGGAACGTCGATCAGCCGTTCCTTCCTCGACGCGACAATGGCCTGGTCTTCACGTCCCGGGCCTACACGGCGATGATCCGTCGCTACGGCCTGAAACAGGAGTTCATCACACCGCGCTGCCCGCGAGCCAGAACGGGATGATGGAACGCCTGATCCGATCGCTGAAAGAGCAATGCCCCCATCGACACCGCTTCGAGAGCCTGGCCCACGCCGGCCGCGTGATCGGCGACGGGATCCAGTTCTACACTCACAGACGCCCAGGCTCTTGCCATGCCGACACCAGCCGAGGCATTCAGATTAGCAGCTCAACCAGAGCAGATTCCGCTGGGTCGATGCATCTGTTCGCCCCAGCCTACAATTTGATCTCCGGCATCGCCTCATCGGCGATCGTATTGTCGCTGATGAGGGCCGCCTTGGCCCGCGCCTCGATCTCCGCGAGATAACCTCTGTTCGTGACAAGCACACGAAGGGCGGAAACCAGGCCATTCGAGTCCGGCTCCATCACCGCGAGTACGAGGTCCTCACCGCATTCGGCATAGGACGTGTCGAAGTAACTGATCGGCCAAAGGGGATTGGAGCCGGGTAAAGCGGCTTGCGTATTGTCCGGGCCAACAACCGGATAGGTCTTGTCTGCGAAGCCCGGATAGTTGGTGCGATTGAGCGACTGCGCCTCATGATCAAGCTGCATGGCGGCACTCGAAAGCAACTGACTGCATTTGAACGCATTCGACTGCGCCATCTGTCTGTCTGTCTCGATCTGGATGAGCTCACCGGTGGTCAGTTCGCCATCAGGCGCGGCTTCAGGCACCGGCACGGCACGAAACCAGTCGAAGGCGACGCCTTGCTGCAGAGCGAAGTCGCCGTATTTCTTTACCAGCAGGGCCTTCACCGCGTCCGGGGAGGGGCGCGCGCCCTCCGCAAAGCTGAGTGTCCGCGCGATGCCGGTTACGGGGTCCTCGGGCAGCAGTGGCTCGTGGAAGATCGTCAGGCTGTCGGTCCCGCCGTTACGCACAAGGATGATCGACTCGGCAAGCGGCATCGTCGGCGTGACGATGTTCGGCAGGTTCTGCTGGTCTTTCCAGACGTCCCTGCGACCATAGAGGACGGTTTCGGGGCGGAAGGATTCCTCGATCCCTGGCAAGACTGCGCCAAACTCCTGCCGGATGCGGATATCGAGAAGGTCGTACCCCCCTGGGGCCGCCGCGGCTTGCGCATCCGGTCTGCCCGCGGCCGCCGCGTTGCCGGCGGGTGCTAGGTCGATCCGAGCGAGGACGTTGGCCGCGACTTCCACCTGCGGATCGCTTCCGGCCTGCAGCACGACGATCTCGGCCACGCGCGCGGACATGGGCAAGCTGGCCACGCCGCTCTTTCCGTTGGGCGGTTCGGCGACGATCAGGGCGCGATAGATCGCGTCGGCGCCGCCGGCCGCTTGTTGCAGTCGTCGCGCCTCATCTTCCGCCATCGCGAAGCGAATGCCATTATCGCCGACGTTGGTCAGGCGGAAGAGCTGCTCGCGCTGGATCCCCCCCTCATTCCGCGACAGCATCGCCGAATAGGCCAGGTTCAGATAGTCGAAGCCGAAAGTCTGTGTCGCGAAATCATACTCGGCATATCGGCCATTCCCCGTCATCCAGAATCCGCCAAGGTCAATCGCTTTCGCCGTCGAGGCGAGCATCTCGATCTCGTCTTGTCGCGCGAAGGAATCCTGTGATGACGGGGGATAGAGCGATCCGATAAGTTCGACCCGATCGTCACCTGTCGCTTCTGCGACAGCGGCGATGATGTCGCGCGGACGCGCCAGGGCGAAGCGCTCGAAATCAACCGGCCCGTTCCCTTCGAACCGGAATTCGGAGACCGGGACCGCAGGCGCGCCATAGGGCAGATCCTGCTGATAATATGCCCCGGAAACGGGCTCCGCGAAGATCAGGATCGCTGGTTTGTTCCCCTGCTCCTCAAGTCTCCAGGCTTGTTTCATCCGGAAATTCACCCAGAGGCTGAACTTGCCGCCAGCATCCGGGGCCGGGCGTTTGTAGCTCTCAAGCACGTCCGGCAGAGCGACATAGACCTGCGAGATCGGGCTGCCGCCAAGTCCTGCAAGATTGATCCTGGCGGCGAAAACAGAAGATTGGGGCCGTCCAAGCGACTGCGCGATACGACGCGATGAGCGCGTGTCGAAGCCATCGTTCAGCCCGATCGTCGGATCCGGCGAAGTGACGCGCTCCCATCCGCCGCTTTCGATTGCGGGGCTCGTACCGAAGGTCAGGATGCCGCTACCCGCGAAGAGATCCGTGGAGTAGCTGCCTGCCGGCTGCGCCAGATCCAGCAACGC
Source organism: Albidovulum sediminicola (assembly GCF_025751575.1). Lineage (GTDB taxonomy): Bacteria > Pseudomonadota > Alphaproteobacteria > Rhodobacterales > Rhodobacteraceae > Albidovulum > Albidovulum sediminicola. Next base: position 3,074 of record NZ_JAOWLA010000025.1, on the reverse strand, counting down.
CTGATGTTCATCTGTGTTGTCGAAATACCAGACCCGGTCCATGTCAGCGAGCTTGCTCGCTCGCTTTTCTTCTTCCGTCAGGGGCTTGGGCTTGAGCTGGTCGGAGGGGAACTCATAGATCGCCCGTTCCGGCTGGCTTTCGTAATACAGCTTGTAGGGCCCCGTGCGGCGGATCGAGTAGAGGGAAACCGCCTCACCTTCCGGGGCGCTGTCGTTGGCCTTCGTGCGTCCCGAATGCGCATCGAGCTCTGCATCGAACCCAATGACCATACGGTGTCGGGCCATCACATTGACGAAATCCTCGGCTTGCTCCGGCGCGAGCAAGATCCTCGCGGGGTAGGCTTCCGTTTCAATCTTGGGCTGGAAGCGCCCGCGGTTGATGGTTCCGAGCGCGGCCCGGGGTAGGCGGCCCGACATGGCCTCGTTGCCCGTTGCGCAGGTCTTCTTGAAATTGGCCATCTCGAACGACTGCGTTTCGAAATCGTAAAGCGGCGAACCGGTTTCGGGGTTCGGCTTCAGTTCCAGCAGGCAATAAAAGCGGACGGGGACCGGGGTTTGTGGCCGCATTCCCGGAAGAGCCCCCGCCAGTCGCTGCCGGAGCAAGGTTTCGAAACGCTGACGTTCGAAATCGTTCTCCAACAGCTGCAGCGATATGAACTCCGATGTCGATATCCCGGAGGGCTTTCGCGGGGTGGAAAGAAATGTATCGACGCGCGTTGAAAGCGCACCGTTCTGAGCCTGCGCGGCAATGGCACGCAATTCGTCGGTGCCGAGAAGATCGCCGGCCCAGAGCGGCAGGTTTCCGCCCGAGAACCGCGGGTCATCCGGGATCATGCCGACCAGTTCGAAGAGCTTCCACACCTCCTTCTCCTGGCCGGTGTAGTAGTTGAAGATCACCGGGCGCCCGTCGACCGTCTGGATCTCGGCCGCCAGTTTCGGGGTGCTGGCAGCAGATGCGCTGCCCGACGTCGCCGGGGATGAAGCCTGGGGCGCCATGCTCGTGCCATCGGCCACGGTCGTTCCGCCGCCGAGTTGCGCGATCCTGTTGGTCATCATTCTGGACAGGCAGTTGACATCTCGGCCACAGCGATCCCGTTGGGCAAGCCATGCCCGTTGCTCGGCCGCGAGTGCAGGAGCACGGATCGCTGAAGCGGAATTTCTTTGCGCCGAGTAGGTATCGGAAAGGACCCGATCCAGCTGCGCAAGCTCCGGTGTCCGACAGATCGCCATCTCGACTTCAGTGGTGGCTCGGCCGCAATCGAAGCTTGGCGTAATCGCCTGGCCGCCCGGCGTCGGTGTTGCAGTTCCGAGGTTCGCGGTGGCTGAGGATCCGGAGACGCTCCGCAACCTGGAGATCAGTGCCGGGCTGGGCTGACCGGTTGGTGGAAGTCCCTGTGCGGTCTCGAACTGACGTATCGCGTTTGAAGTCCGGCTGCCCATTACGCCATCCGCCGGGCCCGGATCATAACCGAGGCGCGCCAGCAGAGTTTGCGCTTCGTAGACCTGGCTTGCATCGTAGGCGGGCACTTGCGAGGGCGACGGGATCTGTTGTGGAGGGCTCGTCTGTGGTTTCTGGAGCCCATTCACGATCTGATTGCCGAGATTGAAGATATCACCGGGATCAAGGTTCTGACCAAGTGCCGGAAGCGGCGTGATCGCAATCATGCTGGCAAGAACAACAGGTCGAATGGCCATTGTGACCCCCCAATTACTGGACGCTGAACGAAGCGGATTCCGCATTCGCGAGGCTTGGATCGTTCAACGATGAATTCTGTTCCAATGAGGGAGGAGCGTAACACGCCCTATCAGATTGAATCAAATAACGATAAACCGGCCTTTGTTCGTCTGTGGCGGGCGGGGCCGGGATTTCGTCAGGATCCACTGGCTCGTGAGCCTTGTCGGATGCGCATTGAATTTGGCGGGCCCAGATGCAGCCTTGGGGCTGCGGAAACCTTCATGAAGAATGCCCCGAGTCCTTCGGCGCTTCGCGTTTCCGCATCTTACAAGACAGTGAAATCGCCGAGCTTCGTCATCGACGAAGGATGAGCGGCATCCGCTGATCACTGGGCGCGCGGTCGTCGCTCCACGACACTCTTCCAGGGGAGGTCGTGCCCGCAAATCGCATTGGCCTTCTGGACTATACGCCTGTCATCAGGATATCTACCGCCCGCGTGATCAGATCTCCCTGATCAGCGACGCTCCCGGTTCGGTGCAAACGCGATCGCCGCACAGCCGCGATCAGTCGCGTGGCAAGGACCAGGCGTCTGCCGTCATGCCGCAGTTCTGGGTTCAAATGCCGCACTGCAGGGTAGCCAGACAGCAGTGGGATAACGACTACGGAAGCGTCCGGCGGCAGAAGGTCGCTTTCGATGACGACCATGGAAACGCCATTGTGCTCCGCGACGTCATAGCGGGTCAGGTGTTCCATGAAGACGCTCCCGGCGCCGCGATGATGTCGGCCAGCGGATGCCCATGACGTTCGTGCCAGTCCGATTGGGCCGCGAAGGCGTCCGCGTTCTCTTCTAGCCATTTCTTGCGTCGGGCATCTGAGACCGCCCTAATCAGCGCCGTCTCTGCCACTGCGGAAACGTTGATCCCCAGGTCTTTCGCGCGGTCAAGCGCCTCGGCATCAAGTGTCAGGGATGTCTTGCGCTTGGTCGCCGCTACCATCAGTTCGCACTCCAATTGTATACCGAAAATATGTACCGCATCCCCGCAAGGCGCAAGAGGCGTTGCGGAGGAGTGCTGAGCCGACGGCCGAGGAAGGCGATGTCTGGCTCGACATGTCTACGGAGAAAATGCGTGAGCCCGGAACCCAGGAATCGGCTTTCTTTGCCGAGTTGCGGTGGTATTGGCGCCTGCGGAACGGGGGCGTGATGCCGCCGATGTTCATCGATTTTGAGGCTTCGGCCCTTTCCGGCTGGCCGGTCGAGGTCGGGCTGTCCTGGTGACCTGCCACTGGTCTTTCATCCAGCCACGACCGGAGCCCGGTGGTTATTTACGCCTATTGGCGCGGGTTGAGCAATCGCCCGTCGCGCGGAGCTTTCATCTCGCGCAGCGGGACGGGCGATTGC
>NZ_JAOWLA010000024.1 GCF_025751575.1 Albidovulum sediminicola | reverse complement strand
GCAATCGCCCGTCCCGCTGCGCGAGATGAAAGCTCCGCGCGACGGGCGATTGCTCAACCCGCGCCAATAGGCGTAAATAACCACCGGGCTCCGGTCGTGGCTGGATGAAAGACCAGTGGCAGGTCAGCCAAGGTTCGCCCCTCAGTCGTAGACGCGCTGATCGTCGATGACCTTGCCGTCGTTCGGCAGGCTGCCCGGCGGCACGATCTCGATCCGGCCCTTCAGTTTCAGGGCCTCCACGATCGAATCCTCGTAGCCGGCGCCGGCGCCCTGGGGTGCTTCAATGCGGACCGTCATCACGTCCATCTCGCCCTCGCGCGTCGCGATGACCCGCGCGCGGGTAATCTCGGCGTGGCGGGCGACGAAGGCCGCGACCTGTTCGGGGCGCACGAACATCCCCTTGATCTTGGCGGTCTGATCGGCGCGGCCCATCCAGCCCTTGATGCGCAGGTTGGTCCGTCCGCAGGGGCTTTCCCCGGACAGAACCGCCGAAAGATCGCCCGTGGCAAATCGGATCAATGGATAGTCGGGGTTGAGCGTGGTGACCACGACTTCGCCCACCTCGCCCTCCGGGACCGGGTCGCCGGTGCCGGGACGGACGATTTCGACGATCACGCCCTCATCGACGATCATGCCTTCCATCGCCGGGCTTTCGTAGGCGATGTTGCCAAGATCGGCCGTGGCGTAGCATTGCAGGCAAGAGATGCCCCGCTCGGCATATTCCTTGCGCAGGCTGGGGAAAAGCGCACCGCCCCCGACGGCGGCCTTGGTGATCTTCAGCCGTTCGCCCATCTCCTCGGCCTTGTCGAGGATGACCTTCAGGTAGTCGGGCGTCCCGGCATAGGCAGTCGTCCCGATGTCGGCCGCGGCGCGCACCTGCAAGTCGGTCTGGCCCGTGCCCGCAGGCAGCACCGCCGCCCCCACGGCCCGTGCACCGTTCTCGAAGATCATTCCGGCGGGCGTCAGGTGGTAGCCGAAGCAGTTATGGACGATGTCACCCTTGCCCACCCCCGCGGCGTGGAGGAAGCGGCCCATGCGCCACCAGTCATGACTGACCCCGCCCGGTTCGTAGATCGGACCCGGCGACTGGAAGACATGGGCGAGGTTCGAAACCGGAATGCCGCCGAAGGGCGGGGTGTCCTTCTGGCGCTGGCCAAGCTCGGACTTGCGCAGCACCGGCAGGCCCGACAGCGCCCCAAGCCCATCCACGGGGTCAAGGCCCAGGCGCCGCAACTGGGCGTTCAGCGCCTCCTGCTGGGCTGCCGCGCGTTTGTCTGACGACCGGGTTTCAAGGCTGTCGTAATGGCTCATGTCATCCTTGGGGTCGCCCCCCTCCCTTCCCCGCACCGTGTGTGGGGGATCGCTGTCCTTGTCGCGGGTTGGTGCCTTGTCAGGCCAGCCAGCGCTTGCGCCGGCGATAACTGCGCACGTCGCGGAAGCTCTTGCGTCCCTTGTCCGACATGCCGAGGTAGAATTCCTTCACGTCCGGGTTTTCCCGGAGGTCCTTTGCGGGGCCGTCCATCACCACGCGCCCGCTTTCCAGGATATAACCGTAATGGGCGTAGCGCAGGGCGACGTTGGTGTTCTGCTCGGCCAGAAGGAAGGTTACGCCCTCCTTCTCATTCACGGCCTTCACGATCTCGAAGATCTGTTCGACAAGCTGGGGCGCGAGGCCCATGGAGGGTTCGTCGAGCAGGATCGTCTCGGGCCGGCTCATCAGCGCGCGGCCGATCGCGACCATCTGCTGCTCACCGCCAGAGGTGTAGCCCGCCTGGCTTTTCCGCCGCTCCTTCAGCCGCGGGAAGTAGTGGTAGACCATCTCCAGGTCCTTCGCGACTTCGCGGTCGCTGCGCGTATAGGCGCCGGTCAGCAGGTTGTCTTCCACGGTGAGATGGCCGAAGCAGTGGCGGCCCTCCATCACCTGGATCACGCCCTTCTTCACCAGGTCCGCAGGGCTCATGTCCTGCACGCGCTCGCCACGGTAGACGATGGAGCCCTTGGTCACCTCGCCGCGTTCGGAATGCAGCAGGTTCGAAATGGCCTTCAGCGTGGTGGTCTTGCCCGCGCCGTTGCCGCCCAGAAGCGCGGTGATGCCGCCCTTGGGCACCGAAAGGCTGACGCCCTTCAGGACGAGGATCACGTGATTGTAGATCACCTCGATGTTGTTGACCTCAAGCAGCGCGTCGGTCTTGGCGGCGTCGAGCATGGGGTGCCCCGTCGTTGAGTTTTCCGGATGCCCCCGGCCCTGAACGGGCCGGGGGCGGGTGTCAGGCCGCTTAGTTGCAGCGTTCCGCGATGTTGTTCTCGGCGGCGTAGGCGGCCGAGTCCTCCATGACGAGCGGCGTCAGCACTTCGTCATCGGGCGCGATGAAGTCCGTGATCAGGTTCCACTTCTTGGCGGCGGCATCCCACTGCTGGATCATCGCATTGCCAGGACCGCCGTGATCCTCGCACGAGGATGCAAAGGCCTGGCCGAAATTGGGCAGGCCAAGCTCGGTCATCCGGTCTTGGGTGATTTCAAGCGCCTCGAAACCGTCACGCACCTGCGCTGCGTTGACTGCCGAGGTGCCGGCCAGTTCCTGCGCCTTGCGGATCGCCTCGGAGATGACCAGCGCAGCGTACATGCCGCGCGAGTAGAGCACCGAGCCCACCTGGTCGCCAGCGCCTGAGGCCTTGCCCGCGTCATAGACATACTGCTTGAGGTCGGCGTAAACGGGATAGTCCATCCCGGTGCCGTGCATGGCGAGCGACTTGTAGCCGTTGGCGCCGTCTCCGACGGGCAGAACGTCATTCTCAGAACCCGACCACCAGACGCCGATGAAGTTCTCCATCGGGTAGCGGATGTTCGCGGCTTCCTGGATGGCGACGGCGTTCATCACGCCCCAGCCCCACATCAGGACGTAGTCGGGCTTGTCACGGCGGATCTGCAGCCACTGGGACTTCTGTTCCTGGCCGGGGTGGTCAACCGGGATCTCGACCAGTTCGAAGCCGTGCTTCTTGGACAGCTCCTGAAGCGTGCGGATCGGCTCCTTGCCATAGGCGGAGTTGTGGTAGACCAGCGCGATCTTCTTGCCCGACAGGTCGCCGCCATTTTCAGACAGAAGATGCGTGATCGCGACCGACGCGCCGTCCCAATAGTTGGCCGGGTAGTTGAAGACATTGGAGAAGACCTTGCCGTTGGCCGCCGAGGTGCGGCCGTAGCCCGGCGTGTAAAGCGGGATGCCATCGGCAGTGACCTTCGGGATCAGCTGGTAGGTGATCCCGGTCGAGAGCGGGTTATAGACGAGCGCACCTGAACCTTTGGTAGCCTCGTAGCACTCCACGCCCTTCTCGGTATTGTAGGCGGTCTCGCATTCCGGGTTTGCGACCTTTTCGCCACCGATACCGCCGTCACGTTCGTTCAAAAGCGTGAAATAGTCGTTGAAACCGTCGGCATAGGGAATGCCGCCCGGCGCGTAGGGGCCGGTCCGGTAGGACAGGTTCGGCACCACCAGCTCTGCCATCGCCGGCGTGGCCGCAGCCATGGCCAGGGCAATCGCGGTCAGGGTCTTCTTCATTTGGGTCTCCTCCCAGGGGTTAAGCGTTTCGGTCAGCCGGCTCCTGCCGGTCTTGTGGTTGGGCGGCCCCTCAGTGCGGGAAGGGCCAAAGCCGGAGTTTCTCTTTCGCGAGCCGCCAGAGCTGCGCCATGCCGTGCGGCTCGGCGATGAGGAAGATCACGATCAGCGCGCCAACGATCATCAGTTCGACATGTGCGGCAAGGTCGGTCGCCCAGCCCAGTTGGCCGACAAGGACGTTCTTCAGAAGGACCGGCAGCAGAACCATGAAGGCCGCACCCGCGAAGCTGCCGAAGATCGAGCCCAGGCCCCCGATGATGATCATGAAGAGGATCAGGAACGATTTCTGAATGCCAAAGGCCTCCCCCACCTCGGCCGCGCCAAGATAGACCGCGAAGAAGAGCGCGCCGGCCACCCCGATGTAGAAGGACGAGATCGCGAAGGCCGAGAGCTTGGTCGTCAGCGGGTTCACCCCGATGATCTCGGCGGCGATGTCCATGTCGCGGATCGCCATCCACTTGCGCCCCACGGTGCCGCGCGTCAGGTTCCGCGCGAGCCAGGCAAGCGCGAAGAGGATGATCAGGCAGAAGAGATACTTGGCAGAGGCCGTCGTGTTCGCCCCCGTGACCGCCTGGCCGAGGATCGTGCGTTCGGGCGCCGAGATCTGGCCAGAGGCGGAGTAGTTGTAAAACCACGGCACCTTGTTGAAGAGCCAGACGAGGAAGAACTGCGCGGCCAGCGTCGCCACCGCGAGGTAGAACCCCTTGATCCTGAGCGACGGCAGACCGAACAGCACACCCACCACGGCGGTCACGCCACCGGCCAGCAGCACATGGATCAGGATCGAGACCTCCGGGAAGGCCGTCATCAGCTTGTAGCAGGCATAGGCCCCGACCGCCATGAAGCCCCCGGTGCCGAGCGACACCTGCCCGCAATAGCCGGTCAGGATGTTCAGGCCCAGCGCCGCGATCGCATAGATCAGGAAGGGCACGAAAACCGCGTTCGCCCAGTAGTCGTTGATGACGAAGGGGACGATGCCGAAGGCGACCGCGATCACGGCGTAATAGCGCAGCCGGTCGAAGCGGATCGGGAAGGTCTGGCTGTCGTCGGCGTAGCTTGTCTTGAAGTCGCCGGCCTCACGGTAGAACATGCGTCAAACCCTCTCGATGATCTTTTCGCCGAACAGGCCCTGCGGCCGGAAGACGAGGAACAGCAGCGCCAGGACGTAGGCGAACCAGTTCTCGGTCGCGCCGCCGATCATCGGGCCAACGAAGAACTCGAAAAGCTTCTCGCCCATGCCGATGATCAGGCCGCCGACGATGGCGCCGGGGATCGAGGTGAAGCCGCCCAGCATCAGGACCGGCAGCGCTTTGAGCGCGATGAGCGAAAGCGAGAACTGAACCCCCGACTTCGAGCCCCACATGATCCCCGCGACCAGGGCCACGAAGCCCGCGATCGACCAGACCAGCACCCAGATGAAGCGCAGCGAAATGCCGACCGAAAGCGCCGCCTGGTGATCGTCGGCGACCGCGCGCAGCGCCCGGCCCTGCTTGGAGTACTGGCTGAAGATCGTAAGCGAGATCACCAGAGCCGCCGCCACGACCGAGGCCACGATATCGAGGTTGTCGATGAAGAAACCGTAGCCGAAGGCGTTGTAGGTGACCGAGTCGATGGTCTCGTTGATGCCCTGCGGCAGGCCGACATCCAGCTTCTTGATGTCGGCGCCCCACATGATGTCGCCCAGCCCTTCGAGGAAATAGGCCATGCCGATCGTCGCCATGAAGAGGATGATCGGCGCCTGGTTGACCAGGTGCTTGAGCACGTAGCGCTCGATGACGATGGCCAGAAGCACCATGACGCCGCCCGCCAGCACGATCGCGACGATGGCGGGCAAGTGCCAGCCGAATTCGTGCAGGTCAGTACCGAAGATCGCATTGAGCAGATGCGCGAAGGGGATCTGGCCATTCTGGAACCCCACAAGGGTCAGCGCGGCGAAAAGCGCCAACACGCCCTGCGCATAGTTGAAGATGCCGGACGCCTTGAAGATCAGGACGAAGCCCAGCGCCACGAGCGCATAAAGGACCCCGGCCATGAGGCCGTTCAGCCCCGCCTCGATTGCGTAGAGAAGCTGGTCAGGCATGGTGGGCCTCCGCTTTGGTGCCGGCGTTGTGCGGTGCGTGTGCCTCAGTCATGCGACACCCCCAGGTAGGCGTTGATCACGTCGGGGTTGTTGCGGACCTCGTCGGGGGTGCCGTCGCCGATCTTCTTGCCGTAATCCATGACCACGACCCGGTCGGACAGGTCCATGACCACGCCCATGTCGTGTTCGATCAGCGCGATCGTGGTGCCGAATTCATCGTTCACGTCGAGGATGAAGCGGCACATGTCCTCCTTCTCCTCGACGTTCATGCCCGCCATGGGTTCGTCCAGCAGCAAGAGCTTCGGTTCCGCCGCCAGCGCGCGCGCCAGTTCCACCCGCTTCTTCAACCCGTAGGGCAGACGGCCCACGGGCGTCTTCCGGATCGCCTGGATTTCCAGGAAGTCGATGATCTTCTCGACCTTCTCGCGGTGCGCGGTTTCTTCCTTCTCGGCCGTGCCCCACCACATCGCCTGGGCCATGAGCCCCGAATTCATCAGGGTGAGCCGCCCGGTCATGATGTTGTCCAGAACGCTCATCCCGTCGAAAAGCGCGATGTTCTGGAAGGTCCGCGCGATGCCCAGGCGCGCGACCTGATAGGGCTTCATCGGCCCGCGCTTGTAGCCCTTGAACCAGACCTCACCCTCCTGGGGCACATAGAAGCCCGAGATGACGTTCAGCATCGAGGACTTGCCCGCGCCGTTCGGCCCGATGATCGCGCGGATCTCCCCCTCGCGGATGTCGAAGGAGATATCGGTGATCGCCTTCACGCCGCCAAAGCGCAGCGTGATGTTCTTCATCTCCATCAGCACCGGGCCGATCTTGCGGCCGTCGGCGGTGGTGTAGCCTTCGGGGTTCATCTGGTTCATTCCGCCGCCATCCTCTTCTGGCCGTCCACGACCGCCGCGTCACGCAGCGTCAGCGTCGCCTTGATGGAGCCCTTGCGGCCGTCCTCGTAGGTCACTTCGGTCTCGGTGTAGATCTGGTCCTTGCCGGCATAGAGCGCGTCGATCAGGTCGGCGAACTTCTCGGCGATGATGTTGCGGCGAACCTTGCGGGTGCGGGTCAGCTCGCCATCATCGGCATCGAGTTCCTTGTGCAGGATCAGGAAGCGGTGGATCTGGCAGCCCGACAGCATCGGGTCGGCCGCGACCGAGCGGTTCACCTCCTCCACATGACCTTGGATCATCTCGTAGACCTTGGGATGGGCGGCAAGTTCCTGGTAGGAGGAATAGGCGATGTTGTTGCGCTCGGCCCAGTTCCCGACGGCGGTCAGGTCGATGTTGATGAAGGCGGTGCACATCTCGCGCCCCGCGCCGAAGACCACCGCCTCAAGGATGTTGGGGTAGAACTTCAGCTTGTTTTCCACGTATTTGGGCGCGAACAGCCGACCGTCCGCCATCTTGCCCACGTCCTTGGCGCGGTCGATGATGCGCAGGTGGCCGGTGTCTTCCTCGAAGAAGCCCGCGTCGCCCGTTGCGACCCAGCCTTCGGCGTCCTTGGTCGAGGCGGTCGATTCCGCGTTCTTGTAATATTCAACGAAGGTGCCGGGGGAGCGGTAGAAGACCTCTCCGTTGTCCGCGATCCGGACCTCGACGCCGGGCGAGGGCACGCCCACCGTGTCCGAACGCACCTGCCCGTCGGGCTGCTGGGTGATGAAGACCGAGGCCTCGGTCTGCCCGTAAAGCTGCTTCAGGTTGATGCCGAGCGAGCGGTAGAAATCGAAGATCTCAGGCCCGATGGCCTCGCCCGCGGTATAGCCCACGCGGATGCGGGAATAGCCCAGCGTGTTCTTCAGCGGCCCGTAGACGAAGATGTCACCCAGGCGGTAACGCAGCCGGTCCATCGCCGAGACGGGCTTGCCGTCCAGGATCGCCGGGCCAACCCGGCGGGCAAGCGCCATGTAATGGTCGAACATCCGCTTCTTCAGCTTGCCTGCGTCCTCCATCCGGATCATGACATTGGTCAGCTGGCCTTCGAAGACGCGCGGCGGCGCGAAGAAATAGGTGGGCCCGATCTCGCGAAGGTCGTTCATCATGGTGGAGGCGTTCTCGGGGCAGTTCACCGTGAAGCCCGTCCACAGCGCCTGCCCGATCGAAAAGATGAAGTCGCCGACCCAGGCCATCGGCAGATAGGCCAGGACCTCGTCCGTCTGGCGCAGATGGTCGAACTCGGCCGAGTTCTTCGAGGTCATGATGATGTTGCGGTTCGACAGCACCACGCCCTTCGGCTTGCCCGTCGTCCCCGAGGTATAGAGCATCACGCAGGGATGGTCGAAGGTCAGTTCGGCGATCCGTTTGTCAAGCTCGGCCCCGACGCGCTGATGGGCCGCGCGGCCCTCGGCCGCGACATCGGCCAGCGCGTTCATCTGCGAATGGTCGTATTTTCGCATCCCGCGCCGGTCGAGATAGGCAATCTGGTGGATGTTCGGCAGCCGGTCCTGGACCTCCAGCACCTTGTCGACCTGTTCCTGATCGCCGCAGACCACGAAGCGCGCGCCGCAATGGTCCAGGACATAGGCCATCTCTTCGGCGACGGCGTCCTGATAAAGCGGAACCGGCACCGCGCCGCACATCTGCGCGGCCATCATGGACCAGTAAAGCGCCGGGCGATTGCGCCCGATGATGGCGACATGGTCGCCGCGCTCAAGTCCGAGCGTCAGGAAGCCAAGCGCGATGGCACGGACCTCGTCCGCCGTTTCGGACCATGTCCAGCTTTGCCAGATGCCGAATTCCTTCTCGCGGTAGGCGGGCATCGCCCCCCATTTCGCGGCATTTCGCGCCAGCAAAGCCGGAATGGACTGCAAGGCAGCGTCCGTCGCCGTCTTCTCGACCAAGGGTCCTCCTCCCGCGCCGCTCACGGCGCTTGCTGTTCGCCAGGGCGATTCCTCTGGCGCCCAGCGTCTTGCCAGAAGGATTGTCGGTCAAAGGTTTCCTGACTTTTTCGGGAATCTTACGAATTGTAACAAACCCGTCTTACCCCCTTTCGGGACCCGTGCGCGGGTGTTAGCCAAGGAACCGGAGGAACGCGGGTGCAGGCAGCGGGCGCACAGACACGAATGCTTCAGGCCGGGCTGAACCTGATTCAGCAGGCATTGTCGATCTACGACAGCGACCTCAGGCTGGTGGTCAGCAACCGGCGGTTCCAGGAAATGTTCGACCTGCCCGACAGCCTGGTCTCCCCCGGCGCGACGTTCGAGGACACGATCCGCCACCTGGTCGCGCGCGGCGAATACGGCGAGGTCGAGGATGCCGAAGAGGCGGTCCGTATCCGCGTCGAACAGGCCCGCGCCTTCAAGCCGCATTACATCGAGCGCACCCGCTCCAACGGCCGCACCATCAGCGTGGAGGGCGCGCCGCTGGCGCAGGGCGGCTGGGTCGCCGTCTACACCGACATCACCGAGATCAAGAACCAGGAGGCGCTCCTTCGGGTCCGCTCGGAGGAGCTTTCGGACCAGCTCCTGACCCACGCCGAACGCCTGGCGCAGGCCAATCGCGCGCTCGCGGCGACCAACGCCGCGCTGGAGGAGACCAAGCGCGAACTGATGGAAACCGAGGCGCGCACGCGGCTGGTCACCGGCATGGTGCCCGCGCATATCGCCCATGTGACGCCCGATTTTCACTACACCTTCTCCAATCGCCGGCTGAGCGCGGTCATGCCCGGAAGTCCCAGCGACATCATCGGCCTGACCGTGGCCGAGGCGCTTGGTCCGGAGACCTTCGCCCGGATCGAGCCGGGTCTGCGCCGTGCCCTGGCCGGTGAGGCGAACGTCTTCGAGACCACGCATGAAGGTTCGGGCCACCGCATCCGCGTGGCCCTGACGCCCGAGCATGACGCCGAGGGGCGTATCCAGGGCGTCTATGTCCTGTCGGCCGACGTGACCGAGGAAACGCAGGCCCGCGCGGCGCTGGCCCATACGGCCAAGCGCGAACTGGCGGCCCAGCTCACTTCGGGCCTTGCGCATGACTTTTCCAACCTGCTGACCATCATCATGGGCCTTCAGGGGCGGCTGGAACGCGTCGCGGGACTGCCCCCCGACGCCACCGAGATCGCCCGCGCGACGCTGGCCGCGGCGCGCCGGGGCGGGACGCTGCTGGACCGGATCGCCCGGATCTCGGGCCCTTCGGACCTGCACCCCGCGCCGACCGGCCTGATGGCCTTCATGGCCGACCTGAAGACGATGGCAGGCCCGATCCTGCCGCAGGCCATTACCCTTGGTGTGACGCTTGAGGACCTGCCGGACCGGGTGCTGCTCGACCCGGGCGCGTTGCAGGACTCGCTCCTCAATCTCATCATCAACGCGCGTGACGCCATCGGATCGCGCCCCGGCCGCATTGCGGTCAGCGCGCGCGCCCTGCGAGACACCTGGCTGGAGTTCCGGGTGACAGACACCGGGCCAGGCTTCTCGGAAAAGGCGCTGAAGCACGCCCTGGACCCGTTCTTCAGCACCAAGGGGGGCGAAGGTTCGGGGCTGGGCCTGTCGATGGTCTACGACCAGACCAAACTGGCGGGCGGCAGCGTGAAGCTTGCCAACCGCACCGGCGGCGGGGCCTCTGTGACCTTGCGCCTGCCGCTGCGCCCGGTCGGCCCCCGCGCCGCGCCCATGCTGGTCCTTCTGGTCGAGGACAGCGAGGTCATCCGCGCCTCCGTCCGCGAGATGCTGCGCGCCATGGGCCACACGGTCGTCGAAGCCGGAAGCGTCGAGGAAGCGCTGGAACTCTCCGGCCTGCCGGGGCTGGGGCTGGTCCTGTCGGACATCGGTCTTCCGGATGGCGCGACCGGCATCGACCTGATGAACGAACTTGCCGCGCGCACGCCCGGCCTTCGCCGGGCGCTGATGACCTCGCTTCCCAGGGGCGACGCGCTGCGCGAAAGCGCCAACGGGGTGCCGGTCCTGACCAAGCCCTTTACCTTCGAGGAGCTTTCGGCCTTTGTGGCCCAAGCGGAGGACGAATGACCCAAGCCCATGTCGCGATCCTGGATGACGAGCCGGAAATACGGCGGATGCTGTCGGAGGCGCTGGAAGAGGCCGGCTTTCGGACCACCTGCTACGCGCGGGCGACGGAGTTCGAGGCGGGGCTGAAGCGCACGACGCCCGATGTCTGCCTGGTCGACCTGGGCCTGCCCGACCGCGACGGTTTGGCCATCGTCCATCGGCTGGCGCTGGAAAGCGGGGCGGCGATCATCATCATCTCGGGCCGGGCGCAGGTACAGGACCGGGTCACGGGGCTGGAGCTTGGGGCGGACGACTACATCATTAAGCCGTTCGAGCCGGCCGAGGTCGTGGCCCGCGTGCGCGCGCGCCTGCGCAAGAACCGGACCGAGGGCGACCGCTCGACCCAGATCGCGCGCTTCAACGGCTGGACGGCGGAGTTCGACCGCTACGTCCTGATCGACCAGACCGGGGTGGAGGTTCCCTTCAGCCATGCCGAGGGCGAGGTGTTGCGGCTCTTCCTTGAAAGCCCGAAGCGGCTGATCTCCCGTGCGCAGATGCAGGAGATGCTGGGCGGCGCGGCGGGCGAAAGCTTCGACCGCGCGATGGATGTGCGCATCTCGCGTCTGCGCACCAAGCTGGGCGAGGACCCCAAGAACCCGCGGCTGATCAAGACGATCTACGGCGCGGGCTACATCTTCCTCGGCGACGTGCATTGGGGGTGAGCATGCCATGACCGCGCTGACGCTGATCCGCCATGGCCAGGCGAACTCCCACGCCCGAAACGAGGCCGAGTATGACCGGCTCTCCTCCCTCGGCCATCAGCAGGCGCGCTGGCTGGGCGAGCACCTGCGCAGCATCGGCGGCTTCGACCGCGTGGTGTCGGGCTCCATGCGGCGGCAGCGCGAAACGGCGGCGGGGCTGAACCTCGACGCGCGCCCGCAGCGGGAGGACCCGCGGCTGAATGAGCTTGACTACTTCGCGCTGTCGAAGGCGCTTGAGGCGCGCGACGGCATCCCCTTCCCCGATGGACCGATGGCCTTCGCCGCCCATGTCCCCCAGGTCCTGCAGATGTGGAGGGAGGGACACGCCGCCCCCGACCATGAAACCTACGACCACTTCCGCGCCCGCGTCTTCGGCGCGCTGACCGACGCCGCCCGCGACGGGCCGGGCGCGGTCCTCGTCACTTCGACCGGGGTGATCGCGACGCTCTGCGCGCTGGCGCTGGGGCTTGAGGCCGAGATGAAGGCGCGGATGTTCCTTCGGATCATGAACACCTCGGTCCATCGCTTCGTCTTCGACGGCGACACGCTCCACCTGGCGCAGTTCGGGGCGACGCCGCATCTGGACCTGCCCGACCGCCACGCGGCTCGGACCTATTACTGATCCCGCGCGATCGGCACCACGCGCGGAGTGTCCGCATCGGGCGCCAGTTCCTCGAAGTCGAAATTGTCGAGCCGCTTGGCCCGCCGTCCGGCCTTGTCGGCGGAAATCTTGATATCCTCGATATCCTTTGCCGCCTGTCCGAAATGCCGGTCGAGGTTTTCAACCCGCGTGCCCAGCCGGTCCACGTCGGCGTGCAGAAGCGCCAGTTCCTTGCGGATCGCACCCGCCTGTTCGCGCATCCGCGCATCCTTCAAGACCGCGCGCATCGTGTTCAGCGTCGCCATGCAGGTCGTGGGCGAGACGATCCAGACCTTGGCGGCGAACCCCTCGCGCACGACCTCTGGGAAGTTGGCGTGCAGTTCTGCATAGACCGCCTCGGAGGGCAGGAACATCAGCGCGCCGTCCGCCGTCTCCCCCTCGATGATGTAGCGTTCGCTGATCGCCTTGACGTGGCCGCGCACCGCGATCCTGAGCATGCGCTGCGCCTCGATCGCCTCGCTGTTGTTGGTGGCCCGGCGCAGCGCCTCATAGGCTTCCAGCGGGAATTTTGAATCGATGACGATGGGGCCGGGCGGGTTCGGCAGATGGACCAGGCAGTCCGCCCGCCGCCCGTTCGACATTGTCGCCTGCATGGTGAAGGCGTCCGCCGGCAGCGCCTTGTGCACGATGTCGTTGAGCTGGATCTCTCCGAAGGCGCCGCGCGTCTGCTTGTTCGACAGGATGTCCTGAAGCGAGAGCACATCGCCCGACAGCTTCTCGATCTTGGCCTGGGCCTTGTCGATCGTCTCCAGCCGCTGCTGCAACTCACCAAGCGAGCGCGCCGTGCGTGTGGCGCTGCCGTGCAAGCTGTCACTCATCCCCTTGGCGACGTCCGAAAGGCGGCTTTCCATCAGCGCCAGCACCCGCGCCTGGCTGGCCGCCTGGGCCTCCGACACATGCATGAGGCCGCCCGACAACTGCTGCTGCCCGTCCGAGAGCGACTGCACCCGCGCATCAAGCGTCTGCATCTGGCGCAGCATCGGTTCGGCCATCCGGGCCGACCGCCCGACCGCGCGCAGCGTCACGAGGATTAGCACGACCAGAAGCAGCACCCCGCCCGCAATCAGCACCGCAGGGTCGTCAAGCGCATAGGTCTGTCCGCGAAAGGTGATCATGTCCGTCCGAACAGCCGCTCGATATCTGCAAGCCGCAGTTCGACATAGGTGGGCCGGCCATGGTTGCACTGGCCCGAAAGCGGGGTCGCCTCCATCTCGCGCAGAAGCGCGTTCATCTCCTCGACCCGCATCCGCCGGCCCGAGCGGACCGAGCCGTGGCAGGCCATGCGCGACAGCACCGCGTCGATCTTCGCCTGAAGCTTCTGGCTGCTGCCCTGGTCCGCCAATTCGTCCAGGATGTCGCGCAGAAGGGCGCGTGCATCGACCTCGCCCAGAATGGCGGGGGTTTCGCGCACGGCGACCGCGCCGCCGCCGAAGGGTTCGATGACCAGCCCCAGACCCGCCAGCGTTTCGGCATGATCGAGCAGCAGCGCCGCGTCCGACGGCGACAGGTCCACGATTTCCGGGATCAGAAGCGCCTGGGCCGGGACCGGCGCCGCATCGCGCAGGCGCTTGAGCTTCTCATAGACCAGCCGTTCGTGGGCGGCGTGCTGGTCCACGATGACCATGCCGGTTTCGGTCTGGGCGATGATGTAGTTTTCATGGACCTGCGCGCGCGCGGCCCCCAGCGGATGATTGACCACGTCGGGTGTTTCGCCGCGCTCTTCGGGCAGGGGGACGAAGCGCGCCGACGCCTCTGCCAGTTCCGGTCCCAGCGGCGCCTGAAGGGCCGCTGCCGCACGCAGGACCGAGGGTGCGGGGCGGTCCATCTGGTAGACGCGCGGGGTCGAGGGGGCCTCGGGACGGAAGGCGCCGAGCGTCGCCCCCGCGACGGTGGATGAGGCCCGGTGCCCCGCGCCCGCCAGCGCATGGCGCAGCGCCGAGACGATCAGCCCCCGCGCGATCCCGGGCTCGCGGAACCGCACCTCCGCCTTGGCGGGGTGGACGTTCACATCGACGCGCTCGGGCTCGCAGGACACGAAAAGCACCGCCGCCGGATGACGGTCGCGGCTTAGAACATCCGCATAGGCCGCCCGAAGCGCCCCGATCAGAAGCTTGTCGCGCACCGGGCGGCCATTGACGAACAGGAACTGTTCGACCGCGGCGCCGCGCGAATAGGTGGGAAGCGCCGCGTAGCCGGTCAGCCGCAGCCCTTCGCGCTCCGCCTCGATCCGAAGCGCGTTCTCGGTGAAGTCGGCGCCGAGCAGCGTCGCCAGCCGCGCGCCCAGCGCATCGAAAAGCTCCCCCTGGCAGCCGTCGGCGCGCAGGATCACCCGCCCCTCGCCCCCGCCCGACAGGTCGCGCAGCGTGAAGGAGACGTAGGGTTCCGCCATGGCCAGACGGCGCACGACATCGGCGATGGCCTGCGCCTCGGCCTGGTCGGTGCGCAGGAACTTGAGCCGCGCGGGCGTGGCGTAGAAGAGGTCGCGCAGTTCGACCACGGTGCCCCGGTTCAGCGCCGCGGGGCGCACCGGTTCCACGCGCCCGCCCGTGACCGCGATCCGCGCCGCCTCCGCCCCCGCGGCACGCGAGGTGATGGTGAGCCGCCCGACGGAGCCCAGCGAGGGCAACGCCTCCCCCCGGAAGCCGAAGCTGTGGATGTCGAGCAGGTCGGACCCGTCGATCTTCGACGTGGCGTGCCGTGACAGCGCTAGCGGCAGGTCCTCCGCCGTCATGCCGCAGCCGTCGTCGGTCACCCGGATCAGGGTCTTGCCGCCATCGGCATAGGCCACGTCCACGCGCCGCGCGCCCGCATCAAGCGCGTTTTCCACCAGTTCCTTGACGGCGGAGGCCGGACGCTCCACCACCTCGCCTGCCGCGATGCGGTTGATCACCGCCTCTTCAAGCTGGCGAATGACGGGGCGATCGGCGCGTATGTTGGGGTTAGGGGCGTTCATCCCACAAGGATTAGCATGGCCGGAAAGATTCGGCCATGCCGATCACTCCGTCGCCTGAAGCCCCTGCGGCTGACCCACCACGACGAAGCGCAGCGCCCCAGCATCCATCAGACGTGCGGCGACACGCTTGACGTCCTGCGCCGTCACCGCCTCCACATAGGCGTTTCGGTTGACGAGGTAATCGACCGGCAACCCGTCAAGCTGCATCCCCGCGAGGATATCGGCGATCGGGCCGTTGCCGTCGAAACGCAGCGGATAGGAGCCGGTCAGGTAGGTCTTGGCCGCCGCCAGTTCCGCCTCGGACACGCCTTCGACGGCGACCTTGGCCCATTCGTCGCGCACGACCGCGATCGCCTCCGCCACCTTTTCATTGGCGGAGGCAAACGAGCCCTGCCAGGTCTCCGCCAGGTCCATCGGCGCCAGATAGGTGCCGATGCCGTAGGTCAGCCCGCGCTTTTCCCGGACCTCCTCCATCAGCCGCGAGGCGAAGCCCTGGCCACCGACGATCTGGTCAAGGACGAAGGCGGCGAAGAAATCCGGGTCCTCGCGCTTGATCCCCTGCTGCCCGAAAAGCACCACGGATTGCGGCGAGGCGTAGTCGATCACGCTGATGCCGGGCTGCAACTGGAACTCGGCCGGCGGCGGGATGATTGCCCCCATTTCCGGCAGCGGGCCAAGCAAGCTGTCAAGGAGCGTGCCCAGTTCACTGGCGGTGATATCCCCGACGGCGGCAATCACCATGCGATCGCGCGCCATGATCCGGTCCTGCGCCTCGAACATGTCCTCCCGCGTGAGGTCGGAGACGGTTTCGACGGTGCCGTTGCGCGAGGAGCCATAGGGATGGTCACCAAAGGCAAGCCGGTCGAACTCCTGCGTGGCGATGCGGTTGGGGCTTTTTGCGTCTTGCTGGATGATCGAGATCACCTGCCCCCGCACGCGGTCAAGCGCGTCCTGGTCGAAGCGGGTCTGCGTCAGGGCAGATTTCAGAAGCGCGACCGAGGCATCGCGGTTTTCGGTCAGGAACCGGGCCGAGACCGACAGCGCGTCATCCCAGGCATCGAAACTGAACTCGGCGGCCAGCGCCTCGCGCGCCTCGGCGAAGGCCTGGGCATCCAGATCGCCCGCGCCTTCCTCGATCAGGGCCGCCATCAGCCGGGTTTCACCGCGCTTGCCGGGCCGGTCGAGGCTGGTGCCGCCGCGAAAGCGAATTTCAAGCGCGGTGAAGGGCAGCGCATGTTCCTCGACCAGCCAGGCGTGGAAGCCGCCGGGCGAGGTGACCTGCTGGACCTTGACCTCCGCCAGGACCGGCCCGGCCAGAAGCAACGCGGCAAGGCCCGCGAAAAGCGCCCGGATCATTGCATCGTCTCCTCTTGGCCGTCCCGCATGAGCCAGCCGGTTACGGCATGGCGGCGGTCCAGGACCTCACGCGCGGCGGCCAGCACATCGGCCTCGGTCACGGCGTCCAGGGTGGCGGGCCAGTCCTGCACGTCCTTCACGGTCAGCCCCGTCGTCAGCGCCTCGCCATACTGGCGCGCGAGCCCCTCGGTATCGTCGCGCGCGTAGATCTGGTCGGCGTGGATCTGCGCCTTGATGCGCGCGAACTGCGCGGCATCGACCCCGGTTTCAAGGAAAGACGCGATCGTGTCGTCCAGCGCTGTTTCGGCCTGGGCGAGCGTCACGCCCTCGGCCGGGACGACATAGAACCCGAAGGTCGTGTCGTCGAGCGAGGTGCCGTCGTAGAAGGCGCCGACCTGGATCGCCTCCTTGGTTTCGAACAAGAGCTTGCGCCCCAGGACCGAGGTCTGGGAACTGCCGCCAAGAAGGGCGGCCAGCATGG
Organism: Albidovulum sediminicola; assembly: GCF_025751575.1. Classification (GTDB taxonomy): domain Bacteria; phylum Pseudomonadota; class Alphaproteobacteria; order Rhodobacterales; family Rhodobacteraceae; genus Albidovulum; species Albidovulum sediminicola. The sequence continues at coordinate 16,861 of NZ_JAOWLA010000024.1, read as the reverse complement.
TCAGGGCCGCGGCCTTTTCCTGGGCGCCCGCGTCGCGTTCGGGCGCGAGATAGGTCCGCAGCAGGACCGGCTGCGACACGCGCGGGTCGGAATAACTCAGGCGCCGTTCCGCCAGTTGCGGCGGCTCCTTGACCCGGTCGCGCTCCACGATCTCGGGGCTGGGGGCAAGCGGGCCGTAATAGGTCTCCGCCATGGCGCGCACGGCCTCGGGTTGCACGTCGCCCGCCACGACCAGCGTCGCGTTGTTGGGCGCATAGTACTTTCGATACCAGTCGAGCGCGTTCTGCCGCGTCAACGCCTCCATTTCGTGGCGCCAGCCGATGACCGGCGTGCCGTAGGGGTGATTGAGGTACTGCGCCGCGCGCCGTTGTTCACTGAAGAGCGCGGAGGGGTCGCTGTCGGTGCGCTGGTTGCGTTCCTCGATGATGACCTCGCGTTCGGTGCGCCAGTCATCCTCCGAGAGCAGCAGGTTGCGCATCCGGTCCGCCTCCATCTCCATCATCAGGGCAAGCCGGTCGGCGGCGACGCGCTGGTAATAGGCGGTATAATCCCAGGAGGTGAAGGCGTTGTCGGACCCGCCGTTGGCCTCCACCGTCTTGGAGAACTCCCCCGGCGCGAGCTTTTCGGTACCCTTGAACATCAGATGCTCAAGGAAATGCGCGACGCCGGACACGCCGCGCGCCTCGTCGGCGGCGCCGGCGCGATACCAGACCATCTGCACGACGACCGGCGCGCGGTGATCCTCGATCACGACGATGTCGAGCCCGTTCGAGAGCTGAAAGGTCGTAACCTCGTCGGCATGGGCAGGGAAGGCGAGGGCCAAGGCCAGTGTGGCCCAGCGCAGATTGAATGCCATGAGGTCCGGTCCCGGAATTGTTGCTGGCGCGAGACTTGCGCAGGATGCCCGGCGCTTCAACCCCGCGCGGCGCGCAATTCGATCACTTCTCGTAGAGTTCGGCCGGCGGGGCGGAAACGGTGCGGACCCCACGCTGGCGCCAGTATTCCAGCTCCAGATACTGATCGAGCGACATGTCCGCGTAGGCCTTGTAGTAGACGTTCACGTTCAACATCCGCTCCAAGAGGCGGCCGTCGTGGTCGCGCCGCCACTCAAGGTCCTCGGCGGCAAGCTGTTCACGGATGCCCGCGCTGGTGCCGAAACGGCCGACATGGGCGAAAAGCCCGCCATCGCCGCCGCCCGCACGCGCCGGGTTGCCCCCCAGCGCCACGGCCGCGTCGGCCTCGGGCGTGGGGTCGGTCAGGTTGGCGCCGCCGGGCGTCGGCTCCGGCAGGGCGGCGATATCCTCGGGCAGTTGCAAGGGCTTGACGGGAAGGATGGCGAATTCGTCCGGCCCCCGGCCCTGCGAGCGGACATTCAGGAGCTTCGGGTCCTTGTCGCCGCAGGCCGCAAGCAACAGTATCGCGCCGATTGCGATTGCCTGGATGCCAGTCGCTGCTCGCATGAAGCCGTCCCTCTCCGCCTGTCTTGCCCCCTCTTAGCGCAACTGTCGGGCGCCGTCACGGGGTCTTGTCCCGCCCCGTCAGCAAGACGAGGCCGATCGCGCCGACAAAGATCGCGATGTCCGCCACGTTGAAGGAATAGGGGTTCTGAATGCCAGGCACCGACATGTTCAGGAAATCGGCCACCGCGCCGTAGCGCAGGCGGTCGATCACATTGCCGATCGCCCCGCCGATCAGAAGCCCCGCCGCCGCGCGTGAGGCCGCGCTGTGACCGGGCCCGCGTATCCAGAGCCAGACCCAGGCCGAGATCCCCAGGGCCAGCGCGATCAGGAACCACCGCGTCAGCGCCGCGCCATTGGCAAGAAGCCCGAAGTTCACGCCCTCGTTCCAGGCCATCTGGAAGGTCAGGAACGGCGGCCAGACCTCGATTCGGCCAAGCGTGCGCAGATCCAGCGCCTCCACCACGGCCCATTTGCTGGCCTGGTCGGCCAGCAGGATCACAAGCGCGACGATAACCGCGGGACGCATGGGGCCTCAGTGCCGGAAATGCCGCTGGCCAGTGAAGACCATGGCCAGGCCCGCCGCGTCGGCCGCCGCGATCACGTCGGCGTCGCGCATCGAACCGCCGGGCTGGATCACCGCCGTCGCCCCGGCTTCGGCCGCGGTCATCAGCCCGTCGGGGAAGGGGAAGAAGGCGTCGGAGGCCACGACCGATCCCTTGACGGTCGGCTCGGCCAGGCCCAGCGCCTCGGCCATGTCGGCGGACTTGCGCGCCGCGATGCGGGTCGAATCCACCCGGCTCATCTGTCCGGCACCGACGCCGACCGTGGCGCCATCCTTGACGTAGACGATGGCGTTCGACTTGACGTGTTTGGCGACCTTCCAGGCAAAGAGGAGGTCGGCCAGTTCCGCCTCGCTCGGCGTGCGCTTGGTGACGACCTTCAGGTCCACCGCCGAGATCACGCCGTTGTCGCGGTCCTGGACCAGGAACCCGCCCGCGACCTGGCGGAACGCGAGCCCAGCCGCGCGGGGATCGGGCAGGCCCTCGGTGGTCAGCAGGCGCAGGTTCTTCTTGGCCGCGAAGACGGCGCGGGCAGCCTCATCGGCACCGGGCGCGATCACGACCTCGGTGAAGATCTGGCAGATCTCCTCGGCGGTGGCGGCGTCGAGCGGCCGATTCAGCGCGATGATCCCCCCGAAGGCCGAGGTGCGGTCGCAGTCATAGGCGCGCCGGTAGGCCTCCAGCATGGTCGCGCCACGCGCCACGCCACAGGGGTTGGCGTGCTTGATGATCGCGCAGGCCGGCGCACCCGCCGGGTCGAATTCGGCGACAAGCTCGAAAGCCGCGTCGGTGTCGTTGATGTTGTTGTAGGACAGTTCCTTGCCCTGCCACTGCTTCGCGGTCGCGACACCCGGACGCTGCGAGCCGTCCGTGTAGAAGGCTGCCGCCTGATGCGGGTTCTCGCCATAGCGCAGGGTCTGGGCGAGCGTCCCGGCAAAGGCCCGGCGGCGCGGGGCGGGTTCGTCGATGGCCGCCGCAAGCCAGGTCGAGACCGCCGCGTCATAGGCCGCCGTCCGGGCATAGGCGCGCTGCGCCAGCGTGCGGCGAAGCGCAAGGCTCGTCTTGCCCTCATGGGCGTCCATGTCCGCGAGAACCCCGGCGTAATCCTCGGTATCCACGACGACGGCGACATGGGCGTGGTTCTTGGCCGCGGCTCGGATCATCGCCGGGCCGCCGATGTCGATGTTCTCGATGCAGGTGTCGTAGTCCGCGCCCTTCGCGACCGTCGCCTCGAACGGATAGAGGTTCACGACCAGCAGGTCGATCGGCGCGATCCCGTGGGTTTCCATCGCCGCGACGTGGTCGGCGTTGTCGCGCAGGGCCAGCAGCCCGCCATGCACCTTCGGGTGCAGCGTCTTGACCCGGCCATCCATCATCTCGGGGAAGCCCGTGACATCGGCGACATCGGTGACGGCCAGCCCCGCCTGACGCAGGAGCGACGCGGTGCCGCCCGTGGACAGAAGCGCCACGCCCCTTTCGGTCAGGCCCCTTGCGAAATCCACAAGCCCGGATTTGTCGGAAACGGACAGAAGCGCGCGGCGAACGGGGGCGAGAGCGGCGGTATCGGACATGGGGACGGCAGATCCTCAGCTGGGTTTCGGGATGTCTTCGTCGCGAAGCGTGTCGCGGATGGCCGCGGGCGTATCCTGAGCCTTCGCCAAGGTCCAGCCCAACTGGCAGGCATAGTCGACCACAGTGGCCGAAAGGACGATCTGCCGCGCCGGGCGCGGCTTCAGGCGCCCCTTTTCAAGGTAGACGGAAGGTTCCAGCGACAGCTCCCCCACGCCGTCGTGGCGGAAGACCCAGATCTCCCCCGATTTCAGCGCCATCGAGACCGCGGTGCCGCCAAGGTCCAGCGCGGCGTCCACGTCCGGATGCAGGTGAAAACGGACATCGAAGCGGATGCCCTCCGCCCCCAGGCGCGCGATCACCTTTTCATAGCGCTTGCGGTCAGGGGCCGTCATCGCGCCAAGCGTGTCCTCGCCCTTCAGGTGCCGCCCGTCGATCGACAGCGTCAACTCGCGCACATGGGTCATGCCATGCGTGGGGCCGAAGCCGTTGTGCCCGCCCAAAAGCCGCACGCCGTCCAGGTCGCTGTCGACCTGCGCCCAGACCTGGTCGGGAACCTCTGCCAGGACGCCGCGCCCGGTGCCTTCCGGCCCGGCCGCGGACTCGATGCGGGAGGAGGAGAGGCCGCGGATGCAAAGCGTGGAGTGCAAGGGCGTCGCCCGCCCTGCCCGCCACCAGTCGGCCCCGTAGCTCGCCCCCGAGCCGCAATTGACGATCACCGGCCTGCGCGCCGATGTCAGCTCCATCGCCAGCGTCGAGGCATGGGCATTGTCGGAGGCTGGCCCCGTCGGCGGGGCAGCGGCATCGACGATCACCGTGGTGCGCCCGGCGGCCAGCCGTGCGTAGCCCATGGCCAGGCCATGCGCGGTCACCGCCCGCCCCCCGGCCGACGCCAGCGCTTGGTCAAGCCGCCCCTCGGCGCCGCGCCCGCCGCCGTGAAAGCGCGCGAGCCCCCCGTCGGCATGGCGCAGCGCCCGGAGCGTGGGCGCGATGCGCTCGATCGCGGCGCGCAGCGCGGGCGGCTCCGCCTGGCCCGCCTCCTTCAACGCGGCCTCGGCCCAGGTCAGATGCGTCAGGACCTCCATCAGTTCCTGCGGGTTGCGCGTCGGGATGGCGCCGTCGGGCTCGATCTGACGGCTGCAAAGCCGCGCCATCGCCGCGGCGGCCGAGGGCAGATGGCCCTCCATCCCCGACAGCGATTGCGCCGCGCAGATAAGTCCGGTCAGCGCCTCGAACTGCGCGATCCCCTCGGGCGCGGCGCGCCACCGGCGCGCGAGATAGGTCGTATGAAGCCCGAGGCAGCGGAAGAAGGCCGCCGTATCGGCCTGATCCCGCCCGCCCAGCAGGAACGGCGCGTGGTTGATCAGGCGGATCAGCCGCCGCCCGGTCAGCTCGGGCGCCCAGCCCCGCCCCCCGCCCGTGCCGAAGCGTTGGATCCAGCCGAAGACCCAGGATTGCGCCCTTTCCCGCGCGGACGCGTCCGCGACGGCGGCCAGATCGTCCAGCCAGGCGCAGCCGTGAAGCTCCGCCTCGAACCTCTGGTCGGGCATCGACACATCCCAGATGGGGCGGTCCAGCCCCTCGACCAGGAATCCCGCAAGCTGGAAGGTCCCGGAGACGAGCTGCCGCCCCCGTGCGTAGCTGCCGATGGTGCGGGGCTCCGGTCGGCGGACGAAGCCCTTGGGCGCGTGGGCCAGCCCCGCCAGGCGCGAGGCCAGCCGATCGGCCCACCCGGTGCGTGCCAGCTGCCCGCTCTCGCCCTGCCTCACCCTTGTGCTCTCCGTTCTTTCCCGACGGGGTCCCGCCCCGACCTTACTGGCGCGCGCGCCCGCCTGTCACGGTCAAAAGCCGCCGTCAGCCGCTGGGTCTGAGCACGGCGAGGTAGAAACCATCCATCCCGCCAAGCCCGGGCCAATAGTCCGGGCGCAGCCGCAGCCCGCCTTCGGGGCTGGCCCAGCCGGGTTCCGTTCCGGGCAGGTCCAGCGGCTCGACCCGCAGGCCCGGATGGCGCGCAAGCGCGGCCGTCACCTGCCGCTCGCCCTCCTCTGGCAGGAGGGAACAGGTCGAATAGACCAGCCGTCCTCCGGAGGTGAGAAAGCCCAGCGCACGGTCCAGAAGCGCAGCCTGCAGCGCCACGATCTCCTTCAGCCCGGCGGGATCGCGGACGAAAGGCAGGTCCGGATGGCGCCGGATGGTGCCGGTGGCCGAACAGGGCGCGTCGAGCAAGATCGCGTCGAAGGGCGCCCCGGGTTGCCAGCCCAGCGCATCGGCAACGACGGTTTCGGCGCTGAGCCCGCACCTGGCCAGGTTCTGATGCAGCCGTTCCATCCGCTGCGCGGAAAGGTCGAGCGCGGTGACACTCGCCCCGGCCGCGGCGAGTTGCAGCGTCTTGCCCCCGGGGGCGGCGCAAAGGTCAAGCACCCGTTCACCCGGGCGCACGGCAAGGGCGCGGGCGGGCAGCGCGGCGGCGGCGTCCTGGACCCACCACTCGCCCGCAGCGTAGCCGGGCAGGTCACTCACCTGCGCGCGCGCCGAAAGACGGACCGAGCCGGTGGGCAAGGCGGTTGCGCCCAGGCGCACGGCCAGCGCGGCTGCGTCGCCATCGCGGGGCGTCAGATCCAAAGGCGCGCCCGCGGCATGGGCGGCCTCCATCGCCTGGGTCGCGGCCTTGCCCCAGGCCGACATCAGCCGCCCGCGCAGCCAGGCCGGCAGCTCCTGCGGCGCAAGCGCGCCGAAGGCGCCGGGCGGGGTTTCACTGGCGCGGCGCAGGACGGCGTTCACCAGCCCGGTGAACCCTTCGAGCTTGCGCCCGCCCGCCCGGACGCTCGCCACCGCCTCGCTCACCACGCCATGAGGTTCGGCGCCCTCGGCCAGCATTTCGGCCACGGCGACGCGCAGGATGGCACGGACAAGCGCGGGCGGCTCCTTGCGCAGGAGCGGTTTGAGAACGCGGTCGACGGGGCCCACCCGCCGCAGGGTCATCAGCGCGAGCCGCTGCGCGCGGGCGCGGTCGGCTGGCGCAAGTGCCGCCAGCGCACCGCGCGCCAATTGGTCCGAGAGCGTCACGCGGTCCTGCATGACGCCGGCCACCAGCCGCGCCGCCACGGCCCGTGCCGTCTGCTTGTCCCGCATTCTCGCCTCCCTCGGGTCTTGTCCGATCCCGCTCAGGGCGTATAACAGGCGGCACGCCCAGACAAGGAACGAGAGGGGACCGCCCCATGCCGGAAAAAGAACAGCCGGACCTGCCTGCCGCCGCCCGCCGCGCCCTTGCCGAGGCAGAGGAACGGCGCCGCAACGCCTCCGATCCGGCTCTTCCGACCGAACTTGGCGGACGCGACGGTCCCGAGCCCGTGCGCTACGGCGACTGGGAAAAGAAGGGCATCGCCGTCGATTTCTGAAGCCCGCGAAGGCGGGGGCGCTGCCCCCGCACCCCCGGGGTATTTGGGCAATGAAGAAGAGGCGCCGGGGTTCTAGAGCCCCAGCACGTCCATCATGTCGTATTCGCCGGGCTTCCTGTCCTGGCCCCAGAGCGCGGCCTTGAGCGCGCCGCGCGCGAAGATCGCCCGGTCCGTCGCAAGGTGCCGCAGGACGATCCGTTCGCCGTCGGCGGCGAAGATCACGTCATGTTCCCCCACCACGTCGCCGCCGCGGATCGCGGAAAAGCCGATGTCGCCGCGCTTGCGGGCGCCGGTGATGCCGTCGCGGCCCGAGTCGCGGTGGCTGGCAAGATCGATGCCGCGTCCCTCTGCCGCGGCCTCGCCCAGCATCAGCGCGGTACCGGAGGGGGCATCGACCTTCATGCGGTGGTGCGCCTCCACGATCTCGATATCCCAGTCGGCATCTAGCGCCTCGGCGACCTTGCGCGTGAGGCGCGTCAGGAGGTTCACGCCAAGGCTCATGTTGCCGGCGCGGACGATGACGGCGTGGCGGGCGGCGGCGCGGAAGGCCGCCAGGTGTTCATCCTCAAGCCCGGTGGTGCCGATGACATGGACGGCGCGCGCCTGCGCGGCAAGGGCCGCGAACTCGACGCTGGCGGCGGGCGCGGTGAAATCGATCACCGCCTGGGCCTTCGCGAAGGCATCAAGCGCGTCGTCGGTCACGGTGACGCCGAGCGCGGCGCCGCCCATCGCGGTGCCGATGTCCTGGCCGATCCAGGGATGGCCCGCGCGTTCGACCGCGCCGACCAGGCGCGCCTTGTCCGAGGCGGCGACGAGTTTCACCAGCATCTGGCCCATGCGGCCTGAAGCGCCGGTGATCACGATACCGGGAAGGGGGGTGTCGTCGCTCATGGATAGGTCCTTTCGCCTGTCGTCGGCCAGCTTTAGCCTCTGCGCGCGGGCTTGGCAAAGGCCCGTTGCACGCCCTTTGCGGTTGGACTAAACCACGCGCATGGCTCAGAACCGCTTCTCCTCCACCGCAGGCCCCTCGCAGCGTCAGTTGCGCGTCGGCGAACTGATCCGGCGCAAGCTCTCCGAGGTGCTGGCGCGCGGGGATGTGCACGACCCGGAACTGAACCGTTTCTCCATCACCGTGGGCGAGGTGCGCTGTTCCCCCGACCTGAAGGTGGCGATGGTCTATGTGCTGCCGCTGGGCGGCCGGGACGCGGATGCGGCGCTGGTGGCCTTGCAGCGCAACAAGGGTGAATTGCGCCGGATGGCGGCCAAGGGCATGTCGCTGAAGTTCGCGCCCGAACTGCGCTTCATGCTGGACGAGACCTTCGACAAGCTTGACGACGCACGGCGCATGTTCTCGGACGAACGGGTCCGGCGCGACGTGGAGGGGCACCCGGACGATGCGGCGCAGGGCGCGGACGATGACGGGGACGATGAGCCGGATCGCTGAACTGGCGCTGGCCGCGGCGCTCGCGCTCTGGTCGGTTCCGGCCGCCTCCGAGACCTGCCGCAACCTGACTTACGAGGGCGCGGGCTACGCCATCTGCGAAGCCGACGCCGGCGCCGACCTGAGGCTGTTTCTGGATGACGCCGAGGGACAGAGGCTCGGCACCTTCGACCGGGTCAACGGGGCCCTTGCGGACGAGGGCAAGGCGCTGCGCTTCGCGATGAACGCGGGCATGTACCATCCCGACCGCTCCCCCGTCGGCTACTATGTCGAAGAGCACGAGGAGAAGGCGCGGCTGATCCGCTCGGCCGGGCCGGGCAACTTCGGCCTTTTGCCGAACGGTGTCTTCTGCATCCTCGAGGACGGCTTCACCGTGCAGGAAACGCTGGCCTTCGACGCGGCACGCCCGGACTGCCGCTTTGCCACGCAGTCGGGGCCGATGCTGGTGCTGTCCGGCATGCTCCATCCCCGCTTCCTGCCCGGAAGCGAATCCCGCTTCCTGCGGAACGGCGTGGGCGTGTCGGCGGACGGCCAGAGGGCCTATTTCGCCATGTCGGACGGGCCGGTGACCTTCCACGAATTCGCCCGCATGTTCCAGGAGGCGCTGAGGGCGGAAAACGCGCTATACTTTGATGGCAACATCTCGCGGCTTTATGCGCCGGAGCTTGGGCGCGACGATTTCGGCTTTCCCATGGGACCGATCGTGGGCCTGAGCGTGGCGGCGGACGGCGACGGGAATTGACGCTGGCCCGTTCCTTCGGTAGGGGGCGGCCTTCCGCAGGGGCGGGGCGCAGGAACGGGGCAAGTCATGGCACGCAAGAAGGGGCGCGAGGTTTCGGGGTGGCTGGTGGTGGACAAGCCCGCCGGGATGACCTCAACCTCGGTCGTCAATAAGGTCCGCTGGGCGCTCGACGCGAAGAAGGCGGGCCATGCGGGCACGCTCGACCCGGCCGCGACGGGGGTTCTGGCGGTCGCGCTGGGGGAGGCGACGAAGACCGTGCCCTTCATCACGGACGCGCTGAAATGCTACCGTTTCGCAGTGCGCCTCGGCATCGCGACGAACACCGATGACGCCGAGGGCGAAGTGATCGCGACCTCTGACAAGCGCCCGACCGAGGCCGAGATCGAGGCTGCCCTGCCCGCCTTCCGGGGTGAGATCATGCAGGTCCCGCCGCAGTTTTCGGCCGTGAAGGTCGATGGCGAACGCGCCTATGCCCTGGCCCGCGCGGGCGAGGAGATGGAACTGGCGGCGCGCCCGCTTTGGGTCGAGTCGCTGGAGATCGTCGCCCGCCCCGACGCCGATACGCTCGAACTGGAAATGGTCTGCGGAAAGGGCGGCTATGTGCGCGCCATCGCCCGCGACCTGGGGCAGGCGCTGGGGTGCCTGGGTCATGTGCTTTGGCTGCGCCGGGAATGGTCGGGGCCCTTCGAGGCCAGTGACGGTGTCAGCATCGAGACGATCGACGCGGAGGCGAAGTCGGAGGCGTTGGACGCCCGGCTGCTGCCGCTGGAGGTCGGGCTGGCGGACCTGCCGGAGCTGAAGGCCACGCCCGAGGGCGCGGCACGGCTCAGGAACGGCAATCCGGGCATGGTGCTCGCCTCCGACGTGGACTGGGGCGAGGAAGCCTGGGCGAGCTACCAGGGCAAGGCGGTCGCCGTTGGGGTCTACAAGTCTGGCGAGTTGCACCCGAGCCGGGTTTTTCAGGTCTGAGGCTGGCACCGGGGGCGCGGCCCCCGGACCCCCGGGATATTTAGGAAAAGAAGAAGATCAGAGCGCGAGACCGAGTTTGCGGCCTTCGTGGAAGGCATAGGGTGCCTGGCGCGGGGCGGCCGCATCGCCGATCAGGTGTGTTTCGGTCCCGTCCAATGCGGTAGAGAGCGGATCGAAGGCGCGGTTCGTCGTCGAAATGACGAGCGCACTTGCCGCGGCCCGGGTCTCGGTTCCGGTCAGCAGGTTGCGCACCGTCGCGCCGTCGCCGTGCCATTCGGCGATCAGGTGTTCGCTCAGGAAGGTGACGCCCAGTTTCGCCAGCCGCGGGCGCAGGCCGATATCGGAGGAGGTGCGCGAAAGCTCCTTGCCGATGAAGGGCTCGGGCGTGACGATGGTGACGCGGTGGCCGCGCTCGGCCATGGCCCAGGCGGTGCCGAGGCCGCGCCAGTTGCCGCCCTCGTCATAGAGGATGACCTCATCGCCCAGCTTCGCTTCACGCCGCATCACGTCCTCGGGTGACCAGACCTTGCCCCGGTCGATCCCTGGCAGGCGGTCATGGCCTGGCATCCAGCGCTGGAAACCGTTCTCATCCGGCAGCGAGCCTGTGGCCAGCACCACCGCATCCGGGGACAGGGCACGAATGTCCTCGGTCTCCGCGTAGGTGTTGAGGTGCAGGCGGACCTGGAGCTTCTCGAACTGGCGCTCATACCAGTCCATCAACTCAAGGATCTGGGCGCGGCGCGGCTGTTCGCCGGCCAGGCGGAACTGGCCGCCGATGCGGGGTTGGGCCTCGAAGACATCGACCCGGTGGCCGCGTTCGGCCGCAACCCGCGCGGCCTCAAGCCCCGCAGGGCCGGCGCCGACCACGACCACGCGGCGGGGGCTTTCGGCAGGGGTGAAGCGGTCGCCGCCCCATTCGAATTCGCGCCCCGCCGAGGGGTTGATGAGGCAGGAAATCCAGTAGTCGCGCGACCGCCGCCCCCAGCACATCTGGTTGCAGGAGATGCAGCCGCGCACGTCCTCGGCCCGGCCCTCGGTCGTCTTGCGCGCGAGGTGCGGGTCCGCGATCTGGCCCCGCACGATCGAGACCATGTCGGCCTGACCGCTGGCGATCACCGCCTCGGCGTTCTCGGGCGTCCGGACATGGGCCTCCGAGGTGATCTTGGCGTGTTTGACGACCTTCTTCAGTTCTTCGGTGAAGGGGGCGGTAAGCTTCTCGGCGTAAAGGAAGGTCGGCATGAGCCGTTCGAAATCGAGATAGCCGCCGTGGCCGCAGGTCACATAGTCGATATGGCCGGTCGCATCGTGACAGGCGACGACTTCGGCGAGGCTTTCGCCCTGCAGAAGCACGTCATGCGAGTCCGAAGTCGAGATCGCGAGGCCGATGATGAAATCCTCGCCGCAGGCGCGGCGGATGCCCTCGATGATCGTGCGCGACATGCGGGTGCGGTTTTCCAGGCTCCCCCCCCATCTGTCGTCCCGCTTGTTGGACCAGGGCGTCCAGAACTGATCGAGCAGCGAGTGGTAGGCGCCCCAGACCTCCACCCCCTGGAAGCCCGCCTTCTGGCAACGGACGGCGGCGGCGATATGGGCGGCGATCAGCTCCTCGATCTCTGCCTCGGTCATGGCATGGGAGCCGTCGCTGTCGTGGTAGGACGGCCCGCCCGACGGGCCCCAGTGGGGCGCGAAGCTGAGGTCGGAATCGCCATGCGCGCCGATGTGATAAAGCTGTTGCAGGATGACGGCTCCGGCCTCCTTCACCGGCTCGGTCACCTTGCGGAAATGGGGGATGACCTCGTCCGTCGAATGCAGGAAGTTGCCGCGGGTCAGGACGCCCGTGCGGTGGACCGGCATCGGTTCGGCCACGATCATCCCCGCGCCCCCCAGCGCGCGTTCCAGCAGGTAACCGGCGAAGCGCGGCCCCGGCAGCCCCATGTCGGACATGTTGGCGGTATGCGCGCCAAAGACGATGCGGTTGCGCAAGGTCTGGCCACGCAACTGGATCGACGACAGGAGGTGCGGATGGGCGGAGGTGGAACGGTCGGACATCGGGGCTTTCTTTCGGCGTTCAGTCGGGGTTCCGGCCCAGCGGGGGGCCGGGGCGATCGGTGTTCGGGCCTAGTACCAGGCGTCCGCCATGCTGGCCTTGCGGCGCGCGACGAAGTCCTTCAGCGCCTCGTCCATTCCGGGATCGAGCGGCGGGGCCTCGTATTCCCTGAGCCGTTGCTTCCAGAGTCGGTTGGCGCGCGTTGCGGCGTCGTCGCCGCCCGCAAGCTCCCATTGTTCGAAGGGCGCGTTATCGGCGGTTTCGCTTTCCCAGTAGGCGGTCTGGTAATTGGCCAGCGTATGGGCGGACCCGAAGAAGTGGTTGCCCGGCCCCACCTCGGCGAAAGCGTCGAGGGCGAGTTGATTGTCGTCGATCGTGATGCCGTCCAGATAGGTGTGGAGCGCGCCGCAAACGTCCGCGTCGAGCATGAATTTCTCGTAGGACATCGACAGCGCCCCGTCGAGCCAGCCGGCCGAATGGAGGATGAAGTTCGTCCCGCAGTGAATCGCCGCCAGCATCGACATCATGCCCTCGGTCATCGCCTGCGCATCGGGCAGCTTCGAGGTGGTGAAATTGCCCGAGCAGCGCATCGGCAGGTTCAGCCGGCGGCAAAGCTGACCGACGACCATCGAACCGATCGCTGGCTCCGGCGTGCCGAAGGTGGGCGAGCCGGTCTTGAGCTGGGTCGAGGACAGGAAGTTCCCGAAGATCACCGGCGCGCCCTTGCGCACAAGCTGGGTCAGCGCGCAGCCCGCCATCGTCTCCGCCAGCGATTGCGCGATGGCTCCGGCATTGGTGACCGGCCCCATGGCGCCCCCCAGGATGAAGGGCACGACCACCGCCGCCTGGTTCGCGCTTGCATAGGCGCGCAGGGACTTCGTCATGGTACCGTCCCAGACGAGCGGCGAGTTCACGTTGATATTGCCCAGGATCACGCAGTTTTCGTCCACGAAGTCGTGGCCGAAGACGAGGCGCGCCATCTCGATCGAATCCTCGCTGCGCTCTTCGGCGGTGACCGAGCCCATGAAGCAGCGGTCGGAGTAGCGCAGGTGGGCGTAGACCATGTCGAGGTGGCGCTTGTTCACCGGAACGTCGGTCGGTTCGCAGATCGTCCCGCCCGAATGATGCAGCCAGGGCGAGGATTGCGCGAGCTTCACGAAGTTCTGGAAGTCCTGAAGCGTGCCGAAGCGCCGCCCCCGGTCCAGGTCCATCACGAAGGGCGAGCCGTAGGCCGGAGCAAAGACGACGTTTCGCCCCCCGATACGGACCGAATTCTCCGGGTTGCGGGCGTGCTGGGTGAACTCCGCCGGGGCGGAGCGCAGGATCTCGCGCAGCATGCCGGGTTCGAATTTCACCAGTTCGCCCTCGACCGTCGCGCCGGCCTCGCGCCATAGGTCAAGCGCGACAGGGTCGTCGCGGAAGGCGATCCCGGTCTCGGCCAGGATGCGGTCGGCGGCACGCTCGATCCGTTCGAGGTTTTCCTCCGACAGGATGTCATAGGTGGGGATGTTGCGAAGGATATAGGGCCTTCCAAGGCCGGCGGCCTTCTGCGTGCGCTCCCGCCGCCGCGCCTCGCGCCCGCCGTGGCGGGCCCTTTGGGCCGTCTCTTGCGTCGCCATCGTCCTACCTCCCCGAGCCTTCGACGGTGGCGATCTTACGGCGGGCCGGTCCCGCCGGGGAAGTCTTTGGCGCGACATTCCACAGCGAAGAAATGTCGTTTTGCTTCGCCCACCGGTCGGTACCGACCGGCAAGGCCGGTCCGGCGCGGCCGGGGCTCGATGCCCTGGCCGCGCCGGGCCCCTTGTCACTCCGCCGCGAGGTCGGCGGTCCAGCCGGAGATCGCCTTGACCTCCAGGAACTCCTCGATGCCCCAGACCCCGCCTTCGCGGGCGCGGCCCGAGGCCTTGACGCCCCCGAAGGGCGCCCCGGCCCCGCGCGGCTTGCCGTTCATCTCGACCATGCCGGATTTCAGCGCCAGCGCCATGCGGTTCGCGCGCGCCGCGTCCTGCGTCTGGACGTAGTTGGTAAGGCCGTAGGGCGTGTCGTTGGCGATTCTCACCGCCTCCGCCTCGTCCTCGAAGGGAACGATGGACAGCACCGGCCCGAAGATCTCCTCGCGCTCGATCGTCATGCCGGGTTTGACATCGGCAAAGACCGTGGGGCGAACGTAATAGCCCTTGTTCATCCCCTCGGGCAGACCAAGACCGCCCGCGACCAGCCGCGCGCCCTCATCGATGCCCTTCTGAATATAGCCCTGGATCTGGTCCCACTGCCGCTTGTTCACGACCGGCCCGATATGGCGGCCATGTTCGGACGCAGGCCCCACCTTGACCGCCTTGGCGACCTCCGCGGCCTCCTCGACCACACGGTCGTAGATCGCCCGCTCCACCAGCATCCGCGAGGGCGCATTGCAGCTTTGGCCGGTGTTGCTCATCATGTGCAGCACGCCGCGCTTGACGGCCTTTTCGTCGGCATCGGCGAAGATCACGTTCGCCCCCTTGCCGCCAAGTTCCAGCGTCACGCGCTTCAGCGTTTCCGCCGCCGCCTTGGTGATGGCGCGGCCTGCCCGCGTCGACCCGGTGAAGGAGATCATCTCGACATCGGGATGGCTTGACAGGCGCGTCCCCACCCCGGCGCCGTCGCCGTTCACGAGGTTGAAGACCCCCGGCGGAACGCCCGCGTCATGGCAGAACTCCGCGAACAGCATCGCGTTCAGCGGGCTTTCCTCGGACGGCTTGAGGACGCAGGTGCAGCCCGCAAGCATCGCCGGGATGGCCTTGAGCGCGATCTGGTTCACCGGCCAGTTCCAGGGCGTGATCAGCCCCACGACGCCGATGGGCTCCAGCGCGATCATTGTGCCCGGGGCATGGGCGCCCAGCGGACGGACCCATTCGATATGATCGAAGGCGCGCAGGAAGTTTCCGGTGTGCCAGGGCAGGCAGGGGGCCTGCTGTTCCAGGGCGAAATCGACCGGCGCGCCCATCTCCATCGAGATGGCGCGGGCGAACTCCTCCTTGCGGGCCTCGTATTGCTCGAGGATACGCGCCACGATTGCGCGGCGTTCCGAGGGCGGCGTCGCCGCCCAGGCCGGAAAAGCCGCCTTGGCTGCCGCCACGGCCGCGTCGGTGTCGGCCTGATCGCCGAGCGAGATCACCGCGCAGGGCTCTTCGGTCGACGGGTCGATCACGGCCCAGTCGCGCGGTGTCGCGGGCGCGACCCACTGGCCGTTGATATAGAATTCGCGCTTCTCGATCATGATGCACCTCACTTTCGGTCGCGGACAGTGCCAGCAGGCCGGGCAAGGCGCAAGAGTGTGCGAAATAATTTGATCAAAATTTTGCTGCCACTGCCTTGAGACCATGTAACAAGCAAAATGGCGCCACCTAGGCGGCGCCATTCCTTGACCTCGGGCAGCCCCGGTTGGTCATTGCAGACATGGGCGGGACCCGTCCCGCGCCTCCCGTGACCGGTAGACGGGGACGGGCCTCGCGAAGCCAATTGCGCTTAACGCGCGACGGTGACCGAGCAATGGGCCTGGCTGGCAACGTCCGACGCGACCGATCCCAGCACGAGGCGCGTCATGCCGCGCTTGTCGCCGGTCCCCATGACGATGTGGTCAAAGCCATTTTCATCCGCGTAGGAGATGATGGCCGGGGCCGGTTCGCGGGCCACAAGCTCCACTGTGCCCACCTCGGACAGCCCGTCGGCCTTGGCGACTGCCTCGGAGTCGCTCAGAAGCTTGGCGACCTCCTCGTCGGTCCAGTGGCTGATCAGCGGTCCGCGCACCGCGCCATGCGCGATGTTCACGACGCAGATCGTCAGCTGAGCGCCCGTCAGCCGCGCCAGTTCGACAGCCTTGTGCACCCCTTGGGTTGCGTGATCACTTCCATCCGTCGGGCAGAGAATCTTCTTGGTCATGGGTCACCTTGATCTGCGATGAATTTGACGCATTCTCGCACCGGGACCACGAGGCGTCATTGACTTCGGTCAATTAAACTTCCCGTCATGAAAATTCCGGATCGACGGGCCGACAGTTTCCGCAGGCGTCAGGCCTGCCGTTCAGCGGCGGAACGACTAGGCATTGGCAGTGCCGCCTTGCGATTCGCCCGGCAGGCCCCAAGCCTTCAGATCGTTGACGAGCATCAGGCAGATCCTGCGGAACGTGGCGCGCAACCGCTCGATGTCCGGCCCGGCGAGCCCGTTCTCTTCCAGGGCCTTGTCCATGCAGGTCAGCCAGTCCTCGGCATCCTGCACCGCGATCGGAACATGGGCGTGCATCCGCCGCAGATCCATGTGACCGTGCTTTTCCTGATAGTAGCGACGGCCGCCGAGAAACCCGGTGAGGAAGTTGAACTGCTCTTCGCGGACATGGGTCAGCCCGTGGCCGCGAAGATGCAATTGCCGCAGGGTCTCACCTTCGGGAAGCGTCTCCACCAGATCGTAAAAGTCCTCGACCAGTTGCCGCACCGCTGCCTCGCCGCCGATGATGTCGATCATTCGCTGGGACATGTCAGTGCTCCTTCCCTTT
Source organism: Albidovulum sediminicola (assembly GCF_025751575.1). GTDB lineage: Bacteria > Pseudomonadota > Alphaproteobacteria > Rhodobacterales > Rhodobacteraceae > Albidovulum > Albidovulum sediminicola. The sequence continues at coordinate 147 of NZ_JAOWLA010000024.1, read as the reverse complement.
GGGGGCTTTTCTCTCAGGCTGTGAGGCCTTCTGGTTCGGTGAGTTGGTTTGCGCGGCAGCAGGCTGTGAGGGTGTTTGCGAGGAGGCAGGCGATGGTCATGGGTCCGACGCCGCCGGGGACGGGGGTGATGGCGCCGGCGACCTTGG
>NZ_JAOWLA010000023.1 GCF_025751575.1 Albidovulum sediminicola | reverse complement strand
CGGCGGCGACTGCGACGGAACGCTGGACAACCTCGCCTCCGCGGTCTTCGTGGACGGCTTCGGCGGCAGCGCGAGCGACAGCGACACGGCCTCGGTGCCCGTCGACTACGAGCCCGGGATCGAGGTCAAGAAGGAGGTCTCGGTCGATGGCGGGCTGACCTGGCATGACGCGAACAGCGCGACGGGTCCGGTGGCGCATGACGGCGACGAGGTCCAGTTCCGCTTCACGGTGACGAACGGCGGCAACATCACGCTGGAGAATGTGACGGTCTCGGACAGCGACTTCGCGCTCGACGCGGGCGCCGGGGACGATGACGACGACATCTGGGACGTCGGGACGCTGGCGCCGGGGGCGAGCGACACGCTGATCGTGACGGGGGTGACCTGGCAGGAGGGCCAGCACGAGAACACGGCGGTGGCCTCTGGTCTTGCGGAATGCGAGGAGGAGACGGTCTCGGACAGCGACCAGGCGCATTACTTCGGCGCGGCGCCCGCGATTGATGTTGAGAAGATCTACGCGATCACGGACGCGGACCCGGGCGACGGGGAGAACAACACGGCCACGGTGGACGAGGTCGGGGACGTGATCACCTACACGGTGACGGTTGAGAACACCGGCAACGTGGCGCTGACGGCGAGCGATGTGTCGGACGCGCTGGAGGGGGCGGACCAGGTTCTGGCCCTGGACCCGACGAGCGACGCGGGCGATGACGGGGTTCTCTCGGTGGGCGAGACCTGGACCTACACGTCGAGCCATTCGGTGACGCAGGAGGACCTGGACAGCAACGGCGGCGACTGCGACGGAACGCTGGACAACCTCGCCTCCGCGGTCTTCGTGGACGGCTTCGGCGGCAGCGCGAGCGACAGCGACACGGCCTCGGTGCCCGTCGACTACGAGCCCGGGATCGAGGTCGAAAAAGTCACCCGCCACGAAGGGGTCGAAGGCGACGGCCTGATGGGCGTGGTCGGCGGCGACGAGGTGCGTTGGGGTTACTATGTGACCAATTCGGGCAACGTCACGCTGGAGAACCTCGAAATCGTCGATGACAACGGCACGGCGGCCGATACGTCGGACGACTTCAGCCTGTCGGGTGGCGGCATCATCGGGGTGGAGGCCGGAGGGTTCAACGTCGGTGACACCGACATGGACGGTGTCTTCGATGTGGGTGAGACGTGGGAATTCGAGTCAACGCCCGCCTATGTCGTACCGGATGACCTTCTGTCCTACGAAAACGAGGTTGTCGTGACGGCCGATGGCCCCTGCGAGGGCACGGTGTCGGATTCCGACACTTCGGGCTTCACGGTACTGCCGCCAGGGATGGTTACCAATTCCGCGCTCTGCGACTTCGGGGAGTATTTCAACGTACTCTTCACACAGAGCAAGTCGGGCGGGTTCACGCAGAACGCCACGAACCCGGGGCAGTTCTTCTACAACGTGTTCTTCGACTATGACGAGGAATTCAGCGAGGAAGGCGGCGACAACATCCTGACACTGCACATTCCCGACGGGTTCGAACTGCAATCGCCGGACGCGGAATTTGAGCAGGCGGTGCATGTCTACGATTCCGTGACGACCGAGATCCATGACGGGATGCTGTGCCTGGTTCCGGGCGAGGAGATTTCGCGCGATCTTTACACGATCGAATATGTCTACAACGAGGACGGGTCGTTCGATGTCGTCATCAACTTCGGGAACAACGACCTGGACGGGCTGACCTACGTCAACATCCATCTCGACTACGAGACCAAGGGAACCGGAAGCTGGTCCAAATCGGGCGAGGACGCGGTCGATGGGCCGGATCTTTTCGATGATGGGACGAAAGTCGGCTATGTGCCGGATTCCATTCTCGACAACACCGAGTATCTGTTCGACGCGACGTTGAGCGAGGACGGCGCAGACAGCGAAACCGACTTTTCCGACTCTGTCTTCAACGACAACATCTTCAAGGGTGGCGGCAAGGGCGGGGGCCTCGCGGGCTTTGTCTGGAACGACGCCGATCACAGCGGCGGGTTCGATGGCGGCGAGGGGATCGACATCGGCGGAACCGGTGCCTACGTCAAGATCATCGACAGCAAGGGCAACGTCGTCGCGGACGGTGTGGAAACCGACGATGACGGTTGGTGGGCGGTCGACTTCACGCCGAAAGGGGGGCTGAAGGGCTACATCGTCGAACTTTATGATGAAGATGGCACCTTGTACGATTCCCATGACCTCGACCTGACCGGGTCGCAGAAATTCGCGATCGTCGATTTCGAGGTCAGCGATACGGATGTTTCAAGCTTCGACGGGCTCTGAACGTTCGGATCGCGCGCCGCAGGCCGCCGCCGCTCAGGTCGGCGGCCTGCGCAGCTTGCCGCGCCAGGGCCAGGACCAGCCGACGTGGACGCCGTGTGCGACGCGGCCCCAGGGCGGAAAATCGCGCGAGGCGCGCAGCGCATAATGTGAATCGTGGGCAAGCGCCGCGTCGCGTATCCGCGACCAGACGGCCTCGATTAGAAACGCCTGATCGGTGTAGCGGGAGTTCGACTTGCGCAGCCACTGGCGGCTCATGCGGGTCAGCGGGGGAAGCAGGCCCGCGAACCCGCCCCAGAGACCGGCCATGATGGGTGTGCAGTGGAAGATGTGGTCGCGCATCACATGGAAGGGCAGGTCGGAATTGTAAAGCCAGTCCTCGACCGCGATCCGTTCGCGTGCCGTCAGCGGGGAATCCACGTCGCGGACGAGGACGACGTTGACCTCCGGATCGTCGAAGGCCCAGAACCGCCAGAAGAGCCCCTCCCAGGAGGCGGTCTGTTTGGGGACCAGCTTGACCTCCGCCCCGTTGCGCACAAGTTCATCCAGCACGGTGCGCGGAACATCGGCGGCGCAGTAGAAGCGCGCCGTGAAGTCCGGGAAGCTCGCCTGGGCGATGCGGGAATTGATGATGGCGCAATCCTGGTAGTAGCGATTGGATCCGAAGAGGCTGTAGGCAATGATGTTGCGTTGCCGCGCCGCCGGATCGAACGGGCGCGGTCGCGCGGGATCGACCGCGCCGGACCGCTTCGCCGCAGCGTCGGCCGAACTGTCGCGCAACCGGAGCGCGTGGGCGCCGTGATAGCGCGCTATGGCCATTTCCCCGAGGTTGTAGAAAGCCTTGGAGGCTGCGGCCCATAGCGTGTCGCGATCCCCGCCAAGCTCGATCGCCTCGCGCAGATGGGCGGCGGCCTCGTCGTAGCGCCCGAGCCCGTTTAGCGACACGCCGAGCATGTGCTTGCACCGGATTAGCGCGCCCCGGTTTCCGCCGTTCGTTTCGAGAGTGCCGTGTAATGCGCCAAGAACCGCGGCGGCGTCCTTGTTCCGTCCCAGGGCATGTAGCGCGCGGCCATGCAGTTCGCGCAGGAACTGTGCCTGCGGATGGAGGGCAAGCGCCGCCGCCGCGATCTCTTCGGCCTCAGCCGCACGGCCAAGGCTGATCGCCTGAAGAACCCGCTTTTCCGTTTCCTCTGTCATCGTCAGCCAGGACCGATCGCAGCCTCACGACCAGTCTATGGCGGGCCAGGGCAAAAAGGCCAAATTTCTTTGGCGGGGCCCGGATCTTTCAACTAGACTGAGGAAAACAAGGCATTTGTGGGGTTATTGGTATGCGACTTCACCGCAATTCCGTCCCGCTGTCGAAAGAGCGGCACGCGCGGTTCTCACTGAAGCAACCCCTCGGCTACGGGTTCGCGCGGGAGATCAACTCAGCGCCCATCGTCACGGCTGAGTTCGACAAGGTCGCGCACGATCACCCGATCGTTTTCGGCCCTGCAACGGGCGATGCGGTCGCGCCGATGGCGATTCTGGGCCTGCGCGACGACGAGAATTTTTGCGTTTCTGGAAACGGTGAGTGGACCGGGGGCTATATCCCCGGTTTTCTTCGACAGTATCCCTTTGTCCTTGCAAGGCCGGGTGAGGAGCAGCAGTTCGTCGTCTGCATCGACGAGACCGCCTTTGATGACGGCGGTCCAGGCCCGCGGATCTTCGACGAAGAGGGGGGCGAGACCGAACAGCTCAAGCAGGCGTTGTCGTTCCTGAAGGAATACCACCGCCAGAGCCTACAGACGCTCGAATTCGGGCGGGCGCTGAAATCGGCCGGTTTGCTGCAACGGATGGTGGTTCGATATGGCGCTGACCACAAGGATCAGACCCTTGGCGGGTTCGAGGTGATCGACCGCCAGAAGCTGGCCGAGTTGCCTGCCGCCGAGGTCGAGCGCTTCCATCGCGCCGGATGGCTTGAGCTTGCCTACCTGCACCTTCACTCGCTCGACAATGTTGCCCGGCTGACCCGCGCCGTTGGAACGGGGCGCTGAGCGTCAGGATCGGATTTTCAAACGTTTCTGGCGTCTTGTGGAATTGTGTTATGGTTACCGGGTGGCTGTTTGGGTGGTGGGATGCAGGGCAGGACTAAGTTCCAGCGGGTGATTTCGGCCGCCCAACGGCAGTTGCCGGCGCTTCTGGCGCTCAGCTTCTTTGCCAACCTGCTGCTTCTGGTCAGTTCGGTCTACATGATCCAGGTTTTCGACCGGGTGCTTTCCAGCGGATCGGTGCACACGCTGATCTGGCTTTCCGCCATGGCGGTCGCGGCAACCGTGGTTTACGGGCTGATCGAACAGTCGCGGCGCAAGATGCTGACGCGGATCGGCTCTTGGGTGGAGTTGGAGCTTTCGCCCGAGGTGCTCAAGCGCGCCATGCGCGCGCGCCTTGCGACTGGTAGCGAACTGGCCTCGATCGGTGATGTCAGCGACGTGCGCGGCTTTCTTGGCGGCGATGCGATCCTGGCGTGGCTCGATGCGCCCTGGACGCCGATCTTCATCGGGCTCATCTGGATCATCCACCCGATGCTTGGGGCGGTCGCGGTCATCGGCGCGGTGGTGCTTTTCGCGATCGCCGTCCTGAACGATGTGCTGACGCGACGCCAACAGATCGCGAATACCGGAAAGGTCCGGCAGGAACATGCCGCCGTCCGCAGTTTCTTTGACAACGCGGAGACGATCTCGGCGCTTGGCATGGAGGCGGCGGTGGTCAACCGATGGGCGGAGCGGCAGAAAAGCGCGCGCAGCGACGGGCTTGCGCTCGCCGACACCAACACGCGGCTCTACAACCTGTCGCGGGTGATCCGGCTTGGCCTTCAGATCATGATCATCGGCGTCGGCGCCTCGCTCGTCGTCGCGGCGGAGATGACCTCCGGGAGCATGATCGCGTCCTCGCTGATCCTTGGCCGGGCGCTGGCGCCGGTGGAACGCTCGATCGTGTCCTGGCGCAGCTGGACGGCCTACAAGGCCGCGCGCGCCCGGCTGACGGAACTGTTTTCGCACAGGTTCGAGGTGGACGCGACGATCCTGCCGCGGCCGCGTGGCGCGCTGACGGTGGAGGGGGTGGGGTATGTCACCCCCGAAAGCCGGACGCCGGTGCTCAAGCGGGTCAGCTTCGCGCTGAAGCCGGGCGAGGTCTGCGGGATCATCGGCCCCTCCGGCTCCGGCAAGTCGACGCTTTGCAAGCTGATCACCGGGGCCTACCAGGCATCGGTCGGTACCATCCGGCTCGATTCCGTCGATGTATCGCAATGGGACAGTGAGCTGCGAGGCCCCTTTGTCGGCTACCTGCCGCAGCATGTCGATCTGTTGCCCGGCACGGTGGCGGAGAACATCGCCCGCATGAAGGGCGGCAAGGATGAGGAGATCATCGCCGCGGCTCGGGCGGCGCAGGCACACGACATGATCCTGGCGCTGCCGGACGGCTACGACACCATGCTGGGCGATGGCCGCATCCTCCTGTCGGGCGGGCAGAAGCAAAGGATCGGCCTGGCGCGTGCGCTTTACCAGATGCCAGCGCTGGTCGTTCTGGATGAGCCGGCCTCCAATCTCGACGGCGACGGAGAGATCGCGTTGATGGGCGTGTTGAAGGCGCTGAAGGACCGCAAGATCACGACGATCATCGTGGCGCATCAGCCCAATATGCTTCGCTGGGCCGACAAGGTCCTGATCGTGAAGGACGGCAGCTCCGCCGCGTTCGGACCGCGCGACGAGATCCTGAAGCGTCTGATCCATCCCGCCGCGTCTGAGAAGGAGGTCCGGGAACCCGTGCGCTTCCAGTCGCGCCGTGGCGGAGCCAAGAGCGATGGATGAGGGGGCTGGCGTGAGCGGATGGGGCATGCTCATCGCCGGCCTGATCGTGGTGGCGGTCTTTGCAGCGGCCCGCCTGCTGCGCCGTCACCTGACCGGGCGGGCGCCCGATAGCGAGATGACGGACCTTTCGCAGCTGACGCGGGGGCCGCGCCTGTTCGGCTTCGCGGTGATCGCCGTCTTTTTCGGGGGATTTGGCGTCTGGTCCGTGATCGCGCCGCTGTCCAGTGCGGCGCTCGCGCCCGGTGTTGTCAGCCCGGACGGATCGCGCAAGACCGTGCAGCACCTCGACGGCGGCATCATCCGCCAGATCTATGTGCGCGAGGGCGACCATGTGCGCGCGGGCGAGCCCCTGATCGCGCTGGAGGAAACGCGGGCCCTGTCGCGCTACGAGGATCTGCGCGAGCGGCAGATCTACCTTCTGTCGGCCGAGGCGCGCCTGACCGCCGAACAGCTTGGCAAAGACACGGTCGATTATCCGGCCCTGGTCCGCGACGACGATGCGACCGGAGTGATCGCGATGGCCAGCGAGGACGCTCTTTTCCAGGATCGGCGAGAGACCCAGCGGGCGCGGGAGGATATCCTGAGCCGCCGCGTCGCGCAGCTTGAGGAGGAGAACCTCGGCCTGAGCGAAGTCATCGCGGTCCAGGACGAACAACTCGACCTGATCTCGCAAGAGATGGACGCGGCGCTCGACCTCTATCAGCAGGGGCTCGAACGGCTTCCGCGTGTGTTGGAGTTGAAGCGGCAGCGCGCCGATATCCACGCCAGCCAGGCTTCGAACAAGGCGGCGATCGCGCGCAACGGCCAGCAGATCGCCGAGGCGGAGCTTCAGCTGCTCGCCTCCCGCCAGCAGATCCGCGAAGAGGCGAGCAGACAGTTGACCGAGGCGCGGGGGGAGCTTGCATCGCTGCGCAACCAGTTGGCCGAGCGGGCCGACGTTCTGGCGCGGACGCAGGTGTCCGCGCCGATCAGCGGAATGGTGATGAATGTGCAGGTCACGACAGAGGCGGGCGGGGTGCTTCGCCCGGGCGCGCCGATCCTCGACATCGTGCCCGAGGACGCCCGGTTGATCGTCGATGCGCGCGTGCGTCCCCTCGATATCGAGTCCGTTCGTCCCGAGATGCGCGCGCGCGTGGTCCTGACCGCCTATAACCAGCGCTTCATGCCGCAGATCTTCGGACGGGTGCGCTCCGTCTCTGCCGACCGGCTGGTCGATGAGCGGAACGGCGAGGCCTATTTCCTTGCCAAGATCGAGGTGCCGCCGGAAGAAATCGACAAGCTGGGGGGGACGGTCGATCTGGTCTCGGGGATGCCGGTCGATGTCATGATCCTGACGGGCGAGACGACGCTTGCCGATCTGTTGCTGCGTCCCATCGCGGAAAGCCTGCGCAAAAGCTTCCGCGACAGTTAGATCAGTTCGCGGGCCCTTCGCCGACCGCCGACGCCATCGCAGGAGGCTGCCCGGCCGCAAAACCAGCCCCGAGCGCCACGTTGAGCAGCACATATTGCAGCGCCACCTGGCGTCGCGCCTCGGAAAGGGTCTCCCGCGCATCGGAAATCTGGCGTTCGGCGTCGATCAGGTCGAGCGTGGTGATATTGCCGCGTTCCGCCAGTGTTCGCGACAGATCGAGCGATTTCGTGTACTGGTCGACTGCACCGGCAGCCGCGCCCGCCGCCGCGTTGTATTTCTGAAGCGCGTAGAGCGCGCTTTGGACGTCGTTCACCCCTTCGAGAACGGTGCGCTGCCAGGCCAGATGCGCCTCTCTGGCCCCGGATTCCGCAGCATCGACATTGGCGTAAAGGCGGCCGCGGTTGAAGATCGGGACCGTCAGGGTGGGGCCGAAGCTCCAGCCGCTCGTATCGACGCCCGCGCTGTTGCTGGCGGTGATGCTGCCGCCCAGTCGGATAGAGGGGTAAAGCTCCGCCTCCGCCACGCCGATGCGGGCGACGGCGGCGGCATAGCTGTGCTCGGCGCTGCGCACATCCGGACGGCCGCGCACCAGATTCGCCGTGATTGATGCGGGGATGCCGCCACGCGGCGCCGGCTGCTCGCCCGCTGCGACAAGGGAGAGCGTCCCCGCCGGGACGGCCAGCAACGTCGCGATCCGGTTCTGCTGGGCGCGCGCCCGGGCCTCCAGCACCGGGATTTCCGACTGCGTGGTGTTCAGAAGCGCGCGGGCCTGCGCAAGGTCAAGCTCGGTGGCGTTGCCTAGCCGGACAAGCGCTTCGGTCTGCTCCAGCGTCTTGCGGCGCGAGGCAAGGTCGCGGGTCTTGAGCCGGATACCCGTCTCATAGAAGCGCAGGTCGATATAGGCCGTCGCGAGTTGGCCCAGGAAGGCGAGCGCGGCATTGTCGGCATCCGCGCGACGGGCCTCCGCCGACTGCCGGCTGTTTTCGCGTTCAGAGCGCGCACGGCCGAAGAAATCAAGAAGCCAGGACGCGCCAAGGTCAAACCGCCGTTCGTTTACCGGGGCATCGCCCGCCTGATCGGCGCGCGTCAGGCCCGCATTCGCATCGCCCGACACGACCGTGCCAGCGCTTCGGGCAATCGCATCGGCTGCGATCACCCTTTCGCGCGCTTCGCGGATACTCAGGTTCTGCTGCAAGCCGCGCCGGATCAGATCGTCCAGCACAGGATCACGGAACCCCGTCCACCAGGCGTCGTGGGACAGATCGGGGGCTGGAATGGCGCTGACCGGTGTCAGAAACGGCAAGTTCAGCGTTGCCAGACGTTGGGCCTGGCCATTCGAACAGGCCGACAACGCCAGACAGGAGGAGATCAGCAATATGGGGAAGTTCCGTTGGAATCGCGCCATCGGTGTTGCCTGCCATTACTCTGCCTCGGGGCGCCCCGCTCTTTTCCGGCAGGGCTGCCGTTGTGGGCAGAGTAGCATCGACATGATCGTCTCGATAGCTTGGCGGGAAATGTGCGGGAAACTGTGGCCAGAATACACTTTTTTGTTGTCTTGCGCCGAGGCGAGGGCCACAGGCCGACCGGACCCCGACCCGTTCTTCATGCCGGTTCGCGACTGCTGTGACACTCGGTCAGGGCGAGGTTCCAAGGAAATCGCGAAAGGCCGAGAGGAACACGTCCCACGAAGGGTTTCCGGGCAATGGCAGATGGTTGGCCGTGTCGAGGACAAGCAGTTCCGCGTCCGCGATCCCGGCTGCAAGCTTGCGGGCCTCCGAAAGCGGGTGCACGGCGTCATGACGGGCGTGGACGATGAGCGTCGGGCATCGGATCTGAGACAAGAGCGGACCGTTGTCCACCGTGTTGATCGCATCCCTGAGCGCCAGTTCGGTTTCCTTCGAGACCGAATCCTGGAAATTGCGGGCCGCGGCCATGATGGCCTCCAGCGGCCCCTCGGGGAGATAGGCAAGCATGAAGGCGGCGCCGATCCCCTCGGCCTCCGCACGCCAGCCTTCGGCCACGAGATGACGAAAGGCGTCGTCCGCCACCTCCGTCCCGCTGCGGCGTGACCGGCCCTCGACATAGCCACCAGCGATCACCAGCCGGCTGACACGGGCCGGGTAGCGCGCCGCAAAGCGCAATGCGGCATGGACGCCGCCCGACTGTGAAAACATCGCGAAGCGGTCAAATCCCACGGCATCGGCCACAAGCGCAAGCTCTTCCGCCATTGCGTCGTAGTCGATCCTCGGCGCCCCGTCGCGCCCTTTCCCGAAGTCACGCCGGGTAAAGCGCGCCACACGATAGAACTGCGCCAGGGCTTCCGTCGCATCACGCCAGTAGTGGGCGTTCCACTCCGCCTCGATGTCCCAGGCCGGGGCATCGACGCGCAAGAGCGGCGGCCCGGTGCCGTTGACCGCATAGACGATGCTTTCACCGTGATTTCCGGAAAGGTGGCGCACGCGCTGAACGATGGCGGGTGGTTCGGAAAGGGATGGCTCTGGCGCTGATGAAGCGACTTCGGCCACCAGCATCAGCCCGCGCCGTGCCACGGTGCGGATCACCGCCTGCGCCTTTCCGTCGTCGCCCAATGCCCGGCGCGCGGCGGCGATGCAGGCCGAAATCGCGCTTTCCGACACGATGCGGCCCTGCCAGACCTCATCGATCAGCCGGTCGCGGGTGACGAGATCCCCGGCATTGCGCACCAGAAGGTGGATCAGGTCGAAGACGCGCGGCTCCAGCGCCACGGGCGCGCCGCCCCGCGTCAAGGTCATCCGCGCGTCGTCGAGGATGCAGTTGGCGAAACGATGCTCCATGGCATGAACTCTACCAAGATTTGGCTTGGCGTCCCCAGCAAAATCCAAGGCAGATCACAGGGGTTTCCAAGGCTTGTCCTCAAGCGGAACGGCCCCGGGCGGGGCATTCTGGTCCCATCAGCCAAGGAGAAAAGCCATGATGGCCCCCTTCAACACCGACCTTATGAAGCACCCCCCCGCCGCCCTCACCGCCCCGACCGCGCATGAGCGCGCGGCGCTCCGTGCCATTCGTGCCGCCCGTCGCGCAGCCCGTCGCGCGGCGTTCCTGGCCTTTGTCGCGGCGGTCTTCGCGCAGCCGCCGCGCCACCCGGTGGCGAAGGTTCGTGGCCGGATCGACGCACCGTCCGGACCCTGATCCGCGCAGGCCGACAATCGACGGCGCGCGCTTTGCACTGGCCGCGCCAAATTGAGAACGGCGGCCATTCGTGCTACCGTGAGCCGATGCCTTTGTCTCGCGCTTCGGGGATCACCAGCATGTCGGACAATTCGGCCAAGTTCATCGGGGACATTCCCGGGCATTACGACCGTGGGCTCGGCCCGAACATCTTCGTGGATTTCGCGGACAGGTTGACCGATGCGGCATGCGAGGGCAGGGCGACGAACGTCCTCGAACTTGCGGCCGGGACGGGCATCGTCAGCCGGAAGCTGCGCGACAGGCTGGACCCCGCCGTGCCGCTTCTGGTGAGCGACCTCAACGCGCCGATGCTTGAGGTTGCCCGGCGCAAGTTCACGGAAGGAGAGAACGTCAGCTTCCAGGTCGCGAATGCGATGGACCTGCAGTTCGACGATGCGACCTTCGACCTGATGGTCTGCCAGTTCGGGGTGATGTTCTTCCCCGACAAACCCGCCTCTTTCCGCGAAGCGCGCCGCGTCCTGAAGCCCGGGGGACGCTACGTGTTCAACGCCTTCAGCCGCATGCAGGAAAACCCGTATTCGCAAATCGCCTATGAGGTTCCGGCCCGCTTCTTTCCCGAAAACCCGCCGGGTTTCTATAAGGTTCCGTTTCACTATGGCGACCCGGAGGTGGTGCGTGCGGACCTGAGGGCCGGGGGATGGCAGGATGTCAGGCATGAGACGATCCGGCTCAGGAAGAAGATCGTGGATGCCGAGGCTTTCGCCAGGGGACTCGTCTTCGGCAACCCGCTGATCGACGAGATCCGGGCCCGCGGCAACGTCGATCCGGAGACCGTCGCCGGCGCCGTCCTTGAGGCGCTTGAGGCCAGGTTTGGTCCGACCGACATGACCATGCCGCTGGAGTCGACAATCTTCACCTGCACTGTGACGTAGTCTCAGGACGGGCCATATGCGGGTCGGCGCATGACGCAAGACGTCATTTGCCCGGGATGTTGTCAGGTCAAGGATAGGGCCGGAAAGCCTCGACCGTGGCTCAAGATCGCGACGTGCAGGATCTGCTGGACATGCGGATGTTTTGGGATGAGCGTCGAAGGCTGCGCAACCTTCGCCGCGCCTGCGGTCTCGCAGAGACCGTGACATGGGGAAAGCTCTGCTACACTTTCGGGGGCAGCAATGTCGCTATCACCTGCGGGATGAAGCACGTTTGCGCGCTCGGCTCCTTCAAGGGGCGCTTCTGGAGGACCCCGATGGCATGCTGATCCGGCCCGGCAAGCATGGGCAGACCCGGGCGCGGCGCGCCTCGAAGGCCCGCGCCGGGATTCTGACCGGGAGAGGTCGTCACGAACCTTGAACGCGTCCCCGGACGGCTCGGACCACCGCGCGGTTTCACGGGGGCCTGCCAGAAACCTCAGTAGTCCTACGGATTTCAATGCAGGGCCAGCCGCTTATGTTATCGTCGCCAACAGAGCGCGACCCCCCGCGGGGTCGCCCGAACGGGCCGGGCAGGTGACAGAGACGAGATCTTCAGCGCAAAGGGCTTTGCCGCATCCGATGACATGGTTCATCGGTTGGGCGTTCGCCTGCCTTCTCGCGCTCGCCGCGATCTGGGTGAGCGAGCGCGCGTCCCGTCTCTCGACCCTGACCGCTGAGAGCGCGCGGCTTCATGGCGTGGCGTCCCAACGTGTTGACCAGCATGACGCGCACCTGACCGCGCTTTCGGCCATCGCGGTTGCCGGTGCCGAAAGCCGCCCCGACCTTTTCCGTGAGGTGGCAGGCGCGGTCATACGGTTCTATCCCAGGGTGATCGGGGTTCTGCTGGTCCCGCTGGCCGAGGATCGCGGCGTGTTGGAGATCGGCGTCGCGGGCGACGATGTCGCTGGCCTGATCCGAGATGCCGCCCGGCGCTCGAACGGTGCTCCGGTTCTTGTTCAACGGCCCGGGGACACCGGGGCCTATCTGATCGTCAAGCGCAGCCCCAACAGCGATGCACCCCGATACGGCCTAGCGCTGGTGATCGATGCCGCAGCCCTTCTCGACGGCGATTCAGACTATTGGGGTCGCCCCGAGACAGCGCGCAGACTGTCCTTGCCGGACGGCACCCCGCTGTTGGCAGACGGTGCGGGTCTTGCCGTGCCGCAGTTTGCGCGGGCGCTTTCCAGCAATACCCAGCCGCTTCTGCTTGAGACGGTACTGACCTTGACACCGGCGGACCTTCTGCCGCCCGGCAGTGTTGCGATGGCGCTCGCGCTGATCACCATCATCGTCTTCGGCTTGCGGGCGATCATGCGCCAAAGGGCGCAAATGCGCGAGGCTGAGCGGCGCGCGGAACTCAGTGGGCTCGAATCCCGCCTCAGCCACGCGTCGCGGGTCAATGCGCTTGGTGAGATGGCCAGCGGCATGGCGCATGAACTGACCCAACCGCTGACGGCGGTCCTAGCCCAGGCCCAGGCCGCGCGGCGGCTCGCGATGCGCGGTGACACCGACAAGCTTGCTCCGGTCCTGGAGGGTGTCATCGACCAGACCAAGCGCGCCTCGGCCATCCTTGAGCGGCTCAGGACCTGGACCCGCCCGCAGCAAAGACGGCCCGAACCGATAGACCTGCGCGATTGCCTTCAGGTCGCGAAGACCCTGCTCAGCGATCAGGCCCGGGCGGCCGACGCCGATCTGCGGCTTAACGTGCCCGCTTTGCGGGTGCCCGTCGTGGTGGACCGGGTTGAGGTTGAACAGGTGCTCTTTAACCTGATCCGGAACGGGCTCGATGCGGTGAGGGAGGTTGATGGCGCACGCCTGGTCAGCGTAACCCTGACGGTGGACAATGGCATCGCCGAGGTCGAGGTCGCTGACACCGGCCCCGGCATCCGAGCCGATGTTCGCGACCGGATATTCACCCCCTTCGTGACCACGCGGGAGAACGGCACGGGCCTTGGCCTCACGCTCAGTCAGCGGCTGATCGAGCGGGCAGGGGGCGATCTTGTCTTGATGGAGACGAAGGGCGGCGCCCGCTTCCGGGTCAGCCTGCCGCTTGGCCAGCCACGCCAGGCGGTCGCGGAATGAGCCCGCCGGTCTATCTTGTCGATGACGACCGGGCGGTGCGGGACGCGCTTTGCCTTCTGTTGTCGACCGTGGGTATCGACGTGCGATCCTTTCCGGGGCCGGAGGAGTTCCTGCAAGCCCTGCCGGCGCTGGAACCCGGTTGCCTGATCCTGGATATCCGGATGCCCGTGATTTCGGGCCTCAAGCTGCAGGAAAGGCTTGCCGGATCGGGCGTGGACTGGCCGACGGTCGTGATCTCCGGCCATGGTGATATCGAGGCCTGCCGAAAGGCGTTCCGCAACGGCGCCATTGATTTCCTGTCGAAGCCGGTCGACGAACAGGACCTGATCGACGCGATACAGAAGGGCCAGACGGCGCTTGGCAAGGCGGCGGCGAAGCAAGCGGAGCGCGAGGAGACGCGCGCGCTCATCGCCGGCCTGACGCCCCGCGAACATGAGGTCCTGTCGCTTGTCGCGCGGGGCTTTGCGACCCGCGACATTGCCACGGCCCTGGCCGTCTCTCCCCGAACGGTGGAGAGCCATCGCGCCGCGATCGGCGCCAAGCTGGGCACCACATCCCCGGCGGAGATGACCCGTCTCTGGATCGAGGCAGAAGACACTCCGTAGAACTACTGAGGCCCCGTGGCCGGTCCACGAATGGGGATATGGTTCGGCATCCGGTAAGACTCTCCTCATCACCAGCGAAGGAGAACCGTCATGCTGAAAGCTACCGTCTTCATGGCCGCCCTGGCCGCACCCCTGGCCGCAACCGCGCAAGAACTTCCGACCGCCCCCTATCTGCCGCTGACGCTGGCCGCGAAAGCCGCGAATACCGCGCTTGAGGCCTGTGCGGCGGATGGCTACGCCGTGAGCGTCGCGATCGTGGCGCGCGACGGGGCAACCAAGGTGCACCTGAAGGCCGACAATTCGGGCCCCCACACCGTTGGAAGCGCGCAGGGCAAGGCGTTCACCTCTGCCTCTCTGGGCCGCGATACGGCGGGTCTTGCCCAGTTCATCGGCGAAAATGCGCAGAATGAGGGTCTGCGGGACATGGACCCGCGTCTGGTCATCCAGGCCGGCGGCCTGCCGATCCGTATCGGTGGCGCGCTCGTCGGCGGGATCGGTGTCGGCGGCGCGCCGGGCGGCGACCTCGACGCGGCCTGCGCACGGGCCGGACTTGACGCCATCGGCGCCGAGTGACGCGCTCGGCGGACCGTGCCCCACCGGTGCGGTCCGCCTCCGTTTCCCCACGATTGCGAGGTTCCCGGCATGAGACGTTTGGCGCTGATCGTGGCTCTGGCCAGCCTGTCTGCGGCAGCGGACGCGCAAACAGCGCCGTCCGCGGGCGAGGTTGCCGCCTATGACGGGCTTTTCCAAGCTGCGCATGCAGGCGATGTGGAGGCGATCCGGCGGCTTCTGTCTGAGGGTGCCGAGATCGATGCGCGTGATCCCAGGGGGCGTACCCCGGCCCATGTCGCGGCCTTCGCCTCGCAGGACGAGGCGCTGCGGGCGCTTGCCGAGGCCGGGGCCGATATGAACGCGCTTGAGGGCCGCGCCTACGACGTGGTGACCATCGCGGCGGTTGCGGACGATCCCGCGCTGATGTCCTTGGCCATCGCGCTTGGCAACGATCCCGGCCTGACGACCAGCCCCTATGAGGGCACCGCGCTGATCGCGGCGGCACATCTGGGTCATGTCGAGGTGGTGCGGCGCCTGATCGCGGCGGGCGCACCGCTTGATCACATCAACAACCTGCACTGGACGGCGGTGATGGAGGCGGTTGTCCTGGGCGACGGCGGGCCCGACCACCTGGCCGTTCTAGATGCCTTGCTTGAGGCCGGCGCCGACCGGACACTGGCCGATCGCGACGGCGTGTCACCGCTTCAGCATGCGCGGGCGCGGGGGTTCCAGAAGATGGTCGAGCGCCTGGAAAGCCTAGACTAAAGGTGCAGGCTCTGGCGTTCCGGGACAACACGCGCCCGGCCGTACGCCCCATTGGAACGGCTTCAGCGCACCGCATCATCGCTCGCGTGCGGGTGTCGAACCCTATCACGGTCGCCGCAACCTGAGACCTGCCCCCGGCCCGAAGGTCAGCGCGGCGCCCGCCTTGCACGCGTTCTCCGATGCGCGGGATCGGTAGGGCCAGGGCCGATTCCGCCCGCGAGAAAAAGAATCTGAACGCCTCTCTTGACCCTCCAATGCTGGGAGCGCCCAGGTCTTGCCTCGCCAAGCAAACAAGGGAGGCAAACATGCAATTCCACATCCCGCACTTCACCTGCTTCGGCTGCGCCCGGAGCGTGACGAAGGCGATCCAGTCGGTCGACAAGGGCGCTGTCGTCAAAGCTGACCCCGAGAACCGCGCCATCGCGGTCGAGACCTCGGCCGCGCGTGCCGAGATCGAGGCGGTGCTCGCCGAGGCAGGCTACCCCGCCACCCGCGACGCCGCGTGACGGGGGCAAATGGTGCCAGGCGAGCGCCAAACTAGAACGGATGGGCACAGCCCCGACCATGCGGCAAACTGAAAACGATCGCGTGGGCCGCGCGGCACAAGAGCGGTCCACCCGCACACCCTACGAAGACTTGATGCAGAGGTGCCGGAAACCGTTCTATCCTCAGTCCCATGCAGCGTTTCCTGGCGATTGCCCTGTCGATTCTCCTTCTCGCGACACTGGTCGCGGCACCGCTGTCGCACGGCGTAGCGGCCAATGCCGTCGATCGGCATGCCAGAGCGGACTGGGGCGGTCACATGGGAATGCACAGCCCGCAAGAGACCACGCGCCATGGCGGAGCCGTTGCCTGCCAGATCTACTGTGCGGCCACCGTTGAGTTTTCGGTGCTGCGCGACCATCCCCTCAGGTTGCGTTGGCGCTGGGACGGGTTCGTGATGGCCCGGTGGATCGCGCCGCATGGAACGGTGCCGGAGGTGGACGAACGTCCGCCAAGGGCGGTCTTCGTCTGAACAGGCCAGGTCCACAAGGGCCATATCCCCCCATTACAACCGGGCCAATGCGGCCCGAGGAGACGAAGATGACGACATTCACGAGACGCGGCCTCCTGGCCGCAGGGGGCGCCGCATGCGCGGTTTCCCGGTTTCCCGCCGTTGCGCGGGCCCAGACCGCCGCGCCCGTCGCGCTGTCAGCGGTGCGCCGGACCATCGAGGTGAACGGCCGAGCCGCCAGTGTCTGGGGCTTGGCGCGGTCCGACGGCGGCCAAGGCCTCATCCTGGATCCGGGGGCACCGTTTCGGGTGGCGCTGACGAACGCGCTCGATCAGCCGACCATTGTGCATTGGCACGGGCAGATCCCGCCCAATGTGCAGGACGGTGTGCCCGACATGCCGATGCCCACGCTCGCCCCGGGCGAGACGCGCGACTACGACTTCGTTCCGCGGACGGGCACGCACTGGATGCACAGCCATATCCCCGTGCAGGAGATGCGGCTGCTGGCCGCGCCATTGATCGTGCGCTCGGCCGAGGAGGCGGCCGAAGACCGGCAAGAGGTGGTGCTGTTCCTGCACGACTTCTCCTTCAAGGACCCCGAGGAGGTTCTGGCAGAGATCACCGGCGGCCATGGCGGTGGCCATGGCGGCGGACATGACGGCGGGCACGGGGCTCAGGGCATGGCACCCGACGCGCCTACTGATCCATCCACTATGGCACCTGGTATGGCAGGCATGGCGATGGGCGGCATGGCGATGGAGATGGACCTCAACGACTACGATTGGGATGCCTATCTCGCGAACGACCGCACGCTGGCCGACCCTGAGGTGGTGAGCGTCGAGCGCGGCGGACGCGTCCGGCTGCGTGTGATCAACGCCTCCGCCGCGACCGTGTTCTGGATCGACACCGGAACCGCCGCGTCGCGTCTGGTGGCGGTGGACGGGCATGGCGTGGAGCCGCTGCCAGGCAACCGCTTCGGCGTGGCGATGGGCCAGCGCCTCGACATCGAGATCGATCTGCCGAACGAAGGCGGTGCCTGGCCGATCCTTGCGGTGCGGGAAGGCGCGCGGGAACGCACCGGGCTTATCCTGGCGACGCAGGGGGCCGATATTCGCCGGATCGAGCCACTGGCGGATGCGGAGGCCCCGGCCTTCGACATCGACCTGGCGCAGGAGGCGCGCCTGGTTGCCAGGGGCGGCCTGCCGGCGCGCGCCGTCGATCGCAACCGGATGCTCATGCTCGGCGGGTCCATGCAGCCCTATGTCTGGACGATCGACGGGCAAACCTGGGGCAATCACGCCCCGGTGCGCGCCCGATCCGGCGAGAGGGTGGAACTGATGTTCCACAACATGTCGATGATGGGGCATCCGATGCATCTGCACGGGCATGTCTTTCAGGTGGTCGAGATCAACGGCCGCCGCCTCTCCGGCGCAATGCGCGATACGGTCTATGTCCCGCCGATGTCGATGGTGACAGTCGCGCTCGACGCGGGCGAGGCCGCGCGCTGGATGCTGCACTGCCACCACATGCCGCATCTGGCAACCGGCATGATGACCGAGTTCGCGGTCACTGCGGCCGCCTGATGCGCCCGTCGTTGGGGCCTCGTGAAGTCCACGATGGCCCCGACACTCCCGCAACGCTGGCTGGCGCCATCGCAATGGTGCCAGCGGCGATCTGAGTTTGGCCAAGCGCGCGGCTTGGGTCTTCCGGCGAACCCCTGTAGCGTTCACACGAGAGTGGGCGCTCGCCGTGCCGTTTGGCCGGTGCCCGGGTACCCTAAACCTGGCTCGCTCAACCGACCCGATTGCGCGAGGCGAGCGAAAAAGAGGCGCCACAGGTATGGACAAGCTATCTGTCATGCACGCATTCCGCCGCATCGTCGAGCGCGGCAGCTTCGCGAGGGCGGCGGAAGACCTGGGCGTATCACCCGCGCTTCTGAGCCGCGAGATCAAGCTTCTTGAAGAAAGCCTGGGCTGCACGCTGCTGACCCGGACGACGCGTGCCATGTCGCTGACCGATGCCGGGCGGCTCTACTACGACGAGGCGCGCAGCATCCTGAATGCTGTCAGCCTCGTGGAAAGCCGGATACGCGACGGGGCAGGGGCTGTGCGCGGTCACCTAAAGGTCAACGCATCGAGCTCGTTCGGGCAGATGGTCATCGCGCCGATGCTGCCGGGCTTTCTCGACGCCTTTCCCGACCTTCGGCTCACACTCTCCCTCGACGACCGGGTGGTGGACATGGTCGAGGGCGGTTTCGATGTCTCGATCCGCATTCGGCCCGCGATGCCGGACTCGGCGTTGGTCGCGCGACGGGTCGGAACCATGCGCCAGCGGATCTTCGCTGCGCCAAGTTACCTGCGACGCGCGGGAACCCCGAAAACGCCCGACGAGATCCAACACCACAAGATCGTGGGCTTTCTCTTGGCCGATCACCTGACCGCCTGGACCCTGAAGGGTCCGGCCGGGCCACACACCGTCACGCTCGATCCGCCGGTTCGGGTCGGTAACAGTCTGGTGCTGCGCGATCTCCTGATCGCGGGGCAGGGGATCGGCACATTGCCGGACTTCGTATCAAACGATGCCGAACAGCGGGGCGATCTGGTGCGGGTGCTGCCCGACTGGGAGCTTCCCGCGCCGGAAATCTTTGCGCTGACGGCCTCGCGGCTGGGCATCGATGCGAAGGTGACGGCATTTCTCGACCATCTTCGCGTGGCGCTGCGATCCTGAGATTATTCAACGGGAGTAAAGAATGAAGTGAGAGCCGGCCGGTTATTCCGGCCGCACGCTTGCACGATCTTCCTGGGCAATGAAACCCGAAGCCCGAGAGGATCCCATGACCCGCATACTCGTTCTCTACTACTCCAGCTACGGCCACGTCCGTGCCCTCGCGCAGGCGGAGGCCGAGGGGGCCCGCAGCGTGCCCGGCACGGAGGTTGACCCGCGCCGCATTCCCGAAACCGTGCCTGAGAGCATCCGGCACAAAGCAGGTTTCGCCGCGGACGAGACCCCCGTTGCGACGCCGGCCGACCTTGAAGCCTACGATGCGGTCATCTTCGGCACGCCGACGCTTTTCGGGATGATGGCCGGGCAGATGAAATCCTTCCTCGACCAGGCCGGCAGTCTCTGGGCGCGCAACGCGCTTGTGGGCAAGGTCGCGGCCGTCTTTGCCTCCACCGGATCGCAGCACGGCGGGCATGAGGCGACGCTGCTCTCCACCCAGATCCCGCTTCAGCATTTCGGGATGCTGATTGCCGGCATGCCCTATACGTTCGCCGGCCAGACAACGGCCAGTGAGATTGTCGGCGGTGCGCCCTATGGCGCGGGTACGATCGCCGGGGCGGATGGTGGCCGCGCGCCGTCCGAAACTGACCTTGCCGGGGCGCGTTTTCAGGGTGCGCATGTGGCGCGCATTGCCGCGCGCCTCAAGGGCGCTAGTCTGCAAGCGGAGGCCGCGTGATGGCCTCGCTCACGATCGATTTCTTTCATGATGTCGTCTGCTGCTGGTGTTTCAACATCTCGTCGAGGATGCGTGGCCTCGCGGAGGATTTCGACCTCGACCTCCGCCACCGCACCTTCGTTCTTCAGGCAGACCGCGCCGAGATGGCCGAACGCTGGGGCAGGCCAGAGGAAGCTCGTCAAACCATTCTCGGGCACTGGTCGCAGTGTCGGGAATCCAGCGACCAGCCCGAACGCATCGACATCGACGCCATGCGCGCGGCAAGGTTCGACTACCCCCACGGGATGACCGCCGCGCTTGGCTGCAAGGCGGCGGAGCGGATCGGCGGGCAGGCAGCCCACTGGGACATGTTCGACAGGTTGCAGCGCGCCCATCTAGCCGAGGCCCGCAACGTCGCCGATCCTGCAACGGTGTCGCGGGCGGCACGTGATCTCGGCTTCGAAGCCGCAGCCTTTGCCGATGTCTTCGATGACCCCGCCACCGCCCAAGCCGTCCACGCCGACCGCAAGTTCGCCCGCGCGCTTCAGGTCCGCGTAATCCCGACACTTGTCGTCCGAGAGACGGGCACCCGGCTCGTCAACGGATCGCGTGAAGACCTGGCCGCGCAGATGCACGCGGCTCTTCGCGCCGCCGCTTGAAAGGATACGTCCATGATCATTCCGTTTCTCCGCCGCAACCTCCGGCGTTCCCAGGGCATTCCGCACGAACTGCCCCGCGATTTGCCGTCCCACATCATGCGCGACATCGGCCTCGATCCCTGGCCCGAAACGGCGTCCCGCCGGTTTCATCCGCTCTGGTAAGACCGGGTCAGGAGTTCATCCATGTCACGTACCGTCGATGTCCTGTTGACCGCACTCGCCCCGGCAGTCTGGGGCAGCACCTATCTCGTCACGACCGAGGCGCTGCCGGCCGGCTATCCCGTCACGCTCGCGGTTCTGCGCGCCTTGCCGGCTGGGCTTTTGCTGCTCGCCGTCACACGCTGCCTGCCGCCGCGTGCCTGGCTTGGTCGCGCCTTTCTGCTGGGCAGCTTCAATTTCGCGCTCTTCTGGGTGCTGCTCTTCGTCGCGGCCTACCGATTGCCGGGTGGGGTTGCGGCGACGCTTGGATCCCTTCAGGCGATGATCGTCATCATCATGGCGCGCGGCTGGCTTGGTACGCCCGTCCGGACGGGCGCGGTCGTCGCGGCGGCGGCCGGCACTTTCGGCGTCGCAGTCCTGCTCATCAGCCCGCAGGCGCGGCTCGACCCCGTCGGCGTCTTGGCAGGTCTGGGTGGCGCCGCGTCAATGGCGGCCGGAACCGTGCTGAGCCGGAAGTGGCAGCCCCCCGTTTCGGCGCTCAGCTTCACCGCTTGGCAGTTGACCGCCGGCGGATTGATCCTCGTGCCGTTCGCGCTTGTTTCGGAGCCGCCGCTGCCCCCGCTCTCGTCCACAAATCTCGTGGGCCTGTTGTGGCTCGGCCTGATCGGAGCAGCCGCGACATATGTGCTTTGGTTCCGAGGCGTCGCGCGTCTCGAACCTGGCGCCGTCTCCATGCTCGGGATGATGAGCCCGGTGACGGCCGTAATCCTCGGTTGGGCCTGGCTCGACCAGTCCCTGACGCCGCTTCAGTTTCTGGGGGCCGTGGTCGTCCTGGGCTCGGTCTGGGCCGGTCAGCGTGCGAACCGATGACGGCATGGGAAGACCAGCTCTGCCATTGTGGGGGCAAGCGTTCGACGTGCTGGCCGGGCGTCTCGATCAAACCTAGCGCGCGGTCGCGATGTCCCCGCGCGCATCCCGAATGATGATCCAGGCGGAATGAAGAAAAAGCCCGGCGATGGCAAAGGCGACAAGCAGGTCCGGCCATGCGGAGCCGGTCCATGCGACCAGTCCCGCCGCCCCCACAACCGCGGCATTGCCGATCGCATCGTTGCGGGAAAAGAGCCAGACCGCTTTCACGTTCGAGTCTCCGGCGCGGTGCGGGACAAGCACCAGGGCGGCGGAGATGTTGATGGCCAGCGCCACGAAGGCGAGCGCCCCCATCAAGCCCGCCTCGATCGGTTGCTGAGAGAAGACCCGCCATAGCGTGTTGGCCGTCACGCCCAGGCCGAGCGCCGCCAGAAAAAGCCCTTGCACCAACGCGGACCGGGCCCGCCACAGCAAGCTCCACCCGATGGCGAGCACGCCGAGGAACGTGATGAGCCCGTCCCCGATGAAATCGAGCGCATCTGCCTTCAAGGCCTGTGATCCGACGATGAACCCGCCGATCATCTCGATGAGGCCATAGCCCAGGTTCAGGAGGATCACGATCCACAGCGCCCGGCGATAGGCGGGCGTCGTGTGCGAAGCTGGGCTAGGGATCCGGTCGTCGCCGGCCACCACGTCGAGGCGGTCCAGATGGTGCCCGGCCTCGTTCACGGCCTTCTCGACCGCCGCGATGCGTGGGTCATTCGCCGGCACCGGGAGCGAAAGGATCTGGGACGCGGTCGAAACCATCGCATCAGCGACACCTGCGGACAGAACGGCACGTTCGATCCTCGCGGCGCAGGAAGCGCAGTCCATGCCCCTAACGCGGTATCGTATCGCTTCTGTCATCGGGGACGCCTCCGTGATCCTGACATCTTCCGATGTCTAATCTATCCCGGAAAGATCCAGAAGGCTTGGCGAAGGCGTCGTCTCGGTATCTTCTCTCGACCGGAGCGAAGCGTTTTGATGTGCCGACGGGATTCGGCCCGGTCACGGCGCCGCGGATTGGGCGCAGGGAGGACGGATTGAGAAAACACCGAATGCCGCCTCTGTCGTTGCTCAATACTTTCCAGGTCGTTGCCCGGCAGCGCAGCTTCACGCTCGCAGCGAATGAGCTATGCCTGACGCAAAGCGCCGTCAGCCGGCAGATCAAGGCGCTTGAGGATGAGCTGGGCCTGCCCCTGTTCCGGCGCCTGCACAGGGCGATCGAACCCACGGCGGAGGGGCAGCGGCTCTACGAAGCGGTGACGCGGGGATTGCAGGAGATCGAGACCTGCGTCTCCGGTCTGACGGCGGCGGCGGAAAACCCGCAGATCACCGTCGCCGCATCGGTGGCTTTTTCCTACTTCTGGCTGATGCCGCGACTGGAACGGTTCGCCGCCCGGCATCCGGAGATCGACCTCAGGGTCCTTGCGACCGATCAGCGCGTAGACCTGCGTCAGGAAGGCGTGGACGTGGCGATCTTCTACGGGGAGGGGCGATGGGAAGGGGTGCGGACGCACCTTCTGTTCGGCGAGCGGGTCTACCCGGTCTGCAGCCCCGCCTATCAGCGCACGCATCCGGAGCTTGGCACAGCTTCCGACATGCTCGACCAGACGCTTCTGCATCTGGATGGCGGCGGGAACATCTGGGGCGGCGTGGACTGGCGCGTGTGGCTTCTGGCGCAGGGTGTCTCGGGGCAGCCAGTGCGGCGCGGTGTGCGATTGAACAGCTATCCGATGATCCTCCAGGCGGCCCTGGCTGGCCGCGGGATCGCCCTCGGCTGGAGCTACATCACCGACGAAATGCTGGCCGACGGGCGGCTGGTCTGCCCGGTCGACAGGACGCTCGAGACCAAAGATGGCTATTACGCGGGCGCATTGGAGGCGAACGCGGACCTTCCCGTGATTGCTAGTTTTCTCGCGTGGATCAGGGATGAAGTCGCTGGGTGCCCGGATCACGCATGATCCAGGCGCATGCGTCGCATTCGAAATGATCGTTTGAAGCTTCGCCCGAAGCGCAGTCAACTCGGCCGTCGACAGTCCTTTGGGGGCCGCCATGTCCGATCTCTCTCTTCGCCGAACGCGGCGCC
Organism: Albidovulum sediminicola; assembly: GCF_025751575.1. GTDB lineage: Bacteria > Pseudomonadota > Alphaproteobacteria > Rhodobacterales > Rhodobacteraceae > Albidovulum > Albidovulum sediminicola. The sequence goes on along the minus strand of NZ_JAOWLA010000023.1, from coordinate 12,586 downwards.
TCGCGCGTGGGGCCGTGCCCCCAGCTTTTGGCGTCGCGCCGATCACCCCGGGCATGGTCGGCGGTCGCTACATGCCGCTGACCCAGGCCGAGATGGAGCGCATCCACGACCTGGTCCTGCGTCTGCTTGAGGACCTTGGCCTCTCGCAGGTCACGCCCAGCCTCGAACGCCGCGCGGTGGAGGCCGGCTGCCGGGTTGACGAGACCGGCCGCCTTCGCTTCCCACGCGCGCTGGTCGAGGACGTGATCGCCCGCACCCGGCGCAAGTTCACCCTGCATGGGCTCGACCCGGTCCACGATCTGGAGATCGGGGGCAGGCGCGTCCATACGGGAACCGGCGGAGCGGCCCCGACCATCATGGACTTCGACAGCGGCCGGTACCGTGAAAGCACGGTCGCCGACCTCTATGACATCGCCCGGCTGGTGGACCGGCTGGACAACATCCACTGGTATCACCGCTCAGTCGTGGCGCGCGACACCGACACGATTCTAGACCTCGACATCAACACCACCTATGCCTGCCTCTCTGGCACCACGAAATCGATCGCCGTCAGCTACACCGACGGCAACAGCGTGCGCGCCGTGCAGCCGATGCTCGACATGGTGGCGGGTGGCGAGGGCAAGTTTCGCGAGCGGCCGTTCTGCACCGCCGTCTGCTGCCATGTCGTTCCGCCGATGCGATTTGCCACCGAAAGCTGCGATGCGCTGGAGGCGGCGGTTCTTGCGGGAATGCCGATCCTTCTGGTTTCCGCCGGGCAGGCGGGGGCGACCGCCCCGGCGGCCCTCGCAGGCGCGGTGGCGCAGGCCTGCGCCGAGGTGCTGGCCGGGCTGATCCTGTGCAACCTTGTCGACCCGCATTGCCGGGGCATCTTCGCGGCCTGGCCCTTCGTCTCCGACCTGCGCACCGGCGCGATGTCCGGCGGTTCGGGCGAACAGGCGCTTCTGTCGGCGGCCTGCGCGCAGATGGCGGGGTTCTACGACCTGCCGAACTCGGTCCCCGCGGGCATGACCGACAGCAAGCTTCCCGACGTGCAGGCAGGGGGTGAGAAGGGCTACACGATCTCGCTGGCCGCCCATGCCGGGGCCACGATGATCCACGAATGCGCCGGGATGCAGGGCAGCCTGATGGGAACCACCCTGGAAAGCTATGTGCTCGACAACGACCTTCTGGGCGCGATCCTGCGCACCGTGAAGGGGGTCGAGGTCAGCGAGGATACGCTGAACTTCGACGTGGTCCGCGATGTGGTCATGGGTGCTGGCCACTACCTCGGTCACCCGCAGACCTTCGCCCGGATGAAGACCGATTATGTCTACCCCGAGATCGCCGATCGCCGCAGCATCAGCGAGTGGCAGGAGGCCGGCGCCCGCGATGCCCGCGCCGTGGCGCGCGACCGGGTGCGCCGGATCCTGAGCGAACACTACCCCGGACACATCGCAGAAAGCGTCGATGCGCGTCTGCGCGAAACCTACAATATCGTTCTGCCGACGGCCCGGATGCGCGCCGGCAACGGCGTCTGGTAACCGAGACAAGGAAAGGGCTTGGTCATGCAGTCACATGCAAGGGTCGTGATCGTTGGTGGCGGCATGATGGGGGTGGGCCTTGCCTATCATCTGGCCGAGGAGGGCTGGAAGGATGTGCTGCTGATCGAGAAGGGCGAACTGACCAGCGGTTCGACCTGGCATGCGGCCGGGCAGTGCCCGTCCTTCATCGGCAACTACAACATGGCCAAGATCCACCACTATTCCAACACGCTCTATCCGCGGCTGGAGAAACTGACCGGCCACCCGACCGGCTGGCACGGCTGCGGCGGCATCCGGCTCGCCACCACCCCCGAAGAGGTCGACTGGTTCCGCCATGTCGCCGGGTTCGCCGCCAATATCGGCTTCGAGATGGAGATCATCGGTCCGGACCGGATCAAGGAACTGAACCCATGGCTTGTCACTGACGGTATCCTCGCCGGGGCGCATACGACGATGGACGGGCATGTCGATCCGGCCAGCGCCTGCAACGCCATGGCGGCAGGCGCGCGGCAACTGGGCGCGACGATCATTCGGCGCAATCGGGTAACCGGCATCAACCGCCTGCCCTCGGGCGAATTCGAGGTGGTGACCGAGCAAGGCAAGGTCATCTGCGAACACGTCGTCAACGCTGGCGGCTGCTACGCGCGCGAAGTGGGATCCTGGCTCGGCGTCGACACGCCCATCAGCAACATGGAGCACCAGTATCTCGTGACCGAGCCGCTTGCGGCGTTCAAGGGCATCGACACCGAACTGCCGGTCATGCGCGATCCGGTGACGGCCGGCTACTATCGGCAGGAGCAGAAGGCGGGCCTGGTGGGTATCTATGAGCACACCGGGGCGAAAGAGGCCTGGGCCGCGCGGGGCGGCTGGCCCGAGTGGCAAAGCGAGAACGAACTTTTCGAAGGCGATATCGATCGCATTGCGCCCTGGCTCGAAAGGGCGCTGGAACGGATGCCGATCTTCGCGGAAGCGGGCATCAAGCGTGTCATCAACGGCGCAATCCCGCACACGCCCGACGGCAATCCGCTTGTCGGACCGGCCCATGGGGTTCCGAACGTCTGGCAATGCTGCGGCTCCTCGATTGGCATCGCCCAGGGCGCAGGGTGCGGAAAGTACCTCGCTCAGTGGATGGTTCACGGCAACGCCGAGATCAACATGGCCAGCGTCGATCCACGCCGCTTCGGCCGCTATGCCGACGCCGCCTACACCCGTGCCAAGAGCTTCGACGACTATCACAACATGTTCGAGACCCCGTTGCCGGGACGCGAGATCCAGGCCGGCCGCCCCAGCCGCGTGACGCCGCTTTATGAGCGGCTGAAGGCCAAGGGCGCCGCCTACACCGAGGTCCACGGATGGGAGCGGCCGAAGTATTTCGCCCCTGCGGGCTTCGTCGAAAAACTCCAGTTCCGGCGCAACAACGTCTTCGATCTGGTGGCGACCGAATGCCGGGCGGTGCGAGAGCGCGTCGGCATCATGGACCTGTCAAGCTTTGCGAAGTTCGATGTGACCGGCCCGGGCGCCGAGGCGCTTCTCGACCGTCTGACGGCCAACCGACTGCCGAAGCGGCCGGGCGGTATCGCCTTGACCCATGTGTTGTCTGACGGCGGCCGGGTCGAGGGCGAATGGACGATCACGCGGCTGGGACCCGATCGGTTCTACGTGCTTTCGGGCGCGGGGAGCGAGCGTCAGGCGATTGACCATCTGCGCTTCGCGGCGGGGGATGACGTGACCATCGCAAATGTGACCGACGACCTTGGGATGATTGTCGTGGCTGGCCCGAAAGCGCGGGAGGTGCTCGCGCCGCTGACCGACGCGGATTTGTCCAACGCGGCGTTCCGCTGGCTATCCGGGCAGGAGATAACCATCGCGGGCGTGCCGGTCCGCGCGCTGCGCGTGACCTACGTGGGCGAACTGGGCTGGGAACTCCACGCACCGATGGGGGCGTTGGCGCGGCTTTACGATGCGATCTGGACCTCTGGCGTGGCGCATGGCATCGCCGATTTCGGTGCGCTCGCGGTCAATAGCCTGCGGATGGAGAAAGCCTATCGCGGTTACGGTGCGGAACTGACCAATGAGATCACTCTGATCGAGGCTGACTGCGCCCGCTTCTACGCGCCCGAAAAGGGCGACTTCCGCGGGCGCGAGGCAACAGAGGCGGTGCGCCATAAGGGCGTCGCGACAAGGCTGGTCTACGGAGCGGTCGCGGCCACCGACTGCGATATCTACGGCGGGGAGGCGGTCATGCAGGGCAACCGGGTCGTTGGGGTCTGCACCTCTGGCGGCTATGGCCACGCGACCGGAAAGAGCCTCGCCTTCGCCTATGTGAACCCCGAGGTCTCCGGCGACCTCGAAGTGGTCGTCCTTGGCGAACGCCACCGCTTCACGGTGCTGGAAGAACCCGCGTGGGATGCCGCCAACGCACGTCAGAAGGCGTGAGAGAGACCGGTTCTGCCAGCGGCTCCCGCCCTTGGGTATTCCCGTGAACGCGGAGATCTCTTCGATCGGCCCCGGTCCAGAAAGCAGCCCATCGCCACGAGCGCCGGCCTTCGCAACCACGCAGTGCTGGGCTTAAACCCCCAGCACTATCGCGCTGTCGTCGGGGCTGCGGAACATCGACCTAAGGGATCGCTGCGGTGCCACTCCGGCGACTGCTCGGCGCATCGCCAGCACCCTTTGGATACGAAATCCGGGTGCATGGCGTTTCGAGGCGATACTTCCGAAAGGCCGCACCGGCCTCGACAACCTCTCCCTCAAACCGGGCGCCGAGGCGCGTGAGTGCGCCAAGGTTTCGACGCGAGGGCGGCAACAGGAAAGTCACGAAGGGAATGCGCGGGTCCGCGCGGGCAAACTCAAGGGCCTGGCGCGTGATCAGCGCCCCGAGGCCGAAAGCTGCAGGGCGCAGGACAAGACCGAAATCCCACTCCTCACCCTCTTTCTGAAAACCGCCCCAGCCAACGTAGAGGCCGTCCGCAAGGAACGCCCAGTGCCCAAGCCCGTCGCGCTGCCAGCAAGCTTCCTTGGCGGCGACGAATCGCTCCGCGACGCCCCGGTCCCAAGGCTCGGTCAGGAGCGGCATGTGCGCTGCCATGCGCGGATCGGACATGTGGGCGGCGAGCAGATCCGGGGAAACCTCGGTCAGCCTGGCGAAGGTGACGGCATGCGGACGTCGCCGGTGCCGATGACTCGCGTGCGGTTCAATTGCCTTGTGTCCCATGTGCAGTTCAAATTTCGTTGCTACGATGCCTGGGCGAACCTGGCCTGCTCCGCCAGCCGCGAAAGCAAGCCGCCGCGCCGCGTGAGGAAATCCGCCAGCGCGCTGTCATACTCCGGTCCGACGGCTCGGCGGACAGAGGGACGGTCGGCAAGGTTGGCGCGCCAGGCGCGAACCCGTTCCAGGCCGTCAAGTACGCCGAAATTTCCGATCCGGTCGAAGCTGTCGAAATAGCGAAACACCGGCGCATAAACCGCATCGACAAGGCTGAACCGATCGCCGCCAAACCAGCGGCCGGCCCCCAGATGCATCTCCAGTAGTCGGAAACGTGCGTGCAGCGCGGCGGCCTTCATGTCGAGCGCGGCGTGATCGGTGGCCGAGTAGAAGGCCGCGATGTCGCGCAGGCATTCCGCGCCGAAGTCGATCCAGGCGCGGTGAAGCGCCCGTTCGATTGGGTCGCTGGGGTGCAAGGGATGGGGTTGGGTATCCTCAAGAAATTCCAGGATCGCCGAGGACTCGAAAAGCGCGGTCTCGCCCACCTGGAGGACCGGCGTGCGGCCAAGCGGCGAAAGCTCCAGAAACCACGCGGGCTTGTTTGAAAGATCCACGGTGCGACGTTCGTAGGTCAGGCCTTTCTCGTCCAGCGCAATGGCGATGCGCTGGACGTAAGGGCAAAGCGCGTGGCTGACGAGTGTCATGGGGGTGGGCATGTCCATCTCCGTAAAAAAGGTCCGGGCCGGCTGGGAGACGGCCGACCCGGTGCTGCGCAGCGATCAAAGATCGATTGCGGCGGTGTGCTCAATGCTGGTCCAGTTGCCCTCGGCATTCGCGATCGTCCCGGACTGATCCTTCAGGTAGGCCTTGTAGACATCCTCGTTCAGGAAGACGTAGAGCTTGTCCTCCAGCACCGCGGCGAAGCGCGGGTCGCCGTCGAACTTCTTGCCGACCGACACGCCGAAGGCGCAGAAGCCGCCGTATTGCGGCGCATAACGCGCGGGGTCGGCCTCGAAGGCCCGAAGGTTCGCTTCGGAGGCGAAGTAATAGGCAACACCTTCATGGGCCGCCGCGTAGCTGGCGTTGCCCTCGGTGTTGGTGCCTTGGTCCAGAAGCGCCACCGGATCGGCCCCATGCAGGCCAAGCGGCGCGCCGCCGTAGGTGAGGCCGGGGGCGACATTGGCCTCATCGGCGGCCAGGGCCGGGACCGCGGCGCAGAGCGCGCTCAGCGCGGTGACGGCGACCAGTGTGAGTTTGCGAGACATCAGAGTTCCTTTCGGGATAGTTGAGATCGGCACCGATCCATGCGAACCGGCGACGCAAAATGCCTTGGGCGGTCGGGATGGCTGTTGCCGAAGGTGTTTTGCGTTGCGCCAACTAATCGCAATACCGTCGGTGTTTGAATGCCGGATAATCCGACAATCATGCTTGATCGTCCAAGCATCTGGACGCTTGAAGCCAATCACGGCAAGATGGCCGCATGTTGGACCTCCTAAGCGATATCCTCACCCGCCTGTCGTTTCGCGGCACGCTCTACTTCCGCACTAGCTTCACCGAGCCCTGGGGGGTGCGGGTGCCTGCCCTTCGGCATGTGGCGCGTTTCCACTTCGCGCACCGTGGTGAAGCGCTGGTGCGCGTCGCGGGCCAAGCGGCGCCCGTGGTGCTGGCGCAGGGTGATCTGGTCATCATTCCACATGGCGCCGCGCATGTGCTGTCCTGTCGGCACACCGGACCGGAGGAAGCGCTGCCGCTTGACGACGTCCTCACGCGGTCCGAGTTTCCCGGTTACGGCACACTGGTTTGGGGCGGCGAAGACAAACTGCGCGACACGCAGCTCATCTGCGGCCATTTCGCCTTGGCCGAAGGGTCCCGGCATCTTCTGTTCGACCGGTTGCCGCCCATCATCCACCTGCGCGGTTATGGCGATGAGGCTGGGCCGTGGCTTGAGGCCACGCTGAAGGTTATCGGTGCCGAAGCCGGCGGCACGCGCCTGGGCGGTGACCTGATCGCGCTGAAGATGTCGGAAGCGATCTTTGCGCAGGCGATCCGCGCCCATATCGAGCAGTCGGCCGCTGGCGGCGAGGGCGTCGCAGGCTTTGCCGATCCGCAGTTGGCCCGGGCGCTGGAAGCCTTCCACCAGAGGCCTGCCGCGAATTGGTCGGTGGCCGACATGGCGCGGGAGGCCGGGCTCTCGCGAACCGGCTTTGCGGAACGGTTCACGACACTTCTGGGCGTGACCCCGATGGCCTACGTGACAGCCTGGCGTATGCAGATCGCGCGCGAAGCGTTGTCGGCCCGCGGATTGTCGGTGGCGGAGGCCGCGGAGATCTCTGGCTATGCCTCGGAATCGGCCTTCAGCCGGGTCTTCAAGAAGGAGATCGGGGCATCGCCTGCATCTTTTCGCCTTTCAGAAAAGGCGTGGCAGAAAGCCGTCTGAGGGACGGCGATGCTTGCAGGCGATCTGCGTCGTTGCGACATGTACCGAACGGGGGGTCGAGTCCGATGTCCCTGAGGAGGTGCGCGCCCAGATCCCCCGGCCTGCGGGGTGAAATCTGAGCGGCGTTCGTCAGGCTTGAGAAGCGGCGGAACCAGGGCATTGCGGTTTGGTCCTTTTCGGGGTCAGTTGGGGCTGTCGGCCCCAGCAGGCCGACAGCCAGAGATGCACACCCTGGTGTCAGGGCGCCGGGAACGTTACGCGGTAGAATGGGGCAGGGGCCGCTTCAGCGGTCGCCACCGGCCCAAGGCGCGGCGTTTCCAACGGGGAAAGGGCGCGCAGATAGGCGATCATCGCGATGACGTCGTCATCGGACAACGCGGCATAGGCCGCCCATGGCATCGCCGGGGCGAGGATGCGCCCGTCCGGTGTGACCCCAGTGCGGATCGCGGCGGCGATCTCCTCGTCGCTCCAGCCGCCGAGCCCGGTGACAGCCGGCGTCAGGTTCGGCGGCCAGAAGATGCCGAGGCCCGGGATCTCGAACCCCACGCTGCCGCCGGAAAGCCCAAGTTCGGGCATCGGTGCGCCATCGGCGCCTCGGGGCATGTGGCAGCCCGCGCAATCCATGATCTGCGCGAGATACGCGCCGCGCTCGATCGCACCAGCGCTTGCGTCGGCAAGGGCAGGTAACGGCAGGGCGCCAAGCAGCAGGGGAAGAAGGATGTGATGGGGTCGTTTAGTCATCTTCGTGTGTTCCTTGCAAACGGGTCTATGGTTTGGGGGCGATCAAGCCTCAAGCGGCCGATCGGTGCAGGGTGAGCGAGGCAGACGCGAAGCGCGCATGTGGATCGTAACGGCGGGAAAGCTCGGCAAGGCGCGCTGCGGATGGGTCAGACAGGGTCGGGATGGACGGTCCCGGTCGGTCAAGGTCAGCTTCCCCGACATAGGTGCCGGTGGCGAAGCTCCGGAACCGCGCGACGGCCTCCCGCAGCCAGGTGAGGTTTAGCTCATCCTGCTCAGCCTCCGCCCAGATCCCGTAAAGGATCGAAAAGACCCGGCCCGTCACGGAAAAGGCTGCGGTATCGGGCAGGGGTTCAGCGTTCGAGCGCAGGGAGACCAAGCCGAAGCTTTGTGGCGACGGCGCGCTTTGGATGGCAAGCAGGCTTGCCGACAGCGCTTCAGAAAAACTCCCCTCGGACCAGAGAGCGTCCACACCGTAGCGGCTGCCGGTGGGGGTGGACGCCGCCGTCATCGCGTAGAGCGACGGGATCGGGGTCGGCATCGGCCCTGCAAGCTCCAACGTCCCGGCGGGCGCGTCATGCCAAAGATCGACCCCGATCGCCTCGGCATCGGCCGGATCGACTGCGAAGATGTTGGCGATTGCGGCCAGGATCGCCCCATCCGGGGTCTGGTCGATCTTGACGGTGAATTCGACATGGGCGGGGGATCGCGCCACCGCGCGTTCGGCCCAATCTGCGACGACCTCCGCCGCGCTGGCAGGATAGACCCTGACCAGCGAGTTCGCAGCCTTCGGCCCTTCGTAGAGATGGACCCGGAACGCCGTCACGATGCCGAAGAACGCGGGGCCCGCGCCGCGCGCTGCCCAGAAGATCTCGGGATGACTGTCTTGATTCACCGTCAGAAGCTGCCCGTCGGCCATGACGACATCGAGTTCGAACACCGAGAAACAGGCGATGCCCCAGGCGCTGGAGTTCCAACCAACGCCACCGCCGAGCAGGTAGCCGCTCACCGTGACATCGCCGCAATGTCCGGTGGGAAAGCCCAGCACATGCCGCTCAAGCGCCGAGGCCAGCCGGATGTTCGTGACAGCCGGACCGAGTTCGGCGGTGCGCGCCTCCACATCGATCCTCAAGCTGTCGAGGGCGCCGAGGTCGATCACCATGTCGGCGCGGGCAGCAATACCGGTGAACTGGTGACCGCCGCCGCGCGCCGAGACCGTCAGGCCGTGTTCGGAGGCGTAGCGGACCGCCTCCTGCACATCGCGGACATTGGCTGCCCGCACGATCAGTTGCGCCCGGCGTTCGGGTTTCCGCCCGTTCCAGACCAGCTCGTCGCTGGCGGCGGCATGGTTGGGGTCGAACCGGGTGATGACGGTGCCGCGGATGCGGGCCTTCAGGATGTCGTGAGCCATCTTTCTAACCTTCTGTGCAAAGGGACATCCGCCCGGCCGCGATCGGCGGGTTGGGGTTGTCCTGCCTTGGTATGTAAGCGGGGGCTCAGGCGTGGTTCCGAATGTCGCGCCGGTTGTCCCCGGGGTGACAGTCAGATAGCCCGGCCGTGCTGCGGGCGCATGCTAAGTGTTCCTTCGCGGAATACTCACAAATGCTAAGAGATTGCTAAATCGCCGCCTCGGCGCCGCCCTGTTCGTCAAGCCGGACGCCACAGGTCGTGACCAGTCTGAACCGGCCACGGCCGGCCTTCTCAATCCTCAGGCGTGCGCCGCGCTCGTCCAGGCGCTTGCGAAGCAGGATCAGCCGGGCGTCGAGGTTCTCCGAATGCGTCGGCAGCCTTAGCGTCGTATCGAGCCGAAGCTCGCGGGTGGTGAACTCGGTCCGCCCGGTCGCGGCGTGCTCCCGCAGGAGCCGCCAGAGGATCGCGCCCGCGACCCCCTTGATGAGGTAGTCAGCCCCCAGGAAGACGCTCTGGTCGACCGGGAAGTATCTGACCACGATCTGGGTGTCGGCCGGCTTCGGAACCGGGGCGGCTTCGACCTCGATCTCCTGCGCCTCCTGACGCAAGAGCGCCATCCGTGCACCAAGATGCCCCGCCATGAGCGCCAGCGCGTCTTCCTCCTCATAGCCGAAACTGTTGATCTCGTCGGCTTCGGCGAACAAGACGCCGGCAAGAGCACCGCATTCGGTGATCGGCAGCGCGATCTGGCTGCGCGGTGCGGCGAGGCCGGGAAACGGGATCAGCCGGGGTGGCTCGAACACCACGCCGCTGCGGCGCGCAAGGTCGCTGATCGCGGCGCCATAGCGGTATTCCCGCGTCATGTGGCCGATCCGGATCGGCGCGATTTCGCGCGCAGCCACGCCGATGACCCCTTCGCCAAGCGCCACCTCGGCGCCCACGCCGCTGGTGGGATACCCGCGCGAGGCGACGGTGTAGAGGGTGTCTTCGTCCCCCCCGGTCATCAGCACCATCGACCACCTGATCCCGAATTCGGTTTCCAGCGCCGATGTCGCGGCGTCGAAAAGCTCCTCCAGGTCATTGGCGATGTCGAGGCGGGCACATGCGCGCCGGGTCGCGGCCAGAAGGGAGGGGCCCTCGGAAGTGGGCGGCAACGCGGGGCCGGGAAGGGGTTCGATGGAGCGGACCCGGTAGATGTCGGCGCCAAGAAGCCGGAAGACATCTGCCACCCCGTGATGGGAGGCGATGCCCGCGAGCTTGGCCTTCATGCCTTCGAAGAGTGGGCCGCTGGACTGCGTCTCCTCGTAGGCGAGTTCGAGCCGGTAGTGGCGGAGCGTTTCGGGATCGGTCACCAGGACACTCGCGGTGCGCGTCGCCATGACGTTGCGGCGCGTCTTGTTGAAGAACTGGTAAGAGAGTGCGACCCGTCCGGGATCGACGTAATGGACCTGGCTGATCATCGACACGTTCGGGACCCCGTCCGGGCCGCAGGTCGCCAGTACCGAGGCCATCACGCCCTCCAGCGCGCGCCGCAGCCCGTCTACGCAGAGTTCGGGCATCACGAAATCTCCGCACCTGCGCCGGGGCCGGGCGTCTGGGTGAACACCTGCTCGGGGACGAATTCGAGCGCGACGAGATCGTCGTGATCGTAGGAACTGTAACCAGCCGCCTGCCGGCGGGAGTAGCCGATCTCGACCAGCCCGTCCTGGAACAAGGCGTTCTGTCTGTCGACTTCGGGAAAGTCGTCAGAACAGCAGTCGCGCAGGCTGGCAACGGAGGATTTCACCTGGAAGGAGGTGTGGTCGCGGGTCGCGGTGAAGGTCACGGCGACCATGTTCCCATCCTTCAGGGCAGAGAGCAGGACCTCATTGGCGCGGCGGCCAAGGATGACGCGGAAGCGGTGCTCTCCGATCACGCGGCACCCGACACCGAGCCCCAGGACCGGTCGGCCATCGTTGCCGCATGCAGCGATGGCAACACCGCTGCCCCCTTGGGCAAGGGCGATCAGTTCGCGCGGCAGGCCTGCGATCGCGGCTTCGCCCGCCGCCCGTTTTCCGACGATCGATCCATCGGTCGAGCCCGTCATTTCGTCCATCCGGCTTCTAAACAGGATGAAGCAATCACCTGGGCACTCCTTTGGGAAACCAGCCTCGAGTTGCGCGATGATCCACTCTGTCAGGATCGGCATTCACGCGCAATTGTCCCTTCGGCATTTGGCGGAAGCACGACCTCTCTTTGTCGGGCTGGCATGCGCGCCCACATTCTGGGTCTTTCGGCGACAGGTGCGCGCAGTTCCAATCGGTGGCAGGGCGGGGCTTGCCCGAGGGGCCGAAAAAGTAGGCCGATCCCGTTCGACGCCCTCTCACCGCTTTTCCACGCCGCCACGGATCCGGGCGAAAGCCTTTCCGTGTAACCAGTTTGACTCAGGATGCGACCCCGAGCCTTCTTCAAGGGCATCGCCCAAGGAGATGAGCAGCCTTACCTGATTGGTCGAGTTTGATTGTTAGTGCATGAGCGGTCTCTGAGGTGCCCCTAGATTTATAGACGCTTTGCCCCCTCACGTTGAGGCAAGGAGGCCGAGATGGGGACAAGCAACTACAGCGACGAGTTCAAGCGGGACGCGGTGCAGCAGATTGCAGTTCAGCTTTAAGACAGTGCGGGAGGCGAGCAAGCGATCCTGGCTGACGGGGTTGTGGACCGAGGCGTGGACGGCGGCGAACGTCTGAAGACTTCGCATCTGCCGGAACCGCAGCTTCAGCCATTCCCGCCTTTGGAGCGGCTGATGCGTGTTTTCCGCCCGGTTGTTCACCCTAGCGGCCGGTTCGTTGCCGATCCCGTATCCCACGCTCGCGCAAGGCGGCGCAATCACAGCGCCACAGCGATTTCTTGAGAAATTTCAACGCGACCTTCCGATCTCGCGCCGTGGACACGAGGCGTTCGAGTACCTCGCCCTCGTGGTCGACGGAGAGCGACAGGTAGTGCCGCTCGCCGTTGATCGTCACGAAGATCCCGTTCAGGTGCAAGCTCAATTGGGTCCGGCCCGCAGGCGTTCGGCCTGTCGCGCATGATCTTGGCAACGAACATCGGGCCGAGGCGGTCCCGCCTGAACCGCATGGTCTCCTGGCTGATGTGGAAGCCCCGGTGGCGCATGACCTGCCACTGGTCTTTCATCCAGCCACGACCGGAGCCCGGTGGTTATTTACGCCTATTGGCGCGGGTTGAGCAATCGCCCGTCGCGCGGAGCTTTCATCTCGCGCAGCGGGACGGGCGATTGCG
>NZ_JAOWLA010000022.1 GCF_025751575.1 Albidovulum sediminicola | reverse complement strand
AAGGCCAAAACCATCGAGAAGCGCCGCTTGCTGCATCGCCAGACCGCAGCATAAACTGAAACCCAAACGAGCCAGGCCCTCCGTTCCAGATCAGCCACTCGTGTCCCAAATCTTCTGACGACGGACATCTGCCACATGCCGGCTCAAGGCAGGTCAGACGGGAAAGATTAGGGTCGCGGATCACGTGCTGCAACAGCGCGCGGGTTGCCCACGGTGGCGTTGGGAAGTCATCGGGGCTGTCTTTTGGTTCATGGCGTTGCGCCATGACGGCGTGGGATATGTTCTGCATTACTCCTATTAGCCAGTCGAGTGCGAGATGTGAATCCACTTTCTCCATCACCTTCAGGAAGGCCGAAGGCTCTTGCTGACCCATCGTTACCCGACGAAAAGCACGTTAGCGCAACTAGTGAAAACTCGCCTGATAGGACGTCGCGGTCAGAGAGACATGCGCGTCCAGCGGCGGATGCAATTCGAACGCCTTCGGCTCGCGCGCGAAGTTCCAGAGCCGGAACAGGGACCATTCCGAGCGCCGCTCCTCGGCCACGGCCAGCTCGTTGCGGCTGATGTGGAAAGGGGTACGCTCCCAGCCATTCGTCGTCTTCACCTCGATCAGGCGCGGACGGCCGTCCGGCGCGAAGCTGGCGATATCGTAGCCGGCGCCATCGCCATCCTCCTCCGACACCCACCTGACCTTGCGCGCAAGATCGTCGCGGCCCGCTGATTTCAGGGCTGCACGTTCGTGCGCCAGCACGCGTTCCTCACCGGCCCGGCCGAGGGCGCGGTTTCGCTCGTCTCGCGCTGCGACATCGAATTTGCGGGCGATGTGCAGCATCTGCTCCAGCTCCTGCGGCGGCGGTTGGTTCGACAACGTGGGCGGCGGCCCGATCCAGATCGGGCGTGCCTCCGCGAGGCCAGTCGGCGCTCCGGTACCCGAATGGCGACCGAGCCATGCCGGGTTCAGCGCCAGCCATCGCGCCACGGCGTCCACCAGTGTCATCTGGAAATTGAAGGCAGGCTTGTAGCCCGGGATCCAGTCCTCACCCAGCCCCTTCAGCACGGCGCTGATGTTCTGGTGCTTGAACTCGACTGATCCCTCGGACCGATCATTCAACAGCGGCAGAAGCCCGCGCCGGTGCTCGGCCTTGTTGTAGGGGCGACCACAGACGTCGTCGGCCAGCATCGCGAAGTAATCCGCGACGATCAGGTCGTTCTCTTTATCGGTCCAGGCCCCGTTTGACATCACGCCAGGCTAAGGGCGGAAACTGCGTTTGTCATCAGAGACTTCGCGCAAGACTCCCAAGACATACCAACGACCACGCCGCCCGTGTCGCGTCTCCGTCTGCATCGAAACAAGCCGGAACCAGCAAAACACGGGCGCAGTGCGATCCCGTGAGTTCACTGAAACATATGGGAATTTTGAAACCGTCTCGCCCAGAGCGCGGGGCGGGTGGAAAGAGACGGTGGGCGTTCAGAGACCGATCTCGCGAAGGCGGCCAGTCTCCGAAGGGCGGATGGTTCCTGCAAACCCCTTTGGCACATAAAGAAAAAGGCCCCGTCAGGGACCTCATCTCGGGTTTGCAATGTGCAAGTGGCGGAGTGGAAGGGATTCGAACCCTCGAGACGGTTTCCCGTCTGCACCCTTAGCAGGGGTGTGCCTTCGACCACTCGGCCACCACTCCGCCTGTCGCTCTATCAGGGGGCGATGGAGGGGACAAGGGCAAAGTCGCGCTGCTGCAATCCGCGCCGGCGCGGCGGGGAATGCACGAGGCGCCAGCGGACTGTGCGAGGCCCCCTGGGCTCTATAACGGTCGGGTGGGCTAGGGCCGAGCGGGTGCGCGTCGGTTGGCGATCGTGGGGCGTCCGGGCAGGGAAAGGGCATGGTCGCCGCGTGGTGTGCGGGCGATGACCTTGCCCTTCGCGATCACGGCCAGCCGGGCGGGACGCAGGCGCAGCGCCTCGGTCGGGTTTCCGGCGTCGAGGACGACCAACGAGGCCGCCGCGCCCGGCCGGAGGCCATACCCCTCCAGGTTCATGACCTTTGCGTTGCCCTCCGTCACCATCTCGAAGCATCGCGCCATCTCGGCCGGGTGGGTCATCTGGGCGACATGCAGGCCCATGAAGGCCACGTCCAGCATGTCCGCCGTTCCGAGCGAGTACCACGGGTCCAGCACGCAGTCCTGTCCCCAGCCAACGGTGATGCCCTGTGCCAGCATCTCCTTCACCCGTGTCAGGCCGCGGCGCTTGGGGAAAGTATCGTGGCGGCCCTGAAGGGTGATGTTTATCAGGGGGTTGGGGATCGCACACATCCCGCTTTCCGCAATCAGCGGCAGCAATTTCGAGACATAGTAGTTGTCCATCGAATGCATCGAAGTCAGGTGGCTGCCCGCGGCGCGGGCGCCAAGGCCGTGGCGCGTCACCTCTGCGGCCAGCGTTTCGACATGGCGGCTCATCGGGTCGTCGGTTTCGTCGCAGTGCAGATCCAACATCAGTCCGCGTTCGGCGGCGATGCGGGCAGTGTCGCGCACGCTTTCGCGCCCGTCCTCCATGGTGCGTTCGAAATGCGGGATGCCGCCCACGACATCGACGCCCATGTCGAGCGCGCGGATCAGGTTCTCGCGCCCTGTTGCGGTCCGGTAGAGCCCGTCCTGCGGGAAGGCCACCAGTTGCAGGTCGATGTAGTCGCGGACGCGGGCCTTGACCTCCAGCATCGCGGTGACGCCGCGCAGGTGGTCGGGGGTTGTGTCCACATGAGTGCGGATCGCCAGAAGGCCCATGCCCGCGGCCCAGTCGCAATAGGCCAGCGCGCGCGCGACCATCTCCTCGACCGTGGCGGTCTCGCGCAACTCGCCCCAAAGCGCGATGCCTTCCAGCAGTGTGCCCGACGCGTTGACGCGCGGCAGCCCGTAGGAAAGCGTCGCGTCCATGTGGAAATGCGGGTCCACGAAGGGAGGGGAGACGAGGTCGCCCGTGGCGTCGATCACCTCGCGGGCCGCGGCGCTCTCCAACCGCTCGACCGCCGCGATGCGGTCGCCCTGGATGCCGATATCGGCCTGGCGGCCGTCGGGCAGGGTGCCGCCCTTCACGATCAGATCGAACATCAGCGTTCTCCCTTGTTGTAGGGCACCATCAGGGCCGCCGGGACCTCGGCGCGCCGCGACATCAGGATCAGCGCCAAGATCGAGAGCACGAAGGGCATCATCAGAAAGACCTGGTAGGGCACATGCGCCCCGATCGGCGTCTGTTGCAGGCGGATCTGGAGCGCGTCGAAGGCGGCGAAAAGGATTGCGCCCAGAAGCGACTTCCAGGGCTTCCAGGCGCCGAAGACGACCAGCGCGATGCAGATCCAGCCGCGTCCGTTCACCATCTCGAAGAAGAAGGAATTGAAGGCGGACATGGTCAGGAAGGCGCCGCCCACCGCCATCAGCCCCGACCCCGCCATCACCGCCCCCAGCCGGAGGCCCGTGACCGAAAGCCCCTGCGCCTCGACCGAGGCGGGGTTTTCGCCCACCGCGCGCAGGGCAAGGCCAAGGGGCGTGCGGTAAAGGACGAAGGCCACCGCTGCCACCGTCGCAAAAGCGAGGTAGGTCAACGGTGTCTGGACGAAAAGGGCAGGGCCGAGCAGCGGGATTTCGGACAGGACCGGCACCGGCCATTCCGCAAAGGCCTCGATCCGGGGTGGGGAGGTGACCTCGGGCAGGGCGAGGCGATAGGTGAAATAGGTCATCGAGGTCGCAAGCAGCGTCACCCCAAGCCCCACCACATGCTGCGACAGGCCGAAGGGCACCGTCAGCGTCCCGTGCAGCAGCCCGAAGGCCATTCCGACCAGCAGCGCCATGAGGACACCGGCGGGCAGGGGCATTCCGGCATAGACCGCGAACCAGCCGGTGAAGGCGCCCGCGATCATGATCCCCTCGATCCCGAGGTTCAGGACCCCCGCGCGTTCGCAGATCAGCTCTCCCATCGTGGCAAAGATCAGCGGGCTCGCGATACGGATTGCCGCCGCCCAAAAGGTTGCCGACAGGAGGATGTCGAAGATCTCCATCATCCCCTCCGGACCCTGACGCGCGCTAGGAGAAGCGCCAACACCATGAACAGAAGCGCGGCCGCCATCAGTGCGTCGGCGATGTAGCTGGGCACGCCGATGGCCCGGCTCATCGAGTCCGCCCCCACGAAGACGCCCGCGACGAAGAGGGCGGAAACGACGACCCCGAGCGGGTTGAGAAGCGCCAGCATGGCGACGATGATGCCCGTGTAGCCGAAGCCGGGGCTCAGATCGAGCGTCAGGCTGCCTTTCAGCCCCGCGACCTCCGACCAGCCGGCAAGGGCGGCGAGCCCGCCCGACAGAAGCGCCGTCTTGATCATGATGCGCCCGACCGGCAGCCCCGCGAAGCGCGCGGCGACCGGGTTCAGGCCGACGGCGCGCATCTCATAGCCGAGCGTGGTGCGCGTCTGGACGACCCAGACACCCACCGCCGCGATCAGCGCCAGAAGGAAGCCCCAGTGGAGCCTTAGCCCCTCCAGAATCCGGGGCAGGCGCGCCTCGGGGATCAGCTTGGCGGACTTCGGCCAGCCCATGCCGGCGGGGTCCTTCATCGGCCCTTCCAGCAGGTAGGACACGAAAAGCAGCATGATGAAGTTGAATAGCAGCGTCGTCACGACCTCATCCACGCCGAAGCGCAGCTTCAGCGTGGCGGGCCCAAGCAGAACCAGCGCCCCGAACGCCGCCGCGGCGAGCGCCACCACCGGAAGAAGGAGCGGCCCAGGCAGCGCCAGCGTTCCCGTGCCCAGCAACACGGTCACGACGGCACCGGCGTAAAGCTGCGCCTCGGCCCCGATGTTCCAAAGCTTCGCGCGAAAGGCGACGGCGACCGCGAGGCCGGTAAAGATCAGCGGTGTCGCGCGGTTCAGCGTCTCCAGCAGCGCGAATTTCGAACCCGCGGCGCCCTTGATCATCAGGCCGAGGACCGCCAGCGGCTCGGCGCCCGCCACCAGCGCCAGCGTCATCGCGAAGATCACCGTGGCGGCGAGCGCCGCCGCAGGATAGCCGAAGGTGCGGCCAAGACCCGGATCGGCGATCGGTTCAAGCCGCATGATCCGCCCCCCCGCCTTCGGCCCCCTCGAACCCGTGGCCGGCCATCCAGACGCCTAGCCCCGCAGGCGTCATCGCGCCCCGGGGGAAGGCAGGCGAAAGCCGGCCCTCGGAAATCACATGGATCACGTCCGAAAGCGCCATGACCTCGTCGAGATCTTCCGAGATCAACAGGACCGCCGCGCCCTCGTCGCGCGCGCCCAGCAGGCGCTGGTGAACATAGGTAACCGCCCCGATGTCGAGGCCCCTGACCGGCTGGTTCGCGAGGATGATCCTTGGCCCCCGTTCCAGCACCCGGCCCAGGATCAGCTTCTGCATGTTGCCCCCCGACAAGAGCCGGATGCGCGTGGCGGGGCCCGGGCAGCGCACGTCATAGGTGGCGATGATGTCGCGCGCGAACCCTTCCGCCGCGCGCCAGTTCATCCAACCCTTGCGGCTGAACTTCGCGTCCCCGTAGCTTTCGAGGATCGCGTTTTCAGTCAGGGAGAAGTCCGCGATGGTGCCTGTCTTGTGGCGGTCCTCCGGGATCCGCGCCACGCCGCCGTCGATGGCACGACGCGGCGACCAGCCCTCGACCGGGGCGCCCGCCATCTCCATCTCGCCGGCCTCTGGCACCTCCAGCCCGCCGATCAGCGCGGCAAGGGCGGCCTGACCGTTGCCCGATACGCCGGCAAGCCCGGTGATCTGCCCCGCGCGCAACTCAAGCGTAATATCCCTCAGGCCGATCGCGTTGCCGAGCGCCGGGGTCGAAACGCCCTTCAGGGCCATGAGCACCGGGCCCGGCGCGTGGGCGCGGACCTCAAGCGGTGCCACCTCCGTGCCCACCATCATCGTCGCCAACTGGTGGCGGTCGGTCGCCTCGGTGGCCACCTCGCCCACGAGCTTGCCGTGGCGCAGGACCAGCACGCGCGAGGAAATCGCCATCACCTCATGCAGCTTGTGGCTGATGAAGATCACCGACATGCCGCGCGCGACCGCCTTGCGAAGCGTTGCGAAAAGATCCTCCGCCTCCTGTGGGGTCAGCACCGCCGTCGGTTCGTCCAGGATAAG
Source organism: Albidovulum sediminicola (assembly GCF_025751575.1). Taxonomy (GTDB): domain Bacteria; phylum Pseudomonadota; class Alphaproteobacteria; order Rhodobacterales; family Rhodobacteraceae; genus Albidovulum; species Albidovulum sediminicola. The sequence goes on along the minus strand of NZ_JAOWLA010000022.1, from coordinate 30,551 downwards.
GATGCGCGCGTCCCGGTAAAGCGCCTTGAGGATCTCGACCCTCTGGCGTTCGCCAACGGTCAGGCTGCCAACGCGGGCGTCTGGATGGACCGAGAGCCCGTAGTCGCGCGACAGCGCCTCGACCCGTGAACGCGCCGCCGCGCGGCCCCGGCCAAGACGCCAGAGCGGTTCGGTCCCCAGAACGATATTCTCCATCACGCTGAGGTTGTCGGCCAGCGTGAAGTGCTGATGCACCATGCCGACGCCCGCCGCCAGCGCCGCGCGCGGATTTCCCGGGGGCAGGGGGCTGCCGAACAGCTCCACCCGGCCTTCATCGGCCGAATAATGGCCGAAAAGGATGTTCATCAGCGTCGTTTTGCCGGCGCCGTTTTCGCCCAGAAGCGCGATCACCTCGCCCTCGTGCAGGTCGAAGGTGATCGCGTCGTTGGCAACCAGCGGCCCGAAGCGCTTGGTGATGCCGTCCAGGCGCAGGACAACCCGCGCCTGCGCCTGCGGGCCCATCAGCCGGCGGTCGGTTCGTTGTCGTCGATCGCGACGGTGAAGCTGCCATCCTTGATCGCCGCCTCACGCTCGGCCACCAGGGCCATCGCGGCCTCGGGTACCTTGCCCTCGAAGGTGCCAAGTGGGGCAAGCGAGCAGCCGCCTTCCTTCATCTGCGAATAGACGCCGTAGTTGTCGGCGGCGAAGCTGCCGTCGATCACCCGCGCCAGCGCCGCGTCAAAGGTCGGCTCGAAATGCCAAAGCGCGGAGGCGACGACCGTGCCGGGATAATCGGCCTGCGTGTCGATTACGTTGCCCACCGCCAGCACGCCACGTTCCTGGGCCGCGTCCGAAACGCCGAAGCGTTCGGCATACATCACGTCGGCGCCCGCATCGATCATGGCAAAGGCGGTTTCCTTGGCCTTCGGGGGATCGAACCACGACCCGATGAAGCTGATCTGGAACTTCGCGTCGGCGCGGGTCTCGCGCACGCCGGCCATGAAGGCGTTCATGAGCCGGTTGACCTCGGGGATCGGGAAGCCGCCGACCATGCCGATATTGCCGCTTTGCGACATCGCGCCCGCGATGATCCCCGACAGGTAGGAGGCGTCCTGAATGTAGTTGTCGAAGACGGCAAGGTTCGGGTAGGCCGGATCGGGCATGAAGCTCGATCCCATGAGGAAGGCCACCTCCGGGTAGTCGCCCACGACCTCACGCGCCTCGTCCTCGACGCCGAAGATCTCGCCCACGATCAGCTTGGCGCCGCCCTCGGCATATTCCCGCATGACGCGCGCGTAATCCGTGTTCGCGGTGTTCTCCGAATAGGTGTAGGTGACCGCGCCCGCGTCTTGCTGGGCGGTCGCGGCCTTGTGGATACGGCTGACCCACTGCTGTTCAACCGGAACGGTGTAGATACCGGCGACGCTGACCGGATCGGCGGCCAGAAGCCGCGCGGGCAACCCGATCAGACCCGTCGCGGTCAGCGCGCCCCCGGCCTTCAATACCTTGCGGCGCGACAAGGCCGCGCTTGTGCCCTTGTGGTGAAACATGGCTTTTCCCTGTTGGTTGATATTTTTTACTATCTGGTCAAGATTTGCCGATTCGGGCAAGTCCTTTGGCGACGCGACCAGAATAGGCGGGGCTCAGCGCGCGCCAAGGGGGACGAAAGAAGGCCGTTTCATAAGGTCTATGGCGATGCTACGAGATTGCTCGGCGCGCAGCCTCGGCCCGGAAATGGCGGCAGGATCACGCGCGAGGCGGCTGCGGTTCTGCTGCGACGCCCATGCTTCATGTTGGTACGTTCTCTCATTAATGGACTGAAACTTGCCTCATATTTACGAATATCCTTGAATGAATGGTATTTTTTCGAGAAAAAATACCTAGTGGCGGCGCGGTAATGCTTGCGCGGCCGTCGGAGGCGAGGCCCAGGTCGAATGGAGTTGAACGCGACGCCGAGTCGTAACGGTCGCCCCCGCGCAAGCCATCGAGAGCTTGCGCAAAGGATCCTGGACCATGTCCGCGAACGTGGGCTGGGGCCGGGCGCGCGGTTGCCGGAACAGGCGCTGGCACGGGCCTGCAAGGTATCCCGCACGCCTGTGCGCGCCGCGCTCGATCTTCTGGTCGATCAGGGGTTTGCCCAGCACGAGGCCGCTTCGGGCTACCGCCTTTCGCCTGATTTCCTGCCCACGTCGCCGCTCGCCGGGCCTCCCCCGGGGGCGAGCGACGCGGATCTCGCGGGGCGCATCCTGCGCGACCGGGCGGCGCGGCGCCTTGATGACTCCGTATCGGTGGGTGCGCTGATGCGGCGCTACGGCTGCGCGCGATCCGCCGTGACCAAGGCGGTGGCCCGGCTGGCCGAAGATGGTCTGCTGGTCCGTGCGCCGGGGCAGGCTTGGGTTTTCACGTCTCTCCCGCATGCCCCCGCGTCGCAGGCCGATAGTCATGAGTTCCGCCTGCTGCTGGAGCCGCAGGCGCTTTCCGCCCCGGGGTTCCGGCTGGACCCGGACCGGGCCGCCGGATCGCGCGCGGCGATGACAGCCTTCCTGAACCGCCCTGATGAAGGGCTGGACCCGAAGGATTTTCAGGCGCTGGATACCGAGTTCCATGGGCTGATAGCGCGCGGCGCGGCCAACCGTTTTGTCGCAGAGACCCTGGCGCAACACTTGAGGATGCACGAACTTCCCGGCGCCACGCGGTGGGTAAACCCTGTGCGGCAGCGCCAGGCAATGCTCGAACATATTGGAATTCTTGATCAAATGGAGGCAGGCCGCTTCGACGTGGCGGCCGATCTGCTGCGCGTTCATCTGCGGCTGTCGCAAGATAGCCGACCGCGGGCGGCCAGCCGGGGCGCCCCACCGCTCCCCAAGCCGGGCATGGCTGGGGGGAGCGATGGCTGATGCGCCCGTCATCGCCTTCTTCCCGGAGGCCGGATTTGGCGCGGCGCTGACCTGTGTCGGCATCGCAAACGCCCTGAGGACGCGCGGCGCCCGGCCGGTCTTCATCTGCCCTCCGGGGTTCAACGGCATCTTCGCCGATTACGGCTTTCAGGAGTACTGCCTGCCCCTTGGCGCGCCGCTGCCCGCGGATGAGGACTGGCGCGCGTTCGGCCGCCGCCATTTGCCGCATCTCAATCTGTCGCCCATCGACCAGATCGAAACCTATGTCGCCCCCACCTGGGAGGCGATCGTGGAGACGGCGATCGGGGCGGAGGCTCCTTTGGCGGCCCTTCTGACGCGGCTGCGACCCGATACGGTGGTGCTCGACAACGTAGTGATGTTCCCCGCGATTGCGCGGGCGGGCTGCCCTTGGGTGCGGATCGTCTCGGGTGCCGAAACCGAGATCCCGGACGACGCGATCCCGCCCCATTGCTCGGGCCTTGCGACCGGCGACCGGGAAGGGCGCGCGGCCTTTATTTCGAGATATCTCAAGGCCATAGCGCCCGCGCATGGCCGGTATAGCCGTTTCCGCGCCGCCGCGGGCCTTGCCCCGCTGCCGCCAGGGCAGTTCCTGGAGACGTCGCCGGATCTGAACTTGCTTCTGACGCCCTCGGTCCTGCGCCACGACCGCGCCCGGCCGCTCGATCCCGGGCGTTTCACCCATCTTGAGGGGGCGGTGCGGCACGAGGGGCCCTTCGACCTGCCTAGCTTCGGCAACCGGCAGGGACCATTGATCTATGTCTCCTTCGGGAGCCTCGGCGCCCTGGATGTCGCGCTAATGCAGCGAATGATCGCGGTTTTCGGCAAGATGCGCGCGCGTTTTATCGTTCATGTGGGCGCGTGGCGCGACGCTTATCGAGGCGTGCCTGACAACGTGCATCTGGATGGCTGGTATCCCCAGCCCTCGGTCCTGGCGATGGCGGACCTCTTCATCCATCACGGGGGAAACAGCGGTCTATGCGAGGCGCTCTACCACGGGGTGCCGTCGCTGATCCTGCCTCATGGCTGGGACGGGCACGACAACGCGACGCGGGCGGTCGAAACCGGCACCGGGCGAAAGCTCCACCGGGCGGACTGGACCGAGGAGATGTTGATCACGACCATCCGGGAGATGTTCGGCGACCGGGCAATGCGCGAACGCCTGGCGTCGAATGCCACAGTGATGCAGGCGCGTTCGGGTGCCGATCTGGCCGCCGACCGCATTCTGGCACTTGCCTCCGGGCCGAGGCCGAGCGGAGGGTAGGGCGTTGCGCCTGCTGGACCGGGGCGAGGCTGGTGGATTGTCAGGGGCGCGGGAAAAGGAAACGGGCGGCCTTGGCCGCCCGTTCTGATATCTTGCCGTAAGCCTCGGGTGCTTTCGATCAGGCCCCTTCTTCGGCGGGCGGGGTCTCCGCTTCGCCCTCGGCGGCCGACGCGTCCGGTGCGGGCTCTTCGGGGGTGATATCCACGTCCCACTTTGCGCCCATCTCGTCGAACAGCTGTTCTAACTCGTCAGTGCCCAGAGGCTTGTTCGACTCTTCTACGATGCGCGCCTTGGACTCATCGAGGAACTGGTCGTAGGCTTCCTGAAGCTCAAGGTCGCTGCGCGTGCCGTCAATCGCAGCTTGGGTCGCACCCTCGGTTTCTTCGTCGTTCGGGCAGCCGTCACCTTCACAACCAATTCCCTCTTCGGTCACCGACCAAGAGGCGTCTACACCGGCCTTCGCAGCCGCGTCGTTCAGGGCATCGACGACCTCGTCATCGCTGACCTCGATGCCGTCGGTGCTGACCATGCCTTCCAGCGCCGCCATCTCCTCCGGCGAGAGTTCAACGCCGCTGGCCGCCTTCGCGGCGAGATTGAGCTGTGCCAGCGCGCCGATCGTGCCGTTGAAGTTCCCGTTGGCGATATGGGCCGCGAGCGCCTGCGGGCTGGCATTCATGGCATTCCACTTGCCCTTCTGGCTGGGCGTCAGCGTGCCGTCTTCGGTCGCTGCGGCCTTGGCCGACTTGCCCTTCGCCGACGAGGATTTGCCTTTACTGCTCTTCTCGCCGCCCTTGCCGTTGTTTCCGCCGTTGCCGTTGCCGCCGCCATTCCCATTGCCGCCGCCGTTTTCCGACTTGGCGAGGGCCGCGCCGTCCCAGCCGTCGCCCGTGAAGGGGCCAAAGCCTGGGGCTGCCGTCAAAACCAGGGCCAGCGCGCAGCACGAAAGAAGGGCCGTCAGCCTGGAGCCTTGCTTGCGTTCAGATCTATCCATCGTTCGGTTCCTTGCTCGTTAGGCGCGATCCAGCCGCGCTTGGATGGTGTTCAACGATTCTAGATACAAGATACCCCCATCGCGAGCATTTCCGGGGCAATATCTGGGCCTAAAAAAGGCGACAGGCGATAAGTTGCGCGACAATTACCTGGGTCTGATCATATTGTTGCCGAGGTTGCGTGATTGTTGTGGGAGGGCCGATAAAGTTAGGCAAAAGCTTGCCGAAGCCGCGGAGCAGCAGGTGCCGCGAGGCGCTACTTTGGCGGAGCGTTCGGGGTTGGTATGCAATCAGGGCGGGTGGCCTGCGATCTCGGCGCCCTTGCCGGGGCCGTTCGTGCAAGCGGCGACGCGTTATGATTCGTGCCCTCGCCTGACGGAGCAGGTTGTTCGATTGATCGGCGCGGGAGAGAGGGATTTTTTGGCGATCCCGGGAGGACTCGAACCCCCGACCCGCTGCTTAGAAGGCAGCTGCTCTATCCAGCTGAGCTACGGGACCGTGTTTTCCTTTTGCGCCAGACCGCGCCGTCACGCAAGCCGAAGCGTCATGAAGACGCTGCTCGGGTCTTCGCAATAGCCTTCGAACGGTGGACATTGCTGGAACCCCGCGCGGGCGTAAAGCGCGCGCGCCGGGGCGAAGGCGGGTTGCGATCCGGTTTCCAGGCTGAGCCGGGTGAAACCTGCCCTGCGGGCCGCCTCAAGCAGATGGGCCAGCATCGCCTGGGCCAGTCCGCGCCCGCGCGTCTCTGCGAGGATATGCATCGACTTGATTTCCGCGTGGTCGTCCGAAAGCCGCTTGAGGGCGCCCATTCCCAGCGGGCGGCCATCCGGCTCTCGCATCACGAAGAAGTCGATCCCCGGCACGGCAAGGGCGGTGGCGTCCAGCATATGGATGCTTTCGGGGGGCGTGTCGGCGTGCATGGCCGCCGTGTGCCGCGCCATCAGGAGAGACAGGTCGGGCGAAAGCGGGCTTTCGCGCCGGATCGCGATCGGGGCGGGTGGCGTTGGGGCCGACGGGTTGGTTTCGTACATGTTATTATGGGCTTGCATCAGGGTTCTTGGCAGGCTGGGCGCGTGTCAGGTCCGGCCTGGGCACCAGTTATATCTGCAAAGACGACCGGGGCAACGCCGCCTTTCATTCGAGGTCGAAGACCGGAACGAAGCTTGCAGGCGCGAAGGATTCCGTCGCCCGCGCCGCGCTCGCGGAACCTGCCCGGACAAGCGCGATGCCGGGGCCGGCGTGCGCAAACGCGAGCTGCCCTTCCACGGCCCGCACCGCCATCTCGATCGAGAGCCGCCCTTGGAACACTGGAAAGTCCGTCGGCGCGGCGATGATCTTGCCGCGCTGCAGCCCCCGCATCACCGCATGTGTCATGTAGTCCGAGACGATGCGAATGCGCCCCTCAAGCCCGCGGGCCCGCAGGATCGACACCGCGGCTTCGGCGGTCGGCGCGCTGCCGACGATGTAATCGATGTCCGGATGCGCCTCGAGAGCGGTCTCGACAAGCCGGACCTGGATTTCGAGGCCGGTGTCGCCGTAGGCGGTATCGACGATTTCGGCGGAACTGCCGCGCAGCGCCGCGCGGAAGCCCGCATCGACGAAACGCACCCAGCCCGCCCCGTCGGGTCCCGGAAACCAGGCGACGCGGACCGGATCGCTTCCCGCGGGATGTGCCTCGGCCACGACGCGGCCCGCCGCCGCGCCCATGTCAAACCAGGATACGCCGATTTTCGCGGTGATGCCGCGGTCGGCGATGTCGTTGACGCTGGCGATCACCGGGATCGTCTGGGCGATACGCTCCAGAACGTCGCTCAGGCCTTCGAAGGACACCGTGCCGACGATCAGCCCGTCGGCACCCTGGGCCACGCAGTCTTCGATCTGTTCCTTCTGACGGTCGAGGTTGGGGTAGCCGCCCGCCTCGACCAGATGGAACGTCACGCCAAGGCGGCGGGCCTCCTCCACCATGCCGTAGTTCACGGACAGCCAGTAAGCGTCCTTCAGATGGGGATAGGCCACGCAAAAGCGCCAGGCCTGCGCGGCATGTTCCAGCGGCGTGTAATCCGCGATATGCGCCGGCCGGGAAAAGTCGAAGGGCGGGTCCCGATATTCGATCTGCCAATTTTCGGCACCGGCCAGCAGGGGCCAAGGCAGCAGAAGGGCGAGAAGGAACCTGAGCATGTTTTTTCCACCATTGGGCGCAAAGCTGTATAGCATCACGGCCATGCAAGCACCAAGCGCACCGTTGGATCGCGGCGAAGGGGGAAGGGCGTGAGGGTCACGAGCCTGGGCAGGCGTCTTTTGCTCGCCTTCCTGGCGATCGCCGGGCTGCCGGCGCTGACCGGCGCCCTTGGCTGGTTCGAGTTGCGCGATGTCGCCGAGGGCCAGTCGGAGGTTTTCGAAAGCACCATCCCCGCCCTGGCCGAAATGCAGCGCTTTGCGGTGGAAAGCGCGCGGATCGTCGCCGTCGCGCCGGAACTGGCCGCCGTGACCGTGGAGGACGACCGCCGGGACCGTGCCGCCTATCTGCACGGCCAGGTCGAGGCGCTGAAGCAGCGGCTGGAACGCTATGTCGAGGCGAATGGCGCGGGCACCGGCGACCTGGCCCGCGCGATCGATGGGGTTCAGGGCAACATCGCCGTTCTCGACGAACTGGTGCGCAACCGGATCGCGCTGTCGGCGCATCGCGATCTTGGGTTGCAAGAGGCGTTGGCGGCGACGACGCAGCTTCTGGACATGGCCGACACGCTGGTCGCCAACGCGCAGATGGGGACCTCGGCCGTCATTTCCAACCTTTATGAGCTTGATGGGGCCGGCACGGTGCGCGACGAGCGGCTGGATACGCTGGACAAGCTGATCGAGGTGGACCTGTTCCAACTGGGGCTGATGTTCGAGCTTCGGTCGCTGACGGCGGAGGTGGGGCTCAGCCTGAACCAGATCCCCGGCATTGCCGACCACGAAGGACTGGCGGAGATGCGCGACCGGGTGCAGGTGCAAACCGACATCATGCAGCGCCGGATCGCGGCCATCCGGGACCCCGGTCGCGCGGAACAGGCGCAGACGCTTCTTGCCACCATCCGGAAGCTGACCGTCACCGGGCATCCGCAGGACAGCATCATTGCCGCGTCCGACGCCATCCTCGATCTGCGAAAGCGCATCGCCGCGGGGCAGGCCGACATCCGCCTGTCGACCGCGACGCTGGGGCTGGCAGCCGAGGTCCTGGCGCGCCGGTCCCAGCAAGGCGCGGTCAGCGCCATGTTCGAGGTCATGACCGCCATGCGCAACATGCAGCAGCGCAACACCTGGGCCAGCGGTCTGGCGCTGATCATGTCGGTGGCAATCCTGTGGTTCTATATCCGGGGCAACATCTCTCGCCGGATCGACCTTCTGTCGGCGCAAATGGCGAAACTGGCGGCGGGGCGGCTCGACCGGGCCGTGGTGCCGACGGGGCGCGACGAGATCGCGGGAATGGAACGCGCGGTCGAGATTTTCCGCAAGCAGGCCATCGCGAACCGGGAACTCGAAGCGGCCCGCCGCCGAAACGAGGAGGAGCTGCGCCGCCACCGGAGCGAATTGCAAGCGCTGGTGGCCGAACAGACCGACAAGCTGCGCGGAGAGGTCGCCGCCCATGCAGAGGCGCGCGCCAAGGCCGAAACGGCCGATCGCTCGAAATCCGAGTTCCTGGCGATGATGAGCCACGAGATCCGCACCCCTATGAACGGCCTGCTGGGGATGCTGCGCAATCTGCGGCTTGATGGGCTGGACAAGACGCAGCGTTCCCAACTGGGCGCCGCGCGATCCTCTGGCGAAAGCTTGCTGACGATCCTGAATGACATCCTCGACTATTCGAAGTTCCAGTCCGGCGAGATCGTCGAGGATATCTCGACCTTCTCGGTCGGAGAGATGCTGCGCGGCATCGTCGGCGTGCTTCGCCCCAGCGCGCAGGAAAAGGGCATTGCCCTTTGGCTCGATGTCGCCGGGGACGTGCCGGATATCCTGAGGGGCGATGCCGGAAAGCTGCGGCAGATCCTCTTCAACCTGGCCTCCAACGCCCTGAAATTCACGCAGGAGGGGGAGATCGTGCTTCGCCTGCGCCAGGTTGGCACGCAGGGTGCGCGCGTTCGCCTTGCCTTTGAGGTGTCCGATACCGGCAAGGGTATCGCACCCGACGCCCGCCAGCGTATCTTCGATGCGTTTGAGCAGGAAGACAGCCAGACCGCGCGCCAGTATGGCGGCACGGGTCTGGGGCTCGCCATCAGCCGGAAGTTCGCCGATGTGATCGGGGGCCAGCTCAGCGTCGAAAGCACGCCGAATGTGGGGTCGATCTTTACCCTTCGCGTGGCGTTTCCCATCGGGGACGCACAGGACCTGGAAGTCGCCGCCCAGGATTGGCGGCCCGCCGCCGCCGAACACGCGCTTCGCGCGCTGGTGGTGGAGGATCATCAGATCAACCAGATGGTGGCGCAAAGCTATCTTGAGCGGATGGGCCATACCGCCGAATGCGTCGCAAGCGGCGAAGAGGCGCTGGAGCGCCTTCGCGAAGGCCGGTTCGATCTGGTGCTGATGGATGTGAACCTGCCCGGCATCAGCGGGGTTGAGGCGACACGGCGGATCCGCTCCTCTGACGAGCCCGGCTTGCGCGACATCCCGGTGATCGGGATCTCGGCCCATGTGCAGCGCGACCAGATCGACGCGCATCTCGCGGCGGGGATGACCTGTTTCGTGGCAAAGCCCGTTTCGCCCGAACGGCTGGCTGCGGCCATCGCCTCCGTCGCCGAGGGGCAGGGGCCGAGCGTGTTCCTCTCGCCGCGCGACGGTGACTGGCAACCGTCCGATGAAGGTGCCGGGCCGCTGGCAAGCGCGGTGTCGGACCTGGGCGGCGCGCGGGCACTTGCGGTGGCCGAGTTGTTTCTCGATACGCTGGAAGTCGATCTTGAACGTCTGCGGGTGGCGGTGGGGGCGCGGGACCTTGACCGCGTGGTAGCACTTGCCCACCGGATGAAGGGCGCGGCGGGCAATTTCGAGCTGCCGGACCTCGTCGCATGCCTTCAGCAGATCGAGACGCAGGCGCGGGACGGCGAGGGCGCCACGCTCGGCGATGAACTCGAGCGGCTGGAACCGCTCGCCGCCGGGGCAGCGGCGGCCCTGGCGGCGGCCTCCGCCGGCCTCGGGCCGCAGGGGGCTACTGGAGCCGTCCGGTAAAGATGTAGCCTTCGCCGTGCGAGGTGGTGATGATCTGCGGCGCGCCGGGATCGTCCTCCAGCTTCTTGCGCAGGCGCCGCACCAATACGTCCACCGTGCGCGGCTCGGGGCTGTCCTGACGATGGGTGACGCAGGCGACCAGCTTTTCGCGGCTCTGCACCTCCGCCGGATGGCGCAGGAGCTGGGCCAGAACCTCGTATTCCGCCCGGGTCAGGCGGACGGGTTCGCCATCGGATCGGGTCAGTTGCCGCTTGTTCACGTCGAAGGTGAAGCCCTCGAACCGGAAAACGGTTCGCCGAAGGTGGCGCAGCGCGGTCGTGCGGCGCAGGATATTCTTGATGCGCGCCAGCAACTCCCGGCGGTTGAAGGGTTTGCAGACGTAATCGTCGGCGCCCATTTCCAGCCCGACGATCCGGTCGACATCGTCGGTGCGCCCGCTGATCAGGATAATGCCGATCTCTGAAAGGGCGCGCTGTTCGCGCGTGATCTGAAGCCCGTCCTTGCCCTCAAGGTTCACGTCGATCAGCAGCAGGTCCGCCGGATCGCGCGCCAGGATCTCCTCGGCGCGGGGCGCGCTGGCGGCCCCGGTCACGCGGTAGCCGTTCGAGTCGAGATAGCTCGTCAGGGTCGCCCGCGTGACCGGCTCATCCTCGATGATGACGATATGAGGGGGGGCGATTCCGCGCATGGCATCCCTTGAGCATCCCTTGATTTGCCCGCTTGTTAACAAATTTTAACATAATGGACCAGCCCGTTCATGTTCTTGGGCTTACCTGTTCACATTGCGCTCCTAACCTCGCCCCTGCCGGCAGCGGGCGGTTCGGTACCCCGCGCACGCCAGCCCATGAAACAGGGAGCAAGCAATGAGAAAGATCACGACCTACCTTGGCAGTGTGGCCTCCGTCCTCGTAGCGGCGGGCGCAGTCCAGGCGGATTCCTCGGACCCGATCATCATCCCGATCCACAACTGGTCGAGCCAGATCGTGATGAGCAATGTCGTCGGCCAGATGTTCGAAACGATGGGCAACCACGTCGAATATGTGACCACCGACAGCCAGGCGGTCTATGAATCCGTCCGCCTCGGTGATGTGTCGCTGGAGCTTGAGGTTTGGGAAGGGGCCTTTGGCGCCTCGTTTCGCGCCGCGCTCGAAAAAGGCGGCCTCCATGACGCTGGCACGCACAACGCCGTGACGCGCGAGGACTGGTGGTATCCGATGTGGACCAAGGAAGCCTGCCCCGGCCTCCCCGACTGGCAGGCGCTGAATGAGTGCGCGGCGGCTTTCGCCACGCCGGAGACCGGCGACAAGGGCCGTTTCCTCGGCGGTCCGGTGGACTGGCTCAAGCATGACCAGGAACGGGTCGATGCGCTGGGCATGAACTTCGTCGTGGTGAACGCCGGTTCGGCCGCCGCCCTCTGGGCCGAGATTGGAGCCGCCGAGGCCGAGAAGAAGCCGATCGTCCTGTTCAACTGGACGCCGAACTTTGCCGAAGCCGTCTGGCCGGGCGAGTTCGTGAACTTCCCCACCTGGGAAGAGGGCTGCAACGAAGACGCGGCCGTCGGCCCGAATCCCGACGTGACCTACGATTGCGGCAACCCGGCCAACGGCTACCTCAAGATCGCCGCCTGGGACGGGATGAAGGAAAAGTGGCCGGACGCCTACGCGGCGCTGACCAAGATCTCCTTCACCAACGCGCAGATCGCCGAGATGGCGAAGCTGGTCGACGTGGACGAGATGGAGCCGGAGGATGCCGCGGCCGAATGGCTTGCCGCCAACGAATCCGTCTGGAAGCCCTGGGTCGAATAAGACCTGACCCGCAATGCCTCCGGGGGGGATGCGCCCCCCGGAGTTTTCAATTCAGGAGCAGGCGCCCCATGACCGACGCCCCCGTCATTTCTTGCCGCAACGTCTGGAAGCTGTTCGGAAAGGAGCCCGAGGCCTATCTGGCTGAGGCCCGCGCCGGCCGCAGCTTCGAGGAGATCCGGCAGGCTGGATACATCGCCGCCGTGCGCGACGTCTCGATCGATGTCGGCCGCGGCGAGATGCTTGTGATCATGGGGCTGTCTGGCTCCGGCAAGTCCACGCTTGTGCGCTGCATGTCGCGGCTGATCGACATCACCGGGGGCGAGGTCGTGGTCGACGGTCAGGACATCATGTCGCTGGACGAGCGGCAATTGATCGAACTGCGCCGCCGCAAAATGGGGATGGTGTTCCAGAGCTTCGGCCTGCTGCCGCACCGCACGGTGCTTGAAAACGTGGCCTTCCCGCTTGAGATGCGGGGACAGGACCGGCACGAACGGCGCGACCGCGCGCTGGAGGTCATCCGCCTGGTCGGCCTGGAAGGCCGAGAGGACTATTTCCCGCGCGAGCTGTCGGGCGGTCAGCAGCAGCGCGTCGGCATCGCCCGCAGCCTCGCCATCGAACCCGACATCTGGTTCCTTGACGAACCCTTCTCGGCGCTCGATCCGCTGATCCGGCGCGAGATGCAGAACGAATTCCTGCGCCTGCGCGGAATGCTGGGCAAGACCATCGTCTTCATCACCCACGACTTCGACGAGGCGCTGAGGCTTGCCGACCGCATCGCGATCATGAAGGACGGCGCGGTCGAGCAATGCGACACGCCCGACAAGATCGTGCTGAAGCCCGCGACCGAATATGTGGCGAAATTCACCGAGGACGTGGAAAAAGCCCGCGTCGTGCATGCTCGCGTCCTGGCCCAGCCGGTGAACGGTTACCAGCTGGAAGGCCCGGCCATCGCGGCGGACGCGACCGTGCTGCAACTCGCGCGCCAACTCGTCAACGACGGGCGAGAGATCCTGCCCGTGGCCGATGGCGCGGGCCGGGTCGTGGGCGCCATGAAGCGCCAGGACGCGCTCGACATTCTGCTGGGGCCGGTCTGATGGCGATGACCGATGTCTCCTCCGACCGCCGCGACAGGCGGCTTGCGGCGCCGCGCGCAGCGGTCATCCTGCTCAGCCTGGCGCTGCTTCTGACGCTGGCCAAGCCGCTGCTGCCCGCCTTCCTGACGCGCGTCCCCGACGGGGCCGTGCTGCCCTACGATCTCTGGATGCAGTCGCTTTTCGACTTCATCAAGGATGACCTCGGCCTGATCCATGTCACGCGGGCGATCTCCGCGGCGCTGGAGTGGCTGCTGGATATCACCGCGAACCTGCTTTACGGCAAGAACCGCTGGCCCCATGTGGGCCCGATCCCCTGGAGCGCCGTGGCCGCCGTCGCGGCTGTCACCGGCTATGCGCTGGGGGGGGCACGGATGGCGGTCCTCGCGGGCGGCACCTTCGTCTGGGTCGCGCTGATCGGGCAGTGGGACCTGGCCATGCAGACGATGTCGGTGATCGCCGTCGCCGCGCCGGTGGCCGTTCTGACGGGGTTGCTGTTGGGGCTGGCCGCGTGGAAATTCCCGCGCTTCGAGCGGGCGCTGATGCCGTTCCTGGCCGTGCTTCAGACGCTTCCCTTCTTCACCTACCTGCTGCCCGCCGTCATCTTCTTCAAGGTCGGCCCGACCGCGGGCTGCATCGCCACCGTCGCCTACGCCATCCCGCCGATGGTCCTGATGACCACGCTGGGCCTCAAGGCCGTGTCGGACGAAGTCGTGGAGGCCGGCAAGATGAGCGGCTCGACGCGCTGGCAGATGCTGCGCCACGTCTACATCCCCTCGGCCCGGACCGAGCTTCTGGTGGGCGTCAACCAGGTGATCATGCTGTCCCTCGCCATGGTCGTCCTCACCGCCTTCATCGGGATGCCGGGGCTTGGCGCCAAGCTTCTGTCGCTGATGAACTCGCTCAAGCTTGGCCGCAGCTTCGAGATCGGGGTGACGATCGTCCTGATCGCCGTGACGCTTGACCGTTGCTCGAAAGCCTGGGTCATCAAGCAGCCGCAGCATTTTGAGCGCGGAACCCCCTGGTGGAAGCGCAATGGCCTGCTGCTGACCGGGATCGGCGCCTTCGTGGCCTTCGTGATCCTCGCGCAGATCGTGCAGGTGGCCGATCACATCACCCGCGCCCAGGATCTGTCGATGGGGGCCGAGATCGACGACGTGATCCGCGCGATCCTGTCCAACGGGGTGGTCACATCCATCACGGAGTGGCTGCGCTGGTTCCTGATCACCTGGGTGCTGATCCCCTTCCGCAACGCCCTTCTGTGGCTGCCCACGCCGGCGGTGATCCTGGCCATCGCGGCCGCGGGCCATGCCGTGGGCGGGTGGCGGTCGTCGCTGACGGCGGGGGCCTTCTTCGCCATCGTCGCCCTGACGGGCTGGTGGGACCGGTCGATCATCACGCTCTACGCCGTGATCTCGGCGGTGATCCTGGCGGCGATGATCGGTCTGCCGCTGGGTATCCTCGCCGCGCGGCGGAAGAAATGGGCGGAGCCGATCCTCCTGGTCTGCGATACCGCCCAGACCTTCCCAAGCTTCATCTACCTGATCCCCGCGATCATGCTGTTCGGCGTGAACGACGTCTCGGTGGTCTTCGCGATCTTCATCTTCGCGACGGTTCCGCTGATGCGCTACACGATCGAGGGCATCCGCGCCGTCCCCGAGGAACTGCTGGAGGCGGCCGACATGTCCGGCGCGACACGGCGTCAGAAGCTTGTGAACGTGCAACTGCCGCTGGCGCTGCCGACCATGGCGGTGGGCTTCAACCAGGCGATCATGTTTGCCTTCTTCATGGTGATCATCGCGGCCTTCATCGGGACGCAGGACTTGGGCCAGGAACTGCAAAAGACGCTCGCGGGCAACCAGCTCGGCAAGAACTTCGTGCTGGGGATCTGCGTGGCGTTGATGGCGCTCAGCTTCGATCACATCATCATGCGCTGGTCCGCCAATCAGCGCCGCAAGCTTGGCGTCTAGCCCGGGCGCCCGGGCCAGCGGGCGGGGTATCGGCCCCGCCCGTCAGGTGTCCGCTTCGGCGAGCGCAAGCATCCGCTGCAAGGCCTCGGTGGTGACCGGAACCGGGTTGCCCGCGGTCGATGAGGCCGAAAGCGCCGCTGTCGCAACCGCTTGGTGATCCTCCCTCGCAAGCCCCATTTCGGAGAGACGCGGCAGGCCCGCCTCGCGCGCCCATCTTGAAAGCGCGGCGGGGGCACGATCCGCGTTTGCGTCCAGAACCTCCGCGATGCGGGCGCAGGCCTCCTCGATCCGAGCGCGCGGCGCGCCGGAGGTGATGTCGCGGTTGACCGCCAGCGCCGGGCCAAGGAGCACACCGCAGATCGCGCCATGCGCGATCCCGGTCCGTCCGCCGATCACGCCCGCAAGGCCATGGACGGCGCCAAGCCCGCCGTTGGCCAGCGCCAGCCCGCCGGAAAGCGAACACCAGGCCATGGCATCGCGCGCCTCTGGGTCCTCGACCTCCATCAGCCGGACAAGCGCTGCCAGGCCGGGCCGGATCGCGCCCCGCGTCAACGCGTCGGTGTAGGGGGTCGCGCGGCAACTCACCCAAGGTTCGATCACCTGCGCCAGCGCATCAAGGCCAGAGGCCAGCGTCACTGCGCGCGGGCAGCCGTCGGTCAGCGCGGGATCGACGATGGCCAGGCGGGCGATCATTCGGTCGTCGCGCAGGCTGACCTTGCGGCCGTGTTCGGGCAGGCCGATCACCGCGTTCTTGGTCGCCTCGGCCCCGGTTCCGGCGGTGGTGGGCATGGCGATGAAGGGCAGCGGCGCGGCCTTGAGCGGCAGGGCCTTGCCCACCACCTCCAGGTGATCCAGCGCGCCGCCGGGGGCCGGGATCATGGCCGCAAGCGCCTTTGCCAGATCAAGAACCGCCCCACCGCCCAGCCCGACCACGACCTGGGGGGCAAACCCCTTGGCATCCCGGATCGCCTCTTCCAGCATCGCAAGCGTGGGCTCCGCGCCGCAGGCCAGGCCCAGCGTCTTGGCGCCCAGTTCGGCCAGACGGTCGGAGAACCAGGGCACATGACGCCCCGATGCGCCATGGACGACCAGAACACGCTCCCCCATCTGGCGGACCAGCGCCGGGGCCTGCGCGGCCGTTCCCCGGCCGAAAAGGATGCGCGGCGGCTGAAGGATCGAGAAGCTCATACCGACATCGTCGCCTGAACGGCGCGCTGCCAGCGGGCGTATCTGGCGCCGCGGTCGGCCTCCGGCATCGCCGGTTCGAACCGGCGCTCCAGCGCCCAGCCCTTGGCGAATTCCTCGGGCGGGGGGCAGATCCCGGCCTTGAGACCGGCCAGATAGGCGGCGCCAAGGGCCGTCGTCTCCGTCACGACGGGCCGGTCGACCGGGGCGCCGAGAATGTCCGAGAGGAACTGCATGGCCCAGTCGCTGGCGGTCATCCCGCCATCGACCCTGAGGATGCCCTCGGCCGATGCACCCCAGTCCGAGCGCATCGCCTCCAGCAGATCGCGGGTCTGGTAGCCGACGCTTTCCAGCGCCGCGCGGGCCAGTTCGGCGGGGCCGGAGTTGCGGGTCAGGCCGTAGACCGCGCCACGGCAATCGGGCCGCCAGTAGGGCGCTCCGAGGCCGGTGAAGGCGGGCACCAGAACAACGCCCTGCGCGGCATCGGCGGCCTCGGCCAGGGCCTGCGTTTCCTTCGCCTCGCGAATGATCTTCAGCCCGTCGCGCAGCCATTGGACGACCGCGCCCGCGATGAAGATCGACCCTTCAAGCGCATAGGTCGTCCGCCCGTCGAACCGATAGGCGATCGTCGTGAGAAGCCGGTTCTTCGAGGGCACCATGTCTGCCCCGGTGTTCAGAAGCGCGAAGCAGCCCGTGCCATAGGTCGATTTCATCATGCCGGGCTGGAAGCAGGCCTGCCCGACGGTGGCTGCCTGCTGGTCGCCCGCCACGCCGAGGATCGGGATCTCCTGTCCGAAGAGATCGGGCCGCGTCACGCCGAAATCGGCGGCGCAATCCCTGACATCGGGCAGAAGCGACATCGGCACGTCCAGAAGGGCGCAGATCTCCGCGTCCCATTCGTTTGTGGCGATGTTGAAAAGCATGGTGCGCGCCGCGTTGGTGGCGTCGGTGGCATGGACCCGTCCCCCGGTCAGCTTCCAGATCAGGAAGCTGTCAACGGTGCCGAAGGCCAGTTCGCCGCGCGCGGAGCGTTCGCGGGCGCCGGGGACGTTGTCGAGCAGCCACTTTACCTTTGTGCCGGAGAAATAGGGGTCGAGCAGCAGGCCCGTCCGCGCGGTGATCATCGCCTCATGGCCCGCGGCCTTGAGCGCGGCGCAGGTGTCGGCGGTGCGGCGATCCTGCCAGACGATGGCGTTGTGAATGGGTTCGCCCGTCGCGCGGTCCCAGATCAGGGTCGTCTCGCGCTGGTTGGTGATGCCGATGGCCGCAATGTCGGCCGCCCCGCGTCCCGCCTTCTCGATCGCGGCGCGCGCGGTGGCGGCGACACTCGACCACAGGTCGGAGGGGTCGTGCTCAACCCAACCGGGGGCGGGGTAGTGCTGGGGGAACTCCTCTTGCGCGAGGGCAACGACGCGCAGCGCCTGGTCGAAGAGGATCGCGCGGGACGACGTGGTGCCCTGGTCGATGGCAAGGATAAGGGACATGGCATCTGGCCTTCGGTGCAGTCTGTTCGGGGGCGAAGGATGGCCCGCCCCACGGCTTTAGAAAAGCCCTGAACGTCACGGGACGGCGCGGAGGGGGAGAGGTCGTGAGGGGGCGCCCGAAGGCGCCCCCCTTTGATCCGCGAACGGATCAGTTCTGCCAGGACTTGATCAGCTCGTCATACGAGATCGTCTCGCCTGCGGGCTTTTCGTTGTCCAGCATCGCCACCGGCGAGCCCGGCTCGTCGAGCCAGACCTGCGGGTCTTGCGGCTCGTTCAGCTTCGGGCCGATGTCGCCCTGGACGCCCGCGCGCTCAAGCCGCGCCAGCACCTTCTCTTGCTCTTCGCAGAGCGCGTCGAGGGCTTCCTGCGGGGACTTGGCGCCCGACATGGCGTCGCCGATGTTCTGCCACCAGAGCTGCGCGAGCTTCGGGTAGTCCGGCACGTTGGTCCCCGTGGGCGACCACTGCACGCGGGCCGGAGAGCGGTAGAACTCGACCAGACCGCCAAGCTTCGGCGCGCGATCGGTGAACGACTGATGCTGGATGGTCGACTCGCGGATGAAGGTCAGGCCGACGTGGCTTTTCTTCACGTCAACCGTCTTCGAGGTGACGAACTGCGCGTAAAGCCATGCGGCCTGGGCGCGGTCCACCGGCGTCGATTGCATCAGCGTCCAGGAACCCGCGTCCTGGTAGCCGACCTTCATGCCATCCTGCCAATAGGCGCCATGGGGCGAGGGGGCCATGCGCCACTTGGGCGTGCCGTCCTCGTTCATGACCGGCAGGCCTTCCTTGACCATGTCGGCGGTGAAGGCGGTGTACCAGAACATCTGCTGGGCGATGGAGCCCTGCGCGGGCACCGGACCGGCCTCGCCGAAGGTCATGCCCTGGGCTTCCGGCGGCGTGTACTTCTGAAGCCACTCGATCGCCTTGGTCACGGCATAGACGGCCGCCGCGTCGTTGGTCGCGCCGCCGCGTGCCACGCAGGAGCCGACGGGGCGGGAGTTTTCGTCCACGCGGATGCCCCATTCGTCGACCGGCAGGCCGTTCGGTTCGCCCACATCGCCCATGCCGGCCATCGACATCCAGGCGTCGGTGTAGCGCCAGCCAAGGCTCGGGTCCTTCTTGCCGTAGTCCATGTTGCCATAGACGCCGGAGGACGGGCCGCCCGCGTAGGACATGTCGCGCCCAGTGAAGAACTCCGCGATGTCCTCATAGGCGGACCAGTTCAGCGGCACGCCGAGGTCATAGCCGTACTTGGCCTTGAAGTCGTCCTTGGTCTTCTGGTCGTTGAACCAGTCGTAGCGGAACCAGTAGAGGTTCGCGAACTGCTGGTCGGGAAGCTGGTAAAGCTTGCCGTCCGGGGCGGTCGTGAACTTCGCGCCGATGAAGTCGGCCACGTCGAGGTTCGGATTGGTGAAGGCCTTGCCCTCGCCCTCCATCCAGTCCGACAGGATGCGGGCCTGCTGGTAGCGCCAGTGGGTGCCGATCAGGTCAGAGTCGTTGATGTAGCCGTCGTAGATGTTCTCGCCGGTCTGCATCTGGGTCTGGAGCTTTTCGACGACGTCGCCCTCGCCGATCAGGTCGTGGGTGACCTTGATGCCGGTGATCGCGGTGAAGGCGGGCGCCAGGACCTTCGCTTCGTATTCATGCGTGGTGATGGTTTCCGACACCACCTTGATCTCCATCCCCGCGAGCGGTGCCGCGGCGTCGATGAACCACTGCATTTCCGCTTCCTGATCGGCGCGGCTCAGCGTCGACAGGTCGCCGACCTCGGCGTCGAGGAAGGCCTTGGCAGCCTCCATGTCAGCCCAGGCCGGGGCCGAGCCCATGGCCATCAGCGCAAGCGCCATGGCGGTTGTGGTTTGACGCAATCTCATTATGTGTCCTCCCAGATTGTGAGACGTCCGTCTTGCAGTTCAGCCGGGGGGATGGGTCGCATCCGGCCCCCCGGCGCTTCGTTCCCGTCTAGACCCAGCGAAACACCGCCGCGGCATAGACAAGGCAGAGTGCGGTCGCGCCCCAAAGCGGCGTGCCCGCGAAGTAGAGCCAGATCAGGTGGATGAAGGCCGACCCGAGCAGGCTGATGAAAAGCCGGTCGCCGCGCGTCGTCTCGATCCTGAGGATCCCGACGCGGGGCGTCTCCGGAAAGCGGATGGCAAGCAGCGTCATGGTGACCAGCAGGCTCGCGATCACCCAGAAAAAGAGCGCGACCGGAAGCGTCCAGGCCATCCATCCGTTCGGGATCAGCGGCGCGAACCAGTTGATCGCGCCGTCCTTGCGCGGCGCGGCCAGAAGCAGGCCCGCCAGGATCGCCCCCATGACGCCCGCGGCGGTCAGGGTGATGGCGGTCCAGTTGACCCGGCGGGCGGTGGTTGCGGTGGCGGTCATCGGTCCCCTCCCTTACACGCGGCCCAGGGCAAAGCCCTTGGCGATGTAGTTGCGCACGAAGTAGATCACGAGCGCGCCGGGCACGATCGTCAGCACCCCGGCGGCCGCCAGCACCCCCCAGTCCATGCCCGAGGCCGAGACCGTGCGCGTCATCGTTGCGGCGATGGGCTTGGCGTTGACCGAGGTCAGCGTGCGGCTGAGCAGCAGTTCCACCCAGGAGAACATGAAGCAGAAGAAGGCCGCGACGCCGATCCCGCTCGCGATCAGCGGCATGAAGATCTTCACGAAGAACTTTGGGAAGGAGTAGCCGTCGATATAGGCGGTCTCGTCGATCTCTTTCGGGACGCCGCGCATGAAGCCTTCCAGGATCCAGACTGCCAGCGGCACGTTGAAGAGGCAGTGCGCGAGCGCCACCGCGATATGCGTGTCGAAAAGCCCGACCGAGGAGTAAAGCTGGAAGAAGGGCAGGGCGAAGACGGCGGGCGGCGCCATGCGGTTGGTCAGTAGCCAGAAGAACAGGTGCTTGTCGCCCATGAAGCTGTAGCGCGAGAACGCATAGGCCGCCGGCAGCGCCACCGTCAGCGAGATCACCACGTTCATCGTCACATAGATGATCGAGTTGACATAGCCCATGTACCAGCTGGGGTCGGTCAGGATCACCAGGTAGTTCCGCAGCGTCAGGTCGCGCGGGAAGAGCGTGAAGGTCGAGGTGATCTCGGTATTGGTCTTCAGGCTCATGTTCACGAGCCAGTAGATCGGCACCATCAGGAACAGCAGGTAAAGCGTCATCACGAAGGCGGAGGGTTTCACGCGCATCACTTCTGCTCCTCGCGGTCAAGGTTCGTCATCACCGTGTAGAAGACCCAGGACACGAGCAGGATGACGAGGAAGTACATGATCGAGAAGGCGGCGGCGGGGCCGAGGTCGAACTGGCCCACGGCCATCTTCACAAGGTCGATCGACAGGAAGGTGGTGGAGTTGCCCGGGCCGCCGCCGGTGACGACGAAGGGCTCGGTATAGATCATGAAGCTGTCCATGAAACGCAGGAGGATCGCGATCAGCAGCACGCCTTTCATCTTCGGCAGTTCGATGAAGCGGAACACCGCCCAGCGGCTTGCCTGGTCGATCTTCGCGGCCTGGTAATAGGCCTGCGGGATCGACTGAAGCCCCGCATAGGCCAGAAGCGCGACGAGCGAGGTCCAATGCCAGACATCCATCACGACGACGGTGATCCAGGCGTCCAGAGAGTCGTTCGTGTAGTTATAATCGATCCCCAGCGCGGCAAGCGCGTGGCCCAGAAGGCCGATATCGACCCGGCCGAAGATCTGCCAGATCGTGCCGACCACGTTGAACGGGATCAGCAGCGGCAGCGCCATGGCGACAAGGCACGCGCTGGCCCAGAAGCCCGACTTCGGCATGTTGAGGGCAATGAAGATGCCCAGCGGCACCTCGATGGCAAGGATGATCCCGGAAAACAGGATCTGCCGCCCGAGCGCGTCATGAAGCCGCGACGAGGTCACCATCTCCTCGAACCATTCGAGGCCCGCCCAGAAGAACTCATTGTTCCCGAAGGTGTCGTTGACCGAATAATTGACCACGGTCATCAGCGGAATGATGGCCGAGAAGGCGACGATGACCAGCACCGGCAGGACGAGGAACCAGGCTTTCTGGTTGACGGTCTTTTCCATCAGGCGGCCTCCCCCTGCACGCGCCAGTCGTCGGCATAGACGTTGATCTTGTCGGCGGCGAAGCTGACATGGGTCATGTCAGCGCCGACCGGCATCCCTTCCGGAACCACGATGTTGAGCGGCTGCTGCGCGGCTTCGGCGCGCACCAGCCGGTGGCGGCCGACATCCTCGACCCGGTGGATCTTCACCGGCAGGCCCTGTCCGTTGGTCAGGACCGCGTATTCGGGGCGGATGCCGATCTGCGTATGCCCCGTCAGCGGCGCATAGGTCGCGCCCAGTTCGATCGTTGCCCCATTAAGATGCGCCCGGTTGCCTTCGATCCGGGCCTCAAGCAGGTTCATCCCCGGCGAGCCGATGAAATATCCTACGAAGGTATGGGCGGGCGTTTCGAACAGCTCTTCGGGCGTGCCAAGCTGGACCACGCGCCCGTCATACATGACGACCACCTTGTCGGCGAAGGTCAGCGCCTCGGTCTGGTCGTGGGTCACGTAGATCATCGTGTGGCCGAACTGGCGGTGCAGGCTTTTCAGCTGTGTGCGCAGCTCCCACTTCATGTGCGGGTCGATCACGGTCAGTGGTTCGTCGAAGAGGATGGCGTTCACGTCCTCGCGCACCATGCCGCGGCCAAGGCTGATCTTCTGCTTGGCGTCGGCGGTCAGGCCGCGCGCCTTGCGGTTCAGCACCTCTTCCATCCCGATCATATGGGCAATCTGCTGCACGCGTTCCTCGATGTAGGCGGTGTCCATGCCCCGGTTGCGCAGCGGAAAGGCAAGGTTGTCGCGCACCGTCATGGTGTCGTAGACGACCGGGAACTGGAACACCTGGGCGATGTTGCGCTCGGCCGTGGCCGCGTCGGTCACGTCGCGGTCGCCGAAAAGCACGCGGCCCTGCGAGGGCCGCAATAGCCCAGAGATGATGTTCAGAAGCGTGGTCTTGCCGCAGCCCGACGATCCCAGAAGCGCATAGGCCCCGCCGTCGTCCCAGACATGGTCCATCTCCTTCAGCGCAAAATCCTGCTCCGAGGTCGGGTTCGGATAATAGCTGTGCGCCAGGTTCTTCAGCGTGATGCGGGCCATGTCACGCGCCTCCCTTCAGGTCGGCCGCCGCGTAGGCCGCCGGGGCGGCCAGGCGCCCCTCGGTGTCGAACAGATAGATATGCGCGGGGTCGAGCCAGAGGCTGATCCCCTGTCCCGCATGTAGATCATGCGCGCCGTGGACCAACCCGACCCAGCGGTCCGGCCCGTGGGTCACATGCAGGAAGGTTTCCGAGCCGGTGATCTCTGTCACGCTCAGGGAGCAGCGGAACTCGATCGCCTGCCCGGAATGTTTCGCCATTTCAAGGTGGTTGGCGCGGAAGCCCCCGACATAGCGGCCGTCCGGGATCGCGGCGAAGGCGCCGTCGGCGGGCGCATGTGCGGCCTCGCCGAAGGTGATCCGGTTCCCCTCCTTGACGCAGGGCATGAAATTCATCGGCGGGTCGCTGAAGACCCGGGCGGTCACCATGTCGGCGGGCTGGCGGTAGACCTGCGGCGTCGGTCCGAACTGCGTGACCCGCCCCTCCCACAGCGCCGCCGTATTGCCGCCGAGCAGCAGCGCCTCCTCCGGCTCCGTCGTCGCATAGACGAAGATCGCGCCCGAGGCTTCGAAGATGCGCGGGATTTCGACGCGCAGCTCCTCGCGCAGCTTGTAGTCGAGGTTCGCCAACGGCTCGTCCAGAAGGACCAGCCCCGCGCCCTTTACCAGCGCACGGGCCAACGCGCAGCGCTGCTGCTGGCCGCCTGAAAGCTCCAGCGGCTTGCGGTCGAGCATTGGCGTCATGCGCATCATCTCGGCGGTTTCGCGCACGCGGCGGTCGATCTCCGCCGCCGACGTGCCCTGGATGCGCAGGGGCGAGGCGATGTTTTCGTAGACCGTCAGGCCGGGATAGTTGATGAACTGCTGATAGACCATGGCGACGCCGCGGTCCTGCACCCGGACGCCGGTCACGTCCGCGCCGTCCCAGCGGATGCGCCCGGCCGTCGGGGCGTCGAGCCCCGCCATCAGCCGCATGAGCGAGGTCTTGCCCGACAGGGTGGGGCCAAGCAGCACGTTCATGGTGCCCTTGTTCAGCGTCAGGGTGGTGGGGTGGATATGCACCTTGCCCCCGACAACCCGCGTGACCCCTTGCAGCTCAAGCGCCATCCTTGGTTTCCTATTCTGCGGCCGGGCTCGCGGCCCGGTTTCCGGTCATGTAGGCGTCGAGCGCGGCGATCTCTTCCGCCGTCATTCTCAACCCCAGTTTCGTGCGCCGCCAGACCACGTCGGCGGCGCGGCGCGCCCATTCCTTGTCGATCAGCCAGTGCAACTCGGCCTCGGTCAGCGTCGCGCCGAAATCGCGGCCCAGATCCTCAACCCTACGCGCCGCGCCCAGGATTGCGAAGGCGTCCGTGCCGTAGCCGCGGATCAGGCGGCCCGCATGGTAGTCCGACAGGAACGGATAGTCGGCCTTGAGCCGCGCCGTCAGCGCGCCCACCCCGTCATGGGCAAAGTCGCCCCCGGGCAGCGGCACCCGCGCGGTCCACTTGCCCTTCAGGTCCGGGAAGAAGGGCGCGATCTTCTCCATCGCGCTTTCGGCCAGCCGCCGGTAGGTGGTGATCTTGCCGCCGAAGACGTTGAGAAGCGGCGGCCCCTTGGCATCCACCGAGAGGACATAATCCCGCGTGGCGGCCGTGGCCGACTTGGCGCCGTCATTGTAAAGCGGCCGCACCCCCGAGAAGGTCCAGACCACATCGTCCTTCGTGATGGGCTTGGCGAAGTATCGCGACGCGAAGGCCAGCAGGTAGTCGCGTTCCTCCTCGGTGCAGCGCGCCTCGGCGGGGGAGCCCTTGTGATCCTTGTCGGTGGTGCCGATCAGGGTGAAATCCTGCTCGTAGGGGATGGCGAAGATGATCCGCCCGTCCTCGCCCTGGAAGAAATAGCAGCGGTCGTGGTCGAAAAGCCGCCGCGTCACGATATGACTGCCGCGCACCAGGCGCACGCCTTCCGTCGTGGCGATATGCGCGACGTTGCGGATCACGTCCTCGACCCAAGGGCCGCCGGCATTGACCAGAACCTTCGTGCGGTAGGTCGCGGGTCCCGTGGGGCCCTCGACCTCCACCTGCCAATGATCGCCTGCGCGGGTGGCGCGGACCGCCTTCGTTCCCACCAGGATCTTCGCGCCCCGGGCGGCGGCATCGCGGGCGTTCAGCACCACGAGCCGCGAATCCTCGACCCAGCAATCCGAGTATTCGTAGGCCTTGCGGAACTTCGCGTTCAGCGGCTTGCCGGCCGGGTCGGAGCCAAGGTCCAGCGTGCGGGTCGAGGGCAGGATCTTGCGCCCGCCCAGCGTGTCGTAAAGGAAAAGCCCAAGGCGGATCAGCCAGGCGGGGCGGCGCCCCTTCATCCAGGGCATGGCAAGACCCAGCAACCGGCTTGTCGGCGTGTCGCTCTCAAAGCGCATGTCGCGGTGGTAGGGCAGCACGAAGCGCATCGGCCAGCTGATATGCGGCATGGCAACCAGAAGGGTTTCACGCTCCTCCAGCGCCTCGCGCACCAGGCGGAACTCGAAATACTCAAGATACCGAAGCCCGCCGTGAAAGAGCTTGGTCGAGGCCGAAGAGGTCGCCTGCGCCAGGTCGCCCTGTTCGGCCAGGATGACGGAAAGCCCGCGTCCCGCCGCGTCCCGAGCGATCCCGCATCCGTTGATGCCGCCACCCATGATGAACAGATCGGCCATTTCCGGCCGCTGAGCATCCGACACGTCGCGTTCCTCCCCCCGGAGGCACCAAGCCTCCCTCGGGGCGCACCCTGCACTGACTCGCTTTCGCGCGTCAACGAGAAATGTTCGTGATTGTGCGTTTTACCTTTAAACGAACATTTGAAATCTTCTGAACCGCGCCGTATCGTGAATTTGATCCGCGCCGATTGCACGGCGCGCAAAATCGAACGTGCGCGCGGCGCGGCGATTCCTGGCGTGACAGGCCAGCCGGGCCTATGCGAAAAAGGCGCGCCGCGCCCGGAAAGGACCGAACTTGGCCGTCAACATCCGACAGACCGAAATCCTGGAAATCGCCCGTTCGGAGGGCCGCGTCAGCGTCGAGGACCTGGCGCAGCGGTTCGAGGTCACCTTGCAGACGATCCGCCGGGACCTGACGGAACTCTCGGAGGCGGGGCTTCTGGACCGGGTCCATGGCGGGGCCCTGCCGCGCACGGGCGTGTCCAACATCGCCTACGAGGCGCGCCGCCGGATGAACGAGGCCGCCAAGACCGCGATCGCCAAGGCCTGCGCGGCGATGATCCCGGACAACTCCTCGATGATCCTCAACCTCGGCACCACGACCGAGGCGGTGGCGCGCGAACTGATCCATCACCGCAACATCACGGTCGTGACCAACAACATGAACGTCGCGAACATCCTCGTCGCCAATCCGGGCTGCGACATCATGGTGGCGGGCGGCGCTCTGCGGCGGTCGGACGGCGGGCTGGTGGGGGAACTCACGACGCAGTTCTTCGAACAGTTCAAGGTCGACTTCGCCGTGATCGGCACCTCGGCGCTGGACCGGGACGGCGACATGCTCGACTTCGACCTGGCGGAGGTTCGGGTCAGCCGCGCCATCCTGCGCCAGGCACGGTGCAGCTTCCTGGTCTGCGACCATTCGAAGATCGGCCGCTCTGCTCCGGCCCGCATCGCGAGCCTGTCGGAACTAGATGTCGTTTTCACCGACCAGGCTCTGCCCGCCGCCCTGATGAAATCCTGCGAGGGCTGGAACACCCGGGTCGTGGTGGCGGAGGCTTAGTCGCGGCGATCCCAGCAAAGGTCGGTGGGCCATTGAGGTCACGCCAAGACGGCATTTGCACAATCGCGCTTCTGCGAGGATCATGGCGGTCGCACCACGATCGAACCTGGGGACCCAAATGCACCTTGCCCGTTTCCCGCGCATAAGCCTCGCGCATCTCCCGACGCCGCTGGAACCGATGCCGCGCCTGACGGCCGAACTCGGCGGGCCCGAGATCTGGATCAAGCGCGACGACTGTACCGGCCTCGCGACGGGCGGGAACAAGACCCGGAAGCTCGAATTCCTGATGGCGGAGGCCGAGGCCGCGGGCGCCGACATGGTGATGACCCAAGGCGCGATCCAGTCCAATCACGCGCGTCAGACCGCGGCAGCGGCGGCGAAGCTCGGTTTCGGCTGCCACATCCTGCTGGAGGATCGAACCGGCAGCACCGATCCGAACTACAATCACAACGGCAACGTGCTTCTCGACCGGCTGCACGGCGCGACGAGCGAGCGGCGCGGGCCTGGGCTCGACATGAACGTGGAGATGGAGGCGGTGGCCGACAGGTTCCGCGCCGAGGGCCGCAAGGTCTATACCATCCCCGGGGGTGGCTCGAACCCGACCGGGGCGCTGGGTTACGCCAATTGCGCCTTCGAGCTTGTCGGGCAGGCCAACGACCGGCGCGTGGTTTTCGACCATATCATTCATGCGACCGGAAGCGCGGGCACCCAGGCCGGGCTGATCACGGGGCTGAAGGCCATCAACGCCCATATCCCGCTCCTGGGCATCGGGGTCCGCGCGCCACGGCCCCGGCAGGAGGAAAACGTCTTCAACCTCGCCCTGGCGACGGCGGAAAAGCTGGGCTGCCTCGGCGTTGTTCAGCGCGGCGACGTGGTGGCCAATACCGATTACGTCGGCGAGGGCTACGGCATTCCCACCCCCGGCGGGCTGGAGGCCATCGCCATGTTTGCGGAACTCGAAGGGATCCTCTTGGACCCGGTCTATTCCGCCAAGGGCGCGGCGGGCATGATCGACCTGATCCGCAAGGGGCATTTCAGGAAGGACGAGCGCATCGTCTTCATCCACACCGGGGGCGCGGCGGCGCTTTTCGGATACCTCGCTGCGTTTGAGGTCGACGGCGGCGCGCAGGCCGCGAAGTGACCGGGCCGCGCCGGATCGGAATCTTGGGTGGCATGGGGCCAGAGGCGACGGTGCTTCTGATGCAGCGCCTCATCTCGGCCGTTCCGGCGCAGGACGACTGCGACCACATCCCGCTGATCGTCGACTGCAACACCCAGGTCCCCTCGCGCATCGCCGCGCTGATCGAGGGGCGGGGCGAGGACCCTGGCCCGGTGCTGGCCGCCATGGCGCGCGGGCTTGCCGCCGCCGGGGCCGAGGCGCTCGCGATGCCCTGCAACACCGCGCATCATTACGCCCCCGCGATCCGGGCTGCCGCAGCCATTCCGTTTCTCGACATGATCGAGCTTTCGGCGGATGCGGCGCTGGCGGCGGCGGGACCCGGCGCGCCGGTCGGCATCCTGGCCTCCCCTGCGGTGCGAAAGATCGGCATCTTCGACCGGGCGCTGGCGGCGCGCGGCCTGCGGGCGGTCTACCCGGACGATCAGGACGGCCTTTTGACGGCGATCCGCGCGATCAAGCGCGAGGGCGCGACGCCAGAGGCGCGCGCCGCCCTGGCCGCGGCCTCCGCCGGGCTCGCCGCTGCCGGGGTGCGCGTGCAACTGATCGCGTGCACGGAGTTTTCCATCATCGCCGATGCGCTCGCCAGCGGCGTCACCGCCATCGACACGCTTGACGTGCTCGTCGCGGGGATCGTGCGCTTCGCGACCGGGGGGCGCTGACCCTCGGCCAGCATCGAGTCGGGCTTGCCCCCGAACAGCACTCCGAAGATCAATCCGATCTCGCCGCGCCAGCTGAACGGGCCGTCGCCCGGGCCAAGCACAGGGCGGGGATCAGCAGGCCCGCGGCGCGGCACACGCCGCGCCAAAGCTGTGCCACCCAACGGCTGGAGGCGGGAACGGACGTGCGGGTCATCCAGGCGCTGCACGGCCATGCCAAGCTGAAGACCACCGCCCGCTGCGCGCATGTCGCCACGAAGACGATCCGCTCCACCGTCGGCCCGACGCCGCTGAAGGTGATCTCGGCGATCGAGGCTTGACGGACCGAGGCACTTGGCTGGCATCTGGCCGCGTGCGGCAAATACGGCCGTCATCACTTCGCCTATGACAGGAGCGAAAACCGGCATTGCCCAAAGTGTCAGGGACCGGCAGCGCGTGGCTGGATGGCGATGCGCGCCGAGGATCTGCTGCCCGTCGAGTCTTTCCGCGCCGTCTTTCCCCTTCCGGCGGGGATCGTGCCGATCGCCTTCCGCGACATGCGGGCGCTCGACGGGCTGCGGTTCAACGCGCCTTCGGAAAAGGTGTTGACCATCGCCAACGATCCAAAGCGGCTGGGCGCGCGTTCGGGCATGGCGGCGGTGCTGCACACCTGGCGGCGGCGCATCCACATGATCGTGCCGGCACATGATCGTGCTGGGGTGTGTCTTCGCCCGATGGCACCAGATGGGCCGCCTGCAAGCCTGGTGTCTTTCTTCACCTGCGCCTGTTCCGGCGCCTGTGTCTGGACGGGCTGATGGACCTGCGCCGCGAGGGTAAACCATCCGTCCACGGCGGTCTGACCCGGTTGGTGGACGAACGCGCATTCGCCGCCTTCCGTACCCCATTGCGCAAGACCGAATAGGTGGTCTACGCCAAGCCGCCTTTCGGCGGCCCCGAGGGGGGGTGCTGGCCTATCTCCGCCGGTACACCCATCGCGTCGCCATCTTCAACAGCCGTCTCGTCAGCGCTGATGCTGAGAGCGTGGCCTTCCTCCGGAAGGATTATCGCATCAGGCTTGGCGAGAGGTAAAAGGTCATGCGCCTGACCACGCCCGAGTTTATCCGCCGCGTCCTGATGTATGTCCTGCCCGACGGGTTCCACCGCATCCGCCACCCCGGCCACATCGCCAGCGCCGCCCCAAAGGCAACATCGTCCACATCCGCAAATTACTCGGGCAGCGACCGAGCGTGCAGGAACCGCAGGAGGAAACCGAGATCGTCCCGCTCCCCCTGCGCGGGCCCTGTCCGTGCTGCGACGGCACGATGCGCATCGTCGGCATCTTCCGGCGGTGCGAGAGACCATCATCCCGCGCACTGCCCCGGGGAGCAGGCCGCACGACGAAACGCCCGTCCCTGGTGATCAGAATCCACCGGGGCGCGGCCGCGATCCGGATCACCCCCGGCTTGCGTCGTGCCGTAATCTGTACGCAAATCTGTGGCAATCCGCGTCGGTTGCACCCGAAACCCGAGATCCCGACCGACCCGGCGAGCCGACGCGGCTTCCCGTTCCTCGCCAACCGAGGTCTTGACCTGGACATCTTCAAGACGCGCGACAGACTTTCCCCGCAGTCAGCGCCCTGCATCCCGCGGCGTCCTCCTGCCGAGTTTCAACGCGGGCCGAGACCCGCAAGGCCGCCGTTGTCACGCAGCCGCCCGCATCGGAATAGCTTCAGGAAAGACGCTAGACGCCCGTAGGGTCGGGCGGCGGTCCACCGCGAAGATGGGCCGCGTCCGGGTGTGGGGGGCGGTCTGGTTCTGGCCCAGCCGTCCCCCTTTTTCGTTTTCCGTCTCAGGCTTTTCCGAGGGTGGTTTCGACGGCGCGTCTGGTTGCGGCGGCGATGTGGTCGGCTTCGGCCTCGGAGAGGCAGAAGGGCGGGGCGAAGCCGAGGATGTCGCCCTGGGGCATG
>NZ_JAOWLA010000021.1 GCF_025751575.1 Albidovulum sediminicola | reverse complement strand
CCTGCATCCCCGGTCGGAAGTCGCGCGGCAAAGCTGTCCGATACGACAAGCCGCGCCATCGCCGCCGCAACCGCATCGAGATCATGTTCGGTCGCCTGAAAGACTGGCGCAGGGTCGCAACCCGCTATGACAGATGCGCCAAGACCTTCCCATCCGCCATCGCACTCGCGGCCACCGTCATGTTCTGGCTTTGAAGATCAATGAGACTGAACACCTAGGCCAGATCCCCGGGCGATATCCCGAGACGTGCGCAAAGTTGAGCCAGAGCGCTCCGGCGGGCGCCCTGCCAGTCTGCTCCGCGCGCGCCGTAAAGCGTGGCCTGGCTTTGATGGACCAGCGCGTCGGCTAGGATCTTCAGGTGGTTCGCGCGCAGCGTCTCCCCCGTCGAGGTGATGTCGGCCACCGCCTCGGCGGTCAGGTTCTTGACCGTACCTTCCGTCGCGCCTTGGCTGTCCACCAACTGGTAGTCCGCCACCCCGTGGCGGGTCAGGAAATCGCGCACCAGGCGGTGGTATTTCGTCGCGATCCGCAGGCGGAATCCGTGCGCCCGGCGGAACGCCGCAGCCGCGGCGTCCAGATCGTCGAGCGTGTCGACATCGGGCCAGCAGGCGGGCACGGCGATGATGAGGTCGGCATGGCCGAAGCCCATGGGCGCAAGTTCGACCACCTGCGCGGGCCAGTCGGCCAGTTTTTCGCGCACCAGGTCGGACCCTGTGACGCCCAGGTGGATACGGCCCGCCGCCAGTTCGCGCGGGATCTCCCCCGCCGACAAGAGCACGAGTTCAAGCCCGTCCACACCTTCGACGGCGCCCGCGTATTCGCGGTCGGAGCCGGTGCGGCTGAGGGTCACGCCATGCCGTCCGAACCAGTCGAAGGTCTGCTCCATCAGCCGGCCCTTGGAGGGCACGCCAAGCTTCAGCATCACGCGAGCCCTCCGAGATCGGCGACAAGGCCGGGGCGGATGATGCCGCCCACGGCGGGGATGGACCGGCCCTGGCCCAGGACCTCGGTCAGTGCGTCGTAGCGCCCGCCCGAGGCGACAGGGGGAAGCTCGGGGTCCGCAGCGTGGAAGGAGAACACGAACCCGTCGTAGTATTCGAGCGTGGTGCGGCCATGGCTGGCCTCGAAGGCGAGCTTGCCCACATCGATCCCGGCGCGGGCCAGGGCGTCAAGCCGCGCCTCCATCCGGTCCACCGCCGGGGCGATGGCGGGCAAGTCACGGGCCAGATCGCGCAGATGGGCCAATGCAGCCGGGCTCGGCGCTTCGAGATTCAGCAGGTCTTCGAGGCGGCCGACCTCCTCCGCCGAGATCGGCGGGGCCTTCGCATCCTCGACCAGCGCAGCGAGGCGGGTGGAAATCTCGGCCTCGGACCGCAGCCCAAGGTGCGGGCCCGTTTCGGGCCGATCACCGGCGGCCAGCATCGCCAGCAGCGCCGCGCGGCTGGGCGGCACCGGGGCCTGCCCGCCGAAGCGTTCGAGAAGCTCGGTGAAGCGGCGCGGCCGCCAGATATGGCGCAAGAGCGCGGCCTTGCGCGTTTCGAGCGTCTTCAGCCCGCGCACCGCCGCCGTCAGGATCGCGATATCGCCGGTCGCGGCGCGCAGGCCCAGGGGTGCCAGGAGCCGGGCGAAAAGTGCAAAGACCTCCGCATCCGCCGCCACGGGGTTATCGCGCTCGAAGACCTCATAGCCGACCTGGACGTATTCCGCGCGCCGGGCCGTGGGGTGTTCCTGCTTGCGGAAGACCTCGCCCGAGTAGCAGTAGCGCGCGGGCTCCGCGCCCTCGGCCATATGCATCTGCACGACCGGCACGGTGAAGTCGGGGCGCAGCATCATCTCGCCGCGCAGCGGGTCGGCCGTGACATAGGCGCGCGCGCGGATGTCCTCGCCGTAGAGGTCCAGAAGCACCTCGGCAGGCTGAAGGATATCGGCCTCGACCTCGACCGCGCCCGCCGCGCGGAAGGCCGCCACGAGGCGCGCCGCCTCGGCCCGTGCCGCCGCCTTTTCCGCCATCAGCCCTGCCCCAGGATGCGGCGCACCTCGGCCACCAGATCGGCGCGGGCCACTTCGGTCTGGGCGGGCTGGGCTTTCCACTCCTCGTGGCTGGCCTCGGCGGCGATCTTCGCGCCCAGGTAAAGGTCCTTGACCTGCACGACGCCGCGCGCGGCCTCGTCACCGCCCTGGATGATCGCGGCGGGAGAGTTGCGCTTGTCGGCGTATTTCAACTGGTTGCCGAAGTTCTTGGGATTGCCGAGGTAGACCTCCGCCCGGATGCCCGCGCGGCGCAACTCGGTCGCCATCGCCTGATAGTCGGCCATGCGGTCGCGGTCCATGACGGTCACGACGACCGGGCCGCGCCCGTCGCCCTGCACCCGGCCCTTGGCGCGCAGCGCCGCCAGAAGCCGGTCCACGCCGATCGACACGCCCGTCGCCGGGACCGATTGCCCGGTGAAACGCTTCACCAGGTCGTCGTAGCGCCCGCCGCCCGCGACCGATCCGAACTGCCGCTTGCGGCCCTTTTCGTCGAGGATCTCGAAGGTCAGTTCGGCCTCGAACACCGGGCCGGTGTAATAGCCAAGGCCGCGCACGACCGAGGGGTCGATGACGATGCGGTCGGGGCCGTAGCCCTGGGCAGCGAGGAGTTCAGCAATCGTTTCGAGTTCCTGAACGCCCTCCGCGCCAACGCCCGACTCACCAACGATTTCTCTCAAATGGGCCAGAGTGGCCGAATTGCGCGCCAAAGCACTTGCGGCAGATCGCCCGAACAATTCTGTGAAGCCACCGTCATAAGCGTTAGACAGCGTTTCTATGAAATCGCTGCCTAGTTTGGACGAGACCGCCGACTGCGATTTCAAGTTTTGGTTGATCGCATCATTCGCGTTTACAAAGCGCATTATCACAGCGGCCTGTTCGTCCGACAGGCCCGCGCCTTTGGTGAAATCGCCGCTTTCGTCCATCCGACCCTTGCCGATGAGCGCGCGCACGCCCGCCTCGCCGAACTTGTCGAACTTGTCGATGGCGCGCAGAACGATGCCGCGTTCGTGGGCGAATTTCTCGGGGTCGGCGGGGTCGAGGACGCCCGCGACCTCCATCACCCCATTGAGGACCTTGCGATTGTTGACCCGCACCACGTAGTCGCCGCCCAGCCCCAGCGTCTCGAACACGTCCGAGAGCATGGCGCAGATCTCCGCGTCCGCCGCGACGGAGGCGGAGCCCACGGTATCCGCATCGCATTGGTAGAACTGCCGGAACCGCCCCGGCCCCGGCTTTTCGTTGCGCCAGACCGGGCCCATGGCGTAGCGCCGGTAGGGGGTCGGCAGGTCGTTGCGATACTGCGCGGCCACCCGCGCCAGCGGCGCGGTCAGGTCGTAGCGCAGCGCCAGCCAATCCTGATCCTCGTCCTGCCAGGCGAATACGCCCTCGTTCGGGCGGTCGACATCGGGCAGGAACTTGCCCAGCGCCTCGACCGTCTCCACGGCCGAGGTTTCCAGCGCATCGAAGCCATACCGGTGATAGACCTCGGCGATGGTGTCGAGCATCGCCTTGCGCTCGCTCACCTCGGCGCCGAAATAGTCGCGGAACCCCTTGGGGGTCTCGGCGCGCGGTCGTCTCGGTCCCTTGTCCTTGGCCATGATCCGGTCTTTCGCTTGCTGTCGCGCGCGGGTGTAGCGGAAGGGGCCGCGCGGGACAAGCGGCCCGGCGGCGGCCGGGCGCTATCTGAGGCCGATTTCGGACAGCGCCAGCGCAAGCTCTTCGGGCAGGGCGCTGTCGCCCGCCCGGCCCTTGGGCAGGTCGCGCGGCGCGTCCTTGGGGTCGAGGTAGCGCCAGCCCTGGAAGGGACGCCGTGGCGCGGCCTCGGTGCGGATGATCTCCGGGTCCATGACGATGCCGCAGCGGGTGATCCCGTCGCCGCGATCGATCTGCTCAAGCCGGACGATGCGCTGGCGGGCAAGGATCACGCCCTTGATGACCCAGTAGAGCGAACCGCCCGCCAGAATCTCGGCCTCGCGCTTGGGCCACATGCGGGTGACATGGCGCCGCTCGCCGCTGGGATAGGGTGAGGGATTAGCGCGATACCAGTCGGCCAGATCCTCCACGCTTTCGGCGCCGACGCAAAGTTTCAGAATGTGGACGAATCCGGCCATGGCACCCCCAAGAGCTAGCCATTCTAGCCCGCCCGGGTCCAAGATCAAGTTGCCGCCCCGCGTTCGGATTTCATTGACCCGGCCGCGTGACGGGCGTAACTTGGGCACCCTTCCCAAGACCCCGAGGATGCCGATGACCGCTTTCGCCGCCCCTATCGCCGAGCAGATCTGGGACATGAAGTACCGGCTGAAAGAGGCGGACGGCACCCCCGTGGACGCGACGGTCGAAGACACCTGGCGCCGCATCGCCCGCGCGCTGGCGGCGGTCGAGAAGCGCCCGGCGGAATGGGAAGACCGCTTCTACGGCGCCTTGGCCGGTTTCAAGTACCTGCCCGCGGGCCGGATCACGGCGGGCGCCGGCACGGGCCGGGCGGTGACGCTGTTCAACTGCTTCGTCATGGGCACGATCCCCGACAGCATGGCGGGCATCTTCGACGGGCTGAAGGAAGCCGCGCTGACGATGCAGCAGGGCGGCGGCATCGGCTACGATTTCTCCACCATCCGGCCACGCGGCGCGGCGGTCCATGGCGTCGCCGCCGACGCCTCTGGTCCGCTCAGCTTCATGGATGTCTGGGACGCGATGTGCCGCACGATCATGTCGGCGGGCTCGCGCCGCGGCGCGATGATGGCGACGATGCGCTGCGACCACCCCGATATCGAGGCCTTCATCGAGGCCAAGCAGGATTCGGCGCGGCTGCGGATGTTCAACCTTTCCGTCCTCGTCACCGACCCGTTCATGGAGGCGGTGAAGGCCGATG
This sequence comes from Albidovulum sediminicola, assembly GCF_025751575.1. Lineage (GTDB taxonomy): Bacteria > Pseudomonadota > Alphaproteobacteria > Rhodobacterales > Rhodobacteraceae > Albidovulum > Albidovulum sediminicola. Next base: position 45,029 of record NZ_JAOWLA010000021.1, on the reverse strand, counting down.
GCCCCTGGGAGCTGACCTTTGACGGCAAGGTCTACCACACGCTCGGGGCGCGTGACCTGTGGAACAAGATCATGCGGGCGACCTATGACTACGCCGAGCCGGGCGTGATCTTCATCGACCGCATCAACCAGATGAACAACCTCTCCTATGTGGAGACGATCGCGGCCACCAACCCCTGCGGCGAACAGCCCCTGCCGCCCTACGGCGCCTGCCTGCTGGGCTCGATCAACATGGCGCGGCTGGTCGAGGACCCGTTTGGCCCCGGCGCGCGAATTGACGAAGGCGCGCTCGACGACTTGGTGCGCGTGGCGGTGCGGATGATGGACAACACCGTCGATGCCTCCCGCTTTGCCCTGCCCCAGCAGCAGGCCGAGGCTGAGGCCAAGCGCCGCATCGGCCTGGGCGTCACCGGCCTGGCCGATGCGCTCTTGATGGTCGGGCTGCGTTACGGATCCGAGAAGGCCGCGCAACAGACCGAGGCCTGGATGCACGCCATTGCGCGGGCGGCTTACATGGCCTCGGTGGAGCTCGCGAAGGAAAAGGGCGCCTTCCCGCTGTTTGACGCCGAGAAATATCTGGCCTCCGGCACGATGCGGCAGATGGACGGCGACGTGCGCAAGGCGATCGCCAAGCACGGCATCCGCAACGCGCTCCTGACCTCGATCGCGCCGACCGGCACGATCAGCCTTTACGCCGGCAACGTATCCTCGGGGATCGAGCCGGTATTTGCCTATGCCTACAAGCGCAAGGTCCTGCAAAAGGACGGCAGCCGGACCGAGGAAGAGGTCGTGGACTACGCGGTCCAGCTCTGGCGCGAACGCTTCGGCGACAAGCCCCTGCCCGACCATTTCGTCAACGCCCAGACGCTGCCGCCGATGGACCATGTCCGCATGCAGGCGGCGGCGCAGAAATGGGTGGACAGCTCGATCTCCAAGACCATCAACTGCCCCGAGGAAATCGGCTTCGACGCCTTCAAGGACGTCTACATGGCCGCCTGGGACCAAGGCTGCAAGGGGTGCACAACCTACCGGCCGAACGCGGTGACGGGCTCGGTCCTGACGGTTTCGGAAAGCTCCGAAAAGGCGCCCGAGGCCGACACCGGGGCCGAAGTTGTCTATCTTTCCGAACCGCTCGACCGGCCGCAGGCGCTGGAAGGGGCGACCTACAAGCTCAAGTGGCCCGACAGCGAGCATGCGATCTACATCACGATCAACGACATCGTGCACGGCGGGCACCGGCGGCCCTTCGAGGTCTTCATCAACTCCAAGAACATGGAGCATTTCGCCTGGACCGTGGCGCTGACGCGGATGATCTCGGCGGTGTTCCGGCGGGGCGGCGACGTGTCCTTCGTGGTCGAGGAGTTGAAGGCCGTCTTCGACCCGCGCGGCGGCGCCTGGATGGAGGGGCGCTACATCCCCTCGATCCTCGCCGCGATCGGCGGGGTGATTGAGCGCCACATGGTCGCCATCGGCTTCCTTCAGGGCGAGGGCATGGGCCTCAAGTCCGATCCCACCGCCCAGGTCATGGCCGTCGGCGAGGCCCCGCGCGGCCCCGCCTGCCCCGCCTGTGGCCAGTTCGGCATGCAAAAACGCGAAGGCTGCATGACCTGCCCGAACTGCGGACACTCCAAGTGTTCGTAAGGAGCCGGAGCAACACCGGATGACACCACATTCGTCCGAGAACCAAAGGGCATCGTTACAGAACGGTGCCTTGAGCCGTGGTTGCCCCCTCCCCCGTTGACACCATGCCATACGGACGATCGCGCCGCGGCCGAAGGCACAGCAGCGGTTCATGACAGCGATGCGGATGTGGACTTTCGGCGCAGAACGTCACACCATGGGTGCGGGCGGGCCTCACCGCCCGGAAACTGGAGGTGGCCGCCAGATTTCGTGCGCCGCGCCCGGCCAACCGGGGAAATCGCCAAGGCGATCCGTCGCCGGGAGGCATTGGCCCCTGCGGCATCACGGCGGCTTGGTGTGATCTTATGGCCAACGCATCGCCGCAATTGCACAGCACGATCACCTGTCCGGATTGCGGTCATCAAGAGACCGAGACGATGCCGCTCGATGCGTGCCAGTGGTTCTACGAGTGCAAGCGCTGCAAGGCGGTTCTAAGGCCAAAACCCGGGGATTGCTGCGTCTACTGCTCTTACGGGTCCATCCCCTGCCCTCCGGTCCAGACTACCGGGCGCTGTTGCGGGTAGCACCAGCGGCCCCGAGATCGACCGAGGGAAATGCCACAAGCCCCCCCGCCGATAGGGCGACACGGCGCATCTACAACACTGGTCTGCCGACCGAGTCCCTCGCCCCCCCTGCGACTATGGCCTTGCCAATCGCTGCTTATCAGGACCTCGATGCATACCAGTTCGCGACGGCCGGGTGGTTCGCCACCCCGTTCACGACTGCTCCGATCCGCTCGAACCCGTCAAGAATCGTCGTCGGAATATCGTCGAAACTGCCGTTGCTCAGTGCCCGTGAGATGACGTGAACCTTGATATCTGCCACGGCGGGCCGCGCCCCGCCGACGAAGGGTCCGTCGCCGATCAGGGCCTCGATACCCCGCGCCCAATGCGGAATGAGCGTTTGCGCGAGGTCTTGCCGCGCGGCCTTCTTGGCCGCCGCGTCGGCTATGCGAGAGGTCGCCGAGATGCGCTGCCGCAAGTCCTCGCAGGCCTCCAGAACGGCATCGTGCCGGGCGGCCTCGCGCGGGTCGTCCGGATGAAGGTCATGCATGCGTCCGATCAGCCGAAGGATGGCGTTGGTCTGCGCAAAGACACCGCTTCCCGGAACCTCGAAAACCGGAAGGGATCCGAAGGGCAGGTTTGGCTTCATTCGGACGAACTCGTCGCGGCTGATGCGCACATCGTCAAAGTCGACGCCGCTGATGACAAGCGCAAGCCGGACTTCCTCGCCGCGGCTCCCGGCGAAATCGAAATATCGAACTGTGGGTTTGGACATCGCGTCGTGCTCCGATCTGCGCCGCAGGTCATGCGTGCTGCATCGTCAATAGATACCACGGACAGCCGCAGGTCGAGGAGGGTTTCCATGGGGTGCCCAAGATCCCCGATCTTGCCGGCAGGAAGCCCGCCGAGGCTTCGGCCCCGCCCCGTGAGTCGGATGCGCCCCATTTGCGTGATCCGGCGCCAGTGTCATCGCGTGATCGGCCCGAGGTCCAACAAGGCGCTGCCCCGAGATCCGAAGATCGCCCAAATAACAGGCAACATCCGGAAAACTGCCCTCCCCGACGTCAACGCGCGCCTGATCGGCCCGCCGCCGCAACTTGGAACTTCCCCGCGGGGCCGCGTTTGCGCTGCATTGCGGCATGAGCGAGCGGCTGAACATTGTCGTGGTGGAGAAGGACCCGGACCGGGCCCGCATGATCGTGGACGGTCTGCTGGAGCTTGGCGACCACAAGATCCACATCATCTCGGAAGAGACAGCCCTTGCGCGCAATGTCGCGGAACGCAAGCCCGACATCGTCCTCATCGACTTGACCAACCCGTCCCGCGACACGCTTGAGGAGCTTGCCATCGCGACAAGCCCGCTGGAGCGACCCGTCGCCATCTTCGTGGACCGCAGCGATCGCCAGCTTACCCGTGCCGCGATCGAGGCCGGCGTGTCCGCCTATGTCGTGGGCGGCCTGCAACCCGAACGGCTCCACCCCATACTCGACGCCGCGATCACGCGGTTTCACATGTTCCACCGGATGCGCACGGAGCTTGCCGCAACCAAGCGCGCGCTGGAGGAGCGCAAGACCATCGACCGGGCGAAGGGCATCCTGATGAAGGCGCGCGGGCTCGACGAGGAAGGCGCCTATGCCCTTCTGCGCAAGGCCGCCATGGATCAGGGGAAGAAGGTCATCCAGGTCGCCGAAGCGCTCGTCACCGCCTCGGAGCTTCTCTCGTGAGCGGCGGGGAGACATTGCGCGCGGTGTTCCTGCCGCTCGTCGATGCCGCGCCGCTGATCATCGCGGCCGAGCTTGGTTTCGCGGCCGAGGAAGGCATCGAGCTGGAACTGCAGAAGGCGCCCTCCTGGTCGGTCGCGCGCGATCTGATCGCCCTGAGGCAGGTGGAACTCGCGCATCTTCTGGCGCCCATACCCGTTGCAAGCCAGCTGCGCCTTGGCGGCAACGCCGTGCCGCTTTGCGCCGTCATGGTCATGAGCGTGAACGGAACGGTGATCGGCCTTTCGAACGCCTTGGCCGGGCGGCTGCGCGCGGTAGGCCATCCGTTCGATTTTGCCGATGCCCGCGCGGCGGGCCAGGCGCTGCTTGCCGTGGCGGAGAGGCCGCTCAGGATCGGCGTGCCATTTCCGTTCTCGATGCACGCGGAGCTGGTCCGCTTCTGGCTTGAGGCCATCGCACCGGGGGCCAGCGGGCGCCATCTTGTCAAGACCGTGCCGCCGCCGCGCATGTCGGAAGCGATCTCGGCGGGTGAAATCGACATGTTCTGCGTCGGAGAGCCTTGGGGATCAATCACCGTGGAAAACGGGACGGGCGAACTTTTGCTGCCCGGCTGCGCGATCTGGTCTTTCGCGCCCGAAAAGGTCCTGTCGGTGCGCGAGGACTGGGCCACCGACCACCCGGATCGGGTCGGTCGCGCCGTGCGGGCCCTGTGGCGCGCCGGGCGGTGGCTGGCCAATCCCTCCAACCACACGGCGGCGAGCGAGATCCTTGCGCGCGCCCGATACCTCGACCTTCCCGCCGATGTCGTCGACCGCGCCCTTTCCGGCCGCCTGACGATCTCCAACCGCGGCGAGGTGCGGTCTGTGCCGGGGTTCGTCGAGTTCCATGAGGGGGCGGCGACGTTTCCCTGGCGCTCGCAGGCGGCCTGGATCGGACAAGGGCTCGCCAGGCGCACCAGCCTCCCGGTCGGTCCCGCGACCGAGGCCGCGAAGGCGGCGTTTCGCTCCGACATCTACCGCCGGGCAATGGCCGGCACGGGCGCCCTGCTTCCCGGCGCGTCGGAAAAGGTCGAAGGCGCGGTCACCCGCGAAACTTCTGTCGCGTCGGAATCGGGGGCGCTGGTCCTATGCCCCGACGGCTTTTTCGACGGCACCGTCTTCGATCCTTCGTTCGCAGACTGATCAGTTTTTGGGCTGCCGCAGCATCGCCCGCCCAAATTTTCGCTGCAACGCAGCGAAAATGCGCCGGAGACCGATGGACGCCTTGCATTGCGAGCATGATGGGGCACAACTGAGATTGCAGCCGGGCAATGGCGTCCGGATGGACTGAATTCTCCCAAGGATTGGGACTTGAGCAAAGCCGCTCGACCCTCTGCCACAGGCAGGGTGAGTCAGCGGCTTTTTTGTCGTTCTTGCCTCCGCTCTGCCGGAGCCCACGGAAGGAAGTAGAGATGAAGGCTTTCCCCGCAGTCCTGATGGCGACGACGCTCTTCGTCGCGCCCGCGCTTGCCGAACCGCTTGAACTGGAGAAGGACGAACTGACCTTCGGCTTCATCAAGCTCACCGATATGGCGCCGCTCGCGGTCGCCTACGAACGGGGTTATTTCCTCGACGAAGGGCTCTTCGTCACGCTTGAAGCACAGGCCAACTGGAAGGTGCTTCTGGACGGCGTGATCGACGGAACGCTTGACGGGGCGCATATGCTTGCCGGTCAACCGCTGGCAGCGACGATCGGCTACGGGACCGAGGCGCACATCGTCACGCCGTTCTCGATGGACCTCAACGGCAACGGCATCACCGTCTCGGACGAGGTGTGGGAGATGATGAAGCCGGCCGTGCCCCAGGGCGCCGACGGCAAGCCGCAGCATCCGATCTCGGCCGCCGCGCTGGCGCCGGTGGTCGAGCAGTTCAGGTCCGAGGGCAAGCCCTTCAACATGGGCATGGTCTTCCCGGTCTCGACCCACAATTACGAGCTGCGCTACTGGCTGGCCGCAGGCGGGCTCAACCCCGGCTATTATTCGCCGGGCGATGTCTCGGGGCAGATCGACGCCGACGTGTTCCTGTCGGTGACGCCGCCGCCGCAGATGCCCGCGACACTCGAGGCCGGGACGATCAACGGCTATTGCGTGGGCGAACCCTGGAACCAGCAGGCCGTGATCAAGGGGATCGGCGTTCCCGTCATCACCGATTACGAGATCTGGAAGAACAACCCCGAGAAGGTCTTCGGCCTGACCGCCGACTTCGTCGAGCAGAACCCCAACACCACGCTCGCCATCACCAAGGCGCTGATCCGGGCGGCCATCTGGCTGGATGAGAACGACAACGCCAACCGCGTGGCGGCCGTCGAGATCCTGTCGAAGCCCGAATATGTCGGCGCCGATGCCGATGTCATCGACAACTCGATGACCGGGACCTTCGAGTATGAGCCCGGCGATGTCCGCGACGTGCCCGACTTCAACGTCTTCTTCCGCTACTACGCAAACTATCCCTACTACTCGGACGCCGTCTGGTACCTGACCCAGATGCGCCGCTGGGGCCAGATCGCCGAGGCCAAGACGGACGGCTGGTACGATGAGATCGCCCGATCGGTCTACAAGCCGGAAATCTATCTCGAAGCCGCGCGGATGCTGGTCGCGGAAGGGCTTGCGGATGAGGCCGACTTCCCCTGGACCAGCGACGGCTACCGGGAACCCACGCCCGCCGGCGACGTGATCGACGGCATCGCCTTCGATGGCCGTGCGCCCAACGCCTATATCGACAGCCTTCCGATCGGCCTGAAGGGCGATCAGACGGTCGTCGGCAACGACATCCAGGGCTGAGCGGAACCGCGCCGGGGCGCCCGCCGCGCCCCGGTCCCGAATTGAACGAGGACCGAGACATGACCATCGCCGATGCCGACTTCGCCAGAAGCGCCGAGAGAGAAGCCCGCCGGGCCCGGCTCTTCACCCGGATCAACAGGGCCGACGCCTGGTTCCGCGTGCTGGGGCTCGGCTGGATCACCCCGATCCTCAAGGCCGCGGCTGGGGACAGCCCGCGCGCGCAAGCCAAGGAAATCTGGAGGCTTCTGGGCGCGCCCATGCTCGCGATCCTGGGGTTCCTCGCGCTTTGGGGGGCACTCGCGCCGCAGGTTCAGACCTCGCTCGGCGCGATCCCCGGCCCGGCGCAAGTCTGGTCGGAGGCGGTGAACCTGCATGGCGACGCCGTCGAAAAGGCCGCGAAAGAGGCGCAGTTCCAGGAACGCCTGGACGAGCGCAACGCCAAGCTGATCGCCGCGGGCCGCACCGGTGAGGTCAAGGAGATGGCCTATACCGGCGCGCCGTCCTACTACGATCAGATCGGCACCTCGATCCGGACCGTCTTCTTCGGCTTTCTCCTGGCCTCTCGCCCACGGCGAACGCGGCGATCAACCCGATCGTGCAGATCTTCAAGCCGGTCTCGCCGCTTGCATGGCTGCCGATCGTGACGATGATCATTTCCGCCGCGATGGCCTCCAACGAAGGCTTCTTCGCCAAGTCGTTCCTCGTCTCGGCGATCACCGTGACGCTTTGTTCGCTCTGGCCGACGCTGATCAACACCGCCCTGGGCGTGGCCTCGATCGACAAGGAACTGGTGAACGTGTCGAAGGTCCTGAAGATGGGGACCTGGGCGAAGATCACCAAGCTTGTTCTGCCCTCGGCGCTACCGCTGATCTTCACCGGGCTCAGGCTTTCGCTCGGCGTCGGCTGGATGGTCCTGATCGCGGCCGAGATGCTGGCGCAGAACCCCGGTCTGGGCAAGTTCGTCTGGGACGAGTTCCAGAACGGCTCCTCCTCCTCGCTCGCGCGGATCATGGTCGCGGTCTTCACCATCGGCATCATCGGCTTCCTGCTCGACCGGGTGATGTACGCGATCCAGCCCCTCTTCACCTTTTCCGCCAACCGGTGAGCGCCATGGATATCCTGAGCTTTCAGAACGTATCGAAGGGGTTCGGCGAGGGCGCCGGGCGGCACGAGGTCCTCAAGGACATCACCCTGAATGTCCGCGAAGGGGAATTCATCGCGATCCTGGGCTTCTCAGGCAGCGGCAAGTCGACGCTGATGAACCTTGTCGCCGGGCTGGAGATGCCGGACGCGGGCCAGGTGACCTTCCGGGGCAAGCCCATCCACGGGCCGGGGCCGGAACGTGGACTGGTGTTCCAGAGCTACAGCCTGATGCCCTGGCTGACCGTGAAAGGCAACGTGATGCTGGCGGTCGACGCGGTCTTCCCCGACCTATCCAGGGCCGAGCGGAGCGCGAAGGCCGATCGCTTCATCGCCATGGTCGGCCTCAGCCACGCCGCAGCCCGGCATCCGGCGGAGTTGTCGGGCGGCATGCGCCAGCGCGTCTCGGTCGCGCGGGCCCTGGCCATGGACCCGGAGGTCCTGCTTCTGGACGAACCGCTGTCGGCGCTCGACGCGCTGACCCGCGCCAATCTTGCCGACGAAATCCTCGACATCTGGGAACAGGACCGCAAGACCTGCATCCTGATCACCAACGACGTGGATGAGGCGATCCTGCTGGCCGACCGCATCGTGCCACTCAATCCCGACGGGACGCTCGGCGCGCCCTTCGCGGTGACGCTGCCCCGCCCCCGCGACCGCGCCGCGATCAACCATGACGACGCCTTCAAGGCGCTTCGGGCGAAGGTGACCGGCTACCTGATGGAGGCCGGGATCGAGGCGAAGGTCGAGGGCAGCCGCCGGCTTCCGAACGTGGTGCCGATCCACGGCTTTCCAGCGGCGGTGCGGGCGGCGCAGGGCAGGCCCATCGACGAGCGTTATTTGGAGTTCAGCGCGCTGCACAAGATCTACCCGACGCCGAAGGGGCCGCTCACGGTGGTCGAGAACTTCAACCTGAAGGTCGAGAAGGGCGAATTCATCAGCCTGATCGGCCATTCGGGCTGCGGCAAGTCCACCGTCCTGACCATGGCGGCGGGCCTCAATCCCGTGTCGAGGGGGGGCATCATCCTCGACGGAACCGAGGTGGTCGGCGCGGACCCGGAGCGGGCCGTGGTCTTTCAGTCCCCGAACCTCTTTCCCTGGCTCACCGCCAAGGAGAACGTCGCGATCGGCGTCGACAAGGTCTATCCCAAGGCCACGCAGGCGGAACGGCAGGAGGTGGTCGAATATTACCTCGAACGCGTGGGCCTTGCCGACGCGATGGACCGGGCGGCGCATTCGATGTCGAACGGCATGCGACAGCGCGTGGGCATCGCGCGCGCCTTCGCGTTGTCGCCCAAGCTCCTGCTCCTGGACGAGCCCTTCGGGATGCTCGACAGCCTCACGCGGTGGGAACTCCAGGAAGTGCTGATGGAGGTCTGGGACCGCACCAAGGTCACAGCGATCTGTGTCACCCATGACGTGGACGAGGCGATCCTGCTCGCCGACCGGGTGGTGATGATGACGAACGGGCCGCAGGCAACGATCGGCCGGATCGCCGAGGTCAAGCTGCCCCGCCCGCGCACGCGCAAGGCGCTGCTCGAACATCCGGACTACTACGCCTACCGGCAGGACGTGCTGGATTTTCTTCAGGAATACGAACACGGCGCGCGCCCGCGGCCCGCACAACCGGCGGCCAGCGCCATCGCAGCGGAGTAGAATCCATGACCCAGAAACTCGTCGTCATCGGCGCCGGCATGGCCTCGGGCCGCGTCCTTGAGCATCTGTTCGAGGCAGGCGCGGACTATGACGTCACGCTTTTCAACGCCGAGCCGCGCGGCAACTACAACCGCATCATGCTTTCGCCCGTGCTCTCTGGCGACAAGACCTACGAAGAGATCGTGACCCATGACCACGCCTGGTACGCGGCGCACGGCGTCGCCTGCCGGTTCAGCGAGCATGTCGTCAAGATCGACCGCGACCGCAAGATCGTCGTCGGCGAGAACGGCGAGGTCGCCTATGACAAGCTCCTCATCGCGACCGGCTCGGCCCCGTTCATCATCCCCGTCGCGGGCAAGGATCTGCCTGGCGTGATCTCCTACCGCGATCTTGACGACGCCAACGCGATGATCGGCGCGGCGGCGATGGGCGGGAGCGCCGTGGTGATCGGCGGCGGCCTTCTGGGCCTTGAGGCCGCGGCGGGGCTGAAGAACCGGGGCATGGACGTGACGGTGATCCACCTCATGGGCCACCTGATGGAGCGGCAGCTTGACCCCTCGGCGGGCTACCTTCTCCAGCGCGAGCTGGAGCAGCGCGGGATCAAGGTGCACTGCAAGGGCGCCACCAAGGCCATCCTCGGCCATGACCGGGCGGAGGCGGTTCTGCTGGAGGATGGCACCGTCTATCCGGCCGACCTGGTGGTGATGGCGGTCGGCATCCGCCCCGAGACGCGCCTGGCCGTCGATGCCCATCTTGAGGTCGCGCGCGGCATCGTCGTCAGCGACCAGATGGTGACGTCGGACCCCGACGTCCTCGCCGTCGGCGAATGCGTGGAACATGACGGCCAGCTCTTCGGCCTCGTCGCCCCGCTTTACGACCAGGCGAAGGTCGTGGCGCGGACCTTGCAGGCGGAACCCGCCGCCTTCCGCCCCGTCCAGACGGCCACGAAGCTCAAGGTCACCGGCTGCGATCTGTTCAGCGCCGGGGACTTCGCGGAGGCCGAGGGACGCGAGGACATCGTTTTCCGCGACCCCGCGCGCGGTCTCTACAAGCGCCTGGTGATCGAGCGCGACCGGCTGATCGGGGCGGTGATGTATGGCGACACCGCCGACGGCAACTGGTTCTTCGGCCTGATCAAGGACGGCACCGAGATCGAGGCGATGCGCGAGACGCTGATCTTCGGGCCCGCCTATCAAGGGGGGGCCGCCATGGACCCTACGGCGGCCGTTGCAGCCTTACCGGCTGACGCAGAGATCTGCGGCTGCAACGGCGTCTGCAAGGGCCGGATCGTGGAGGCGATCACCGGGGGCGCGACGACGCTGGACGCGGTCCGCGCCCAGACCAAGGCGTCGGGTTCCTGCGGCACCTGCACCGGGCTTGTCGAGCAGGTGCTGGCGGTGACGCTCGGCGACGACTTCGTGATGCCGGCCGCGAAGCCGGTTTGCGCCTGCACCGAGCTCACGCATGAGGACGTGCGCCGGATGATCAAGTCACAAGAGTTGAAGTCCATGGCCGCGGTGATGCAGGAGCTTGGATGGAAGACCTCCTGCGGCTGCCATGTCTGCCGCCCGGCGCTGAACTTCTACCTCCTCGCCGACTGGCCGCTCGACTACCAGGACGACCCGCAAAGCCGTTTCGTGAACGAGCGCAAGCACGCCAATATCCAGAAGGACGGCACCTTCAGCGTTGTGCCGCGCATGTGGGGCGGGCTGACCAACCCGCGCGAGTTGCGGGCGATCGCCGATGCCGCCGAGAAATACAACGTCCCGACGGTCAAGGTGACCGGCGGCCAGCGGATCGATCTTCTCGGCGTGAGGGGAGAGGACCTGCCGGCGATCTGGGCCGATCTGAACCGCGCGGGCCTCGTCTCGGGCCACGCCTATTCCAAGGGCCTGCGCACGGTAAAGACCTGCGTCGGCACCGATCACTGCCGCTTCGGCACGCAGGATTCGACCGGCTTGGGGGTGAAGCTCGAAAAGGCGCTTTGGGGCTCCTGGACGCCGCACAAGGTGAAGCTCGCCGTCTCCGGATGCCCGCGCAACTGCGCCGAGGCGACCTGCAAGGATGTGGGGATCGTCTGCGTGGACAGCGGCTATCAGATCGGCGTGGGCGGCGCGGCCGGCATGGACGTGAAGGAGACCGAGCGGCTTGCCGACGTGAAGACCGAGGAGGAGGCCATCGCGCTGACCATCGCCTTCGTCCAGCTTTACCGCGAGAACGCGAAATACCTCGACCGGCCCTACAAGTTCATCGCCAAGGTCGGGCTCGACTGGGTCAAGGCCCGGGTGGTCGATGACGTTGCGAACCGCGCGGCGCTGATCGAGCGCTTCCAACTCAGCCAATCCGTTTACCAGAAAGACCCCTGGGCGGAGCACGTCGAAACCGAGCGCGCGCGCTACGTCCCCCTTGCCAATCTCATGCTGGAGGCCGCCGAATGACCACCTGGATCGACATCGGGTCGCTTGAGGATATCCCCCAGCGGGGCGCGCGCGTGGTCAAGACCGCGATGGGTTGCGTGGCGGTCTTCCGCACCGCCCGCGACGAGGTCTTCGCGCTTTCCGACCGTTGTCCGCACAAGGGCGGGCCGCTCTCCGAAGGCATCGTGCACGGCAAGAGCGTCACCTGCCCGCTCCACAACTGGGTCTTCAGCCTTGAAACGGGGCAAGCGCAGGGCGCCGACGAGGGGCTGGTGCCGACCTACCCGGCGCGGGTCGAGGGGAGCCGGATCCTTCTTGACGCCACGCAGCTTGCGCGACGGAGCGCAGCATGAGGGCCGGAACCGAGGTTCGGACGACTTGCGCCTATTGCGGCGTCGGCTGCGGTGTCATCGCGACACCCGACGGCAAGGGCGGGGCGGCAATCAAGGGCGACACCGACCACCCGGCCAATCGCGGTCGGCTTTGTTCGAAAGGCCTGGCGCTGGGGGAAACACTCGGGCTTGAGGGCAGGCTCCTCTCGCCCAGGATCAACGGCCGCGACGCGGGCTGGGACGAGGCGCTCGACCTCGTCGCGGCCCGGTTCAGGAAGACCATCGCGGAACATGGCCCGGACGCGGTCGCCTTCTACGTCTCGGGCCAGTTGCTGAGCGAGGACTATTACGTCGCCAACAAGCTGATGAAGGGCTTCATCGGCTCGGCCAACATCGACAGCAATTCGCGGCTTTGCATGGCGTCCACCGTCGCGGGCCATCGCCGCGCCTTTGGAACCGACACGGTGCCAGGCGTCTATGAGGACCTGGAGGAGGCCGATCTTGTCGTTCTGGTCGGATCGAACCTCGCATGGTGCCACCCGGTGCTTTACCAGCGGATCGCGGCGGCGAAGCAGGCCCGCCCCGCGATGCGCGTCGTGAACATCGACCCGCGCCGGACGGCGACCTGTGACCTCGCCGATCTGCATCTGGCGATCGACCCGGGCGCGGATGTCGCGCTCTTCAACCGGCTTCTGGCGAGGATCGCCGATGCCGGGGCGCTCAGCGCCGAGTTCTCGGCGCATGTCGAGGGCCTGGAAGAGAGCCTTGCCGCCGCGCGCGCGGATCAGGGCCGGACAGGCCTGGGCGAGGCCGAGATCGCGACCTTCCTGGATCTGTGGATCCGCACCGAAAAGGTGGTGACGGTCTACAGCCAGGGGGTGAACCAATCCACCTCCGGCACCGACAAGGTCAACGCGATCCTGAATTGCCACCTGTCCACCGGCCGGATCGGCCGGCCCGGCATGGGGCCCTTCAGCATCACCGGTCAGCCAAACGCGATGGGCGGGCGCGAGGTCGGCGGGTTGGCCAATATGCTCGCCTGCCACCTGGATATCGAGGATCCGGCGCATCGCAGCCTGGTACGCAGCTTCTGGGACGCGCCCACGATGCCCGAGAAGCCCGGGCTGAAGGCGGTGGAGATGTTTCGCGCGGTTGCCGAAGGGCGGATCAAGGCGCTCTGGATCATGGGCAGCAACCCCGCCGCGACCCTGCCCGACGCCGATGCCGTTCGCGGCGCCATCGCGGCCTGCGACTTCGTGGTGGTCAGCGATCTTTTCGCCACGACGGACACCGCGCGCCTGGCCGATGTCCTGCTGCCCGCGGCGGGATGGGGCGAGAAGGACGGCACGGTCACCAATTCGGACCGCACGATCAGCCGACAACGCGGCTTCCTGCCCTTGCCCGGTTCCGCGCGGCCCGACTGGGCGATCCTGGCGGAAGTTGGCCGTCGCATGGGGTGGAAGGCGGCGTTCGACTACGCCTCGCCCGCGGAGATCTTCCTGGAATACGCCGCGTTGTCGGGCCATGCGGCCGCGCAGGGGCGCGACTTCGACATCTCGGCGCTTTGCGGGCTCGACCGGTCCGGCTACGACGCGCTGGCACCCGTCCGCTGGCCGGTCACGGCCACCCGGCGCGGCGGGCGGTTCTTCGCGGACGGGGCGTTCTTCACGCCAGCGGGAAAGGCGCGGATGCTGCCCGTCACCTCGCGCGCGGCGTCGGGGCACGTTGATGTGGAGGCGCCATTCGTCCTGAACACCGGTCGCATCCGCGACCAATGGCACACCATGACGCGCTCGGGCCGCGCCCCGCGCCTCAACCGGCACCTCGCCGAGCCGTTCTTGGAGATTCACCCCGACGATGCGGACCGGCTTGGCATCCGCGCCGCGCATCTGGTCGAGGTCGAAAGCAGGCACGGCAGGGCGATCCTGCGCGCGATGGTGACCGACCGTGTCAGCCCCGGCCAGGTCTTCGCGCCGATGCACTGGACGGCCGAACACGCGCCCACGGGCCGCATCGACGCGCTTGTCGCGCCCTTCACCGATCCGATTTCCGGCCAGCCCGAAAGCAAGGCCTGCCCCGTCGCCCTCCGGCCCTACGCCGCCACCTGGTTCGGCTTCGCGGTCACGACGACCGGGGCGTTGCCCGCCACGGACTACGTCGCGCGCGCACGGATCGCGGGGGGGTGGCGCATGGAACTGGCCGGGGCCGAGCCGCCCCGGGATTGGGAAGCCTTCGCGCGCGAAGCCTTCGGCCTGCCGGATGCGGAGGCGGTCATCGTCGCGGACGCCGCCCGCGGCACGGCGCGCGTGGCGCTGGTCCGGGACGGGCGGGTGCAGGCCGCGCTCTTCGCTGGGCCCGGGCCCGTGGCCGTCTCGCGCGAACATGTGGCCAGCCAGCTTGAGGGCGCCAGGCCGGAGATTCTGTCAGGCCGGCCGAACGCGAACCGGCCCGATCCGGGTGCGACGCTTTGTTCCTGCTTCGGGATCGGCGTGAACACGATTGCCCAGGCGATCGCGTCGCAGGGCCTGCTGTCGGTGGAGGCCATCGGTTCGGCCCTAGGCGCCGGGACCAACTGCGGCTCCTGCCGACCAGAGCTCGCGACACTTCTCATGCGCTGCACGCCGAGGATCGCGGCAGAATAGCCGGTGCGCTCCCCCCTTCCCGGGAAAGATCTCCGGACTCGGACGGGCTTGATGTAGGATTGCAGAGGACGACCGGGCGTGACCGATGGATGGGGGTCAGACATGCAACCGGATGCAGAGCTTCTCGCAAGGATGGACGAGAACCTTGTGGCCTACTGGGGCGCATACGCCTTGGCCGATGGATCGCGGTACGAACGCTTTCCCGGCGCGGTCTGCCTCTACACACCCATTCCACATTGCCTGTTCAACTCGGTCAACCTGACGACGGATGCACCGGGCACCGTCGATCGTGCCTTGGAAAGCGCCGGAAAGAGTATCGAGGAACGCGGGACGCCCGTCCTCTGGCGGCTAAGCGCGGTTGCCGCATCCGATGCTGTCAGGGACCGCCTGACCGCCGCCGGCCTTGAGCGGGAAGGACGCGACCCGGCACTGCTCATGGACCTCTCGGCATTGCCCGACGCGCCGAAGGTCGAGGGGCTGACGGTTCGGGAGGCCGAGGGCCGGACCGGGCTTCATGGCTGGGCCTGGCTGACCTGCAACGCCTTCGAGCTCGCAGACGATGTCCGGGAGGCGATGAGCCGCTGCGAAGCAGCGATCCCCGAGGACCGGTTCGAAAGCCAGCCGCGCTATGTGGGATATCTCGACGGGGAGCCGGTGGCGGTCAGTTCGCTCGTGATGGCCGCCGGTCTCGCGGGCATCTACGCGGTTGCCACCTTGCCCGAGGCAAGACGACGCGGGATCGGCACGGTCATGACGCATCACGCAATGGCCGAAGGGAGACGGCGGGGCGCAAGGCATGCCGTCTTGCAAGCGACCGACATGGGGCGTCCGGTCTACGAGCGCCTCGGATTCTCGAAGGTCCATGCGTACGAGCTTTTCCTTCAGAACGAGGCGGTTTGAGCGAGCGCGCCAGTTCCACCTTTCCCGGGGACAAGGATGGCGGCGTGCAGCGCGCCCTCTCGGTCGGCTCTCGCGTTTGGACGGATCAGAACTCCTCAGACGCCGGAAGCCCGTCCGCAAGCTTGATCCAGGGCTGCTGATGCGAAACGAAGACATGCGCCTTCGGTTCGACGATCGAGGGATCATCCAGCGTGGCGGCGGCGAACCAGGCGTCGGCGCTCCAGTCCTGTCCGGCGACCTCGGTTTCGGCGGAATAGGTCAGGGTCGTGCCGCAATCCCCGCAGAATCCCCGCGCGATGCCCGGCGTTTTCCGGATTGTCTTGATCACGCCCTTGGTGACGTCAAAGTCCTTCGCCGCGACCTTGGCCCAGGTGACGAAAGCGCCGCCAAGCGCCTGCTGGCAAGATCGGCAGTGGCAATGCCCGGACCAGAGCGGCAGGCCGGTGATCTGGAAGCGGACCGCGCCGCAATAGCATCCGCCGTTATGTTTTTCCATTTTTTGCGCCACCTCGTTTGCTGGTGAAAGTGATCCCAATTTGCGGCTGGAACCGGCCATAGATGCAAGTTGCTGCGCCATCACTATTGCCAGAACGCCCTTCCCATGCGACTCATTTATCCTGAGGATACATTAGAAATTCTATCATATGGACTGGACAAGCCTGCCGCCCTTGAACAGCCTGAGAGCGTTTACTGCCGTCGCCGAGACGCGCAGCTACACGCTGGCCGCGGGGCGTCTGAACGTGACCCAGGCCGCCGTCAGCCAGCAGGTCAGGGCGCTGGAGAAGCGGCTTGGCGTTGCGCTGGTTTCTCGGTTGGGGCGGGGCATCGAACTGACGGATGCGGGCGCCCGCCTGGCGCGGGATCTTGCCACCGGCTTCGACATCATGCGCGCGGGCGTCGAGCGGCTGGCCGAAGCGGCCGCGCATCGTCCGGTGCAGATCACCACCTCCCCCGCCTTCGCGGTGGAATGGCTGCTGCCGAGGCTTTCCGAGTTTCAAGAGGCGCATCCCGAGGTCACATTGATGATCAACCCGACCTCGGAGGTGATGGAACTGCGCCCCGGCGGCATCGACGTGGCGATCCGCTATTGTGACAGCCGCAGGTCGGGGCCGGAGATCGACGCGGTCCTGATCACGGACATGATCGTGATCGGCGCGCCGTCGGTCGTCGGAGGCCGGGACCTGCCCGATCCGGCGCGCCTGGTGGACCTGCCGTGGTTGCAGGAACTGGGAACGAACGAGGTCGCGGACTGGCTCGCCCGTCACGGCGTGGTCCCCGAACAGCCCCCGACCGTCAACCACATGCCCGGCAATCTCATCATGTCGGCGGTCCGGCGCGGCGATGGCATCACCTATACGGCGCGGGCCTTTTTCCTGGACGATCTGGCACAAGGGCAGGTGGTCGAACTGGCCTCGGAGCCGTTGTTCGGCGTCTACCACCTGGACCTGCAAGCGAGGGACCAGCGGCCCGATGTCAGAGCCTTTGTGAGATGGCTGCGCTCAAAGGCGCAAACCGTATCGGCGGCTCGTCCGGCCGGTCAGAAAGGCCAAGCGCCGGGGTGCGGTTCGGGCGGCCCCGACCCGAGGTCAGTGTCCCGAAGTTTCTCGATCGCGCGCGATGTGGTAGCATCATCAGCGCCCGGGAAACCGGCGCGTGGCCGCGCCGAAGTGGTTTTCGGGCCCTTCACTGCCGTTTCTGACGCGGGTTCCTGACCGCCGGGCGCGATCTGTTGGCCCCGGAAGGGGCGCACCATCAAGGGAGAGTGGTATGAGACATTGGACAGTCGGAGCTGCCGCAATCATGGGATCAATCCTGGCCGGGGTCGCGGCGCAGGCCGATAGCCACCCGGAACTGGCTGCCGCGGGGGAGGCATTTCTGGCGGGGTTCAACTCTGGCGACGGGGCGGCTGCGGCTTCGCACTATTCGGAAAACGCCATCCTTCTGCCGCCGAACGCGCCGCGCATCGACGGCCGCGAGGGTATTGCCGGGTATTGGGGCGGCGCGTTCGAAGCTGGCGTATCGAATCTGACCGTCGTGTCCACCGACCTTGACGTGCTGGGCGATACCGCGATCGACGTCGGCAACTGGCGGGTTTCGGTGCCGGACGGAAACGGGGGAACCATGATGCCCACGGGCAAGTACCTCATCATCTGGAAGCGCAATGCGGACGGCGTGTGGGAGCTGCATCGGGACATCTGGAACGACGACCCACCGGGCTGAGCGCCCTCGCCCCCGGCCTAACCGGGCCGCGTTACCAGAAATCCCTGTGACCTTCCGCGATCTCGTCTTCCAGTTCCGGGAAAGGGCCACGTACCGCCACCGGGCGCCGCCCGGCGGCGAAGACCTGGTGGCAGCTCAGATCGAGGGTCAGGTTTTCCGGGTTGTCGCCGGTCAGTTCGGCCAGCCGCTTTTCGCTGAGCCCATAGACGACGGTGCCGATGCCGGCCCAGTAGCAGGCCCCGGCGCACATGCAGCAGGGCTCGACCGAGGTCACGAGCGTGCAGCGCTCCAGAAAGGCCGGGTCATACTGCTGCGCCGCCGCGCGGGCCACGTTTGCCTCCGCATGTCCGACGCCGCGGTCGCGCGCATAGGTGTTGCCCGAGGACAGAAGAACCTCGCCCCCCGGCCCGACGAGGAGCGCGCCGAAGGGATGATTGCCAGCGGCGCGGCTTTCGGCAGCCACCGCGATGGCGCGGCGCAGGTATTCGGTATCGCTCCTCATCGCCGCCTCCGCTGGATGGGCCTATGTCGTCGCACACTCCTAAGCCCGGCGCCGAGTGTCCCCTAGCGCGGCCAATGTGTCTATCCCCTGTTTCGGCGCGCGTGCCCGATCACGCCCCGGCCGGCCGCTTCATCGCGTCGGCATCCAGCAGGATCGGGAAGTCGGCGCGGACCTGCGCGTCGGCGGCGCCGAAATAGTTGGGGAAATGCGCGCCAAGGATTGCCTGCGACTTTTCCCGCGCGCGTGCCATCAGGTCGGTCTTGCCCTCGCGCTCCCAGGTATCGGTGCGTTCGCGGTCCATGAGGTCAGGATAGACGAACTCTGTATTCATATGGTCCAAGGTATGCGCGTTGCCGAGGAAGTGGCCGGGCCCTGTCGCGCTTTCGTGGATCACGTCCACCGCCAGCGTCTCGTCGGAGACCTCGATCCCGCGCAGCGTCCGCGCCACCATCCCGCAGGCCTCGTCGTCGATCACCATGCTTTCGAAACTGCACCCCATCAGGCTGCCGAGCATGCCGCCGACCTCGCACAAACGGTTGCCCCCGGCATGCGCCGCCAGCGCGATCGTCAACGCCTTTTCCAACCCGTACTGCGCGTCCGGCAGCTTGGCGTCGGTCATCCCGCAGCCCACCGACGTGGGCAGGTTGTAGAACTTCCCCATCTGGATCGACGCCGCCCCGATCAGCGCCTGTTCGCCCGAGCCGCCGGTAAAGGACCCGGTGCGCAGGTCGGTGATGAAGGGCCAGGCGGCAAAGGTCACCGGCACGCCGGGCGTGATCAGGTTCGAAATCGCGACGCAGGCAAGCGTCTCGGCCACCGCCTGTGCCAGCGTCCCGGCCAGTGTTGCCGGCGCCGTGGCACCAGCCTGGGGCGGCACGGCCAGATCGATCACCAGCCCCAGCTTGGCGGTGTCGATCATCAGTTCGAGGTTCTCACGCCCGAACCTCAGCGGCGAGACCACCGGGCAGCCGCCGAACACCACCGAGGGCGCCTTCATGAAGCTGCCCTCGCCCCCCGAGGCAAGGTCGAACATGCGGATTGCATGGGGGATGTGGCTGCGGTGACGAAAGGTCAGGCAGGCGGGCTTCTGGCTGCCCGCAAGAAGCGCGTAGACCATGTTCATGTCGTGCCGGTAGTCGTCGGTCACGTCCGTCGCCAGCACGGTGTCGCCCAGCATGTGGATGTTGTCCAGCCGGTCGACCAGCCGGGTGAAGTCGTAAATGTCGCGCAGCGTCGAGGGGCGATAGCTTTGGCTTTCGGCCTCATAAGTCGTGACCGCAGTACCGGAATTGACGAAGTAGACGTTCTGCGCGGTGCAGTGCATGTCATCCCGGCCCGCCCGGTCGCCACGGGCGTGGACGTAATATTCGCTGGCCGTGCCCGAGAGCAGATCCTCCATCAGCGCGCGGGGAAAGCACAGCCTCCCGAATTCGTTCAGCTCCGCCCCCTTCGGCAGAACCAGATCGCAAAGCTCCTGCGTGTGATCGGACAGCCCGGTGCGGGCAAGAATGGTCAACGCCGCATCGTGGATGCGTGCCATGTCCGCGTCGGTCAACGGCTTGTAGCGCCCGCCGGCAAGGCCCGCGCGGATCGCCTCGTTTCCGGTCGACGACGCGCGGGCCGCCAGACGTGCGGCGCGCCCGCCACGGTTTGATCTCCGATCCATGTTCTCGCTCATCCGCATCACCCTCTCACAAGGCCAGGGAAGTGATCTCGCGCCGGAACCATTCCAGCTCGATCTTGTCGGCGTCGCGCCCGAAATTTCGCGCCGCCATGTGCCCGGCGTAAACCGCATCGGCGATAAGCCCCGGCCCCGCCGCATCGCCGATCAGTTCGAGTGTCTCCAGGCCCTGGGCCTTGAGCGCCTCGTGGAGCGCGACGTTGCGCTGGCGCTCGGTCACCAGCACGGCCGCGTCGCAGGCGTGTTCTTCTTCACGCCCGGAATAGACGCATGCCAGCCGCAGCGCGTCCTCCTCAAGCCCGGCCAGCTGCCGGTTGCAGCGGATATCGACCCCGAGGTCGATCAGCCGGGCCTGCACCCGCGCCTGTTCGAGCGTCAGCTGCGTGAAGGGGGAGACCACGCTGGCCGGGGTCACGAAGGTCACCGCGCATCCCGAAAGCGCCAGGGCCTCCGCCAATACGCCCGCTAGGTAGATCTGGTCATCGTCATAAACCGCGACACGCCCCTGCGGCAGACGCCCGTCCATGATGTCATCGGGTGTGAACACCCGCGCACGCGCAGAAATCGCAGGCGGCTTGCGCCGTGTCGTCCGGCCCACGCCATCCGACCGCCAGCGCGCCCCGGAGGCCACGAAGACGTGGGAAATCCCCAGCTCGGCCACGCTCTGCGCCGTCATCGGGCTCTGCATGAACATCTGCACATTGCCCATCTGCCGCAGGTGATGGATCCGGTGGTCTGCGACCCTGCGCCAGGCGCCAAGCCCCGGCAGGCGGCTTTCGCGCAGCACGCGCCCCCCCGGCGCTTCCTCCGCCTCGGCCAGTGTAACGTCATGGCCCCGCCGGGCCAGTTGCAGCGCGGATTCCAGTCCTGCGGGTCCGGCGCCGATCACCAGCACTTCGGACCTGCTCGATGCGGGCGGGATCACCTCCGGGTGCCAGCCGCGCCGCCATTCCTCGCCCATCGTCGGGTTCTGCGTGCAGCGAATCGGCACCCCCTGGGTGTCGGCGCTGACACAGATATTGCAGCCGATGCACTCGCGGATTTCCTCGATCCGGCCTTCCTCGATCTTCTTCGGCAGGAACGGGTCGGCGATCGAGGGCCGCGCCGCGCCGATGAAGTCAAGAACACCCTTCTTCACCAGGGACACCATCATGTCGGGCGAGGTGAACCGCCCAACCCCAACTACCGGCTTTCGCGTCACCTGCTTCACGAAGGAGATGTAGTCGGTCTGGTACCCGTCCTCGGGCCGAAACCGCGTCGTCGCGCTGTCGTTTGGCCAGCCCGCGACGTTCACGTCCCAAAGGTCGGGCAGATCGGCCAGCATCTCGATCACGGCGCGGCCCTCTTCGGCGGCCTGCATGCCGTCCGCGCCAAGCATCTCATCAACCGCGAAGCGCAGCGCCACCGCGCAGCGGTCGCCCACCGCCGCCTTCGTCTCTTCCAGCAGTTCCCGCGTCAGGCGCAGGCGGTTTTCCAGGCTGCCGCCATATTCGTCGGTCCGGTCATTCAAGTGCGGCAGCAGGAACTGATGTGGCAAGGTCATGTAGTGCCCGGCAAAGACATAGACGATGTCGAACCCGGCATCGCGTGCCCGCAACGCCGCCGCCCGGTGCCAGCGGCGCAGATCGCGGATATCGGCCTTGTCCATCGCCCGCGCTTGCCGCGGGATCAGGTTCTCGGCGGCCATGTCCGAGGGCGCCAGGATCGGCGCCCGGCTCATCTGGTTGAGTGCATGGGGGCCGTTATGCGCCAGCTCGATCGCGGCGAGTGCCCCCTTGTCATGCACCGCCTCCGTCATCAATCGCAGCGCCGGGATGTCGCGCGCGTCCCAAAGCCGCCCCTCCGCATAGGGCGACAGGTCCGATGTCGGGTGAATCTCGGTCTCCTGGTTCGAGACCACCGCCCAACCGCCCTCGGCCTTCATCGCGCGCATGGCCGCTTCGGCCTGTGGGCGCGCGTGGCCCAGCCCATTGCAGTGGGGCACCTGATAGAACCGGTTGCGCGCCGTCACCGGCCCGATCCTCACCGGTTCGAAAAGCAAAGAATACCTGCCCGCCTCGACCATGCGTGCGCCTTTGTGACTTCAGGGGGATATTGATGGGCCGCGCCCGGGGCGCGGCCCGTGGTCCGGTCAGAAACCGGCCTTGATGCGTTCGAATTCCTTCAGCATCTTGGCTTCCAGCGGCGGATCGACGGCGTCGAAGAACAGCGAGCCTTCGAAGAAGCTCTTGGGATCATCGAAGCCGTATTGCTTGATCAGGTCCTGGTCCGCGATCTTGAACGCTTCGGCGTTGGCATGCGGATAGCCCCAGCTTTCGATGATGTACTTGCCGCTGTCGGGCTGGGAGAGCGCGTTCAGGAGGTCATAGACCTGTTCATCCGACGCGGTCGAGCTTTTCAACCGCACGTAGCCGCAGACCCAGGTGGCGATGCCCTTGTCGATATCGCGCATCATCTTGGCGGGCGTGTCGTTCCAGATCAGGTTCAACTCGGACTGGTTCCAGGCCCAGCCCATCTCCAGCTCGCCCGACGCCATGGCCTGATCCAGCTGCCCGGCATCCGACCAGTAGAAGCGCACGTTCGGATGCACCTGGCGCAGGTAATCCGAGGCGGCCTGGAACTGTTCGTCGCTGAGATGGGTGTAATCGGCAGCGTTTCCGGTGGCGAGCGAGGCCAGCGCATAGGCCGAGGAGGCCGCATCGGGGATTGCCACCTTGCCCTCGAAGCGCGGGTCGGCCAGCAGTTGCAACGTGATCTCGTCGTCGCCGATCTTGTCGGTGCGGTAGATCAACCCGGTGTTGCCCCATTCGAACGGCATCATCCAGAGCTGACCGTCGATCTGGATGCCATCGACCTCCTTGATCTCGGGCAACATCGCATCCCAGTTCGTCAGCTTCGCGGGGTCGAGCGGCACCAGCAGGTCCGCGGCAACCCATTTGCGCACCGCGTCCGAGCAGGGATGCGCCAGATCGGCGGTGAAGCCCGATTGCAGCTTGGTATAGGCCTCCTCCTGGCTGCCGAAGAAGGTATAGGACGGCGCCTCGCTGTATTTCGACATGTAGTCGGCAAAGAACCCCTGGTCCTCATAGCCCGACCAGTCGAAGACCTGGAGGTCTGCCCCCCCGGCCAGCGCCGCCCCTGCTGCAAGTGTCGCCGCAAGCGTCGCGGCACCCAGTTTGTATCGTTTCATATCGCTTCTCCCTCGTCAGATTTCAGTGTCTTCGCTTCCCAGATCGATCACCGAGGCGCCCTGCACCCCCAGCCAGACCTTATCGCCGCGCGCGTAATCGACGGTGTGGAAATAGTTCGGCACCGACACCGCCATCGGCCGGTCCACACCCGGCACCCGGACGTGGTAATGAACATTTTCCCCGTAAAAGGCGACGTCGCCGACCTGGCCTTCGACGGTGGCGTCGTAGCCCTCGGGCGCGGCCCGCCCGATCGCCAGCTGCTCTGGCCGGATGCCGGTCAGAATGTGGTTGCCGTAGCCAACTGCATTGGGGTTGCGCGCGATTTTCAGCGGCGCGAAACAGGGTGTCTTGACCGTCAAGGTTCCGGCATCCTCCCCGATCACCTCGGCGGCCAGGAAATTCATCTCTCCGATGAAGGAGGCGACCTCGCGGTTGCGCGGCCGGGCGTAAAGCACCGCCGGCGCATCGACCTGCACCAGCCGCCCTTTGAACATGACCCCGATCCGGTCCGACATCGTCATCGCTTCGTACTGGTCATGCGTCACCATCACGAAGGTGATGCCCAGACTGCGCTGCAGGTGCCGCATCTCGAACTGCATCTGTTCGCGCAGCTTCTTGTCCAGCGCCGAGAGCGGCTCATCCAGCAACAGAACCTTCGGGCGCATCACCAGCGCCCGCGCCAAAGCCACGCGTTGGCGCTGACCGCCCGACAGTTCGGTCGCGCGGCGCTTCTGAAGCCCGCCCAGTTCGACCATCGCCAGCGCCTCGGACACGCGGGCGTCGATCTCGGCCCGGGCGATACCGCGATGGCGCAGCCCGTAGCTGACGTTGTCGCCCACGTTCAGATGCGGAAAGATCGCGTAGGACTGGAACACCATGTTGGTCGGCCGCCGGTTCGCCGGCACGTCCTCCATGTTCTGGCCGTCGATCAGGATGCGGCCGCGGGTCGGGTCCTGAAACCCGGCGATCATCCTCAGCGCCGTCGTCTTGCCGCAGCCTGACGGCCCCAGCAGCGAAAAGAACTCACCCTGTTTCAGGTCCAGCGACAGGTTCGAGACGGCGGTGAAGCTCCCGAAACTTTTCTCGACATCGACGAGCTGGATGATGTTCACGTCTGACATTGGGCCTCACATCGTCGATTTCGAAGAGCGGCGCCGGAAGTATTCGGCCACCACCAGAAGCAGGATCGACGCAAGCAGCAGCAGCGATCCCAGCGCCAGCGTATTGGGCAGCTTCGCCGGGAAGCGGATCTGGCTCCAGATATAGACGGGCAGCGTCGGGTCGTTGCCCGAAAGGAAGAACGCCAGCACGAATTCGTCGAAGCTGACCGTAAACGTCACCAGCAGGCTGGACACGATCCCCGGCGCCACGATGGGCAGCGTCACCCGACGGAAGGCCTCCACCGCGCTTGAGCCGAGATCGAACGCCGCCTCTTCGAGCGACACGTCGAAATCGTCGAAGGCCGATTTCATGATCGAAACCGAAAACGGCAGCGCCAGAAAGGTGTGCCCCAGGATCACCGCCGTCAGCGACGGCTTCAGCCCCAGAGAGATGAACAGTACCAGCATCGAGGACGCCACGATGATCCCCGGCACCACCAGCGGCAACATCACCAGCCCTTCCGAGGCTTCCTTGCCGCGAAACCGGTAGCGCACATAGGCGCGTGCCGCGAAAAGCCCCATCGAGGTTGCCAGCATCGCCGAGATCAGCCCCACGATCAGGCTGTTCCCAAGCGCGCTCAGCAGCGTCTCCTGCGCGCCAAGCTGGCGGTACCAGTCGAGCGTCCAGCCCTTGATCGGGAAGGCCACGATTGTGCCGTCGTTGAACGAAAAGAGCGGCAGGACCAGCACCGGCAGGTACAGGAATGCCAGATAGAGCATGGCATAGATCGTCAACCCGCTTGGCCGCGTCATCTGATCCGCCTCCCCAACCCGGTGGCGGAGAGCACGAAGACGATGGCCGCGAACCCGACGGCGAGCATGGCCAGCAACGAAAGCGTCGCCCCCAGCGGCCAGTTGTTGGCGGCCCCGAACTGCACCTGGATCAGGTTGGCAATCATCTTCCCGTCGGACCCGCCCACCAGCGATGGCGTCACATAGTCCCCCACGGTCGGAATGAAGATGATCAGGCAGGCCGCGACGATCCCCGGCACCGTCAGCGGCAGGGTCACGCGCAGGAACCGCTCAAGCCCGCCGTTGCCGAGATCGGTCGCGGCCTCCAGAAGCTGTGGGTCGATCTTCTGAAGCGAAACATAGATCGGCAGGATCGCGAAGGGCGCCCAGGCATGCGCCAGCGTCAGCACCACCGCGAACTCGTTGTAAAGCAGGAAGGTCAGCGGTTCCTGGATCACCCCCACCGCCAGCAGCGCGGAGTTCATGACCCCGTTGAACCCCAGGATCAGTTTCCACGCGAAGACGCGCAGAAGATAGCTCGACCAGAAGGGGATGGTGATCAGCAAAAGCCACAGCGTCTTGCGCTGCGCCTTCATCGCGATGAAGTAGGCGATGGGATAGGCCAAGGCCACCGTCGCGACCGTCACCGCCGCCGCGATCAGGATCGAGCGGAGCATCAGGAGCCGGACCAACGGGTCGGTCAGCGCCTCGCGGTAGTTGGCCAGCGTCAGCGTCTTGTCGATGGTGACATAGCTCTGCGTCCACATCGAATAGGTGACGAGGATGACCAGAGGCGCCGCGACAAGGAAACCCACATAAAGCGTCGCGGGCGCGCTCAGCGCCACGCCTTTTGCGGTCTCGCTTCGCAAGCGGATCAATGCCCCTCCCTGCCGCGTCTCTTTGCGGTTCGTTTAATGGACGATCGTCCATTTAGCATTGTTCGAGCGCGCCTCGCGTGTCAATATCTGCTTTACAGCCACGCCAACGCCAATCTGCGCAGAAAGCTCAACGCATTGACGCCCAAAGGTGAAAATGATCCCGGCAGCCGGCCCGCCGCCTCCGCGACCCGCGACGCCGAGCGCAGCAGGAAGGCGCTGATCGACGCCACGCTCGATTCGATTGCCGAGGATGGCATTGCCGAAACGACCGTCAGCCGGATCATCGAGCGCGCCGGCGTGTCGCGCGGGATGATCCACCTGCATTTCGGCGGCAAGGACAATCTGCTGACGGCGGCTGCGGCGGCCTTTTCGGATGTCTACTATGCCGAGATGGAACGCCAGATCGCCACGGCGGCAGGCGATCCGCGCGCCACCATCCTAGCCGTCATCCGTGCCGACCTTTCAGAACAGATCCTGACCACCCGATCCTCGGCGATCTGGCACGCCCTGCGCGGCGAGGCGCGCACAAACGCCGCCATCGCGGGCTATTCCAACACGCGCGACGCGCGCCTGCGCGCGCTCATCTTCAACGCTTTCAGCGCGTTGCTCATGACCGGCGGCCACAGAAGTGAAAGCACGATGGTCGCCAACGAAATCACGCTCGGCACCTTGGCGCTGCTGGAGGGCATGTGGATCGACTACATGGCCCATCCCAACGCCTTTTCCCGCGAAACCGCGGTCCGCATCGTCTGCCGCTTCCTGGCCGCGCTCTTTCCCGACCACTTCGCGGCCTGATCCGCGCCCTGCCCCTCAGATCTGCCTTTCCGGCATCCGTACGACAAGGCCATCAAGGGCTTCCGTCACCGTGATCTGGCAGGTGAGCCGGGACCGCTCCGGATCGGGCTCATGGGCGAAGTCGAGCATGTCCTCCTCCAGCATCGCCTTGGCGGGCAGCCGGTCCAACCAGGCGCCATCGACGTAGACATGGCAGGTGGAACAGGCGCAGGCACCGCCGCAATCGGCCTCGATCCCCGGAATGCCGTTGTCGCGCGCGCCTTCCATGACCGTCTGGCCGGTTGCAACCTCCACGACATGGGATTTGCCGCAGTGCTCGATATAGGTGATTTTCGCCATCGTTAGTCTCAGCCTTTGTCGGTGTGGTCAGGGAGAGCGGCGGCCCGAGCGGACCGAGCCGACGCGGTTCCGAATTGCCCCGGCGCTGTCAGTCACCCGCGTAACGGATGCCGGAGCCTTCATTTCATCGATCTCATCGCATCCGGGGTTCACGCCCCCTTCAGGCGATCGCCTCGGCGGCCCGGGCGATGGCGGCCTCGGTCAGGACGAAGTCGGCTTCAGTAAGGGCGAGGCTCGGATAGACCTTGCCGGG
Organism: Albidovulum sediminicola; assembly: GCF_025751575.1. Classification (GTDB taxonomy): domain Bacteria; phylum Pseudomonadota; class Alphaproteobacteria; order Rhodobacterales; family Rhodobacteraceae; genus Albidovulum; species Albidovulum sediminicola. The sequence continues at coordinate 17,470 of NZ_JAOWLA010000021.1, read as the reverse complement.
CGACTTGAAGACGCCATTCTCTCGCAGGACCGCGTTGAACTTCGCGTTCTTGCCCGCGTCCGCGGCCTGAACGTCGCGGTAGTTGCGCACCTCCCGCTCGGTGAAGACGACGTCGAAAAGCGTCGGGTGCCCGATGATGCGGTGCGCCACGCCTGCCGCCGAAAGATGCCCTTCAAACATCGCCATCAGCCGCGCGCCATTGGCGTTGAGCCGGTCATAGGCGCCATCGCGGCGCAGCACCTCCATCGTCTTGAGGCCCGCCACGGCGGCGACCGGGTTGCCCGACAGCGTGCCGAGCATCATCAGCCAGCGGTCGGCGCCGACGATGGCCTTGTCGAAATGGTCCAGGATGGCCTTGCGGCCCGCGACCGCCGCCAGCGGAAAGCCACCGCCGATGATCTTGCCCAACGTGCAAAGGTCGGGCGTCACGCCATAAGCCTCCTGCGCGCCGCCATAGGCGAAGCGGAAGCCGGTCACGACCTCATCGAAGATCAGCACGATGCCGTAACGGTCGCAAAGATCGCGCACCGCCTGAAGGAAGCCCGGCGCCGGCGGGATGATGCGCTGCAGGGGCTCCACGATGATCCCGGCGATCTGGTCGCCATGTTCCCGCAGCAGGTCTTCGAGGTAGTCCGGGTCGTTGAAAGGGGCGATCAGCATCTCGGCGCGCACGGCCTCGGGGATGCCGGCGCTGTCGGGCACGGCTTGCGGGAAGTTCACCAGCCGCGTCGGCGCAAGGCTCATCTGCGCCTCGGCGGACATGCCGTGATAGCCGCCCTCGAACTTCAGGATCTTGTCGCGGCCGGTGAAGGCGCGGGCCAGGCGCATCGCGTACATGTCGGCCTCGCCGCCCGAGGTCAGGAAGCGCAATTGCTCGGCGCAGGGAACGGCGCGGCAGATCTCCTCGGCCAGTTCGATGCCGGGGGCGTTGTTGGCGAAGAAGGTCATGCCCTTCGGCAGTTGTTCGGCCACCGCGTCAAGGACCTCCGGATGGCCATGGCCCAGCAGCATCGGCCCCGAGCCGATCAGGTAATCGACATATTCGCGCCCATCCTCGTCCCACACGCGCGAGCCCTTGCCCGCGCGGATGAAGACCGAGGGGTCGAAGTTCCCGAAACCGCCTGCGGGAAGGACGGCGCGGGCCCGTTCGGCGAGCGCCTGCATCGGGGTCTTGTCGAGCATCTTGGTCTCCTAGTCGATGATGGCGATGGGTTGGCCGAGGGTCGCCGGATCGGGCGTCACGCCCAGCCCCGGCCCCTCGGGCGGTGCGATGCGGCCCGCCTTGCGCGCGGGCGCACCCGGGTCAAGACGGGGCGCGACATAGCCCGAAAGGTCACAGGTGTTCAGGAGCATCCGCTCCGGCGTGGCGGCCGCCAGATGCAAGAGCGCGGCGGTCGTCACGTCCGATCCCCAGGTGTCCTCGACGCACATCTTCGCGCCGAGGTGAAGGCACAGGTCGCGCGCCCGCCGCATCGGCGACAGCCCGCCGAACTTCGACAGTTTCAGCGCGACCGCGTCCATGCAGCCAAGCTCATAGGCCCTCAGGAGCGAGGCCGTGTCATGCCCGTTTTCATCGATCTTCATCGGCAGGCCGGTGGCGGCGCGGACGGCGGCGCATTCCTCCAGCGTCGCGCAGGGCTGTTCCAGCATGATATCGCGCCCGGCGAGGGCCTTGCCCACCCGCGTCGCGTCCAGCCGCGTCGCGCCACAGTTCCAGTCGCCGTAGACCAACGGGCCCTCGCCCACCGCCTCCCGCACCAGACGCAGGCGCGCCACGTCCGCCTGCCAGTCGTTATCCGCCCCCAGCTTGACCTGGAACTGCGCGATCCCCTCGGCCTGAGCCTCGCGCGCGATGCGCGCCATCTCTTCGGGGGCGATGCAGGTGATCGAGTGGTAAAGCGGCATGTCCGCCATCTGCCGCCCGCCCAGCAGCGCGTGAAGCGGCAGGCCCGCGACCTGTCCGGTGATGTCCCAAAGCGCGAGGTCAAGCGCCGACTTGGCGTAGGGGTGGCCCTGAAGCCAGGCATCGGCACGGCTCATCAGAACCTCCGGTCCGACGGGATCGGCGCCGATCAGGACCGGCGCTAGGTATTCCATCGCCGGGCGCACGCCTTCGGGATAGGCGGGCAGGTAATGCGGGATCGGGCAGACCTCCCCCCAGCCAGAAATGCCGGCATCGGTGTCAATCCGCAAGAGGACCGACGTCACCGTATCGCAGGTCTTGCCGCCCGCCATGTGATAGGCGACATGGCTCGTCAGCGGCACTTCCCAGAGCGTGAGACGGGTGATCTTCATGCTTCGACCTCATAGACCGCGACCGGATCGCCAAGCCGGGCGACCTCGGGGATGACGCCGAGCCCCGGCGCCGAGGGGGGCGTCGCGAAGCCGCCATTGTTGCGCGCGCCTTGCCCAGGCACGGGGTCAACGGCCAGATGGTAGTGGCAGAGCCAACTGGCCAGCCGGTTGGCCGTCGGCGTGGCGGAGGCCAGGTGGATCGCGGCTGTATCGGCAAGCGCGGAGCCGCCCAGATCCTCGATATGCATCTGCCAGCCGACCGAGACGCCGAAGTCGCGGATCTGCAGCGCCCTGGTCAAGCCGCCCACGCGGTTCGGCTTGACCTTGACGCCTTCGCAGGCGCCAAGGCGCCAGGCGTCCAGATGGTCCTGGAAGCTGTGCAGGCACTCGTCGAGCATGATCGGGTTCCGGACGCGGCGCGCCACATGCGCGCATTGGTCCAGCGTTTCGCAGGGCTGTTCCACCCAGTCGCGCGCGGCCACCGAGTTCAGAACCTGCACCGCAACGCCCGGCGTCCAGGCGCGGTTGATGTCGTAGGTGACCTTTTCGTCGGCGGGCAGGGCCGCGCTGATCGCCTCGATCCGGGCGATGTCGGCCGCGATATCGTGCCCGCCAAGCTTGGCGGAATGGGTGCGGTACCCCTTTGCACTCGCCTCGCGGATCAGGGCGATCATCTCCTCCGGCGTGCCGGTCGAGATCGAGGAATTCACCGCGACCGGCACCGCCTCGGTTCCCCCGAAAAGCTGCCAGAGCGGCAGTCCGGCGCTTTGCCCCAGAATGTCCCAGGCCGCCATGTCGATCGCCGACTTGACGTAGAGGTGACCGGGCAACTGAACGTCCATCGCGTCGTTGAGCGCGCGCAGCGACCTCGGATCGCGGCCGAGGACCGCCGGGGCAAGCGTCGCGATCCCGGCGCGGATGCCGGTCCCGTGGGCTGGCAGGTAGGTCGTCCCCCAGGGGCAGCCCTCGCCCCAGCCGCTGATGCCCGCGTCGGTGTCGAGCCGAACGAAGGTACTGTCGAGCCGCTCGAACTTCAGCCGCCCGCCCGAAAGCCAGTAGGGCTTCGACAGCGGCAGGTCGATCGCCCAGACCGTGATGCGCGTGATCTTCATCTCATGCCCCGTAGACGGCGACCGGGTCGCCAAGGCTTTCGAAATCCGCCGACACGCCAAGCCCCGGCGTGTCTGTCGCGTAAAGCTTGCCGTCCTTCGCGACCGGCCCGCCGATGCCGGTGGACCGGGTGTTGTAGTTCATCAGGTCGGTCGTGTTCTGCAGGTATTCCGGCGGGGTCGAGGCCGCGAAATGCGCGACGACGGCACTCGTGATCTCGCCCCCCCAGGTGTCCTCGCTGACCACCGGGATGCGGTTTTCAACCAGGTAGTCGCGGACCCGCCGTGCCTTGGTGAGCCCGCCGAGGTTGGAGATCTTGAGGCAGCAGATCTCGGCGCCGCGATCCGCGACGATGCGCTGCGCGGCGTGGATGCCAGTCACGCATTCGTCGAGCTTCATCGGCTGCTCGGCGACGCGGCGGACCTGCTGGCATTCCTCGTAACTGCGGCAGGGCTGTTCGAGGATGAAATCGAGATCGCGCGTCGCGCGCGCAACCCGGATCGCGTTGTCGACCCGCCAGCCCTGATTGGCGTCGGCCATGGCCTTCTCGCCGGGTTTCAGTAGCGGAACGGTGTCGCGGATGCGGTCGATATCCGCCGCCCAGTCGCCGCCGACCTTGATCTGGAACTGCCGGTAGCCGTCGGCGCGGTAGCGCTCCATCTCGGCCAGGGTCTCCTCCGTCGCCTTCTGTGGTGCGACCCGGTACATCGGCGCGCCATCGGTCAGCTTGCCGCCCAGAAGCATCCAGACCGGGGCCGAAAGCGCCTGGCCCAGAATGTCCCAGCAGGCCGCGTCGAAGGGGGCCTTGGCATAGCCATGTCCCTGCACCGCGTGGTCCAGGATCTGCTCGATCCGCGCGACCTGGCGCGGGTCCTCGCCCAGGAGCCGGGGCGCGACCAGGCGCGCCAGCGCCTCCACGCCTTCGGAATGGGCCACCATGTAGTTTTCGCCGCAGGGGCTGAACTCCCCGCAGCCCTGCAGGCCCGCGTCGGTGTCGATCACCACGACCGAGGCCTGCGAGACCGTGATCGCATTACCCGCCCCCCAGGCGTAAGCACCGCCCACATAGGGAAGGCCGGTCTTGAAGATCCGGATGCGGGTAATCTTCACGGTGTCACCACGATGTTGCCGACATGGTTCTTGGCGAGGAAGGCGCGCTGCGCGTCGTGCAGGTCCCGCAGCGGGTAGGTCGCGGCAAGCTGCGGCTTGATCTGGCCGCGCTCGATCAGCTTGACGAGCCGCGCCATCGTCCCCGGCGGCGTGATCGTCGCGCCACAAAGTTTCAGGTCGCGGTAGATCAGCCGGCGCAGGTCGAACTCCACCATCGGTCCCGAGATCGCCCCGCAGGAAGCGTAGCGCCCCCCCGGCCGAAGCGCGCTGACGACCGGCATGAACATCGGGCCGCCGACCACGTCCAGAACGACCTCGACCGGGCCGCCCGCGGTTTCGCGGATCGCGGCTTCCAGATCCGGCACGGCGCGGTCGATCACCAGGTCGCAGCCCGCCGCCCGCAGCTGGTCGTGTTTGGCGGCCGAGGCGATGCCGATGACCCGCGCGCCGCGCAGCTTGCACAGTTGCAGCGCCGTGCTGCCCACACCGCCGGAGGCGCCCGAGATGACCACCGTCTCGCCCGGTCGCGGCTCGCTGCGCAGAACCAGCGTTTCCGCCGTCGTCAGCGCGCAGGGGAAGGTCGCGATTTCGGCATCGCTCAGGTCGCACTCGATCCGGTGCGCGTTGCTGGCGCGGATCGTCGTGTATTCGGCGAAGCCGCCGTCGCATTCGGAACCGTAGTAAGGGGCGTTGCCGGGCTCCATCCAGTCCCCCGGCCCGAGCAGCCAGGGATCGACGATCACCCGTTCGCCCACCCGCGCAGGGTCCACGCCCGGCCCCACGGCCTCGATGCGCCCTACCGTGTCCGCACCCTGAATGCGCGGGAACGTCAGGGGTTGCCCGCCCCAGGTCCCGTCCGAGGCGTCCTGCACATCAAACCCCGAGGTGCCGCCCTTTTCTGAGATCCCCTCCCGCACCTCGGTCGCATACCAGGCGGTGCGGGTGTTGATATCGGTGTTGTTGAGCCCACAGGCCCCGACGCGGATCAGCACCTCGCCGGCGGCGGGGACGGGTTTCGGCCAGTCCTCGCGCCAGACAAGTTGGTCGAAGTCGCCATGGCCCATAAGGACCATCGCCTTCATCGTGCTCATGCCTGTGCCACCTCGCGCGCATCGGTGCGCGGCTTGAGGCTATCGGGATCGTAGGCGGGTTCGGCCAGGACCCTCGCCGCGCGCGGCACCCCCATGATGACGACCTCCAGCGCGGTGCCCGGCAGGGCGTGTTCAGGCTTCACATAGGCGAAGGCCAGAAGCTTTCCGACGCCATGCCCGAAGGCGATCGAGCTGACGGTGCCGATCTGTTTTCCGCCCGCAAGCACCGCCTCGCCGCCGTTGCCGTCGGATTTGCCGTCATCGGCGACCTCCAGGTAGACGCAGACGAAGCGCAGGGGTTTGGCCGCCGTCGCCTCGGTCGCCGCCCGGCCACGAAAGCCCTTGTCCATCCGGACGAAGCGCATGACATCGGCCTCAGGCAGCGTGACCTCGTTCGTCAGTTCGCCCGCACCCTTGAAGGCCTTTTCCATCCGCATCGCGTTCATCGCGAAGGAGCCGTAGTTGACCAGGCCATGGGGCTTGCCCGCCGCCTTGACGGCGCGGAAAGCGGCCAGGATGGCATCGCGGGGGCCGTGGAACTCCCATCCCAACTCGCCGGCATAGGACATGCGGAAGGCCCAAAGCTTCTGGCCACCGACGGCGATCTCCTGCGCGGTCATCCATTTGAAGGTCGCGTTGGACAGCTCGGCAGTCGTCGTCGCGGCCAGGATGTCGCGCGCCTTGGGGCCGTTCAGTGCGAAGGCGCCCCAGTCGGACGACCGGTTGGTGATCGCCACATCCTCCCCCTTCAGCGCGAAGGTGAGGTTATCGACCAGCCGCTGTTCGAAGAAGGCCGCGCAGACGAGGTAGAAGCGGTCGTCGGCAAGGCCGACAACCGTGGTTTCCAGCTCGATCCGACCGGCTTCGTTGAGGATATGGGTCAGCGCGATACGGCCCGGCGCGGGCAACCGGTTCGCGACCAGCCCGTCCAGGAAGGCGCGCGCCTGCGGGCCCGAAACCTCGACCTTGGTGAAGGCCGAGATATCCATGATCCCGGCACGCTCGCGCACCCCGCGCACCTCGGCGCCGACGATGTCGTGAAGCCCCGTGCGGCGGAAGCCGTAGATGTCCTGCGCCGCCATCCCTTCCGGCGCGAACCAGCGCGGGCGCTCGTGGCCGTAGACCTCTTCGAAGACCGCGCCATCGGCCTTGCACTCCTCATAAAGCGCGGAGGGTTTGACCGGCCGGCCTTCGAGGCGGTTGAAATGCGGGAACGGGATCTCGTGACGCAGCAGGTAGTCCTCCTTCGCCTTGGTGATCTGGTATTTCTGGTCTGCATAGGGGCCGAAGCGGCGCGGATCGAATTCGCGCATGTTGATTTCCGGCGTGCCGGAGATGATCCAGCGCGCCAGTTCCCGCGTCAGGCCCGGGCCCCAGCCGATCCCGATCTGGGTGCCGCAGCAGCACCAGTAGTTCTTCAGGCCCGGCGCCGGGCCGATCAGCGGGTTGCCGTCGGGCGGATGGCTGATGGCGCCATGAACCTCTCGGGTGATCCCAAGCTCGGCCAGGATCGGCATCCGGTCCATCGCGTTTTCAAGCCACGGCATGATGCGGTCGTAGTCCGGCTCGAAAAGCTCGTTCTCGGCCTCCCAGGGGCAGTGATCCTCCCAGACGGTATTGGGTTTGGCCTTCTCATAGATCCCGATCAGGCCCTTCTTCTGCTCCATCCGGATATAGCCCGAGACCAGCCGGTCATCGCGCACCACCGGCAGTTCCTTGTCGAGGTTCAGGAACTCCGGCACCGTGTCGGTGATGAGATAGTGATGCGTCATCGAGGTCGCAGGCAGGTCGTATCCCGACCAGAGCGCGACCTGCCGCGCATAGGTGCCGCCCGCGTTGACGACATGCTCGCAAGTGATGGCGCCCTGCTCCGTCTCGACCAGCCATTCGCCGTTGGGCTGCTGGGTGACGTTCGTCGCCCGACAGCGCCGAATGATCTTCACGCCCAGTTGCCGCGCGCCCTTGGCGAGCGCGAAGGCCGCCCCCGCCGGGTCCACATGGCCGTCGTCGGGCGTGTGCAGCGCCGCCTTGACGCCGTCGAGGTTGTAGAACGGGTGCAATTCGCGGATGCGCTCGGGCCCTACGATCTCCATCGGGAAGCCGAGCCCCTTGCCGACCGAGATGGTCTGGTGGAGCCAGTCAAGCTCGTCATCCGTATAGGCCAGCCGCAGCGAGCCGCAGCCATGCCAGGTCACGGACTGCCCCGTCTCGGCCTCCAGCACCTTGGAGTAAAGGTCGATGTTGTAGCCCACGCATTTGCCAAGCCCGTAGCTGGAGGTGGAGTGGGTGATCTGGCCTGCGGCATGCCAGGTCGAGCCGGAGGTCAGTTCCGCCTTCTCCAGCAGGACAACGTCGGTCCAGCCTTCATGGGCGAGGTGATAGGCCAGGCCGCAGCCCATGACGCCGCCGCCGATGATCACCACGCGGGCAGTGGAGGGAACCATTGAGCGCTTCCTTTTCGAACAAATGTTTTCTGTGGACAGCGCTACAGAACATCCGTAATTTCGTCAATCATGAATCAAACAAATGAACCAACGCCCGCGACATCCCACGAAATCCTGGAAAGGATTCAAGTGGCGCGCGCGGATCTTACCCCGGAACTGGCGAAACTCGCAGGTTTCCTGTTGGACAATCCCAATGAGATCGGGGTCTGCTCGATCCGGCAGCTCGCGGCCAAGGCGGACGTGAAACCGAACACCTTGGTACGTTTGTCCCGAGCCATCGGGATGGACAGCTACGAATCGTTCCGCGAGATCTTCCGCGATGAGATCCGTCAGGGGCGGGAGACCTACCCGGATCGCGCGCGCTGGCTGCAATCGCTGGCGCAGCGCGACGAGATGGGCGCGCTTTACGCCGCCAGCGCCGAGGCGGCCATCGACAATATCGAGGGCTTCTTCGCCTCGACCGATCACCGCGCGATCGAGCGAGCCGCGCGCGAGATCGTCGCGGCGCGGCGCTGCTACGCGCTTGGTGTCGGGGTGAACAACGCCATCGCACAGAACTTCGCCTACCTGGCCGGCATGGCAATCGACGGCGTGCGGGCCCTTCCCCAGGGCGGGACGCAGCCCGTGGACGGGCTCGCGCGCGCCAATGAGAGCGACATCCTCATCGCGATGACCTTCCGCCCCTATCGCCGCGAGATCGTCGAGGCCGTGGCCATCGCGCGGGCGCAGGGCGTTCGCGTCATCGCGATTTCCGACAGCCTCGCAAGCCCGATCATGCCGGACGCGCAGCACAGGTTCGTCATCCCGACAGACACGCCCCAGTTCTTCATCTCGACCGTCGCGCTGACGGCGTTCTTCGAGGTCCTGATCGCGTTCATCATCGCCGAGGCGGGCGAGGACGTCGTGTCGTCGATCGAAAGCTATCACAGCCAGCGCCACGCGCTCGGCATCTATGTCGAAGAGAAGGACAAACACGAATGAGCGCCCCCGAGGTCCCTGCCCTCATCCATTCGCTAGAAGCGCGCTACTACACCGACCCCGCGATCTTCGGGAAGGAAATGGCGGGCCTGCTCGCCCGCACCTGGCAGTTCGCCGGACATGAAAGCCAGGTCCGCAATCCCGGCGACTACTTCGCCTTCGAGATCGCGGGCGAGAGCCTTTTCTGCATCCGCGGCCGCGACGGCGAACTGCGCACCTTCTACAACGTCTGCCAGCACCGCGCGCACCAGATGGTCGAGGGATCGGGCACGACCCGCGTCGTCGTCTGCCCCTACCACGCCTGGACCTACGAGCTGACGGGCGAACTGCGCGCAGGGCCGAACATCAAGTCGGTTCCCGGCTTCGACCGCTCGAAGATCTGCCTGACCCCGGTCCGCACCGAGCTTTTCCACGGCTTCATCTTCGTCAACCTCGACGACGAGGCGGCGCCCATGGATGAATGGTATCCGGGCGTGCGCGAGGAGCTTGGCGAATACGTCCCGAACATCGCGCAGCTTCAGCCGCTCGAATGGGTGGAGATCCCGGAGAAGTGCAACTGGAAGGTCTCGGTCGAGAACTATTCGGAATGCTATCACTGCGCGATCAACCACCCGACCTTCGCGACCGGGGTGATCCGGCCCGAGACCTACGACATCCAACCGATGACCACCGGCTACGTCCTGCGCCACACGACCGAGTGTCAGGACCTGTCGAAGATGACCTATCCCATCGACACCTCGGTGCCGCACGGGGGCGAATACCGGTCCTTCTTCCTCTGGCCGATGTTCTCGTTCCAGGTCTATCCGGGCAATGTGCTGAACACCTATCACTGGCGGGCGCATGATGTGGACAGCTGCACCGTCTGGCGCGGCTGGTACACGCCGGGCGGGGTGGACAGCGAGGTCATCCGGCGGCTTGCGATCCAGGACCGCGCGACGACGGTCGAGGAGGACATCCGCCTCGTCGAGAGCGTCTCGAAGGGGCTGAAAAGCCGCGGCTACAAGCCGGGGCCGCTGGTTCTTGACCCTGCCTGCGGGCTCAACTCCGAACATTCGATCCAGAAGCTCCAGCAATGGATGCGCGAGGCGGTCGATGCTTGACGTCGCGCCCTACTGGCAGAACTACATCGGCGGCGCCTGGGTCGATGGCGGCGCCGGGCGGATCGGCGTGACCGACCCCGGCACCGGCGCGGCGCTGGCAGAGCAAGCGCTGGCGGACGCCGCCGACGTGGACCGCGCGGTCCGGGCGGCGCGCGCCTGCCACGACAGCGGCGCGCTGTCCGACCTCCGCCCGGTGGAGCGGGGGCGCATGGTGCTGGCGATGGGGCGCTACCTTCTCGACCATATCGAGGAGATCGCGCGGCTCCTGACCCTCGAACAGGGCAAGCCGCTTTGGGAATCGCGGATCGAGGTGCAGGGCGCGGCACGCTACTTCGAATATTACGGCAACCAGGCGGAGACCGTCGAAGGCCGCTCGATCCCGCTCGGCAAGGGCTATTTCGACTTCACCACGCACGAACCCTACGGCGTGTCGGCACAGATCATCCCCTGGAACTATCCCATCGAGATGACGGCGCGCTCGCTGTCGGCGGCGCTGGCCACGGGCAATGCCTGCGTGATCAAGACGCCGGAACTCACCCCGCTCACCAACGCCTTCATCGCCCGCGCGGCGGAGGCCGCGGGCCTTCCTGCCGGTGCGGTCAACGTGATCTGCGGCCTGGGGGGCGAGGCGGGGGCGGCGCTTTCCGCCCACCCGCAGGTCAACCAGATCGTCTTCACGGGCTCGGTCCCGACCGGCATCGCCATCGCCTCGGCGGCGGCCCGCAACGTCGTGCCCTGCGTGCTGGAGCTTGGCGGCAAGTCCGCGGCAATCGTCCATGACGACGCCGACCTCGATGCGTTCATGTCCGACGTCCGCTGGGGCATCTTCTTCAACGCGGGCCAGGTCTGTTCGGCGATGAGCCGGGTGATCGTCTCCGAACGCATCCACGACGAGTTGGTGGAGCGCATCGCGGGCGTGGCGCGCGCGCTCGGGGTCGGCCCCGGCATCGACCAGCCGGAGTTCGGGCCCACGATGGGTGCCATGGTGAGCGAGGGGCAGCGCGACCGGGCCGAAGGCATGGTCCGCGCCGCCGAGGCCGAGGGCGCGGCGGTTGTCACGGGCGGGCGCAAGCTCAACCGCCCTGGCGCGTTCCTGGAGCCGACGGTGCTGAAGGTCACGCCCGACATGGCCATCGCGCGGGACGAGGTCTTCGGGCCGGTCCTGTCAGTCCTGAAATTCCGCTCCGACGACGAGGCGATCGCCATCGCCAATGCGACGGACTACGGCCTTGTCAGCGGCGTCTTCACCCGCGACCTCGACCGCGCCACCACCGCGGCGCGCCGCCTTCGCGCGGGCCAGGTCTTCGTCAACGAATGGTATGCCGGCGGCGTCGAGACGCCCTTCGGCGGCTACGGAAAATCCGGTTACGGACGCGAAAAGGGGCGCGAGGCGCTCTGGAATTACGTCCAGACCAAGAACATCGCGATCAGACTGGGAGGCGCGGCATGAGCACGTTTGACGAGGATCTTTTCCTCAAGGGCCTGGCGCAGCGCAAGGCGACCCTGGGCGCGGACTATGTCGAGAAGAACCTCGCGGCCGCCGACGACTTCACCCGCCCCTTCCAGGAAGCGATGACCGCCTGGTGCTGGGGCTTCGGCTGGGGCGACGAGGTGATCCCCCCCAAGACCCGTTCGATGATGAACCTCGCCATGATCGGTGCGCTCGGCAAGATGCATGAATGGGAGGTGCACTGCCGCGGCGCCCTCAACAACGGCGTCTCCCCCGAGGAGATCCGCGCCATCATCCACGTCGTCGGCATCTACTGCGGCGTCCCGCAGGCGCTCGAATGCTTCCGCGTCGCACGAAAGGTCCTGAACGAAAGGACAGGATAAGCCGCCCAACTACCGCGAATACAGCGAGAACCGGGAGTCACCCGGCGGAATCCCTTTGCAAAAACATGGAGGAACTCACGGATGAAAACGATCAAGACACTTGTTCTGGGGACAGCGCTTTCACTTCCCGCAGCCATGGCTTCGGCCTGCGGGTCCGTCAGCATCACCGAGATGAACTGGGCCTCCGCCCAGATCGTCACCGCCATTTCGAAGTTCATCATGGAACAGGGCTACGGCTGCACCGTGACCGTGGTCCCGTCGTCGTCCGTGCCCGCGGTGGCCTCCGTCGCCGAAACGGGCGAGCCCGACATCCTGACCGAACTCTGGGCCACAGCCACGCCCGCCTACGGCGAGCTTGAAGCGGCCGGAAAGATCAAGACGCTGACGCATGTTCTTTCGGATGGCGGGGTCGAGGGCTGGTATGTTCCCGCCTATCTTGTCGAAGCTCATCCCGAGGCCAATACCATGGAGGGCATCCTCGCGAACCCCGCCATCGTCGGCGGCCGCTTCAACAACGCTCCAGACGGCTGGGGCGCCAGGGTCAAGAACGACAACCTGGTGAAGGTGTGGGACTTCGCTGGCCATAGCCTCGAGGTCTTCAACCATGGCTCGGGCGAGACGCTGGCAGCATCGCTTGCCTCGGCCTACGAAGCCAAGGAGCCTTGGCTTGGCTACTACTGGGAGCCGACCTCGCTCCTAGGCAAGTATCCCATGGTTCTGGTCGACATCGGCCCCTATGACCCCGAAGCCATGAGTTGCGTCGCGACAGTGGATTGCGCCAACCCGCAAAAGACGGCCTACGCTCCTGCCGAGGTCGTGACCGGTGTCACGCCGGCATTTGCCGAGCGCGAGCCCGAGATTGTGGCGCTGATGTCGAACCTCAGCTTCACGAACGCACAGATGGGCGCGGTCCTGGCCTGGCAGGAAGACAACAACGCCTCGGCCGACGAGGCCGCCGTCCACTTCCTTACCGAGTACAAGGATGCTTGGGGCGCGTGGCTGAACGACGCCGCGCGGGACAAGCTGGCCGCGCTTCTTCAGTGAGGCCATTGGTGCGGGGGCGGCCTTCGCCCCCGCATTCCATCAACACGGCCCCGGAGCCTTGGCCGACAACCCGGAGAGGGGTGCATGGCAGGATATTCGACACTCTTTGAGGCGCTTGGCCTGACGGACTGGTGTGCCTCGGCAAAGTCGGGCGGCCCGATGTCGATGGCCGAGCTTCTGGCGAAAGCCAGCGGCAAGAGCGGAGAGACGGGCGTGTGGGACATGCCATTCCCCTCGCTCGACGTTCTGCACGAGTCCTGCGGCGCCATTCCCCGATCGCGCGACCTGACCGCAGGCCTGGAAACCTGGTTTCTCAACATCAAGGACCCGATGAAGCTCGTCCTCGATCCGGTCACGCAGCCGCTGAGCTGGGCCATCGATGGCGCGCTGACCGGAATTGTCGCGGTACCGTGGTGGATCGTGATCCCGGTTTTCATGGTCCTCGTCCAGCTCGTCGCACGATCGGCACGGGTCACCGCGCTCGTGGCGCTGTCGCTGCTGGCGCTGTCGCTGATCGATCACTACGTCTACGCCATGCAGACGCTGGCGATCATTCTCGTCTGCGCCTTCATCTGCATCCTGATCGGGATTCCCGTCGGCATCGCCATGTCGCGAAGTGACCGATTGCGGGCGGCGATCCTGCCGCTGCTCGACATGATGCAGACCTTGCCAACCTTCGTCTATCTGATCCCGCTCATCTTCCTCTTTTCCGTGACCGAGTCGAAGCTCTACGGGATCGCGATCATCGTCTACGCGGTGGTGCCAGTCATCCGGTTGACCGATCTGGGCATCCGTCTGGTCGACAAGGACGTGCTGGAGGCCGCCGACGCCTTCGGCATGTCAAAGAACCAGAAGCTGTTCGGTGTGCAGATCCCGCTGGCGCTTCCCAACATCATGGCCGGCGTCAACCAGACCATCATGATGTCGCTTTCGATGGTGGTCATCGCGTCGCTGGTGTCCGCCCCCGGGCTGGGCGCGCTCGTTCTGCGCGGGATCGCCAAGCTGGAACTGGGCGTCGGCATCGTCGCGGGGCTTGGCATCGTGATCCTGGCGATCATCCTCGACCGCGTGACCAAAGCCGCGCTTGTGCGCGTCGACCGCGCGGCGAAGCATTGAGGGATACCGTCTTGAACAACCAGCCCGTGCCGCCGAAACTTTCGATCCGCAATCTCTACAAGATCTTCGGAAGCAACCCGAAGGCCATGCTGCCCAGGATAAAGGCCGGTCTTGGCAAGCAGGAACTTCTTGTCAGGCACCAGCACGTCCTGGGTCTGGAAGACATCAACGTCGAGATCAACGCCGGACAGATCACCGTCATCATGGGCCTGTCCGGCTCAGGCAAATCGACGCTGATACGGCACCTCAACCGCCTGATCGAGCCGACGTCGGGTGAAATCCTGCTGGATGGCGAAGACATCACCAGGCTCTCGCACGACGCGCTCCGGCGGCTACGACAGACGCGGATGTCCATGGTGTTCCAGAAGTTCGCGCTTCTACCCCATCGCACGGTACTGGAAAACACCGCGCTGGCCCCGACGATCCGGGGCGAGCCGGGACCGGGCGTGAAGGAAAACGCCCGCCGCTGGCTCGAAAGGGTCGGCCTGAAAGGGTATGAGGAAAACTACCCCCACCAGCTGTCCGGCGGCATGCAGCAACGCGTGGGCATCGCGCGCGCTCTCTGTTCCGAGGCGGAGATCATGCTGATGGACGAGGCGTTTTCGGCGCTTGACCCAATCATCCGGACCGACATGCAGTCGCTGCTCCTGGAACTTCAGCGCGAGCTTCACAAGACCATCGTCTTCATCACCCATGACCTCGATGAGGCGCTCAGGCTTGCCGATCACCTCGTCGTGCTCAAGGACGGGCGGATCGTTCAGCAGGGCGAACCGCAGTCGATCATCCTCAACCCCGCCGACGAATACATCGAGAACTTCGTGCGCGACATCAACCGGGCGCGGGTCCTGCGGATCCGGTCGGTCATGGCGCCTGCCGACGCCGCTACAGGGCGGGACCGGATCGACGCGGGCGCAACGCTGGAAGACGCGCTGGAACGCGCCAACGGGGCGGCCGACCACATCTTCGACGTCGCTGAAGACGGACGCGTTGTGGGTACGCTCGCGATGACCGAGCTGTTCAAGGCCCTCGTTCCGCGGCACGCCCGTCAACGCGAAGGCTAGGATCGATCGTCCCGCTTTCGCTTTTCGGACGCGTGTTCCTGACCACTTGCACGCCGCCGCGCGCCGTCCCGTTGCTCACGGTTGGCCTCTTCGTCGTTCAACGCCGCAAGCGCTTCCAACCTCAGCCCCACAGAGTCCGGCGCCAGAGATCCCGCATCCCGAAGCCCCGAGTGGCGCGCATGGGCGAAACGTTTCTTGGTGACCTGGTGCGGCTGGGTCTCATCCAGGAAGGCGGTGTCCAGATCCCGGCCCAGCACCAGCGCGCCGTCCCGCACCGCGGCCTCGACCAGTTCCATCCCCGCCCGCGTGCGCAGGAGGATGGAGTTCACACCCGGGTCGCTCTGCGAGGCCACGCGGTCCGGGCTCGCGCCGGGCCAGGTATCGGCCGCCGCGATGTCGGCGCCCTCTCCGATCCCGTCGGGACATATCTTGCATCGGAAGGGCAGCGACCAGCTGCTTTCGTCCTCGCCCCAGAAATCGAGGTAGTGCAGGGACAACTCGCTGCCATCCGTGCGGCCGATCGTCGTCGGCCCCGGGCAGCCTTTCCCGCGATAGCGCAGGCGCGTCACCTCTGACCGGTCGATCCCGCGCGCCTCCAGAACCTCGGTCAGCGACCGGTCGGGCATGTAGCCGCCGCAAACCGGTGCCAACCAGTAGCGGATCAGCCGGTCCACCCTTTCGTCGATATGCGCGAGGTTTCGCAGCGCGTTCAGGTCGCAGGGCTTTGCAATCACCGCAAAGGGGCGGTCCAGCGCCAGAACCGCTTCAAGGTCGATCAGAACCGCAGTCGGCCCGTAGCGGGAGCCGGCGCCTTCCAGCACCTCAGAAGGTGTCCAGCTCAGGACCGCTTCGCCAAAACTCGGCTCCCGCGTCGATGGCTTTACGTGCAGGATGAAATCGACGCGGCCCGACTGAAGCAGATATTGCCCAAGCGCGGTCAGAACCCCGGCGGTAGAGCCTTCGTGACGGACAGTCGGATCGGCGGCCCATCCAAGACAGACCCGATGCATCGGTCCCCAGACCGGATCGATCCGCGGGGCCTGCGACTGCGCATCCGGTGGCAAGCCCTCAACCCGCACCCCCGGGCAGGTCGCATAGATCGCATCGACCAGGCGGTCGGAAAGCGCGCCCTGAACGGTGGGGCGCAGTTCGCCGTCTTCCGACTTCTCCACCCGGATGCGGGCCGTGCCGCCGAGGGACTGGCACAGGCCGCAGCCGATGCACAACCCATCCTCGACAATGCGGAGAAAACGCGCCGTCGGGGTCATGGTCGGCCTCCGCCCCAAGCAACGAAGGCGCCGTTCCGGTAGCCGGGTTTGCGATAGACGAAGGGCGTGCCCTCCGGTGCCAGGGTCATGCCGCCGGCGGCCCTGAGGATCGCATCACCGGCTGCGGTGTCCCATTCCATCGTTGGGCCAAAGCGCGGATAGACATCCGCCTCGCCCGCCGCGACCAGGCAGAATTTCAACGAGGAGCCGATGGAAACCGTGTCGCCGATGCGGTTGACTTTCAGCCAGGCCTCGGTTTCCGCGTCCCGGTGAGAGGCGCTCGCCACAGCGACAAGGGCATCGCCAGACGGCTGCCGGACAGAGAGCGGGCGGACGGTTCCGTCGGCAGAAAGCTCCCGCGCACCTTGCCCGACAATGCCGATGAACAGGCGCCCCAGCGCCGGCGCGAGCACGATGCCCAGGGCAGGTTCCCCTCCTTCGACCAGCGCGATGTTGACTGTAAAGCTTCCCTTGCCATCGCGCTTGAGAAACTCCTTGGTCCCGTCCAGCGGATCGACCAGGAAGAACGGGCCGCCGTGACGGCACCCATGGCTGGCGGCGCTCTCCTCGGAGACGACCGGGATAGCTGGGGCCAGAGCGGAAAGCGCGGGCAGGATGATCGCCTCGGCCCGCCGGTCGGCCTCGGTGACCGGCGAGCCGTCGCCCTTAAGCGTGGTAGCGACGGTTCCGGCGTAAAGATCCATGATGACGCGGCCAGCCTCGCGCGTGACAGGAACAAGGGCTTGCGCGAGTTCGGCGAGGTCCGGGACGGCGGTGCGCATCGTTCTTCCTTCCGATTATCGTCCTAGCCGACATCTCCGCCCAATGCGACGGAAAAGGGGGGGGCGACAGGTCGTTGGGACGCCCGGTCGCTTGCCCGTCATTGTTGGCCAATCAACCCCATGCTTTCGAGTTTGAGCAGGACCTGGTGTGCGCAGTTGTCGACCTCGACGTTTTCGGTTTCGACGCGGAGTTCGGGGTTTGCGGGTTCCTCGTAGGGGTCGGAGATCCCGGTGAACT
>NZ_JAOWLA010000020.1 GCF_025751575.1 Albidovulum sediminicola | reverse complement strand
GATACATCGACGGGTTCTACAATCCCGTCAGGCGGCATTCATCGCTCGGCTTCCAGAGCCCCATCGCCTTCGAGCGAAAAGCCCGGGAAGTGAGCTAAACGCTCTCCATAAAAGTCGGGCAAGTCCAACCACCAGAGGCCTCATGTCGCCCACCGTGGTCTACTTCGACCAGATCAAAACCGACCAGAAGGGGCAGAGAGTAGCTTGAAGCAACCCGGAAAATGCCCAAGGGACGGGGAGCACCTCAGTTGAGCGCGGCTTTCTTGCTGCGGGCCTTGGTGACGAAGCTTTCGAGCACCTCGTCCTCGTGCCCCACAGCGCGCCAAAGGCAATGCAACTCGCTTTCATGCTCTCGATCCGTCGCTTCCGGATATCCGAGGCGAACATCGCCCCAAACCGATACCGCCACTACCTGACCGCTTCATGGCTGACATCAATCCTCCGCCGGTGGAGCAGATCCTCGGCGTTCCGCAGCGAAACCGGGAACCGGAAATACAGAATTACCGCCAGACGGATGATCTCAGGCGACGTCTTAAAGTACTTGAACGAGTTGGGTTTGGTCATGATCGGACGCAAGCCAGCGCCCTGCCCGGGCTCAAGCCCAGTTTGTTTGACAGAGCCCCGTCAGTTCGGGAGCTTGACTCACGCAGAAACGGCAGCCGAGGGCACAAGTTCAATGGGTCCTGACCCTTCTGTATCTGTGATCTGCTTGGTTTGCCCCGTCACGGGCACCGGTCAGGGGTGGTGCGCTACGTCTGACCCTTGTGGCATGGCCATGCTTCTTCGCCTGTCGGCACCGCCTCTCTTCATCGTCTCGAACAGTCGAATGCGGCCTTGCAGGATGCCAGCGCGATGCTGATCGTCGAAGTGCCCAAGATCGGCACGATCAGGGGCGAGAAGGCTGCCGCATTCGCAGTGGCGCCGCGCCGGCGGCACGTCGCCGTCGAGAGATTGGCGGTAACGCGGGCCAACGAGACATCCGATTCGGCGTAGGGCCTCACGTTGTGCCTTTTCCCTGATGCTTGTCGCTGCTTCACACCGACCACATCCGCCATCAGCTAGCGGCGCAGCACCTGAACGAACGCATCGTCGGGAAGGCGGCACAAACCGAATACCCCATCTGAGGCTAAGCTGGAGGTGTCGCGGCGGGGCAAGTTTGCATCGCGCCCGCCGCAAATCGATCTGCAACGTCAGGCGTGGTTCGCGCCGTCATCGCTGCCCCTGCCGCGGCCGCGGTCGTCACCTGCGGGGTCGTCGGCACCGCGCCGCGCCATCTGCACGCCGTCGAGGACGGGGCCCGAGGCATGGTTCGCACCGTCATCGCTGCCCCTGCCGCGACCACGGTCGTCACCTGCCGGGTCATCGGCACCGCGGCGGTGCAGCGGCTGCGGCAGGTCAGGGCCGCCAATGGTGAAGGTCGGCGTCGAGGCGTGTGCCGGCGCGGCGGGAAGGGCGAGGCCGGTTCCGGCGCAGAGAGCCAGTAGCGAAAGCGTGTAGGTCAGTTTCATAGGTTTCTCCTCCATGCGTGGGCTCCACCGCCCGATGGCCTAACTATCGGGGTTCCGCCGCACCGATCTATGGGGGGCGGACCACTGCGTGCCGGCCTTGGCCATCGGTCTGACAAAGACGGCACACGATGGTCCGGTGCCGCGATCAGACCAAGGTCTGAAACCCGCATCACTGCTTGGCGCACACCCTCGCGATCGGCCATATTAAGGTGAAAGTCTGGAATGGATCATGGCCATAGCTGATGCACTCGATTCCCGAGCAACGACGCCACCGCGGCCCGGGCCACGCCGGGCGGCGATGTTGCTGCATCACAAGTTCGCGCTGACCGGTAGCGTCGTTACCCTTATCGGGATGCTCGTGATCGGGCATCTCGTCAGTTCGCGCATCCAGTCGAGTGTCGTCCGTAACTCGGCGATCTCGAGCGCGGTCTATATGGAAAGCTTTATCGCGCCGCTGTCGCAGGAACTGGTCGCCTCGGCTGCGCTGTCGCCCGAAACCATCGCCCGCTTGGACCGGATGCTGAGCGGGCCGCCGCTCTCCGAGCAAATCTACTCCTCCAAGATCTGGCGGAAGGGCGGGTTTCTTGCCTACAGCACGGACAGCGATCTGATCGGGCGAACCTTTGAGCCGGGTGAAGACTTGAAGCGCGCCTGGAAGGGCGAGCTTAGCGCTTCGTTCGACGAACTGGAGGATTCCGAGAACTTGCGCGAGCGGCTGGCCGGCCTGCCGCTGCTGGAAGTCTACAATCCAATACACTCCATCCATACCGGCGAGGTCATCGCGGTGGCTGAAGTCTATCTTGACGCGTCGCAATTGATGAGCGACCTGCGCGCGGCCAGACTGGAAGCATGGTCAGCCGTTGCCGCGGTCACAGCCGCGACTTTTCTTGCCTTGTTCGGAATCGTCCGCGTAGGCGGCCTGACCATCGCGCGGCAAAACCGCGAACTCAGCGCCCGATTGGACGAGTTGTCGCGAATTTCGACACAGAACGCCGGGCTTCGCGAACGCGCCCGCGTTGCGACATTGCGCGCGACGGAAATCAACGAACGCTATATGCGCCGCGTCAGTGCCGAATTGCATGACGGGCCGGCGCAAGCTCTTGCGCTTGCCTCGCTCCGGTTTGCCTCGCTGGTTCGCCGCGCTTCAACGGCTGAATCGCAGCACGAGGCACAGGAATTGAAAGATACGCTCGACGACGCGCTGCGCGACGTCCGCAACCTGTGTCATGGACTGGCGCTTCCGGAACTCGAAGGGCGCACGATTGCGGAAACGTTGGAAATGGCGATTGGCATGCACGAAAGGCGGACCCGGGTGCAGGTTGGCCGCCGCTTTTCGTCTGGCAAGGCGCTTGGCTTGACGGCGCCGCATCCGATCCTAATCTGCCTTTATCGCTTTCTGCAGGAAGGGCTGATGAACGGGTTTCGTCACGCGGGCGGCAAGGGCCAGGTTGTCGAGGCGCGGCTCGACCCCGGTAGCGTCACCGTGTCGGTGACCGACAATGGTCCCGGTTTCGTTCCGGGCGAGACCAATATCGGGGGGCTGGGACTCAGTGGTCTGCGACAGCGGATCGAAAGTATCGGCGGAGAGTTTTCGGTTGAATCGCACCCCGGTCTCGGTACGCGGCTGACCCTGACGCTCTCCCGCGATGGCTGGTCGTGACAGACGGCGTTGGCATCGTGGTGGCTGACGATCACCCACTGTTCCGAGGTGGCGTCATCAAGTCGCTTGAAGAACACGGCGGGTTCGATGTGCTTGCCGGTGTCGGAACTGCTGACGAGGCGATAAGCGCCACAGAGCGCCATCTGCCCGACCTCGCCTTGCTGGACATTTCCATGCCGGGCTCCGGCCTGTCGGCCGCGGCGGAAATCGGTCGGCGGTTTCCGGCTGTCGCTACCGTCATGCTGACCGTGTCGGAAAGCGATGACGACTTGTTCGCTGCGCTGAAGGCCGGCGCGCGCGGATATGTGCTTAAGGGCGTGGACTCGACCGAGCTCGCGCGCGTGCTGCTGATCATTGCGGGCGGTGGGTCATACGTTTCGCCCGCGCTTGCGGCAAGGGTGTTGACCGCAATGCAATCCACCGACGCGCTCAGCCATCAGGCGCTGTCGGAAGGGCTAAGCGAGCGTGAAGAAACCATACTGCGGTTGGTGTCCAGGGGCCTCAGCAACAAGGAAGTCGGGCGTGAACTCGATCTGCAGGAAAAGACGGTGAAGCATTACATGACCAATATCCTTCAGAAATTGAACGTTCGTAATCGTGTCGAGGCCGCAATTCGAGCGCGTGATCTGGGATTATGAACGCTTGGATACAAGCCCACGCAGCATGCACGAACGGGAACCTCGACGCGTAACGCTGCAGCCAGACGAATTCGAACCCGTCTCAGCTTGGCCCGCAGAGCTGGGTATTTCCCCCATTTTTGCGGTGGCTTGGTCGTAGAATTTACGCGGCCGATTTCAGTTTCTGGGCGGGTGTCATCCCGCCGTTGCCCATGTTGGCGCGCTCATTGTTGCAGGACCAGAGCCACTCGGTGGCACTCTGCTACACCGCTTTGATCGTCTCGAAGATATCGAGGTCCAGCCATTCGTGCCGGATTGTCCGGTTGTAACGCTCGACATAAGCGTTCTGCTGGGGTTTGCCCGGTTGGATGTGGGCCAGGGCGATGCCCTTGTGCTCGGCCCATTCCATGAGGGTGCCGCTGATGTATTCCGGGCCGTTGTCGATGCGAATGGTTCGAGGCGCACCGCGCCATTCGATGATCTGGTTCAGCGCCCGGACGACCCGCTCGGCAGGTAGCGAGAAGTCGATCGCGCTGCCCAGGTCCTCGCGGTTAAAATCATCCAAGACGTTCAGCAGGCGGAACGGGCGGCAGATGTCCCGGGCGAGTTCCGGTACGTCGTTCTCGGGATCGTCGAAGACCTTCGCGAGGCGCGGCACATGGCCGATACCTTCGGACGTAGTGTGCCCGAACTCATCGAGGTGCGACCTGAGCGCGTTCACGGCTTCCGTGCGCTGCTTCACGAGTCGCTCGCGCGTCCGGAACGCCACCGCCCGGGCTTGCTGATCCGCGGATTTCGGTTCGACAAAGCGCATCGCGGGTCGCAGCGCCTCGGTAATCGCCTCGGCATCGGCCGCATCGTTCTTCTGCCGTTTCAGGAACGGCTTGACGTAATGCGGCGCAATCAGCCGAACCTCATGCCCGTGTCGCGCCATCTCACGCGCCCAGTGGTGCGCGCTGGCGCAGGCCTCCATCGCAACCAGGAACGGCGGCTGGTCCGCAATGAACCGGGCGAACTGCGGTCGCGACAGCTTCTCGCGGAACAGGACGGACCCGTCCGCTGCCGCCCCGTGGACCTGGAACACGTTTTTGCCAGATCGACGCCGATGATGGCAACCTTTCCCATGGATGCCCTCTCCTACAGCTTCTACGCCGATACCACGAGTTCGGCATATCGCGATGCCGCCAGGGGAGAGCGGCATCCATCCCATCTCCACCGCTCCGCGTAGCCGCTTCGCTACCAGCAGTCGGCGTACATGGCTAGCTCGGCTCCTAGCTGTCGCCGCCATTAGCCTCTCGCTGATACGAACGTTCCCGCTCGGGCCAGCGGGATTTTAGCCACTCAAGCACCGCTCGCAAGTCCGCCTCAGAGTAGGGATCTCCAAAGCCCGGCATGTTGCTCGCGTAGCTGCCGCCAATCACCGCCGCCGTTCCGCGTGTCATAATGTCGAGCAGGAGCTGATCGGAATGGTGCCAGGTGTGACCGGTCTCGTCATGTGGCGGCGCCGGCAGTCGGCCATCCGGCCCGGGCGAGCGCCAGTGTGGTTGACCTTCCAGATTGGTGCCGTGGCAGGAAGCGCAAGCGGCGGCGTAGACCGCGGCTCCGCGCGCAAGTTGCGCCGACGTCGCTGCACTTGATTTTTCATTTGCGCGCCACGCAAAGCCTGCCGCCGCGAGAACAGCGGCGGCAGCAAGAACCGTGGTGACTCGAACCGCACTCATGCGGACTGGACACCCAGTTCCGTCATCATGCCCGTCGCCATGTGCGCCATATGGTGGCAATGCAGCATCCAGGGCGCGACCTCGCCGGCGTCGAAGGCGATCGTGACCGACCCCATGGCCGGAACGTGCACCGTGTCCCGCATCGCACCGGCGAAGCGCTGGCCATTCACGCCGACGACCTGGAAGACATGCCCATGCAGGTGCATCGGATGCGCCATCATCGACATGTTGTGGAACATCATCTCGACCCGCTCGCCGGTCTTGACGGCAATCGGTGTATGGCTGCCCCAAGTCTGGCCGTTGATCGTCCAGACATAGGGCATCATCGCGCCGGACAGAATGACCATATGCGAACGATCAGGCGCGCGGTCGGACAAGGGATTGGCCGCGCGCAGGGCCAGTTCCTGCGTCGGGTCACCGGAAAAGGCCGGATGCTCGGCGTCCGACAGCAGGGCAAGGCGCGGGACAGCGGCACCCGAGGGCGCGAGGACGATCCCTGACCGCTCGCGCGCGCCTTCGCGCAAGGCAAGGATCGGGCGCGCCATGCCATCGGCCGGCAGTGTCAGTTCGATATCGAGCCTTTGCGCCATCGCGATGCCGAAGTGACGCCCGGTCAATGGCTGCACTGAGTGACCATCAACGGCGACGAGGCGGCCCTCGATCTCGCCCGTGTCGATCCAATAGACGGTCATCGAAGAGGCGTTCACGACGCGCAAAAGCACGCGACCGCCGTTTTCGACCGGAACCACTTCGGGGTCGTCCAGCGTGCGATCGTTGGCTACATAGGCGTCGAACTCAAAGTCGTTCAGGTCCATGGACATCCCGCCCATACCCGGCATTGCCCCCATCGCCCCATGGTTCATGCCCCCCATGTTGCCCATGCCGGGCATCTCGCTCATCCCCGACATTGCCTGGCTGCCCTGTTGCACCGTGCCGTGATCCATCGCCATGCCCCGGCTGATGGTGTCGAGCACCTCCTCGCCCGGACGGAAGGAGAGGTCGTGCAGGAACATCACCACCTCCTGCCGGTCGGCCGCCACGTCCTCGGCGCTGCGCACGATCAGCGGTGCGGCCAGCAGGTCAACCTCCTGTGCCGGGACATGCGCGTGCATCCAATAGGTGCCGGGATGCGGGTCATAGTCGAAGGACCGGCTGGCACCGGCCGCCAGCAACGGATTGGTGTTGGGCACCCCGTCCTGGGCATTGGGCGGGATCTGCCCGTGCCAATGGACGATGGTCTCGACATCCAGATCGTTGGCCAGATCGACGCGGAACCGCTGGCCCGGATCGAGCACCAGCCCGGACCGCCCCTGTGCGTCAAGCAGGCCAAGCACGCTGGCGGCGCGGCCGCCGATATCGAGCGTGCGGCGCGTGGCGCGCAAGGACAGGACACCGCCCGCTGCGCGTGCTGTCGCGGGGAGCGGCGCGGAAATCAAGGCGAGGCCGGTTGCGGCCGCGGTGCCAGCCATAAAATTGCGACGGGTTATAAGAGGCATCTTTGGGTTTCCAGAGGAGGGTTGAGATTGGTTGCTTGTTTGAGTGTTTCAGAGTTTCAGCCGTCGCAGCCTGAGCGCGTTGGCGATTACAGAGACCGAAGACATGGACATCGCCGCCGCCGCGATCATCGGCGACAGGACGACCCCGAAGACGGGGTAGAGAATTCCCGCCGCGATCGGAACGCCGGCGGCGTTGTAGACGAAGGCGAAGAACAGGTTCTGCTTGATGTTGCCGAGCGTGCCTATTGCCAGCTTGCGGGCGCGCACGATGCCCGTGAGATCGCCGCCGAGCAGCGTCAACCCCGCACTTTCCACAGCCACATCGGCACCCGTTCCCATGGCAATGCCGACATCGGCGGCGGCGAGCGCGGGGGCGTCGTTCACGCCGTCACCCGCCATGGCAATCTTCGCGCCCTTCGCCCGCAGGTCGTCGATCAGCGCCTTCTTGCCCTCGGGCAGCATCCCGGCGCGCACCTCGTCGATGCCAAGTTTTGCGGCCACGGCCTGTGCCGTGCGCTGGTTGTCGCCGGTCGCCATGATGACCTTGAGCCCCTGTGCGTGCAGATCGCGGATCGCGGCGGCGGTGGTTTCCTTGATCGGGTCGGCGACGGCAACGATGCCGGCAAGTGTGCCGTCCACTGCGACGAACATGGCTGTCTTGCCGTCGGCGCGCAGCGCATCTGCGTTTGCCTCAGCGGCTTCGACCGCAATTCCAGCCATCTGCATCAGGGCCGCGTTGCCAAGCGCGACGGTCTGTCCGCTGACCTTGCCGGTGACCCCCTTGCCGGTGACCGCCTCGAACCCGGTGACATTCTCCGGTTTCACGCCGCGCGATCTTGCCCCCTCGACAATGGCCTCTGCCAGCGGATGCTCGGAGCCGCGTTCCAGCGAGGCGGCGAAGCGAAGCACATCGGCTTCCGTTAGGTCCCCAAGCCCGACGACATCGGTCAGCTTCGGCTTGCCCTCGGTCAGCGTCCCGGTCTTGTCCACAATCAGCGTATCGACGCGCGCCATATGCTCCAGCGCCTCGGCGTCCTTGACCAGCACGCCCGCCTGCGCCCCGCGCCCTGCCGCGGTGGTGATCGAGATCGGCGTGGCGAGCCCCAGCGCACAGGGACAGGCGATGATCAGCACCGAAACCGCCGCCGCTATGGCGAAGACAAATGCAGGGTTTGGGCCGAGGAACAACCAAGCGAGAAAGGCCAACACGGCCACGCCGACAACCGTCGGCACGAAGATCGCCGAAACCCTGTCGGCCAGCCCCTGGATCGGCGCGCGCGAGCGACGAGCGCCGGCCACCATCTCGACGATCTGCGACAGGACCGTATCGGCGCCGACGGCCGTGGCGCGGATCGCCAGCGTGCCGTTCTTGTTGATCGTGCCGCCCGTCACCTTGTCGCCCGACACCTTCTCGACCGGCACTGGCTCGCCCGTGATCATGCTCTCGTCCACCGCGCTGTGGCCCGCGACCACCTCGGCATCGACCGGCACGGAGTCGCCTGGACGAACCCGCAAGAGATCCCCCGCCACGACGTTTTCCAAGGGTGCGTCATATTCCGATCCATCCGCCAGGATGCGGCGCGCAGTCTTCGGTGCGAGGTCCATGAGTGCACGGATCGCGTCACCCGTCCGTTCGCGGGCACGCAGTTCGAGCACCTGCCCGACGAAGATCAGGGCGACGATGACGACCGAGGCTTCGTAGTAGGTGCCAACCGTACCACCCATCCGGTATTGCTCTGGGAACACCCCCGGCAGGAAGGTCGCGACCAGCGAATAGAGATAGGCCGCCCCGACACCGAGCGAGATCAGCGTCCACATGTTGGGCGAGCGGTTGCGCAAGGAATCCAGACCGCGTTGGAAGAACGGCAGCGCAGCCCAGAGGACGATGGGAGTCGCCAGAACGAACTCCAGCCAAACCGACGCCTGGTGCCCGATCCAGTCGCGCACCGGCAACCCGACCAGACCGCCCATGGTCAGGATTACCAGCGGCACGGCCGCCGCCGCGCTGATCCACATGCGAAGAGTGAAGTCGGTCAGTTCGGGGCTCGGCTCGTCCGAGGGAACCATCGGCTCCAGTGCCATGCCGCAGATGGGACAGGCGCCTGGCGCGTCGCGGACGATCTCCGGGTGCATGGGGCACGTCCACTGCGTGCCCTTGGGTGCCCGCTTGCCAAGCTTGGCAGCGTTGCCCGAGGCATAGAACCAGGGATCGGCCTCGAACTTTGCCACGCAATTGTCCGAGCAGAAATAGAAGGTTTCACCGCCCTGTTCCCGGCTGCGCGCCTCGGGCCGGATCGTCACGAACATGCCGCAGACGGGATCCTTTGCCTTGGGTCCATCCGCCTTGTCGCCGTTCTTCTGGCGATCATGATCATGGCTCGAATGGTCGTGGTGATCGTGACTGTGCTCTGCCATGGCGCGCTCCTGTCGGTGGTTGCCGATCAGATAGTGCTTCCAGTAACTGGAAGGTCAATGCCTCATCCTCACTTGACCTTCCGGTTACTGGAAGGGCTATGTGGGGGTGAAGAAGTGGGGAGCGCCCCCGCGAAGCAGGAGAAAATCATGACATCGCGATCCCGTAGTTCGCTCCCCGTGAAGGCGGCAACCATTTCCGCCGCAGCGCTTATGACGCCACAAATTGCCTTCGCTGATCCGTCTGACGGCCAGTTCTACGGCCATTACGGCATGATGAACTGGGGCGGGTGGGTCTTCGGGCCAATCATGATGGTGATCTTCTTCGCCCTCCTTGTGGGCGCCGTCGTGCTGATTGCCCGGCTGCTTGGTGCTGGTCAATTTCATGTGACCGGCGCGCACCATCCCGGCGGCGACCGTTCGCTGGCGATCCTGCGTGAGCGCTTTGCCAAGGGCGAAATGACCGCGGAGGAATTTGCGGCCGCCAGGAAGACGCTCGAAGACTGACGGAGAAGACACAGACATGAACATCGGAGAAGTTGCCGAGGCGAGCGGCCTGCCGGCAAAGACGATCAGGTATTACGAGGACATCGCGCTGGTTCGCCCTGCGCGCGGCGCGAACGGCTACCGTGCGTTCAGCGAGACCGATGCGCACAAGCTCAAGTTCCTGAGCCGCGCGCGCTCGCTCGGCTTCACGATCGAGGAATGCCGCACGCTCTTGTCACTCTGGTCCGACCACGCCCGCAGCAGCGCCGACGTGAAGCGCGTCGCCGAGCAGCATCTGGAACGGATCGCCGCCAAGATTGCCGAACTTCAGGCGATGCAGGCTACGCTCAAGCATCTCGTCGGCCGATGCCACGGCGATGCCCGTCCCGACTGCCCGATCCTCGACGATCTGGCAGGCGAAGAAGGGAGCGACACCTGAAGGCCCGGACAGTTGCCCTCGGGGCGGCATCCATTGCCGTGATTGCGGGTGGCGTGTGGCTGCTGACGCCAAGGGCGCAAGAACCTCAGGCCGGAACCGCACAGGTTACGGTGGTCGTGCCACCCTTGACCGCCGAGGAAACGGCGGGACAGGATCTCTTCAACGCCAATTGCGCCGCCTGCCACGGACCTAACGGAATCGGCACTGACAAGGGGCCGCCATTCCTCAGCCGCATCTATGAACCGAAGCATCACGGCGACATGGCCTTCGTCATTGCCGCGCACCAGGGCGTTCGGGCGCATCACTGGCAATTCGGAAACATGCCGCCGGTTCAGGGCGTCACCGATCAGGATGTCCTGAAAATCGTGACCTACATCCGCGCTCTGCAGCGCGCCAACGGCATCCAATAAGAATACTCGGTGGTGTCAGCCGAGCTCGAACTGGCCTCTGCCTGAACGGTGATACTGCCTCTTGTGCCGCGCAAAGATCGCGCCACTCGGCGAGAGCGGCGGCGCGGTTCTTCCTGAAATTTATTCTCGAGTAGAAGCTACGCTCCAAGTTGAAATGGTTGTCGACGGAGGCGTGGACGGCGGCGAACATCTGCAGACTGCGCACCCGTCGAAACCGCTGCATTGCCCGTTCTCGTCGTCGCAATCGCAGGTGCGAATTCTCCGCCCGATTGTTGAACCAGCGACCAGGCCCGCCGCACCGGCCTCCTTCAATTCGGCGCTATAGGAGCGCAGTTTGTCGCTGACGAAAATGTGCGGTCGACCGTAGCGCTTCATTGATTTCTTGAGGAGTTTCAAAGCCGCCTTCTTGTCACGCGTCTTGGTCACGAAGCTCTCGGGAACCTTGCCCTCATGATCGACGCCCGCCAGAGATAGTGGGGCTCGCCGTTGATCTTCACAAACATCTCGTCGAGATGCCATTGCCATGGCGGCCCAGAACGCAAGCACTCGGCACGTTTCGGACGGATATCGGCGGCGAACATCGGTCCGAAACGCTGCCACCAGAACCGGGCCGGTTCATGGCTTATGTCGATGCCAAGCTCATACAGCAGGTCCTCGACGTTACGGAGCGAGAGCGGGAAGCGCACGTACATCATCACCGCCAGGCAGATGATCTCGCGCCACGCCTGAGCATCGCGGATGGAACGGTGGAACGTCCGGCCGTGATCCTCTCGCGCCAACCGCGCGGCACGTTACTGGCCCGCGATGAACTGGCGGGCTGGCTGCAAGGTATGACCCGTTACGCAGGCGGCGACTCGGATCGGCCGTTCTGGCTCGAAGCCTTTGGCGGGCGCGCCTACACGGTCGAACGGATGGGCCGCGAGCCGGTCCATATCGACCGCCTTGCCATCGGCGCGACCGGCGGCATTCAACCGGATCGCCTCAAATCCCTTCTGACCGGCTCGGATGATGACGGGCTCTTGGCGCGCTTCCTGTCGTTCTGGCCCGATCCGGTGCCCTTGTCCTCGACATGCCAGTGGAACTTGGACTGGAACTCACGGCCGTTATCGGTCCGGATCTCGCGGATGCGGAACGGGAAGGTTCCGATCACATGGTCGACGAAGTCTATGGCATTCGCCTCGGTGTGGCGTTCATAGATCTTGAGGGCGCGAATGCGGGTGGCATCGTCGATTGCCGTGAATTGGAACCGCCTGATCTTCTCGCCGCCTTTCCCGATGAAAGTCAGGAACGTGACGTCCATCTGGATGTGATGCCCTGGAACCTGCTTGTTGTAGCGTTTGGTGTGGACCTTGCGGACCCGGGTGCCACTGGGAAGCCGGTTCAGCCCATTGCGTTTGAGGATTCAGTAGACCCCGGCATCGGACATATTTATGCCGTGATAGCGCTCCAGGTACCAGACGATGCGGATCGACCCCAAGTGGTACTTGCGCCGAAGGTGCAGGACCTTCTCGGCGACCGCCGGCGGGGTTTTGTTGGGATGAATGTGTGGCACTGACCGCTTGTCGGGCAGTCCGGCTGCTCCCTGAGCCTGATAGACCTGACGCCACCGATAGAAACTGGCGCGGCCGATCCCAAAGTACCGGCATGTCTTGCCGACATTCCCGGTCGCTTCCGCATACGCAAGAATGCGCAGCTTGCGGCGGATCTCACGCTGGTCGCTGGTCATGAAATACATCCGCCCTCTCCGAAACGGAGATTGCCGAAGATGTCTCGCTTAACCGTACAGTCCTACAAAGCGCGGGTGTTGAGCGGAATAATCTTCATCGATTGCAATGGTTTGCGGTGGTGCGCTGCGCCGAGGGAGTATGGCCCGTATTCATTCCCGACATCTGGTGGTTCGGAACCCGATCGACTCATCCTCGATCCGATCCACCGGATGCCGGGACTGAACAGCTAGCGCACTGTGGCTACAAATCTGCTACATGCAATCCGCACGGACCGATTGCCGCAACCCCAAAACGCTAGTTTGTTGCGCACTTGTAGAAGGGTTTGACGTGCGGAACTGAACGACGCTAACTCATTGAAACTATTGGCGGAAGCGGTGGGATTCGAACCCACGGAACCTTTCGGTTCGCTGGTTTTCAAGACCAGTGCCTTAAACCACTCGGCCACACTTCCGGGTTTACGGGCCGGGACTTGGCGCCGCCGGATGGCCTCCGTCTGCGCCTGCCTGCCTCGTCCTGAACGGGCTTAGTGCGCGCGGGGCGATTCTTAAAGGCCGATTTCCGCCCGCGTTTGGCGGCAGTCTTTCCTTGCACCTGCCGTGCGGCTAGTATGCCGCGCGAGGCAAGGAATAACGGGCGGACCAAGGCCGAAACGGCAAGGCTCCGCGCCGAGGGGAATTCGGGCAGGCGGCGGACCGGCAAGGTGGCCGCGACATGGGGGCAAGGATGCCGAAGTTTGTACGGATTGCGGGCGCCCTGACGGGGTTGGCGGTGTTGCTATCGGGCTGCGTTGGCGGCACGTCGCCCTTTGGCGGCGGGTCCGATGACGCCACCGTCACGGTCCAGCCGCCCGCCAGCAGGAAGGTCAGGGAAGAGGAGCGCGAGGCGCCGGAGGCCTTCAGCCTGACCGACATGGCGCTTTGGGATGGACGCCCCTCGCTTGGCGGCACCTGGGTGGCGCATACCACCGCCACGACGCCCGAGAAGGTGATCATCCGCAACACGGAGAACGGCAAGTCGGTTCAGGGCGCGCTTTACCGCCGCGAACGGGAATTTCCCGGCCCGTCGATCCAGATGTCCTCGGACGCCGCGGTGGCGCTGGGCGCGCTGGCGGGCCAGCCGGTCAAGATCAGCATCGTCGCGCTGCGCAAGGTCGAGGTCGCCGAAGAGCCCAAGCCCGAGGCGGCGCCAGCGTCTGACATCGAGACCAAGGCGATCGACCCGGTTGCCGCGACGGCTGCCGCCGCGATCGCCAAGGCCGAGGCCGGTTCGAAACCTGTGGCGCGGCCTTCCAAAGCCAAGACCAAGGCCGCGGAGCCCGTGCCCGCCGCCTCCGAGGAAAAGGCGAAGAAGCCCGCAAAGCCCGCCAAGATGGACGCTGCGGTCGTTGCCCCGAAGGCGGCGGAGCAGAAGCCCGAGGCCCCGAAGGCCGACGCGGCGCCTGCGCCCGCTGCGGCGCCTGCCGACGAGGCGCCCAAAGCCGAGGCCCCTGCTCAGGATAGCGCTCCTCTTTCCGGCGTGCTCGCGAAGCCCTATGTGCAGATCGGCACCTTCAGCAGCGAGGATAACGCCAAGCGCGCTGCGCTGGACTTGTCCAAGACCGGGCTGTCGGCCGTGGTCCGCAAGGCTGGCGAGGAGGCCACCCCAACCTGGCGGGTCATCGTCGGCCCGGCGCTGAGTGCAGCGGAACGCGACGCGCTTCTGGAGCGCGTGAAGGCCGCCGGATATCCCGATGCCTTCGCGGTTGGCGGCTGAACTTGAAAGGACCCGAGATGATACCCCTTCGCAGCCTGCTCCTGATCGTCATCGCGCTGGCCAGCATCCTTGTCGGCGGCCCGGGTGATGCCTTCGAGACACGCGCGCGCAACGCCTGGGTCTATGACATCACGACCGATACGGTGCTACTGGACAGGAACGGCGATGAACCCGTGCCGCCGGCCTCGATGTCGAAGCTGATGACCATCAACATGCTTTTCGAGGCGCTGCGCGACGGGCGCGTTTCGCTCGAGGACCGTTTCGCGGTTTCGACGCGCGCCAAGAACATGGGCGGGTCGACCATGTTCCTCAACGAGACCGACCGGCCGTCGGTCGAGGACCTGATCAAGGGAATCGTGGTTCTGTCGGGCAACGACGCCTGCGTGGTCGTTGCCGAGGGGCTCGCGGGAACCGAGGAGGACTTTGCCCGCAAGATGAACGAACGCGCGAAGGCGCTGGGCATGGAGCATTCGACCTTCGCCAACTCCTCGGGGTGGCCGCACCCGAACCAGCGGATGAGCATGCATGACCTGGGCCGGCTGGCCGTGCGGCTGATCACCGAATTCCCGGAATACTACGGCTACTTCGCGATTCAGGAGTTTCCTTTCGACAACCGCGCGCCGGACAACCGCCACAACCGCAACCCGCTTCTGAAGCTTGGGATCGGCGCGGACGGGCTCAAGACCGGCCATACCGAGGAGGCGGGCTATGGCCTCGTCGGATCGGCGGTCCAGAACGGGCGCCGCATCGTCTTCGCGGTCTCGGGCCTTGCCGACGAGCGCCAGCGCGCCGAGGAGGCGGAGCGTATCGTGTCCTGGGCCTTTCGCGAGTTCATCCAGAAGACCGTCGCCAAGCAGGGTGCGCGGATCGCGGACGCGCCGGTCTGGCTTGGGGCGAAGTCGCAGGTCGGGCTGGTCGTGGGCGAGGACCTGACGCTGCTGCTTCCCTCGCTCGCCCAGGACACGCTGAAGGCCGAAGTCGCCTATACCGGGCCGGTCGAGGCGCCGGTCGCGGCGGGCCAGAAGCTTGCCGACATGACGATCGAGATTCCGGGGCGCGCACCGGTGTCGGTGCCGCTTGTCGCGGAGGAAGCGGTTCCGAAAGGCGGGTTCTCGACGCGGCTCAGAACCGCGTTCGAGATCCTCGCGGCCCGCGCCATGGCTGAATTCGCCGACTGACCGGACCGATGTTCATCAGCTTCGAGGGTATTGACGGTTCGGGAAAATCCACGCAGGCGCGGCTCTTGGCCGATGCGCTGCGGGCGGAGGGGCGCGATGTTGTCCTGACGCGTGAGCCCGGCGGAAGCCCGGGAGCCGAGGAAATCCGCCGCCTGGTGCTTGAGGGCGATCCCGACCGCTGGTCGGCGGAGACGGAGATCCTTCTGTTCACCGCCGCGCGGCGCGATCACATGGAGCGCACGATCCTGCCGGCGCTTGCCGCGGGCAAGATCGTGATCACCGACCGTTTCGCGGATTCGACGCGGATGTATCAGGGTCTGTCGCGCGGTGACCTGCGCGGGATCGTGGACCAGCTGCACGCGCTCATGATCGCGCGCGAGCCCGACCTGACTTTCATCATCGACATGGACCCGGCCAAGGGGCTCGCCCGCGCCAAGGCCCGTAACGGGCATGAGGAGCGGTTCGAGGACTTTGGCGAGGGTTTGCAGGCCCGCATGCGCGACGGCTTCCTGGCGCTGGCGCGGGAATTTCCCGGCCGCTGCCAGCTGATCGACGGCGACCGCGCGCAGGAGGCCGTAGCGGCCGACGTCGCGGCGATCGCGCGCAAGTCGCTGGCCTGGACGGCACGGGCATGAGCGACGAGGGGCTTCCCGAACCGGACCGCGTCGAGGGCGCGCCGCATCCGCGCGAAACCGCGCGACTGATAGGGCAGGGCGCGGCGGAACGTGCATTCCTCGATGTCTTCAACAGCGGGCGCCTGCATCACGGCTGGCTTCTGACCGGGCCGCGGGGCGTCGGCAAGGCCACTTTGGCCTGGCGTATCGCGCGCTTCCTGCTGGCGACGCCGGAGGATACCGGGGGCGGCCTTTTCGGCGATGCGCCGGTCGCGCCGGAGACGCTCGACATCGCGCCGGACCACCCCGTGGCGCGGCGCCTTCTGGCGGGATCGGAGGGGCGGCTTTTCGCCCTGCGCCGCGCTTGGGATGAAGAAAAGAAGCGGCTGAAGACCGTCATTACCGTGGACGAGGTGCGGCGGCTCAAGGGCTTTCTGTCGCTTTCCTCCGCCGATGGCGGGCGGCGCGTGGTCATCGTGGACGCCGCCGACGAGATGAACACCAGCGCGGCCAACGCGCTTCTGAAGCTGCTGGAGGAGCCGCCTGCGGGGGTGACGATCCTGCTGGTGGCGCATCAGCCCTCCGGCCTCTTGCCGACGATCCGCTCGCGCTGCCGGGAGTTGCGGCTTGTCCCCCTCGCGCCCGCCGACCTGGCCGAGGCGCTGACTGCCGCAGGCTCCGAGACCGAGGCCGCCGATGCGCTGGCGGCCCTGTCGGGCGGTTCGGTGGGCGAGGCGGTGCGTCTTGTGAACCTCGACGGGATCGAGGCCTATGCGCAGATCGTCGCGCTGTTTCAGGGGGTGCCGCAGCTTGATCGGCTGGCGGCCGCGCGGCTCGCCGACAGCGCCGGTGGACGCGCGGCCGAGGCGCGGTTCGACCTTTTGCTGACCCTCATGGACCTGTTCCTGTCACGGCTCGCGCGCGCGGGCGTCGCTGGCGCCCCGATCCCTGAGGCAGCAGCAGGTGAAGCAGCGCTTCTGGCGCGCCTGTCGCCGGCCCCGCTTGCGGGCCGCGCCTGGGCGGAGCTGCACCAAAGCCTTGGCGCGCGGGCACGTCACGGGCGGGCGGTGAACCTTGACCCCGGCGCGCTTCTCCTCGATATGATCCTCAAGATCGACGAGACGGCAGGCAGGCTTGCCGCGCGATGAGGCAGCCATGACCCTTTCCACGCCCCCCAGGATCACCGACAGCCACTGTCACCTCGACTTCCCCGATTTCGAGGGGCAGCAGGCCGAGATCGTCGAGCGGGCGCGCGCGGCGGGTGTGCACCGGATGGTGACGATCTGCACCCGTCTCAGGAACGAGCCGAGGGTGCGCGCGATCGCCGAGGCGCATGAGGGCGTGTTCTACGCCGCCGGAACCCACCCGATGAGCGCCGCCGAAGAGCCGCTGGCGACGGTCGAGGACCTGGTGGCGCTGGCGCGGCATCCGAAGTTCGTGGGCATCGGGGAAACCGGGCTCGACTACCACTACACCGCCGAAAGCGCCGAGGTGCAGAAGACCTCGCTGCGCATTCACATCGCGGCGGCGCGCGAAACCGGCCTGCCGCTGATCATCCATGCCCGCGATGCGGACGAGGACATGGCCCGCATCCTGGACGAGGAGCACCGCGCCGGCGCCTATTCCTGCGTCATGCATTGCTTTTCCTCGGGGGCGGGACTCGCGCGCGCCGCGCTGGATCTTGGCTTCTACCTGTCGATGTCCGGGATCGCGGCCTTCCCGAAAAGCCAGGAGCTGCGCGACATCTTCGCGGCCGCGCCCGTGGATCGCATCCTTTTGGAGACCGACGCGCCCTACCTCGCGCCGCCCCCACACCGGGGCAAGCGCAACGAGCCGGCCTACACCGCCCATACCGCCAAGGTCGGGGCCGAGGTCTTCGGGCTCAGCCTCGCCGACTTCGCGGCGCAGACGGAACGGAATTTCGAACGGCTCTTCGCCAAGGCCGCCCGGGGCGGCTCGCTTGCCGGGGCCGCCTGAGATGGCGCTGCTTCGCTTCACGATCCTGGGCTGCGGCTCCTCCGGCGGCGTGCCGCGTCTGGGCGGGCTCTGGGGCGACTGCGACCCGACGAACCCCCGGAACCGCCGCAGCCGCTGTTCCATGCTGGTCGAGCGGATCGAAGAAGGCGGGATCACGCGGGTGCTGATCGACACCTCGCCCGACATGCGCGAACAGCTTCTGGCGACCGGGATCGGCGAACTGGACGCCGTGGTTTACACCCACGCCCACGCCGACCATGTCCACGGCATCGACGACATCCGCCAGATCGTGTTCAACACCCGCCGCCGCAT
Source organism: Albidovulum sediminicola (assembly GCF_025751575.1). Lineage (GTDB taxonomy): Bacteria > Pseudomonadota > Alphaproteobacteria > Rhodobacterales > Rhodobacteraceae > Albidovulum > Albidovulum sediminicola. The sequence continues at coordinate 41,457 of NZ_JAOWLA010000020.1, read as the reverse complement.
GGCGGTCTGGGCCGACGCCCCCACGCAGGACGCGCTGATCTCGCGCTTCGGCTATGCCTTCGTCCAGCCCGAGGGGTCGTCCTACCCGCCGATCTGCGACATGCACACCATTCGTGGGTCCTTTGCCATCGAAGGTGCGGGCGGGCCCATCGCGCTGACGCCCTTCCGGGTCGAACACGGGGCGATGGATGCGTTGGGCTTTCGCATCGCCGGGCTGGCCTACCTGCCCGATGTTTCCGACATGGACGAGGATGCCTGGGGTGCGCTTCAGGGGCTTGACTGCTGGGTGCTGGACGCGCTTCGGCGCAAGCCCCACCCGACGCATATTCACCTCGACAAGGCGCTGGACTGGATCGCCCGCGCCGCGCCACGCCGTGCGATCTTGACCAACATGCACATCGACCTGGACTATGCCACCCTTGCGGCCGAAACCCCCGGCCATGTCGATGTGGCCTATGACGGAATGACCGTCGAGTACGAGGTCTGATCCTTGCAGGCCCTGTTCGAGGTCATCCTGCCGGTCTTCCTCCTGATCGGGTTCGGTTACCTCGCCAACTGGCGCCGCTGGATCCGGGATGGCGCGGTCGATGGTGTGATGACCTTCGCCCAGACTTTCGCGGTGCCCTGCCTGCTTTTTCAGTCCATCGCGCGCCTCGACCTGGGGGCGGAGTTCGACCTGGGCCTGCTGGCCTCGTTCTACACCGGCGCCATCGTCAGCTTCGTATTGGGCTATGCCGGCGCCCGCAGGCTCTTTGGCCGCGATCCGGTCGATGCCGTCGCGATCGGGTTCGTTTGCCTTTTCTCCAACACGCTGCTTCTTGGCCTTCCGATCATGGAGCGCGCCTATGGCACGGAGGCGCTGGCGGGCAATTTCGCGATCATCTCGGTCCATGCGCCGACGCTCTACGCGCTGGGGGTGACGGCGATGGAGTTCGCGCGCAGCCACGGCAGCGGCCTTCCGGCGCGCCGCGTGGCGCGCCAGATCGGCGGCTCGCTCTTACGCAATCCGCTGGTGATCGGGATCTCGCTGGGGCTGATCGTCAACCTTGCCCGCATCCCGATGCCCGAACCGGTGATGGCGGCCGCCGGGATGATGGCGCGCGCCGCGCTGCCGGCCGCGCTTTTCGGCCTCGGCGGGGTCCTTGTTCGCTATCGGCCCGAGGGTGACGTTCCGACGATCCTGATGGTGAGTTTCCTGTCGCTGATCGTGCATCCGGCCATCGCCTGGGGGCTCGGGCATTTCGTCTTTGACCTGAGCGTGGATCAGTTGCGCTCCGCCGTCGTCACCGCCTCCGCCGCGCCGGGGATCAATGCTTTCCTCTTCTCCTCCATGTATGGCGCGGCGCGCCGGGTGGCGGCATCCTCGGTCCTGATCGGCACCGGGCTTGCGCTTCTCACCGTTTGGTTCTGGCTTTCCATTCTGCCTTGAAGCGACCTTTCCTGTCGGTTTCCGCATGGCCTTCGGCGGGCGCTTGTCCCAGACTGAGGCCAACCAACGGGGAGGCCGGCATGAGCGTGACGAAACTCAAGACCAACATCGGGCATTGGCAGGAACGCGTGGACCTGGCCGCCACCTTCCGCTGGACCGAGCGTCTGAACATGCACGAGGGCGTCGCCAACCACTTCAGCCTTGCCGTGAATGACGATGGAACGCAGTTCCTGATGAATGCCAACCAAATGCATTTTTCACGCATCACGGCCTCGAACCTGCTTCTGCTCGACGCCAACGATCCGACCACCCTGTCGGGCCCCAACGCGCCGGACCCGACGGCCTGGGGGCTGCACGGCTCCGTTCATCGGCTCTGCCCGCATGCACGCTGCGTCATGCATGTGCACTCGATCCATGCGACGGTCCTGGCGAGCCTTGCCGACAGCACGCTGCCCCCGATCGACCAGAACACCGCGACCTTCTACGGCCGTTACGTCGTCGATGCGAACTTCGGCGGGCTGGCGTTCGAGTCGGAGGGGATGCGCTGCGCCTCCATGCTGTCGGACCCGAAGATCAAGGTGATGATCATGGGCAACCACGGCGTTCTGGTGATCGGCAGCGATCCGGCGGACGCCTTCAACCGGCTCTATTATTTCGAACGCGCGGCAGAGACCTATATCCGCGCGCTTCAGACCGGGCGGCCGCTGCGTGTCCTCAGCCATGAGGTCGCCGAGAAGACCGCGCAGGAACTTGAGGATTATCCCGGCCAGGCCGAGGCGCATCTGCGAGAGATCAAGGCCATTCTGGACGCCGAGGGCAGCAGCTACGCAAGCTGACAGGACTGATGACCGCCCCGGGCGCCATCCGGCGCCCGTCATCGCGCTTGAAAATGCATTGACGCTCGGTTTACTTGCACCTCGATAAGCATCGCCATGAGAGCGGTCGGGGGGAGTTTCATGTGGTTCAGGCGTCTGCTCGCTTGTCTGTTGGTCTGGGTCGCAGCACTTGGCCTGCCGTCAACCGGCGGCGCGCAATCGGACGGGGCGTCGAGCCTAGTCGATGGGGCCGCGACGCTTGGTGACACGCTCACTGAGGTCCAGACCGGGATCTATGTCCTGCGCCTGACCAACGTGTCGCCGCGCGACGGCAGTTTCGACGCGGATTTCTGGATCTGGTTCCGCTGGCAGGGGGCGGGCGTGCGCCCCGATCAGACCTTCGAACTGGCCAACGGGGTGATTTCGAACCGCTCCGATACCGACGTGCTGAACGACAACGGATACAATTACGCCGCCGTGCGGGTGCAGGGCACGATCTACCACGATTTCGATGTGCGAAAGTTCCCGCTGGACGATCACCTGCTGTCGATCGAGATCGAGGATGCCGAGCTTGAGGCGTCGCACCTTATCTACATGCCAGACGCTGGCACCGAACTTGACCCGAAAGTGGATGTCGCGGGCTGGCAGGTCGTGCTGGGCCGTCCGGCGACGGACATTCACGCCTATCCGACCAATTACGGCTACCAGAGCTCCGGTGAGACCGAGGCGAAATATTCCCGCTTCTCGGTTCCCATCTCGCTTGAACGGACGAGCGTGGCGCCGCTGTTCAAGCTGTTCTGGATCTCGCTTCTGTCGGTGGTCCTTGGCCTGCTGGCCTTCAAGGTCAAGTCGGATGACCTCGATGCGCGCTTCGGCATGGGGGTCGGCTCGATCTTCGCCGCCTCCGCCAACGCCTTCGTCATTTCGGACAGCCTGCCGGAGACCACGAACATCACGCTCGCCGAACAGATCAACCTGATCGCGGTTGGCGCGATCTTCCTGACCGTGTTCATCTCCATCTGGTCGCTCAGGCTGCGTTACGCGGGGCGCGACGAGGCGTCCGTCAGCCTCGACAACTGGTCGCTCGTCGTCGTTGCCGTGGCTTACTTGGCACTGAACGCATTGGTCATGCTGCTGAACCTCGCCTGAGTACCGGGTGGCGGCGCGACGTTTCGCCCACCCATGCCGAAAGCACGGGCGCGGGCGGCCATCCGGGTTGCCAAGTTCCGCCGAGTGACGCAGTGTTGCGTCTGTGGAAACCTGGACCGGGGATGCCGGACGGGGGAAGCAGGTGAACGGAGTTACCAGGGAGGAACTGCGATGGCAGGCAAGTTCGAGCTTTACCGGGACAAGGGCGGAGAGTTCCGGTTCCGCCTGAAGGCGGGCAACGGCCAGGTGATCCTGGCCAGCGAAGGGTACAAGACCAAGGCCAGCGCCCGGAACGGTATCGACTCGGTCCGGCGGAACGGCCCCGTGGATGCGCGGTACGAGCGCAAGGAAACCAAGGCCGGAAAGCATATGTTCAACCTCAAGGCCACGAATGGCCAGGTGATCGGCACAAGCGAAAGCTACGAAAGCGAAGGCTCGCGCGAGAACGGCATCGAGTCGGTCAAGAAGAACGCGCCCGAGGCGGAGATGGTCGAAGTCTGAGCCATAAAGCGCGCCGGGCCCCGGCGCGCGTTTGCCGTTCTGGCTCCGCCCCCTTGGGCGGGGTCAGCCCCAGATCTTCCAGACGATCCGCCGGAATAGCGCGGGCGGCAGGATGTCTTGCCAGAACTGCATGCTGGCCACGGAGCGGTCAGCCTTGTCATGTGTCCCCGGACGCGGGCGGAAGAGCGTCGTGTGCCCCTTGCGATGCGGCCCCCAGGTGGCGGTGTAGTAGTAAAGCGCGATCGACATGCGCGGCTCGCCATTTGGCGAGTTCACCGGTTCCGGGTTGCCGTGCCAGGTGTCCGACGCCGTCGAGAAGCACACCATGCGGTTGAAAAGCGGAACAAAGCTGCGGATCTTGTTCTGCATCTCGTTGTCCCAGATCTCGAACGACCCGCCCCATTCCTCCTTCCAGTCCTTGTTGAGGTAGATGAGCACGTTGAGCCGCCGCTCCAGGTTCATCTTGCCGTGGTGGTTGAAGTCGGCATGAATGTCGAGGTGCCCACCGTTGCGGACGACGTGGATGCCGCCGCCCATGTAGTAGGGGTCGGGGATCAGGCCCGTGATGCCGGTCAGCTCCTCCAGGAACAGGATGAACGCGCGGGAGTTCAGCGCGTGGAAGAGCGCGCGCGTGTAGGGGGGCAGCCGTTCGGGTAGATAGCTGAACTTCAGCTTCTCCTGCGCGCGGTCAAAGCTTTCTTCGGCCTCGGGCAGGGATTTCAACTCTTCTCGCACCCGTTCGAGGATCTCGGGCGGCAGGAAGTTCTCGAAAGCGCCGTGGTTGTAGGGCTTCGCGCCCTGGTAGGCCGCCGCGAAAGGTTTCGCGGCTTCCTTAGCAGCCTCGGACGAGGCGACGAGCGTTTCGGGATCAAGCGGGTAGACGGCGCCTGCCATGACAAACTCCAACCGATGGTTACTGCACAGTTGAGCCTATCATGGCGCCCGCGCTTGGCATTGTCATGAACCAAGGCACAAAAAGGGGGCGATTGATCTCGCCCCCTCATTGAATTTCCGGATACGGCGGGGATCGTCCCCTCCGCGTGGCCGGTCAGGTCCGAAGCACCCGGTAGAGCGCCGGGATCACCAGCACCGTCAGCGCCGTGGAGGACGCGAGCCCGAAGAGGAGCGAGATCGCGAGTCCCTGGAAGATCGGGTCGGTCAGGATCACCGCCGCGCCGATCATGGCGGCGAGCGCGGTCAGGAGGATCGGCTTGAAGCGGATCGCCCCGGCCTCGATCAGCACTTCGGTCAGCGGGCGGTCGGGCGTGCGGGCGTGGCGGATGAAGTCCACCAGCAGGATGGAGTTGCGCACGATGATCCCTGCCAGCGCGATGAAGCCGATCATCGAAGTCGCAGAGAATGGCGCGCCGAAGGCCCAGTGCCCGCCGAGGATGCCGATAAAGGTCAAGGGCACCGGCGTCAGGATGACCAGCGGCACCTTGAACGACCCGAACTGCGCCACCACCAGGATGTAGATGCCCAGAAGCGCCACGCCGAAGGCCGCGCCCATGTCGCGGAAGGTGACCCAGGTCACCTCCCACTCACCGTCCCAGAGGAGGGTAGGCTGGCTTTCATCCTCGGGCTGGCCGTGCAGGGCGATCTGCGGCTTCGGCAGATCGGTCCAGACCTGCGCGTCCAGCGCCTCCGACACGGCGAGCATTCCGTAAAGGGGGGCCTCGAAGGCGCCGGCCAGCTCCGCCGTCACCATCTCGGCCGCTCGGCCGTTGTGGCGGAAGACGGGGTAGGAGGCGCGCTCCTCCGCCGTGGTGACGACATCGCCAAGCTCCACCACGCCGCGCGCGCCCGGAAGGACGTTCGCGGGGATCGGCGTGGTCAGGAAGCGTTCATCCAACACGCGGTCGGACTTGTCCCGTTCCATCACGATCGGAATCGGCTGGCGGCCATCGCCGCGATGCGAATAACCGACTGTCCGCCCGCCATTCAGGATTGCCAGCGTGTCGAGCACGTCGGCCTCCTGCACCTGGAAGAACTCTGCCGCGTCGGTCGATACCGTCAGCCGGACCCGTCGCGCGGGATCGCCGTAGGAGTTGTCGACATCGACCACGAAGGGCACCGAGCGGAAGGCGGCTTCGACCCGTGCGGCCACGGCGCGGCGGGTTTCCGCGTCCGGGCCGTAGATCTCCGCCAAAAGTGTTGCGAGCACGGGCGGCCCCGGGGGCGGTTCGACGACCTTCAGGCTGCCGCCCTGCGGCACATCGAGATCGGCCAGTTTTGCCCGAAGCTCCAGCGCGATCTCGTGGCTGGTCCGGTCGCGCTCGCCCTTGGGCGACAGATTCACCGCGACTTCACCCATTTCCGGCATGGAGCGCAGGTAGGTGTGGCGCACGAGACCGTTGAAGTTGAAGGGTGCGGCGGTCCCAGCGTGGGGTTGGGCCGAGATCACCTCCGGCAGGGTCAGCGCGATTTCCGCCGCCCCTTGCGCGATCCGGTCGGTTTCCTCGACCGAGGTGCCCTCAGGCAGGTCGATGGTGACCGACAGTTCCGACTTGTTGTCGAAGGGCAAGAGCTTGACCGTCACATGCTTGGTGTAAAACAGCGTGAGCGAGCCGAAGGTCAGCACCAGAACGACGCCAAGAAACGCCCAGCTGCGCGCCTTGGAGGCCAGGATCGGCCGCGCGACCGCCCCGTAAGCCCGGCCAAGCGCACCGCCCGGATGGCCCCCGTGGTCGTGCCCATGGGCCGACATGTCCGCGCGGCCCGCGACCTTCAGCATCAGCCAGGGCGTGACCATCACCGCGACGAAGAACGAAAAGATCATCGCGGCGGAGGCGTTGGCGGGGATGGGGCTCATGTAGGGGCCCATCAGGCCCGACACGAAAAGCATCGGCAGCAGCGCCGCGACCACGGTCAGCGTGGCGACGATGGTGGGGTTGCCGACCTCGGCCACGGCGTCGATGGCGCCGTCGCGGCGCGACCGGCCATCGGCCATGCCCCAATGGCGGGCGATGTTCTCGATCACCACGATCGCGTCATCGACGAGGATACCGATGGAGAAGATCAGCGCGAAGAGCGACACCCGGTTCAGCGTGTAGCCCATGATCCAGGAGGCAAAGAGCGTCAGCAGGATCGTGACCGGGATGACGATAGCGACGACGAAGGCCTCCCGCCGACCGATGGCGACCCAGACCAGCGCGATGATCGACACCGTGGCAAGACCCAGGTGGTAGAGAAGTTCGTTGGCCTTTTCGTTGGCGCTTTCACCGTAGTCACGGGTGATCTCGATGGCCACGTCCTCGGGGATCAGGCTTCCCTCAAGCGTGTGGACGCGGTGCAGGATGCGTTCGGCCACCACCACCGCGTTGGCGCCCGCGCGCTTGGCCACGGCCAGCGTCACGGCCGGGACGCGCAGCGTGCCCTCGCCCCCGCGCGTGACGGAGGATACCATCAGTTCCTCGGCGCCGGCGGTGAAGCTGACGTCTGCCACATCGCGGACATAGACCGGCCGCCCGTCGCGCGTGGTCAGCAGCAGGTTGCCGATATCCTCGGGCGAGCGCAGGGTCTCGCCCACCGCGAGTTCGATCTGCTTGCCGCCGTCGCGGATCTGGCCTGCGGGAAAGGCCGCATTGGCGCCCTGGACCTTGCCGGCCAGCTGTTGCAGCGTCATGCCATAAAGCGCCAGCCGCTCAGGATCGGGCGCGACGCGGATGCGCTCGGTCGTTTCGCCGACGATATAGGTCAGGCCGACATCGTCGATCTTGGCGACCTCGGCGCGCAGTTCCCGGGCGATCCGCGTCAGGTCGTTCGCGGTCATCCGGGCCGCGGCCTCGGGTTTGGGCGTCAGCGTCAGCGACAGGATTGCCACGTCGTCAATGCCGCGCGCGACGATCAGGGGTTCGGGGACGCCGACGGGGATGCGATCCATGTTGGCGCGCAGCTTTTCGTGGACCCGCAGGATCGCCGCGTCAGACGAGGTGCCGACCAGGAACCGCGCGGTGACCATGACCTGGTCGTCGCGGGTCTGGGAATAGACGTGTTCGACCTCGTTGATGCCCTTGACGATGGTCTCAAGCGGTTCGGTGATCAGCTTCACGGCATCTTCGGCCCGCAGCCCGTCGGCCCGCAGCAGGATATCGACCATCGGAACCGAGATCTGGGGCTCTTCCTCGCGCGGCAGGGACACCAGTGCGACGAGCCCGAAGACGAAGGCCGCCACCAGGAACAGCGGCGTGAGCGGTGAGGTGATGAAGGCGCGGGTCAGCGCCCCGGCAAGGCCGGCTTTCGCGGGTTGGGCGTTCACGGCGCAACCACCTTGTCGCCGGCCTCCAGACCGGTAAGAATCTCGATGAGGTCGCCCTCGGCGGATTGGATGTGCTCGCCCACAACGACGGCGCGTTCCGCGCCACCCTCCAGCGCCACGAAGTCGATGCCGCTACGGGTTTCGACCGCCCCCGCGGGCACCAGAAGCGCCGCGCGGCTGCCGACCGGAAGCGTGACCAGAAGGCGCAGGCCGACATAGGCGGTGTCCAGCCCTTCCATATCGACATCGGCGATGACGCGCCCGCCTTCGATCTGGGGATATAGCTTGGCGATGCGGCCCCGCGCTTCGCCCGCGTCGGTGGTGACGCGAAGTTCCGCGCCCTCTGTCAGGGTGCCCGCGTGACGTTCGGGCACCGCAAGGCGCAGGAAGAAGCCGCCGCCGCCCACGGTGGCGATCGGCTCGCCCGGCAGGATCACGGCGCCTTTCGTCACCGGGACGGTCAGGATGCGGCCGGCGGCGGGGGCCAGGACCTGACCCTCGGCCGCCTGCTGTTCGACGACCGCGCGCTGGGCCTCGGTGGCCGAGATCTGGCCCCGCGTCACATCGACCGAGGTGCGCAACTGGTCAAGCCGCTGGGCGGTGGTGACACCGCGCTCCAGCAGCGCCTCGCCCCGTTTCAGTTCCGCCTCCGCGGTGTCGAGCTGGGCCTGAAGGGCCGCGATCTGCGCGTCGAGCGCCGCGATCTGGAACGAGATCTTGTCGTCATGCACGCGCGCGATCTCCTGGCCTGCCTCGACCAGATCGCCCTCCGATACCGTCAGTTCGATCACCGTGCCGCCAATGCGGGCGCGGGCGGGCACGGTTTCCTTCGCTTCGACGCGGCCGTAGACGGGTTTCCACTCCGTCACGGTCTGCGGCTCAACGGTCACGGTTTCCGCGTAGGCGGGCAGGGCAAGAAGGGTCGAGGCAAGCAGGAGCGCACGCACGGGGATCGGTCCTTTCCGGGATCAGAAGGCACAGCCGGGTTTGACGCCAATCTTACGCAGGATCGCGGCCGCAGGACAGAAGCCCGTGAAGGCCGCCTGAAGCATGTTGGCGCCGACAAAAGCGGTCAGCCACATGAAATAGGGCGACACCCAAAGGGTCAACGCCAGAGACAGAAGGATCATGGTGCCAGCAAAGGCAAACATCACGCGGTCGATGGTCATGGGAAGCTCCATTGAGAACGATTCTATATATTCGTAAATGCGAATATATATCGGGAAATTCAAGCCCCGATATGATCCCCGCCCGACGATTTTTGCATCGGGCGGGGCAGGGGTCTTACTCAGGATCGACGCTGATTTCCTTGAGCTTCTGGATGCCGAGCACATGCAGCGCCAGCTTTTCGTAGAAGCTCTCAGCCTTGCCGGTGCGGACCTTGTGGAGGAAGTACTTCTCGAACCCGATCTTGGCGGCATGAACCCACTTGCCCGACGACGACCAGTTGACGTTGCGGGGCGGGATCTGCGGCTGCGCGACGAAGGCCACGCCGCCATCGCCGAAATCGGCCAGGCAGACCGCGTTCCAGGTGCCCTCGGCGTTGGGCTCCTGACCCTCGATCAGGCGGGCGATGTTGTGGGTCGTCGCGGTGACCATGCTTTCGATCATGAAGCCGGTCTTGGGAACGCCGACCGGAACCGGCGTCGGCCCCATCGGCGGGATCGCGACGCAGACCCCGACCGAGAAGACCTCGGGGAAGGTCGGGTTGCGCTGGTGCTTGTCGACAAGGATGAAGCCGCGCGGGTTGGTCAGCCCCTCGATCCCCCGGACCGCCTCGACCCCGCGGAAGGCGGGCAGCATCATTGTGAAGCTTTGCGGGATCTCATGGGTCTTCTTGACCGACCCGTCCTCGGCCAGTTCCGTGACATGAAGCTTGTCGGCTTCGGCCCGGTCAAGCTTGGCGTTGCAGATCCACTTGATGTGATGCTGCCGGAGTTCGCTTTCCAGCAGCCCCTTGGTGTCACCGACGCCGTCCAGGCCAAGGTGGCCGATATAGGGTTCCGAGGTGACAAAGGTCATCGGCACCCTGTCACGCACCTTGGCGTCGCGCAGCGCCTTGTCGAGGATGAAGGTGAATTCGTAGGCCGGGCCGAAGCAGGACGCCCCCTGGACGGCGCCGATCACCACCGGGCCGGGGTTGGCGAGAAGGCGGTCGAAGGCCTCCTTGGCCTGAAGCGCGTGGCTGACATGGCAGACCGATTGGGTATTGCCCTCGGGCCCGAAGCCCTCGATCTCGTCGAAGGCAAGCTCGGGGCCCGTCGCGATTACGAGATAGTCGTAGCGGACCGTTCCGCCGTCCATCAGTTCGATTTGCTTGGCAACCGGATCAAGGCGTCTTGCCCCTTGCGAATGGAGTGTGATCCCGCGCTTGGCGAAGACCGGAACCAGATCCACGCTTGTCGCCTCCTCGGTTCGCCAGCCGACGGCGACCCAAGGGTTCGAGGGCACGAACTGGTATTTCGAACCCTGGTTGACCACGCTGATGTTGTGGTTCTGGCCAAGCCTGTCCGCCAGTTCGTAGGCCATGATGGTGCCGCCAAGACCGGCGCCGAGTACGACGATTTCTGCCATTTCCTGATCACTCCCCTACGCCGGACGCCCGGCAACCCTGTCGGCGCATCCCCAAAGCTGGTGCATTGGCGAAGGGTAATGCGGCGCGGTGGCCCGCGATTTGATCAAGATCAATGTATATGAAGATTTGAATATTTTAAGGAGTGCGAGGCAAGCGGCGTGCGCCGCCGTCATCGGTCGCGCAAAATGGATCGTCCCGCCGTGGCAGGCGGGACGAACGGAGCGGTCGATCGCGACCGGCGTCAGGGTTTGCAGTAAAGCTCGTAGAGCGTCTTGACGAGGCAGGCCGCGCGCTCGTCCGCGATGGTGTAGTAGATCGTCTTGCCGTCACGGCGGCATCCCACGAGGCCCTCTGCGCGAAGCCGTGCGAGTTGCTGGCTGACCGCCGCCTGGCGTAGCCCCAGCAGGTCCTCAAGCTCGCTGACCGAGCATTCGCCTTCGGAAAGGTAGCAAAGGATCATGAGCCGACCTTCATGCCCAAGCGCCTTGAGCAGGCCGGCCGCCTCGGTCGCGCGTGCCAACATGTCCTCCGCCGATGTGGGCGCGGCAGGCTCGGTTGCTATTTCGCGTGCTGTGCTGGGCATGGCCCCTTGTCTCCGATCTCCTGTGCCTTCCGGTTTCCGTTACGGAAGGCAGTGGAGATATAGGTTAAGTTACGCTGGGTTTCGAGATATCATTGCATGTTTTGCAACGGATTGCAGCAAGTGACGTTGCGATGCGGCGATTGGGCACCCCGGCAATCGCGTGCGCGCCTAGCTGTGATGGATGAAATCGCCGTAACGCCCACGCCAGAAGAGCAAAGGGTCGCCTTCGCGCAGCGTCGCCCTGAGCACGCGCCCGACGAGGATCGCGTGATCACCGCCGTCATGGCGGGCCTGCGCAAGGCAGTCGATTCGCGCCAGACATCCCGGCAATAGGGGCTGCCCCTCCGGCGTTAGCTCGGTTCCGAGCTCGGCGAAGTCCTGGCCCGACCGCGCGAAGCGGCGGCAGAGCGGCAGCTGGTCGGCGGCAAGCACATGGATGGCGTAGTGGTCCGCCCGAAGGAAACTTTCGAAGCGCTCGGACCGCTTGGCCGCGCACCACAGCACAAGTGGCGGATCAACCGATACCGAGGTGAAGCTGTTGGCGGTGATCCCGACCGGGCCACGCGGACCCGTCGCGGTGACGACCACCACGCCGGTCGCAAATTGGCCCAGAACATCGCGAAACGCGCGTTCCGTTTCAGGGGTGATGGAAATGTCCTGCATTCAAGGTCGCGCTGTCTGCCGTCTCGGTTCCCCGAGCCAAATCACAAATCGCGCGGCATGACCACCCGTCGTGGTCGTGGTCTGCGCGCTCAGGCCTCGTTGGCGCCGGTGTCGATCAGCCAGCCGCCGGGCCCGGCGATACGGTCGGGAAGGCTCATGATCATCACTTCGCGCAAGGCCACGCAGATTACGAAGCTGATCGCGAGATCGTCGAAGGTGATTTGCGCCAGGAGGTCCATCTGTGTCTCCGTATTCCGTTGCAGTGAAGGTGGGCGCCGATCGGGGCGGCAGTTTGACCGCCTCAAGGTATTTGCGGCCCGGTTCTGGGCGGAACGCGGACCTTTGTGGCGCGGCGGGGGCGCCCGCCCACAACTTCGCCGCATTTGACGCGCAGTCCCCCCGCAGCGTCGCCGGGCCACCGGATTCGAGGGTAAATTCCGGGACTTTGCCCCGCTTTGCCTTGTCGCGACGCGCCCGCGCGCTTATCTGGCAAGAACCCAACCTTGCCGGAGCGAAGCATGAGCGCGACCCTGTCCTATTTCCGTTGGGCGTTCATCGTGACAGCCCTGGGACTGGTCGCCGCGTTCTGGCTGGGGTGGAGCTACAACCACAATCTGGGCGGCGCGCTCTCGTTTTTCGTCATCGGCCTCGTGCTTGCGGTGCTGGAGATCTCGCTGTCCTTCGACAACGCGATCGTCAATGCCAACAAGCTCAAGGACATGACGCCGGAGTGGCAGCGGCGTTTCCTCACCTGGGGGATCCTGATCGCCGTCTTCGGGATGCGGATCATCTTCCCGCTGTTGATCGTGGTGATCGCGGCCAAGATCGGCCCGTTCGAGGCGCTACACCTGGCCGTGGCGCGGCCCGACGAATATGCGCGCCTGATCGGGGGGGCCCATCTGACCATCGCGGCCTTTGGCGGCACCTTCCTGATGATGGTCGCGCTGCGCTACTTCATCGACGAGGGCAAGGAGGTCGACTGGATCCGGACCCTCGAATGCCAGCTGCGCCGCTGCGCCTCGGTCCGCGGGCTGGAGATCGGGTTTGTCCTGTCCGTCGTGCTGCTTTTCGCCGCCGTCCTGCCAGAGCATGAGGTCGCCTCGTTCCTCTTCGCCTCCGTCGGCGGGCTTCTGACCTTCCTCGCGGTCGAGGTGGTCGGGCAGTTCCTCGATCGCGGCGCCAAGCTTGGCATGGCCGCGCGCGGCGGGTTGGGGGCGTTTCTGTATCTCGAGGTGCTCGACGCCTCCTTCAGCTTCGACGGCGTGATCGGGGCCTTCGCGTTGACCCACAACCTGTTCCTGATCGCCATCGGGCTTGGAATCGGGGCGATGTATGTCCGCTCCATGACCATCATGCTGGTCGAGAAACAGACCCTGGCGGAGTTCCGGTATCTGGAGCACGGCGCCTTCTATTCGATCCTTGTTCTCTCGGTGATCATGTTCGCCCAGACGCTCTGGAGCATTCATGAACTGGTCACCGGCCTGCTGGGGGCGGGGTTCATCGGGCTCGCGCTGATCTCCTCGATCCGCCACAACCGCCGGGAAAATGCCGCGTAGCGCGGCCGAGGCCGCCCGCGAAAAGAACCCGGAAAAATGACAAGCCCGGCGCGTTGTGGCGCGCCGGGCTTCGTGTTTGAAATTGCTTCCGACGTCAGGCCGGGAAGATCTCGCCGCCCGCGCGGCTGGACACTTCCAGAAGGCCCATGACGTAGCCCGCGACCGAACGGAAGGAGACGAGCGTGAACTCCTCGGCCCCGGACTTCCAGAAGGCGGCGGCGACCTGGGCCGCGCGGGTGCGGCGGATCTCGCCTTCCGCCAGCGTTCCGAAATCGACCGGGCAGAGCTTCATCAGGACTTCCGGCGCCTTGGCGCCCTGGATCGTGAAGACCGAACGGGCGTCCGAGACATCGGCGACCAGGTGGTGCTCGCCCGCCAGCGCCTTTTCAAGCGCCGCGACGGTGTCCTGGGCGGCCTCATAGGGGACCATGACCAGAAGTTCATCCGGCGACATCCAGGCCGTGGCCTTGTCCCCCGCGATCTCTATCCGGCGCGCGGCGGGCACGGCGGTGCCAGCCGCGGCCTTGACCGCCTTCTTCATCGCCGCCGAGGACAGATCGCCGCGCACGGTGATCATGCCGCGCAGACCGGCTTCCGCAACCTCGGCGAAGCCCTTGTGAGAAGCGCCGCCCAGTGCGCTGACAGCCTTAGACATTCTGCTTCTCCCCATCCTTGTCGAAGAAGACCGGATCGACGATCCGCGCCTTGACCACCTTGCCGTCGTCCACGGGGAAGTCGATGACCTCGCCCATCCGGTCGGGACCGTGCTTCACCAGACCCATCGCGATGCCCTTGTTCAGCGTCGGCGAATAGTAGGTGGAGGTCACGCGGCCCTGCATGTTGCGCTGGCCGTTGGCGTTGACCCCTTCGGCAACCGCATAGGCGCCATCCGGGATCACGCTGCCGTCCAGCGTCTCCAGGCCCACGAGCTTCCAGCGGTCGGGGCTCGCCATGTGGCTGCGTTCCTGGGCACGCTTGCCCAGGTAGTCGGCCTTTTTCTTCGAGATCGCCCACTGGAGGTTCAGGTCCTGCGGGATCACCGTGCCGTCGGTTTCATCGCCGATCATGATGAAGCCCTTCTCGGCCCGCATGATGTGCATCGCCTCGGTGCCGTAGGGTGCCACGCCGAATTCTTCGCCGGCGGCCAGCAGGGCATCCCAGAAGGCGCGGCCTTCGGAGGCCGGGACCGCGACTTCGAAGGACAACTCGCCCGAGAACGAGATCCGGTGCACCCGGGCGCGGAACCCGCCCAGCGTGCCCTCGCGCCATTCCATGAACGGGATCGCCTCTTTCGAGAGGTCCATCCCGCCCAGCTTCTCAAGAAGCTTGCGGGCGTTCGGGCCGGCGATGGCGACCTGGGCATATTGCTCGGTCACGTTGGCGGTGTAGACCTTCCAGTCCCACCACTCGCACTGGAGCCAGTCTTCCATCCAGCCGTGGATGCGGTCGGCACCCCCGGTGGTGGTGTGGCACAACCAGGTATCCTCGGACAGGCGCACGACCACGCCGTCATCCGACAGGAAGCCGTTTTCCGAACACATCAGGCCGTAGCGGCATTTGCCCACCGGCAGGGTCGACATCATGTTGGTGTAGAGCATGTCGAGGAATTTCCCCGCATCCGGCCCTTTCACGATGATCTTGCCCAGCGTGGAGGCGTCGAGCAGCCCGACCGCGTTGCGCACGGAGCGGATTTCACGGTTGACCGCGTCATGTACGCCCTCGCCCGTCCGCAGGAAGCAGTAGGGGCGGCGCCAGAGGCCGACGGGCTCCCAATGGGCGCCGTGGGTCTCGTGCCAGCCGTGCATCGGGGTGCGGCGCAGCGGTTGGAAGATGTCGCCACGCGCTTCGCCCGCGATCGCGCCGATGGAGATCGGGGTGTAGGGCGGGCGGAAAGTCGTCGTCCCGGTTTCCGGGATTGGGCGGTGCAGCGCGTCCGAGAGGATCGCCAGGCCGTTGATGTTCGACATCTTGCCCTGGTCGGTGGCCATGCCGAGCGTGGTGTAACGCTTGGTATGCTCCACGCTCTCATAGCCCTCGCGCGCGGCGAGCTGTACGTCCGAGACCTTCACGTCGTTCTGCGGGTCAAGCCACATCTTCATGCGGAGCGCGGGGCCCGCGCCCTGCGGCATGATCCAGACCGGCATCATCGGCGCTTCGGCCTCGATCGCAGCGGCGGGCGCCTTGCCCTCGCCACCCGCGGCCTTGTGGGCGTCGGTCAGGACCTCATCCGCGGTCAGGTGGCCGTTGGCCGAACCGACGGCGGTGACCATCGCCGCGCCGTCGTCGCCGGTGGCGGGACGGTTCGGATCGGGACGGAACATCGCGCGGTCAGCGTCCCAGATGAGCTTGCCGCCACAGTGCGACCACAGGTGCACGACCGGCGACCAGCCGCCCGACATCGCCACAGCGTCGCAAGCGATCGCCTCGATCTCGGCGCCTTCGCCTTCCTGGATGCAGACGGAGACGCCGGTGACGCGCTTGCCACCCTTGACCTTGGCGATGCCGTGGCCCGCCAGGACGCGCACGCCACGGGCGCGCACGGCCTCGGGCAGGGCGCCTTTCGCTTCAGCGCGGGCGTCGATGACGGTGGGCACCACGAGGCCTGCGTCAAGAAGCGCCAACGCGGTCCGGTAGGCGTCGTCGTTGTTCGTCACGATCACCGTGCGGTCGCCGGGGCTGACGGCCCAGTTGACGACATAGTCGCGCACCGCCGAGGCCAGCATCACGCCCGGAATGTCGTTGCCGGCAAAGGACAGCGACCGTTCGATCGCGCCGGTCGCGGTGATGACATGGCCCGCGCGGATGCGCCACAGACGGTGGCGCGGACGTCCGTCGCCCGGTGTATGGTCGGCCACGCGCTCATAGCCCATGATATAGCCATGATCGAAGAGGCCCGAGGCCATGGTCCGGGTGCGCAGCGTGACGTTGTCCATCGCAGAGAGCGCGGCCACCGTCTCGGCGACCCAGTCCTCGGCCGGCTTGCCGTCGATCTCGATCGCGTCGACCACGGCGCGGCCGCCCCAGTCGGCGGTCTGCTCCATCAGCCAGACGCGCTTGCCGGCCTTCGCTGCGGCCAGCGCCGCCGTCAGGCCGGCGATGCCGCCGCCCGCGACGACCACGTCGGCAAAGGCATAAGCGTATTCATAGTGGTCCTCGTCCCGCGCTGTCGGCGCCTTGCCGAGGCCTGCGGACTGGCGGATGATTGGTTCGAACACATGCTTCCAGGCGAAGCGCGGGTACATGAAGGTCTTGTAGTAGAAACCGCCGGGCAGGAAGCGGCCCAGCTTGTTGTTGATCGCGCCCACGTCGAATTCGAGGCTCGGCCAGTGGTTCTGGCTGGCGGTCACCGCGCCGTCGAAAAGCTCGGTCGTGGTGGTGCGCTGGTTCGGTTCGAACTTGCCGCCCTCACCCAGGCCGACAAGCGCGTTCGGCTCCTCGGCGCCCGACGCGATGATGCCGCGCGGACGGTGATACTTGAACGACCGTCCGACCAGCATCTGGTCAGCGCCAAGAAGGGCCGAGGCGAGCGTGTCGCCCGCATAGCCCTGCATCCGGCGGCCGTTGAAGGTGAAGCTCAGGGGCTTGGAGCGGTCGATCAGGCGACCGCCCTTGGACAGACGGGTGCTCACTTGTAACCCTCCCAGTTCGGGCGTTTCGCCTTGATTTTCGCCTGGAGATCGACGGGCGGTTGCGTGGACTGCGCCGGATAGGTTCCGAAGACCTCAAGCGTCGCGGTGCAGCGCGCGGCCAGGAACCACTTGCCGCAGCCGTAGGCGTGCCGCCAGCGTTCGAAATGCACGCCCTTGGGGTTCTTGCGCATGAAGAGGTAGCCTTCGAACTCCTCATCCGACGCGCCCGGGCCGTAGCGCTTCAGATGCGCTTCGCCACCGGCCTGGAGTTCCGTTTCCTCGGCCTTTACGCCGCAGTAGGGGCATTCAAGGGTCAGCATGTCATGATCCTTTCGGAAGCCGGCCGGGGGCGCTGCCCCCGGACCCCCGGAGTATTTTCACCAGAATGAACGAGGCGGGACGACATCAGTGCGCCACCCCTGCCGCCACGCTTTCGTCGATGAACTTGCCCTCGCGGAAGCGGTACATCGAGAATTCCTCGGTCAGCGGCGACTGGCCGCGCGCCATGAGTTCGGCCATCGCCCAGCCGGAGCCGGGGATCGCCTTGAACCCGCCGGTGCCCCAGCCGCAGTTGACGAAGATGCCCTCGACCGGGGTCTTCGACAGGATGGGGGAGCGGTCGCCGGTCATGTCCACGATGCCGCCCCACTGCCGCAGCTGCTTGAGACGCGAGATCATCGGGAAGGTCTCGATCAGCGCGCGGACGGTTTCCTCGATATGGTGGAAGGAGCCGCGCTGGGTGTAGTTGTTGAACCCGTCGGTGCCGCCGCCGATCACCATCTCGCCCTTGTCGGACTGGGACATGTAGCCGTGGACGGTGTTGGCCATGACGACCACGTCCATGCAGGGCTTGATCGGCTCGGAGACCATGGCCTGAAGCGCGAGGCTCTCGATCGGAAGCCGGAAGCCCGCCTGTTCTGCCAGAACGCTGGCGTGCCCCGCGACGACCATGCCGAGCTTGTCGCAGTCGATCGCACCCTTGGTGGTGTCGACGCCGACGACCTTGCCGCCCTCGGTCCGTACGCCCGTGACCTCGCACTGCTGGATCACGTCCATGCCCATGCCCGAGCAGGCCCGCGCATAGCCCCAGGCCACCGCGTCGTGGCGGGCGGTGCCGCCGCGTGCCTGGTAGAGCGCGCCGAGGACCGGATAGCGCGGCCCGTCGATGTTGATGATCGGCACCAGTTCCTTGACCTTGGCCGGGCTGATCCACTCGGTCGCCACGCCTTGCAGGTTGTTGGCGTAGACGGTGCGCTTGTAGCCGCGGACCTCATGTTCCGTCTGGCCCAGCATCAGAAGGCCGCGGGGGGAGAACATGACGTTGTAGTTCAGGTCCTGGCTCATCGTCTCGTAGAGCGAGCGGGCCTTTTCGTAGATCGCCGCCGAGGGGTCTTGCAGGTAGTTCGACCGGATGATCGTGGTATTGCGCCCGGTGTTGCCGCCGCCGAGCCATCCCTTTTCGATGATGGCGACATTGGTGATGCCGTAGTTCTTGCCAAGGTAATAGGCCGTGGCGAGCCCGTGGCCACCGGCGCCGACGATGATCACGTCGTATTTCTTCTTCGGCGCTGGTGAACCCCAGGCGCGCTCCCAGCCGAGGTGATAGCTCATCGCTTCCTTGGCGATGGCGAAGGCGGAATAGCGTCTCATTGCCATGCGAATCCCTTCCCGTATGGTCCGGCGTTTGTTGATCGCTTCATGAAGCGATGTGTGGTTTGCAACCGTCCGGCAAACGCCGCAATCGCGACAAATGCGACATTCGCATGCCGGGGCGCGGTCCTGTGCCTCGCATCTTGCGGGTCCTGCGGCATCGTGGCCGGTCTTTGGGCTTTTTCCGGTGCTTCCGACATTCTATATCAGGCCGGACAAGGAGGCGCGATGCTGTTCTGGATCATCGCCGCGGCGCTCGCGGCATTCGTCGTGGCGACGCTGTGGCGCGCATCCCTGGGGGGCGCCACGGCGCTTGGCAGCGCAGAGCGCGACATCACCGTCTATCGCGACCAGCTGGCCGAGGTCGAGCGCGACCTGGGGCGCGGCGTGATCGGGGCGGAGGATGCCGCGCGCCTGCGCATCGAGATCTCGCGCCGAATCCTCGCGGCTGACCGCGCCCGTGCGGCGGGCGCGGGGGAGGGCCGTGGCCCACGCTGGGCGGTGCCCGCGCTTTCGGCGCTTGCCGTCATCGGGGTGTTCGCGGTCTATGCCCGCCTTGGGGCCCCCGACATGCCGGACATGCCGATGTCGGCCCGCAGCGCTGCCGCCGCAGACCTGAAGGCGGCGCGCCCGACGCAGGCCGAGGCGGAGGCCGCCGTTCCCGAACAGCTGATCGAGCCCGATCCGGAATTCGCCGTGCTGATGGACAAGCTGCGCCTCTCGGCGGAGGAACATCCCGACCTGGCGGAAGGCTTCCGGCTTCTTTCGATCTACGAGGCGCGCCTGGGCAAGTTCGGCGCGGCGGCGCGGGCCAAGGCGCGGCTCATCGCGCTGACGCCCGAGGCCGAGGTTCGGCCTGACGATTACGCCGAACTGGCGGACCTCCTGATCCGGGCGGCGGGCGGGATCGTGACGGCCGAGGGCGAGGCGGCGCTGGGTGCGACGCTTGCCCGCGACCCCGCGAACGGAACCGCGCGCTTCTACACCGGGCTTCTGGAGTTCCAGACAGGCCGCCCGGACCACGCCTTCAATATCTGGCGGACGCTTCTGGAGAAGGGGCCGCAGGACGCCCCATGGATACCTTATCTGCGCGAAAACATCGCGACCGTCGCGGCCCTTGCCGGGGTCGATTACGCGCCGCCCGCCGCGCCGCCGGGGCCAAGCGCCGCCGATATGGCCGCCGCTGCCGAGATGTCGGGCGAGGACCGCTCCGCCATGATCCGCACCATGGTCGAGGGCCTTGAGACGCGTCTAGCCGAAGATGGCGGAACGCCGGCGGAATGGGCGCGCCTGATCGGCGCGCTCGGGGTCCTGGGTGAGGGCGACCGCGCCAAGGCCGCCTATCAGTCCGCGCTGGCCGCCAATGCCGGCAACGCCGCCGCACTGGCCGAAATCGACGATGCCGCAGCGCGCGCGGGGCTTAGCCAATGATCTGCGAAACGATCGAGGACTTCCTGGCGGCGCTGCCGCCGATGCGGGCGGTGGCGGGGCTGGACCTGGGGGAGAAGACCATCGGCGTTGCCGTCTCGGACCGGATGCTGTCGGTCGCAAGCCCATTGCAGACGATCCGCCGGACCAAGTTCACCAAGGATGCCGAGGCGCTTCTGGCGCTTGCCGCCGCGCGCGAGCTGGGGGGGCTGATCCTGGGCCTGCCGCGCAACATGGACGGCAGCGAGGGGCCGCGCTGCCAATCCACCCGCGCCTTCGCCCGCAACCTGTCACGGCTGACCGATATGCCGATCGGCTTCTGGGATGAGCGCCTGTCCACCGTCGCGGCCGAACGCGCGCTGCTTGAGGCGGATACGTCGCGCAAACGTCGCTCCGAGGTGATCGACCATGTGGCGGCAGGGTATATCCTTCAAGGTGCGCTCGACCGGATCGGGCATCTGAGGCGGCAGTGATGACGGACGAAGTCTGGAAGCGAAAAGAAGTCGACAGCCCTTGCATCAAGATCTGCACCGTCCACCCGGAGGCGCGGATCTGTATCGGCTGCCATCGCACCATCGACGAGATCGCGGGCTGGGGCCGGATGAGCCCGGACGAGCGCCGCGCGGTCATGGCCGAACTGCCGGGCCGCGCCGGGCTTCTGCGTCAGCGCCGGGGCGGCCGGTCGGCGCGCCTGGGCAACTGACCCCGGCTCAGCGGGCACGCAGCGGCCGTCAGTCCCAAGCCAGCCACGCTTTCTGAGAGATGAGCTGCGGGCGGAAATAGGCGGTTGCCCGACCCTCAATGGGCGCGCGGGCGTCCCTTTCCCAGGGGCTGATCCCGTGCAGCAGCATGCGGTGCATCAGCACCGCCTCGCCGACGCGAAGTGGCACGACGCGGCGCGGGCAGGTTGCGAAGATCTCCCTCCGTGCAGCCTGATAGGACCCCGTCAGGTCGACCTCCCCCCACCGGGCGGGCGGCGTGTCGGCCAGTGCCGCCCTGAAGGCGCGGGCGACGATGCGCTGGCTTCCCTCCCAAAGAGCGAGCGGCGATGCGCCTGGATCGGAGTCGTTCAGGCCGATCCCCAGGATGTAGGCATGCGGTTCCTTCAGCATCCGGCGCCGCTCCGGGCCGACCGCCAGAAGCCCATCGACATGGGCGGCGTCCCGGCGCAGGCGAAAGCCATAGGCGGCCTCGCCTTCGTCGGGGGAGGGCAGAGGGTAGCCCGGCCGGGTCACGGAAATCTGCGCGCGGTGCAGCGGGAGCAGGCCAAAGGCGGCTGCGGCAGCCTGCGCCGCCGCCCCGGCAAGCGGCACGCCGTCCACCGAACCGTCCGCCGCGTTGGGCAGGGCTTCCAGCCCGACAAGCCAGGTTCCGCCAGAGCGCCAGTCCGCCGCCGGGTCATCGACCGCCGCCCGCAGATGGGGCAGGGCGGCGCGCACCCAGGCAAGCGTAGCGGCCTCCGCCGGGAAGCGGACCCATCCCGCCCGGGCCAGATCGACTACCACCCCGCCGCCTTGCGCAGCATGTTGAGGGCGACGACGGCGAGGAAGGCCGCGAAGACCTTCTTCAGCGGGCCGGGGTCCATCGCATGGGCCAACCGCACGCCCCAGGGTGTCGTGATCAGGGTCATCGTGATGACGAGGACGAAGGCGGGAAGGTTGACCGCGCCGAGCGTCAGCGGGGGCGCCCCTGTGACCGCGGTGATCAGGAATCCCGCGACCGACGGCACCGCGATCACCACGCCGAAGCCCGCGGCGGTCGCCACGGCGCGGTGGATCGGCGTGTTGAAAAGGCTCATCAGCGGCACGCCGAAGGACCCCCCGCCGATCCCCATCAGCACCGACAGGAACCCGACCAGGGGCGAGAGCACGGCGCGAGCGGCTCCGATGGGCATCGCCGCGCCCAGGCGCCAGCTTGACCGCCCGAGCCCAAGGTAGAAGGCCACCACCAGTGCGAGCGCGCCGAAGATCGCCTGAAGCGCTGGTGTCCGCAGTTGCGCCACCGCCAGAACCCCGGCAACGGCCCCGATCGCGATCCCCGGCGCCCAGCCCTTCAGGATCGTCCAGTCGACCGCGCCCTTGCGGTTATGGGCGTGGACCGACCTGAGGGAGGTCACGATGATCGTGGCAAGCGAGGTCGCGACGCAGATCTGCATCAGGTCCGGCCCGCCGTATCCCAGCGCCGAGAACGCGTAAAAGAAGGCCGGGACAAGAACGATGCCCCCGCCCACCCCCAGAAGCCCGGCAATCACGCCAGCACAGCCGCCGATCGCCAGAAGCAACACGGCCATTGTCAAAAGTTCGCCCGTTTCCGGCATGATCCCCTCCGCAACCGTGCCATTGGTAGCGGGTTTGGCGGAAGGGCGGAAGGCCTCAGGCGGCGAGGCGGCGCACCTCGGCCAGCGCGGCATCGACGATATCCAGCCCGGCGTCTGCCCCGTGACCGCGCTCGGACAGCACCCGACGCCAGCCGCGCGCGCCGGGGCGGCCGTGAAAGAGGCCCAGCATGTGGCGCGCGATCTGGTGCAGCCGTCCGCCGCGCGCGAGATGCCCGGCGATATAGGGCTTCATCAGCTCCACGACCTCGAACGGGTCGGGGCCGGGCGCTCCGCCGAAGATGACCTCATCCGCGCGGCCCAGGATCTCCCAAGGCTCATGATAGGCGGCGCGACCGACCATCGCGCCGTCAAGGCCGCGCTCCAGGAAGCCGCGCGCCTGGTCCAGCGACTGCAGACCGCCGTTGACCGAGATATGAAGATGCGGATAGGCGCGCTTCATCGCCTCGACCAGCGGATAGTTCAGGGGCGGGACCTCACGGTTTTCCTTGGGGCTCAGTCCCTGAAGCCAGGCCTTGCGCGCATGGATCGCGAAGCGGGTGACGCCTGCGGCCGACACGGTTTCGAGGAAGGCAGGCAGCACCTCCTCGGGGAGCTGGTCGTCAACGCCGATCCTGCATTTCACCGTGACCTCGACCTTGGTCGCGGCGATCATTGCCGCCACGCAGTCCGCCACCAGCCCCGGCCGTTCCATCAGAACGGCCCCGAAACATCCCGACTGGACCCTGTCGGAGGGACAGCCGACGTTCAGGTTGACCTCGTCATAGCCGTAGCCTTCGGCGATCCGCGTGGCCTCCGCCAGTTCGGACGGCTCCGAGCCGCCAAGCTGCAGCGCCACGGGATGCTCAGCCCCGTCGAAGCCCAAGAGGCGGTCCCGATCGCCATGGATCACCGCGGGCGATGTTACCATCTCTGTGTAAAGCAGGGCCTCGCGCGACATCAGGCGATGAAAGAAGCGGCAGTGCCGATCCGTCCAATCCATCATCGGGGCCACGCTTAGACGCGATGCCTTTTCTGCGCTATTTATCAAGGTTTCAACGCCTTCTTCACCTAAGCCGCCTGTAGCGCGATTTCCCCGGATTTCCGGCAGTTTGGCCGGGATTCTGGTGGTTCTCGATTCTGAGGTGCCACCGTGTAGCACACCCGAGCCGGCAGGACACCGCCCCTTACAGCCATTCCGCCACCCCCGGGCAACCGCCCGCCTTGGGTCTGGAAGAAAACCAGGGAAATCGGCAATCAAACTCCTGGCACCTTTTTCGGGGCGGACCGAATGCCTCTTCAGAAAACCGAAGAAGGAACCTTCCATCATGACTACATCGCAGACAGCACAAAGACGATGCTCGCCAAGATCACCGCCCTACGGGCCGCCAGCCAAGGCAAGCAGTTCACCGCCCAACCATTGCTGAGTGCGGCAGTGCCGGTGCATAAACATGCGCCAGCCGCAACGCTGAAACAGGCTGCGCCAAGAGCCGCCAAAGCCACAAACGGAAAGGGCGAGAAGACGGCGACGACGGTCGAGTTCAACGAGCCCAACATCACCGAACGGATCACATTCGGCGGGTGCAAAACCTACCGTGTTCAGATCTGCCGCAGAGTGGACGGAAAAAAGCATAGCCTTTGCAATACCTTCCAACATCTGAAACGCGCCAAGAAATGGCGTGACAAGAAACTGGCGGAAAACGAACTGCATGGATTTCAGGCCCAATTCACCGCCGAGAAAACGATCGCGGATGTCATTGCCGATCGCCTCAAGCGCGGAAAAGATCTTGGCCGTTCCGCAAAGCAGAATCTCGAACTCGTCAAGAACCACGTTTTCGGAAAGAAAAAGGTCTCCACGCTGACCCAGCCGCAGCTCCACGAATTTGCTGAAGAGCTTATCGACGAGAAAAAGAGCTCCGCGAACCGTTGCCGGCTACATGACGCATCTGGCGTCCACCCTGAAATTGACGCATCGCCGCGGGACCCTGATCCCAATCGGGTGCGTTACGCTGGCAATGGGAACGCCGTGGGAAGACGAAATCCTCGCTCACTCGCTCCGAGGAAAGGAAGAGACGTCCCGAGCTTGCAGAACTCGACAGAATCCCTACGGCGATTTCAGGCAACCCTCGCCAGAAAACGCCTGTCGCGATCCTCATGGTTTTTGCACTGTGCTCCGCGCGCAGATTGAGTGAGACCTGCCGTTTGCGTTGGGATGATCTGCGGGAAGTCGGCGGCGAAATCTTAGTGCGCGACATGAGGCATCCCCGAAAGGCGAAGGGTAACGATGTCTGGTGCACCCTTCCCGAGGAAGCACTGGCGATCATCCGGTCAATGCCCAGAACTTCAGAATACATCTTTCCCTATAACGCACGTTCGGTGGGCACCGCCCGCTTTCAAGAGCAGTGGGAAGAGATGGACGGAAACTGACTGACAGGTGACCGCTACGGATACCGAAACATGGGGCGGCGGCCGGTGGAAACCGGCATGTCTTTCGTCGGCCAAGAAGGTTAAGTGAACACCTAAACCGCGCCGTTCTCAGGCGTGGTCTCTGCGCGGAATAAAGGACAGTGTTGCCGTCCTTCTGGGGTGAGTTCGAATTGGCCTGACACGACCTTGCGAGCTAATGGGTAGTGTCACTGGCCAAGCCGAAGCGATTTCGAATTCGCCTGACTGCACTCAAGGAAACGAAATAAGCAGGTCCCTACGCCGGCGACGACGCCCCCGCCAGGTCGGACGGCCCGACAGCCCCGAAGGACGGAGCGCCCAGTTGTCCAAGTGCGCGCAGAAGCTCCAGCTTGAGAATTTCCATGGCGCGGTCCGCGCCCTTGGCTCCCCCGGCTCCGACGCCATAGGCAAGTGCCCGCCCCACAAACGCGAAGTCGGCGCCGAGCGCTTTGGCACGCATCAGGTCGGCCCCGCGGCGTATGCCGCTGTCGATGATAACCTTCATCCGGCCGCCAACAGCCGCGGCAATCGGGGGCAGGGCGGTGATCGTCGGAGGCCCGAAGGCGACCTGTCGGCCACCGTGGTTTGACACGACGATGCCGTCGCAGCCGATCTCGGCACATCTGACCGCGTCGTCAGGATGCAAGATGCCCTTGACCACCAGGGGGCCTTGCCAGCGGTCCCGCAGGCGCATGAGGTGATCCCAGGTGAAGCCGGGTGTGATCAGGGTCTTTTGAACGTCGGCGTAGGAGGTCGCGGCCTTGAGCAGGTCGGCGTAGTTGGCGATATTGGGCTTCCCGTGCTGAAGGCTGGCCAACGTCCAGGTCGGATTGGCGAGCAGTTGCACCAGAACCTCGGGGGTGATGCGGAAGGGCACGCTAAGCTGGTTGCGGATGTCGCGGTCACGCTTGCCCGCGGCGGGGACGTCTGCGGTGACCATCATCATCGGATATCCCGCAGCCTCGGCCCGCGCGATCAGGCCTTCGGTGACCGCAGCGTCGCCTGAGACGTAAAGCTGGAACCAGCCGTTGCCGTCGGCGGCCTCGGCCAGGCGCTCCAACGTGGTGGAGGCCGCGGAACTGGCCACATAGGGGATGTTCTCGCGCTTGCAAAGACGCGCCAGCGTCAGGTCGGCTTCCGGCCAGAAGGCGTTGAGCATCCCGATGGGGGCCATTCCGAACGGTTGGTCGAAGGTCTGGCCAAAGATGGTGGCGCGCGTGTCGATCTTTGACACATCGACCATGTAGCGGGGCGTGAGCTCCACTTCCTCAAACGCTTCCGAATTGCGCCTGAGGTTGCGTTCGGATTCCGCGCCGCCATCGACAAGGTCGAAGGCGAAACGGGGGATTCGGCGCTTTGCCAAGTGCCGCAGGTCGTCGATCGAGGCGGCGCGGTCCAGTCCCATCAGATCGACCATCCGCCATCGACGGCAAAAGCCTGGCCGGTCGTGAAAGCCGACAGGTCTCCGGCGAGATAGCAGACCATCTCGGCAATCTCCTCGGGCTTGCCAAGGCGGCCCATCGGTTGGCGGGCCGTGAAGGCGGCATGCGCGGCGTCATAATCGCCCGTCGCGGCAAGCCGCTCTTTCAATGAGGGGCTTTCAACCGTTCCCGGGCAGATCGCATTGCAGCGAATGCCCTCCTTCACGAAATCGGCCGCGATGGACTTGGTCATGCCGATGATCGCCGCCTTGGAGGCACCATAGGCAAAGCGGCGCGGCGCGCCTTTCTCGCTGGAGACGATCGAGGCGATATTGATGATGGACCCGGCCCTTTGCGCCAGCATGCCGGGCAAAACCGCCTTGGTCAGCCGGAACATGGCCTTGGCGTTGAGCTCGAAAGAGCGGTCCCAGGCCTCCTCACCGCAATCGAGGATAGATCCATCATGCACCCAACCCGCGCAATTGACGAGGATGTCGAACTTCGAATGCGCGGCGATCAGCGCCAGGACCGCCTCGGGGTCAAGCACATCCAGCCGATGGGCGGTGATGCGGCCCGACCCGTCAGCAACCATTTCGACCGCCGCCCCGTCGATATCCGTCGCAATGACGGTCGCCCCAAGCCGGGCCAGCGCCTCGGCTGAGGCGCGTCCGATGCCGTTGCCGGCGGCGGTCACAAGGGCGGTTTTTCCGTGAAGTGTGTGGTCCATGTCGTCCTCTCAGCGGGCAAGCCAGCCGCCGTCCACGGTTACGACGCTGCCATGGCAGTAAGCGGCGGCGTCGGAAGCAAGGAACACGGCGGCGGCGGCGATTTCACGCGGCTCGGCGAAACGACCAGCCGGGATGCGTTCAAGCAGTGCGCGGGACCGGTCCGGGTCGTCCCGGAGCGCCTGGGTGTTGTCGGTCGCGGTGTAGCCGGGCGCGATGGCGTTCACGTTGATCCCCAGCCCGGCCCATTCGTTGCAAAGCGCACGGGTCAGGCCAACCACCGCATGCTTGCTTGAGGCGTAGGCCGGCACGCGCAGCCCCCCCTGTGACCCCAGCACCGACGAAACGATCACGATCTTGCCCGATCCCTGGGCCACCATGTGACGCCCGGCGGCCTGAGACAGCAGCCAGACCGAGTCGAGATTGACGGACAGCACCCGCCGCCAGTCCGCCAGCGGCATATCCACCGAAGCCTCGCGGTGGATGATGCCGGCATTGTTCACGAGGATGTCCAACCCGCCCAGTGCATCGGAGGCGAAGCGCATCACCTGCTCGGCGGCGGCCTCGTCCATGTCGACGAAATCCACCTGGACGGCGGCTGCCTTGCGGCCCATCGCCCTGATCGCTTTCAGCGTCCCCTCGGGCTGGTGAGAGCGATAGGTCAGCGCCACGTCGGCCCCGGCTTCGGCAAGGGCAAGGGCGATGCCCTCGCCGATGCCCGTGGCACCGCCGGTGACCAGGGCCTTGCGGCCGGTCAGGTCGAACGGGTTTGCCATCGTCAGTACCTGTTCGCGATGGGCAGATCCTCGGCCGGGAAGAGCGAGATCACCTCGCAGCCGGTCTCGGTCACGACCACCTCTTCCTCGATCCGGGCGGCAGAATAGCCATCGGCGGCGGGGCAATAGGTTTCCAGCGCAAAGACCATGCCGGTCTGGATCTCCATCGGGTGTTCCATGCTGACCGCGCGGCTGATGATGGGACGTTCGTGCAGGGCAAGGCCGAGGCCATGGCCGAATTGGAGGCCGAAGGCCGAGTCTTCGTCCGGGAAGCCAAACTCTTCGGCCTTGGGCCAAACCGCGGCGACCTTGTCGGTGCTCACGCCCGGCTTGATCATCGCGATCGAGGCGTCGATCCATTCGCGGGCCTTCACATAGGCATCGTTCTGCGCCGGCGTTGCCCTGCCCACGTTGAACGTCCGGTAATAGCAGGTCCGGTAGCCCTGATAGCTTTGAAGGATGTCAAAGAACGCCTGATCGCCGGGGCGGATCAACCTGTCGGTGAAGTTGTGCGGATGCGGGTTGCAGCGTTCGCCCGAGATGGCGTTGATCGCCTCGACATCGTCACTGCCCATCTCGTAGAGCATCTTGTTCGACAGCGCCACGATATCGCTTTCGCGGACACCGGGTTTCAGCTCCTCGTAAATCATGTGGTAGACGCCGTCGACCATGGCGGCGGCCTGCGTCAGAAGCTGGATTTCGTCCCAGTTCTTGATCTCGCGCGCGGCCAGCATGATCTGCTGGCCATCGACGATGTTCAGGCCTTCTTCCTTCAACGCGTGGAACATGGCGGTTTCGGCATAGTCGACGCCCACGGGCATGTCGCCCATGCCCGCGTCACGGATCAGGCCGGCGATCTGTTTGGCGTATTTCTTCATCAGGCCGAATTCGGGCGGGATCGTGCCGCGCATGCCGACCACACCGGCAAGGCAATGGTCCGGCTCCAGCCAGTCCGAATACCGCTTGTGATGCATCGCGGCAGAGCCGAAGTCCCAGACATAGGGGCTGTCATCCCCGGTCAGCAGGCAGAAACGGCACATCTTGTCCCGTTCCCATTCGCCGATCTTGGTCGCCGACACGTAGCGGATGTTGTTGACATCGAAGAGCAGCAGAGTGCCCGCGTGCGAGTTCTGAAGGGCCTGCCGCGTGCGCGCCAACCGGTAGCGGCGCAGGCGGTCGTGGTCGATGCGGCGTTCGAAATCGACCGAGGTGTGGCCCCATGCGGGCAGGCGGTCACGCCATTCCCAGTTG
Source organism: Albidovulum sediminicola (assembly GCF_025751575.1). Lineage (GTDB taxonomy): Bacteria > Pseudomonadota > Alphaproteobacteria > Rhodobacterales > Rhodobacteraceae > Albidovulum > Albidovulum sediminicola. Next base: position 12,289 of record NZ_JAOWLA010000020.1, on the reverse strand, counting down.
GGTTCCAGATCCTTGGGCGTCAGCAGGTTGGGCATCAGGGCGCGGGACATGCGTATCTCCTTCGGGTGCGCAAGTTGCACCCGTTCAAAGGTTGAATTTCTGCGGGAAAGGGGCGTGCTACTGGATGCACCAGCCCCCGTCGATGTGGATCATCTGACCGGTCATGTAGTCGCTGTCATCGCTGGCAAGGAAGGACGCGGTGCCGACGATGTCCTTGGGGTAGGACACGCGCTTGATCTGAAGCGCGTCGCGGACGATGTCGTCATAGGCTTGGCCTTCGCGTTGCTTGAAGCCGATATCGACCAGATCCTTGTCGAGCTGCTCCCAGAGCGGGGTGACAACGACGCCCGGCGCGTAGCCGTTGACGGTGATGTTGTGCTCGGCCAGGCCGACCGCGCCGCAATGGGTTAGCGCCAGACAGCCGTATTTCGAGGTGCAGTAGACGGTCACGTCCACCAGCGGCTTGCGCGAAGCGATGGAGCCCACGTTGATCAGCTTGTAGGGATGATCCTCCATCGGGCCCTGGGCGATCATCTGGCGGGCGGTCTCCTGCATGCCCAGCCACATCGCCTTGGTGTTGACGTTCATGATCATGTCCCAGTTGTCTTCGTCGATATCCATGAAGAACCGGGGTTTGTTCAGGCCCGCATTGAAAAGACCTACGTTGACCGACCCGAAGGCCGCGACCGTGGCCGCCACCGCGACGGCATTGTCCTCACGCTTCGTCACATCCATGCGGACGGCGATCGCCTTGCCGTTGCCCGCGGCGTTGATGCGGTCGGCGACCTTTTGCGCCTCGTCCAGATCAAGGTCCCCAAGACAGACATTGGCGCCTTGCGCCGCGAAGGCCTCGGCATTGGCCGCACCCATGCCGCGACCGGCGCCGGTGATCAGAATATTCTTACCTGTCAGACGATTGGGGTCCATGTCTTCCTCCTCGGTATTACGGTGTCCTGTTGGGTGGTATCAGCGCGTCGGCCCGGTCCTGGGCCTTGCGCAAAGCTTCGCGCGGGGATGTGATCCCGCGCAGCATGTCGTGGAATTCCTCGCCGCAGATCTGGATGATGCCGCAGATCTCGGGCACGGGCGGGCGGGGCCAGAACTGCAACTCGTCGCGCCAGGACATTCCGTCGACAGCCTCGAAGATCGACGACATCCGGCGCACCTCCGGATCGGCGCCGACGGAATAGCGCGGATTGGTCCGGCTTCCGTTCTGCACGTAAAGCTTCTGTGCCTCGGGCGAGGTGAAGACGGTCAGCGCCTCGACCGCGGCGGGTATCCGGTCGGGCGACAGATTTGCCGGTATGCCCATGACGTAGCCGCCAACCGGCGCAACCGGGCTGGCGCCGGGCCCCGCAGGGTGCGGCAGGTAGCCCGTCTGCCCATGGGCGGGAGAGCTTTCGTCCAACTCGAAATACGGCGCCAGCAGGGTGTAGCCATAGGCCATCGCGATAGTGCCCGCGGCATAGGGCCGGATCCGCTCGTACCAGGACATCGACAGAATGTCGGGCGGCGAATACTTCAGAAGTTCCATGAGGAACTCTGCCGCTTGCAGACCGGCTTCGGTGTCGATCGTCGCCCGGTAGGCCCCCGTGGCCAGATGATCGGTGTCGAAACCGCCGGCGATCCTGGGCAGATCGAGGATCGGCTGACCGAAATCGGCGAGGGTCATCAACACCGTATGGCCAAGCGCGGTCCCCCGCGCGGCGTTCCAGGCGATGCCATGCTGGCCGCGGCGCGGATTGTGAAGGACCCTTGCGGCGTGCAACAGGTCGTCGGTCGTGGCGGGTGGCTCCAGCCCGGCTTCGGCGAACATGTCGCGGCGATAGAACAGCAACTCGGGCGTGGTCTGGGCGGGCACGCCATAGGCGCGGCCATCCCAATGCGCCGCCTTCCAGCCCGCCGTATGGAAATCGGCCGGGTCGAGCCGCGCCAGGTCCATGACCTGATCCAGCGGCATCAGCACACCCTTGTCGGCAAACTCGCCAATCCAGGGAAGGTCCACTGCGACGATGTCGTAGCGGCTGACCTCGCGTTTAGCATTGCGCAGCGCCTCTTCGCGCAGCCGGTCGATCGAAAAGGCGCGCTGGCTGATCTCGGTGCCGACGACCTGTTCGAACTGCCGCTTGAGATTTTCCATCACCATGAAGGTGGGATCGCCATGCACCAGGACACGGATACCGCCTGGCACCTTCAGCGGGTCCTTGCGCACGCGCAGCGGCGGGATGGATTGCGCCGCCGCATAGCTGCCGCCGAAATAGTAGTCACGGGTGCCCTGCGGGCTGGTCTGCCCTCCGAATCGGCTTTCCGAAAGACGGCGCAACCGGCTGGAAAGCTGAACCCATTGAGACAGAAGCTTTTCGCTGGGATGCATCGAAAAGGTCTTGCCGGTCCTGGTCCGCGGGCGCAGTTCGATCAGGCCATCCTCGACCATCTCTTTCATACGCCGATTTGCGGTCGCATAGGGGGCGCGGCTCGCGCTGATCAAAGAGGTCGGCGTGACGGTCTTGCCCTCGAAATGCCCCTCCAGCAGGTGCAGCGCCATGCGCAGAGGCGCGTTGGGCGCGATGATATCCAGCGCACTTTCCAACTCGTCGCTGAATTCGTTCACAAAAGACAGAATCTCGAGCATCTCGGTCTGCGCCTGTGGCGAAACCGGGCTGCTTTGACTATGTCTTCCCATGGCGTTCATTTTGGCGTTGGTGCTTTTTGCTGTGTGGCGCGTTCGCGGGCTTGTCGGGCTGCCCGGTCTGTGTGGGTTGGCCTCGGTCACGAAACCATCCTCCGAAAATGTCCAAGGTGATGGTCAAGTCGTATCGCAAAAATATCCGTTTTGATAAAAATAATATCCAAAATGGAAATATTTACCGCGTCATTGCCGGAGAAAGTTCGCCAATCTGCCAGCCAATCGCTCGGAATGCCGAGTGATGGCCGGCGTCCGGGAGGGGCGCCTGGGATAGAAACAACTATCGACATCATCCGGGAGGATACCCAAATGAAGCTTCGCAATAGCCTGGCAGCATCCGCGGCTGTGTTGGCTCTGGCTGGAACCGCGTCGGCCGACACCATGAAGATCGGCATCACGCAGAACAACGTCGGTGTGGACAGCTACCAAACGACCTACGAAAAGGCCTTCATCGCCGCAGCCGGCGCCAATGCCAATGTCGAAGCCGTCGTGTTGGATGCGGGCGGCGACGTGGCCCGCCAGATCGCCCAGGTCGAAGACCTGATCCAGCAGGGCGTCAATGCCATCATCATCTGGCCGACCAACGGCGAGGCAGTGATCCCCGCCGTGCGCAAGGCGCACCAGGCCGGCATTCCGGTCATCGTGACCAACTCGAACATCGCCGAAGCCGGCTTTGATTTCGTCAAGTCCTTCTCGGGTCCCGACAACATCACCCAGGGCTCGCGTTCGGCCGAAATCATGTGCGACAAGTTCAAGGCCATGGGCATCGCCGATACCGCCCAGATCCTTCAGATCTCCGGCCAGCCCGGCTACACCACCGCGATCGAACGCGCGAAGGGCTTCGAGGACCGGCTGCCCGAGGTTTGCCCGAACGTGACGCTGGTGGAGACCCAGCCGGGCGACTGGAACCGCGAGAAGTCGCAGAAGGTCATGGAAGCTTTCCTTGTGAAGTATGACAAGATCGACGGCGTCTATGCCGGCGACGACAACATGGGTGTCGGCGCGCTGAACGCCGCCAAGGCGGCCGGTCGCGAAGGCATCATCTTTGTCGGCGCCACCAACTTTGCCGTCGGCTACGAGGCGATGGAGCGCGGCGAATACTGGGGCTCGATCTATCAGTCGCCGGTGGATGACGCCGAGGCTGCCCTGCAAACCGCGATCGACGTTCTTGAGGGCAAGGATGTTCCGTTCCTGAACTACTTCGATACGCCGAAGATCACCCAGGACAACATGGGCGACTTCACCAAGCCGGTGTTCTGAGGCATCCCGCTTGTGCTGGGCGCGGCCCGTCCGCGCCCTGCAGACCCCCACCAACGAAAAAATTTGCAGGGAGACACGGCATGGGACGTGTTTCTGACCGCGTCTGCATCGTGACAGGCGCAGCTCAGGGCATTGGACGCGCGATTGGCGAGGCGCTTCTGATCGAAGGCGCCAAGGTCTGTTTTGCCGACATCAACGGTGAAAAGGTGGCGGAAGTCGCCGAAGCGAACCGCAGCCGCTTTGATCGGCAGGTCACGTCGGCTGCGGTCGACGTGACGAACCGGGAACAGGTCAGGGCAATGATCGCCCACACCGTCGAAACCTTCGGCCGCCTCGACGTGAAGTTCAACAACGCCGGCGTGAACAAGCCGATGAACTTCATGGACGTGACCGAGGACAACTGGAATTTCATCATGGGCGTCAATGGCCTGGGCTGTATGATCGGCATGCAGGAAGCGGCGCGCCAGATGATCGCGCAGGGCACTGGCGGCAAGATCATCAACACGGCGTCCATCGCCAGCCGTCAGGGGTTTGACAATGTCGCCCCCTATTGCGCATCGAAATTCGCGGTCGTGTCGCTGACGCAATCCGGGGCCCGCGACCTGGCGAAACATGATATCACCGTAACAGGTTTCGCGCCCGGCGTCGTGGCAACCGAAATGTGGGAGCAGGTCGATCAGGATCTGCTGGCGATTGGCGCGTCCGAACGCCCGGGGCAGGCAATGGAAGAGTTCTCGGCCGCAATCCTGAAAGGTCGCGTTGCGACACCTCAGGATATCACCGGAACGACAACATTTCTGGCCTCGCGCGAAAGCGATTACATGACGGGTCAAATCGTCATGATCGACGGGGGCATGACCTTGGTGTGACCGGCCGTTTGTCGGAGACGATACGGAACGCCAACGGCCCGAGGGAGGGGATCATGGCAACACTGACCAAGCAACGGATCGGAAGCGTTCTGGCCAAGCAGGGAATCCTGATCGCCTTTGCCGTCTTCATGATCGCCTTTACCATCGCAAACCCCAAGTTCCTGTCCGTGGACAACCTGTTCAGCGTCGTTCGGTCGTCGGCCATTCTGGGGGTCATGGCCTTGGGCGTGACCTTCGTGGTGATCAGCGGGAACCTCGATCTCTCCGTGGGCTCCATGATGTCCTTTTCGACGATCGTGGTGCTGGATCTGCACGACAAGATCGGACCGCTCCTGGCCATCCCCGCGATGTTCGCCATGACGCTGGGTCTGGGGGCGTTCATCGGTTTTCTGGTGGGCTACCTCCGGCTCAATTCCCTGATCGTGACCTTGGGGATGTTGTCCGCGATTCATGGTCTGACGCTGACCTATTCCGGCGGCCAGAACATGGATATCGCGGACAAGGAAGGCACCTGGTTCAGCGCCTTCGGGCAGGGAACCGCCCTTGGTGTCCCGGTCCCGATCCTGATCTTCATAGCCGTTGCGGTGTTCCTCGGGGCCGTCCTTTCCAAGACAGCCTTCGGCCGCAAGGTCTATGCCGTCGGCGGCAACGGCACCGCCGCCACTTTCTCGGGCATTCGCCGCGCACGCACGGTGTTTACATGCTACCTGATCTCGGCGGCATGCGTGGCGACCGCCGGCCTCATCCAGGCCAGCCGCTCGATGGGTTCGCAGAACACCGTCGGTCAGGGCCTGGAACTGGAGGTGCTGGCGGCCGTGATCCTGGGCGGCGCATCGTTGTTGGGTGGGTCCGGCACGATCTTCAAGGCCGTCATCGGCGTGCTGATCCTCGGCTTCATCCAGAACGGCCTGCTTCTGCTTGGCCTGCAATTCTACGTTCAGTTCGTGGTGACCTGGGTCATCATCATCCTTGCCGTCTGGCTCGACATCGCGGCCAAGCGCGGCAAGCTCTGGTCGCCGATCGCGTAAGAGGGAGAGCGAACCATGCAACAAGGTACACTGTCCAAGGCGCTGAAAAGCGGTGCGATCTGGGGCTTCATCGCGTTTGAACTGGTTTTTTTCAGCGTGGCGGGCGAGTTTCTGTCGCTCTCGGACAAGGCCTTCATGGACTTCGACAACATGCTGTTGCTTCTCAAGCAGTCGGCCCCGATCGGGATCATCGCGATGGGCATGACCATTGTCATGGTCAACGGCAACATCGACCTGTCCGTCGGCGCGACCTTTGCCATCGCCGCGATCATCCTGCTTGAAAGCATGACATGGCCGATCTTCGCGGCCCTCGGGGACTGGGTCATCCCGGTGGCCTGGCTTCTGGCGCTGACGGCCGGCACCCTGCTGGGCGCGCTCAACGGGCTGATCGTCTGGAAGACCGGCGTGGACGCCTTCATCGTCACGCTGGGCTCGATGTTGGGCTTTCGCGGGATCGTCTTCATGTTCAACGGCGAGAATCCCACAAGCCACCTCAACTGGACCTTGGTCGATTTCGCCGAGGCGGAATTCCTCGGCCTTGCCACGGCGTCGTGGGTCCTGCTGGCGGTCACGCTGGTGATCTGGTTCGTCATGTCCAGGACCGTCCATGGCCGCAATGCCTATGCCATCGGGGACAACCGCGAAGCGGCGGTCAATGCCGGTATCCGTGTCGGGCCGCACATGATGATCAACTTCGCGATCATCGGCTTTCTGGCGGCGCTGTCGGCGGTGGTCTTCTATTCTGAAAGCGGGTCGGTGAACCCCAACGACGGCCAGCTTTACGAACTGTGGGTCATCACCGCCGTCGTTCTGGGTGGCACCAAGATCACCGGCGGCGCCGGCAGCGTCATCGGCACTTTCGGCGGCGTGATCGCGATCCAGCTCTTGCGCAAGGGGTTGGGCCACATCGGCGCGGACACCTCGACCGTGAACCTTGTCATCGGTCTGATCCTGATCGCGGTGCTGTTCCTTGACCGGCAACTCAACGTCAAAGGCAAAGAGGAGCTGAAGGTATGACCACCGCGCCCGTTCTTCACCTCGACAACATCGTCAAGACCTTTCCCGGCGTACGCGCCTTGGACGGCGTCTCGTTCTCGGTCCTGCCGGGGGAGGTTCACGCCCTTATGGGCGAGAACGGCGCCGGGAAATCCACCTTGATGAAAGTGCTTGGCGGGATCTACCAGCCGGACGGTGGCGACATCTACATGGGCGACACGAAAGTCACCATGTCCGGCCCGCTTGAGGCCAAGGCGATGGGCATCGTGTTTATTCACCAGGAGCTGAGCCTGGCCGAAGAACTGTCGGTCGCCGAGAATATCTATCTGGGCGAACTGCCGCGCAAGAGCTTTGGCCGGGTCGATTGGGCCACGCTGACCGCGCAGACCAACGCGATCCTCAAGAAGCTGAACGTGGGTTTCGATGCAAAGACGCGCGTGGGCGATCTTTCGATCGCCAACCAGCAGATGGTCGAGATTGCACGGGCGCTGACGGTGGATGCCAAGGCGGTGATTTTCGACGAACCCACCGCTTCCCTCACCGATGCCGAAAAGGTGGTCCTGTTCGACGTGATCGCCGACCTGAAGGCCGATGGCGTCGGGATCATCTACATCTCGCACCGGATGGAGGAAATCTTCAAGATCACCGACCGCATCTCGATCCTGCGCGATGGCCAGTATCAGGGCACGGTCGTCACGGCCGAGACAAACGAGGAGGCCGTCACGCAGATGATGATCGGGCGCAAGCTGGACCTTAGCCGGAACGCCGCGCATCACGATCTGGGCGCGGTCGCGCTGGAAGTGCGCGGTCTGAGCTGCGGCGCGCTTTATCAGGATGTAAGCTTTGAGGTGCGCCGGGGCGAGGTGGTGGGTTTCTACGGCCTTGTCGGCGCGGGCCGGACCGAGATTGCCGAGACGCTGTTTGGCCTGCGTGACCCTTCGGCCGGGCAGATCCTGCTGGATGGCGAGGAAGTGCGCCTTCACTCGCCGGCCGATGCGATCGCGCTGGGAATTTCGCTTGTGCCGGAAGACCGAAAGGGCCAGGGCCTGATCCTCGGTATGAATTGCCGCGACAACATGACATTGCCGCAGGTGGATGATCTGAAAGCCGGCCCCTTCGTTGCCGAAGGGGCGGAGATCGCGATCTTCGACCAGTATCGTGACCGTCTGGACATTCGAACGCCCAGTTGGAAGCAGCGGGTTGGCAACCTGTCGGGCGGCAATCAGCAAAAGATCGTCATCGGCAAATGGCTGTCGATGCATCCAAACGTGCTGATCGTGGACGAACCCACCCGGGGCATCGACGTTGGCAGCAAATCCGAAATCCACAAGCTGCTGCGCGAACTGGCGGCCCAGGGCTATGCCGTGATCGTCATCAGTTCGGAGATGCCAGAGGTTCTGCACGTCTCCGACCGGATCGTCGCCATGTACTCGGGCCGGATTACGCGCACGTTCACCTCGGACGAAGTGACCGAGGATAACCTCATTCAGGCCATTTCCGGGATCAAGCCCGGTCATGCGGCGTGATGCCCGGCGGCGCAGCGCGTTTCGGGCCGACAGGTAGGCCAGATGCGTGCGCTCGCGCCCGCTCGTCTGACGCAGCCAATGGCAGGGCCCCTCGGACGCTGGCGTCAATGGCCGTGCATACGAATAATTCCGACGATTAGGAGATCCCATGAAACTTCTGCGCTATGGCGCCCCCAGTGCCGAAAAACCGGGCCTTCTGGATCACACGGGCCGGGTTCGCGACCTGTCAGGCGTGGTCGCCGATATCGGCGGTGACACGCTTCGCCCCGACGCGCTGAAGGCATTGCGGGACCTTGATCCTGCATCGCTGCCGCTTGTCGAGGGCGTCCCGCAACAGGACCTGCGGCTTGGACCCTGCGTCGGCGGCGTCGGCAAGTTCATCTGCATCGGCCTGAACTACGCCGATCACGCCGAAGAGGCCAGAATGCCCATTCCGCCAGAGCCCATCATCTTCAACAAGTGGACCTCTGCCATCTGCGGGCCAAACGATCCCATCCAGATCCCCCGTGACAGCGTCCGAACCGATTGGGAGGTCGAACTGGGCGTCGTGATCGGCAAGCCGGGCATCTATATCGACGAGGCCGATGCTATGGACCACGTCGCCGGCTTCTGCGTGATCAACGACGTGTCGGAACGCGAATTCCAGCTCGATCGTGCGGGCACATGGGACAAGGGCAAGGGCTGCGACACATTCGGGCCGACCGGGCCATGGCTGGTCACGCCGGACGAGGTGAGCGATGTCGACAACCTTGCCATGTGGCTGGATGTCGATGGCAAGCGCATGCAATCGGGCAGCACGTCAACCCTGATCTTCAAGGTGCCACACCTGATCGCCTATTGCAGCCGCTTCATGAGCTTGCAGCCTGGCGACATCATTTCCACGGGAACGCCCCCGGGGGTCGGGATGGGCCAGAAGCCGCCCCGCTACCTGAAAGGCGGCGAGGTCGTGACGCTGGGCATCGCGGGTCTGGGCGAACAGGCCTCCCGTGTCCTGCCATCGGCGCAGGCGTGATGTGAAGGGGGGCGCTGCTTGGCGGCCAGCACCCCCGAGAATGCCAGGCGACGCTGTCGACGGCGGGTACAAATCCGACCACGAGGCGGGGCAAGACCAGGCCAGTGGTGGGGTTCCAAGCGCCATGGCGCGTGCGCTCCCCAAGAAGCTGGCGCTTGCCCTGGCGCTTTGGCCCCAAGGGCCAATCTCGGCGTGGGCAATCAGGTGGCCGCTTTGGCCTTGCGCACGCGGCTCTGGGCAAGCCTGTAGCTCTCGTCTTTCATCTCAAGGGTGTTGACATGATGTGTCGACCGGTCGGGCAGTGACGCCAGTCAGGCGTTCGGCTCCGAATGTTTCGATTCATTCTTCGAAAGGCAGGTTTCTGGTGATGAGTGTGGCGCCGCGCTCCTAACGCTGCGAGATCATTTCGAAGAGAGGTTCGGCGCCGGTCTTGGAGAGCGGCACGAAGCCCAACTCGTCACTGTAATTGCTTGTCCCAATGCTGGCCTCCTCGGCTCAAAGCAAGGCGGCAAAGCGTCTACAAATCCAGGGGCACCTCAGGGCTTGTGAGGCCCTTCGGTTCGACACCTCCACGTTCCACTACAAGCCCCGGCGCCCCGACCAGGCAGCCGTCGAACGACGGATCAAGGAGATCGCAGAGACACGCGTGCGCTACGGTTACCGCCGTGTGCATGTGCTGCTGCGCCGGGAAGGCTGGGAGATCAACATGAGGAAGACCCGTAGGATTTACAATGAGCTGGACCTTCAGCTCCGGAACAAGCCCCCGAAGCGGCGGATGAAGGCCAAGTACGGGATGACCGTGTCGAGGCTATTGGCCCGAACGATGTCTGGGCGATGGAATGAAGCGGATCAGCGAACAGTCCGGGGGACTGTTCGCCCGCTGAATGGGTACGACCAACTGGCGACGGGCAAGAAGCTGCGAGTCCTGACCGTCGTAGACACCTTCTCGCGCTACGTCCCGGTGCTTGACGTGCGCTACAGCTATCGCGGGGAAGATGTCGTGGCGACGCTCGACAGGGCCTGCCGGACGGCAGGCTATCCGAAGACGATCCGCGTTGATCAGGGCAAAGAGTTCGTGTCCCGAGACATGGGTCTTTGGGCCTCTCAGCGCGGCGTCGTTCTGGACTTTTCGCGGCCAGGAAAGCCGACCGACAACGCTTTCATCGAAGCGTTCAACGGCCGGTTCCGGGCCGAATGCCTGAACCAGCGTCGCCATTGTCGCTCGGACCAATGGCGCGACAACGGCAACTTCATGACCCTTGCGGATGCCGCCGAAAAGCGGGAGGCTTGGCGTAGATACTACAACGAGGAACGGCCACATGATGCGATCGGCAACAAGGTTCCGATCATGCTGACGAAATCGGGGGGGCGTCACCAGCCCGTCACCCTGAGCGAAGCCGGAAAACTCAGCCTCCGGGCGGCCCAGCGTTGGGGATAAGAGCACATTTGGGCGCGCTCCGCATCACCGCGAGGGAACTTCCGGGGGGCAAGCCAGGGGCGACGCATCGAACTCCCTTTCCACCTTGCGCGCGTTTGCGGCGGCCCATTGCGGTCAGGAGCGGTCCTTCGCCATGATCTGTATCACTCCGGGCAGTCGAGGTCGAAACGCGCCTCCCCGGTGTCCCCCGGAAGTCCCGTGACCTTCGACCCGGGGCGCGCCCGGCAGCCCGTGGTGCGCTCGATCGCCTCTTCCATCAGGCGGGGCACAGGGTCGCGGGCCCGCTTGCCAAGGTAGCCCAGACGCACGACCTCCGCCCGGTCGCCCTTGCGGAAGACGACGAAGTCGATGCCCTCCAGCGTGACCTCATGGCGTTCCGAATTGAAAAACTGCGGCGCCGGTGAGGCGCCGCAGCTACAGAGCAAGAATAGGATCAGTATGCTACGCATCAATGCCTGGGTGAAATACTCATGCGTCTTGATAGCGTGCGAATGGTTAAGATTATGTTAAGGGAAGCCCGTCGGGGGCCTTGCCCGCGCGCAGATCCTCGGCGTTGGGCCCTGTCCGGGCGAGAGAAGGGAGAAGACCATGCCGCGCATCCACATGATCCTGGCGCTCTGCGCGCTTGCCGCGCTATCGGGCTGCGGCGCCGTCATCGTCGGCGCGGGCGGCGCCGTGATCGCCGACCAGGTGGTCGAGGACCAGCAGGGCGGCGACGGGCTGTTCTGACCCTGCGCTCAGATGAAGATCGCGCAAAGCTCGGTGAGCACGGTCAGGCCGATCAGCGCGGTCGAGATCGCCTTCAGCGCGGGGATGTTCCGCCCCGCCAGCACCCGGCCCATGTTCGTGGTCTTCATCGCGTCGTCTATGTCGTCGCGGACCGCCGCGATGTCATCGAGCGCGACGCCCCCGGCAAGGATGCCATAGGCACCGGCGGTGACGGCCAGCATCGTCAGCGGGGCCGAGTGGCCGCCCGGCCCGAAATGAATGAAGGCCGCGTTGGCGGCCAGCACATACATCGTCGTGCGCATGATCGCGAAGTAATGATCCGAGCGCGACATTGACGCGTAGTTTCTCTGGTCCGGTGTCATCGCTCCCCTCCCATTCGAGTTCCCGGTGGGGGGCAGGATAGCATGGAATGGGAGGATGACCTGTCGGGATCAGAGGCCGTCTGGCAGACGGTCGCCCCGATGAACGCCGCAGCACTAGCGCGATCAATTGGCTGGCCCGACCATGGACCAGAGCCGTCACTTGTCGTCAGGGTCCAGACTCATTGATCTTCAAAGCCAGAACATGACGGTGGCCGCGAATGCGATGGCGGATGGGAAGGTCTTGGTGCATCTGTCGTAGCGGGTTGCGACCCTGCGCCAGTCTTTCAGGCGACCGAACATGATCTCGATGCGGTTGCGGCGGCGATGGCGCGGCTTGTCGTATCGGACAGCTTTGCCGCGCGACTTCCGACCGGGGATGCAGG
>NZ_JAOWLA010000001.1 GCF_025751575.1 Albidovulum sediminicola | reverse complement strand
CGCTCGCCTCATCTCCAGTTAGTCGCAGCTTCTAACTTCCGTCTCGCAACTTCCGCCGTCCGCCGTCCGAAGCATCGTCCGCTTCGGTGAGCCGCTGTTTACGGATACACCCATACCTCCGCAAGAGGTAATTTCACAAAAGTATCGTGTTTTTTCATCTTGAGCTTCACATGGCTTCGGCGGGTGCGGTGCGAATCCCGGTTTTCAGGGGATTCAGGGCCCTTCAGGCCTGTCTGAGGCCCCCGCAGCCAGCCGAATTTTTTGCAAGAGTCGGGATTCTTCCGTCCGGGACCGGCGATTCTGCCGGCCCTCACCGAGTCGCGGCCGGGATTCGTCCCCGGATTCGCCCTGTGGCTAGAGCGAAATGCGCGGCCCCCCGGCAGCCTCGGCGTCTGAGGCGTCGTGAGTCACCATCAGGACCGGTATATCGCGTGCGCGAACGTGGTCTAAGACAAACGCCCGAATCTCCTGCCGCAGCTCCGGGTCGAGCTTGGCGAAGGGCTCGTCGAGCAGGAGCGCGCGCGGTTCGGCAAGAAGTGCCCGCATCAGGGCCACGCGCGCCCGCTGCCCGCCCGACAATGTCGCGGGGTCGCGGTCGTAGAAACCCGGCAGGCCCGCGCGATCCAGCGCGTCTTCGACCTTGCGGCGCCGGTCGCGCCGCCCGCGCACCGCGCCGGACAGTCCGAACGCGAGGTTGTCGCCCACTGACAGATGCGGAAACAGCACCGCGTCCTGGAAGAGGATGCCGATCCCGCGCGCCTCTGCCGGAAGGGCGGTCATATCCCTTCCGTTTAGCAGCACCCGACCGGTCGCCCGAAAGCCCGGCCCCAAGTGCCCGCCGATGAAATCGACCAGGGTCGACTTGCCGATGCCGGAGGGTCCCATGAGGGTCAGCACCTCCCCCGCCGGGATCGTGACCGTCAGATCGGGGAAGAGCGGGCGTTCCGCGTTTCGCGGCGTGACGCGGACTTGCAGGAGTTGGAGCGCATTCATCCCGTTTCTCCGGACAGGGCGCGACGGTGGCGGAAGACCCAGGCGGGAATCAGGAAGGCCGCGGCATAGACGAGGAACGGCAGCGCGGACTGAAGCGTCGCGTAGGTTCCGGTGACGCGGCGGTCGGAGCTCGAGGACAGGGTCACCGCCTCCGTCGTCAGCGTCGGAACCCGGCCGGCGCCAAGGAACAGTGTCGGCAGGTATTGCGCGACCGAGACCGCAAAGCCGATCGCGGCCGCCGTCAGGAGCGGTCGCAGAAGGACCGGCAGACGGACCGCGAAAAGCCGCCGCATGGGACCTGCGCCAAGGGCGGCGGCCGCGCGCAGCAGGCGCGGGTCGAGCGCGCGCCAGGGGTCGGACAGGGCGATCATCACATAGGGAAAGACGAAAAGCGCCTGCCCCCAGATCACGGCCCCGATCCCCCCCGCAAGGCCCAGGCGGACGAATACCACCTGCAGGCCGTAAAGAAAGGCGACCTGCGGCACGATCAGCGGCAGATAGATCAGCCCCTCGGCCCAGCGGGCACGGGCAAGGCCGCCGCGCTCCTCGCCTTCAAGCCAGGCCACCGCCAGGGTCAGCGCCAGCGCGGTCGTGACAAAGCCGATGACAAGGGTATTGAGCGCGGCCAGCCCCCAACCCGCGCCGGGCCGCGCCCAGGTGTGGAGGGAAAGCGACTCCGGCCAGACGTTGGGAAAGCTCCACCGCCAGGTGAGCGACCAGAGGGTCAGCGCCGCCAGGGAGAGCAGCCCAAGCAGCAAGAGTGCGCCAACGATCCCCGCGCCCCCCCAGGCCGCACCCGACCAGGTCCGGCCTCTGCGCCCGCGGCGCAGGATCGCCCGGCCGGCCAGGGACACCAGCGTCTCCGTCCCGCGCCAAAGGGCGATGGCCCCAAGGGCGATCACGGCCTGCGCGACGGCGGCGGCCGACGCCGGCAGGATCAGCCCGCTGTCGGGGGCCAGAAACCAGCGCGTCATCGCCACCGCCAACACCGGCGGGTTCGACGGGCCAAGGATGATGCCGAGGTCCACCACCGAAAGCGCGAAGGAAAGCACCACATAGACCGGCAGCCGGATCTGCGCATAGACCTGCGGGGTGATGACGAAGGCCCAGACCTGTGCCGGGCCATATCCCAGCGCCCTGCCTGCCCGCATCTGCGCGGCGGCCGGGACCTGTGCCAGCGCCCCGAGGATCACCAGAAGGAAGAACGGAACCTCCTTGATCACCAGCCCCAGGATCAATGCCAGGCCCGCCGGGTCATGGACGATGGCGAGGTCGGGGGGCACATCCCAGCCCGTCGCCCAGGGGCTGAGCCCGCGCGCGATCCAGCCCGAGGGCGCGATCACGAAGGCCAGGCCGATCGCCAGCGCGGCATGGGGCACGGCCAGGAAGGGGGCAATGGCGCGGCCGATGGCACGCGGTCCAAAACGGCCATGCGCCCAGGCCGCGGCCGCCAGCGCCAGCACCAGAGACAACGCGGTGGAGGCAAAGCCGGTCCAGAGCGTGAGCCTGAGGCTCGTCAGCGCGCCCGGAAGGTCGACAAGCTGCCGCCAGGGCGCAAGCGAGGGGCCATTCGCCCCGATGGCGGGCAGGTGCCCGAAGGCGGCGGCAAGCGTTCCCCACAGCCCGGCGGCGATCGGCAGCACCAGCCCCAGCGCCACCACCGCCAGAACTGCCGCCCTTAGCCATCGCCCCCCGGCCCGCGTCATCTGGTGTAGCGTTCGGCCCAGGCCTCGGCGATCATGGTCATCCAGCTTGGGTGCGGCTCGATCAGCGTCGGGCCAAGCGCCTCAAGCGTCGGAAGCGCGGGCGAGGTCGGCAGGGCATTGAAGGCCGCCCGCTCTGCCTCTCCCAGCTTTGCGGGGTCGAGGACCGCGAAACTGCCCAGAACGGTGATATCCTGCGCGTGGGCCTGCGTCGCCGGGTCGAGGAGGAAGTTCGCGACCACCATCGCGCCTTCCTTGTGGGCGGCGTTGTAGGGGATGGCGACAAAGCTGATGTTGCCGATCGTTCCGCCCTCAAGCGCATAGGCGCGTGCGGTCTCGGGCAGCAACCCCTTCTCAATCGCCGCCGCGGCCGAGGCCGGATCGAAAGCCATCGAAATATCGACCGCCCCGTCGTTCAGCATCTGCTCCTGCACCGAGGCGTTTTCGGGGAAAGTTTCTCCGCCGCGCCAGAGCGTCGGACGCAGCGCATCATACCATGCCCAGAGTGGCGCGGTGGCGGCATCGAAGTTCCCCTCCGTCGCGGGGCCCTGCAGGGCCGAGGCATCCGGCGTCAGTTCGATCAGCGCCTGCTTCAGGAATGTCGCGCCCATGAAGTTCGACACGGCGGGATGGGTGAAGCGGCCGGGGTTGGCCGCCGACCATTCCAGCAACGCGGCCATCGACCGGGGCGGGGTTTCGACGCGCGCGCTGTCATAGGTCATGACAAACTTCGCCAGCCGCCAGGGCGCCTCGTAGCCCTCGACCGGAACGGTGAAATCGACCGAGGCGGCCGACCCTGGCGACAGGTCAAGATAGCGCGCGTTCGGCAGGTCCGCGACGAAGGGACCATGAAGCAGCCCCTGTTCCTTCATCGAGAGGAAGTTGGCGCCGTTGATCCAGATCATGTCGACCGAGCCGTCCGCGTCCTGGCCGGCGGCCTTCTCGGCGACCACGCGGGTCACGGCCTCGGCGGTGTCGGCAAGCTTCACCTGCTGGATGGTCACGCCATATTGCGCCTCCACCTGGTCGGACGCCCAGGCGATGAAATCATTGGTCCGCTCATCCCCGCCCCAGGCGTTCCAGTAGACCGTCTGGCCGCGCGCGGCGGCGACGATCTCGTCCCAGCTTTCGGCGCGAAGCGGCAGAGCAGCCGCCAGAAGAACGGCGGTCAGGATCGGAAGGCGCATGGTCACTCCTCTATCGTGTCTTTGTATGGGGCGGCGGCAGGGGCGAAGGCAACCCAGCCCATGCGCCAGCGCGTGAGCGTCGTCACCGCGCAGGCGGCGGCGAAAAGGCCTGCCAGCGCGGGGAAGGCCTGCGGCCAGAGGCAGACGGCTGCGAAGAAGGCGATCGTCTCCGCCCCCTCGGTCAGGCCGCCGAGGTAATAGATGCCCTTGGCCGGGTACTGGTCCGCCCTCAGCCCGCGCTTCGCGGCGATGGCGGCGAAGGCCAGGAAGCTCGATCCGGTGCCGATGAAGGCCGCAATCAGAACCGCCGCCGCCAGCGCGTTCCGCGCCGGGTCGGCCAGCGCGAAACCCAGGGGCACCAGCGCATAGAAGATGAAGTCGAGCGCGATGTCGAGGAAAGCCCCCCGATCGGTCGGCCCCGCCACCCGCGCCACCGCCCCGTCAATCCCGTCGGCCAGCCGGTTGGCCAGGATGAAGGCAAGCGCCATCCCGAACCACCCCAGCCAGAGCGCGGGCAACGCCAGAAGCCCCAACCCGAACCCGGCCAGCGTCACCTGATCCGCCCCGACGCCCCGTGCAACCAGCAGGCGCGCGACCGGGGCGAGGGCCGCGCGCTGCGCGGGCAGGAGATAGCGGTCGATCATACGCCGCGCCTCCGGCCATGGAGCCATTCGAGCCAGCGGAGCACCGCCGGGTTCACATGCGCCCTGCGCCATTCCCCGGCGGCGAACTTGTTGGCCTCGGCCAGTGTCGGATAGATGTGGATCGTGCCGAGGATCTTGTTCAGCCCCAGCCCGTGCTTCATCGCCAGCACGAACTCGGCCAGGATGTCGGCGGCGTGTTCGCCCACGATCGTGACCCCAAGGATGCGGTCGCGCCCCGGCACCGTCAGCACCTTGACGAAGCCTGTCGCCGTCCCATCGGTGATCGCGCGGTCCAGGTCGTCGATGCCGTAGCGCGTGACCTCATACGCAATCCCCTTCTCGCGCGCGTCCTGCTCGTTCAACCCGACGCGGGCGACCTCCGGGTCGATGAATGTGGCCCAGGGAATGACCCGGTAATCGGCCTTGAAGCGTTTGACGAAACCGAAAAGCGCGTTGACCGCCGCGAACCACGCCTGATGCGCCGCGGTGTGCGTAAACTGGAACGGCCCCGCGACATCGCCCGCGGCATAGATGTTGGGGTAAAGCGTTTCGAGATAGGCGTTGGTCTCGACCACGCGCTTGGCGGGGATGCCGAGCTCTTCCAGCCCGTAGCCCTCAAGCCGGGCCGCGCGACCGACCGCGACGATGATCTCGTCAAAGCCGATGCGGCGGGTGTCGGCGCCCGCCTGCACCTCGATCCATTTGCCGCCGTCTGTCACGCCGCAGGCCAGCGCCTTGTGCCCCGTCAGCACCTCCACGCCATCCGCCGCAAGCGCCGCGCGGGCGAAGGCCGAGACCTCCGGGTCCTCGCGGGTCATGACCCGGTCCTGCATCTCGACCTGCGTGACCTGCGATCCGAGGCGCGCGAAGGCCTGCGCAAGTTCGCACCCGATCGGCCCGCCCCCCAGGACGACCATCCGCGCGGGTGGCGCATCACGCTCCGCGAAGGCCTCCCAGAGCGTGTCCGATGTGAGGTAGCCCACGTCCGCCAACCCCGGCAGCGGTGGCACGAAAGGGGCGGCCCCCGTCGCGATCACGACCGCGCGCGTGCTGAGCTGCCGCGCCGTTCCATCGCTCAGCGCGACCTCGACCCGCCAGGGATCGAGCAGCCGCGCATGGCCCTGCAACACCTCGACGCCCAGCGCCTCATAGCGCTCCACGCTGTCATGGGGTTCGATCGCGGTCACGACATCGCGGACGCGCGCGAAGACAGGGCCGAAGGACACGGCCGGATCCACCGGCGACAGGCCAAGCTCCCCGGCCTTGCGCATCTGATGGGCCAGCTTGGCCGAACGGATCAGCGCCTTGGACGGCACGCAACCGAAGTTCAGGCAGTCGCCCCCCATCTTGTGGCCTTCGATCAGCGTCACCTTGGCCTTAAGCGCCGACCCGATATAGGCCGCCACCAGCCCAGCCGCGCCGCCGCCGATGACGACAAGGTTGCGGTCGAACCGCTCAGGCCTGTTCCAGCGCGCATAAAGACGCCGGCGCCGAATGGCCGAAAGGGCGAAGCGCGCGATCCAGGGAAACACCCCTAGCAGCCCGAAGGACAGCAGGATCGGCGCCGAGAGGATGCCCGCGACGGAGTCGAGCTGGCCAAGCTGGGTGCCCGCGTTCACATAGGCTGCAGTCCCGGCCAACATGCCCGCCTGACTAACAAGATAGAACGTCGCCACGCGCATCGGCGTCAGCCCCATGAGCAGGTTGATCGCAAAGAAAGGGACCGCCGGGATCAGCCGCAGGGTGAAAAGGTAAAAGGCGCCATCGCGCCGCACACCGTCGTCGATCGTCGCAAGGCGCGCGCCCAGGCGGTCATGAACCCAGTCCGACAGCAGATAGCGCGCGGCCAGGAACGCCAGCGTCGCCCCGAGCGTCGAGGCAAAGGAGACGACCACAAGCCCCCACCAGAACCCGAAGAGCGCCCCCGCCGCAAGCGTCATCCAGACCGCCAGCGGCAACGAAAAGGCCGTGACCGCGGCATAGGCGACAAAGAACAGGGTCCCGACCAGCACCGGCCTTTCGGCGGTCAGATCGGCCAAGCCTGCGATGTAGCCACGCAACGCCTCCAGGTCGAGCGAATGGCGCCCCCCCAACTGGACCAGCAGAACGGCCAGCGCTGCTACCGCCAGAAAGATCAGCGGCTTTTTCATGCGGCCAAGGCGCCCCGCGCCGATTTGCTGACCCGTCTCATCTGCACCTGCCCAGTTAACTTGATCTCAGGACCTTATCAGCCAATCCCGATCACGCGGAACCCGGACAGGCAACACGTTTGTGTCAAGGCTGTTACAGCCGAACGGGCACCCCTTGGGTCAGGGGTGCCCGTCGCGCTGACCACACCGGATCAGTTCAGGATGGCACGGATCTGCGCGCCGATATTCTCGTCAGAGGAATAAAGCACCGCCTCGATCGCCCGCACCTGTTCATGCGTCAGACCGCTCAGGTCCGAGGTCGGGGCCGCCTGCCGCGCCTCGGAAAGGTCGGTCGCGGAAAGCAGGCCGGGATCGGTCATGGCAGAGGCAGCGCCGGCGGCGGCAAAGGTCAGGGCGGCGGCGGCGAGAATGGAACGTTTCATGTCTAAATCCTTTCAGGTCTGTGTCGGGCTCGTTGGCCACTGACCGAAAGATGTGCCCCCGCCCCGCGAAGGGGAAATCACACCTCGGTCGCGGCGGTTCACGGCGTTATTCCCGGATGTGCGCTTGATCTTGAAACACCGGTAACATCCCCCGCCGCGCGGGACGAAAGTTGCCGGCCCCGCCTCGCGAGCGCGTGACATCCGGCCATCGCCCAGGGCCGCCGGGTGCCGCGCACCATGTCTGTGCGGGGGCGCGCGTCTGTGCGGGGGGGCGCGCGCGCCAGGCTTACCTCGTTACAGCCCCTGTTTCCCGCGTGTCGGGCCACACCGAATCGCCTTCCGGCTGATTCCGCCGAAAGATCGGCCAAATATTCAACTCACAATATCCTTAGTTGCAGGATGCGGATTTGGCTCTATTAAGGCGCCGCAGCAACGAAGCCCTGCCGGAGAGAGGACGCCGATGAACGCAGCCGCGGCCAGATCGAAAGCAGACCCCGCGCAGCCGCGCAAGCTGAGCCGCGCGGCGCGGCGCCAGCAACTCATCGAAGCCACGATCGAGACGATCGCCGAACGCGGCTATGCCCGCACGACCCTGACCGATGTCGCGAACCGCGCCGGTCTTTCCCACGGTCTCGTCAACTTCCACTTCGAGACGAAAGAGAAGCTTCTGACCGAGACGCTCGTCTTCCTCTCCGAGGAGTATCGCGCCAATTGGGTAGCGGCCCTGGACCGCGCGCCCGATGACCCCGCGCATCGGCTCGACGCGATGATCCGGGCCGACTTCTCGCCCGAGATCTGCACCCCAGAACGCCTGGCTGCCTGGTGCGCCTACTGGGGCGAGGCGCAGTGCCGTCCGCTCTACCAGGAACACTGCGGATCGAACGACGCCGAATATTTCCAGGTGCTCTTGGGTATTTGCGAGCGACTGGCCCGCGAGGGGCGATATGACTACAACCCGACGCTGGTCGCGCGGGTGCTTCGCGTCATGCTCGAAGGTGTGTGGCTCGACATGATGACGATGAACATGCCCTATAGCCGAGCGGAGGCGCTGACGACCGTCTATGCCAGCGCGGCCGCCTTCTTCCCCGACCATTTCACGACCGAAGGCCCCAAGACCAGCGCCTGAGACGCCTTCGGGGCACCGACCGCAGGCCACCCCACCCCAGCTCCCGAGGTCCCCATGCGCACCACAAAGGTCATCCACACCATCAGCTGCCACGCCGAGGGCGAGGTCGGCGACGTCATCGTCGGCGGCGTCGCCCCGCCTCCGGGCGAAACGCTCTGGGATCAGCGCAGCTTCATCGCCCGCGACCAGTCGCTGCGCCGCTTCATGCTGAACGAACCCCGCGGCGGGGTCTTTCGGCACGTCAACCTGCTGGTGCCCCCCAAGCACCCCGAGGCGCAGATGGGCTTCATCATCATGGAGCCGGAGGACACGCCCCCGATGTCGGGCTCGAACTCCATCTGCGTTGCGACCGTGCTCCTGGACGCGGGCCTCCTGCCCATGACCGAACCCGTGACAGAACTCACGCTCGAGGCGCCCGGCGGCCTGGTCCGGGTCCGGGCCGAATGCCGCAACGGCAAGGCCGAACGCATCACCGTGCGCAACCTGCCCTCCTTCGCCGTGCGCATGGCCGAACGGATCGAGGTCGAGGGCATCGGTTCCCTGACCGTCGATACCGCCTATGGCGGAGACAGCTTCGTGATCGTGGACGCCGCCAGCCTCGGCTTCGCGATCGCCGCGGACGAGGCCCGGGACATCGCGCGCCTCGGCACCCGGATCACCGCAGCCGCCAACGCGCAACTGGGCTTCGCGCATCCCGAACAGCCGGATTGGGACCACATCTCCTTCTGCCTCTTCGCCGGTCCGCTCGAAGAGGCGCCCGAGGGTTTCCGGACCAGCTCCGCCGTCACCATCCAGCCGGGCAAGATCGACCGCTCGCCCACCGGAACCGCGCTCTCCGCGCGCATGGCGCTGCTCCATGCCCAAGGCCGCATGCGCGAAGGCCAAAGCCTTACCTCGCGCTCGATCATCGGGTCGGAGTTCACCGGCCGCATCGCCGCGTTGGCCGAGGTCGCCGGACGTCCCGCGATCATCCCGGAAATCTCGGGCCGCGGCTGGATCACCGGCACCCACCAGCACATGCTCGACCCGTCGGACCCCTGGCCGGAGGGCTACCGCCTGTCCGACACCTGGGGTGCGCGCGACTAGCCCCGTCTTCATTGCCAAAATACCCCGCCGGAGGCAAAAGGCGGAGCGCCGTCCGCAGTGGCGGACGGCGCGACAGATCGCTTGCGCGCGCCCTGAGGGCGCGCGCGCCTTGGGATCACTGCCCGCGGCCGCGATGCCCGAGGTTGTAGTAATTTCCCGTCTTCGTCGCCAGATAGGGCGTCAGCGGGATCTCCTCCTGCTTCAGGAAGCCCTTGGCTGGGATCATGCCCAACCGCACCATCTCGATCACCGCCACGACCGAGGCGGAGGTCGTCCAGGCGATCGCCGTGCGCCGCTTGCCGCCGATTTCAAGCGGATAGTAGGCGCGCACGAACTCGCGACGCTTCAACTGCCCCTCGACCCAGCCTTCAGCCGCCACATGGACATAGACCACGTCCTCGTCGACCGGGGGCTTGGCATGGGTCAGGATCTTGCCGGCCGCCTCGCGGTTCTCACGCATCAGCAACTCATGGAAGAAGAAGTTCATCAGCGACACATGCCCGGGATAGCGCATGGTCTTGTAATCGATGTTCTCCACCCGCCCCGCGTAGGTTTCGCACATGGTGCCAAGCCCGCCGGAGGTCGTGAAGGCCTCAAGGTGCACGCCGTCGATATAGATCGTCTCCAGCCATTCCATGGCAGAGACGGTCTTGCGCACCCCCTCCTCGATCACCTCGCAGTCGTTGAGGTATTCGTTAACGACCCCCTCCGGCGACCAGTTGAAGGCGTATCCCAAAAGCCCGGTCGGGTTCTGCGGCAGTGCGCCCACGCGCAGGCGGATGGAGCGGACCTTCTCGAACTGTTCGGCCAGGTGGGCCCCGACGATACCCACGAACCCGGGCGCAAGCCCGCATTGCGGCGCCATGATGCCCTTGGCGGTCTTCGACAGCTCCCGGATATGGTTCGTGGTCGGGACATCCTCGGTCAGGTCGAAGTAATGCAGCCCCAACTCATGAGCCACGCTCGAAACGCCGATGTTGAGGTGATAGGGCAGGCAGGACAGCACCGCCTCTTGCCCGCCAAGCACGGCCTTCAGCGCCGCGGTGTCGGTCATGTCCACGCGCTTCACGGCGAAGGGGCAGCCCGATACCTCGCGCGCATCGACCCCCGTCACTTCGAACCCCGCTTCCGCCAGCAGCTCCGCCGCCAGGTGCCCGACCTTCCCAAGGCCCAGAACGGCCACTTTAGTGAACGACATCTCTTGTTCCTTCTTTCGTCGCCCGGGGCCCGAATGCCCCTTTCCGACGCATATTGCCGGATTGTGATGGCGATTGCGCCGATCATTCCGACGAAATTTATTATTGAAACAAGAAATAAGACAGGCCGGTCGGGCATTATGCCGACCGGCCTGCATTGACCCTCTGGAAGGATCCCGCGCCTCAGAAGTCGAACTTCACCCCCTGCGCCAAGGGCAAGGTCGCGCCGTAGTTGATGGTGTTGGTCTGGCGCCGCATGTAGCCCTTCCAGGCGTCCGAGCCGCTTTCGCGGCCACCGCCGGTCTCCTTCTCGCCGCCGAAGGCGCCGCCGATCTCGGCGCCCGAGGGGCCGATGTTGACGTTGGCGATCCCGCAGTCCGATCCGGCCGCCGACAAGAAGGTTTCCGCCTCGCGCATGTTCAGCGTGAAGATGCACGACGACAGGCCCTGCGGCACGTCGTTCTGGATGGCGATGGCCTCCTCCAGTTCATCATAGCCCATGACGTAGAGGATCGGCGCGAAGGTCTCGGTCCGGACCGTGTCGGTCTGGGCGGGCATCTCGGCAATCGCGGGTTCCACATAGGCCCCGCCCTGCGGCACGCCTTCTGCCACGGTGCGCCCGCCATGAACCTTGCCGCCCTCGGCGCGCGCCTGTTCCAGGGCCGCTTGCATCCGGTCGCGCGCGCCATGGTCGACCAGCGGCCCGACCAGCGTGGTGCCCTTGCGCGGGTCGCCGACCGGCAGGCTGCCATAGGCCTTGACGAGCTTCGCCACCAGATCGTCCTTGATCGAGTTGTGGGCGATCAGGCGGCGCAGAGTGGTGCAGCGCTGGCCTGCCGTGCCGACCGCCGAAAAGACGATGGCGCGCACCGCCATGTCGAGGTCGGCCGAAGGCGCAACGATCATCGCGTTGTTGCCGCCCAGTTCCAGGATCGGCCGACCCCAGCGCGCCGCGACTTTCGGCCCGACGATGCCGCCCATGCGGGTTGATCCGGTGGCCGAGACGATCGGCACGTCCTTCGAATTCACCAGCGCCTCGCCGATGGCCGGGCCGCCGATGACAAGCTGCACCAGCCCTTCCGGCGCATCGCCGAAACGCTTGAGCGCGCGCTCCATGATCTTCATCGAGGCCAAGGCCGTCAGCGGCGTCTTTTCCGACGGCTTCCAGATCACCGGATCGCCGCAGACCAGCGCCAGAGCGGTGTTCCAGGACCAGACCGCGACGGGGAAGTTGAAGGCGGTGATGACCGCGCAGGGGCCCATCGGGTGCCAGGTCTCCATCATGCGGTGGCCGGGGCGCTCGGAGGCGATGGTCAGCCCGTAGATCTGCCGGCTGAGGCCCACGGCAAAGTCGCAGATGTCGATCATCTCCTGCACCTCGCCCAGACCTTCGGAGGTGATCTTGCCCGCCTCCAGCGTCACCAGCGCCCCCAGTTCGGCCTTGGCCGCGCGCAGTTCCTCGCCCAGGAGCCGCACCAACTCGCCCCGCCGCGGCGCGGGCACCTGGCGCCAGGCCTTGAAGGCCTCCTGCGCCCTGGCGATGACGGCAGGCATGTCGGCGGGCGCGGTTTCGCGGATACGCGCGACCTCCGCCCCGTCGATGGGCGAATGTACGGCCAGCGTGCCGCCCGTCAGTTCGTCCTGCGTCAGGCCCGCGGCCTTGAGGATATCTTCATGGGTCATCTCTGGTCTCCCTTAGTGACGGCCGCCCGCTGATCTTCCATTCCCATGGAGATCAGCACCGGCGCCGCCTGTTGCCGTGTCTGAAAATCGGTTTTCGATCCCATGCCGCGCCAGTCCGACAGGATCAAGGACTGCGCGACCGCGCCCCCCAATGTGGTGCCAGGGCCGGTGACGATGAAGAGATCGGGCGCGAATTCGCGCGCCGCGATCCGGATCGCATGGGTGAAGTCGTAGGTCTCGGTCACCTGGTGGCCAAGCGTGTAGTCCCAAAGGGCCTGCGTGTCGGTGGCCCCTGGCCACCAGATCGCGCCGCGTCCATCGATCATCGGCAGGCGCGGCTGGCCGAAGAGCGCGGGCGAAAGCCGCGCGCGGCCCCGTTCAGCGACTGGCGCCTGAAGCGCGGAGTGGAAGGCCGCATGGTTGGCGAGCCGCATCGGGAAGCGTCCCTGAACGGCCGGCACCGCCGCTTCGAACGCGGCAAGCCCTGCCTCGTTCCCCGCCAGGACCAGCATCCCGCCCAGGTCGATCGACAGCGTCAGCACATGATCGGCGCGGGCCGCGATCGTGTCCACAAGGGCCAGAAGTTCGGCCTTGCGCGCGGGCTCGGGCCGCCAGTCTTCTCCCACGAAGGGATAGATCAGCTGCCCGCCGATCAGCGACTGCTGCATCAGCGTGCCCATGGTGTTGACGACCTCGAAGCCCGCCTCGGCGCTCAGCGCGCCACCGCAGGCAAGCGCGGAATACCAGCCCATGGAGTTGCCGGTGACCGCCACGACCTTCACCGCGCCCTCGTCAATGGCGCGAAAATCGCCCAGCGTCGCCGCGTAGATCAGCGCCGAGGCATTGTCACCCCGCGTATGCCGTGCCACCGAATAGCTCGCCGCCCCGTCGAGCGCGCTGAGCGTGTCCTGCCCCTGCGCGGCGCGCAGGCCATCAAAGGCGTTCATCAACCCCCGGTCGCGGAAATGCCGCCCCAGATAGCCAAGCTCGGTCTTTGTATAGGTGCCCCGGCCGGGGCAGATGACAACGGCCGTTTTCATTCCGCCCCCCCGATCAGCGCCATCGCCGCCTCATAGATGCCCTCGGCCGAGGGCATCGTCGCCGCATAGGCGGGCCCCGTCGCGATGAAGCTGTCCTCGGCCGTCAGGCGCGCCTTCGGCACATCGGTCCGCTCCGCGAAAAGCGCCATCAGCGCCTCGGCCACCCCGCCCGACCGGCGCGTCTCGTCCACGATCAGGATGCGGCGCGCGCCCTTGACCGCCTCCACCAACGCCTCGGCTGGAAGGGGCGACAGCCAGCGCATGTCGATGACGCGCGCCTTGACGCCGGCCTCTGCCAGCCGCCGTTCCGCCTGCCGCGAAAGGTAATAGCCGTTGCCGAAGGTCACGATGGCCAGGTCCTCGCCCGCGCCATGCACGCCGACCTCGCCCAGCGGGATCACCTCCGACGGGTCGGGATAGCGGCGCATCCAGCCGCCGTCCTTCTCCGCATGCAGGTCCCGCATCGGGTAAAGCGCGATCGGCTCCAGGAAGACCACGACCCGTTGCTCCTCCCGCGCGAGCCGCGCGCATTCCCGCAGCATCCGCGCCGCGTCCGCCCCGTTCGAGGGGCAGGCGAGGATCACGCCCGGAATGTCGCGCAGGACCGCCACCGAGTTGTCGTTGTGGAAATGCCCGCCGAAGCCCTTCTGATAGCCAAGCCCCGCGATCCTCAGCACCATCGGGTTGGTGTATTGCCCGTTCGAGAAGAAGGGCAGCGTCGCGGCCTCCCCCCGGATCTGGTCCTCGGCATTGTGGAGGTAGGCGAGGAACTGGATCTCGGGCATCGGCACGAACCCGTTCTGGGCCATGCCGATGGCAAGGCCCAGGATCGACTGTTCGTCCAACAGCGTGTCGATCATCCGGTCGGGTCCGAACCGCTGCGTCAGCTTCTGGGTCACCCCATAGACGCCGCCCTTGCGGCCCACATCCTCGCCCATCATGACGATCTCGGGATGGGCCAGCATCAGGTCCGTCAGTGTCCAGTTGATCAGCCGCGACAGGATCTGCGGCTCCTCCATCGCCTTCAGATCGCCGCCGAAGGCCGCGGCCCGCGCCTCGGCCGAGGGGCCGTTCGTCGGGCGGCAGACCCGTTTCGGCGGGATGAGAGAGGCCATGACATCCGCCGCCGTCTTCAGACGCGGCCGCTGGACCGCATCCGTGGCCACACGCGCCACCCGCGCGCAGGTCTCCTCATAGACCTTCAGCGAGTCGCCGGGCGTCATCGCCCCCGCCTGGTCCAGAAGCCGGACGGAATGCAGAAGCGGATCGTTCGCCTCCTCCGCTTCAACCTCCTCCCGCGACAGATAGGTCGTCGGCACATCGGCACCGGCGTGCCCGTAAAGCCGGATCGTCCCCACATGAAGGAAGGCGGGCTTGCGGCGATTGCGGACATAGGCCGCGGCCTCCTGCGCTACGCGGTAGGTCTCGTAAATGTCGAGGCCATTGCAGTGGAAATACTTCAACCCGGGCCGGTTCCCGAACGTCGCCGCGATCCAGCCCTTGGGTGTCTTTGTGGAAATGCCGATGCCATTGTCCTCGCAGACGAAAAGCAGTGGCAGCGGGATCGATTGATAGGACGTCCACTGTGCGGTATTGAAGGCGCCCTGCGCGGTCGAATGGTTGGCCGAAGCGTCCCCGAAGGAACAATAGACGATCGCATCGTCCGGCAGTTCCTGATGCTCGGGCCGATGACGCCGCGCCGCACCGACCGCATAGGCCGCGCCCACGGCCTTCGGCAGATGCGAGGCAATGGTCGAGGTCTGCGGGGGGATGTTCAGCGCCTTCGACCCCAGCACCTTGTGCCGCCCGCCGGAAATCGGATCCTCGGAGGAGGCCGCGAAACTCAGGAGCATGTCCCAGGCGATCGACTGGCCCGGAACCTGCCTCGCGCGTGCGATCTGAAAAGCCGCATCGCGGTAGTGCAGGAAGGCCATGTCGGTGGGCCGAAGCGCCAGCGCGACCGCCGCCAGCCCCTCGTGCCCCGAGGACCCGATCGTGTAGAAGCCCTGCCCCGCTTTCTGCATCGCCCGGCTCTGCCGGTCGAGCGCGCGCGTCAGACACCCCGCCCGATAGGCGGCAACCGCCTCCGCCCGCGACAAAGCCCCAGAGGGCGCCGCGCCCGGCGGCAGGTCGCGCGCCGCCACCCGGCGCAGGAAATTCTCGTGTACGATATCAGCGCGATCCATCGTCCCTGTCTCTCTTATGCTTTCTTCTTTTTCCAAATATCCCCGCCGGAGGCTTCCAACGGATCCGAAGGGAGCCTCCGGCGGGGATATTTTCGAAAAGAAGAGATCAGAAGAACGCCTGAAGTCCGGTGACCGCACGGCCAAGGATCAGCGCATGCACGTCATGGGTCCCCTCGTAGGTGTTCACCGTCTCGAGGTTCACCATGTGGCGGATGACGTGGAAGTCCTCCTGGATGCCGTTGCCGCCATGCATGTCGCGCGCCCAGCGGGCGATGTCGAGCGCCTTGCCGCAATTGTTGCGCTTGACGATGGAGATCATCTCGGGCGCGGCCTTCGCCTCGTCCATCAGTCGCCCGACGCGCAGCGACCCCTGCAGGCCCAGGCTGATCTCGGTCAGCATATTGGCGAGCTTGAGCTGGAAGAGCTGGGTCTGAGCCAACGGCTTGTTGAACTGCTTGCGATCAAGACCGTATTGGCGCGCCGCGTGGAAGCAGGCCTCGGCCGCGCCCATGACGCCCCAGCTGATCCCGTAGCGGGCGCGGTTGAGGCAGCCGAACGGGCCCTTCAGCCCTTCGACATTGGGCAGGAGGGCGTCTTCGCCCACCTCGACGTTATTCATCACGATCTCGCCGGTGATCGAGGCGCGCAAGGAGAGCTTGCCGCCGATCTTCGGGGCGGAGAGCCCCTTCATGCCCTTGTCGAGCACGAAGCCGCGGATCTTGCCGCCATGGGCCTCCGACTTCGCCCAGACGACGAAGACATCGGCGATGGGCGCGTTCGAGATCCACATCTTCGACCCGTTCAGCACATAGCCGTTCGCGGTCTTGGTCGCGCGCGTCTTCATGCCGGCGGGGTCCGATCCGGCATCCGGTTCCGTCAGGCCGAAGCAGCCGATGTATTCACCCGAGGCGAGCTTCGGGAGGTATTTCTGCCGCTGCTCTTCAGAGCCGTAGGCGTAGATCGGATACATCACCAGGGAGGATTGCACCGACATCATGGAGCGGTAGCCGCTGTCGACCCGCTCGACCTCGCGCGCGACGAGGCCATAGGCGACGTAGGAGGCGCCGAGCCCGCCGTATTCCTCGGGCACGGTCACGCCCAGAAGCCCCATCTCCCCCATCTCACGGAAGATCGAGGGGTCGGTGTGTTCCTCGCGGAAGGCGGCGGTGACGCGGGGCATCAGCTTTTCCTGCGCGTAGGCGCGGGCGCTGTCGCGCATCATGCGCTCGTCCTCGGAAAGCTGGTCCTCCATGCGGAAGGCATCTTCCCAATCGAAGCGGGACAGGTCGGGGGCATCTTTGGGCTTCAGGGCCATGGGCGGTCTCCTCAGGTCAGCGATTGGCAGAATCGGGCAATGCGGGTGCAGGCCTCGGCCAGGGAGGCGCGTGCA
Organism: Albidovulum sediminicola; assembly: GCF_025751575.1. Lineage (GTDB taxonomy): Bacteria > Pseudomonadota > Alphaproteobacteria > Rhodobacterales > Rhodobacteraceae > Albidovulum > Albidovulum sediminicola. The sequence continues at coordinate 409,873 of NZ_JAOWLA010000001.1, read as the reverse complement.
TAGGCGTAGGACAGGCGGAAATGGCCGGGAAGCCCGAAGGCGCGGCCGGGCACGAGCGCCACCCCTTCGGCGCTGAGCAGCGCGGCGGTGAAATCGGCGTCGCAGTCGATCACGGCGCCGTCGGGCGCGGTCTTTCCGAAGGTCGCCGTGCAATCGGGGAACAGGTAGAACGCCCCTTCGGCCGAGGCGCAGCGGATCAGTCCGGTCGCGTTCAGCGCGCTCTGCACCATGTCGCGGCGATCGCGGAAATCGTCGTTGCGCTCGGCCAGCAACTGCTGGTCGCCCGAGATCGCCGCCAGCGCGGCCGCCTGGCCGACGGAGGAGGCGCCGGAGGTCGCCTGCCCCTGCGCCGCCGCCATGGCTTCGATCAGCCGTCTTGGCCCGATCCCCCAGCCGATCCGCCAGCCGGTCATCGCGTAGGACTTCGACACGCCGTTCACGATGAGCATGCGCCCGGCAAGATCCGGCGCCACGGTGCGAAACGAGGCGAAGGGGACGTAGCAGATATGCTGGTAGATCTCGTCGGCGATGATGCCGACATGGGGCGCGCCGCGCAGAACCTCCGCGAGCGCCTCCAGTTCGGCGGGCGCATAGACCGCGCCGGAGGGGTTGCCGGGGGAGTTCAGGAGCACCCAGCGCGTGCGCCCGGTGATGGCTGCCGCCAGAGCATCAGGCGTCAGCTTGAAGCCGGTCGCGGCGTCGGTCGGAACGACGACAGACGTGCCGCCGCAGACGGCCACCATGTCGGGGTAGCTCGTCCAGTAGGGCGCGGCCAGGATCACCTCGTCGCCGGCGTCGAGGGTTGCGAAGAAGGCGTTGAAGATCACCTGCTTGGCCCCGGTGGACACGATGACCTCGGCCGGTTCCGGGCGATAGCCGTTCTCGCGTTCGCAGGCCGCTGCGATCGCGGTGCGCAACGCGGGCGTCCCGGCGGTCGGCGTATAGGTCGTCTCACCCCGCAGCGCCGCCTCATGGGCCGCGGCGACGACATGCGGGGGCGTGGGAAAGTCGGGCTCTCCGGTGCCGAGCGAGATCACGTCGCGCCCCGCGCGCTTCAGGGCGGCGGCGGCCTCGGAAACCTGGATGATCTCCGACAGCTCCACGGCGGCGATGCGTGTGGCACGGCGGAAGGGATCTTGGGGCATCCTGCGGCTCCTGACTCTGGGCATATGCTATATGCGCCTTTTTTCGGACGCGGAATACTGCTATTGCGGCGGTATTATATGCATGGAGCACATATATGGCCGTTCCTCGCCGACTTCTGCCGTCGATCAGCCTGCTGACGGCATTCGAGGCCGCCTGCCGCACCGGCTCGACGCTGGCGGCGGCGCGTGACCTCGATCTGACGCAAGGGGCGGTCAGCCGGTTGATCCAGAACCTGGAGGCGCAACTGGGCGTGCAGCTTTTCCTGCGCGAGGGGCGCCGGCTGAAGCCGAACGACCGGGCGTTGGCCTATGCCCGCGACGTGGGCAAGGCGCTGGACCTGATCTCGCGCGGGTCGATGCGGCTGCGCGCGGGGACCGGCGGCGGCACGCTGGCGCTTGCGATCCTTCCGACCTTCGGCACGCGCTGGCTGGCGCCCCGGCTGCCGCGCTTCCTGTCGGCGCATCCGGGCATCACCATCAACCTCGGCACCCGGCTGCGCCCCTTCGATTTCGAGGAAGAGGGCTTCGACGCCGCGATCCACTTCGGCACCGACAGCTGGCCGGGCGCGGGCACGGTCAAGCTGTTCGACGAGCGGCTGATCGCGACCTGTTCGCCCGAATTCCTCGCCGCCAACCCCGTGGGCGAGGCTTCGGACCTGGCGCGGCTGCCGCTTCTGCAACTGGAGACACGGCCCAATGCCTGGGCGGGCTGGTTCCGCGCCCATGGCGTGGAGGGCGCGCCGCCCCAGGGGATGCTCTTCGACCAGTTCGCCCCGATGATCCAGGCGACGATCCATGGGCTGGGCGTCGCGCTCCTGCCCGAGTTCCTGGCCAAGGCCGAACTTTCCGACCGGCGGCTGGTTGCCGCCTGGGGCGCGCCGGTGGCGGGGGAGGGCAGCTACTACCTCGTCTGGCCGCGCGTGGGCGAGTGGTACCCGCCGCTTCAGGCCTTCCGGGACTGGCTGCTGGACGAGGCCGCCGATCCGGATGGCGAGGACATGCTGCCCCGTTGACCTTTCCCCCGCGCCGCCTCACCCTTGGATCATGAACACGCGCCCCGACATCCACGACCGTCTTGCCGCCTCGCTCAAGCAGGCGCGCCGCGCCAAGGGCCTGAGCCTTGATGCGGTGGCGAAGCTCTCGGGGGTCAGCCGCTCGATGGTCAGCCAGATCGAACGGGGCGAATCGAGCCCCACGGTCGCCACGCTTTGGAACCTGACCCAAGCGCTCCAGGTCGATTTCGCGGGGCTACTGGAAGGGCGCGCCGCCCCGGGGATCGACGTGATCCGGGCCGAGGCCGTGCCGGTCATCGCGGGCCGGGGCAAGGGGGTGCGCATCCGCATCCTGTCGCCCGCCGATGCGGTGGGGGAAACCGAGGTCTATGACCTGCGCTTCGACGCCGAGGGCCTGTTGGACAGCGATCCGCACGGGCCGGGGTGCCGGGAAAGCCTGACCGTGCTGGAGGGCGCGCTGGAGGTCGTCTCGGGCGAGGATCGCCAGGACCTCCGGACCGGTGACACCGCCCGCTATTTCGCCGACCGTCCGCATCGCATCGCCGCGGGGGACGGCGCGGCGCGGGCGATCCTGATCGTGCATAACAGCTGAGAGGGCGGGCGGCCGCCTGCCCCCCGCACCCCCCGGGAGTATTTCGGCCAGAATGAAGCATGTTCCGCTATAGTGGATTTCATTCCGGCATATTGACTTTTCCGTGATCGCGGATATTTTTCCGCCATATAGGAATGGAGTCTGTCATGCCGGACACGCAGGGGTTTCTGGATCACCTTGGCCAAACGCTTGAGGCCATCGAGGCCGACGGGTTGATGAAGCGCGAGAGGCTGATCACCTCGGCCCAAGGCGCGCATGTGAAGGTCGCGGGCCGCGACATGCTGAACCTTTGCGCCAACAACTACCTTGGCCTGGCCGACCACCCGGCGCTGATCGCGGCGGCAAAGGCGGCGATGGAGGATCACGGCTACGGCATGGCCTCGGTCCGGTTCATCTGCGGCACCCAGGACCTGCACCGGGAGCTGGAGGCGCGAATCGCCCGCTTCCTCGGCAAGGATGACGCGATCCTGTTCGCGGCCTGTTTCGACGCCAATGGCGGGCTCTTCGAGCCGCTTCTGGGGCCGGAGGATGCGATCATCTCAGACGCGTTGAACCACGCATCCATCATCGACGGCATCCGGCTGTGCAAGGCCCGGCGCTACCGTTACGCGAATTCCGACATGGCGGATCTTGAGGCGCAGTTGCAGGCTGCCCGCGCCGACGGAGCACGCTTTGTCATGATCGCGACGGACGGCGTCTTTTCCATGGACGGCTACCTGGCGAAGCTGGCCGAGATCACCGCGCTGGCCGAGAAATATGGCGCGCTCGTCATGGTGGACGACTGCCACGCGACGGGGTTCATGGGCCCCCAGGGGCGCGGCACGCCGGCCCACGCAGGGGTGGAGGTCGATATCCTGACCGGCACGCTGGGCAAGGCCCTTGGCGGGGCGCTTGGCGGCTATATCGCTGGGCCGCAGCCCGTCGTCGACCTCTTGCGTCAACGCGCGCGGCCTTACCTCTTCTCGAACGCGCTGCCGCCTGCCGTGGTGGCCGCAGGGATTGCCGCCATCGATCTGGTCGAGGCGGCGGACGACCTGCGCGCGCAGCTTTTCGAGAACGCCCGCTACTGGCGCACCGGGCTGACGGAGGCTGGCTTCACGCTGCTGCCGGGAGAGCACCCGATCATCCCGGTGATGCTGGGGGACGCGAAGCTCGCGCAGGCGATGGCCTCGGCGCTTTACGACCGGGGGGTCTATGTCTCCGGCTTCTTCTTTCCGGTGGTGCCGAAGGGGCAGGCGCGCATCCGCACGCAGATGAACGCGAAACTGAGCCGGGACGATCTGGATTTCGCGCTCGACGCCTTCCGGGGCGCGGGCAAGGCCGTGGGGGCGATCCGATGAGAAACGACATGAAGGCGCTGGCAAAATCGAAACCCGAAGTCGGGCTCTGGATGGAAAACCGCCCGGTGCCTGAGATCGGACCCGACGACGTCTTGATCCGGATCCGCAAGACCGGGATCTGCGGCACCGACATCCATATCTGGAACTGGGACGACTGGGCGGCCAAGACCGTGCCGGTGGGCCTTGTCACCGGCCACGAGTTCGCCGGTGAGATCGTGGAGATCGGCAAGAACGTGGAGGGGCTCTCCATCGGCCAGCGCTGTTCGGGCGAGGGGCACCTGATCGGCAAGCAGTCGCGGCAAAGCCGGGCGGGCAAGTTCCACCTGGACCCCGCCACACGCGGAATCGGGGTGAACGAACAGGGCGCCTTCGCCGAATACCTGCGCCTGCCCGCCTTCAACGTCGTCCCCCTGCCCGACGAGATCGATGACGAGATCGGCGCGATCCTCGACCCGCTGGGCAACGCGGTCCATACCGCGCTGTCCTTCGATCTGGTCGGCGAGGACGTGCTGATCACCGGCGCCGGGCCCATCGGCATCATGGCCGCCGCCGTCGCCCGCCATGTCGGCGCGCGTCACGTTGTCATCACCGATGTGAACCAGGACCGGCTGGACCTGGCGGCGCAGGTGACCGACGTGGTGCCCGTCAACGTGGCGAAGCAGGACCTGCGCGAGGTCGAGGGCGCGTTGCGGATGAAAGAGGGCTTCGACGTCGGCATGGAGATGTCGGGCAATCAGGCCGCGCTCGACCAGATGGTGGAAAACCTGGTGATGGGCGGGCGGATCGCGATGCTCGGCATCCCGCCGGGCAAGTCGCCGGTGGACTGGTCGCGCATCGTCTTCAAGGCGATCATGATCAAGGGCGTCTACGGGCGCGAGATCTTCGAGACCTGGTACAAGATGATCGCGATGCTGGAAAACGGCCTCGATATCCGCCGTGTGATCACCCATCGCTATAAGGTCGATGACTTCCGCGAGGGGTTCGAGGTCATGCGCTCCGGCAAAAGCGGCAAGGTGGTTCTGGACTGGGGATAGTTTGGACGGGGGATAGAACGGGCGTCAGGCCCGTATCCGAAGGCCATCCGGGTCGTGAAGCGGGCGCGGTGACAGCGCCACGGCACGCGGGCGGCCCAGGACCGCGACCCGGGTAGGCGGCGCCGGGTCGCCAGGCGTCGGGCGGGCCATATCCCCTAGCGCCATGCTGTCCGGTCGAGGGCCCCCAGCCGCCCGTGGCGAGGGATCCCACGGGTTCGCCGTCCATAAAGACCGCCCCCCGATGGCGCCGGACCCGGCATCGACGGCGAAGGTGGCGATGCGCTCGCGCATCACCGGGCCCGCCGAGAGAAAGGGGAAGGCGCGCTGCCAAGATCGCCCTCGGCCACCTGGGCCAGAATTTCGCGCGATGCGGGGTCGCACAGGTGCGGACCGGCAGGATCGCAGGAACGGTTGAGAACCTCCAATCCCAGTTCGGGCAGGCGCCCCGTCAGCGGACGGTCGGGCCAGGCCGTCGCCCCGGCCCACGGATCTCGGACCGCGCGAGGGCCGATAGCCCGACCAGCCCAGCCGCCTCGTAGATCCGGCGGCCCTCGTCGGCGACGGGCGACCGCCAGTTCGGCCGCCGACAGCTGGGCGCATCACGCCGACCCGAGGCCCGCACACCGAAACGGGCCAGGTCCCAGGCCAAGGCGTCCATCGCGGGCTCGCCCTCGGTCATCCGGTCGGCGATCAGCTTGCCCATGCCCGACCCCTGGTTGAAGCCCGACATCCTCTCCTTCGCGCAGGGATAATTGCGGGGCGCCGGATGCGACCCCAGAAGTGGCGTCAGGTCGGGCGAAAAGATCATCGGCGGGTTGATGGTCCGCCTGACTCGGCCCCCTCAAGGCAGGGCATCATTCCCACCGCCTGTTCGAAATTTCAACCCATGCGCGACTGGTCGTCGGGCAGAAACTCATGCCTGAGATCGGCGGGCATGCGTTCCTTCGCCTAAGGGGGTGCAGCGGCCCTCGCAAGCGCCAAAGTGCAGGCACTTGCGCGCTTGCCCCGCGTCGCGGCCTTTATCGTTGATCTGCGGGAGTTCGAAGGACGCTTTTCCCCCGGGGGCCCTGCCGCTTATCCGCCTATCACCGCCAAGGCCCTTGCGTGCAGTTCCGCCGTTGCCGCAGCGACGACGGGGACGTTGTAGCCCATGCCCAGGGCGCGCCCGTCCCAATCGGTCATCACCCCCCCGGCTTCTTCGACAAGAAGGGCGACAGGGTGGTAGTCGTAGGGTTGCAGGTCGAAGTCGATGACGACATCGACGCTGCCCATCGCCAGAAGCCCGTAGGGGTAGCAGTCGCAGGACAGCCGCCGGGTCTTTCCGAAATCCATCAGGCGGGCAAAGACCGCGGCGTCCGCGCGCCAGATCTTTTCGCCCTCGTTGATGTAGACCGCCGCGCCCTCCGCCTCTGTTCGTCCCGAGGTGCGGATGGGCACGCCGTTCAGAAAGGCGCCCTGCCCCCGCCCGGCAGAAAAGACCTCACCCGTCGGGGGGATGGAGACGACGGCAAGCTCCGCCCGACCGCGATGGAGCTTGGCCAGAAGAAAGCCGAAAAGCGGATGCCCGGTGATGAAGCTGCGCGTGCCGTCGATCGGATCGACGATCCAAAGATCGTCGCGGTCGGCGCCTTCGACGCCATGTTCCTCGCCGAAGATCCCATGGCCGGGGAAGCGGTCGGCAATGATCGCGCGGACCTCGGTTTCGACCGCGCGGTCGGCAATCGTCACCGGGCTTTCGTCGGCCTTGAACTCGACCCCCAGACTTGTCCGGAAGTGCGACAGGGCGACGGGCCGCGCGGCCTCGGCGATGGCGATGGCGTCTTCGAGGCGGGCGCGGGCGGCCATGGCTATTCCTTCCTGCGGGCGATCATCGTAACGACTTCGGCCAGCGCCAGCGCGCGGGCGATGGGTTCTGGCGGGGCGCGGTCGGTGACCATGAGGTCGACCCCGTCGACCGGCACGGTCACGACCGGCGCCTCGCGACCGAACTTTTCCTGATCGGCGCAAACGATGCAGCGGCGCGCGCGCGAAGCGGCAAGCCGCGCGATACTCGCCTCGGCGGGGTTGTAGACGGTGAAGCCCGCGCGCTCCGACACGCCGTTGGCCGACAGGATCGCCGCGTCGAAGGCAAAGCCGCGGATCGCCGCCTCGGCCAGCGGGCCATAGCTGCCGCGCTCCTCCCCGCCCAGTTCACCCCCTGTCAGGAACACGCGGTTGTCGTTGTGGTTGGCCAGAGCCTGCGCGGCCAGGAGCGAATTCGTGACGACCATCAGCCGGTGTCGGACCCGCAGCGCCTCGGCCACGAACTTGGTCGTCGAGCCCACGTCGAGAAACAGGCACATGCCGTCCTGGATCTCCTCGGCGACGGCGGCGGCGATGCGCGACTTGCCGTCGGTGTTCTGTGCTGCGCGGTGGTGAAAACCCGGCTCCGCCCCTGCCAGCAAGGTGCCGCCATGCATCCGCTCGACCTGCCCGTCGCGCTCAAGCCGCTTTGCCAGCCGACGGACGGTTTCTTCCGACACGTCGAGCACGCGCGCAATCTCGCCATTGCGTGCCGAGCCGCCGTAGCGGCGCAGCACTTCCAGAAGCTCGTGCTCGCGGTGGCTGGCTTTGGCCGGTCTGCTTTTCGGCATGGATTACCTCTCAAAAAAGATTTACACATATTTCCACACATTAAGCCACACGATAAATCGCGGAGGGCCAGCGATGACGCAGCCGGAGAACGTGCTTTTCGTCGTGATCGACCAGCTTAGGGCGGACTGCCTCTGGGGCGCGCTTGCCGATCATGCCGTGCTTCCGAACATCCGGGCACTGGCGGACGATGCGATGGCCTTCCGCAATCACTATTCGGTCGCCAATCCCTGCGGACCGGCGCGCGCCTCGCTGCTGACCGGGCAATACGCGATGAACCATCGCTCAGTCCGAAACGGGACGCCCCTGCCGCATGACAAGCCGAACCTCGCGACCGAGGCGCGCAAGGCGGGCTACCAGCCGCTGCTGTTCGGCTACACCGACATCGCCAAGGATCCGCGCGTCCATCACCCAAACGACCCGGCCGTGAAATCCTATGAGGAGGTTATTCCCGGCTTCGACGAGGTCGTCGAGATGCGGATGGAGGAAAGCATCCCCTGGCGCGCGCATCTGATCGCCCGTGGCTATGATGTCCCCGACTATCCCGACAACTTCCGCCAAAGCGGGCCGAACCTGACCGATCCGGCCCTTTACCGGGCCGAGGACAGCGACACCGCCTTCCTGACCGACCAGACGATCGCCTATCTGCGCGCCTCGCGCCCCGGCTGGTTCGCGCATCTGACCTACCTGCGCCCGCACCCTCCGCTGGTCGCGCCCGAACCCTGGAATCGCCTGATCGACCCCGCGTCCCTGCCCCTGCCAGTAGGCCGCGCCGACCGGAGCGCAGCGGAGGCCGCCCACCCCTTCGTCGCCCCCGCCCTTGCCGCAAATACCGCCGCCGACATGGTCGTGGGCTTCCCGGACCTAGAGGCGACGGACGACACGATCCGCACGCTCCGCGCGCTCTACCTCGGCCTTGCCGCCGAGGTGGATCATCATCTGGGCCGCCTGATCGCATGGCTCAAGGACAGCGGTCAGTACGACCGCACCCTGATCGTCGTGACCGCCGACCATGGCGAGATGCTGGGCGACCATCACGCCTGGGGCAAGATGAACTACCACGCGCCTGCCTGGCATGTGCCGCTGATCATCCGTGACCCCCGCGCGACGGGCGCGCGCGGCATCGCGACCGACGCGCCGACGGAATCGATCGACATCACGCCAACGATCCTTGACTGGGTCGGGCAGGCGCGGCCTACGACGATGGACGGGCGGAGCCTTCTGCCGCTGATCCAGGGCGACACGCCGCCGGATTGGCGCAGCTACACGGTGTCGGAGTTGGACTTCGCCGACCCGGCGGCGCCGACGATCTGGGAACGGTCACTGGGCCTGCCGGCGGAGCGTTGCAACCTCGCGATCCTGAGGACCGGGACACATGTGCTGGTGCATTTCAACGGCGGCCTGCCGCCCCTGCTTTTCGACCGGCGCGACGGGCCCGGGGCGCTGAACCGGGCCACCGATCCGGCAGAGGCGCCGCTGCTTCTGGCCCTGACGCAGCAGCTTCTGAACCACCGCATGGCCCATGCCGAAGGGCTGTTCGCCCGCACACGGGCCACGCGGCACGGCCACCTGACGACCTGAGCGCCCCCTTAGCCGACGGCGATGCGGGGGCGGCCCTGGGCGGTGACACGCAGCCGCGCCTCGATGAACATCGGCTGGCCCTCGATCTCGATCTCGCGGATGTCGCGCACGACGCTCAGGCGCATCTCCTCCACGCCGGAGGCGCGGGCGCGGCTGGTCGCTTCCTCGGAGAGCGCGGTCTCCAGCGCGTGGATCGCGGCGGCCTGATCGGCGAAGCGGGCGGGACCGGCCGGCAGGTGGGCGGAGAAGATGCCGGGGCCGGGGCTGGTCACGATCCCTTCGGCATGCATGGCGATCTGCCCCACGACCGCGCCGATCGCGTTGGCGACACCCGCATGTTCGGAGAGGATCATCCGCGCGCCCACACGATCGCCCACCGCGCCGTAATAGGACGGCGCAGAGGCGCCGAGCCCGATCACCGGCACGCCAAGGCTGGCGCTCATTCGGATCACGCCACTGTGCCCCGCGAAGGCGGCGCGTGTCAGCGCATGGCGGGCCAAGGCCTCCGCGGCCTCGTCCGGCCAGGACTGGCCATCCTCGGCAAAGGCGGCTTCAAGCAGGCAGTCCACGGTCTGCCGGGTCAGTTGGTCGACGATCCGGGTTGCCAGCGCCTCGGGCCCCGGGGCGATACGGTCGCCGCGCCCGTTGCGCCGCTTGGCAAACAGCGTCATCGCCTTGCGCGCGGCCTCGCCATCCCAGCTGTCGAGCCGGCCAAGGACATGGGCCGCGTCCGAGGGCGTGACGCCCGCGATCATCACCGCGCCCCGTGACACGAGCTTCATGAGCGCGGGCAGTTCCAGCCGCGTGCGCACCGCATCGACAACCCGCATCGGCCCGGCAAGCAGGCGCTCGGCCACGGCGGCCTCACGCGGGGCCAGACCAGTGGGCGGGCCATCCTTCCACATCGGGATGGCGAAACGGCCATCGTGTTCGCCCACCGCATCGGTTCCAAGCCAGGTGTCGAGCGCATCGTGAACCAGCCCCGGCCAGTCGCGCGCCGCCAGCGACACCGGCATCAGCCGCCGCGGCCCGAGCTTCAGGCTGGTTTCCAACCCGTCGATCAGGTGCACCTCGCTGTCGCCGCCAAGGCCGGTGGTGCGCATCGCCACCGCCTCGACCATGGTGCGGTAGGGGCCGACGCGCGCGCCCAAGGGGTCGATCTTCGGCTTGCCGTCCTGGAGGAGGCAGACATCCGTCGTCGTCCCGCCGATGTCGGACACCAGCGCCTCGGTTTCGCCGGTCAGCCAACTCGCCCCCGCGATCGAGGCGGCGGGGCCGGACAGGATCGTCTCGATCGGCCGCTCCCGCGCAAGGCTGGCGGACACCAGAGCCCCGTCGCCGCGCACGACCATCAGGGGTGCTACGATGCCGCGCGCCTCCATATGCGCCTCGCAGGCGGTGATCAGCCCGTCGATCATCCCGATCAGGCGCGCGTTCAGGACCGCCGTCAGCGCCCGGCGCGGTCCGTTCAGCCCGGCGCTGAGTTCATGCGAACAGGTGACCGGGCGGTGTGCCAGGGCGCGAATCGCGTCCCGCGCGGCGATCTCATGCGCGGGGTTGCGGGTCGCGAAGGCGGAGGCGACGGCAAAGCCCGTGACCTCGGGCCCCAGACGCAGCGCCGCAGATTCGACGGCGACCAGGTCAAGCGGGGTGGCCTCGGCCCCCGCGTGGTTGTGCCCGCCGGCGATGCGCACGACCGGATCGCCCTTCATTGCCTCCTCAAGGCCCGCGCGGGCAAGTTCCGCCGCCTCGAACCCGATGAAGATCAGCGCGACGCGCCCGCCCTGCCCTTCGACCAGCGCATTGGTCGCCAGCGTGGTGGAGAGTGAGACCATGCCGATCTGTGCCGCGTCGATCCCCGCCTGTTCCAGCGCCGCATCAATGGCCCGGCCCACGCCCAGCGACAGGTCGGGCCGCGTGGTCAGAGACTTGGCCGAGGCGATGACGCGGTCCTCCACCTCGTTCAGGATGACCGCGTCGGTATAGGTGCCGCCGGTATCGACGCCCAGAAGATATGCCATGTCCGTTCCCTTCAGCTGGCGTCCTGCAGGATCCGCCCGGCCCCGATCCATCCTGTCAGGATCGACGGCGCATTTGTATTCCCCCCAATCAGCGTCGGAAAGACCGAGGCGTCGCAGACGCGCAACCCCTCGACGCCGCGCACCTTCAGGTCGGGATCGACGGCCGAGGTCGCGGGATCGCGCCCCATCCGGACCGTGCAGGAGGGGTGGAAGACCGTGCCGGAACGCGCGCGGAAATCGGCGATCAGATCCTCATCCGAGGAAACCTCCGGCCCCGGGCGCAGTTCCTCTGCGATCAGGCCGCGGATCGGGTCCTGCGCGGCGATGCGGCGCAGGAACTTCACCGCCAAGAGCATCTCCTCGACATCGTGGTTGGTCGAGAAGGCGTTGGCGGTGATCTTCGGCGCGGCGAAGGGATCGCCGGAGTTCAGCGTGATTTCCCCCCGGCTGGTCGGGCGGCAGTTCGACAGACCGATGGAGAGGCCCGAGAACGGGTCCGGGGTCAGAAGCGGCCGTTCGCCTTCGCGCGGGATCAGAGTCGAAAACGCCTGGAAATAAAGCTGCATGTTCGGGCGCAAGAGGTCGGGCGAGGTGCGGAAGAACCCGCCCGCGTGGTTGATCGACTTGGCCAAGGGGCCCGACCCGGCCAGGAAATACTTCATCCCTGCGTAGACCTTGCCCCACCATGGACGCAGGAGGTCGTTGTAGGTCGGCACCTTCATACGCCAGGTGTAATTGATCCCCTGATGGTCGTTCAGGTTCTGCCCCACCGCCGGCACGTCGGCCAGCACGTCGATGCCGTGGTCCTTCAGATGCCCCGCCGGCCCGATCCCCGAAAGCATCAGGAGCTGGGGGGAATTGATCGCGCCACCCGACAGGATCACCTCGCGCCCGGCGCGCACCTTGTGGAGCTTGCCCGCGCGGTAATATTCGACCCCCACCGCGCGGCGCCCCTCGAACAGCACGCGCGTGGCATGGGCCTCGGTCAGCACCGTCACGTTCTTGCGCTTCATCGCGGGGCGAAGGAAGGCGCGCGCAGTCGAATTGCGCCGCGCCCCCTTGATGGTCATCTGGTAGATGCCGGCGCCCTCTTGCCGGGTGCCGTTGAAATCCTCGGTCGGGCCGAGCCCCGCGGCCTCGGCGGAACGGATGTAGGTATCGACCAGAGGGTGCAGGTCGCGGCGGTTGGCCGAGATGAAAAGCGGCCCGCCTGTGCCGCGCAGATCGTCGCCGCCGGCCTCGTTGTCCTCGATCGCGCGATAGGCCTCGCGCGCGGCGTCCCAGCCCCAGCCCGCATCCGCGATCGACGCCCAGTCCTCGTAATCGGTCTGGTGGCCGCGGATCCAAACCATGGCGTTGATCGCGCTTGACCCGCCCAACACCTTGCCGCGCGGCCAGAAGTCCCGGTTCCCCGCCAGCCCCGGATCGGGCTCGGTCCGGTACATCCAGTTGACGTCCGGGTTGAAGAAGAGCTTCCCGTAGCCGAGCGGCAGATTGACGTAGAAGCGCCGGTCGGACCCGCCCGCCTCCAGCACCAGAACCTTGTGGCGCCCGTTCACGGACAGACGCTCGGCCAGCACACAGCCCGCCGAGCCCGCGCCCACGATGATATAGTCGAACCCGTCCACGCTAGTTCCCCCCGGTCACGGCCAGTGCCCTGATGCACCGGGCCAACACGGGTTGCAGTCCGGTCCGCGACCGATTTTGTCGCTTCGCGATCACTCAAGCCGCGCCGGGAAGCCCGGAGCGCGCAGATCGGTGCCCAGAAGGTCCTCAAGCAGCTTTGCGATCATCGGCGACTGCGCCTTGCCGCCGTAAGCCGCCTTCGCCGCGACATAGGTCTGGTTCGTCATGCTGGCGAGGTCCAGCGGCACCCCGAACTCCTTCCCGAAGCCCAGCGCGAAGCCAAGATCCTTCAGCGCCAGGTCGATATCGAAGGCGATGTCGTAGGACCCGTTCAGGATCAGCGCGCCCTCGGTCTCATGCACGAAGGAGTTGCCGGAAGACGCCTGGATCGCATGCCAGGCCTGCCCGAGGTCCAACCCCCCGCGCTTGGCCAGCATCAGCGCCTCGGAACAGGCCTTGAGGTGGATGAAGGCCAGCATGTTGGTGATGACCTTGATGATCGAGGACGACCCCAAGGGACCCATGTGGAAGATCCGATCGCCCATCGCCTCAAACGCTTTCCAGTGCAGATCGACCAGGTCCTTGTCGCCCCCCGGCAGCATTGTGATCTCGCCGCGCGCGGCCAGATGCACGCCGCCAGTGACGGGCAGTTCGAGCATCCGCACGCCGCGCGCCTCCGCCACCTTGGCAAAGGCCAGAACGTCGTCACGCCCCAGCGTCGACATCTCGATCCAAGTCGCACCGGGCTTCATCGCCGGCAGGATCTGGTCCAGCACCTTTTCCGTCACGGCCGGAGAGGGCAGGCAGGTGATCACGTGATCGGCGGCCGCGGCGGCATCGGCCGCGCTGTCGGCCCAATGCGCGCCCGCCGCGATCAGCGGCTCCGCCACCGCCCGGTTCAGGTCGAAGACGGTCAGTTCAAAGCCCGCCCGCCGCAGGCAGGCGGCGCAGCTGGCGCCGAGGTTTCCGAGGCCGATATAGGCGTAATGCATGATGCGTCCCGTTTGCAGCTGGGTTTAGTCGTTGAAATACATCTTGAACCTGGCGCGGATCGCCCGGTCCAGATCGGGCGCGACCTGGCACCCGGCAGAGGCCAGGATCTCGTTCTTGCGGCGGATCGCCTGGTCCAGAAGCATCGGCCGGCCGGCCTCAACCCATTCCTTCGGACTCATCCGGTTGCCGACCGCGGGATAGATATATTCGGTCTGCATCAGGCTCAGCGTCTGGCCCGAGCCCAGGTAGTGTCCCGGCCCGCCCAGGCAGACCTCCTTCATGGCCTCGATCGAGGTCGAATCCTCGGTCACGTCGATGCCACGCACGCAGCGCAGCACCTGGCCCAGGATGTCGTCGCCAAGAACCAGCGACTCCAGGCAGAAACCCAGAAGCGAGGCGTGCATGCCCACCGATTCATAGACCATGTTCAGACCCGAAAGCCCGGCCAGCGTGTTGGTGATGGCCTGCTCCCAGCCCGCCTGCATATCCGGCAGCTTCGCGTCCGAGATGCCGGCGGCCGCACCGCCGGGCAGGTTGTAGAACCGGTGCATCTGGGCGCAACCCGCGCTCAGAAGCGCTTGCTCGGCGCTACCGCCCGACATAGCCCCGGTCCGCAGGTCGCTGACGAAGGGCCAGGTCCCGAAGACCGCCGGATGCCCCGGCTTGATCGCGTTCACATAGACCACGCCCGCCAGGCACTCCGCGACCGCCTGCACGATCGCCAGCGCGATCGGCGCGGGCGCCGTCGCCCCGGCCTGCCCGGCTGACAAGAGCAGCACCGGCATGCCCGCGTGGATCAGCTTCTCCATCGTGACGCAGCTTTCCTCGGCGAACTTCATCGGCGGCACGACGAAACAGTTGGAGTTCGAGATGAAGGGACGCGCGCGCCACTTCTCCTCTCCGCCCGCGATGGTGTGGATCAGTTCCATGCACCCCTCGACATGCGACGGATCGCTGAAGGAGGTGCCGACATGCTTGGTCGTGCCTGCACAGCAGGCATAGATCGTGTTCATGTCCATCTCGTAGTTGTCGAGCACGTCGCGGCAGACCATCGCGCGCTGGAAGAAATGGACGTTGTCGAGATTATGGGTGATCCGCGCCGCGTCATAAAGATCCTGCGCCGTGGAATCACGGTATGTGTTCGTCTCCAGATCGACGATATGGACCGCCGCGCCGGCGGTGCCGAAATGCACCTTGCTCCCGGACAGGTGCAGGTCATACTTCGGATCGCGCGCATGAAGCGTGATGTCGCGTGCGGCCACGGCCAGCATGTCCTCGACCAGCGCGCGCGGAAAGCGCAGGCGGCCGTCCTCGCCCAGGATGGCGCCCGCGCGGGTCATCGCCTCCACGCCCGATGCGGGGGCGTTCGCCAGCCCGATCACCTCCAGCGCCTCAAGCGCGGCCTGGTGGATGCGCGCCATGCCCGCCTCCGTCAGCGGTCGGTATTGCCCGCCCTCCAGCCCCGCCCGCACGGGGCGGATGTTTTCCGCCAGCGGCGCGGCCCGCATCGCCCGGCGCGCCTCGCGCCCGCCTGCCCGTGCAGCCCGTGCCGCCCGCTGGGGCGCACAATTCTGAGCATCATCCGACATTTCGTCTCTCCCGAAAGCGCCCGGCTTTCATTCTGGTTCAAATACTCCGGGGGTCCGGGGGCAGGGCCCCCGGCCGCCGCCTCAGGCGCGCACGCGCTCGCCCTTGGGATCATACATCGGGGCCAGCGAGGCCTTGGCCCGAACCCGCCGCCCGGCGACCTCGACCTCGTAGCTCGACCCCAGGATCTCCGCCGCGCTCTCGCCCTTGCAGGGCAGGTAGCCCATGCCGATGGCCGCGCCCAGGTGATGCCCGTAGGCGCCCGAGGTCAGGTGGCTGACGATCTTGCCGTCGCGGATCACGGGCTCGTTGTGATAAACCATCACCCCCGGCTCGCTCAGGCGGAACTGCACCATCCGGCGGTCCAGCCCGGCCTCCTTCTTGCGCAGCACCGCGTCGCGGCCGATGAACCCCGGCTTCGAGGTCTTCACCGCAAAGCCCAGCCCGGCTTCGAGAACATGATCCTCGCAGGTGATGTCGTGGCCGAAGTGGCGGAACGCCTTCTCGATCCGGCAACTGTCCATCATGTGCATGCCGCAGAGCTTCAGGCCCAGGTCCTGTCCCGCCCCCCAGAGCGTCTCGAACACATGACCCGCCATGTCGGAGGAGATATATACTTCCCACCCCAGTTCACCGACGTAGGACACCCGGTGCGCCCGGGCGAGGCCCATGCCGATCTCGATCTCCTGCGCGGTGCCGAACGGGTTGGCATCGTTCGAGAAATCGTTGGGGCTGACCGCCTGCATCAGCTTGCGGGCATTCGGCCCCATGACCGCCAGAACGCCTTCGCCCGCTGTCACGTCGGTCAGGACGACGTTGAAATCGCCGATGTGCCGCCACATCCATGCCTGGTCCTTGGGCCGCGTCACCGCGGGCGTGACGACCAGATAGGCGGTCTCGGAGAGCCGCGTCACGGTCACGTCGGCCTCGATCCCGCCGGCGGCGTTCAGGAACTGCGTATAGACGATCTTGCCCGCCGCAACCGACATGTCGGCGCCGCAGATATGGTTCAGGAAGGCCTCCGCGTCGCGCCCCTCGACCCGGATCTTGCCGAAGGAGGACATGTCGTACATGCCGACATTGGTGCGCACCGCGTTGTGTTCCGCCGCCTGGTTCGCGAACCAGTTCTGCGGGCCCCAGCTGTAGCGGTATTCGCGCTCCTGGCCCGGTGCCGCGAACCAGTTCGCGCGTTCCCAGCCGCCGATCTCGCCGAAGACGGCGCCCTGCGCGTCCAGGTGCCCGTGGAAGGGCGTCCGGCGCACGCCGCGCGCGGTGGCCTTCTGGCGATAGGGGAAGTGGTTGGCGTAAAGCAGGCCCAGCGTCTCCTTTGACCGTTCGAACAGGTAATGCCGGTTGCCCTGGAAGGGCTGGTTGCGCGCCACGTCCACGTCGCCGAGGTCAAAGGGCTTTTCACCCGTCTCCATCCACTGCGCCAGCGCCATGCCCGCGCCGCCCGCCGACTGGATGCCGATGGAGTTGAAGCCGGCCGCGACCCAGTAGTTGTCGACCTCCAGCGACAGGCCCAGGTTATAGGCGTCGTCGGGGGTAAAGCTCTCGGGGCCGTTGAAGAAGGTGTGGATGCCTGCCTCCGCCAGCATCGGCAGGCGGTTCACGGCGCGCTCCAGGATCGGTTCGAAGTGGTCGAAATCCTCGGGCAGCTGGTCGAAGCAGAAGTCCTCGGGGATGCCTTTCATGCCCCAGGGCTTGGCGTTCGGCTCGAACGCGCCCAGCAGGTATTTGCCGGCATCTTCCTTGTAGTAGGCGCATTCGTCGGGCACCCGCAGCACCGGCATCTGGGTGAGGCCCGGGATCGGCTCCGTCACGATGTAGAAGTGTTCGCAGGCGTGCAGCGGCACGTTGACGCCGGCCATGCGGCCGACCTCATGGCCCCACATGCCGGCGCAGTTGACGACGTGATCGGCCGCGATGGTGCCGCTGTCCCCGCCCATTTGCCAGGCGACCGACTTCGCGCGCCGCCCCTCGACCGCGATACCGGTGACCTTGACGCCCTCGACGACAAGGGCGCCGCGCTGGCGCGCGCCCTTGGCCAGCGCCAACGCGATGTTCGCCGGGTCGCCCTGCCCGTCGGTCGGCAGCCAGACGCCCGCCTTCACGCCGTCGATGTTCAGATGCGCGTAGCGTTCCTTCACCTCCTGCGGCGACATCTCCTCGACCGGAACGCCGAAGGCCCGCGCCATGGAGGCGGAGCGGAACAGCTCCTCCTTGCGCGCCTCGGTCAGCGCGACCGAGATCGAGCCGACGGTCCGCACGCCCGTCGCAAGGCCGGTCTCGGCCTCCAGCCCGCGGTAGAGGTCGGCGGAATACTTGGCGAGCCGCGTCATGTTGGCCGAGGCCCTGAGCTGGCCGATCAGGCCAGCCGCGTGCCAGGTGGTGCCACAGGTCAGCTGCTTGCGCTCCAGCAGCACCACGTCCTTCCAGCCGAGCTTGGTCAGATGATAGGCGACCGAGCATCCGACGACGCCGCCGCCGATGATGACCACGCGGGCCTGGGTGGGAAGGGAGGTCATTTCGCGGGCTCCTTGAAGGCGAAAAGAGGGAAGGGCGCGCGCCACCGGGCGCGCGCGTCACGGCAGGGGCGGTCAGGCGCGGATGCGGGCATTTTCCGGGTCCCAGAGCGGCTGGTCTTCCTGCACGACCGCGCGGCGGCGCTCGCCATAGATCTCGACCGCGATCTCGGTCCCCGGCTGGGCCAGGTCGGCGCGCAGCATCCCCAGCGCGATCGACTTGCCCACCCGGTAACCCCATCCGCCCGAGGTCGTCTCCCCGACCACGGCGCCGTCATGCCAAAGTGTCGACATGTAGGGCGCGTCCGCCTCGCCCGCGTCCACGACAAGCGTCACGAAGCGCTTTTTCGATCCACGCTGCTTTTCGGCCAGAAGTGCGGCCTTGCCGGGGAAGTCCTGCGGCTTGTCGAACTTGATGAACCGGTCGAGCCCACCCTCCAGCAGGCTGTAGTCGGTCGAAAGATCGCCCTTCCAGGCGCGGTAGCCCTTTTCCAGGCGCAGCGAATTCAGCGCCCACATGCCGAAGGGTTTCGCGCCCTGCCCCAGAACCGCGTCATAGATCGCGGGCATGTCGGCAACCTTGGCGTGGACCTCCCACCCGAGTTCCCCGGCGAAGCTGACGCGCGCCAGCATCGCAGGCCGTCCCGCGACGCTCGCGGACTGGATCGAGAGCCAGGGCAGCGACAGGTCGGCCTCGCCGATCGCGGCGAAAAGATCGCGCGCCTTGGGGCCCGAGACGATCAGCGTGTCGAACTCGACCGTGCGGTCCGTCAGCGTCAGGCCGGGGGCGAGGTTCTGGCGCAGGTGTTCGCCGTCGTGCCACTGCGCGGTGGCGGCCGTGATCAGGGTAAACTCATCCTCGCCGTGACGCAGGATCGACATCTCGGTCAGGATGCGGCCGCGCTTGTCGGGGAAGTAGCCCAGGTTCATGCGCCCGACTTTGGGAAGCGCACCTGCGATCATGCCGCGCAGCCAGTCCGCCGCCCCCGCGCCCGAAAGGTCGAAGCGCGAGAAGCCCGGCAGGTTCAGGACGCCCACGCCGTCGCGGACCGCCTCGCATTCCTCGCGGATGCGGGCCTCCCACGGGCCGGCGCGGTTCCAGGTCTGGGTCGCTTCTTCCGAGGTGTCGTCGCCCGGTTGCGCGAACCAGTTCGCGCGTTCCCAGCCGTTGTAGGCGCCGAACTGGCCGCCCAGTGCCTTGACCTTGTCATGGACCGGCGAGAGCTTGCGGTCGGGCGCGGCGGGCCAGCGATGCCAGGGGAAGTGCATGGCGTATTCGTGGCCATAGACCTCCTTGCCCTTCTCGATGCAGTAATCCCGGTCGGTGTAGTCGGTGTAGCGGCGCGGGTCGCAGGACCACATGTCCCATTCCGTGCAGCCCTCGGTGATCCACTCGGCCAGCACCTTGCCCGCACCGCCGCCCTGCGCGATGCCGAAGGTGAAGACGCAGGCCTCGAACGCGTTCGGGACGCCGGGCATGGGGCCGATCAGCGGGTTTCCGTCGGGGGCATAGGGGATCGGGCCGTTGATGACGCGGGAGATGCCAGCGGTGCCCAGAAGCGGCACACGGGCCATCGCGTCTTCGATGTAGAACTCAAGACGGTCCAGATCGTCGGGATAGAGCTGGAAGCTGAAGTCCTCCGGGAAGGGGTCGTCGGGCGTCACCCAATGCGCCTTGCAGTTGCGCTCATAGGGGCCGAGGTTGAAGCCCGTCTTTTCCTGCCGCAGGTAGTAGGAGGTGTCGACGTCGCGCAGAAGCGGCAGCTTGCGGCCGCTTTCCTTCGACCAGGCCTCAAGCTCGGGGACGGGTTCGGACAACAGGTACTGGTGCGACATCACCATCATCGGCACCGTGCGCCCGCCATAAGGCTTGAACCACTCGCCCACGCGCTGCGCGTAATAGCCGGCGGCGTTGACGACATATTCGCAGCGGATGTCGCCCTTTTCGGTATGAACGATCCATTCGCCGTTCTCGCGGCTGACGCCGGTGGCGGGGGTAAAGCGCAGGATCGTCGCCCCCATGTCGCGCGCGCCCTTGGCCAGCGCCTGGGTCAACTGCGCCGGGTCGATGTCGCCATCCGCCGGGTCGTAAAGCGCGCCCTTCAGGTCGTGCGTTTCGAGGAAGGGGTACTTGCCCTTGATCTCGTCAACGCCCAGGACCTCGATATCCATGCCCTGGTAGCGGCCCATGCCCTTGGCGCGTTCGAATTCCTGCATCCGCTCCTTCGAATGGGCGAGCCGGATCGAGCCGGTGACATGGTAGTTCATCGGATAGTCGACCGCCGCGCCGAGTCCGCGGTAAAGCTCGGTCGAATAGCGCTGCATGTTCATCAGCGACCACGAGGTCGAAAAGGTCGGCACGTTGCCTGCCGCGTGCCAGGTGGAGCCGGCGGTCAGTTCGTTCTTTTCCAGAAGCACGCAGTCGGTCCAGCCCGCCTTGGCCAGGTGATACAGCGATGAAACCCCGACGGCGCCTCCCCCGATGATCACCACTCTTGCTGTCGAAGGTATACCGCTCATGCTTTGCTCCCGGGGGTCGTTTCGGGCGCGAGTATCACGATCTGCCCCACCTCTTTCAATTCGCTTGAAACGCAATTATTAATCGGAATGTCCGATAAGAGGATTGCGATGCAAGACCTGCTTTTTTCCCGTGATCGCTCGGTTCTGGCGGTGATCGACGTGCAGTCGGTCTTCCTCGATAAACTGCCCGAGGCGGAGCGGGCACCGCTCGTCGGGCGAATCTGCTGGCTGATCCGGGCGGCCGTCGCGCTGGGGGTTCCCGTCGTCGCCATGGCGGAGGACATCGCGGCCAACGGCCCGCCCGTTGACGCGGTCGCGGCGGCGCTGCCCGAGGGGACGGTCATTCACGACAAGCAGGTCTTCGGCCTCGCGGGGCAGGCCGGCATCCTTGCCGGCATCGCCGCGCACCGCCGGGCGGAGGTCGTCCTCGCCGGGCTGGAAACCGATGTCTGCGTCGCCCAATCGGCGCTGGGCCTTATCGGCGTGGGGTATCGCGTGGCCGCGCTCACGGACGCCACGGGCGCGCCCGGCGCCTGTCATCCGGCGGGGCTGGAACGGATGCGCGGCGCCGGCGTCCAGATCTCAACCGTCAAGGGCATCTATTACGAATGGGTCCGCGACCTGCAAACGCTGGCGCGCGTCAAGCCGATGTTGGCTGGCGCGCTGCCTGCGGGGCTGACGCTCTGATGCAGATCGAACTGATCGACACCTTCCTCGACCTTTGCGAGACGCGCAGCTTCAACCGCACGGCCGAGCGGCTGGGCGTCACGCAGTCCACGATCTCCGGCCGGGTCAAGGCCTTGGAAACCGCCGTCGGCCAGCGTCTTTTCATCCGGTCCCGCGCGGGAACGGCCCTGACGCTACAGGGGATGCGGTTCGAGCCGCACGCGCGCAGCCTGCGGCTGGGCTGGGCCGAGGCGCGCCACGCCATCAGCCAAAGCGGCGGGCGGGCCGCGACCGTGCGCATTGGCATCCAGCACGACCTTGTCGGCAGCCACTTTTCCGATCTGATCCGGGCCTTCCGGGCGGCCCTTCCCGACACCTCCTTCTTCTTCGAGGCCGACTATTCGACCCAGATGTGCGCCGACCTGACGACCGGGGCGGAGGATCTGGCCATCCTCTTTTCGCCCCGCTTCCACCCCGATCTCTATTTCGAGCCGATCGGGGAGATCACCTATGAGATGGTCTCGACCGAGACCGACCGGCTGGAGGAGGTGCGCCGGGAAACCTACATCCTGCCGCATTTTTCCGATGCGATCCCCCACGCCCACGCGGCATTGCACCCGGCTCTGGCGACGGCGACGCTGTCGATCGGACAGAATGCGGCCATGGTCAGCCTGATGCGGACGATGGGCGGCAGCGCCTATGTCTTGCGCGACTCTGCCGGGGAACTGGCGGTCGAAGGCGTCTGCCGCAGGGTCATAGATGCCCAGCCGATCCCCCAGGCGGTCTTCGTCGGCGTCAACCAGCGTCAGCGCCACCGGGCGGTCCAGCGCCGCCTGTTCCAGATCCTTAGGGACCATTTCCGTGCCCCCGCGCTGCGGGCAGAGGCGCGGGGTGGCTGAGCCACGGGGCGGGCGGAACCGGCGCCCTGAGACCGCAACGGCCCCGATCACCCTTGACAGACGCCTCGCGAAAGCGCATGTGCTCCAAGTTCGCCGCGCTGCCGCGTGAGACAGCCGCGCCCCACTGACCGGGCGCATCGGCGACAAGATCTTCCGGTTCCCCATCACGCAGGGTTCTGAACGTCGGGCAAGGCAGGCGCATGCGGCGCAGGTCCAGACGCCCGGCGAGACCCTCGCCCGCCACGAAACCCGTGGCCAATCCAAGCTGCGTCCGAACCGGCGCGGCCCGAAAGGAATACCTTTGTTCGACTTCGACATGCTCGGCCTTGCGCCGGCCCTGACCTCGGCGCTCAAGCGCGCGGGGCTTTCCCAACCGACCCCGATCCAGAACCAGGCGATCCCGCTGGCGCTGGCGGGGGATGACATCCTCGGCCTCGCCCAGACCGGGACCGGCAAGACGCTGGCCTTCGGCTTGCCGCTGGTCGATCACCTGCTGGCCCAGCCCGGCAAGCCCGAACCCAAGACCGTCAAGGCGCTGATCCTGGCGCCCACCCGCGAACTGGTGAACCAGATCGCCGACAGCCTGCGCGTCCTGACCACCGGCACCAAGGTCCGCGTCGTGACCGTCGTCGGCGGCCAGTCCATCAACAAGCAGATCGAGGTCCTCAAGCGCGGCACCGACGTGCTGGTGGCCACCCCCGGCCGCCTGATTGACCTGATGGACCGCGGCTCGGTGAACCTCTCGACGGTGCGCCACCTGGTGCTGGACGAGGCCGACCAGATGCTGGACCTCGGCTTCATCCACGCGCTGCGCAAGATCGCGCCGCGCCTGGGCACCCCGCGCCAGACAATGCTCTTTTCCGCCACCATGCCCAAGCAGATGGAGGAACTGAGCCGCGCCTACCTGACCAACCCGAAGAAGGTGCAGGTCTCCCCTCCGGGCAAGGCCGCCGACAAGGTCACCCAGTCCGTCCATTTCCTTGACCGCGCCCGCAAGCCCGAAAAGCTGCGCGAGATCCTGGCGCGCGACCTCGGTGCGCTGACGCTCGTGTTCTCGCGCACCAAGCACGGGGCGGAAAAGCTGATGAAGGACCTGGTCGCGGATGGCTTCAACGCCGCCTCGATCCACGGCAACAAGAGCCAGGGCCAGCGTGACCGCGCGATCAAGGCCTTCCGCGACGGCACGGTGACGGTCCTGGTGGCGACCGACGTGGCCGCACGCGGCATCGACATCCCCGGCGTTGCCTATGTCATCAACTACGACCTGCCCGAGGTGCCGGACAACTACGTCCACCGCATCGGCCGCACCGCCCGCGCGGGCCGCGAGGGCGAGGCGATCGCCTTCTGCACCCCGGAAGAGGCCGATCAGCTGCGCGATATCGAGAAGCTGATGAAGATCGAGATCCCGGTCGCCAGCGGACATGCCCCGCGCGGTCCGGTCGAAAAGCCCGCCCGCGGCAGGCCCGGCCCGAAGCGCCACCGCGGCCCCAAGCCCGATTTCGCGGGCGGCGAGAAGAAAGCCGCCCCGGCGAACAACAACCGTCAACGTCAGCGCCGCCGCCGCGCCGCCTGAGCGGCAGGGGAGCCACTGGCTTTACGCTGAAGAGAAGACCTTGGCAGCGGCTCGGACAACCGGGCCGCTGTCGGCTTTTTGCGCTGGCGGTATCTTCTCAGCGCGCGAGGCTGCGCGCGATCGCCTCCGCCAGGCGGGCGACCGCCGTGCCGCTCGCCGCGGCGATCCCCGCCGAATCGACGGCCCCGGCCGGAAGATGGATCGCGAAGCGCTCGATCCGCTCGCGCACCCCGCCAAGGGGCGCGGAGACCGCGAACTGTCCCTCGAAATCGAAGCCGCCGTCGGCGCGCGCCAGCATCTTCTCCACATGGACGGCCACCCGCGCCTGGGCGGGCTCCTCCAGCGGCCAGGGTTCGGGCGCGACCGTCGCCGTCGTCGCAAGGTCGAGGCTGCGGGCAAGCGCGGCGGTGATGCCGCGCACCGGCTCGTCCGCCCAAAGCGAATCCGGCAGGTTGCGCACCGCGCCGCCGTCGTCCTGCCGGGCGATCTCCACTGCCGCGGCATAGGCCGGAAGCGCCACGTCGAGCACCTCGATGGAGGAGACGGCCACGGCCGTCCGCGCGGCGGGCGCAGGTGTATCCAGCACGAAGCGGCCGGCATTGTCGGCACAGCCGGTCAGCGCGAGGGTCAGGCAAAGAAGGGCAAGGCGGCTCATCGGTTCATCGTCCCGTCAGAAGAGAGTTCGGGTTGCGCTCGATCGCGCGGGCAAGCTGGGCCACGGCGCGCGCGGCGGTGCGGACCTCGCGCAGGGCCGCCAGCGTTTCGTCGTTGAATTCGGAGCGCTGGCCATAGGCGGACAGAAGCCCCTCGGCCCGGGATACGAGCTGGTTCAGCCGATCCGAGAGTTCCGGCAGGCGTTCGGTCGCCCGGGCCACCGCATCGGCGGCATCGCGGGCGGAGGCCATGGTGGCATTGGCGTTTTCGACCGCGCCCCCCTCGCGCAGTTCGGAAAGGGTCGCGCGCACCTCGTCCAGCGCCCCGTTGAGCGCCGGGGGCAGTTCCCGCGCGGCGTCGGAATCGATCACCTTGTCGGCGCTGTCGAGCACGCGCGTCGCGGCGGCGACCAGATCCTCCGCCTTCAGCGCATTGGCCTTCTGCGCGACCGCGCGCAGATCCGCGACAAGCGCCGGGAACTCGGCTGAGCTTTCGCTGAGATTGGAGGCGATCGTGTCGGCCTGTTCGAGCGCGGAGGCCAGGTTGGCGACCGCGCCGCCGTCCTTCAGCTCCTGCAAGGCCGCGCGCAGATCGGCGACGGTGGCGCGCAGCTCGCCCGGAAGCGCCCGGGTCGCCTCGTCATTGACGAGCGCGCGTGCGTCCTCCAGCAGGGCAACGACGGCATCGGGCGCGCTCCTTACGCCGTCGGAGCTTGCGACCGCTTCGATCGAGGCCATGGTGCGGATCGCCTGGTCGATCAGCTCCTCGACCGGCAGGGCGTTGATCCGCTCAAACACGCCCTGCGCGGTCGCGGTGAAATCGGGCAGGTCGGACTTCACGCTGGGTATGACGGGCGCCGGATCGGCGGCGCGGTCGAAGCGCGCCGGGTCGGCCTCGGGCATTTCCACCAGTTCGACGACGAGCGCCGCGTTGAACAGGCTGGTCGTGCCGAGCCGCGCGCGCAGGCCCTTCTCAACCGCCGCCTCGAAGAAATCCAGGGTCTCGGCCTCGCCGCTGCCCGCGGGCAGGCCGAGACGTTCGGGATCGATCGCGAGGTTCGCCATCAGCCGGACCACCGGCCCCTGGTCGGTATCCTGCACCCGGGCGCTGATCGCGGTCACTTCGCCCACCTGCAACCCGCCATAGCGGACCTCCGCCCCGGCCTCGAGGCCGCTGACGGATTCGCCGAATTCCGCGGCGATGGTCACGGTCGCGCTGCTGGTGCGCGTGACCAGGCTCTTCCGCGCCTCCGCCTCGTCCGCGTAGACGTTGAAGACATGGCCCGGCCCGATGGCGCGCCCGCCCTCGTAGAGCGCGTCGAACTCCACCCCGCCAGAGACGAGCGAGGCGAGGCTGTCGAAATTGACGCTGAGGCCCGCGCCGCTCAGCGACACCTCGAAGCCCGAGGTATCCCAGAATCGCGTGGCCGTGGTCAGGCGCCGGTCGTGCGGCGCCTCGATGAAGGCGTCGACGATGATCGCGTCAGAGGAGACCGTGAGGCGCGGCTTTTCCAGGCGCCCCACCTCGATCCCGTGGAAGAACACCGGCGCCCCTTCGGAAATCAGGCTGCCATCGTGCGTCAGAAGGGTGATGCGCTTGCCCTCCCGTCCCGGCTGGACCAGCGGCGGTCCGTCACCGCCCTGGAAGGCGAAGGTCTGGGTGCCCGGCTCCTGATCCCAGGCGCCCTCGATGTAGACGCCCGACAGCACCGTCGAAAGGCCGGTGATGCCGCGCGCGCTGACCTTGGGGCTGACCACCCAGAAGCGCGCGTCCTCGTCGAGGAAGGGCGCGACATCGCGGTCGATCCGGGCGCGCACCAGGACCTTGGCAAGGTCCGGCGTGAAGGTCACCTGTTCGACCTTGCCGATGGCGACCTCCCGGTACCTCACGGTGGATTCGCCCGCGACCAGCCCCGAGGCGCTGGGGAAGGTGATCTCGATCAGCACGCCGCGATTGGCGATGTTCTGCCAGGCGATGCCAAGCGACACGACCAGCGCCAGGACCGGAACCGCCCAGACGAAGGACAGGTTGCGCCAGAACGCCGGTTTCGGCGCCGAAACCTCAAGATCTGCCGGGCGCGGTTCGCTCATGTGTCGTCGTCCTCGTAGGCGTCCCAGATCATCCTGGGGTCAAAGCTCTGGGCGGAAAGCATGGTGAATGCAACCGATAAGGCGAAGCTGAGCGCGGCGATGCCCGGGGTGATTGTGGCAGTGAAACCGAAACGCACCAGTGACGACAGGATCGCGACCACGAACACGTCGATCATCGACCAACGCCCGATGAACTCCACCACATGATACAGGCGCTGGCGGCCATGGCCGCGGATCACGACGCTGCTGCGCACCGAAAGCGCGAGGTAGCCGATGGCGATGAACTTGCTGATCGGGATCAGGACCGAGGCGACGAAGACGATCAGCGCGACGAAATAGGACCCCTCGTCGAAAAGGTGGATGGCGCCGCCGACGATGGTGTTTTCCTGCTGCTGGCCGAGCGTCGTCGTCATAAGCATCGGGAAGGTCATCGCCGGGACATAGGCGATCATGCCCGCCATGAGCCAGGCCCAGACCCGCTGCAGGCTGGCCCCGTCGCGGCTCGTCAGCGCGCTGCCGCAGCGGCGGCAGGTGCTTTCGCGCGGCGAATGGACCCGGCCACAGCGCGTGCAGCCCACAAGCCCCGCCCGCCGTGCCGTCAGGATGGCCGGCGTTCCTCGAGCGTCTTCCATACCGTCATCCTGCACATAAGGGTGTCCTTCAGGACCGTGACCACGACCAGCACCGCCAGGGCCCAGAACGCAGGCCCCAGCGCGACATCGGCCAGCGCCGAGATCTTCACCAGCGAGATCGCCGCCCCGAGGATGAAGATCTCCACCATCGCCCAGGGCCGCATCGCCTCGGCCCAGCGGAAGGCCAGCGCGGCGTGGGGCGCCGGGCGGTGACCCAGGGCCATCGGCGCCAGCGTGTAGATAAGCGCGGCCAGCCGGGCGAGCGGCAGCACCAGGATCATCGCCCCCAATCCGAAGGTCAGGGGCAGCATCCAGCCCTCCGAAAAGGCCGCGACCACCCCGAGGAGGGAGCTCCACCGGCTGAGGCCCGACGCATGGATCTCCAGAAAGGGAAAGAACACCGCGGCGACCATCAGGATTGCCGCGGTCGCCGCCAGCATGACGATCTGGGTCATCGCGCTTTGCCGCGGGGCCAGAAGCACCCGTGCACAGCGCCGACAACGCGCGCGCGCGCCCACCGGAACCTCCGCGAGGCGGTGCAGGGCATCGCAGGTCGGACAAGCGATCAGCGCATCGAGCGCGCGGTCCTCGGCACCGGGCAAGGCGGGGGTCTGCGAGGGGGCGTAAGAAGTCAAATCGGGATCGAAGCCCCTCGGGTTCGGGAACGCAACACCCTCCCTCCTTAGCGCGATTCCGCGGGCGGGACGACGAAAAACGCGCCAGCCCGGCCGGGGGAGGCCAGATCAAGCCTGCCCGGGATCGCCCCGGGCGGCACCACGACCGGGCAAGGACCGTTCCGGTCGCCGGCCCGTCATAGCGTCACAAGGGAAGGGTGGTAGCGGAGGAGGGATTTGAACCCCCGACACAAGGATTATGATTCCTCTGCTCTAACCAGCTGAGCTACTCCGCCAGAGCGAGCGCGTAGGTATGCGAGGCTGGCCGGGCCGTCAAGCCGAAAATCGCGCCTTCTTGCGTCGATCTTTCCGGTCGTCTTTCGCGGGCGCTCAGGATAGCAAGATCGGGAGGGAGCCGATCATGCAGCCACAGATACCCCTGACGCGCGATATCGTCTTTGTCGGCGGAGGGCATGCCCATGCGCTCGTGCTGCGCATGTGGGGCATGAAGCCGCTGCCGGGCGCGCGGCTGACGGTGATCAGCCCGGACCCGACCGCCGCCTATTCGGGCATGCTGCCCGGCCACGTTGCGGGTCACTATCCGCGCGAAGCGCTTCAGATCGATCTGGTGAAGCTTGCCCGCCATGCCGGGGCGCGGCTGATCCTGGGCAGGGCCACGGGGATCGACCTGGACGCGCGGCGGGTCGCGGTCTCCGGTCATCCGCCGGTCGCCTATGACCTGCTCTCGATCGACATCGGCATCTCCTCGGAAATGCCGGCGCTGCCGGGCTTTGGCGACCATGCCGTGCCGGCAAAGCCGCTCGATGCCTTCGCCGACCGTTGGCAGGCCTTCGCGGAAGGCGCGCCGAAGGGGGCGCGGGTCGCCGTCATCGGTGCAGGCGTGGCAGGGGTGGAACTGGCGCTGGCCGCCGCGCAACGCCTGGGGCCGGATGCGCAGGTGACGTTGGTCGAAGCGGGGGCGGCGCTGTCCGCGCTCGGGTCCGGCGCGCGCCGGGCGCTCTTGCGGCACATTGCGCGGGCGGGCGTGACATTGGTCGAGGATGCCGCGGTGGCCGCGGTGGAACGGGACGGCCTGCGCCTGGCTGACGGGCGCCTGATCGCGTCGGACTTCACGCTGGGCGCGGCAGCGACGCGGCCGCAGGGCTGGCTGACCGGAACCGGGCTTGCCTTGCGCGAGGGCTTCGTGAAGGTCGATGAATACCTGCGATCGGTTTCGGACCCAGCGATCTTCGCGGCGGGCGACATCGCGCATCTGACCCACGCGCCGCGCCCCAAGGCCGGGGTTTTCGCCGTGCGCGAAGCGCCAGTGCTGCTCCATAACCTGACCGTGGCGGCGACGGGCAAGGGCGTGCAGCGCCCCTACCGGCCGCAGCGCGACTATCTGAAGCTGGTCTCGGCCGGGGCGGGCCGGGCGGTGGCCGACAAATGGGGGCTGCCGCTTGACGGGGCGTGGCTCTGGCGCTGGAAGGACCGGATCGACCGCAAGTTCATGGCGAAGTTCGACCCGCTGCCCGCGATGCCCCGCCCCGCCCTGCCCGATCCGGTGGCCCAGGGCGTGGCCGAGGAACTGGGCCGCGGCAAGCCGCTGTGCGGGGGCTGCGGGGCCAAGGTCGGGCGGGCCGACCTTTCCGCGGCGCTGGCCGAACTGCCGCCGCCGCGCCGGGCGGATGTGATCTGGGGCGCGGGCGACGACGCGGCCATCCTGCGCCACGGAACCGGCGCGCAGGTGCTGACCACCGACCATGTCCGCGCCTTTACCGAGGATCCCTGGCTGCTGGCGCGGATCACCGCCGTCCACGCCCTGGGTGACGTGTGGTCCATGGGCGCGCGCCCGCAGGCGGCGCTGATCCAGGTGATCCTGCCGCGCATGGCGCCGCGCCTCCAGACCGAGACGCTGCGGGAGATCATGGCAGGCGCTGCCGAGGTCTTCGGCGCCGAGGGCGCGGACGTGGTCGGGGGCCACACCAGCCTCGGCGCGGAACTGACCGTCGGCTACACCGTCACCGGGCTTTGCGACAGGGTGCCGGTCACGCAGGCGGGCGCGCGGGCGGGTGACGTGCTGGTCCTGACGAAGCCGATCGGCACCGGGGTGATCCTGGCGGCTGAAATGACCAAGGCCGCGCCCGGCGCCGTCGTGGCGGGGGCGCTCGCCTCAATGGCGCGGCCGCAGGGGGCGGCGGCGCGGGCTCTCGCACCCCATGCCCATGCAATGACCGATGTCACCGGCTTCGGCTTGGCCGGGCACCTTCTGGGCATGCTGGAAGCCTCGGGTCTGGCCGCGACACTGGATCTTGCCGCGGTGCCGGTTCTTCCGGGCGCGGAGGCGCTTTCCGCCGCCGGGCATGGATCGACGCTGCTGCCCGCGAACCGGCAGTCCATGGCGCGGATGTTCCTGACTGAAAGCCCGCGCGCGGACCTGCTGTTCGATCCGCAGACGGCAGGCGGATTGCTGGCCGCCGTTCCGGCGGCGCAAGCGTCTGAGGTGCTGGCCCATCTGGCCGAGCTTGGCGAACCCGCCGCCGTCATCGGCACGCTGAGCGAGGGCGCGCCCTTCCTGACGGTCGAGGGCTAGACGCTCAGCGGCCGCCGAAGCGCCCGACGGCTTCCGCCACCCGCGCGGCCAGCGCATCAAGCGCCTCCGGCGCGAGCGTCCCGGCCGCGATGACCTCCCCCGGCGCATCCTCGAACCGCGCGCGGTGCTTTTCGTAGCGGGGATCGTAGTGGCGGACCATCAGCTCTCCCGCCAGCGTCGCGAAATCCCCGGCGGCCGACAGCGAAAGCCAGTCGGCGATCACCTCGGCCGGGTGCAGCGGCCGCAGAAGGGAAATCGTCTGCTCCAGCCGATCCCGGTCTTCCGTCAGGTCCGCATAGGCCCGCGCCAGATAGGCCGCCCGCGCCGCGACCGGCGCCGCGATGCGGATGCGGGGCGCCGCCCCCATGGCCGCCCAGAGCTTCTTCGGCAGGCCCAGGTTCCCGACCTTGGAGCTTTCGGCCTCCACCACCACCGGCCGGTCCGGGTCGAGCGCCGCCAGCGCCGTGGCCAGCCGCCCCTCGAACGCCTTCTGCGAGGGTTGCCCGCCCGCGCGATGCCCGAAAAGCGATCCGCGATGGTTGGCAAGCCCTTCGAGGTCGATCACCTGCACCCCGTGGGCAGGCAACCGCCCCAGGATATCGGTCTTGGCCGAGCCGGTATTGCCGTCCAGGACCACGACGGACGCGCGCACATCGCGGTCGTGCAACTCTTCGACCACCAGGCGCCGCCAGGCCTTGTAACCGCCCGCGACAAGTTCCGCCCGCCAGCCGACCTGCGACAGGATCGTGGCGAAGGAGCCCGACCGCTGCCCGCCGCGCCAGCAATAGACCAGCGGCCGCCAGCCGCCGGTCATCCCGGCCAGCGGTCCTTCCAGATGCGCGGCGGCGTTGCGCGCCACCAGCGCCGCGCCCAGCTTGCGGGCGAGGAAGGGCGATTGCTGCTTGTAGATCGTGCCCACCCGCGCGCGTTCCTCATCGTCGAGCACGGGCAGGTTGATGGCGCCGGGCAGATGATCCTCGGCATATTCCGAGGGCGAGCGGACGTCGATCACGGCGTCGAAGCCGTGCCGGTCGAGATCGAGAAGCGAGGTCAGCGTCAGGGGCATGGTGCACTCTTATCCCGTGGGACGCGACGGCGAAAGGGCTGCCGGTGGTTTGACAAACCCGGCCCCCGACCCCCATCTAGGCGTGAAAGGAACCCAGCCATGCCCTCAGCCAAGTTCACCGTCGAAGGAATGACCTGTGCCTCCTGTGTGGGGCGGGTCGAACGGGCGCTGAAGGCTGCGCCCGGCGTGCGGGACGCGCAGGCGAACCTGATGGCCGGAACGGCCTCGGTCGACTACGACGCGCCCGCCGACCCTCAGGCGCTGGCCGATACGCTGCGGCGCTCCGGCTATCCGCCGGTCGAGACCGAGATCCAGCTGGATGTCACGGGGATGACCTGTGCCTCCTGCGTGGGCCGGGTCGAGCGGGCGCTGAAGGCCGCCCCCGGCGTCGTGTCGGCCGAGGCGAACCTCGCCACGAACTCCGCCCGCGCGCGGGTCCTGTCCGGCCTGACCGACGCCGACACGCTGGCCGCCCGCGTGACCCAGGCCGGGTATGAGGCGCACCCCCACCATGAGGCCACCACGCAGACGCACGACCATCACAGCGGGGACAGCGCGGAACTGGCCCGCCGGGTCGCGATCTCCGGCGCGCTGACGTTGCCGGTGGTGATCCTGGCGATGGGCGGGCACATGGTGCCGGCCTTTCACCACTGGATCGCGGGGTCAATCGGGATCCAGGCCTCCTGGCTGATCCAGTTCGTGCTGACGGCGCTGGTCCTGTTCGGGCCGGGCCGGATCTTCCTGACCCATGGCCTGCCCGCGCTGGCCCGCGGCGCACCCGAGATGAACTCTCTCGTCGCCCTGGGCAGCCTGGCCGCCTTCGCCTATTCAACCGTCGCGACCTTTGCCCCGGCGCTCCTGCCCGCCGACGCCCGCGATGTCTATTTCGAGGCCGCCGCGACCATCGTCACCCTGATCCTCGTCGGCCGCCTGCTGGAGGCACGCGCCAAGGGCCAGGCGGGCGAGGCGATCCGCCGCCTGGTCGGCCTGCGCCCGGCGACCGCGCGGGTCGAGCGCGACGGCACCGTGGTCGAAACCGCGGTCGAGGATCTTGTTCCCGGCGACATCGTCCACCTGGCCCCGGGCGAACGCGTGGCCGTCGATGGCGTGGTGACCGAAGGCCAGGGCTGGATCGATGAAAGCATGCTGACGGGCGAACCCGATCCGGTCCGGAAAGCCGAGGGCGCGGCGGTGACCGGCGGCACGGTCAACGGGGCGGCGGCGCTGTCCTACCGGGTGACGGCAACCGGCGCCGATACCGTGCTGGCCCGGATCATCCGCCTGGTGGAGGACGCGCAGGGCGCCAAGCTGCCGGTGCAGGCGCTGGTGGACCGCATCACCTTCTGGTTCGTGCCCGCCGTCATGGCGCTGGCGCTGCTGTCCTTCGGGCTGTGGCTGGCGCTCGGCCCCGATCCCAGGCTGACGCATGCGCTCGTCGCGGGAATCTCCGTCCTGATCATCGCCTGCCCCTGCGCGATGGGGCTCGCGACGCCCGTCTCGATCCTGGTGGGCACGGGGCGCGGCGCGGAGAAGGGTGTGCTCTTCCGCCGAGGCGACGCGCTTCAACGCCTGTCCGAAGTGGGCATCGTCGCCTTCGACAAGACCGGCACGCTCACCGCCGGGCATCCCGAACTGACCGATATCGAAACCGCCCCCGGTTTCGAGGCCGATCAGGTGCTGCGCCTTGCCGCCGCGGCCGAGGCGCGTTCTGAACATCCGCTGGCCCGGACGATCGTGGCGGCCGCGGCGGAACGTGCGCTTTCTCCCGCCACCGCGACGGGGGTCGAGGCGAAGCCGGGCCTCGGCCTTGCCGCGACCGTCGAGGGCCAGGCGATCCTGATCGGAAACCGCCGCGCGATGACCCAGTCGGGCATCGAGACCGGCGATCTGGCCGAGCGCGCCGCCGCGCTGGCCTCCGAGGGCAAGACCCCGATCCTGATTGCCCTTGATGGCCGGATCGCGGCGCTTCTGGCGGTGGCGGACCCGATCAAGCCCGGCGCGCCAGAGGCGATCGCGGCGCTGCACGCGGCGGGGCTCAAGACGGCGATGATCTCCGGCGACACCCGTGCGACGGCGGAGGCCGTGGCGCGGCGGCTTGGCATCGACGCGGTCCGGGCAGAGGTCCTGCCCGACGGCAAGGTCGCGGCGCTGGGTGAACTGGCCCAGGGGAAACGCGTGGCCTTCGTCGGCGATGGCATCAACGACGCCCCGGCGCTGGCCGCCGCCGATGTCGGAATCGCGATGGGCACCGGCACCGATGTCGCCATCGAGAGCGCCGAGGTGGTGCTGATGGGCGGCGATCCGGAAGCCGTCCCGGCGGCGGTGGCACTCTCCCGCGCGACGATGCGCAACATCCGCGAGAACCTTTTCTGGGCCTTCGGCTACAACGTCGTGCTGATCCCGGTTGCGGCGGGCGCGCTTTATCCCCTTGGCGGGCCGCTCCTGTCGCCGATGCTGGCGGCGGGCGCGATGGCGCTGTCCTCGGTCTTCGTGGTGACCAACGCGCTGCGCCTGCGCCGCGCCTGAGCGCCCGTCACTCTGACCCGCGCAGGATGCGGCCGGGCCGCGCGCCCAGCGCGGGCAGCGCGAAGGCAAGGCCCGCCAGAAGCGTCGCCAGCACACCCCCGGCAACCACCGCCAGCGCGGTCACGGGTTCGAACCGATAGGGCGCATCCATCACGAAGCGCATGACGGCAAGCCCCGCCACCGCGCCAAAGCCGATCGCCACCAGCCCCGCCGCCGCCCCCATCAGCGCCGAGCGCAGGGCAAAGCTCGCGAGGATTCCCGCCCGCGTGGACCCCAGGACCTTCAGGATCGCCGCCTCGTAGACGCGCGCGCGCTGGCCAGAGGCCGCCGCCCCGATTAGCACCACGACCCCGGTCAAGAGCGTCACGCCCGCCGCGATGGCGGTGGCCCGCGCGATGGCGCCCAGGATCTCCGACACGCGGCCCACGACCTCACGCACCGCGATCGCGGTGATGTTGGGGAAGGCACCCGCGACATCGCGCAGGATGCGCGCATCCGCGCCCGCATCGGCATAGACCGTGGCGATATGGGTATGCGGCGCGCCCGTCAGCGCGGCGGGGTTCATCAGCATGACGAAGCCGATCCCGGCGGTCGAGAAATCGACCTCGCGGAGCGAGGTGATCTCGGCCTCGATATCCCGGCCAAGCACGTTGACGGTGATCCGGTCGCCGAGTTTCAGGCCAAGCTCCGCGGCCTCCTCCGCAGCGAAGCTGAGCTGAGGGGGGCCTGTGTAGCCCTCGGGCCACCAATTGCCCGCGACGATCCGTGTGTCGGCGGGCGGGGCGGCGGCATAGGTCAGCCCCCGGTCGCCCCGAAGCACCCAGTGATCGCCGGCAACCTCGCGCGCGTCGCGCCCATTGATGCGGGTCAGGACCGCGCGCAGCATCGGCGCGGTCTCGACCTTGGTGACGCCCGCCTCTGCCGCCAATCGGGCTCGGAAGCCCTCCAGCTGATCGCTCTGGATATCGACGAAGAAGAAGGAGGGCGCGACCTCCGGCAGGTCACGGTCGATGGCGGCACGCAGGTTGGCATCGATCTGCCCGACGGCGGCCAGGACCGACAGGCCCAGGCCCAGCGCCAGCACCACGGCGCTGGCCTCTTCCCTTGGGCCGGCGACGGCCGCCAGCGCCAGACGCAGCCCAGGCCGTCCGCCCGTGTGATGCGCCAGCCGCCGCGCGATCCGCCGCAGGACCCAGGCCGCGCCCG
Source organism: Albidovulum sediminicola (assembly GCF_025751575.1). GTDB lineage: Bacteria > Pseudomonadota > Alphaproteobacteria > Rhodobacterales > Rhodobacteraceae > Albidovulum > Albidovulum sediminicola. The sequence continues at coordinate 374,746 of NZ_JAOWLA010000001.1, read as the reverse complement.
CCAGCAGCAGCAAGGCCCCGGCGATCCCCCCAAGCGTCGCGAGAGCCAGGCTGGGCATCGCGGAAAGCCCCAGCACCACCACCACGAAGACCGCAAGAATGCCCAGAAGCGCCCAGCCCAACCGCCGCCCCGGCCAGCGCCGCCGCCCCGCGCCAAGATCGCGGAACAGGGCCGCCGCGCGCACGTCCCGCACCCGGGCGAGCGGCCAGAGCGTGAACAGCACCGCCGTCAGGACACCGTAGATTGCGGCCTCCGCCGCCGGGGCGAAGGCCGGGGCGACCGCGACCGGAATCGGCAGAAGCCCCGCCACGACCGGCGCGGCGGCAACCGGCAGGGCGATGCCCAACGCAAGACCCAGTACGATGCCCAGCACGGCCATCCCGCCCACCTGGAGCGCATAGGCCAGAAAGATCGTGCCGCTGTCGGCCCCCACGGCCTTCAGCGCGGCAATCGTGCGCGTCTTGCCGTCCAGATAGGCCCGCACCGCCGAGGCGATGCCGATCCCGCCCACGGCCAGCCCGGCAAGGCCAACGAGGACCAGGAAGGACCCCATCCGCTCCACGAACCGCTCCGCCCCCGGCGCGCCCCGGCGCGCGTCGCGCCAGCGCAATCCGGTGTCGAGAAAGGCGGCCTCGGCCTCCTGCTGAAGGCCGCCAAGATCGGCGCCCGGCGGCAGCCGCAGCCGGTAGCGGGTGTCAAAGACGCTGCCCGGCGCCAAGAGGCCGGAGCCCTCCAGATCTCGGGTATGAACGATGGTCCGCGGGCCGAGAAGCATGCCGCCCATGGCCCCGTCCGGTTCCCGCAGAAGTCGCGCGCCCAGCCGGAATTCGGTGGCGCCCAGGCGGAAGCGGTCGCCCGTGACCAGCCCCAGCCGGTCGGCCAGGACGCCGTCCATCACCGCGCCCGGCACGCCATCGCGCGACGCCAGCGCCTCGGCCAGCGGCACGCCGGGGTCGAGGTCGAGCCCGCCCACCAGCGGATAGGCCGCGTCCACCGCCTTGACCTGGGTCAGCGCGCGTTCTGCCGCCTCGCCTTCGCCCGCGACCGCCATGGAGCGGAAATCGACGATTTCCGAGACCGCTTCGGCGCGCGCCTGCATGAAGGCGCGTTCCTCCGCGCTCGCGAAACGGTAGGTGAAGGACATCTGTGCGTCGCCCCCCAGCAGCGCCGCCCCCTCGCGCGAGAGCGCGTGCGCGATGGCCGATCGCACGGTGCCCACGGCCGCGATGGCCGCAACGCCAAGGATCAGGCAGGCCAGGAACACGGCGAAGCCGCGCAGCCCTCCGCGCAGGTCGCGCCGCGCGATGCGCCAGGCGACGGGTGCGTTCACGCCCGCACCTCCACCTTGGCCCCCACCTCCGTCTCCGGCACGATCGCGCCATCGGCCAGCCGCACGATGCGGTCGCACCGCTCCGCCAGTTCGGGCGCATGGGTGACAAGCACCAGTGTCGCCCCGTGACGGTCGCGCAGGCCGAAGAGAAGCTCCATGATCGCGGCCCCGGTCTGGCTGTCGAGGTTTCCGGTCGGCTCATCGGCAAGAAAGATCGCGGGCCGGGGCGCGGCGGCGCGCGCCAGCGCCACGCGCTGCTGCTCGCCCCCCGACATCTCGGCCGGGTAATGGCCAAGCCGCGCGCCCAGGCCCATGGCCTCCAGTTCCTCCCGCGCGCGCGCCATCGCGTCGGGCATCCCGGCAAGTTCCAGAGGGATCGCGACATTCTCTAGCGCGGTCATCGTCGGAATCAGGTGGAAGCTCTGGAAAACGATGCCCATATTGGCACGGCGGAAGCGGGCCAGCGCGTCTTCGCCCATGGCCGTCAGGTCTTGGCCCAGAGCCTCGACCCGGCCCGAGGTCGCGCGCTCCAACCCGCCCATGAGCATGAGGAGCGAGGATTTGCCCGACCCGGACGGCCCGACCAACCCGAGGCTTTCGCCGCGCGTGACGGACAGCGTGATGCCCTTCAGGATCTCCACCGGGCCGGCATTGCCCGCAAGTGTCAGCCGTGCCGCCTCAAGGCTCAGAACCCTGTCCATGTCCGCCCGTTTCCGCCTGTCCCGTTTCGCCTATCGATATGGGGGCGGGGTCTTGGGGCGCAACCTTGCGGCGACGATCTGGGCGATCTTTCTTGCCTTGGGCACCGGCGCCGCATCCCCGGCGGCGGCCGAACCCTTCACCATCGTCGCACTCGGCGACAGCCTGACGGCGGGCTATGGCCTGCCGCCCGAGGACGGCTTCGTCCCCCAGCTGCAACGCTGGCTTGACGCGAAGGGCGCCGGGGCAGCGGTGATCAACGCGGGCGTATCGGGCGATACCACCGCCGGCGGCCTTGCCCGCACCGACTGGGCGCTGGTCCCCGAAACCGATGCGGTGATCGTGACGCTTGGCGGCAACGACCTTCTGCGCGGGCTTCCTCCAGAGGAGGCGCGCGCCAACCTCGACGCGATCCTCGACAAGACCGACGCGCGCGGACTGCCGGCCCTGCTGGTGCCGATGATCGCGCCGGGCAACTATGGCCCCGACTACAAGGCGGCCTTCGACGCCATCTACCCGGCACTCGCCGAAAGCCACGGCGCGCGCCTTGGCCCCGCCTTCTTGGCTCCGATCCTGACGCAGACCGACCAGACCGCGGCGCTCCGCGACCTCATGCAGCCGGACGGCCTGCACCCGAACGCCGCGGGCGTCGCCCTGATCGTCGAGACGCTGGGGCCCGAGGTCCTTGCCCTGATCGGGGCCGCGAACTGACCCCGCCCCGTCTTCCTTGCCCAGATACCCCGCCGGAGGCCCCATGTCCCTTCTCGACCGCCTGACTGCCCTGCTGGGTCCCGCCCATGTCCTGACCGGACGGGATTGCGCGCCCTATGTCAGCGAATGGACCGGCAAGTATCACTGGGAGCCGCTCGCCGTCCTGCGCCCGGCAAACCGCGACGAGGTTGCGGCGGTCCTGCGGCTGGCGTCCGAAACCGGCACGCCCGTCGTGCCGGTGGGCGGGCGCACCGGGCTTGTCGGCGGGACCGAGGCCCAGGGGCGGCTGATGCTTTCGCTCGAACGGATGAACCGCATCCGCGAGATCCGGCCCGAGGCGCGCATCGCCATCGTCGAGCCCGGGGTAATCCTGTCGCGCCTGCACGAGGCGGCGGCGGACCGGGGGCTCTATTTCCCGCTCTGGTTCGGGGCGCGCGGCTCGGCGATGATTGGCGGGGTCCTGTCCACCAACGCCGGCGGATCGAACGTCCTGCGCTACGGCTCGACCCGCGCGCTCTGCCTGGGGCTGGAGGTCGTGCTGGCCGACGGACGGGTGCTGAACCTGATGAGCGAGCTGCACAAGGACAATTCCGGCTACGACCTGAAGGACCTTTTCATCGGCGCCGAGGGGACGCTGGGTGTGATCACCGCCGCCGTGATGCGGCTGGTGCCTGCACCGCGCGCCCATGCCACCGCGATGCTGGCGATGCCCTCGCTCGATGCCGCGCTGGCGCTTCTGAACCGGCTTCAGGCCGCGACCGGCGGCCTGGTCGAGGCGTTCGAATTCATGCCGCGCAGCTACCAGGCGTTGCTGGTCGCGCGCCGACCTGACCTGGGCCTCGCCTTCGACCGCATCTACGATGTCACGATCCTGGTGGAACTGGGCGCCACCGCCCCGCGCGACTGCTCCCCCGGCCCGGACGGCACGCTGCCGCTGGCGGCACTGCTGGAGGAGACGCTGGGCGCGATGATGGAGGAGGGGCTGGTGACCGACGCCGTGATCGCCGCCTCCGAGGCGCAGCGCCAGGCGCTCTGGGCCCGGCGCGAGGCCGCGGCAGAGGTCGGAACGCCGGTTTCCGGCCCCTCGGTCGATACCGACATCTGCGTGCCGCTCGACAAGGTCGCGACCTTTCTCACGCAGGCGGAGGCGCGTGTCGCGGCGCTCGATCCCGGCGCCTTCCCGCATTGCGTGGCACATCTGGGCGACGGCAACATCCATTTCACCGTCTTCCCCACCCGCGACGATCCGGCGCTTGAAGGCGCGATGGTCCGCGCGGTGGAGGATACGGTGCAGGACCTGGGCGGCAGTTTCTCGGCCGAACACGGGGTGGGCCTGTCCAAGCGCGGCTCGATGGCGCGGCGCAAGGACCCTGTCGCGCTCGACCTGATGCGCGGGCTCAAGCAGGCTTTCGACCCCGGCAATATCCTCAACCCCGGCAAGGTCCTGCCCTGAGCGCCCTGCCCGCCCGATCTCGACGCCGCAGCCCGGCCCCGGTATGACGGTCGGGAAAGCCCCAGGAGCGCCAGGAACAGCATGATCGAGGTCTTTGCGAACCGAACCTACCGGCATCTTTTCGCCGCGCAGGTCATCGCGCTCCTGGGTACCGGGCTGGCGACGGTGGCGCTTGGCCTTCTGGCCTGGCGCATCGCGGGGGAGGACGCGGGCCTGGTGCTGGGAACGGCGCTGGCGATCAAGATGATCGCCTATGTGACCCTTGCACCAGTCGCCTCGGCCTTTGCCGACCGGGTGCCCCGGCGGGCAATGCTGGTCACTTTGGACCTGATCCGGGCGGGCGTCGCCTGCGCGTTGCCCTTCGTGACCGAGGTCTGGCAGGTCTATGTCCTGATCTTCCTGTTGCAGGCGGCGTCGGCCGGCTTCACCCCGACCTTCCAGGCGACGATCCCCGATGTCCTGCCGGAGGAGGCGGATTACACCCGTGCCCTGTCGCTGTCGCGGCTGGCCTATGACCTCGAAAGCCTGCTGTCCCCGATCCTCGCCGCCGCGCTCTTGAGCGTGGTGAGCTTCCCCGCACTTTTCGGCGGCACCGTGATCGGGTTCCTGGCCTCAGCGGCGCTGGTGGTGAGCGTCACGCTGCCCTCGCCCCGGCCCGCGCGGCCGCGCGGGATCTGGGACCGCACGACGCGCGGGCTGCGCATCTACCTGGCGACCCCGCGCCTGCGGGGGCTTCTGGCGCTGAACCTCGCCGTGGCCTCGGCAGGTGCCATGGTGATCGTCAATACCGTCGTCATCGTGAAGGGCGACCTTGGCCTGGGGGAGGCGCAGTTGGCGCTGGCGCTGGCCGCCTTCGGCGGCGGCTCCATGATCGCAGCACTCTTGCTGCCGCGGCTCCTCGACCGGGTGCCCGACCGGGCGGCGATGCTGGCGGGCGCCGCGATCCTGGTGCCGGGCACGCTGGCCGGGGTACTGGCGGGAACTCTGCCCACGCTCATGGCGCTCTGGGCCGCGATCGGCTTCGGCTACAGCCTTGCCCAGACCCCGACCGGGCGGCTTTTGCGGCGCTCCGCGCAGCCGGAGGACCGGCCCGCAGTCTTCGCGGCGCAATTCGCGCTCAGCCACGCCTGCTGGCTCATCGCCTATCCGCTGGCCGGACGGTTCGGCGCAGGCTTCGGGACCGGGGCGACCTTTGCGGTGATGGCGGCACTGGCGCTTCTGGGGGTGATCGCGGCGATCCGGCTTTGGCCCGCGCAAGACCCCGCGGACCTGCCGCATGACCATCCCGACCTGCCCCGCGACCATCCGCATCTGGCCGATCACGCGGCGGGGCCGGGCGACAAGGCCGGAGCCGATCACCGCCATGCCTTCGTGATCGACGATCTGCACCGGCGCTGGCCGCCGCGACCCTGACGTGACGAGCCTCGCCGCCCTGTTCGCCACGGCGCTGATCGCCGCGACGCTGGTCCCCGCCGGGTCAGAGGCCGTGCTGGTGGCCCTCATCCTGCAGGCCGGGCATCCGGTCTGGCTGCTGCTGACGGTCGCGACCACCGGCAATGTCCTCGGCTCCGCGATCAACTGGGCGCTTGGCCGGTTCCTCGCCCATCACGCGGGGCGCCGCTGGTTCCCGGTTCCGCCGCGCAAGCTTGAGCGCGCCTCGGGATGGTACGCGCGCTGGGGGCATTGGAGCCTTCTGGGCGCCTGGCTGCCGGTGGTGGGCGACCCCCTGACACTCGCCGCCGGGGTCCTGCGGGAGCCGCTCTGGCGGTTCCTGCTGATCGTGACGGCCGCGAAATTCGGCAGATATCTGGTGTTGGCGATCGTCACGCTGGGCGCGGGCTGAGCCGCGGCGCCCCGGTCATTCCTGAGCGGCGTCATCCCCGGTCACGCGCGCGCCACCCAGCCAGAGAACGCCTGCCAGCGCCAGTGCCGCGAAACCCGCCCCGGCAAGGAAGGTCGCGCCCGATCCGATCACCTGCCAGAGTGCGCCCGCGATCACGCTGGCGGCCAGAAGCACCACGCCGGTGACCAGATGGTAAAGACCGAAGGCCGTGCCGCGCAGGGCCGCCGGTGCGGCGTCCGCGATCAGCGCCGACAAGAGGCCCTGCGTCGTCCCCATGTGAAGCCCCCAGATCAGCACGCCCGCCGCCACGCCCCAAAGCCCCGGCGCCAACCCCAGCAGAAGATCCGCGACGATCAGGAGCGCGAGCCCCCCCGACCAGCAGCGCGCGCCGCCCGATCCGGTCCGACAGCGCCCCCACCGGATAGGCAGAAGCCGCGTAGACCAGGTTCATCCCCACCAGGACCAGCGGTGCGAGGGCCGGGGCAAGTCCCGCCTCGACCGCACGCAGGATAAGGAACGCCTCGCTGAAGCGGGCCAGCATGAAGGCCGAAGCGACCGCGATCACCACCCAATAGGCCGCTGGAAGCGCTGAAAGCTCTGCCCGCGACAGGGGATTGCGCGGGGTCGCATCCGTACTCCGCGCCGGTTCCCGGACCGCCGTCAGGATCAGCCCCAGCGCCAGGAAGGCCGGGATCACCGCGACCCAGAAGACGCTGACGAAATCGCCCGCGAAAGCCGCCATCAGGGCAATGGCCGCAAGCGGCCCGATGAAGGCCCCGATGGTATCGAGGGACTGGCGCAGACCGAAGGCCGCGCCCCTGAGCCCCTCGGGCGTCAGATCGGCGATCAGCGCGTCACGCGGCGCCCCGCGTATCCCCTTGCCAACCCGGTCGATGAAACGCGCCGCAACCACCCAGCCGATGGAGCCCGCCAGCGGAAAGACCGGCTTGCTCAGCGCCGCCAGCCCGTAACCGAGCGCCGCCAGTTCCTTGCGCCGCCCGATCCGGTCCGACAGCGCGCCCGAGAAGATCTTGACGATGGAGGCCGTCGCCTCCGCGATGCCCTCGATCACGCCGACGGTCAGCGCCGTCGCGCCGAGACCGACGGTCAGGTAGATGGGCAGCAGCGCGTGGATCATCTCGGAGGAGATGTCCATGAGCATGGAGACGAAGCCAAGCACCCAGATCCCGGCGGGCAGGCGACGCCAACGCCGGTTGCTATCTGGTTGGGGCTTGGGATCAGTCACGCTGGCGCCCTGCGGTCGGGACGGTGCACGCCCCGCATGCGCCCTATCCACACCCAGGTCGCGGTGCGGAGGCGCACCGACCTCAGCCTTGGCGCCAGTCGAAAAAGCCCGGCCCCGCCTGCGCGAGGAGTTCGCGCGCAAGGTCCTGCCCCGCCGCAGCCGCGTCGGAGACCGCGCAGCGCCGGTCGCCCGCGATGGCTTCGGAGCCGTCGGGCCTCAGGATCTCTCCACGCAGCCACAGCCCGTCGCCGTCGTGAAGGGCAAGCCCGGCGATGGGGGTCTCACAGGACCCGTCAAGCTCGGCCAGGAACGCGCGCTCGGCGGAAAGCCGTTCGCCCGTCTGGCCGTGGTGAATCGCGGCCAGAAGCCCGGCGGCGTCGCCGTCGGCCAGCCGCCGCTCGATCCCGATGGCGCCCTGTGCGACGGCGGGCAGCATGTCCTCGGGCGCGATGGCCGCGCGCGCGATGCGCCCCATGCCCAGGCGATTCAGCCCCGCCATGGCGAGGAACGTCGCCGCCGCGACCCCTTCGTCGAGCTTCTTGAGCCGCGTCTGCACATTGCCGCGAAACTGCACCAGCTTCAGGTCGGGGCGGCGGTTGGCAAGCTGCGCCCGCCGACGCAGGCTGGACGATCCGACCACCGCGCCCTCGGGCAGATCGGCGATCGAGGCGTGGTCGCGCGACACGAAGGCATCGCGCACATCCTCGCGCGGCAGGTAGCAATCCAGCACCAGCCCCTCCGGCTGGGCGACCGGCATGTCCTTCATCGAATGCACCGCGATGTCGATGCGGCCCGACAGCAGCGCCTCCTCGATCTCCCGCGTGAACAGGCCCTTGCCGCCGACCTCCTTCAGCGGGCGGTCGGCTGCGATCATCGCCCGGTCGTCGCCCGTGGTCTTGATGATCACGATCTCGAAGGCGTCCTCGGAAAGGCCATGCGCCTCCATCAGGCGTCGGCGCGTCTCGAACGCCTGCGCAAGCGCCAGCGGAGAGCCACGGGTTCCGATCTTCAGCGGGGTTTTTGCAGTGGGCTGTGTCATGCCTCCCGGCATATCCGCGACACATTGGCCGCGCAATGGGCCTTGACCAGACTTCGCCTTGACATCCCGCCGCAGGCGGCGATGAAGGGGCACGAAGGAGAGCCCGATGACCAAGACCATCCTCAAGGCGCTGGCCGGTGAAACCCAGGCCGTTCCCCCGATCTGGATGATGCGCCAGGCGGGCCGCTACCTGCCGGAATACCGCGCCACGCGGGCCGAGGCCGGGGATTTCCTGTCGCTCTGCTATGCGCCCGACCTCGCCGCCGAGGTGACGCTGCAGCCGATCCGCCGCTACGGCTTTGATGCGGCGATCCTGTTTGCCGACATCCTGCTCCTGCCGCAGGCGCTCGGGGCGGAGCTTTGGTTCGAAACCGGCGAGGGGCCGCGGCTCTCGACCATCACGACGCCCGCCGAGCTTGCCAAGCTGGGCGGCAAGGACGACATCCACGACCGGTTGGCGCCGGTCTATGAAACCGTCCGGATCCTGGCGCGCGAACTGCCGCGCGAAACCACGCTGATCGGCTTTGCCGGGGCGCCCTGGACGGTTGCGACCTATATGATCGCGGGCCGTGGCACCCCGGATCAGGGACCCGCCCATGCGCTGAAGGCCGCCGACCGCGCGACCTTCGCGGCGCTGATCGACCTGCTCAGCGAAGCGACCATCGAATACCTCTCCGCCCAGGTCGCGGCGGGGGCCGAGGTCATCAAGCTCTTCGACAGCTGGGCCGGATCGCTCAAGGGGCAGGATTTCACCGATTTCGCCCTGGAGCCCGCGCACCGAATCATCGCCGCGCTGAAGGAGCGTCATCCCGGCCTGCCGATCATCGCCTTCCCGCGCGAGGCGGGGGAGCGTTACATCGGCTTCGCCCGCGCGACCGGCGCCGATTGCGTCGCCATCGACAATTCGGTCTCGGCCGAATGGGCGGCGGAGCATGTGCAGAAGGACGGCTGCGTACAGGGCAACCTCGATCCGTCGCTGCTGGTGTCAGGGGGCGAACGGCTGATCGAGGAAACCCGCCGCGTGGTGCGGGCCTTTTCCGGCGGCCCGCATATCTTCAACCTCGGCCACGGGATCACGCCGGACGCTGACCCCGAGAACGTCGCGCGCATGATCGAGGCGGTGCGCGCCCGCTAGGGCCGCGCGCCCCTCACGGCCATTTGGCGACGGGCGGCAAGCTCATCAGCACGGCATTGGCGTCGTGGCCGGTTTCCAGCCCGAACTTGGTGCCCCGGTCATAGACCAGGTTGTATTCGGCATAGAGCCCGCGATGGATCAGCTGCACCTCGCGGTCGGCCTCGCTCGCCTGCGCACCGAGCCGCCGTTCGGTGACCGGCACGAAGGCGGGCAGGAAGGCGCGGCCCACCGATTGGGTGAAAGCGAAATCGGCCTCCCAGTCGCCGGTGTTCAGGTCGTCGTAGAAGATCCCGCCGATGCCGCGCGCGCGCCCGCGATGGGGGACGAAGAAATACTCGTCCGCCCAGGCCTTGAAGCGGTCGTAGTAGCCCGCGTCATGGGCGTCGCAGGCGGTCTTCAGCGCGGCGTGGAAATGCGCGGTGTCCTCGGCATATTCGATGCAGGGATTCAGGTCCGCCCCGCCCCCGAACCACCAGGCATGCGGGGTCCAGAACATCCGCGTGTTCATGTGGACGGCGGGGGTATGCGGGTTCTGCATATGCGCGACAAGGCTGATGCCGGAGGCCCAGAAACGGGGGTCCTCGGACATGCCAGGGACGCCGCGCGCGGCCATCGCCTTTTGCGCCCGCTCGCCCAGCATGCCGTGGACTGTGGAGACGTTGACACCCACCTTTTCGAACACCGCGCCGCCGCGCATCACGCTCATCAGACCGCCGCCGCCGTCCTCGCCGCGCCGCGTCTCGGACACCTCGAACCGGCCGGGCGTGGCGGAGGCCGCATCCTCAAGCCCCTCGAACGCCGCCACGATCTGGTCGCGGAGTGTCCGGAACCAGGCCGAGGCCCGCGCCTTGCGTTCGTCGAAATCCACCATCTCCCGGTCCTCCCTTTCGCGGCCTGCCTAGCAGCTTTGCGCCCCTGCTGCCAGTTGCCGGACGGCGGCTGCGACGCGGCACTTGGCCCTGACCGCCCATCCGCTATCCTTGGGCCAGCGAAAGGATGAGTCGCGCCATGCCCCGTTCCCTTCTGCCGTTGCTGATGGCCCTCACGCTCGGCGCCTGCGCCGCGCCCGCAAAGCCCGGCTGCGACCGCGCCGTCGCGCGCGAGCTCGCAACCCTCGCCACGCTGATTGACGAGACGGAAGCCAACCTCGACAACGGCTACCGGGTCGAGCGGGCGCCGGCGCGCAGCGGCTTCAACCTTTGCCTGGGGTCGGCGCGCAGCCATGTCGGCATCAGCTTCTGCACCGAGCCTGCAAGCCGCACCCAAACCGTTGCCATCGACCCGGAGGCAGAGGCGCGCAAGCTTGCCGCCCTGCGTGAACGGCGCGCCGCGCTTCTTGCCGCCCATCCTACCTGCGGCGCCCCAGAGTGAAGGAACCGCCATGCGCCTTTCCGCGACCGTCCTCGTCCTCGCGCTGACGCTGGCCGCCTGTTCGGCGCAGGACAACTGCCTCCGCAGCGCCACGCGCGACATCCGCGCGCTCGACGCCCTGATCGCGGAGACCGAGGCGAACATCGCCCGCGGCTACGCCTATGAGAGCCGGGAAGTGACCCGCTGGGCCTGGGTGCGCTACTACGACGGCCCCTTCGACGCGCGCCACCACCGCACGCTGACCCGCTGCTGGGAACCCTATACTGACATCGTCCGCAAGCCGGTCGCCATCGACCCGGAGGCGGAGGCGCGCAAGCTGGCCGCGCTGAAGACGCGCCGCGCGGCGCTGGCCTCGACCGCCATGACCGCGGTCGAGGATTGCCGTCGGCTTTACCCCGAATGACCTAGTGGATCGGCACACCCGCCGGGTCGATCAGCCCGCGCCCGCCGTCCAGCGTGAGGGTCTGGCCGGTGACGAAGCCCGAGGCATCTGAGGCGAGGTAAAGCGCGGCATCCGCAACCTCGGACGGTGCGGCGATGCGGCCAAGCGGCGTCGCGTCGATCACCCGGTCGCGCCAGTCGGCATGTTCGCGCAGGGCCTCCTGAAGGCTCGCGCTCAGGACGCTGGCGAAGGCCACGCCGTTGACGCGGATGCGATGCGGCGCAAAAGCCACGGCCAGCGACCGCGTCGCCTGTTCCAGCGCCGCGTTTGACACCGAAACACCCAACAGGTCCGGATGCGCGAGCCGAGAGGCGAGCGTCGAGACATTGACGATCGCGCCGACCTGGCCGCTTTCCTGTCCGTCCCGCTCGGCCTGGGTGATCATGCGCCGCGCGACCATCTGGCTGAGCCGGACCGCGCACATCATGTTCTGGCGCACCAGCATCTCAAAGGTGGCGTCGTCGGGGTTCAGCGGATCGGTCAGGGCGAAGTCGCGGTTGGCGTTGACGAGGATATCGACGCGATCGAAGGCGTCGATGGTGGCGGACAGCAGGTTCGCCGCCGTCAGCTTCTGGCTGAGATCCCCCGCGAAAGAGCGCAGCGGCCCTTCACCCTCGGCCTCGTCGCCAAGCTCGGCCTCCAGCCGTGCCTCGTCGACGTCGGCGAACATCACGTTCGCGCCGACGGCGACGAAATGCCGGGCGATGGCAAGGCCGATCCCCCTGGCAGAGCCCGTGACGATCGCGGTCTTTCCAGCGATGGAAAGGGTCATGTCATCCCCTGTTCTTGATGCTTGTTCTTGATTCTTGGCGCGAGCCTATCGGAATTCACCGGCCGGGGCGAGGCGAGGTGGCCGGACGGTTTCCCTTGAGCACCTTGAAGCCGGATGTGCCGCCCACTTCCGCCACTTCGCGAAACAATGCGGCCATGGTCTTCTCGTAGGGCAGGTGCCGATTCGCGACGAGCCAAAGCTGACCGGAAGGCGTCAGCATCCCCGCCGCGGCCTGGATGAAGGCGGCGCCAAGCGCGGGATCGGCCGCGCGTTCGGTATGGAAGGGCGGGTTGGTCACCACGACATCGAAGCGCCGCTCAGGCCGGAAGCGGGTGGCATCCGCCCAGTGGAAACGCGCGCGCGGATCGGTGACGTTGCGCCGCGCGCAGGCCAGCGCGGCGTGATCGGCCTCGATCAGGTGCAACTCACGCACCCCGTCGCGCTTGAGGATCTCGGACGAGAGCCACCCCCAGCCCGCGCCAAGGTCGGCGACGACCCCGTGCAGATCGCCGGGCAACTCCGCCGCCAGCGCCACGGACCCCTTGTCGATCCCGTCGGCCGAAAACACGCCCGGCGCCGCCACGAAGCCTGGGGCCGGCTGCGTGTCGGCCGCGCGCCAGTCCTCAAACCCGCCCCGCTCCGGCACCGCGAAGCGAAAGACCTTGCCATGCGCCTTGGCGAACACCTCCGCGATCTCGGCCCGCGGGCGGATGTCCTTCAGCACGCTGTCCACGCCATCGGTCTTCTGGCCATCCACCCAGACGGACGCGCCCGCCGGCAGGTGATCCGCCGCCGCGGCGACCAACGCCCGCGCGGCGGCCCGCGCGCGCGGCACGAAAAGGATCGCCGCCGCGTGATGCCCCTCAAACCCGGGCGAGACCGCGTAGCCTCGTGCGGCCAGCGCGTCATGGTCGGGCCGGAAGCCCTGGACGATCCGCACCCGATCCTTGGGCAGCGCCGACAGGTCGGTATCCCCGCGCGGGCCGATGACCAGGATCGTACCCTCGGCGGGCAACTCGGCGCCCTCAAGCGCAAGGGTAAGTCGGGATTGGCTCATGGCTTGGGGGCAGGCGCCCTATTCCTTTTCCATCGTGCATTGCAGCGGATGCTGGTGGCGGCGCGCGAAATCCATCACCTGCGCCACCTTGGTCTCCGCCACCTCGAAGGAAAAGACACCGACGACGGCAAGCCCGCGCTTGTGCACGGTCAACATGATCTCGAACGCGTGGGAATGGTTCATCCCGAAAAAGCGTTCCAGCACATGCACGACGAATTCCATCGGCGTGTAATCGTCGTTCAGGAGCAGCACCTTGTACATCGGCGGGCGCTGCGTCTTGGGCCGGGTCTTGGTGACGACCGAAGTCTCGCCATCGCGGCCGCCGTCTTGGTCGGACATGATGAAGGGACGAAGGGTCACGGGGCCAGCTCCTGGTGGATTCGGGCGACAGGGGTTCGCCCGGCAATATAATCCGGGAGGGGCCGGGAAAAAAGTCCGCAAAACACGCGATTGCAACGATCCGCCCCGCCGCGCTATCAAACCCGGCGGGAGGCGCTGATGGAAAAGTTCACGACGGTCGCGTTCGACGCCGACGACACGCTTTGGCACAACGAGCGCTTCTTTCGCCTGACGCAGGACCGGTTCGCGACGCTCCTGGCGGATTTCGCGGAGCCCGATCACCTGGATGAGCGCCTGCTTGAGGCCGAGCGGCGCAACGTCGGGCGCTACGGGTTCGGGATAAAGGGCTTCATGCTCTCGATGATCGAAACCGCGATCGAAGTGACCGAGGATCGCGTGCCCGCCCGCGTCATCCGGGAAATCATCGCGACGGGCCAGGACATGCTGGCCCACCCGATCGAGCTTCTGCCCCACGCGCTCGATACCGTCTCCTCGCTTGCGGGACGGTATCGCATCCTGCTGGTGACCAAGGGCGACCTGCTGGACCAAGAACGCAAGCTCGCGCAATCGGGTCTGGGCGATCTCTTCGACGGGGTGGAGATCGTGTCGCAGAAGACGCCCGCCGTCTATGCGGCCATCTTCGAACGCCACGGGGTACGGGCCGAGGGTGCGATCATGGTCGGTAACTCGATGAAGTCCGATGTCGTGCCGGCGATCGAGGCCGGCGGCTGGGGCGTCTATGTCCCGCACGGCCTGACCTGGGCACTTGAGCATGCAGACGCGCCCGAGGGTCATCCCCGCTTCCGCGAGATCCCCGACCTCGGCGCCTTGCCGCCGCTGATCGCCGCGCTTGAACGATGAGCGGCCACACCCCGACAGGCCACGCTGAACGAAGTCCGGGCCGCAACGGCTCAAAAAGACTTGCAATTGGGCTTTTGCGGATGCGAACCCCTGTGCTATCGTCAAGGCGAAGCAGTAGCCCCACCACAAAAACCGGGGCACCGAGGCAGAACATGGGCAGTAAGCAAACCGCACCCGCCGGGACGCGGGTGAAGGGTATTATCCGGAATTTGATTGTGGGCTTGGCGCTGGCTCTGGCGCCGGTCGCGGGCGTGGCCGCACCCTACGCCGATTACGTGATCGACGCGCGCACGGGCCAGGTCCTGCACGAGAAGAACTCGGACGCCCGGCTTCATCCCGCCTCTCTGACCAAGATGATGACGCTCTACATCGCTTTCGAGGCGATCGAGCGCGGCGAGATCTCGCTTGACACAAAGGTGACGGTGTCAAAGCACGCAGCCTCTCAGCCGCCGTCTCGGCTGGGACTCAAGCCCGGCCAGAAGATCGCGCTGCGCTACCTGATCCGCGCGGCCGCCATCAAGTCGGCGAACGATGCCGCGACCGCCATCGGCGAGGCCATCGAAGGCTCCGAGCCCGCGTTCGCAAAGCGCATGACGCGCACCGCCAAGGCGCTGGGCATGTCGAAGACAAGCTTCCGCAACGCGAATGGCCTGACCGCCGAAGGTCACCTGTCGACCGCCCACGACATGACCATGCTGGGTCGCCACCTGTTCTTCGATTTCCCGCAGTACTACAACCTCTTCTCCCGCCGCTGGGCGGATGCGGGGGTGGCCAAGGTCGCCTCGACCAACCGCCGGTTCCTTGAGGCTTACGAAGGCGCGGACGGGATCAAGACCGGCTACACCGTCGCGGCGGGCTTCAACCTGGTCGCCTCGGCGCAGCGGGGCAACAAGCGCATCATCGCGACCGTCTTCGGTGGAACCTCGACCGCACAGCGCAATGAGCGTGTGGCCCAGCTTCTCGACATCGGGTTCGGCAAGGCGCCGAACCGGGCCGTGGTGCAGAAACCTGCGGCGCCGAACTACGCGGTGGCCGATGGCGGAGAGCCCGGCGGCGCGGGCAAGATCATCCGCCTGTCAGGCGCGGTGAAGACCGCAAGGAAGCCGATCGCCCGCCCGGTTCCGGGCGCAGCCCCCGCCGCGCCGCCGGAGGAACTGCTGCTGGCGATGCAGGAAAACATCGATTCCGTGCTTGAGGCGGTGCAATCCGCCGATGCGCCGCCGGCGCCGGCCCCCGCCGAGATCGCCCAAGCCGCGATCGCGGCACTGGAAACGGTCGCTGTGCCCACGCCGCCTGAGGGCACGCCCCAGCCGGTCGCGCGCCCCGCAGCCGTCGAAACGGTTGCGCTGGCGGCAGCCGAACCGGCAGCGCCGGAACCGGCCGCCGAGGCACCGCAGGACACCGCCGAGGCCGCGCCCGTAGAAGAGCCCGCCGTGATCCTGGCCGCCGCCGCCCTGACGGACGACATCCAGCGCCCCGTGGCCCGCCCGGGCGCCGCCGAACCGGCCGAGACCGTCGTGGTCGCCGCCGCGGAAGAAGCCCCGGTCGAAGCCAGCACGCCCGAGCTCCCACCGGAGACTGTCGCAGCGGCCGATGCGCCGGAAGTCCTGGACCTGCCAGCCGTGGCAACGGCGGTCGAAGAAACGACCGTTGCCGCGCTCGACACCCCGCGGGAAACCATGACCCCCATTGCCCGCGCGCTGCCCGAGCGGGTCATCCTCGCGGCCGCCGACGCCGCGCCCCCGGACGCCGCGGAGCCGCTGGAGATCGTCACGCGGGTCTCGACCTCGGGCGGGCGCCAATGGGCCATCAACGTCGGCAACTACCCCTCGCGCTACGAGGCGGAACGGCGGCTCCTGCAGACCGCGCTGATGGAGATGAACACGCTGGACGAAGCCCTGCGCAAGGTCGTCCCGCGGCGCGGCGGCTTCGATGCGAATTTCGTCGGCATGACCGAGGAAACGGCCCAGCTTGCCTGCCGCCGGCTGGTCGCCCGCAACGCCGATTGCGAGGTCGTGGCACCCTGAGGCCGAGACAGCCCCGGCAAGACCCGGCCATGGCCTAGGGCTTCGGGCGGTCGTCCCAATCGTCCGAAAGAAAGCGCTGACCGTCGCCGTCGGGGTCCTCGAACTGGCGATTGCGCAGCGCCCAAAGGAAGGCGGCAAGGCCGACCCCACCCAGAAGCAGGGACGCCGGGATCAGGTAGACGAGCATCTCCATCCCGTCACCTCAGCCTGAGCGCGTTGAGAGATACGGTGATCGAGGAGGCCGACATCGCCAGGGCCGCGATCAGCGGGGTCGCAAGCCCCAGAAGCGCGACCGGCACTGCCACCAGGTTGTAGCCGAGCGACAGCGCGAAGTTCTGCTTGATCCGCCGGCGTGCGGTGACGGCAAGCGATGCGGCCAGCGCGATGGGCTGCAGGTCCTGCCCCAGAAGCACGATGTCCGAGGCGACCCGGGCCGCGTCAAGCGCGGTGGCAGGCGAAACCGAAACATGCGCGCCCGCAAGCGCCGCGGTGTCGTTCAGACCGTCGCCCACCATCAGCACGCGCCCGCCCGCCGCCGTCAGGTCCGCTACCCGCCCGGCCTTCTCCTCGGGTCGGGCGCCCGCGTGCCATTCCTCGATCCCAAGCTCCTTCGAAAGGCGCGCGACCGGCGTTTCCGCATCACCCGAGAGCAGCACCACGCGCTTGCCCGCCGCCTTGAGCGCCGCCACGGCCTCTGCCGCGCCGGGGCGCAACTGGTCAGCGAAAACGAAGGTTCTCGGCGCGCGTCCATCGCCCGCATCAAGGTAGGTCGCGGTCATGTCCTCAGGCGTGGCGCCGGTCCAGTCGGCGCGGCCCAGCCGCACGCGGCGGTCGCCCAGGAATGCCTCCACGCCCTCGCCCGGAACCTCGCGCAGCCCGCTGACCGGTGCCGGGGCGATCCCGCGATCCGTTAGCGCCGCCGCCAGGGCGGCAGACAGCGGATGGGCCGAGCCGGCGGCCAGCGCCGCGACCAGCGACAGGTCGGTCGCGTCATGCCGGTCCAGGTCGATGGGCCGGGGCGCGCCAAGGGTCAGCGTCCCTGTCTTGTCGAAGACGACCGTATCGACCTCTGCCAGCCGTTCGAGCGCGGTGCCGTCCTTGATCAGCAGGCCCTGCCGGAACAGGCGGCCCGAAGCGGCCGTCACGACGGCCGGCACGGCAAGCGCCAGCGCGCAGGGGCAGGTGATGATCAGCACCGCCGAGGCGACGTTGACCGCAAGCCGGATATCGCCGCCCGACTGGACCATCCAGCCGATGAAGGCCGCGAGCGCGAGCAAGTGGACGCTGGGCGAATAGGCCCGCGCCATCCGGTCGGCCAGCGAGGTGTAGCGGTTGCGCGCGCTTTCCGCGACCGCGACGAGGTCCGCCATCCGGTGCAGCGACGAATCGCGCCCTGCCGCAGTCACGCGCACCGTCAGGGGTCCGGTCAGGTTGACCTCCCCCGCGCTGACGGGCAGGCCGGCGGCCACCCGCACGGGCAGCGTTTCCCCGGTGAGGAGCGAACGGTCGAGCTCGGACGCGCCCTCGGTCACGATCCCGTCGACGGGCATGCGGGCGCCGGGCCGGACGCGCACCAGATCGCCCAGGGCGAGCTCGGCGATGGGCACGATCGACTCGCCCTCAGGTCCGATCCGGGTCGCACGCGGCACCTCCAGCGCGGCCAACTCCTCGGCTGCGGACCGTGCAATCGCGCGCGACCGGTAATCGAGGTAGCGCCCCGCCAGCAGGAAGAAGCACAGCGACACCGCGGCATCGAAATAGGCGTGTTCGCCGCCCTGGAACGTCTCGTAAAGCGAGATCGCGGATGACAGAATCAGCGCCAGCGAGATCGGCACGTCCATGCCAAGGCGCCGCGCCTTGAGCGAGGCCCAGGCCGAGGCAAAGAAGGGTTGACCGGCAAAGACCAGCGTCGGCAGCGCGATCGCGGCGCTGATCCAGTGGAAGAGGTCACGCGTCGCGGCCTCCGCCCCCGACCAGACGGCGACGGAAAGCAGCATGACGTTCATCATCGCGAATCCGGCAACGCCCAGCCGCATCAGCAGGTCGCGCCCGCGCCGGTCGGTTTCGGTCACAGACAGAAGGCCCGGATCAAGCTCATGCGCCTCGTATCCGATCCCGGCGAGCCGGGCGATCATCGCCTCGGGCGTGACCTCGGGCGCGGCCTCGACGCTGACGCGCTTCAGCGTCAGGTTGACCCGCGCCGAACGGACCCCCGGCATCCGCGTCAATTCCCGCTCCACGTCCGAGATGCAGGCCGCGCAATGCGCCGTCGGCAGCGAGAGGACGAGGCCGGAAGCTTTCTGCGCCCGTGCCGCCGCCATGGCCTCGGCCGAGGGTGCGGCGATGCAGGCGGGGCAGGCCGAGATCGAGGTTGCCGACACGGGTCCTAGTCCTTCACGGAGATATCGAGCCGCTTGTGAAACCGGGTGCCGTCCTCGGCCCGCGCTTCGAGCAGGACCATCCAGCGGCCCGGCCCAAGGTCAAGCGGCGCGACATAGTCGCCACCCTCGTGGACGAAGATCGGGGTCTTGTCTTCGGCAGCCTCGGTCGTGCGGCCGACGGTTGCGGCGATGTCGCCCAGGGTGACGGGGTGACCCGCGCTGTCACGGAAGGACAGCCTGAGCTCGCCCGCCTCGTAGCTGTCGGTGAGCGTCCAACCCAGCGCCTCCTGCGCGTTGCGCTCCCGGTCGAAGTTCTGCGAGGCGACGTAGGAGTTCGCCACCTCCAGCCCCGGAAAGGTGCCCACCGCCTTCACGGCCATGTAGACATTGACCGCGATGATGATGGCGAAGGCCGACGCCGTGATCGCGAAGACCTTGCGCCCTGTCAGTTCCCGGCCCATCTCACTGGTCCTTCCCGTTGAAGACCGTGTTCGCGTAGACGCGGTCCTGGTTCACCTGGTCCACGATCCAGAGCCGGATCGCGGTGCGGTCCGCCACGGCGGCCCGGCTGCCCGGCGGCGCGGTCACATAGACGCGCTGGGTCAGCGTTTCGTCCGCGGGCACGGTCACAACATAGCTTTCCCGGCCTTCGAGCGAAAGCGCCAGCGGCGAATCCGAGGTCAGCGACAGCAGGAAGGGGCGATCCTCGGGCTGCTTGTTGCGCAGCCGGATCTCATAGGCGTTGCGGATCGAACCGTCGGAAAGCGTCACGAAGATCGGGTTGCGCTCCGGCGTCACGTTGAAGTCGATGGGCGAGCGCATGAAGAGCGCCACGATCAGCCCCACGCCGACCGCTGACCAGAGCGCGGTGTAAAGCAGCGTGCGCGGACGCAGGATATGCTTCCAAAGCTGCTTGGGATGCCCGCCCGCGCGTTCGACCGTCTCGTCCTTCAGCGCCATGTAGCCGATCAGGCCGCGCGGCTTGCCGATCCGGTCCATGACCTCGTCGCAGGCATCGATGCAGAGCGCGCAGGTGATGCATTCGAGCTGCTGACCGTTTCGGATGTCGATCCCCACCGGGCAGACGTTGACGCAGGCCATGCAGTCGATGCAATCGCCCTGGCTCGGATCAAGCTCCCCCTTCTTGAGCTTGCCGCGCGGCTCGCCGCGCCATTCGCGATAGGCGACGACCAGCGTGTCCTCGTCCATCATCGCAGCCTGGATGCGCGGCCAGGGGCAGGCGTAGATGCAGATCTGCTCGCGCGCGAAGCCGCCGAAGACGAAGGTGGTGACGGTCAGGATGCCCATCGTCGAATAGGCGATCGGATGGGCATCGAGCGTGAACAAGTCGCGCGCCAGCGTCGGCGCGTCGGTGAAGTAGAAGACCCAGGCCCCGCCGGTCGCCAGGCCGATCAGCAGCCAGATGAACCACTTCGTCATCCTCAGGCGGAACTTCCGCAGGTCCCATTTCTGGTTCCAGAGCCGCACGCGGGCGTTGCGGTCGCCCTCGACCCAGCGCTCGACCAGGATGAAAAGATCGGTCCAGACGGTCTGCGGGCAGGTGTAGCCGCACCAGACCCGGCCAAGCGCCGAGGTGAACAGGAAGAGCCCCAGCCCCGCCATGATCAGAAGGCCGGCGATGAAGTAGAACTCATCCGGCCAGATCTCGATCATGAAGAAGAAGAAACGCCGGTTGGCCAGATCGACCAGCACAGCCTGGTCGGGCAGGCTCGGCCCCCGGTCCCAGCGCAGCCAGGGCGTGACGTAATAGATACCAAGCGTCACCACCATGATCACCCATTTGAGGGTGCGGAAGTTGCCTTTGACCCTGCGGGGGAATATCGGCTCCCGCGCTGCGTAAAGCGCCGGAGGCGTTTCGCTGGAACTCATCTTCAATTTCCTGAATATTTTATGTCCGTTCGCGTCGGACTATTACGGCACCGCTCCGACTCGTGGCTTTGATATAGGTCAATGGTAGCGGGAGGTGTCCCCGGAATTGAAGTCCAAATGGTCGCAGGCTATTTTTGCCGCGGACTTCGCAGGGTAGGCCCGCCCGCCGGGCGGGGACGCGCCCAGAAAAAAGGCGCGCCCGAAGGCACGCCAGAAGTCTTGGAGCATCGGCGCCCCCAGGAAACGCGCGAACAGGACGGGGCGCCGATGCTTTTCACCGGAAGGGCAGTGATGCCCCCCGGATTCCTTTACTCGCCGCCGCCGCGGCTGTGGACCCAGGTCGCGACCGCGCGGATGTCGGCCTCGCTCAGGCGGCCGGACCAAGCCGGCATCACGCCGAAGCGGGCATTCGTCACCGTCTCGGTCAGCGCAGCCGCATCCCCGCCATAAAGCCAGATGGCGTCGGTCAGGTTCGGCGCGCCCTGCGCGCGGTCGCCCGAGCCGTCTTCCGCGTGGCAGGCCGCGCAGTTGTCGGCGAAGACCGTGGCGCCCTCGGCCGCGAGGGCCGCGTCATTGTCCTGGCCCGAGAGCTGCAGGACGTAGTGCACGACCTGGTCGATCTGCTCGGATTCCAGCAACTCGTCGGCGCCGAAGCGCGGCATTTCGGAGTAGCGGGCGTCCGCGTCTTCCGTGTTGCGGATACCGTGCTGGATCGTGGTGTGGATATCCTCGATCGTGCCGCCCCAGAGCCAGTCGTTGTCGTTCAGGTTGGGATAGCCCTTGGCCCCGGCGGCACCGGCACCGTGGCACTGCGCGCACCAGGTCTTGAACACCGCGGCCCCTGCGTTGGTCGCAAAGCCGACAAGCTCCTGATCCGCCGAGATTGCCGTCAGGTCCGCCGCCACCAGCTTGGCCTCGATCCCCGCGTTCGCATCGTCGAAGCGCTGGATTTCAGCGGCGACGCTCGTGCGCGGGTTGCCGCCCCAAAGACCCTGGGTCGCGCCCTCCACCAGCGGCCAGGCCGGGTAGAGGATCGTGTAGATCAGCCCCCAGATGATGGTCAGGTAGAAGGTCCAGAGCCACCAGCGCGGCAGGGGGTTGTTGTATTCCTCGATCCCGTCCCAGGAATGTCCCGTGGTTTCGGGCTGGGCCTTCGTCGTTGTCGGTTTCTTGCTCATCTTGCGCCTCCTTGACCCCGCGCGCCGGTCGTGCCGGCGGGGGCGGGCCTGTCCTCATGCCGGAAGGGAATGTTCGCCACGTCGTCGTGGACCTTCCGCGACCCGGGCCGGAAGGCCCAGATCACGACGCCCGCGAAGACCAGCACCAGCGCCAGAAGCGCCCAGCTGTCGGCGAATTCCCGGAAAAGCGAATAGATATCCATCCGCTCCTCCTATCGGTTCGGGTCAGGTTCGAAGGTCGAGAAATCGACCATCGTGCCCAGCACCTGGAGATAGGCGATGAGCGCGTCCATTTCCGAGATGCCCGCCTGGCCGTCGAAATTGGCGACACTGGCACCGGCGTAGCGCTCAAGCAGCCCGTCGGTGTCGGCATCCGGATCGGCTTGGGCCGCGAAATCAGCCTTGGCCAGCTCGATCATCTCGGACGTGTAGGGCACACCGACGAGCGCGTCGGTCGCCAGACGGTCCTCGATGTGCTTGGCCTCGATCATCCGGTCGGAAAGGAAGCCGTACTTCGGCATCACCGATTCCGGCACCACCGACTGCGGGTCGGTCAGGTGGTCGACATGCCATTCGTTCGAATAGCGGCCGCCCACCCGGGCCAGATCCGGCCCGGTGCGCTTGGAGCCCCACTGGAACGGATGGTCGTACATCGACTCCGCCGCCAGAGAGTAGTGGCCGTAGCGCTCGACCTCGTCGCGCATCGGGCGGATCATCTGGCTGTGGCAGACATAGCAGCCTTCGCGGATGTAGATGTCGCGCCCCGTCAGTTCGAGCGGAGAGTAGGGACGCACCCCCTCGACCTTCTCGATCGTGTTCTCAAGGTAGAAGAGGGGGGCGATCTCCACGATCCCGCCGATGGTCACGACCAGGAAGGACCCGACGAGCAGCGCCGTGGCGTTGGTTTCGAGGAACTTGTGCTTTTCAAGGATGGACATTTTCTGGGCCCCTCTCATTCGGCCGGGACCGCGGCGCTGGCAGCGGCGGAGGCCGGCTGCTTAGCGACGGTTGCCCAGAGGTTGTAGACCATGATGACCGCACCAGCCAGGTACATGACCCCGCCCAGACCCCGCACCACGTACATCGGGAACTTCGCGGCGACGGTGTCGGCGAAGGCGTTCACGAGGAAGCCGTTCGCATCCACTTCACGCCACATCAGGCCTTCCATGATCCCCGTCACCCACATCGAGGCGGCGTAGAGCACGATCCCGATGGTGGCGAGCCAGAAGTGCCAGGAGACGAGCTTGAGGCTGTAAAGACCGGCGCGGTTCCACAGGCGCGGCACCAGGAAGTAGAGCGCCCCGAAGGTGATCATGCCGTTCCAGCCCAGCGCGCCGGAGTGGACATGGCCGATGGTCCAGTCGGTGTAGTGCGACAGCGAGTTCACGGCCTTGATCGACATCATCGGGCCTTCGAAGGTCGACATGCCGTAGAAGCCGATGGAGATCACCATCATGCGGATCACCGGGTCGGTGCGGATCTTGTCCCAGGCGCCCGAAAGCGTCATCAGGCCGTTGATCATGCCACCCCAGGAGGGCATCCACAGGATGATCGAGAAGACCATACCCAGCGTCGAGGCCCATTCCGGCAGCGCGGTGTAGTGCAGGTGGTGCGGACCGGCCCAGATATAAAGGAAGATCAGCGCCCAGAAGTGGATGATCGACAGCTTGTAGCTGAAGACCGGGCGTTCGGCCTGCTTGGGCACGAAGTAGTACATCATCCCCAGGAAGCCTGCGGTCAGGAAGAAGCCCACGGCGTTATGGCCGTACCACCACTGTGTCATCGCGTCCTGCACGCCGGCAAAGACCTGAACTGACTTCGACCCGAAGACCGAGACCGGGATGGCAAGGTTGTTGACGACGTGGAGCATCGCGATGGTGACGATGAACGACAGGTAGAACCAGTTCGCCACGTAGATGTGGGGTTCCTTGCGCTTGATGATCGTGCCGAGGAAGACGGCCAGATAGGCGACCCAGACGATGGTCAGCCACCAGTCGACGTACCATTCGGGCTCGGCGTATTCCTTGGACTGGGTGGCACCCAGGATATAGCCCGTCGCGGCCAGCACGATGACCAGCTGGTAGCCCCAGAACACGAACCATGCGAGGTTTCCCCCCCAGAGCCGCGCCGCGGAGGTCCGCTGGACGACATAGAACGAGGACATGATCAGCGCGTTGCCGCCGAAGGCAAAGATCACCGCCGAGGTGTGCAGCGGTCTCAGCTTGCCGAAGTTGAGGTAACCCTGGGCCAGTTCGGACAGGTTCAGCGCCGGAAAGGCCAGCTGGAAGGCAACGGTCACGCCCACCAGAAAGCCCACGACACCCCAGAAGGCCGTCGCGATCACCCCGGCGCGCACGACGCCGTCAAGGTACTCGTTGGCAACCTGGGGCCGCGGCGTATCAATACGGCGCAACACCCAGACGAATGTGATGGCCGCAGCCAGCATCACGGTCAAGGCGTTGACCATGTATGCAAGGTCGCGCGCGTAGTTGGCTGCGATCGCGGCCACGACCGCGATGGCGCCAAGCGCGGCGAGCTTCAAATAATCCCACATGCTATGTCCCTTCGTTCATCCATGCCCAGCCGACTCGCGCAGTCGGACGGTTTCCGGACGGGGGTCATTTGACCCGCCGAAGGCAACCTTACCTTGATCTGGGTCAAATGTCGGTGATGGCTTTCGGCATGGTTGAAGATGTTTCGCGGAAACCCAGGCCGCCCGGCCTGCCCGCCCGATCCCCCGGACCGATAAGTCCTTGAGCGCGCGCGCATCCCGGCAGCACCCCGGAACGGCGGGCCAAACGCGCGGAGGCACTTGATCCGAATCAAGGTGGCCCCTCCTACTGTCCCCTAGGTTCAGGGCAAACGCGCTCACGGGAGGCCGGACATGGGCTACAAATCGATCCTTACCATCGTCACCGATCCAAAACTTTCGGCCACTCAGATCGACGCGGCCGTCGCGCTCGCCCGGAGGGAGGACGCGCATCTGGACATCCTCTGCCTCGGCATCGACCGCGCGCAGACAGGCTATTACTACGCCGGCGCCACGGCAGCGCTGCATCAGGAGACCTTCGAATACGCCCGCGCCGAAGCGGCGGAGATCGAGAACGCCGTGCGTGCCCGCATGGCCTCGGAGGAGATCCGCTGGGCGGTAGATACCGTCGTGACCCAGATCGCCACGCTGACCGAGCCCGTCGCGGTGGAGGCGCGCTTCTCGGACCTCGTGGTGCTGCCGCAGCCCTATGGCGGCAAGGACCAGCACGATCTTGAAGCCGTGCTTGAGGCGGCGCTCTTCGACGGGCGCGCGCCGGTCCTGGTCCTGCCCCCGGCTGGCCTCAGCGCCACGCCGCCGCAGCGCATCGTGATCGCCTGGAACCAGAGCGACGAGTCCCTGATCGCGATCCGCGCCGCGCTTCCGATCCTCAAGGCGGCCTCGATCGTGAACATCACCGTCATCGACCCACCGAGCCACGGGCCGGAGCGGTCGGACCCCGGCGGGCTGCTCTCGCAGTTCCTGGCGCGCCACGGGGTCAAGACAGAGGTGTCCGTGCTGGCCAAGACGCTGCCCCGCGTGTCGGAGGTCCTGTGCCGCCACGCCCGCGACATCGATGCGGACATGATCGTCATGGGCGGCTACGGGCATTCCCGCTTCCGCGAGGCGATCCTGGGCGGGGCGACCCGCGACATGCTGGAAATCGCCCAGATTCCGGTGCTGATGGCGCACTGAACGGGCGCCGGAAATCCGGTCTATCGTATGCGCTGGCCGTCAGGCCGGCGCGCGATCAGGGCAGATAGCCGCCGTCGGCATCATCGCCGGCTTCGTCCAGAAGCAGGTCGTAGTCGGGCACGATGACGTGGCGCTTGCCCTCAAGCTCGATGACGCCGTCGCGCCGGAGCGCGGACATCTGCCGGCTCACGGTTTCGAGCGTCAGGCCAAGGTAGTCGGCCATCGCCTCGCGCGTCAGCGCAAGGTCGAAGGCCATGCGCCCCGAGGGCGTGCGCAGGTTGAGGCTCGCGTCCCGCCGCGCGACGATCGCGAGCAGGCTCGCGATCTTTTCCCGCGCGGTCTTGCGACCCAGAAGCAGCATCCATTCGCGCGCCGCGTCAAGTTCGTCCAACGTCATCTCCAGCAGCCGCTGGGCGATGTGCGGCGTCCGGCCCATCAGGTCCTCGAACGGCTTCTTGCGGAAGCAGCACATCAGAAGATCGGTCGTGGCGGTGACGTTGTAGGGGGCATTGGGGCGGCCCGGGCGGCCGACGAAGTCGGAGGGCAGCAGAAGCCCCACCATCTGCGTCCGCCCGTCTTCGAGCGTCTGGGTCAGCGTAGCCACGCCGGTCACGACGGAGGCGACGAAATCCATGCGATCTCCCGCCCAGACGACCGTCTGGCCCGGCTCGAAGCTGCGATAGTATTTGATCGCATCGAGCTGCGCCAACTCATCGGTCTCGCAGCGGGCACAGACCGCGCGATGACGGATCGGACAATCGCCGCACCGCGGGGCGATGTTGGGAACTTCGTGGAGGCTCATGTTCGCGCGTATCTTTGATCTACGTCAAGGATTTTGCCCATCATAGCCCTTAACGCTACCGACATGAAACCCATTTCCGAACTTGCGCGGCTCGGACTTTTCGATGCGCGCGTGCCCCGCTATACGAGCTACCCGACCGCCCCGCATTTCTCTAATGTGGTGACGGATCAGGATTTTTCCGGCTGGATCGGGGCAATCCCCGAAGGCTCGCGAATCTCACTCTACCTTCATGTGCCCTTCTGTCGCAGGCTGTGCTGGTTCTGCGCCTGCCGGACACAGGGCACGCGCTCGGAAGAGCCGGTTCGCGCCTACGCGGAGGTGCTGAAGGCCGAGCTTCAACTGCTGAAGGACCGCCTGCCGGCCGGCGTGACGCTGTCGCGGCTGCATTGGGGTGGGGGGACGCCCACGCTTCTGCCGGCGGATGAAATCGAGTCGCTGGCCAAGGCGATCTTTGCAGTGGCGCCCCTTGGCAAGGATGCGGAGTTCTCGGTCGAGATCGACCCGAACGAGATCGACGACGCCCGCCTGGACGCGCTTGCCGCGGCGGGGATGAATCGCGCCTCCATCGGGGTGCAGGACTTCGACCCGATCATTCAGAAGACGATCGGCCGCGATCAGAGCTACGAGGTCACGCAGAAGGCGGCCGAAATGATTCGGGCGCGCGGCGTCCGGTCGCTGAACGCGGATATCCTCTACGGTCTGCCCCATCAGTCGGACGCGCGGATCAGCGACAGCGTGAAGAAACTCTTGTCGCTGTCGCCTGATCGCGTGGCGCTTTACGGCTATGCGCATGTGCCCTGGATGGCGCGCCGTCAGGTGATGATCCCCTCCGACGCCATGCCCAAGCCAGAAGAGCGGCTGGGCCTGTTCGAAACCGCCCGGGATCTGTTCCTCGCGGCCGGCTACGAAGAGATCGGCATCGACCATTTCGCCAAGCCCGAGGATGGGCTGGCCGTCGCCGCGCGCGAAGGCCGCCTGCACCGCAACTTCCAAGGCTACACCGACGACACCGCGGAGGCGCTGATCGGCCTCGGGGCTTCCGCGATCTCGCGGATGCCGCAGGGTTACGCGCAGAACGCGCCCTCCACCTCCGCCTATATCAAGGCCATCCGCAGCGGGAACTTCGCCACCGTCAAGGGCCACGCCTTCGACCGGGAGGACCTGCTGCGCGCGCGCATGATCGAGGCGCTGATGTGCGATTTCCGCATCGACAGCCGCGAGCTTCTCGGGCGGTTCGGCACGAGCCCGGAGCGCTTGGCGGAGCTTTACTCCGTCCCCGCGCATGAGTTCGACGGGATGGTGGTGGTCAATGACGAAGGCTTCGCCATCCCCGAACGCGGGCGGCCGCTGACCCGGATGATCGCCCGCGCCTTCGACGCCTACGACCTTTCAAAGGCCGGGCACAGTTCGGCGGTCTGACCCCAGGTCAGGCCCGCCGGATGTCCGCGCTTTCGACAAAATCGATCAGTCGGGGAAGGCAGACGGTCTTGAGGTCATAGCGCGCGCGTGCCGTGTCCCGCGCGGCCCGGCGCAAGGGCGCCTGCGCCGCCGGATCGGCCAGCGCCCCGATCAGCGCATGTGACCAGCCGTCGATGTCGAAAAACGGCACCAGGCGCCCGTTGACGCCGTCGCGGATCACCTCTTCCACCGGCGGGGTCGCGGAACCGACGACCAGTGCGCCCGCGGCCATCGCCTCGATCATCGACCAGGACAGGACGAAGGGATAGGTCAGGTAGGCGTGGACGCGCGTCACCTGCATCAGCGCGACGAAGCGCGCGTGGGTGATCCGCCCGACAAGGTGAACCCGTGACCGATCGATCCGGCCCGCGACCTCCTCCAGGAAGCGATCCCGCCAGCTGCCACTCTCTGGCCGTCCGCCGTAGCTTTGCCCATCCGCGCCGACGATGACCACCTGCGCCTCGGGCCTTGCGGCCAGCACCGCCGGCAGGCCGCGCATGAACAAATGATAACCGCGATAGGGTTCGAGGTTGCGGGCCACGAAGCTCAGGACCTCGTCCCCCGGGCGCAATGTCGGCCCGCCGGGAAGATCGAAGCACGCCTGCGGATCGGGGCGCAAAACATCGGTGTCCACCCCGTCGTGGATCACCGCGATCTTCTGGCGCAACGGTTCGGGGAAGGTCGAGGCCTGAAACTCCGTAGGCGACAGTGCGGCATCGGCATCCTGAAGCGCCATCAACAGATGCGCCTTGCGCGCGGTCGTGGACAGGCGCGCGCCAAGGCTATCCGTCGAAAACTCCGGATCGAACCCGGCATCGAGGCCCGTCGAACGATAGAAGAACTCCGCATAGGTCAGGATGCGGACATCCGGCCAGACCTCGCGCAGGAACAGCGGCTCCCCCCAGCCGCC
Organism: Albidovulum sediminicola; assembly: GCF_025751575.1. Classification (GTDB taxonomy): domain Bacteria; phylum Pseudomonadota; class Alphaproteobacteria; order Rhodobacterales; family Rhodobacteraceae; genus Albidovulum; species Albidovulum sediminicola. The sequence goes on along the minus strand of NZ_JAOWLA010000001.1, from coordinate 346,078 downwards.
ATGGGCGAAGATCACCTCGGGTCGGTAGCCCTGCGCGTCCAGCGCCGCACAGGCGCGGGCGACGCGATGCCCGCGGTCGCAGGCGCGCGCATAGGTGCGTGCCAGGCCCGGCACCTCGGGCCCGTCTGGACTGGGATAGCAGAGCGTCCGAACGACGCGGGGCCGGGTGTTGGCCGCGTCGGTCAGCGCCAGAACGTCGTGCCCGCGCGCGGCAAGGGCCGGGGCAAGGTGCAGGAACTGCCCCGGAAAGTTCTGGTGAATGAAAAGGATCCTCAAGGGGTCACCCCCCGAACGCGGCCGCCATCAGTTCGCGTGTATAATCCGTCTCCGGCCTTTCGAAGATCTTAGCACTGTCGCCGGATTCGACGATATCGCCCTTCCGCATGACGATGATCTTGTGCGACAGCGCGCGCACGACGCGCAGGTCGTGGCTGATGAACAGGTAGGCCAGCCCGTATTTGCGCTGCAACTGGCGCAAAAGCTCGACGATCTGCACCTGCACGGTCATGTCGAGCGCCGAGGTCGGCTCATCCAGCACCATCACCTTTGGACGCAGGATCATCGCCCGCGCGATGGCGATGCGCTGGCGCTGGCCGCCGGAAAATTCGTGCGGGTAGCGCCCCATGGTCGCGGGGTCGAGGCCAACCTCGGTCATGATCTCGGCCACCATCTCGGTGCGGTTGCGGCCCGGTTCGACGCCATGGACGCCCAGGCCCTCGGCGATGATCTCTTCGGCGGTCATGCGCGGGCTGAGGCTGCCGAACGGGTCCTGGAAGACGATCTGCATGTCGCGGCGCAGCCGGCGAAGCTCGCCCGCGGTCCAGCGGGTAATGTCCTGGCCAAGGTAGATGACTGGCCCGGCCGCCTCGATCAGGCGCATGATGGCAAGCGCAAGTGTCGTCTTGCCCGACCCGCTTTCACCCACGATGCCGAGCGTTTCACCGGCACGGACCGACAGGGTGGCGTCGTTCACGGCCTTCACATGGCCGACGGTCTTGCGCAGGAAGCCGCGCTGGATCGGGAACCAGACCCTGAGGCCCTCGGTCCGGATGATCTCCTCGGCGCCCTGGGGCACGGGGTCGGGGCGGCCCCTAGGCTCGGCGGCCAGAAGCTTCTGCGTGTAGGGGTGCTGCGGATTGGCGAAGATCTCCGCCACCGGGCCCTGTTCCACGATCGCGCCGCCCTGCATCACGCACACGCGGTCGGCGATGCGCCGCACGATGTTGAGATCGTGGGAGATGAACAGAAGGCTCAGCCCCTCCTTGCGCTTCAGGTCTGCCAGCAGTTCAAGGATCTGCGCCTGGATCGTGACATCGAGCGCGGTGGTCGGCTCGTCCGCGATCAGGAGCTCCGGCCCGTTCGCCAGCGCCATGGCGATCATCACCCGTTGGCGCTGCCCGCCCGACAACTGGTGCGGATAGTCCTTCAACCGCCCCTCGGCATTGTCGATGCCGACGTTGCGCAACAGTTCGACCATCCGCGCCTGCGCTTCCGCCCCGCTCAGCCCCTGATGCAGCAGAAGGCTTTCGCCGATCTGCTTTTCCAGCGTGTGGAGCGGATTGAGTGAGGTCATCGGCTCCTGGAAGATGAAGCTGATGTCATTGCCGCGCACCTTGCGCAAAAGCGGCTCGGGCGCGCCGACCATTTCCTGGCCGAGGTAGGTGATGGACCCGGCGATGGCCGCGTTCCCGCCCAGAAGCGCCACGGTCGACAGCGCCGTGACCGATTTTCCCGACCCGCTTTCCCCGACAAGCGCCACCGTCTCGCCCTTCTTGACGGTGAAGCTGACGCCCTTCACCGCCTCGATCATCCGTCCGTCCTGGCGGAACTGCACCGACAGGTCGCGCACCTTCAGCACTTCGGTCATTGGAAGGTCTTCCTCGGGTCGAAGGCATCGCGGACGCCTTCGAAGATGAAGACCAGGAGCGACAGCATGATGGCGAAGGTGAAGAAGGCGGTGAAGCCGAGCCAGGGCGCCTGAAGGTTCTGCTTGGCCTGAAGGCTGAGCTCGCCCAGAGAGGGCGCCGAGGATGGCAGGCCGAAGCCCAGGAAGTCGAGCGAGGCGAGCCCCCCGATCGCCCCCGTCACGATGAAGGGCAAAAGCGTCACGGTCGCGACCATGGCATTGGGCAGGATGTGGCGGAACATGATCACCCGGTCGGGCACGCCCAGCGCACGGGCGGCGCGGACGTACTCGAAATTGCGCGCGCGCAGGAACTCCGCCCGGACAACACCCACGAGCGCCGGCCAGCCGAAGAGGATCGAGACCACCACCAGAAGCCAGAAACTTCGCCCCAGGATCGCGAAGAGGATGATGATGATGTAAAGCGAGGGCGTGCCGCCCCAGATCTCGATCACGCGCTGGAAGATCAGGTCGGTGCGACCGCCGAAATAGCCCTGGACCGCGCCCGCGATGATGCCAAGGATGCTTGCCCCGGTCGAGACGATGATCGCGAAAAGGATCGACAGGCGGAAGCCGTAGATGATCCGCGCCAGCACGTCGCGCGTGGTGTCGTCGGTGCCCAGCCAGTGATCGCCATCCGGCGCCGAGGGCGCGGTGCCCACGTTGTTGATCGTGTTGTAGCTGTAAGGGACCGGCGGCCAGAGAAGCCATCCCGCCACCACCGGCTCGCCCGCGAATTCACCGTCGGCGGCATCCGCCATCACCCCTTCGGGATCGTCGAAGCAATCGACGATCCCGCCGGTCTTGATCAGACACTGCACCTCCGGGTCGCGGTAGATCGCCTCGGTCTTGAAATCGCCGCCAAAGGCGGTTTCGGGGTAGAAGCTGTAGATCGGAAACCGAAGCTCCCCCCGGTAGCTGACGGCGATCGGCTTGTCGTTGGCGAGCACCTCGGCAAAGAGAGACAGGCCGAAGAGCGCCGTGAAGATCCACAAGGCCCAGAAGGCCCGCCGGTTGGCCTTGAAGTTGCGCCAGCGGCGCTGGTTCAGCGGCGAAAGGCGCATCAGCCCACCCTCCGCTCGAAGTCGATCCGGGGGTCGACGAAGACATACATCAGGTCCGACACGATCCCGATCACCAGCCCCATCAGGCCAAAGGCATAAAGCGTGCCGAAGACCACCGGGTAGTCGCGCTGCAACGCGGCCTCATAGCCCATGCGCCCCAGCCCATCGAGCGAGAAGATGATCTCGATCAGGAGGCCGCCGCCGAAGAGGACCGCGAGGAACAGCGAAGGGAAGCCCGCGATCACGATCAGCATCGCGTTGCGGAAGACATGGCCGTAAAGCACGCGCCCCTCGGTCAGGCCCTTGGCACGCGCGGTCAGCACGTATTGCTTGTTGATCTCGTCCAGGAAGCTGTTCTTGGTCAGCAGCGTCAGCGTCGCGAAGCCGGAGATGGTGGAGGCGATGACCGGCAGCGCAATGTGCCAGAAATAGTCCAGCACCTTGCCGATCAGGCTCAGATCCTCCCAGTTGTCGGAGGTCAGCCCGCGCAGCGGGAAGATGCGCCAGTAGCTGCCGCCCGCGAAAAGCACGATCAGCATGACCGCGAAGAGGAACCCCGGGATCGCGTAGCCGACGATGATCGCGCCCGAGGTCCAGGTGTCGAAGGACGTCCCGTCCTTCACCGCCTTGCGGATGCCCAGCGGGATCGACACCGCATAGGCCAGAAGCGTGGACCAAAGGCCCAGCGTGATCGACACCGGCATCTTCTCGATCACCAGGTCCACGACCGAGATGGAGCGGAAGTAGCTTTCGCCGAAATCGAAGCGCATGTAGTTCCACATCATGTTGAGGAACCGCTCAAGCGGCGGCTTGTCGAAACCGAACTGGACCTCAAGTTCCTTGATGAACTCGGGCGGAAGGCCGCGGGCGCCGACATATTTGTCGCCCCCGCCGCCGCCCGCCATCTCTTCCGCCTGGCCGCCGTCGCCGCCCCCGGTGATGCCGCGCAGCACGTCGCCCTCGCCCTGGATCTGGGCCAGGACCTGTTCGATCGGGCCGCCGGGCACAAACTGGGTCAGGGTGAAGTTGACCACCATGATCCCGATCAGCGTCGGGATCACCAGCAAGAGCCTGCGCAGGATATAGGCGCCCATGCCCTCTGCCGTCCGCTCAGTTCAACGCGCCGGCCGACTTGAGCGCGGCGGCCCTGTCGGCGTCGTACCACCAGAAGCTGAGCTCGCCCAAGGCGAAGGGCGGCAGCGGGTCGGGGTGCCGATACATGTCGTAATAGGCGACGGTGTAACTGTCCTTGAACCACTGCGGCACCCAGAAGCGGTGAGCGCGCAGCACCCGGTCCAGCGCCTTGACCGCGACGTGCATCTCGTCCTTGCTTTGCGCCGCGATGACCTTCTCGATCAGCGCATCGGCCGCCGGATCGGACAGGCCCATGGTGTTGAAGACATCCGCCAGCCCCTCTGTTCCGAAATACTGCTTCAACCCTGCCCCCGGCTCGTATCCCGTGGGGAACTGATCGGTGATGATGTCGAAATCGAACGAGGCCGCCGCGTTCGCCGCGTCCGGGCGCACCCGCTTGGTGTATTGCGCCGGGTCGACCCGGTTCAGTGTCGCGTCCACGCCCAGCGCGCGCAGGTTCTCGATGAACGGGTTCACGATACGGTCGAAGGCGGGGTCGTCCTCCAGGAACTCGATCGACAGCATTTCGCCCCTGGCATTGCGGCGTATGCCGTCGTCGCCGACGATCCAGCCCGCCGCCTCCAGAAGCGCCGCCGCCTTGCGCAGGTTCTTGCGGTCGAGTTGACGTTCGCCCGAGACCGGCGCCATGGCCGGCTCCTGATCCAGCACGCCCGGCGGAAGCTGATCCTTCAACGGCTCCAGCAGCGCCAGTTCCTCGGGCGAGGGCAGGCCCTGGGCCGCAAGCTCACTGTTTTCCCAGAAGGAATTGATGCGCCGGTAGAGCCCGTAGAAGAGTGATTCGTTCGACCATTCGAAGTTGAACATCAGCCCGATCGCCTCGCGCACGCGGGGGTCCTGGAACTTTTCGCGGCGCAGGTTCAACACGAAGGACTGGCCGTTCGCGATGTTACCGTGCTTGAGCTCCTGCTTCACCAGCCAGCCCTTTTCGACCGCCGGGATGTCATAGGCGGTCGCCCAGTTCTTCGATGAGTTCTCGTTGCGGAAGGTGTAGGCCCCCGCTTTCAGCCCTTCGAGCGCCGAGGTCGCATCGCCGAAATACTCGATCCGGATGCGGTCGAAATTGTTCTGGCCGATGCTGATAGGCAGGTCCTTGCCCCAGTAATCCGGGTTGCGCTTGTAGATCACGCGCTGGTTCACGTCGAAGCTTTCGAGGACGTAGGGACCCGAGCCAACCCCCGGCTCCATCCGGCTTTCGTCAAGCTTCGCGCCGGTCTTCTCGAACCAGGCCTTCGACATCACGGGCAGGCCGCCCGCCATCTGGATCCGTTCGCGCGGGGAGCTTTCGGGCTTGAAGACGTACTTGATCCGGTGGTCGTCCAGGACCTCGACGCTCTCGACGTATTCCGCGAGCACCGTGCGGAAGGAGATCAGCCCCTCGTCGCGGAACAGCGCATAGGTGAAGGCCACATCCTCCGCCGTCATGGGGCTGCCGTCGGAAAACCGGGCCTCGGGGCGCATGTGGAAGATGACCCAGGCCTTGTCCTGCGGGTACTCGATGGTCTTGCAGATCAGGCAATACATCGCGCCGACCTCGTCGGCGGTCCCCACCATCATCTCCTCATAGGCGATATTGGCCAATGCGGCGGCGCGGCCCTTCTGCGTGTAGGGATTGAAACTGTCGAAGGTGCCGAAGGTCGCCTCGGAGATTTCCCCGCCCTTGGGCGCATCCGGATTGACGTAATCCAGATGCTTGAAATCGCTCGGGTATTTCGGCGCGTCGCCAAAGGTCGTGATGGCGTGGGAGGTGATGACCGTCCCCTCCGCCCGCAGACCGGAGGGCGCTGCAAGCGCGAGCACCGCCGCCAGCCCGAGCGTCAGGCGGGCCCCTGTCTCGGATCGGCCGGAGGACGCGTCCGCGACCATCACCTTGCGCTTCATACCGGCAACCTCCCCTTCGGACCCTGGCCCCTCCCAAGCTAGAAGCGCGCGCGGCGGGCTTCAAGTTGCGAATACGTGAGCTTCGGGCGAATGCAAAAGCAAAGGCCGCCCCGAAGGGCGGCCCCGTGATCCTGTCTCGCGCGCCGCGCTCAGCCGCCCAGCGATTGCAGATAGGCGATCAGGTTGACGCGGTCCTCTGCCTTGGGCAGGCCGGCGAAGGACATCTTGGTGCCCGGCACAGCGCCCTTCGGGTTGGCGAGGAAGGCGTCCAGTTCGGCCGGCGCCCAGGTGCCGCCATGCGAACCCATCGCGTCGGAATAGCTGAAGCCCGCGACCGAGCCCACCGCGCGGTCGACCACGCCGTCGAGATGCGGGCCGGTGCCGTTGCTGCCATCGGTCTTGTGGCAGGCCTTGCACTTGCCGAAGACCTTCTCGCCCGCGCCGGCATCGGCCGCGGCGAAGAGTTCGTCGAAGCTCGGGCCTTCCTCGGCCGCCGCCGCTTCGCCGCCTTCCGAGGCGCCGGTGTCGATCGTGTAGGCCTGCGCGACCTCCTCGTCACCATGGCTTTCAGCCCCGGTGTGGTAGAGCGATTCCGCCGCCCAGTTGCCCAAAAGGAAGATCAGCAGGGCGCCGCAAAGCGCACCACCGGCCTTCGTTACAGTCATCGTGTCGAACATGTCGCGCCTCTACCCTGGCATTTTCTCGCCGGTATCTATCCGCTTCCACTGTCCTGTTTCAAGGTATAGTTAGCGCGACGTAACGCCCCCGGTCGCGGGGCCACGTCAAGGAGCCACCCGCATGACCGGTCGGATCGCCTTCCAGGGGGAACCCGGAGCCTATTCGCACGAGGCCTGCCGCAAGGCGCGCGCCGACATGGAAGCGGTGCCCTGCGCGACCTTCGAGGACGTGATCGACACGGTCAAACGTGGTGACGCCGACCTTGCGATGCTGCCGGTCGAGAACTCGACCTACGGCCGGGTGGCCGACATCCACCACCTTCTGCCCGAATCCGGCCTGCACATCATCGACGAGGCCTTCGTGCGCGTGCACATCAACCTTCTGGCCGTGCCGGGCACGAAGCTGGAGGAGGTCGAAAGCGCCATGAGCCACACGGTCCTTCTGGGCCAGTGCCGCGGCTTCCTGCGCAAGCATGACATCCGTCCGGTGACGGGCGCCGACACCGCGGGCTCGGCCCGCGCGGTGGCGCAGATGGGCGATCCGAAGATGGCCGCGCTCGCCTCGGAACTGGCCGGCGAGATCTATGGGCTGGACCTTCTGGCGCGTCATATCGAGGACCGGGCGCACAACACCACGCGCTTCCTGGTGATGTCGCGGGCGCCGGACCTGACGCGGCGCGGCACTTCGGGCATGATGACCAGCTTCGTCTTCCGCGTCCGCAACATCCCCGCCGCGCTTTACAAGGCGATGGGGGGCTTTGCCACCAACGGCGTCAACATGACGAAGCTCGAAAGCTACATGGTGGACGGTAGCTTTTCCGCCACCCAGTTCTACGCCGATATCGAGGGCCACCCGGACGACGACAATGTCCGCCTGGCGATGGAGGAGCTTGAATACTTCTCCTCCTCGATCACGGTCCTGGGCGTCTATCCCGCCGACCCCGGACGCAACTGAGTCACTGCCAGGGGTTCGCGCCGGTCCTGTGCCAGCGTTCGATGCCGCGGCAAAGTTCGGCGATCCGGCGGTCGAAGCGACGCTCCAGCCCTTTCTTGCCGAAGCGCATGGAATTGAGAAGGAAGCGCGCCGAAAGGCTGCGCGGCTTGACCTCCAGCGCGGTGCCCAGCCGGCTGCGGCCCGCCCCGATATCCTGCGGCGTCATCGTCAGCGTCATCTCGAACCCGCCGATCGTGCCCAGGACGCTCAACAGGTCGCTGGGCTTCATCGACTGGATCTCGACCACGAGGTTGCGCGCCTTGCCGCGGTGCTGGAAATCGACCTCCCAGGCCGATCCGACGCCTGCGGCGGGCAGGCTGTCACGCCGCACCACGGCGGCGTCGCGGCGCAATGCCGCGCGTTCGAGCGTCTCGAAATCGGTGATCTTGGCGAAAACGACGGCCGCCGGAACCGCGATCTCCTGCGAGGTCGTGAACTTCATCGGCAATTCCTCCTGCGGTCTTTTCGCGTCAATCCAGGCGGTCGGCAAGCCAGTTTCTGAGCAGGAACCCGGCGATCGCCCCGCGACGCGGCGCGCGGATCTCCGGGTGTTCTCCGGCGAAGGCGCGGGCGATCTCCTCGCGGCTGACCCATCGGGCATCCTCAAGCTCTTTCGGGTCCAGCGTGATCGCCGCGTCCAGCGCCTCGCCCGCCGCGCCGAGCATGAGCGAGGAGGGATAGGGCCAGGGCTGGCTGGCCAGGTAGCGCACGCTTCCCACGCGAATGCCGGCTTCCTCGTGGACCTCGCGGCGGACGGCGGCCTCCATCGTCTCGCCGGGCTCCATGAAGCCCGCAAGGCAGGAATACATCCCCTCCGGCCAGCCGGGCGAGCGGCCCAGAAGCACGCGGTTGCCCCGCGTGATCAGCATGATCACAACGGGGTCGGTGCGGGGAAAGTGATGGGCGCCACAGGTTGCGCAGGTCCGCTGCCATCCGGCCATCGCGACCGCGCTTTCGGCCCCGCAGGACGAACAGAAACGGTGGCTGCGATGCCAGCCGATCAGCCCCTTCGCCGTGGCCGCGCATTCCGCGTCACGGGGCGACAGATCCGCCATCACCCCGCGCAGCTCAACGAAGCGGTGACCGTCCGGAAGGCCGGGATGATGCTGTTCGCTCGCATCGAAGAAGCTGCCTTGCGCGGGGCCCTCCCCATCCTCGGGCTGCCAGGCCGATAGGTCGATGGCAAAGCGCGGCCCGGCCTCGTCCATGCCGAGGAAGATCGCGGGCTCCCCGTCCGCCAGCGCGGGAAGGCCGGTCCCGACCCAGCCCAGATCCGATGTCCCCGCGAAAGAAGGCTTGCCGCGCCAGACCGGCAGGACCCGCGCTGTGGAGCTGCGCCATAGCGCCGCGATGCGCGCCGCATCGCCCCGCATCTCCGCCGCCCGGTCCAGGCCCGAGCCGCCGAATGTCACCGTCTCCGCAATCCGCATCCGCCCGATCCTCCGGCGACATGCCTTGCATGGGCGCGACCGGGTTGCAATCTCCGACGCGCGCGCCGAGAGCCCGGGTCGATGGATTTGCACCCTGAAATGCACGCGGCACGCCAGTCGCCGGTTGGATCGGCTGGCGAGGTGATCTAGGATCAGGCATTGACGGTTTAAGTGACACGAGAAACGTGCAATTTCCGAACTATCGGAGTGCCCACATGCCGCATTTCACATCGCCAGCCCTGACCCGCCGAGGTTTCCTTGCGGGCACCGCCGCAGGAACCTCCTTGATCGCGCTCCACCCCTTTTCCGCCTTCGCCGCCAGCAACCAGGCCCATCTGCGGATCATGGAAACGACGGACCTGCACGTCCATGTCTTTCCCTATGACTACTATTCCGACAGGCCGGTCGATACCGTGGGTCTCGCGCGCACGGCGGCGATCATCGAGACGATCCGCGCCGAGGCGACCAACGCGCTTCTGGTCGACAACGGCGATTTCCTGCAGGGCAACCCGATGGGCGACTACATCGCCTATGAACGGGGCATGAAGGAAGGCGACCTGCACCCGGTCATCGCGGCGATGAACACGCTGGCCTTCGACGCCTCGACGCTTGGCAATCACGAATTCAACTACGGGCTCGATTTCCTGATGAAGTCGCTCGCGGGGGCCAGCTTCCCGGTCGTTTCGGCCAATATCTCCAAGACGCTTGGCACCGCCCCGCGCCAGGATGAAACGCTGCTGAGGCCCTATGTCATCCTCGACCGCAGCGTGACGGACGGGGCCGGCCAAAGCCATCCGATCCGCCTGGGCCTGATCGGCTTCGTGCCGCCCCAGGTGATGACCTGGGACCGCCGCCACCTGGAGGGCAAGGTCGGCGCCCGCGACATCGTCGCCGCCGCGCAAGCCTGGGTTCCCCAGATGCGGGAGGAAGGCTGCGACCTGGTCGTCGCGCTGAACCATTCCGGCATCGGCGCCGCCGAGCATGAGGAGGGGATGGAGAACGCCGCCGTGCCCTTGGCCCGTGTCGAGGGGATCGACGCGATCCTGACCGGGCACAGCCACCTCGTCTTCCCCTCCCCCGCGTTCGAGGGGGTCGCCGGGGTGGACGCGGCGCGCGGTACGATCTCGGGCAAGCCGGGCGTCATGGGCGGTTTCTGGGGATCGCATCTAGGACTGATCGATCTGCTTCTGGAACGCGACGGCAACGCCTGGCGTGTCGTCAACTTCACGACCGAAGCGCGCCCGATCTATGAGCGGGGCGAGGATCGCAAGGTCACGCCGCTTGTCGACAGCGTGGAGACCGTCCTCGCCTCGGTCCAACAGCAGCATGACGAGACGCTGGACTACATCCGCCGCGCGGTCGGCAAGACCGAGGCGCCCTTGCATTCCTACTTCGCGCTGGTGGCCGACGACCCCTCGGTCCAGATCGTCTCCATCGCCCAGCGCTGGTACATCGAAGAGATGATGAAGGGCACGCCGCACGAGGGGCTGCCGGTCCTGTCCGCAGCGGCCCCGTTCAAGGCCGGCGGGCGCGGCGGGCCGGATTATTACACCGACGTGCCCGCAGGCGATGTCGCGATCAAGAACGTGGCGGATCTTTACCTTTACCCCAACACGATCCGCGCCGTCCGCGTGACCGGCGCGCAGGTCAAGGACTGGCTGGAACGCTCCGCCGGGATCTTCAACCAGATCACGCCCGGCATGGCCGATCAGGTGCTGCTCAACCCCGACTTCCCCTCCTACAACTTCGATGTGATTGATGGCGTAAGCTATGAGATCGACCTGTCCCAGCCCTCGAAGTTCGGCCCGAAGGGGGAGGTGCTGAACCCAGGTTCCAGCCGCATCGTCAAGCTCAGCCATGCCGGAGGGCCCGTCGATCCAGCGGCGGAGTTCATCATCGCCACCAACAATTACCGCGCGACCGGCGGCGGCAACTTCCCCGGCGCGGGCGGCGATACGGTGGTCTTCGAGGGGCCCGACACCAACCGCGACATCATCGTGCGCTACATCCACGAACGGGGCAGTATCAACCCCGCGGCCGACGGCAACTGGCGCTTCGCGGCGATGCCGGGGACCAGCGTGCTTTTCGACACCGGCCCACGCGCGGCCGATCATATCGCCGACCTGAAGGGCATGGTGATCGAGTCGGCGGGCGACGGACCGGACGGCTTCATGCGCCTGCGCATCTCGCTCTAGGCCCCCGGGCCTCGACAGCCGCATCGCCCGCGGGCATAAGGTTGGCCAAGCGGATGAAGGGGTCGAGATGTTCAAGTGGGTGATCTTGCTGATCGTTCTGGGCGCGGGCGCGGCCTGGCTGACCAAACCCGGCGAGGCCGCCTTTGACGACATGCTGCGCGCACGCCTCGAACGGCAGATCGCAACCCAGGATGTGGGCACCCAGGATGACCCGATCGCGGCCATCGCGCTCGTCGTCTGCAAGCTGCGCCCTTCGGGCTGTTTCAAGATGGTCCGCGAGGGGCTTGAGGTCACGGTCGAGGATCGCGTCCTTTATACCCGGCTCCGCGCCGACGGCTTCGGCAAGCGCACGGTTTGCACCGGCGCCTTCACCAAGCTCTGGTGTCACGAGGTCAGCGCAGAGCGGTAATCCGATCGGCGTGAGGCAGGCGGCGCGAACATCCGGCGCCAGGACGCAAAAGGCGGCACCCTTTCGGAATGCCGCCTTCGGTTTTCAGACCCTGCGCCTGCGATCAGGCGAAGTCGACCGGACGGTCGCCGTCCGCATCCTTGACCCGCGTCGGCAGCCCGATGCGGTTCAGAAGGCTGATGAATGGCTTGGGGTCGAGGTCCTCGACGTTGGCCATCTTCTTCACGTCCCAGGTGCCGTTCGCGACAAGGATCGCGGCAGCGACCGGCGGAACCCCGGCGGTGTAGGAGATCCCCTGGCTGCCCACTTCCTCGTAGGCTTCCTTGTGGTCGGCGACGTTGTAGACGAAGACCTCGGCCGGCTTGCCGTCCTTCGTGCCCCTCACAAAATCACCGATGCAGGTCTTGCCGGTGTAGTTGGGCGCCAGGCTCGCCGGGTCGGGCAGAACGGCCTTGACGACCTTCAGAGGGATCACCTCTTGCCCCTCGGCGGTCTTGACCGGCTGCTCGGACAGCAAGCCTAGGTTCTTCAGCACCGTGAAGACATTGATGTAGTGATCGCCGAAGCCCATCCAGAAGCGCACGTCGGCCTCAGGGAAGCGGGCGGAGAGCGAGTGCACCTCGTCATGGCCGGTCATGTAGGCCTTCTGCTTGCCGACCACGGGCAGGTCCCACTCCTGGCCGACCTCGAACATCTTGTTCGATTGCCACTGACCGTTCTGCCAGGAATAGACGGTGCCGGTGAACTCGCGGAAGTTGATCTCCGGGTCGAAGTTCGTGGCAAACCACTTGCCGTGCGATCCCGCGTTGATGTCAACGATGTCGATGGAGGCGACGGTATCAAGGTATTCGTCCGCCGCCAGGCGCGCATAGGCGTTGACGACGCCCGGATCGAAGCCCACGCCAAGGATCGCCGTCACGCCCGCCTGTTCGCAGGCCTCGCGCTTCTTCCACTCGTAGTTGCCGTACCAAGGGGGCGACTCGCAGATCTTTTCCGGGTCCTCATGGATCGCGGTGTCCATATAGGCCGCACCCGTCTCGATGCAGGCGTCGAGCACATACATGTTCACGAAGGCGGAGCCGACGTTGATCACGATCTGCGCCCCGGTCTGACGGATCAGTGCGACGACGGCGGCGGTATCCATCGCGTCGACCGCATGCGCCTCGAACGTGCCGGGCACCTTCATCGCGCCCTTCTCGTGGACGCTGGCGATGATGGCGTCGCATTTCGACTTCGTGCGGCTCGCGATATGCAGATCGCCCAGCAAATCGTTGTGCTGCGCGCATTTATGCGCGACGACCTGCGCGACGCCGCCGCCGCCGATGATTAGCACGTTCTTTTTCACTTCGGCTGTCTCCTTGTTCCCAGAGGCCAGTGGAAGGGGCGCGTGTAACACGCTCACGACAGGCTTGAGGCGTAGTCCTCATAGCCAAACTCGCGGACCAGACGGATGCTGCCGTCCAGTTCCTTGATGGCGATCGACGGCATGTTCACGCCGTTGAACCAGTTCTTCTTCACCATCGTGTAACCCGCCGCATCCGCGACGGAGATGCGGTCGCCGACCGACAGCGGACGCTCAAAACGCGCATCGCCGAAGATGTCGCCCGCCAGGCAGGACTTGCCGCAGATCTGGTATTCGTGGTCGCCCGACTGCGGCAGCTTCGCCTTTTCGCGGTAGATCAGCAGGTCCAGCATATGCGCCTCGATCGAGCTGTCGACGATGGCCAGGTCCTTGCCGTTGTTCAGCAGGTCCAGCACCGTTACCTCAAGCGAGGTGGAATCGGTGATCGCCGCCTCGCCGGGCTCCAGGTAGACCTGCACGCCGAATTTCTCGGAAAACGCCTTGAGCCGGGCGGCAAGGTCATCGACCGGGTAGCCCTCGCCGGTAAAGTGGATGCCACCGCCGAGGCTGACCCACTTCACCTTCTCCAAAAGCGGGGAGAACTCCGCCTCGATCCGGCCAAGCTGCTGGTCAAACAGGTCGAAGTCGCGGTTCTCGCAATTGTAGTGGATCATGAAGCCCGAGATTCGGTCGATCACGCCCGCGATCTTGACCGGGTCCCACTCGCCCAGACGCGAGAACGGGCGCGCCGGGTCAGCGAGGTCGAAGCCGGAGGTCGAAAACCGCGGGTTCAGCCGCAGCCCCCGCTCGATCCCCGCCGACTGGTTGTCGAAGCGTTCAAGCTGGCCGATGGAGTTGAAGATGATCTTGTCGGCGTAGCCCACCGCCTCGGCGATCTCATGATCCGCCCAGGCAACCGAATAGGCGTGGGTTTCCTTGCCGAACTTCTCGCGGCCGAGCCTCAGTTCAAAAAGCGAGGAGGAGGTCGTGCCATCCATATGGTCGCGCATCGTGTCGAAGGCAGACCAGGTCGCGAAGCACTTCAGCGCCAGAAGCGCTTTGGCCCCGGAACCCGCGCGCAGGCGGTCGATGGTCTCCATGTTGCGAAGAAGCTTCGCCTTGTCGATGAGATAGAAGGGTGTCTGAAGCACGGGCAGCCCCCCAAAACCGGCAAACGAGGCGTCCGTATAGGACCCCCCGCCCCCCGACGCAAGGCCCCTGACGCAAGGGCGATTCAGATCATCCGGATCGCGTCCTTGTTCACCGCCAGCATATAGCCGCGGCGCGCGATGTTCTTGACCAGAAGCTCCGAAACGATCTGATTGCCCAGCGCATCGCGCAGCCGCTTGATGCGGACCGCGCCCGCGGCCTCGTCACAATCGACGGCCTTGCGGCCGGTGATCACGGCCTCGATCTCCGCCCCTGAAAGCACGTCATCATCCATCCGCGCCTCGGCCAGAACGGCCAGGGTCTCGATCGCGGCGTCGGTCAGCTTGAACTCCAGGTCGTTCAGCACCACCGCCTTCTCACCCCGGCTGATCAGAAGCGAGGAAACCTGGATGCCCTGACGCTGGATCTCCACCATTCGCCGGTTCAGCGCGACGATCATCACCAGGAACACCAGCGCCGCGATCAGAAGCGCCGCCGCGAAGATCATCAGGATGAAGATGACGACCCGGTAGCTCGTCAGAACCTCGGAGAATGTCGTGCCCGACTGCGCGAGGACCTCCAGAAGCTTGATCTGCTCGCCCGTGGTCAGGGCGTCGTTCTCGATGAAGATGCGCTCGACCCGGGCGTTGAAGGCATTCGCGTCGGGCAGCGAGAAGAACAGGAAGCCCGCCGCCAGGACAAGCGTCGCCACGATCCCGGCGATGCCCCAGATGACAACGCGGTTACCGGCCTTGAGCGCCACCTGGGCGGTGTTGGGATAGTCGGACACGGAGGGCGGATTCCCTGACTAGGCGATATCAGCCGAGAATGGCAACAATCGCCAGAAGGGTCCAGCCTTCCTTGGCAAGCTTCGGCGCGAGCGCGGCCGCCGCCGCGTCCTTCGAGCCGCAGGCGCTGTCGGGCAGCGTCGCCTCGCCGGCCATCAACTGCAGGGGGTTGTCCTGCTTGGCCTTGTACTTGACCGTGCAATCCGCAAGCGCGGGACCCGCGACCGTCAGCGCGGCAAGGGCGGCTAGGGTGAAGATCGTGCGTTTCATGGTCTCAGGCCCGTTGCTAGGGTTTGCTGCCGGGGTTGGCTTGCATTCAACCTGCGATAGCCAACCTGCGATGGTAGGGCCCGTTAATCAATATCAAAGCCCCCGGCATGGGGTGTTATCGAATATCGGCGGGGCGTAATTGCTTGCCGCGGCCCATCTGCCCCATCTCTGTCCCATCACGTCGCGGCCACCGCCGCCCGACGACCGAGAGTACGGAGAGAGAGATGAAACACCGCATCACCGCCGCCATCGCCGCCGCCGCCATCGCGCTGGGTTCGGCCGCCCCGGTTCGCGCAGAAGAGGGCGATTTCCTCAAGCTTGCCATCGGCGCCGTCGGTGTGGGCCTGCTGGTCCACGAACTGGACAAGAAGAACAAGGAAGAGATCCGGAACGAGGAAATCCGGAGAAGGGGCGAGATCGAGAACGTCTCCGACGACGAACACTTGCACCACTGGCTCCCCGGTGACGACTGGCGCCGCGACCGCAAGTTCTTCGAGCACAAGCATCGCGGCAAGATCATTCCGCAGCAGTGCATCTTCGAGGGCAAGATCCGCGGCCGCTGGCGGGACGTCGTCTCCGAACGCTGCATGGAAAAGGTGGGGGCGAGCCGCCGCCTGCCGCGCGAGTGCCGGGTCGAGGTGCGTGCCCGCGGCGACCGTCGCCAGGCCTACGGGCTGAGATGCCTTGAGCATCACGGCTACCGGGTGGCGCGCGGGCGCTACTGACCAATTCCCCGATAATCGAGCAGCCGGGCGTCTCCCCTTCGCGCACCGGAAACCTGGCGGGCGCTTCGGCGTCCGCCTTTTTCATGCGCGCCCGGGGCCTCGCCATGGCACGCGGCTTGCGTTTTCCGGTTGCGTCCGCGCCGTGGAACCGCAACTTGGGGCCATGTCGAACAGCCCTGACTTTTCCCATGAGACGGCGGCGCTGGCGCGCGGGTTGGCGCGCATCGCGGGCGTGGACGAGGCCGGGCGCGGCCCGCTCTGCGGCCCGGTCATCGCCGCAGCCGTCCGCCTGGACCCCGAGCGCATCCCCGCCGGCCTGAACGATTCCAAGGCATTGAGCGCGACGCGGCGCGCGTCGCTCTTCGAGGCGCTCCGCGACACTGCCGATGTCGCCTGGGCCGAGGCCAGCGTGGCTGAGATCGACGAGATGAACATCCTGCGCGCCAGCCACCTGGCCATGGTCCGGGCGCTGGAGGCCCTGCCCGGGGGCGCGGATCATGCGCTGATCGACGGAAACCTGATCCCGCGCGGGCTCGCGCTCAGCGCCGAGGCCATCGTCAAGGGCGATGCGCGCAGCCTTTCGATCGCGGCGGCCTCGATCGTGGCGAAGGTGGTGCGCGACCGGATCATGGTGGATTTGGCGCAACAGCACCCCGGCTACGGCTGGGAACGCAACGCCGGATACCCGACAAAGGACCATCTGGCCGCGCTGCGAGATTTAGGGCCAACCCCACACCATAGGCGTTCGTTTAAGCCGGTGCACAATATCTTGTATCAAGAGAAAACAATAACCCCTTGATTCAAAAAAGAATTTGACGGCGAATCGGTCCTGACTCATCTTGAGGACAACACGAACCGGCAGAACAAACCGCCGGGCAACAAACGGCGAAACGCCGAAGATGAGGCAGAGATGACGATGACAAAGGCCAAGGGCGCGCAGTCGGCGCTGCCCCTCAACCAGATCATTGCGGGTGACTGTATCGAAGTGATGCGGTCCCTGCCGGAGGCGAGCGTGGATCTGATCTTCGCCGATCCGCCCTATAATCTCCAGCTTCGCGGCGACCTGCACCGGCCCGACAATTCCAAGGTCGATGCGGTGGACGACCACTGGGACCAGTTCGACAGCTTCAAGGCCTATGACACATTCACCCGCGACTGGCTGGCGGCGGCGCGGCGGCTTTTGAAGCCCAACGGCGCGATCTGGGTCATCGGTTCCTATCACAACGTCTTCCGCATGGGGACGGAGTTGCAGAACCAGGGGTTCTGGATCCTCAACGACGTGGTCTGGCGCAAATCGAACCCGATGCCGAACTTCCGCGGCAAGCGGCTGACCAACGCGCATGAGACCCTGATCTGGGCCTCGAAATCCGAGGGCGGCAAATACACCTTCAACTACGAGGCGCTGAAGGCCCTGAACGAGGGGATTCAGATGCGTTCGGACTGGGTGATCCCGCTCTGCACGGGGGGTGAGCGGCTGAAGGATGAACACGGCGACAAGGCCCATCCGACGCAAAAGCCCGAGGCGCTCCTGCACCGCGTTCTGATCGGCACGACCAATCCGGGCGATGTGGTGCTGGACCCGTTCTTCGGCACCGGCACGACCGGCGCGGTGGCCAAGATGCTGGGCCGCGACTTCATCGGGATCGAGCGTGAGGCCGCCTATCGCGAGGCCGCCGAGAAACGCATCGCCAAGATCCGCAAGTTCGACAAGGAGGCGCTGGAGACCGCGACCTCCAAGCGGGCCGAGCCGCGGGTGCCCTTCGGCCAGGTGGTCGAACGCGGCATGCTGCGCCCGGGGGAGGAGCTTTATTCCCCCCGAGGACGCATCGCCAAGGTCCGCGCCGACGGCACGCTCGTCGGCAATGACGTGAAGGGATCGATCCACCAGGTCGGCGCGCATCTGGAAGGGGCGCCCTCCTGCAACGGCTGGACCTACTGGCACTTCAAGCGCGACGGGCAGCTTGTGCCCATCGACATCCTGCGCCAGCAGATCCGCGCCGAGATGGACAGCACCCAGGCGCACTGACCCCGCCCCGCAGCTTCAAACCTTACCGCCGGTGCCTGTGGCCTGACCCACGGCGCGTGACTGCCCCGCCCGTTCACGGCGGGGCTTTTTTTGCGGCCCAAAACCGGACAGGATGCATTCAGAACCATCCATCGCGGCGAGCGGCGAGATGCACCTTTCGACACGACATCCCGAGGCCCCCCGCGTACTGGAGGCCGAGGCATCGGCCCTCGCCTCGGACCTGGTGGAGCGGCTGATGGCGCCGCCAGTCGGACGGCGCCGCCTGCGATCCGGCATCGACGGATTCGAGACACTGATGACGCGCACGCGCGCCGCCCTGTCCGCCAAGCAGCGCGCTTTAGGCTACGCGCCCCGCGCGCGCGGTAAGGAGGAGGCCGCCGAGACGCAATATTGCAAGGACCTGCGCAAACGGCTTGGCCAGTGGCGGGCGGTGATCGCGGCCCTCCGGCAGATCGAGAAGCGGGCGAACTTCGCCCTGATCCCGGCGGATCGCCCGATCCTCGATCCCCGCGCGGGGATGGAGGAGATCCTGGACATCACCTTCACCCGCGCCCACCGCGCGGTGAACCCTGCGGTCCAGACCAAGGATGCGGCGGCGCATGGTTGTTTTGCGGACATTCCGACGCGGGTGTCCCTGTTTCTGGAAATCGCGCAGCTGGCCTATCGGGTCCTGCTGGCGCGCCGCCACACGGGCCCCGGACGCTTTCTCGACGTGGGCTGCGGCAGCGGGATCAAGGTCGCGCTGGCCACGCAGATCTTCGCGACCGCCGACGGGATCGAATACGATCCGGGCTATGCCGAAAACGCCCGGCGGGCGCTGCCACTTCTGCGCGCCGATCGCGGACGGATCTTCGAGGGCGACGCGCTGGCCTTCGATAGCTACGGCGATTACGACGTGATCTACCTCTACCGGCCGATGCAGAACGACGCGCTGATGCGGCAACTGGAGGAACGGATCCTCGACCAGGCGCGCCCGGGGACGCTTCTGCTTGCCCCCTATGCGATGATCGAGGCGCATTGCCCCCGGATCAGGAAGATCGCGCACTGCGTCTATGCGGTGGGCCTGAGCGCCGCGGAAGTCGAGGGATTGAAACGTCAGACCCTCCGGATCGGCCCTCATATCGTCGCCCCGGACCGGCGGCTGCCGAAGCAGATCGGGTGGCTCGCCCCGCTCTGGGAGGCCTGCGAGGCGAACGGATTCGATCCGGCGCTTTGGGCCTGAGCCACCCGGCTCAGCTCGCCCCCCTGGGCATGGGCAAGCGTCCGGCGTTGTAGTCCGACCAGTCGGCCACACCGGGATAGAACCGGCGCCGCCAGGCGCGCACGCGTGGGTTCATGCGCCGCCGCCAGAGGGGCGGGATCATCGCCAGCGCCGTCATCGCAGGATAGCCCAGCGGCAGTTGCGGTGCCTCCTCCGCGTCGTAGGTCTGCAAGAGCGGAAAGCGGCGGTCCGGCTTGCAATGGTGGTCCGAATGACGCTGAAGGTTGATCAGCATCCAGTTCGACGCTGCGTGATCGGCATTCCAGGAATGATGCGGGCGCACCGGCTCATACCGGCCCTCGCCCAGGTGTTCGCGCGTCAGCCCGTAATGCTCGACGTAGTTCACCAGTTCCAGTTGCCAGACGGCGACAAACGCCTGCCAGAGGAACAGCGCCACCCCCGCCCAGCCGCCGACCAGCCAGGCCAGGATCACCGCCAGCCCCTGCAAGGCCCCGTAGCGCCAGAACGGGTTCGAGGGGTGCCCCATCGTCCGGTTTGCGCGCGCCAGAAGCTGCCGTTCCGCCCGCCAGGCCGATACGGGCCCCATCCGCAGGACACGCGGGAAGAAACGATGGAACCCCTCGTTGTAACGGGCGCTGACCGCGTCGCGCGGGGTGCCGACATAGCGATGGTGGACCAGCAGGTGCTCGGTCCGGAAATGGCTGTAAAGCACCAGCGCCAGAAGCAGGTCGCCCAACCAGCGTTCCACGCGGTTCTTCTGATGCATGAGTTCATGGGCGTAGGTGATCCCGATCGAGCCCGAGATGACGCCGAGCCCGAAGAACAGCCCCAAGCATTCCCAGAAGCCGAGCGTGCCGTGCTGCGTCACCCACCAGATAGATCCGTAGATCGCCGCCGCCTCCAGCGGGAACCAAAGAAGCGTGATCAGCCGGTACCAGAACAGGTCCTTGTCGGGCGCCTGCGGGTCGGGGTTTTCGGCGTTGCGTCCGAAGACCGCGTCAAGAAGCGTGATCCCGACCCAGCCGTAGAGCGGGAGCAAAAGGACCGTCCAGCCGCCCTTGATTGCGCCCAGAGCGGCAAGGGGCAACAGGACAAGCGAGATCCAGAAGGGGAGGGCGGCAGGGCGGCGCGGCATGGCAGAACGTTCCGAATTTTGCGGCCAGCCTAGCCGTCCGCGCCGTCACCCTCAAGCGCGCCCCGCGCGATGTCATGGGCCTTGCGCATGACCGTGGGCAGGTCGGCGGGGCTGAAGCTGTCGCGCGGCACGAAGGTGCCCGTGCCGGCCGCCGCGTCCGGGGCCAGGCGGGCGGCCTGCACCTCCAGCACAAGGTGGAAATGGGTGAAGGTGTGGCGCACCTCGCCCACGCGCCGCCAGTTCCCCGGCGCGGGAGGCGCGGGGTCAAGGGGCGCCTCAGACCATTCTCCGCCGGGCCAGCCCAGCATCCCGCCCAGAAGCCCGCGATCCGGGCGCCGTTCCAAAAGCGCCGCGCCATCGCCGCGAAGGCCGACGAAAGCCGTGCCCCGGCGCGTCGGCTTGACCGGCTTCGGCGCTTTCGCGGGCAGCCGGGCGGCAATCCCGGCAGCCCGCGCGCGGCAGGCCGTGACCAGGGGGCAGATCCCGCAGGCCGGGTTGCGGGGGGTGCAGATCGTGGCCCCCAGATCCATCATCGCCTGCGCGTGGTCGCCCGGCCGCGTCCGGGGCGTCAGCGCGGCCGCATGCGCGGTCAGTTCGGGCTTTGCCGCCGGAAGCGGCGTCTCGACCGCGAAAAGCCGTGCGACGACGCGCTCCACATTGCCATCAACGACAGTTGCCGGTTCATCGAAGGCGATCGCGGCGATGGCAGCCGCGGTGTAGGGGCCGACGCCCGGCAAGGCCCGAAGCGCCGCCGCCGTCTCGGGAAATCGCCCGCCGTGATCGGACACGACCGCCCGCGCGCATTTCAGAAGGTTGCGCGCGCGGGCGTAGTAGCCAAGCCCCGCCCATTCGGCCATGACCTGGCCGTCCTCGGCCGCCGCCAGGTCCCCGACCGTTGGCCAGCGTTCCGTGAAGCGGCGGAAGTAGTCGCGTACCGCCGCGACGGTCGTCTGTTGCAACATGACCTCGGAGAGCCACACGCCATAGGGATCGGGCCTCTGGCCCGACCGACGCGCCTCGGGCCCCACGCGCCAGGGCATCACGCGGGCATTCGCGTCGTACCAGCGCAGAAGCGCCGCGCTCAACTCCTCATCACGCAAGTGTTTGCTCTCCGGTGTCGGGGGCCATGGGCATCGCCCGGTCTTTCGCCTAACATAGAGGGGACATGCCGGAAGGACAGGGATGACGGAAGCACAAAACCGCTCCGACAGACGCCGCCGCGGGTTCGAATCCGCGGGTTTCCTGCTTTCGGGAAAGATCCGCAAGCTGGGCGAGGCGCGCGGCTTCGCCGTCGCCCGGCTCCTGACCCACTGGTCCGAGATCGTGGGCGAGGATCTCGCCGCGATGGCGCTGCCGGTCAAGATCAGCTACCCGCGCGACGGCTTCGGCGCCACGCTGACGGTGCTGACGACCGGCCCCAACGCACCGCTGGTGCAGATGAAGCTGCCCGCGATCCGGGAAAAGGTGAACGCCTGCTACGGCTACAACGCGATTTCCCGCGTCGCCGTCACGCAGACCGCACCGACGGGCTTTGCCGAGGGCCAGGTCGCCTTCGCCCCGGCGCCACGCCAAAGCCCCTCCGCCCCCGATCCGAAATGTTCCGAAGCCGCCCGGTCGATCTCCGCCGGTGTGGGCGACGATGGCCTCAGGGCCGCCCTTGAAGCGCTGGGAGAAAAAGTCTTATCTCGCAGCGGGAAACAGAAAGGCTGATCTCATGTCGAAGAAAATCAAGCTGGCCGCCGTGGTGGCCGCGGGGGTCGTGGCCGGTGGCTGGTGGGCCGCCCAGCCCGAGGCGACCCTTCCGCCGACCCTGTCGATCGCGGCGGACGCCCAGACCGCGACCGAATCCGAGGCCGCGCAAATCCCCGACATGGTCATGGGCCAGGAGGACGCGCCGGTGACGGTGGTCGAATACGCCTCCTTCACCTGCCCCCACTGCCAGCGTTTCCACGAGACGGTCTTTGGCGAGCTGAAGGCGAACTACATCGACACCGGCAAGGTCAAGTTCGTCTACCGCGAGGTCTATTTCGACAAGTTCGGCCTCTGGGCGGCCATGGTCGCCCGCTGCGGCGGCACCGACAAGTACTTCGGCATCTCGGACATCATCTACGACACGCAGAAGGACTGGCTGAAGGCCGAGAACGAGGCCGGAATCGCCGACAACCTGCGCAAGATCGGGCTCAAGGCCGGGATCGCGCCTGATACGCTCGACGCCTGCCTGAACGACAACGACACGGCGCGGGCCATGGTCGCGACCTACCAGGCCAACGCCACGAAGGACGATATCTCCGGCACGCCGAGCTTCATCATTGACGGACAGAAGTACTCAAACATGTCCTATGAGGATTTCGCCCAGATCCTGGACGAAAAGCTCGCGAACTGACCATGACACCACTTTCCGGGCTGAAAGTCGTCGAGCTTGCCCGCATTCTGGCCGGTCCCTGGGCCGGCCAGACCCTTGCGGATCTGGGCGCGGATGTCATCAAGGTGGAAGCGCCGGAGGGGGACGATACCCGCCGCTGGGGCCCCCCCTTCATCGAGCGGGACGGCGACCTCAGCGCCGCCTATTTCCACGCCTGCAACCGCGGAAAGCGCTCGGTCATCGCCGATTTCCGCACCGAGGAAGGGCAGGCCTTCGTCCGCGACCTGGTGCGTGACGCCGACATCGTGATCGAGAACTTCAAAGTGGGCGGCCTGAAGAAATACGGGCTTGATTACGAGGGGCTCCGCGCGGTCAACCCGCGGATCATCTATTGCTCGATCACCGGCTTCGGGCAGGACGGACCCTACGCGGCCCGCGCGGGCTACGACTACATCATCCAGGGCATGGGCGGGCTGATGAGCGTGACCGGCGACCCTGCCGGCCAGCCGCAGAAGGTGGGCGTCGCGGTCTCCGACATCTTCACGGGCGTCTATGCGGCGACCGCGATCCTGGCTGCCGTGCATCAGCGCGCCACGACCGGGGTGGGCCAGCACATCGACATGGCGCTTCTCGACGTGACGGTGTCGATCATGGCCAACCAGGCGATGAACTACCTGGCCACCGGCAAGGCGCCGGGCCGGATCGGCAACGCGCATCAGAACCTGGTGCCCTACGCCGTCTTCGACTGCGCCGACGGCTGGATCATCCTGGCCACCGGCAACGATGCGCAGTACCGGCGGCTTTGCACGATCCTCGGGGTCACGGAACTGGGCGAGGCCCCGGAGTATCGCACCAATGCCGACCGCATCGCCAACCGCGTGACCCTGACGGAGCGCCTGACCGCCCGAACGAAGCAATGGGCCAAGGCCGACCTTCTGGCCGCCTGCGAGGCCGCGGGCGTGCCCGCCGGCCCCATCAATGACCTGTCCGAGGTCTTCGAGGACCCGCAGGTCGTGGCGCGCGGCATGCGGATCGAGCGTGACGGCATCCCCGGCGTCCGCTCCCCCTTCCGATTCTCGGGCGCGGAACTTGCGCTCGACCATCCCTCGCCGAAGCTCGGCGAACATGACGCGCAGGTGAAATCGGGCCGCGACTAGCCGCGCGGCCGGCACCCGTCAGAGGCCGATCGCCGCAAGCCGGCGGTCGATCTCCGACCAGTCGGCGATGTGGAGGCGCACCGGCAGGGTCACGACACCCCGGCGGAAGTCCTCCGGCAGGCGGACGGCGTCCTTTTCGGTGGTGACAAGTTGCAGCCCGCGCGCCAGCGCCTCACCCGCCAGCCGCCGCAGGAGCGGCGGGGTGAAGGGTTGGTGGTCCTCAAGCGCCTCGGCCCGGACAACATCGGCGCCCAGCGCCCGAAGCGTGGCGAAGAATTTCTCCGGATAGCCGATCCCGGCGAAGGCGAGGACGCGCAGCCCGGCCCAATCCATGCCTGTTTCGAGGGGCTGCAAGCTGGCCGTGACGACCGGGCAAGGGATCTCGCCTGCCCAGCGGGCGGCGAAGGCGGCCTGCGTATCGCCATCGCCGATCGACAGGACGAGATCGGCGCGGGCAAGTCCCGCCGGAACCGGCTCCCGCAGCGGGCCCGCAGGCAGGCAAAGGCCGTTGCCGAAGCCCCGTGCCGCGTCCACGACGACAAGGGACAGATCCTTGGCCAAGGCGGGGTTCTGGAACCCGTCGTCCAGCAGGATCGCCTGCGCGCCAGCCCGGACCGCGGCGCGCGCGCCCTCGGCCCGGTCACGCGCGACCCAGGTCGGCACGAAGGCCGAAAGCAGCAGCGGCTCGTCCCCGGTCTGCGCCGCGCTGTGGCGCCGTTCATCTACGCGCACGGGGCCAAGCAGCGTCCCGCCATAGCCGCGGCTGACGACATGCGCCGTGACCCCACGCTCGGCGAGCCGTTGCGCCAGCGCGATGACGGTCGGCGTCTTGCCGGTCCCGCCCGCATTCAGGTTACCGACGCAGATAACCGGCACGCCCACGCGCGCGAAG
Source organism: Albidovulum sediminicola (assembly GCF_025751575.1). Lineage (GTDB taxonomy): Bacteria > Pseudomonadota > Alphaproteobacteria > Rhodobacterales > Rhodobacteraceae > Albidovulum > Albidovulum sediminicola. The sequence continues at coordinate 321,305 of NZ_JAOWLA010000001.1, read as the reverse complement.
GGTCCGCGCGCCAGGCGGCGCGCGGTGGCCGCGCCATAAAGCCGTCCCAGGGGCGCCAGCAGGCGCGCCGGCCAGTCCGGGCGCTCCGGCGGGCTGAACCAGAAGGCGCGCGCGGCCATCAGGCGGCCTCCGGTGCGGATGCGGTGCGGGCGGCCAGCGTTTCAAGGATCGCCTGGGTCACCCGCTCCGTGACCTCCGCCCCGCCGGAGGTCACGGCCCAGGCGTTATGCGCCAGAAGCGCCGCGCGATCCGGCGCCATCAGTTCGGCGATCGCCGCCGTCAGGGCCTGCGGCGTGGCGACCGAGCGCGTCGCGCGCGCCTCGGCCAGCCGGGCGTAGGCATCGGGATAGGGCGCAAGATGCGGCCCGTGCACGATCGCCGATCCCAACGCGGCGGGTTCGAACGGGTTGCGCCCAGAACCGCCGGGCAACAGCGTCCCGCCCATGCAGGTCAGCGGCGCGAGACGATACCAGAGCCCCATCTCCCCCTCGGTATCGACGACATAGGCCTGCACCTCCGGATCGGGCTCCTCATCGGCGGAACGCAGCGCGGCCACCCAGCCCTCGCGCGCGAGGCGCTCCACCAGGGCCGGAGCCCGCGCGGCGTTGGCGGGCGCAATGATCAGCAGCATCCGGTGCGCCAGCCGCAGGACATGGGCCTGCGCGGCGATCACCGCCTCCTCCTCCGCCTCGGGGCAGGCGGCGGCGAACCAGACCGGGCGCGCCTGAAGCAGCTCCGCCAGCGCCTCGCGCTCGGCCTCGTTGCAGGTGAGCGGGTCGTTCGATTCTTCGATGCGCCCCGCGATCTCGACCCGGCCAATGGGCGCCCCGCGAAGCCTGAGCCCCCGCGCGCTTCCGGGGTCCTGCACCAGCAGTCGCGCGAAGCGGGACAGGAGAGAGCCGGTCATGCCCCGCTTCAGCCGCTGCCCCAGCGATATCGCCGCCGGGACAGACGCATCGACCAGCACCAGCGGCACCGCGCGGTCATGGGTGGCCACGATCAGCGCCGGCGGCAGGTCCGAGCCCGCGATCACCGCCAGGTCGGGCAGCCAGTGGTCGAGAAAACCGCGCACGTCGGGAAAGGTGTCAGGGGGCAGGACATCGGCGCTGGTTTCCTTCGGGAAGCCCTCAAGCCCCGGCGCGGCGCCTTCCGCGGTGATCAGCAGGCTCGTTCGCGGCTTTTCCCGGGCCAGGCGCTGCGCAAGCTGGCCGAGGCTCGTCAGGGAGGCGCCGTGCCCGGCGTGCAGCCAGATCACCCGTCCCTGAGGCCGCGGCCCGCGCGGGCGCGATACGCCGGGGCGGGCCCGTTTGGCGGCCAGCAGATAGGCCCAAAGCACGATCGAACGACCCATTCCCCGACCTTACGCCCCGTATTCGGTCCGCGCGGCAGGTTCCGGGCCGGAAACGCGCTGAAGGGCCTGGATCATCCCGTTCTCTCCCTGGATCGGTCGTGGGCCAAGGTAGAGCATGCGCCCGCGCGGCTCAAGCAGATGGGGCGGGTGGCAAGGGGACCGCCCGCAACCCGCGTCTTAGCGCCCCTTCCAGATGGGGTCGCGCTTCTCGGCGAAGGCGCGCGCACCCTCAAGCTGGTCCTCGGACGAATAAAGCCGGTCGACCGTCGGCATCTGCCGCTTGGTGATCCGGTTCAGCGCGTCCTGGAAGCGCATGTTCTCGGCCTCGCGCACGACCTCCTTGATCGCGGCGTAGACAAGCGGCGGGCCGCTTTCCAGAAGCCGCGCCAGATCCCAGGCCTTTTGCAGCAGCGCCTCGGGCGTAGTGATCTCCTTCACGATCCCCCACTGCTTGGCCTCCGCCGCGTCGAACCAGCGCCCGGTCAGCAGAAGATCCATCGCGACATGGTAGGGGATGCGCTTGGGCAGCTTGATCGAGGCCGCGTCCGCCACCGTGCCCGACCGGATCTCCGGCAGCGCGAAGGTCGCGTTGTCCGAACAGAGGATCAGGTCCGCCGACAGCGCCAGCTCCAGCCCGCCGCCACAGCAGATCCCGTTGACCGCGGCGATCACCGGCTTGTTGAGGTTCGGAAGCTCCTGCAACCCGCCAAAGCCGCCGACGCCGTAATCGCCATCGACCGCGTCACCGTCCGCCGCCGCCTTAAGGTCCCAGCCGGGGCAAAAGAACTTCTCCCCCTCTGCCCGGATAATCGCCACGCGCAGGCTTTCGTCGTCGCGAAAGTCGCGAAAGGTCAGCCCCATGATCCGGCTGGTCACCAGGTCGATCGCATTGGCCTTGGGCCGGTCAAGCGTGACCTCCAGCACCCCGCCTTCGCGCCGGGTCCGGATCGGCCCCTCCGTCCGCATCTGCATTTCCGCCATCAGATCGCCTCCCTTATCAATGCGTCCACCGCCACCGCGCCGTTTTCCCGGACGAGGATGGGGTTGATCTCGATCTCTTCCAACTCGGGCCGGGCCAGCATCTCCTGCCCCAGGCCCACGGCGATGCGCGCCACCGCCGCCATGTCGGCCTTCGGCCGCCCGCGATAGCCGTCAAGCAACGGCCAAAGGCGCAGCCCCCGCATCGCGGCCAGCACAACGTCCTCGGTCACGGGCAGCACGAGCGTCACCGTATCGGCCAGGACCTCGGCCGTCACGCCACCCAGCCCCAGCGTCAGCGTGACCCCGTAGACCGGGTCGCGGCGCAGGCCCAGCAGGATCTCGGCCCGCGTGTCGGTCACCATCTCTTCGGCGAGGTAGCCGGTCGCGCCCGGCATCTCGGCCTGGCCCTCGACGGTGGCGAGCCCCAACCGGACAGCCCCCGCTTCGGTCTTGTGCGCGAAGCCCAGCCCCTTCAGCGCCAAGGGCGGCCGCAGGCACGCGGCCTTCGCAGTCAGTTCCTCCAGCGTGTTGGCGATGACCCCGCGCGGGATCGCCACCCCGGCACGATCCAGCAGGCGCTTGCCCTCGGCCTCGTCCAGCAACCGCGTCCCGCGCGGCGGCAAGGCCGGCGCCGGGCGCCAGCCAGGCACGCCTGCCGGGGTCGCTGCAGCCTTGATCGCGCCCAGCGCCGTTTCCAGCCCCATCAGCGGGGCCACCCCCTCTGCCATCATCGCGATGGCCCGATCCTCGTCAAAATTCTCGGGCAGCGAGGCGACGGGGAATGCCGGCTTTCCCGTCGTCCGCCCGGCCTCAACGATGGCGTCAAGCGCAGGCTGGAACGAGGTCGGATCGCAGCGGTCAGGCCGCGGCGGATCGATGATGTAGATCCCCGCGTCATACCCTTCGAGCATGGTGGTGAAGACCGCCTCGGTCCGCGGGCCGTCGCCCCAGATGAAGGTGTGGTAGTCGAGCGGATTGGAGATCGTTACGATCGGCCCCAGGATCTCGCCCAGACGCTGGCGCTGCGCCTCGGTCGGGGGTTCGAACGCGTGGCCGAAGGGCGCGGCCAGATCCGCAACCAACCCCGCCTCGCCCCCCGAACAGGAGCAGGAGCAAAGCCGAGGGCCGATCTGCGGTCCATGGACGTGAAAGATCTTGAGCGTCTCGATAAGCTCCGAAAGCGTATCGACCTCGGCCACGCCCGCCTGGCGCAGGAAGGCGGACGACGCAGCACCACCCCCGGCGAGAGACGCGGTATGCGAAGCCGCCGCGCTGCGGGAGGCCTCGGTCTTGCCGGATTTCACGCAAACGATGCCCTTGCCCGCCGCCCGCGCCGCCTCGGCCAGCGCGGCGAAGGCGGGCGCGTCGTCGATCCCCTCCACGTACATGCCGATGGCGGTCACCCGGTCGTCGCCCAGCAACGCCCCGGCAAGCTCCGCGAGCCCGATCTGCGCGGCATTGCCCAGACAGGCCACATAGGCGACCGGCAGGCCCCGCGCCTGCATCGTCAGGTTGATCACGATGTTCGAGGACTGCGACAAGAGCGCGACGCCGCGCTCGACCCGCCGCCCGCCATGCTGGTCCGGCCAGAGCAACGCCCCGTCCAGGTAATTGATGACGCCATAGCAATTGGGTCCAAGGATCGGCATGTCACCGGCAGCAGCAACCAGGCGATCCTGAAGTTCCGGCTCCCCGGCTTCTGTCCATCCGGAGGCGAAGCAGATCGCGCCCCCCGCCCCACGTGCCTCCAGTTCGGTCACGACCTCGACCGTGGCATGACGATTAACGCCGATGAAGGTCGCGTCGGGCGCTTCCGGTAGCTCGGCGATGGAGGGATAGGCCCTGAGCCCGCCGATTTCCGCCTTGGTCGGGTGTATCGGCCAGACCGGCCCCTCGAACCCCATCTTGCGGCACTGATCGATGACGTTCACCGCCCAGCCAGCACCCAGGACAGCGATATGGCGCGGACGCAGAAGCCGCGACAGATCCCGCCTCATGCCCGGCCCCCCGCCCCTGGGCAGACGCCGGGGGCTCTGCCCCCGGACCCCCGGGATATTTTCGAAAAGAAGAAAGCAGAAACGCTCCGCCCCGACAGGAACGGAGCGCCTTCTCCTTTTACGGTCATCGGCGTCCCCGCCTGTACCGTGCTCTCAGGATGCGCCATGTAGATTAACATTTTCTTGCTTCTTCTTTTTTCAAGTATCCTCGGGGGGAGCTCCGGGCTTGCCCGGAGCCGGGGGGCAGACAGCCCCCCGCGTCAGGCGCCGAAGGGACGCAGCAGTTCCCGGCTGATGATATGGCGCTGAATCTCGGAGGTGCCTTCCCAGATCCGCTCGACGCGCGCGTCGCGCCAGATCCGCTCAAGGGGCAATTCATCCATGAGGCCCATGCCGCCATGGATCTGGATCGCCTCGTCCGCGATATGCGCCAGGACCTCGGTCGCCTTCAGCTTGGCCATCGACATATCGGACTCGGTCACGGTGCCTTGATCGTATTTCCAGGCGGCTTCCCGCGTCAGCAGTTCCGCGGCCTTCAGTTCCATTGCCATGTCGGCGAGCTTGAACGATATGCCCTGGAACTTGCCGATCTTCTGGCCGAACTGTTCGCGTTCGGCCGCATAGGAAACCGCGTGCCCCAGCGCCCGCTCGGCGCGGCCGAGGCAGGTCGAGGCGACCTGGAGCCGAGTGGCGCCAAGCCAGCTGTTGGCGACCTCAAACCCCTTGTGCACCTCGCCCAGGATCTGGCGCTTGTTGAGGCGGCAGTCGTCGAACTCAAGTACCGCATTGGTGTAGCCGCGGTGGGAAACGTTGCGGTAGCCATCGCGCACCGTGAAACCCTTGGTGCCCTTGTCGACGAAGAAGGCGGTGATCTTCTTCTTGGGCCCGCGCGGGGTCATTTCCTCTCCGGTCGCCATGAAGACGATCGAGAAGCCCGCGATGTCGGCGTGGCTGATGAAATGCTTGGTGCCGTTCAGGATCCAGTCGTCGCCGTCCTGCCGGGCAGAGGCCTTCATGCCGCGCAGGTCGGATCCCGCGCCGGGCTCGGTCATCGCCAGGCAGTCCCAGGTTTCCCCCCGGATACAGGGATAGAGGTACTGCTCCCGCTGTTCGTCGTTGCCCGCCAGAAGGATGTTCGAGGGGCGCGCCACGCAGGTCCAGTGGAGCGCGTAGTTCGCCCGGCCCAGTTCCTTTTCGTAAAGCAGCCAGGTGAGCGTATCGAGCCCCGCGCCACCCACCTCTTCGGGCATGTTGGCGGCATAAAGCCCCGCAGCCATCGCCTTGGCCTGGATCTCCTTGATCAGTTCCATCGGCAGGTGGCCGGTCCGCTCGACCGTCATCTCGTGCGGGTAGAGCTCATTCTCCACGAAGGCACGCGTGGTATCGACGATCATCTGCTGTTCTTCGGTCAGGCCGAAATGCATGGGAGGTCCTTCCGGGATGGGGTGCTGGGCCCATCGCTATCAGGGATTGCGGGCCATTTTCGTGCAGATTATGATATTGATCATGCCGATCTGGACAAAAAACACGACCCGGACCCAGCGGGTTCTGCTCTGGCTCTTCGAACGGTTTTCGATGCATTGCCTGGCCAATGTGGTCGAACCGCTGCGCGCCGCGAACACGATCGCGCGGCGGCAAGTCTTCGAGTGGCAGTTCGTGACGCTGGACGGGTCGAGCGTCACCTCTTCCTCCGGTCTGCCGGTCCTGCCGCATGCGGCGCTGGCCGAAGCCGGGCGCGCCGACGTGCTGTTCGTCATGCCGAGCTATGACGCGCGCGCCCATGCGACACCACGCTGCCTTTCGGCCCTGCGGGAGGCCGCCAGCCGCCATGGCGCCATCGCCGCGATGGACATGGGAAGCTGGCTCCTGGCGCGCGCCGGGCTACTGAAGGGGCGGCGCGCGACCATCCACTGGGACGAGATCGACGCCTTCGCCGAAACCTTCCCCGAGGTCGAGGTTGAGCATCGGCGGTATGTGATCGACGGCACGCTGATGTCCTCCGGCGGGGCGATGACGGCCTTCGACCTGACCACGCGGCTCGTCGGCGACCTGCTGGGCGAGGGGATGCGGCTGGAGGTTTCGGCGCTGTTCATGTCGGCGGATATCGAGCGCCCGGAAGAGCCGCTGCGCCGCAGGCCGCGCGGGCGCATGGTGGAATCGGCCATCGCCCTGATGCGCCGCCATATCGAGGACCCGCTGCCCCTGCCCGAGGTCGCGCGCCGCCTGGGCCTCGGCCTGCGCGACCTGGAAGGGCGCTTTGCCGCCGAACTCGGCGCCGGGCCGCGCAGCGTCTACCGCAGCCTGCGACTGTCCGCGGCGCGGCGCTATGTCGAGCAATCGACCTATCCGGTCTCCGAGATCGCGTTGCGTTGCGGATACAAGGACGCCTCGGCGATGACGCGGGCCTTCTCGGCGGAGTTCGGCACGACCCCGCGCGACCTGCGTCAGGGCCGCGGGGCCTGAGCGGTCGAAGTCGCGCGCGGGGTGAAGATCGCCGTCGATGCGTCGAAGTCATAGGCCGGGCGCAGCCGGTCCGCGTTCCGCGCCAGATCAATCACGGCAGCGATCACGCGGTCGGCCTCCTCATCGGAAAAGAGATAGCTGAAATTCAGGCGGACGAAGCCCGGCTTCAGCATCTCCTGCCCCGACAGGATCGCGGCGCGCAGGGCGCGGGATTCCTCCGCACAGATCCCCAGAAGGCGGTGGACATAGGGCCCCGCGCAGGCGCAGCCGCCGCGGGCCTGTATGCCGTGAAGGTCCGAAAGCATCCGCGTGGCAAGCTGCTGGTGCAAATAGCCGCCCTGCCCGTCGCGGATGCGGAAGGAGAGGATCGGAAGCCGCGCGACCTCAAGGTTGCCGAGGATCTCGATCCGGTCACAGGCCCCCCAGGCCGCCAGCGCGCGATCCCTCAGTTCGGCGTTGCGCGCGTCGATGAAGCGCTGTCCGATCGCATCCTTGACGATGAACGCCAGCGCGGCGCGGATATCGCCCACGACGTTCGGCGTCCCGGCTTCCTCCCGCGCCTCGACGTTTGCGGCGTAATCATGGGCCTCGGGCGAAACGAAGCGGACCGTGCCGCCGCCCGGAAAGGTGGGGATGTCGGCCGCCACAGCCGAACGGCGGAGCAGGAGGAGGCCTGAGGCCGCAGGCCCGCCCACGAACTTGTGGGGGGAGGTGACGATGGCATCGATCTCGGCGTCGGGGGCGGGCGCCATGCGGATCGGCAGGTAGGGACCGCCGCCCGCGTAGTCCCAGACCGCTCGCGCGCCGGCCGCCTTCAGCTGCCGGGTTATACCCTCGACATCGGTGAGGATGCCGGTGACGTTCGAGGCTGCGGAAAAGCTGCCGATGACCAAGCTGCGGCCTGCAGCGGCCGCAAGTGCCCGCGCCAGCGCCTGGCGATCGGGGCCGCCCCGGGCATCCTCCGGGATCTCGACCACCTCGGCGCCGCTTTCGCGCCAGGGCAGGATGTTGGAATGATGCTCATAAGGGCCGATGATGACGACCGGACGGTCGCCGCGCCGGACCGCCGTGTCGAGCCCCAGCAGATGCACCAGCCGGTTCAGCCCCGCGGTCGCCCCCGAACCGGTGAAGATCACCGCCGTTTCCTCCCCCGCCCCGCAGAGCGCGCGGATGACCGACCGCGCCTCGCGCCGCAGCCGGGTCATGACGCCACCGCAATGCGACGCCTCGGTATGGCTGTTCGAATACCAGGGCAGAACCTCCTCCATCACGAAGGTTTCAACCTGCCGCAGCGCACGGCCGGAGGCGACGTAATCGGCATAAAGCATGGGCTTGGGACCGAAAGGCCCGTCGATCACGGCGTCCTTGCCGATCACGCCATCATGGATGCGCCCGGGCACATTGTCGGACCCGAGGCTGGCGCGGAAGCGGTCGAAAGCGGTCATGGTCATGGCGTTCTCCTGTCTGGAGGAGATAATCGTTGCACTCAACCGCCAATTCATCACATATTTGATATCCGAATTCTCAATTATTGGGTCATTTGACCTTAATAGCCATGAAAATCGACGCAATCGACCAATCCATCCTGAACTGCATCCAGGCCGATGGCAGCTTGTCCCAGCGCGAGGTGGCGGAGCGTGTGGGCCTGTCGCAGAACGCCTGCTGGCGGCGGATGCAGCGCCTGACGCAGGCGGGCATCATCCGCGGCGCAACAGCCCGGCTCGACGCGCGGGCGCTGGGGCTGGACCTGACCGTCATGGTCTTCGTCAAGACGCGGAACCATTCGCCCGACTGGTCGGCCCGCTTCCGCGCCAAGGTCGAATCCATCCCCGAGATCGCCTCATTCCACCGTATCGGGGGGGAGTGGGATTATTTCCTCAAGGTCGTGACGACCTCGATGGCCGGGTATGACACGGTCTATCAGCAGCTGATCACGGTCGGCGACCTTGAAACCGTGACCGGCCACTTCTCGATGGAGACGATCTTCGACGGCCGCCCGCTGAGGGTGCGCGTGATCGGCTGAGCAGATCTGTCCCACAGGGGAAAACGGTGGTGGGCAGGGGCCTTTGCGCCGGCTTTCCATTGTTCCGGCGGCCGCGAAGGTCTACATCGCATCTCATGAGATCCATTCGCGACCTTTTCCGCGCCAAGCCGCGTGTCGCCGTCCTCCGGCTTCAGGGTGTGATCGCCGCAGGCCCGCGCGGCGGTCTGTCCGATCACGCGCTGGCCCCGATCATCGAACGCGCGTTCCGCCGCGGCAAGCCGAAGGCGGTGGCGCTGGTCATCAACTCGCCCGGCGGCTCGCCGGTACAGTCGGCCCTGATCGCCGCCCGCATCCGCCGCCTTGCGGAAGACCGCAAGATCCCCGTCCACGCCTTCGTGGAGGATGTCGCGGCCTCGGGCGGTTACTGGTTGGCGACGGCGGCCGACGATATCTGGCTGGACGCGAATTCCGTCACCGGCTCGATCGGCGTGATCTCTTCGGGCTTCGGCTTCCCGGAGTTCCTGGCCCGCCACGGGATCGAGCGGCGCGTCCATACCGCCGGCGCCTCGAAGAGCTTCCTCGATCCGTTCCGACCGGAAAAGCCCGAGGATGTGGAGCGCCTGCAGGCAATCCTTTCCCCCGTGCATGAGGCGTTCAAAACCCAGGTCAGCAGCCGCCGTGGCGCCCGCCTGGACCCCGGGCGCGATCTGTTCACGGGCGACGTCTGGGTGGGTCAGGGCGCGGTCGACGTGGGCTTGGCCGACGGGATCGCCCACGCGGTCCCGAAGCTCAAGGCGCTTTACGGCGACAAGGTCAAGCTGATCCCCTACGGCACCAGGCGGCCGTTCTTCCAGCGGCTGACCGGCAGGCTCGTCGGATCGGTGCTGGAAGAGGCGGAGGAGCGCGCGCTTTGGGCGCGCTACGGGTTGTAGCCATGGTCAAGGTCGTCACACTGTTCCTGATCGTGATGGCGGTGCTCGCGCTGTTCGGACGGCTCCGGGTGCCGGGCATCGGGTCGCGCAAGACCGGGATGCGGCGCTGCCGGTCCTGCGGGCGCCCGATCGTCGGCAAGGGCGGATGCGACTGCGGAAAGGATGCGTCATGACCGTTGTGCTGGGACGCGCGCTTGTCACCGGCGGGGCAAAGCGGCTGGGGCGCGACATGGCGCTATACCTTGCCTGCCGCGGGCTGGATGTGGCGATCCATTACGCCAGCTCGGCCGAGGCGGCCGAGGCCACGGCGGAGGAGGCGCGGGCCTATGGGGTGCGTGCCGTAACCCTGCAGGCCGACCTTCTGGACGAGGCGCAGACCGAAACCCTGATCGCCCAGGCCGCCGCCGCATTGGGGGGCGAGTTGACCGTGCTTATCAACAACGCCTCGATCTTCGAATACGACAACATCCGATCCGCCAGCCGCCAAAGCTGGGACCGGCACATGGAATCGAACCTGCGCGCGCCCTTCGTGCTGACCCAGCACTTCGCGGCGCAGGCCCCGCGCGCGACCGAAGGCCCCGGCGGCCGGCGGGCCGAGGCGCTGGTCGTCAACATGGTTGACCAGAGGGTCCGCAAGCTGACGCCCGAGTTCATGAGCTACACCATCGCCAAGATGGGCCTCTGGGCCTTTACCCAGACCGCGGCGCGGGCGCTGGCGCCCGACATCCGCGTCAACGCCATCGGCCCCGGCTCGACCCTGAAGGGCGAAAACCAGCCCCAGGCACAGTTCGAGGGCCAGCGCGCGGCCTCGGTGCTGGAGCGGGGCGCGAACCCCGACGACATCTGCGCAGCACTTGGCTATTTCCTCGACGCGCCCGCGGTGACGGGCCAGCTTCTGTGTGTCGATGGCGGCCAGCACCTGGGCTGGAAGACGCCCGATATTCGCGGAATCGGCTAAAAAAACCCGGGGGTGTGGCGGTGCGCACCCTTGACTTGTGCACTCTTGGGTCGGCAGTCACAAAACTGTCAAGATTCTCCCAATAGTTTCAGGCCTTTGCATGGCGTTAAGAATTTTACATATCAATTTCAAATACTTACGATTGCGCCTAAAAATTAGGCAAACCGGAGAACGGGTCACAAACTAAGGAGAATTTCGGGGTGCCGGATTATTATCACCAGAGTTATCCACAGAATCCGTGGACAGGTTTCCTCTTGCGCCCCAGCGCTTAACATTGCAGCAGCCACGCGGAATCATCTGCCCCATGACCGACGACCAGAGCCAGACCCAGCAGCCGCCCGCGACGGGCCACGCGGTCATCCAGTCCTACCTCAAGACCCTGACGGCGCAGCCGGGGGTCTACCGGATGCTGGATGCCGAGGGTCGGGTGCTTTACGTCGGCAAGGCCCGCAATCTCAAGGCGCGGGTGTCGAACTATGCCCGTCCCGCGGGCCATTCGGCACGGATCGCGCGGATGATCCATGCGACCGCCTCGATGATGTTCCTGACCACGCGGACGGAGACCGAGGCGCTGCTGCTGGAACAGAACCTGATCAAGCAGCTCAAGCCCTATTTCAACGTGCTGCTGCGGGACGACAAGTCATTCCCCAACATCCTAGTCTCCAAGGAAACCGAGTTCGCGCAGATCAAGAAGCATCGCGGCGCGAAGAAGGAAAAGGGCAGCTACTATGGCCCCTTCGCCAGTGCGGGCGCGGTGAACCGGACGCTGAACCAGTTGCAGAAGGTGTTCCTCTTGCGCAACTGCTCGGACGCGATGTTCGCCAGCCGCACGCGCCCGTGCCTGCTTTACCAGATCAAGCGCTGCGCCGCGCCTTGCGTGGGGCGTATCAGCACGGCGGATTATGCCTCCCTTGTCACCGACGCGGAACGCTTCCTCCAGGGCAAGACCACCCAGGTGCAGGCGAAGCTGGCCGAAGAGATGTCGGCCGCCGCCGAGGCGATGGAGTTCGAGCGTGCCGCCGCGCTGCGCGACCGCATCCGTGCGCTGACGCAGGTGCAGTCCTCGCAGGGGATCAACCCCCGTGGCGTGCCCGAGGCCGATATCGTCGCGCTGCACATGGAAGGCGGGCAGGCCTGCGTCCAGGTCTTCTTCATCCGTGCCAACCAGAGCTGGGGCAACCGCGACTTCTACCCCAAGACCGGATCGGGCGCCGAGGAGGCCGAGGTGCTGGAGGCCTTCCTGGGCCAGTTCTACGCCGACAAGGAGCCGCCGCGGCTGATCCTGCTTTCCCATCCGATCGAGGATGCGGACCTGATGACGGAACTGCTCAGCGACCGCGCCGGGCGCAGGGTCGAGCTTGCCGTTCCCCAGCGGGGCGAAAAGGCGGAGCTTGTGGAAAACGCCGCCCGCAACGCCCGCGAGAGCCTTGGCCGCAAGATGAGCGAAAGTGCCGCGCAGTCGAAGCTGCTCGACGGGTTGGCGGAAGCGTTCGAGCTGGACGGTCCGCCGCGCCGGATCGAGGTCTACGACAACTCCCACATCCAGGGCACCAACGCGGTCGGCGGCATGATCGTCGCGGGACCGGAGGGCTTCGACAAGGGCCAGTACCGCAAGTTCAACATCAAGGGGACCGAACTGACCCCAGGCGATGACTTCGGCATGATGAAGGAGGTCCTGACACGCCGTTTCCAGCGCCTGTTGAAGGAGGACCCGGACCGGGAAACCCCGGCCTGGCCCGACCTGATCCTGATCGACGGCGGGGCGGGGCAGGTCTCCGCCGTGCGCGAGATCATGGAGGAACTGGGGGTGGAGGACGTGCCAATGCTGGGCGTCGCCAAGGGCGTGGACCGCGACGCGGGCAAGGAAGAGTTCCACCGCCCCGGCAAGCGCCCCTTCGCGCTGCCGCACAATTCACCCGTGCTCTACTTCATCCAGCGACTCAGGGATGAGGCGCATCGCTGGGCCATCGGCGCCCACCGGGCGAAACGCGCCAAGGCCGTCGGCGCGACCCCCCTGGACGAGGTGCCGGGCATCGGGGCCACGCGCAAGCGCGCGCTCCTGCAGCATTTCGGGTCGGCCAAGGCGGTCAGCCGCGCCGGCCTCGACGACCTCAAGGCCGTCGAGGGGATCTCGGAAAAGGTCGCGCAGACCGTCTACGACTTCTTCCACGCCGAGGGCTGATGCGGCTCAGCCGTGCTGGTGCTCGCAGGTCACGTTCGGGTTGAAGGGCACGTCCACACCATTCGGATTTTCCCTGAACAGCCAGACATGCTTGTCGTAGTGCGGCATGAACCCGTGCGCCTCGTCGGCATCGGTCCCGGCATCGTCGGCCATGTGGTCCCACATCCGGCCGTTGAACATCGGCCCGGCGCTGTTTCCGGCCTCCGTCCAGGCCTTCTCGAAGACCAGGTTCTCGATCCCTACCAGTTCCAGTGTCCCGTCTTCCTGCGGTTCATAAATCAGGATCGCCGGGGCCATGAAGTCGGTGTAGGTGCTGCCGCCGTCGACGCGCTCACCGCCCTGCGCGATCTCCAGCAGGTCGGGCCGCAGGTAATGGATGCCCATCGCGCCCCATTCGGCCGGCAGCCCTTCGGCGGCGGCGCTGACGCAGTGGCCCGAGGGGTCCTGAATAAACCCTTCGGCCAGCGCGACATTCACGTCCTTATATTTCTCGGTGGCCGCCCGGAGCGTATCGAGGTCGTAGTCGTCTGCCGACGCGATCACGGGCAGCCAGGCGGCGGCCAGAGCGGCGCCGAGTATCACATGTCCTTTCATGGGTCCCTCCCTTTCGGGCCGCGGCAGCACCACGGCCACGCGGGGCAATGATACCACCGAACGGGCCGATTCCGGTGTCCCGCCCGGCGGGTCGCACCAAATATTCAGCCCCGAAGCCGCCAGGCTTCCACCTTACGGCGACTGGACGGGGGGCCGCTCGCCAATCGCTCGTTCCGGGGCGTCAGGCGAGCCAGGCGCGAAACTCGGAAACGACTCGCTCGTAGACATCGCGTTTGAAGGGCACGATGGCGGCGATCATCTCCTCCGCCGTCACCCAGCGCCATTCGGAAAACTCGGGGTGTTCGGTCGCGATGTCGATCTGATCGTCCCGGCCCAGATAGCGAAACAGGAACCAGCGCTGCTTCTGGCCGCGGAACTTGCCGCCCCAGACCCGGCCCAGAAGCTCCGGTGGCAGGTCGTAGGTCAGCCAGTCCGCCGATTTGGCAAGGAATTCCACAAGCTCCGGCGCGATCCCAGTTTCCTCGCCCAGTTCACGCAGCGCGGCCTTTCGCGGCTTTTCGCCTTCGTCGATCCCGCCTTGCGGCATTTGCCACGCGGCAACGGGGCTGTCGAAACGCTGGCCGGCGAAGATCCGGCCCGCGTCGTCGATCAGCATGACGCCCACGCAGGGACGATAGGGCAGATCCCCGGCTTGCACGGCCTAGTTCGCCTCGGCGATAGCCGAAAGGCCCTTGAGGATGTCGATGGCATAGGCCAGCTGGTAGTCCTCCTGGCGAAGCTTCGCGGCCTCCTCGGCGCGGGCCTGTTCTTCTTCCAGGACGCGCTTTTCATCCTCGGTCACGGAGTCGTTGGTCAGGCTGCCGCGCAGGCTGGCCTCGGTCCGGTCGCGGGCGGCGGCGCTGCCGTCCTCTTCCTCGCTCGGCGGCGCGACCTTGGGCTGCTCGACCAGAATGTCGGGCGCGATACCCAGCGCTTGGATCGAGCGGCCGGAGGGCGTGTAGTAGCGCGCCGTCGTCAGCCGCATCGCGCCGTTGCCGCGCAGCGGGATGATCGTCTGGACCGAACCCTTGCCGAAGCTCTTGGTGCCGACGACGATGGCCCGGTGATGGTCCTGAAGGGCGCCGGTCACGATCTCGGAAGCGGAGGCAGAGCCGCCGTTGATCAGCACAACGATGGGCTTGCCCTCGGCCAGATCGCCCGGCTCGGCGTTGAAGCGTTCGCTGTCCTCGGGGTCGCGGCCGCGGGTGGACACGATCTCCCCCTTGTCGAGGAAGGCGTCCGAAACCTCGATCGCCTGGGTCAGAAGCCCGCCGGGGTTGTTGCGCAGGTCGATGACGAAGCCGTTGACCTTGTCGATCCCGCCGGCTTCGGCGACCGATTTCTTCAGCCCTTCCTCAAGGTTGGCATAGGTCTGGTCGTTGAAGGTGGTCACCCGGATCACCACCGTGTCGCCCTCAAGCCGCGCCTTGGCGGCGGTCAGCTTGATCGTGTCGCGGATGATGGAGACGTCGAAGGGCTCGTCCACGTCCTTGCGCACCACGGTGATGACGATCTCGGACCCGACCGGGCCGCGCATCATGTCGACCGCCTCGTCAAGCGTCAGGCCCAGAACGCTTTCGCCGTCCACATGGGTGATGTAGTCGCCCGCGTGGATGCCCGCCTCATACGCCGGGGTGCCGTCCATGGGCGAGACCACCTTGATGAAGCCTTCCTCCTGCGTGACCTCGATGCCGAGGCCGCCGAATTCACCCCGGGTCTGGACCCGCATGTCGCTGAACGCATCGGGAGGAAGGTAGTTCGAATGCGGATCGAGAGAGGTCAGCATGCCGTTGATGGCAGCCTCCACCAGCTCGCCAGGATCGACCTCCTCGACATATTGGGAGCGGATGCGTTCGAAGATGTCGCCGAACAGATCGAGCTGCTGGTAGACGGACGCGCCCTTGTCGGCTTCCTGCGCGAGGAGAGGCCCGGCCACCTGCGTCGTGAAGAGCGCCCCCGCCAGCGTGCCGCCCACGACGGCCAACAGATATTTCCTCATCGGCTACTCTTCCCTCAATTGCTCGAACCACGGCGCGGGGTCGATCGGCTCCGCATCCTGTCTTACCTCTATATAGAGCGTTTCCGTCCGCTCTGCGCCAGCCCCTTCCGAAAGGGCCGCCTCTTCCCCGCCCATGAGGCCGACCGGCGCGCCTGCGTCCAGCACGTCGCCCGTCTCGCCGTAGACGGTCGCGAGTCCCGCCAGAACCAGAAGATAACCGGATGCGGGCTCAAGGATCATCACATTCTTGTAGTCGAGCAGCGGGCCGCGGTAGCGGATCGTCGCGAGCCAGGGCGTCGTGACCAGGGCCGCGGGCCGGGTCGCGATCAGGACGCCGGGCCGGACGATCCCGGCGGCGTCGGCCTCGCCCGCGCGACGCAGAAGGGTTCCCACCACCGGCAGAGGCAGCGTGCCCTTCGCCCCCTCGAAGTCCTCCATCGGCGGGCCGACATCGGACTGAAGCCGCGCCACGCCGCGCGCGAAGCCCTCCAGCGTTTCGGCATTCTCGACAAGCGCCCGCAACTCCTCGGGGTCCTCAAGGAAGCGCTGCGGCAGGTCGGTGCGGTCCTGCACCGCCTGGCTGAGCGCGGTGCGCGACGCCTGCGCGGCGGCAAGCCCCTCCTGCAGGGCTGCAAGCGCGCTGTCCTGAAGCGCCCGCATCCGGGCGATTTCCTGAAGATCGCCCCTGAGCCGCGCCGCCTCTGCCTCAAGCGCGGGCTGGACCGAGGCCAGGATCATGCCGCTGCGCGCGGCGGCCTCCGGCCCGTCGGGATGCAAGAGGACCAGGGGACCCGGCGCGGCCTCCATCGCGGCCATCGCGGCCAGAAGCTGGCCGATCGTGTCCCGCCGCGCGTCGAACCGGGCGCGGATCTCGCCTTCCTTCAGAGCGGAGCTGCGCAGCCCCTCGCGCAGCGCGCCGAGGCCAAGTTCGTAAGCCCGGATGGTCTGGGTCAGCGCGGCGATGCGGTTGCGCGCGCCATCCGCCTTGTCGAGCGTCTCGATCGCGGCGCGAAGATCGGCCGCCGCCTGTTCGGCCGATTGCGTGGCGGTTTGCGCAGGCGTCTGCGCCCCGGCGGGAAAGGCCAGAAGACTGGCGGCGGCAAGAACCCTGGCGGCGCGCATCATCTTTCGATCAGCGTCCGTCCCGTCATCTCCGGCGGCAGCGGCAGCCCCATCAGGTCAAGGACCGTCGGCGCCAGATCGGCCAGCCGCCCGTTCCGGAGCCGCGCGCCCGCCGGGCCGCCGACCAGGATCACCGGCACCGGGTTGGTGGTATGGGCCGTATGCGGACCGCCGGTCACCGGGTCGATCATGGTTTCGCAGTTGCCATGGTCGGCGGTCACGATCATCGCGCCGCCCGCGCGCTCCAGCGCGTCCAGCGCCTTGCCCAACCCGCCATCCACCGCCTCGACGGCCTCGATCGCGGCCTCGAGGATGCCGGTATGGCCAACCATGTCCGGGTTGGCGAAGTTCACGACGATCAGGTCGTAGCCCGCGCCGATCGCCTCGACGAGCTTGTCGGCCACCTCGGGCTCGGACATCTCTGGCTGGAGGTCGTAGGTCGCGACCTTGGGCGACGGCGCCATGTGGCGATCCTCGCCCGTCTCCGGGGCCTCCTTCCCGCCGTTGAGGAAGAAGGTCACATGGGGGTATTTCTCGGTCTCTGCCAGGCGGAACTGGCGCAGGCCCCGCGCCGCGACCCAGGCGCCCAGCGTGTTGACCACCGGGCGCTTGGGATAGGCCGCGGCCATGAAGGCGTCGTGGGTCTTCGAATAGTCCACCATACCCAGAAGGGCCGCCCAGTGCGGTCGCTTGCCCCGTTCGAACCCGGTGAAGTCATCCTCCCCCACCGCGAGCAGGATTTCCCGCGCGCGGTCGGCGCGAAAGTTGAGGCAGAAGAAGCCGTCCCCGTCCTTGGCACCCGCGTAGTCGCCGATCACCGTCGGCTGGATGAACTCATCCGTTTCACCCCTCTCATAGGCTGCGGCGACAGCGCCTGCGGGCGATGCGGCGCCCAGCCCCTCGGCGCCCACCATGGCGCGATAGGCGCGTTCGACCCGATCCCAGCGGTTGTCGCGGTCCATGGCGAAATAGCGCCCGGTGACGCTCGCCACGCGAACGCCCACGGGCAGCCGCCGCGTCAGATCCTCCACGAACCCGTCCGCGGAGGACGGCGCGACATCGCGCCCGTCGGTGACCGCATGCAGCGCCACCGGAACACCGGCGGCGGCCACCGCCTCGCAGGCCGCGATGACGTGGTCGATGTGACCATGCACCCCCCCGTCCGAGATCACGCCCATCAGATGCGCCGTCCCGCCCGAGGCCTTGAGCGTCTGCACGAAGCCAGTGATCGCGGTATTGCCGAAGAAGCTGCGATCCTCGATCGCGAGGTCGATCTGACCAAGGTCCATCGCCACGACGCGCCCGGCGCCGATGTTGGTGTGCCCGACCTCGGAATTGCCCATCTGACCCGAGGGCAGGCCGACATCGGGCCCGTGGGTCACAAGCTGCGCATGCGGGCAGGTCGCCATGATCCGGTCGAAGGCGGGCTTTCGCGCCAGCGCCACGGCATTGGCCGTCCGCTCGGCACGCAGGCCCCAACCGTCGAGAATGCAAAGCACCACGGGCTTCGGAGGTGTCATGGCGGGCTCCCTGTCAGTCGTGCGCATCTTCTAGGCCCGTTGGCGGCGCGGGGCAACAAGCGCCGCGCGTCAGACGCGGTGGTAGGGCGCGCCCGCAAGGATCGTCGCGGCCCGGTAAAGCTGTTCGGCCAGCATCACGCGCACCAGCATATGCGGCCAGACCATCTTGCCGAAGGAAAGCGCGAAATCCGCCCGCGCGCGCAGGTCCGGCGCGATGCCGTCGGCACCGCCGATCACGAAGGCCACGTCCTGCCGCCCCCCGTCCCGCCAGCCCGCGAGCCTGTCGGCGAATTCCGGCGAGCTGACGGTCTGTCCGCGCTCGTCAAGAATGGCAAGGACGGCACCCTGCGGGATGGCCCGCGCCAGAAGCGCGCCCTCCGCCGCCATGCCGCCGCCCTTCTTGTCCTCGACCTCGTGCTCGGACACGGGGCCAAGCCCAAGGGGCCGCCCCGTCCGGTCGAAACGCTTGAGGTAGTCATCGACAAGGTCGCGCTCCGGCCCCGCCCTGAGGCGGCCGACAGCGCAAAGATGCAGCCGCATCAGGCCTGGCGGGTCGTGAACCCGGTTCCGGTCGGCATCCACATCTTCTCGAGCTGGTAGAACTCCCGCACCTCGGGACGGAAGACATGGACGATCACGTCGGCGGCGTCGATCAGGACCCAATCGCCCTGCTCCTTGCCCTCGACCCGGCAGAACCGGCCGAACTCTTCCTTGAGCCGCTCGGTCAGCTTCTCGGCGATGGCGCCGACCTGACGCGACGACCGGCCCGAACAGATGACCATGTAATCGGCAACGCTCGACCGTCCGCGGAGATCGATCGTCACCACGTCCTCGGCCTTGTCGTCATCGAGGGAAGCGAGAATCCGGGCGAGCAACTCGTCGCTGGAAACTTCTGCGGGCATCGCCGTCATCGGCACCGCCCCCGCAGCCATACCGCCGGCTGCCGGCACTTCGGAAAACAGGACATCGTCCTCCTGGGTTGCGCGCCTGTGAAAAACCCCGGCGCCGGGCCATACTTAAAAATTAGCATCTGCAAGGTGAAATCTCAATGACACGCGGCCGATCTGCACAAGGTTGTCACCCGGTTGCCGCAACGACATGGGGCGAAGGCCCGGACGCCGGGGCCGCGCAGCTCAGCTTTCCGGCCTTTCGGCCGCCGGCGGATCGGCAAGCAACCGGACCTCCCGCTGCGGGAAGGGGATGGAAATGCCGTTTTCCTTGAACCTATCCCAAAGGGCAAGGAAGACCGCGCCCCGCACGTTCATCAGGCCCTGCACCGGGTCCGTGATCCAGAATCGCAGCACATAATCGACCGAGTTGTCGCCGAAGCCGGTGATGTGGCAGACCGCCGGCCGATCCTGGAGGACACGCGGCACGGACTTCGCCGCCTCGACCGCGAGCTTGCGGACAAGATGCGGGTCGTCGCCATAGGAGGTACCAAAACTCAGGTCGATCCGCACGAAATCGTTGGAATGGGACCAGTTCACCACCTGCCCGGTGATCAGGTCCTCGTTCGGGATCAGGTATTCCTTGCCCTCGCGCGTGACGACGCTGACATAGCGGGCGCCCAGCCGCTCGATCCAGCCGAAGGTCTCGCCGAGCGAGATCACATCCCCCGGCTTCACCGACTTGTCCAGAAGGATGATGACCCCCGAGACCAGATTCGACACCACCTTCTGCAGGCCAAAGCCCAGGCCGACGCCGATGGCCCCGGACAGGACCGCAAGGCCCGTCAGATCGAAGCCCACGGCCTTCAAGCCGATGAAGACCGCCGCGCCGTAAAGCAGGATCTGCAGGAACTTGATCGCCAGCACCTGCATGGAGGGCGAGATCTCGCGGTTGCCCTCGATCCGGTTCTGCGCCTGCTCGGCCAGAGTGCGTGCCCCCAGAAACAGGATACCGGTGACGGCCATGGCCTTCAGCACCGACAGCATCGACAGACGGAAATCCCCGAACTCGACCGATACCCGGTCGAGGAAGTCGGAAAACCCGTCCGACAGGCCGAGGAAATAGATCACCACATAGGCCCAAAGCCCCCAGGTCGCGAGGCGCCGCAGGAAGGGCGAGCGGATCAGCCGGGCCGCGAGGCTGACGGCCAGCAGGGCCGTCGCGATCGTCGCGACCAGCGCCACCAGGTAGCGGCGCGACGGGAAGGTGGTGATCGCCGACAGCACCACGTCCGCGCCCCAGGCCAGCAGCACGAAGAAGATCAGTTGCAGGCGCCGTTGCAGGATTACCGCGACGCGCAGCCGCCATCTCGGCCAGCCCTCGCGGCTGCGCAGCCAGTCATTGATCCGGGGGGTGGCCCAGCGGCGAAGCGCCCAGGCAACCAGGACGCAGACCAGCAGGATCACCATCTGGTTGAGCCGCGAGGGCAGCAGAAGATTGCGGAGCGACATGAAGACGCCGTCGCGCAACTCGATCAGGGCCTCGATGAAGGCCTGAAGTTCTGTTTCCATCCGCCTCCCCTTCGGGAAAAAGCATCGCACAGGCCCCGCAGGCTCGACAAGGTTTCCCCTTCGCCCTTGCGGGAAACGGGGGCAAGGAGTATCTGAGCGGGCATGAAACGCTTTTTCGACATGGATGACCGCGCCCGCCTGCCCTGGCGCTTCTACGGGTCCACCGTCTCGATCCTCGCGCGCGCCTGACCCGCGTTCCGCGCGTCACCCCCTTTTGCCTTTCCGCTATGAGAGAATGCCATGTCCGGCCCGAAAACACTCTATGACAAGATCTGGGATGCCCACGTCGCCCATGAAGACGCTGACGGCACCTGCCTGCTCTACATCGACCGTCACCTCGTTCACGAAGTGACCAGCCCCCAGGCCTTCGAGGGCCTGCGCATGACCGGCCGCAAGGTGCGCGCGCCGGAAAAGACGATCGCCGTGCCCGACCACAACGTGCCCACCACCCCGGGCCGCGACAAGCACATCGACAACGAGGAGAGCCGTATCCAGGTCGAGGCGCTCGACAAGAACGCGCGTGACTTCGCGATCAACTACTACCCCGTGTCCGACATCCGTCAGGGCATCGTGCACATCGTTGGTCCCGAGCAGGGCTGGACCCTGCCCGGCATGACCGTTGTCTGCGGCGACAGCCATACCGCGACCCACGGCGCCTTCGGGGCACTTGCCCACGGCATCGGCACGTCGGAGGTGGAGCATGTGCTCGCCACCCAGACGCTGATCCAGAAGAAATCCAAGAACATGAAGGTGGAGATTACCGGCAAGCTGCGTCCGGGCGTCACCGCCAAGGACATCACGCTGTCGGTCATCGGCGCGACCGGCACCGCCGGCGGCACCGGCTATGTGATCGAGTACTGCGGCGAGGCGATCCGCGACCTGTCGATGGAAGGCCGCATGACGGTCTGCAACATGGCGATCGAGGGCGGCGCGCGCGCGGGCCTGATCGCGCCCGACGAAAAGACCTTCGACTACGTCATGGGCCGCCCGCACGCGCCGAAGGGCGCGCAATGGGAAGCCGCGCTCAACTGGTGGAAGACGCTCTTCACCGATGAGGGCGCGCATTTCGACAAGGTCGTGACCATCCGGGGCGAGGATATCGCCCCCGTCGTCACCTGGGGCACCAGCCCCGAGGACGTGCTGCCGATCACCGGCACCGTGCCCGCGGCGGAAAGCTTCACCGGCGGCAAGGTTGGTGCTGCGCAGCGCAGCCTTGACTACATGGGCCTGACGCCGGGCATGAAGCTGACCGACATCCAGATCGACACGGTCTTCATCGGCTCCTGCACCAACGGCCGAATCGAGGATCTGCGCGCCGCGGCCGCGATCCTGAAGGGCAAGAAGGTCAAGGACGGCATGCGCGCCATGGTCGTGCCGGGCTCCGGCCTCGTGCGTGCACAAGCCGAGGAAGAGGGCCTGGCCCAGATCTTCATCGACGCGGGCTTCGAATGGCGGCTTGCCGGCTGCTCCATGTGCCTGGCCATGAACCCCGACCAGCTCTCGCCCGGCGAACGCTGCGCCGCGACCTCCAACCGCAACTTCGAGGGCCGCCAAGGCCGCGGCGGTCGCACCCACCTGATGAGCCCCGCCATGGCCGCCGCCGCCGCGGTCACCGGCCACCTCACCGACGTCCGGGAGATGATGTAATGGACAAGTTCACCAAACTGACCGGCATCGCGGCGCCCATGCCGCTGGTCAACATCGACACCGACATGATCATCCCGAAGCAGTTTCTGAAGACCATCGCCCGCACGGGCCTGGGCAAGAACCTGTTCGACGAGATGCGCTATACTCAGGACGGGCAGGAGATCCCGGATTTCGTCCTGAACCAGCCCGCCTATCGCGACACCCAGATCCTGGTTGCGGGCGACAACTTCGGCTGCGGCTCCTCGCGCGAGCACGCGCCCTGGGCGCTTCTGGATTTCGGCATCCGCTGTGTGATCTCCACCAGCTTCGCCGACATCTTCTACAACAACTGCTTCAAGAACGGCATCCTGCCGGTCGTGCTTCCGGCCGAAGCGGTCGAGGTGCTGATGGACGACGCCCGCAAGGGCGCCAACGCACGCATGACCGTGGACCTGGAGGCGCAGACCGTCACCACCTCCGACGGGCATAGCTTCGGCTTCGAGATCGACCCGTTCAAGAAGCATTGCCTGCTGAACGGGCTCGACGACATCGGGCTGACGCTGGAAAAAGCGGCCTCGATCGACAGCTTCGAAAAGGCCGCCGCGCAGTCGCGCCCCTGGGTCTGATCCGCGACCGGATCTTGCCGCAAGTTTCGGGCCGCCCCTTGCCGGGCGGCCCTTTCGTTTTCCCGGAACCAGATTCCTGCGCGGAAAATGATGCAATGCCGCACCAGTTCGGACACGAAAAGGCCGCATTACGCGCGTTAATCTGAACGGACGATTGTGCGGAGTGCGGAATGTGGGCAGAAATGTGTCAAGAATGAGGCAGCCCGCCACAAACGCGGGACTAAGTTTGGAACAATGGGGCGGCATCGCATCGCTCCTGGCCAGATCGAGGAACTGAGCAGTGATCTCGCGGTTCGCAGGCGCTTTGGCGCGCGCTGTGCTGGTGATGGGACTCATCGCCATGCCATCGCTGATGTTGCCCGGCGTGCACCGCGACACGACTCAGATCGTTGCCCTCGTCGCAATCTTCGCCGCGCTGCTGACCTTCTTCGAATATGTCGCGATTTATCCCTGCCTCATGGAGTTCCGGGACGCCCCGCCCTTCAACCGGCTGCGTTTCCTGTCGCTCTTCGTGACCGTGTTCCTGCTGACCACGATCGTGCGCGGCCAGAATGAGCAGACGGCGCTGACCCTCTTCGTCGAGGTCGTCGGCAACCGGCTGGGAGAGTTGATCGACATCCCCTACAGCCCCGTGCGCCTGTTCGTGCTGATGCTGCCCGACGACATGAGCCTTTACCAGATGATCCTGATCCGCACCGCGGCGGGGATCGCCTACACCGTGTCGCTGGTGACGCTGATCGTGTTCATCATCTCGCTGCGCGTTATCGACTGGCCCGCGCGGCTGGGCTCCTTCAACGTCTGGGTCAACCTTCCGACCTTCGACCCCACGACCGGCGGCGATGTCGTGCGGCGCCTGCAACGCGATGCGCGCTTCAACATCGTCGTGGGGATTCTGCTGCCCTTCGTCATCCCCGCCGGCATCCGGATCGCGGAAAGCTCGTTCGAGCCGGTCTCGCTCGAAAGCCCGCAGACGCTGATCTGGGCGATGACGGCCTGGGCGTTCCTGCCCGCCTCGCTGCTGATGCGGGGCATCGCCATGGGCCGCATCGCCGGCATGATCGCCGAGAAGCGGCGGCGCGGCCAGCGCGGCGTGCAGGCGGAACTGCAACCTGCGTGAAAGGCGCGGCGGCTTGACCGCGCCCTTGCCTTTGGCTAGGCCAACCCGGACCCTTTTTCACGACTGATCCGGAGAGCATCCAGTGGCCAACCCCTCCCTCCTTATCCTGCCGGGCGACGGCATCGGCCCCGAAGTCATGGCCGAGGTCCGCAAGATCATCGACTGGTTCGGCGCCAAGCGCGGGCTGGTCTTCGACGTGTCCGAGGATCTGGTGGGCGGCGCGGCCTACGATGTCCACGGCGTGCCCCTGGCCGACGCGACGATGGCCAAGGCGCAGGAGGTCGACGCGGTCCTTCTGGGCGCCGTCGGCGGGCCGAAATACGACAAGCTCGACTTCTCGGTGAAGCCGGAGCGCGGCCTTCTGCGCCTGCGCAAGGAAATGGACCTTTATTCGAACCTGCGCCCGGCCCAGTGTTTTGATGCGCTGGCCGATTTCTCCTCGCTCAAGAAGGACATCATCGCCGGGCTCGACATCATGATCGTGCGCGAGCTGACCTCGGGCGTCTATTTCGGCGAGCCGCGCGGCATCTTCACCGAAGGCAACGAGCGTGTCGGCATCAACACCCAGCGCTACACCGAAAGCGAGATCGCCCGCGTGGCGCGCTCGGCCTTCGAACTGGCGCGGCGGCGCGGCAACAAGGTCTGCTCGATGGAGAAGGCCAACGTCATGGAATCGGGCATTCTGTGGCGCGACGTGGTGCAGGAAGTGCACGACAAGGAATACCCCGATGTCGAGCTGTCGCACATGTATGCCGACAACGGCGCGATGCAGCTTGTCCGCTGGCCCAAGCAGTTCGACGTGATCGTGACCGACAACCTGTTCGGCGACGTGCTGTCGGATTGCGCGGCGATGCTGACGGGGTCGCTGGGCATGCTGCCCTCGGCCAGCCTCGGCGCGCCGATGGCCAACGGCCGCCCGAAGGCGCTTTACGAGCCCGTCCATGGCTCCGCCCCCGACATCGCGGGCCAGGGCAAGGCCAACCCGATCGCCTGCGTCCTGTCCTTCGCGATGGCGCTGCGCTACTCCTTCGACCGGGGCGAGGATGCCGACCGGCTTGAAAAGGCGGTCGAAAAGGTTCTGGCGGACGGTGTGCGGACGGCCGACCTGATGCAGAACGCGGGCGAAACTGCGGTGACCACCAGCCAGATGGGCGACGCGATCGTCGCCGCGCTGGACGCAAGCCTCTGAGCAGGTCCACACGGTCGCGTGACGTGGTGCGAACGGGGGGCGGTTTTCGCCCCCCGTCCTCGTTTCAAGGCTTGCAAAGACCCCGGCACCGGGCCAAAGGGTGTGAGCGGTAACGGATCGGAGCCATGAGCACACAGGGCGGAAACAACATGCGGGCCGCGCTCGTCATGCTGGGCGCCATGGGGGTCTTCGCGACCCACGATGTCGTCGTGAAGGCCCTGGGCGCGACCTACTCGCCGGCGCAGCTTCTGTTTTTCGGCTCGCTCCTCGGTTTTCCCATCGTCGCGGTGATTCTGCTCAACGACCGCCGGCATGAGAGCCTGCGCGCGCGTCATCCCGGCTGGGTCATGCTGCGAACGGCCTGCGCGATCGTGACCGGGGTTTCGGCCTTCTACGCCTTTTCAAACCTGCCGCTGGCGCAGGTCTACGCGATCCTGTTCTCGATGCCGCTGCTGGTGACGATCCTCGCGATTCCGATGCTGGGCGAAAAGGTGCGCCTGCGCCGCTGGGCCGCCGTCGTCACCGGCCTCGTCGGGGTGATGATCGTGCTGAGGCCTGGGCAGGCGGACCTGTCGCTGGGCCATCTTGCTGCCCTGGTTGCCGCCCTGACGAGCGCGGCGGCCTCGGTCATCGCGCGCAAGATCGGCAAGGACGAACGCTCGGTCGTGCTGCTGCTTTACCCGATGGTCGGAAACTTCCTCGTAATGGGGGCGGCGCTGCCCTTCGTCTATGTGCCGATGCCGATCGAGGACCTGGGCCTGATGTCGATCATCGCGGTCTTTGGGCTGATCGGCGCCTTCCTGATGATCCTGGCCTACCGGGAGGGCGAGGCCGTCATCGTCGCGCCGATGCAGTATTCCCAGATCCTCTGGGCCACGGGCTACGGCTACGCGCTTTTCAACGAACACCTGGACGGCCCGACGGTTCTCGGTGCAGCGGTCATCATCGCCTCGGGCATCTACATCGTCCTGCGCGAGGCGCGGCCGGGCACCTCGGGCAACCGGCCGGTTCTCGAAACGCGGGGACGGGCGGAAACCGTTACCGCGCCGCGCTCAAGCATCCTGCAACGCATCCTGTCGAACAGGTAAAGGGGCACCCCACGCGGAGGTGCCCCCTTGCTCGTGATCAGCCCTTGAAGGCCGCGATCGCCTTCACCTGGATCACCGCCAGTTTCACGATCTTGGCGCGCTTTTCGTTAGTTGCCTCGTCCTCGGCATCAATGCCCAGCGTGTTCTGGTCGAAGCCCTTGAACTTCTCGAAGTCCTTCCAGAACTTGGCGCGATAGGCCTGCAACTGCGCGACGGAGTTGGAGACGCTCCGCCCCTGCTGCTTGATGTTCGCCTCCCAGCTTTGCTTGCTGGGCGCGCGCAGGAAGGTCGCGGCACCGGTTGCGAATTTCTTCAGCGAATCGTTGAGATGCTTCGCAGCCAACTCGTTCTTCTTCTGGATGTCGGCCTTCACCTTTTCGACCGCCCTTTCCAGATCGAGGCTTTTGCAGCTGACGCGCAGCACCTCGGCCTCCTTCTGGACATCGGCCGCGGCCTTGGCGGCGTCCTTCCCGCCCAGCGCCTTCTTCAGCTTGGCCTCGGCGTCCTTGGCGGCCTTGACGACGTTGTCGAGCTCCTTCGAGAACGGAATGACGGTCGCGGCATAGTGCTTCTTGGCCCGGTCCACCGCATCGTTGAGCTCCTCAAGGCTCTTGAGCGGGTTGGAAGACGGGTCGAGCACCCCAAGGTCGATCTTCTTGAATGCCGCCTCGGCCTTCTCAAGCGCGTCGCCAAGCCCGGTCTTCGTCAGCTTGCCGATCTTGCCCTTGGCCTTTTGCCAGTCGGCGTTCGTCAGCGCCTTGGGATACTTCAATGAATAAATATCAATGCCGGCCATGTTCTCTCCCGTGTTTTGTTGTGAGAAGGAGCATGCAACGTCGCCCGCCCGCGATCTACCGGGAAATGTTCCACGATTTTCCACCTGCGCCGAAAATCCCCTGCGGCCGCGCAATTCTCCCTTGTGCCGCCGGATGAATCCGACTAAACGCCTCCCCGTCGGAGCGTAGCGCAGCCTGGTAGCGCACCTGCTTCGGGAGCAGGGGGTCGGAGGTTCGAATCCTCTCGCTCCGACCAGAATTCCCGACAATCCCCCGAAGCATAACGCGAATAGTCGCATTCCAGGTCGCTTTCGACCCAGAGCCTTGTCCAGATCCGGTTACGGTGCGGCCAGGGAGGATCCGAGATGCGCAGACAAGACCGCAAGCGAGGCGATGGCCGGACGGGAAACCAGGGCGCGCGCCGTGCGGACTACGGCCACCTTGCACACCCGTTCGCCCCACAGGCGATGTTTTCCGACGATGCCGTCGCGGGGCTGCACGAGACGGCGCTGCGCGTGCTGGAAAACCTTGGCGTGCGCTTCCTGCTGCCCGAGGCGCGGGCGCTTTTCGCGGCCGCCGGCGCGATTGTCGACGAAGACCGCCAGATGGTGCGGATCGGCCGCGAGATCGTCGCGGCGGCACTGGCCAGCGCGCCCCGCTCGATCCGGCTGCGCGCCGCCGACCCGCGCCACGAACAGACCTATGCGCCGGGCCGCCTGCTCTTCGGCGGTTCCGGCGGCTGCCCCAACGCGACCGACCGGGTGCGCGGGCGCCGGCCCGGCAGCCTGTCGGACTACGAGGACGCGTTGAAACTGCAACAGCATTTCGACGTGATCCACATCCTCAGCCCCTCGGCCGAACCGCAGGATGTGCCGGTCCATCTGCGCCATTACGCGATGATGCGTTCGCAGATGCTGATCGGGACGAAGCCGCTCTTCGCCTATGCGCGCGGGCGGCGGCAGGTCGCCGACAGTTTCGAGATGGTGCGCACCGCGCTGGCGCTTGACGAGGCCGCCTGGACGGACGGGGTCTGGTGCAAGACCATCATCAACTCCAACTCCCCGCGCCTGATCGACATCCCCATGGCCGAGGGCATCATCGACTTTGCCCGCGCCGGTCAGTTGACGATCATCACCCCCTTCTGCCTGGCCGGGGCAATGGCCCCGGTGACGGTGGCGGGGGCGCTGGTCCTGCAACATGCCGAGGCGCTGGCCTGCATCACGCTCGCCCAGCTTGCAAAGCCCGGCGCGCCGGTCAGCTACGGGGGCTTCTCCTCGAACGTCGACATGAAGTCGGGGGCGCCCGCCTTTGGCACGCCCGAACATGTGAAGATGCAGATCGGCTCGGGCCAGCTGGCGCGGCTGATCGGCCTGCCCTGGCGCTCGGCCGCGGGCTCGGCCTCCAACACCGCCGACGTGCAGGCCGCGACGGAGAACATGATGGGGCTCTGGGGGGCGATGATGGCGAATGCCACGCTGACCGTCCATGCCGCCGGCTGGCTCGAAGGCGGCCTGACCTTCGGGTATGAAAAGTTCATCCTTGATGTCGAGGCGCTCCAGACCATCGCCGAACTTTGCGCCCGCCCCGAGGCCGATGCCGCCGCCATGGCCTATGAGGCCATCGCGGAGGTCGATCCCGGCGGACATTTCTTTGCCGCCGCGCACACCATGGACCGTTACGACCGCGCGTTCTATACGCCGCTTGTGGCCGATCTCGGCAACTTTGGGACCTGGAGCGAAAACGGCGCCAAGACCGCGACCGAACGGGCGACCGGCATCTGGCAGCGCGCCCTGGCGGAGTTCCAGCCCCATGCCGGGGCGGCTGCGGCCGATGAACGGCTCGCGCCGTTCATCGCGCGACGGACGACAGAGGGCGGCGCCGCGCCCTCGGAGTGAGGCGGCGCCGAAGGAGTGAACAGACGTGCGTATGGGAATTTTCGTCCTGATCCTCGGCTATGTGCTGAGCCAGTTCTACCGGGCCTTCCTAGCCGTTCTGGCGCCGGTTCTGGGAGCCGAGATCGGGGTCAGCCCGGCCGACCTCGCGCTCTCCTCGGGCCTGTGGTTCTTCTCCTTCGCGGTGATGCAGATGCCGGTGGGCGCCGCGCTGGACCGGATCGGTCCGCGCCTCACGGCCTCGGTGTTGCTGGCCGTTGGCGGCGCGGGGGGCGCGCTGGTCTTCGCGACGGCCCAGGGGCCCGTGGCGATCCATGTGGCCATGGTGCTGATCGGGATCGGCTGTTCCCCGGTGCTGATGGCAAGCTACGTCATCTTCGCCCGCGTCTATTCCCCTGCGGTCTTCGGGACGCTGGCGGGCATGATCATCGGCTTCGGCTCTCTCGGGAACATCGCGGGCTCCGCGCCGTTGGCGATGTTGGTGGCCGCAGTCGGCTGGCGCGCGGCGCTTTTCGGCCTGGCGGCAACGACGCTGGCCGTCGCCGCCGCGCTGGCGATCTTCATCCGCGATCCGGAGCGCATCAACTCCGCCACCGGCGCGCGGGGGTCGGTCCTCGACCTGCTGAGGCTGCCGCGCTTCTGGGCGATCCTGCCGCTGATGGCGGTCGCCTACGCCCCTGCCGCCTCGATCCGGGGGCTCTGGGCTGGACCCATGCTCAGCGACCTTTACGGGGCTGACAGCGCCCGCATCGGCACGGCGACGCTGGCGATGGGGCTGGCGATGGTGGCGGGCAATTTCGCCTACGGACCACTGGATCGCCTGTTCGGCACCCGCAAGTGGGTGGTCTTCTGGGGCAACGCGCTGGCGGCGGTGGCGCTGACGGTGCTCGCGGTTACACCGGGCGCGGGGTTCTGGAAGGTCACGGCCCTGCTGGCCGCGCTTGGGCTTTTCGGGGCATCCTTCCCCGCGATCATGGCGCACGGCCGCGCCTACTTCCCGCCGCACCTGATCGGGCGCGGGGTCACCTTCCTCAACATGTTCGGGATCGGCGGGGCGGGCATCCTGCAATTCACCTCCGGCCCGGTGTTTCGCGCGGCCTCCGGCGGCACGGCGGAGGCGGCCTATGCCACGCTCCTGCTCTTCTTCCTGGTGCCGCTGGTGGTGGGGCTTGCGATCTACCTGCTCAGCCGCGAAAGCCTCGATTGAGGCTTTCGGCGCGGTCCGGCCTGCGCTAGGCAGGTCTGGAAAGGAGGCGCCATGCAGATGGACCCGTCCAGGATCGATGTGATCGCCCCGAACCTCAAGCGGCGCCTGTCGGGCGTGACCGCCACGATCGCGCGGCTGGTCCCGATCCAGGCGGGCATGATCGGCATCGCGGCCACCGGCCCGGGCCTGCCCGCCGATATTCCCCACCTGCCGCTCTGGCGCTGTTTCCTTTTACCGCGCGACCGGGTGCGTGTCTGGCACGCCCGGCGCAATACCGAGATGCTGCTTGGCCTCTTTCTGCGCGGCGTCCTGCGGCGGCGGCTGCGGCTTCTGTTCACCTCGGCCTCGCAGCGCAGGCACAGCCGCTACACCAAGTGGCTGATCGGGCGCATGGACCGCGTCATCGCGACCTCGCGCAAGACCGCCGCCTATCTTGAGCGGCCCGCCGATGTCGTCCTTCACGGCATCGGGACCGAGGGGTTTTCCCCCGCCCCGGACCGGCGGGCGCTGCGCCGCAGCCTGGGCCTGCCCGAGGACGCGGTGATCTTCGGCTGCTACGGCCGCATCCGCGCGCAGAAGGGCACCGATGCCTTCGTCGACGCGGCGATCGCCCTGTTGGGCGCCCGTCCGCAGGCGGTGGCCCTGGTGATGGGGCGCGCGACGGCCGAACACACGGCCTTTCTGGCCGGGCTGCGCGACAAGGTCGCGGCGGCGGGGCTCACCGACCGCATCCTGTTTCCGCCCGAGGTGCCGGTGGACCGCATCGCCGACTGGTACCGGGTGCTGGATCTCTATGTCGCCCCGCAACGGTGGGAGGGCTTCGGCCTGACCCCGCTTGAGGCGATGGCCTGCGGCGTGCCGGTCGTCGCCACCCGCGTCGGCGCTTTCGAGGAGCTGATCACCGAGGGGCAGACCGGAACCCTTGTCCCGCCCGGCGACATCCCGGCGCTGGCGGGGGCCATCGCCGAATGGATCGACGCGCCCGCCCGCCTGGCGGAGGCCGGACCGGCAAGCCGCGCCCATGTCCTGGCCAACCACCGGATCGAGGGCGAGGCGGCGCGCCTGGTCGCCATCTACCGCGGCCTTTTGGCGAACGTCTGAGCGCCCGCGCGCGCGCCGGCAAGTTGCATGGGCGCGGGCCTTGGGCTACCAGAAACCAAACCGATGGCCGCCGAGACATGCCGGCCCCGCAACCGCCGGATACCCGTGACCAAAGCCCCGACACTTTCCCAGAAGCTGCGCCGGCTGAACCACTGGATCACCGACCGGGCGATCCGCGCGATGCTGGCCGTTCTGCGTCTTCTGCCCTTCGACGCCCGCCGTGCGCTCGGCGCGCGGCTGGTCTCGGGCCTGGTGGCGCCGATCGCGGGCTACCGTGCGCGGGTCCGCGAGAACCTGGCGCTGGTTCTGCCCGACCTGCCGGAGGCGGAGGCCCGCCGCCTGACCCGTGCGGTTCCGGCCAACATCGGGCGCACGCTCGTCGAGCTATACTCGCCCGAGGATCTGAAGGCGCGGGTCAGGGACGAACCCTTCCAGGGGCCCGGCGTTCCCGCGCTGGAAGAGGCGCAGCGGACAGGGCGCGGCGTCCTTCTGGTGACGGGCCATATCGGCAACTACGATTCCCTGCGCGCCGCCTTGATCGCCCGGGGCTACCGCGTGGGCGGGCTCTACAAGCCCATGCGCAACCCCTTCTTCAACGAACACTACGTCGCCACGATTTCCCGCATCGGCCAGCCGCTTTTTTCGCGGACCCGCCAGGGCATGGCGGCCATGGTCCGCTTCCTGCGCGACGGCGGGATGGTGGGCGTGGTGCTGGACCAGCACACGAGCCTGGGCGAGCCGGTGATGTTCATGGGGCGCCCCGCGATGACCGGCCTCGCGGTCGCCGAGATGGCGCTGCGCTACGACGCGCTGGTGCTGCCCTGCTACGGCATCCGGCGCACGGACGGCGGCTTCACGCTCTGGTTCGAAGCGCCGGTCCCCCACAGCAACGCGCTGACCATGACGCGGGCGCTGAACGACGACCTCGAACGCCAGGTGCGCGCGCATATGGACCAGTGGCTCTGGACCCATCGGCGTTGGAAAGGCCAGCCCCCCGGTGCGGTGCCCGACGACCTGGACGAGGAGGAGGCCCAATGAGCGGCGCTCCGGCAAACCTGCTGCGATTCCTGATCGCGCGCACCCTGCGGCATGAGGCGCCGCTGGCCGCGCTGTCCTGCGGCAAGCCCGCGCTTCTGGCCGATCTGGCCGGGCGGCGCGTGGCGCTGGTCGGAAATGCGCGGTCTCTGGCCGAGGGCGCCTTCGGCCCGGCGATCGACGGGGCCGACCTCGTCATCCGCGTCAACCGCGCGCCGATGCCTGACGCCCGAAGCCATGGCACCCGCACCGACTGGCTGGCGCTGGCCGTGAAGCCAGGCCCGGGCGACCTTCGCCGCCTGAACCCGGCGCGCGTCCTGTGGATGTCGCACAAGCGCAAGCGCCTGCCCTGGGACATCGCCCGGGACCCCGGCTTCTACCTGCATCCACTGGCCGACTGGTCCCGGTTGCGTGACACGCTCGGCGCCCCGCCCACCACCGGGCTGATGATGATCGACCTTCTGGCCCAAAGCGGGCTTGAACGGCTGGACCTCTACGGATTCGACTTCTTCGCCTCGCTCTCGCTGACCGGAAGCCGGAGCGCCGCGCAGGTTCCCCATGACTTCGCGGCCGAGAAGGCCTGGGTCGAGGCGCTGACCGCCCGCGACCCGCGCATCGGGCTGACAGGCGGCTAAGACATATGCCGCACTGCCGCAACTAGCCCTTTCATTGGGCAACGCTTTCGGCTAAGGGGCCTCGTCCTTAACTTGAGGAGACCCCCAGATGGGCTACAAGGTCGTTGTCGCCGGCGCCACGGGGAATGTGGGCCGCGAAATGCTGAACATCCTCGCCGAGCGGGAATTCCCCGTCGACGAGATCGCCGCGCTTGCCAGCCGCAAGTCGCTTGGCACCGAGGTTTCGTTTGGCGACAAGACCCTCAAGACCAAGGACCTGGACACGTTCGACTTCACCGGCTGGGACATCGCGCTGTTCGCGGTGGGCTCGGACGCGACGAAGGTCTATGCGCCCAAGGCCGCCGCGGCGGGCTGCGTGGTGATCGACAACTCCTCGCTCTATCGCTACGACCCGGAAATCCCGCTGGTCGTGCCGGAAGTGAACCCGGAAGCGGTGGAGCAGTACAAGACCCGCAACATCATCGCGAACCCCAACTGCTCGACCGCGCAGATGGTCGTGGCGTTGAAGCCGCTGCATGACCGCGCGCGCATCAAGCGCGTCGTGGTTTCCACCTATCAGTCCGTTTCGGGCGCGGGCAAGGCCGGCATCGACGAGCTTTGGGACCAGACCAAGTCGATCTACAACCCGACCGACGAGGTCGCGCCGAAGAAGTTCACCAAGCAGATCGCCTTCAACGTCATCCCCCATATCGACGTCTTCCTCGATAGCGGCGAGACCAAGGAAGAGTGGAAGATGGTGGCCGAAACGAAGAAGATCCTCGACAAGTCGATCAAGGTCACCGCGACCTGTGTGCGCGTGCCGGTCTTCGTCGGCCATTCCGAGGCGATCAACCTGGAGTTCGAGGACTTCCTGGATGAGGACGAGGCCCGCGACATCCTGCGCGAGGCGCCGGGCGTCATGGTCGTCGACAAGCGCGAGAACGGTGGCTACATCACGCCCATCGAATGCGTCGGCGAATACGCGACCTACATCAGCCGCATCCGCCAGGACTCGACGATCGACAACGGCCTGAACCTCTGGTGCGTGTCGGACAACCTGCGCAAGGGCGCGGCGCTGAACGCGGTGCAGATCGCCGAGACGCTGGGCAACCGCTGCCTGAAGAAGGGCTGAGGTCCTCGCCCAGACCGGAACAAGGATCGGCGCCCCGCGGGGCGCCGATTTCGTTTTGGCCTCAGCGTTTCTTCAGCGCGTCCATCAGCGCTGCCCCGAAGGCACCCTGCGAGGGCGCGGGGCTTGCGCTCATCGGGCGTTTCGTCCCGCCCGGCTTGCCGCCGGACTTCGGCGCGTCGTTGCGCAATGCCTTGTCCTCGCGCGCGGACGCCCCGCCGTCCTTGCGCATGCTCAGCCCGATCCGCTTGCGCGGCACGTCCACCTCGGTCACGCGGACCTTGACCACGTCGCCGGCCTTCACCACCTCATGCGGGTCCTTGACGAAACGGTCGGCCAACTGGCTGACATGCACCAGCCCATCCTGGTGGATGCCGATATCGACGAAGGCGCCGAAGGCCGCGACGTTCGTCACCGTGCCTTCCAGGACCATGCCCGGCTTCAGGTCCTTGATGTCCTCGACCCCCTCGGCAAAATTCGCGGTGACGAAGCTGGGGCGCGGGTCACGGCCGGGCTTTTCCAGTTCCGCCAGGATGTCGCGCACCGTGGGCAGGCCGAAGCTGCCGGTGACGAAATCCTCGGCCCTCAACCGCCGCAGGGCGGAGGTGTCCCCCATCAAGGCCCGGATGTCGCGCCCGCAGGCTTTCACGATCTTGCGCGCGACCTCATAGGCCTCCGGGTGGACGGCGGAGGCATCGAGCGGTTCTTCCCCCTCGCGGATGCGCAGGAAACCCGCGCATTGTTCGAAGGCCCGCGGCCCCAGGCGCGACACGTCTAGCAGTTTCTTGCGCGACCGGAAGGGGCCGTTAGCGTCGCGGTGGGCGACGATGGCCTCCGCCAGCCCCGGCCCTAGGCCCGACACATGCGTCAGAAGCGCGGCCGAGGCGGTGTTCAGGTCCACCCCCACGGCGTTCACCGCGTCCTCCACCACCGCCTCCAGCGATTTCGCGAGGCGGTATTGGTCCACGTCGTGCTGGTATTGGCCGACGCCGATGGACTTCGGCTCGATCTTCACCAGTTCGGCCAGAGGGTCCTGCAAGCGCCGCGCGATGGACACCGCGCCGCGCAGCGAAACGTCAAGTTCCGGGAATTCCCGCGCCGCAAGTTCCGAGGCCGAGTAGACCGAGGCCCCAGCCTCGGACACCACGACCTTGGTCGGCATCTTCGCCCCCTTGGGCAGGCGTTTGAGCGTGTCCGCGACCAGCCGCTCGGTCTCGCGGCTGGCGGTGCCATTGCCAATGGCGATCAGCTCAACCCCATGCCGGGCGATCAATGCCAGCAACGCCGCCTCGGCCCCCAGGAGATCGCTTTTCGGTGGAAAGGGATAAAGCGTCGCGGTCGCCAAGAGCTTGCCGGTCGCATCGACAACCGCCGCCTTAACCCCTGTGCGGATGCCGGGGTCGAGCCCCAGCGTCGTCTTGGCCCCGGCAGGCGCGGCCAGCAGCAGGTCCTTGAGGTTGCGGGCAAAGACGCCGATCGCCTCTTCATGCGCCCGCGCGCGCAGGTCCGACAGCAGGTCCAGCATCATCGAGGTCGAAAGCTTCACCCGCCAGGTCCAGCCCGCCGCCGCGCGCAGCCACTGGTCGCCCGGCCCCGCCCCCCGGGCGTCCAAAGCCGCGGCCACCATCGCCTCGGCCCGCTTGCCGCCATCCTCGCCCGCAGGCGCGATGTCGATGGTCACGACGCCCTCGTTCGCGGCCCGCAGGATCGCCAGCGCCCGGTGGGAGGCGATCTTGGCCCAGCCTTCGGTATGGGCGAAGTAGTCGGAATATTTGGCGCCCTTCTCCTCCTGCCCCGGCACGACGCGGGCGAGGATCTCTGCCTCGCGCTGCATGAAGGCGCGCAGGTCGCCCAGAAGGCCCGCGTTTTCCGTGAGCCCCTCCGCCACGATGTCGCGCGCGCCGTTCAGGGCGTCCTTCACGGTTGGGACCGCTTCGCTCACATAGGCCGCCGCCAGCGCCTCCGGATCGGCGGCGCGGTCGGCCAGGACCGCCTCCGCCAGCGGCGCCAGCCCGTTTTCACGCGCAATCATCGCCTTGGTGCGGCGCTTGGGCTTGTAGGGCAGGTAGATGTCCTCAAGCTCCGCCTTGGTCTCGGCCCGGCCGATCGCGACCGAAAGCTCGTCCGTCAGCTTGCCCTGCTCGGTGATCGAGGACAGGATCGCGACGCGGCGTGCCTCAAGCTCGCGCAGGTAGTCGAGCCGGTCGGCCAGCTTGCGAAGCTGCGTGTCGTCAAGGCCACCCGTCACCTCCTTGCGGTAGCGCGCGACGAAAGGGACCGTCGCGCCCCCGTCCAGAAGCTCCACCGCGGCGTTGACCTGCTGGGGCTTGGCGCCGATTTCCTCGGCGATGGTCCGGGCGATGCGCTGGGTCGTGTCCAAGGGATCCTCCATGACTGCGGATCGTCTTCTTAGCGGCGGCGAGGCCAGAGGCCAAGCGGTCAGTTCAGCGTCACCGAGACCGCCGCGCTGCGCCCCTCCGCGTCGATGACCGAGAGGCGGTAGAACCCGCGCCCGCCAAGCGCCAGCAGCGTTTCGCGCGCGCTCTGCCCGGCTGAGGCCGGGGTGCCGTTGATCATCCAGACGAAAGGCGCGGTGCCGTCGCGGACACGCACCGCGACCGTGCCGTCGGGTGCCTCGATGGCCGCTCCGTCCGGGGGGAAGGCGACCTTGGGGGCGTCCGGCGCGGCCATGGCGAAAACGGCGCCGCGAGGGCGGAACTGGCGCAGCGGCTGAGGCAACCGGGCGTTGGGCAGAATCAACGTGGCGGGAGGCGGCGGGGGTAGCGGATCGAAACGGGGTTTCAGCCGCCCGAAGACCTCAAACAGGATGGGCGCCGCCAGATCGCCGCCGAAGGCGCCGGGGACCGGCGTGCCATCCGCCCGCCCCATCCAGACCCCGGCGACATGCGCCCCGTCGAACCCCACCGCCAGCGCGTCCCGGTGGCCGTAGCTGGTGCCGGTCTTGTAAGCAAGCCGCCCCGGCGCGGCCCCGGCGGGCGGGGGAAGCTGCGCCAGGATGTCGATGACCTGCCAGGCGGCCTCCGCCCCGAACAGCGACTGGGGCAGCGGCCCCGCCGCGCCCGGCACCGCCGAAAGCCTGACCGGACGCCCCAACCGCGCCAGCCCCGCATAACCCTGCACCAGGTCCTGAAGCGAGATCCCCAAGCCCCCCAGCGCCGCGGCCAGTCCCGGCCGCCCGCCGGGCACCTCGGCCCGCGCCCCCGCCCGACGGAGCGTGGCCAGCAGGTTCGCGGGGCCCAGCGCCTCGGTCAGGCTCACCACGGGGAGGTTCAGCGACTGGATCAGCGCCTCGCGCACCGGGAGCGTGCCGCGGAACCGGCCGTCGAAGTTCTGCGGCTCG
Organism: Albidovulum sediminicola; assembly: GCF_025751575.1. Lineage (GTDB taxonomy): Bacteria > Pseudomonadota > Alphaproteobacteria > Rhodobacterales > Rhodobacteraceae > Albidovulum > Albidovulum sediminicola. The sequence continues at coordinate 284,002 of NZ_JAOWLA010000001.1, read as the reverse complement.
TAGGTGCCGAAGGCCATCGGCCGGTCGTCGATCAGCGTTTCGGGATGCGCCAGCCCCTGGTCGAAGGCCAGCGCATAGACGAAAGGCTTCAGCGTCGATCCAGGGGACCGCAGCGCCTGCGTCATATCCACGAAGCCCTTCCGCCTCGCGTCCCCCCACTCCGCCGTGCCAACGGAGGCAAGGATTTCCCCCGTCCGGTGATCGGCCACCACGATCGCGACCGACAACTGCTCGCCCGCGCGGCGCGCCGCCTGCGCCGCAAGTGTTTCCAGAGACGCCTGAAGCGGCGCCCGGATCGTCGTCCGGTGCAGCCGCGCGACGGGATCGGCCCGGCGCAGCGCCTCGGACAAAAGCGCGGCGTGATCTGGGAAGTCGCGGCGCAGGGTGGGGACAGGCTCGGTTTCCGCCGCGGCCACGCGGTCCTGGCTCAGGACCCGCGCCCGCTCCATCCGGTCCAGCACGCGGGCGCGGGCCTCGGCCGCAGCGCCGGGGTGGCGGTCGGGGCGCCGAGTCTCGGGGCTTTGCGGGATCGCGACCAGAAGCGCGGCCTCGGCCGGGGTCAGATGGCGCGGCTCCTTGCCGAAATAGGCCAGCGCCGCCGCCCGCACCCCCTCGATGTTGCCGCCGTAGGGCGCGAGGCGCAGGTAGAGGTCCAGGATCTCCGATTTCGTGAGCCGCCGTTCCAGCGCCAGCGCGACGCGGATCTGGCGCAGCTTGCCTGCCCAGCGCCCGGTCCCGCCCTCTTCGAGCAACCGCGCGACCTGCATCGTCAAAGTCGAGCCGCCCGAGACGATATGACCGTTGGCAAGCGCCTGCCCCGCCGCGCGCAGCATCGCCAGCGGATCGACCCCGCCATGGCTGAAAAAGCGCCGGTCCTCATAGGCGGTCAGCATCGCCACGAACAGCGGATCGACCGGGCCCGGCTCCAGCCGCCAGCGGCCATCCCCGACGGTGAAGGCCCGCAGGAGGTTGTCGTCACGGTCCCGCACCTCGACCGAGGTTTCGACGGCCAGGGGCGGTAAGTCCGTCGCCGCAACCCAGGTGTCGAACGCATCGCGCACGAACCCACCGACAAGCAGCAGGGCCGCCGCCAGGATGAAGCCGCGCGCGCGCATCTAGCCGCCGACCCGGACCCGACCCGCCTCCGAACGGGCGCGGTAATCGGGGCGGTACATGTCCTCGACCGTCGCGGCGGGCAGGTGATAGCTGCCGGGGGAAACCGCACGGACGACATAGGCCAGGCGGAATGGCTCGGGAGAGGTCCAGTCGACGGCGGCGAGGAACCGGTCCTGCCGGAACTCGACGCTCCGGGTCGTCTCGACCGTATCGAGCCAGTCGAGCGCCGCGACATCGCCGCTGCGGATCAGGTTCGGGTTGTCGATCTCGAACCCGGCGGGCAGAGGGTCATTCACCATCAGCCGCGCCTCTCCGCCACCGAAGGGCGTGACCTCGATCACGGTGACAAGCCGGGTGCCCTGGGCCACGTCGGAAGGGTCGGCCTCCTCCCCCTCAAGGGTGAACCAGCGCCGGGTGATCGCATAGCCGTTGCCGCCTGCGGGTTCCGCCGCCGCGGGCACCCCGAAGGTCGACAGCGTCAGCGTCGCCTCCGCCCCGCCACTGTTGGTGATCACCTGGGCCGGGGCGCCGTCCCCGTCCGCCGTCATGCGGACCATGGGCCCGGTCAGCGGCGCGCCATCGACGCTAAAGCGCGCACCTGCGTCCGAGCCCAGCATGGCGTGCGCGGCAAGCAGCGCCCAGGTCGCCTCCTGTGTCGAAAGCGGGCGGGTGGCAAGGGCCGCCGCCACCGACTGGCCGATGGCATCGGCGGGAACGACCTCTGACCCCGCCTCTGTCGCGAGCGCCAGGACGGCCGCCGCATCGCGCAGGCCGGTGCCGTAGTCGGCCCGCCAAAGCTGCGCCTCGGCCTCCGCCAGGCCGTTGCGCGACAGGATCTCGGCGGCCTGCCGGAACATTGCGTCGGCGCGCCGCTGGTCTCCGTAGGACGCCAGCGCAGCGCCAAGCTGGGCCGCCGCGATCGGGGTGTCGAAGGCCCCGGCCCGGACATCGGCATAGTAGCGCAGATCGCCGATCGCCGCCGCGCCCTCCCGCGCCAGGACCATCATCGCATAGGCGTAGGGGCCGCCGTCCTCGTCGAACTCCGGCGCGTAGTTCAGCCGGTTCCTGAGGTTGTCGAGCGCGTTGCGGAAAGCGGTGTCCGACACCTTATAGCCCTGGATGCGCGCACGGCTCAGGAAATCGGTGACGAAGGCATCGAGCCAGAGGTCGCCAGAATCCGGGTACCAAAGCCCGAAGGCCCCGCCGGAGGACTGGTTCAGCAGGATCTCTCCGATCGCTTCCTGCACCCGCTGGCGGATGCCGCCGGTGTCGCCCGCGCTGCCCATGGCGCTGGCCAGTTCTTCGAAATAGAGCAGCGGCAGCGCCTTGGAGGTCATCTGTTCGGTGCAGCCATAGGGGTAGCGGTCGAGCGCGGCGAGGATGCCCGGCGCGTTGAACCGCGCGATGGGGCCAAGCGCCAGCGTCGCGCGCCCCGTACCCGTCCGGTAGTCGGCAAAGACATCGCCGTCGAGCGTGAAGGAGGCCCCCGGCGCCAGCGTGAACTGGTGCTGGCGCAGCGTTTCGGGGTCGTTGGCGCGCACCGGCAGGTCGAGCGTCTTGACCAGCTGCCGCCCGTCCGGCGTGCTCAGCGCCACCCGGATCGTCGCGTCGCCCTCTCCCTTGGGGGCGGCGATGGGAACCGTGATGACCGACTTCGCCTTCTCGGCCAGATCGAGACCAGATGGCGCCGCGCCCAGGTCGAGCCCCGTGGCCGAGACATCGAGACCCATACGGCCAGACGGCCCGGCGGCATGCACGACCTCCAGCCTCAGCGTGGTTTCGTCACCGGGCGCGAGGAAACGTGGAACCGAGGCGGTGACCACGACCGGATCGCGCACCAGAACCTCTGCCCTCGCCTGGCCGATCGCTGATTTGGTCCAGGCAACCGCCATCACCCGAACGGTCCCGTTGAACGCCGGCAGCGTGAATTCGGTGCGTGCATAGCCATCCGCGCCCACTGTCAGGGGACCGGAGAAATAGGCCACCAGCTTCTCCGTCGGGGGCGGAGACTGGAGCCGCGCGGCGCCTGCGTCACCGCCGGACCGGACCTGGCCCATGGCGCCGTTCTGGCCGTCGATGAGGCGCCCATAGACATCGCGTATCGCCATGCCCAGCCGCCGCTGACTGAAATAATGCCCCTCGGGATCGGGCGCGTCAAAGCCGGTCAGGTTCAGGATGCCGAGATCCACGGCCGCAAGCGTGACCTGCGCGGTTTCGCCCGGCGCGATCCCTTCGACGCGGACCGCGACGGGCAGCGGGCCGCGCGGATCGGCCTCGGGCGCGACCTCGACCGTGGTGGCAAGCCGCTTCGCGCCGGGATCGACCGGCGCATAGGACAGGCCCAGCGCCCGGGCAGGCGTGCGGCCCGCCGCCGCGTCCATCGGCCTGAGGACCGAGGCCGTGACATAGGCACCCGCCCCCCACTCGGCGGTCACCGGCAGGTCGATCGTGTTTTCGCCCTCCGTGACCTCGACCGCCTTCATCGCGATCAGCCGGTTGGAGACGACGCTGACCAGCGCCACCCCCGCCGTGCGCGGCACGATCCTGAGCCGGGCGGTATCGCCCGCGCGGTAGGCGGGCTTGTCGAGCGACAGCTCAAGCGTATCGGGCGTGCTGGCCGTGTCCGCCGGGGCGTACCAGCCCGCGTAGAACGAAACCGAGGCCGCGCCGGGCGCGCCGTCGGCGGGCTCGACCAAAAGTTCGTATTCGCCCCACTCCACCTGCCCCTCGATCCGGACCGGCGCATCGCCAAGCTCCGCCGTCCCCTCATCGACCCGCGTGCGGACGGTCGATACGTCCCAGTTCCACTGGCCGTAGAGCGCATACCACTGGTAGCGGCGGTCCAACCGGTTGAGCCGCCAGCGCACCTTCAGCGCCGCGGGCTGGGCGTCCGGGCCCAGCGCGATCAGCCGGAACTCCGCCGGGAGGCCCTGCGGCGATACGCCGTCCTCGAACGCGGGCTTGATCCCGATGACGGGGCTTGCGGGCAGGACCAGCCGTTCCAGCCCGCGCTCGACCGGGCGACCGGAGCCTTCCAGGAGCCGGACGCCATAGCGCACGCTCAGGGGTCGGGCGGCTTCCGGGCCAAGTTCCGGCAGGGTGACCTGGAGGCGGGCCTTGCCATCGGCATTGGTCGCGCCGGGGTCCGCGACGTAGTCGAAATAGACGGGGAAGTCCGCGTCATGGCGGCCAAAGCTGTAGCCGGGATGGTCCGGCATGTCCCGGGCGGCGCTGATGCGGTAATCGCCCTCGATGGGCAACTCGGCCGCAGGCGCGCCGAACAGGTAGCGCGCGTCGATGGCGATCTCCGCCGTGGCGCCCAGCGCCTGGGGCCCCTCCGCCATCGTCAGGTCGAAGTCGATGCGTTCGGGCAAGAAGTCCTCGACCAGGAAGGACTGGGAGGTGAGGATCGGACCTTTTTCCTCGGCCCGTGCCTCCATCCGCCAGGTTCCGCGCGGGGCGGAGCCCGCCAGCGCGAAGGACACCGCCCGCCCCCCGCCCCCCGCGTCAGGGGCCAGCGCGCGGGCATATTCCACCCCGTCGGGACGGACGAGCCGCACTGTCAACGGCAACCCCTCGATCGCGGACATATTGGCGTCGCGGGCAAGGATCGTGGCGTTCACCGTCTCACCCGCGCGGTAGGCACCACGATCGGTCGACAGGAAAACATCGACGGCAGGCGCGGCGGGCCGGCCCGCGACACCCCGGTCGGACAGGTCGAACTCAGGCTCGCTCAGCGACAGGTAGGAAAAGTCGTCCCCCTTCGCGACCGTGAGCAGCGCGGGCGCCTGACCTGCGGTTCCCGAAACCAGCGCCGGGGCGAAGCGGGCGTAGCCCTCCGCGTCCGTCTCGGCCGTGGCGAGGACCGCGTTGGCGGCCGAAATCAGCGTGACCGTCGCCCCGGGCTTGGCCGAGGCATCGCCAAGGCTGCGGGCAAAGACATGCAGCCCGTCCGCCCCCTGCATCGTCGTGAACCCGATGTCGGAGATCACGAACCACTGCGTCGCGGGCGGGATCAGGTCGGGATCGCTGTCCGCGACCTGCGCCTGAAGGGCGTAGATACCGGGGCCCAGGTCCGTCAGCGCGGCGTCCAGCGGCAACCGGGTGGTCACGTCGCGATTGACCTCGCCCGGCGCGGTGTCGGCGGCGCCACGCCAGACCTCTGCGGCGTACTGGCTGGTGAAGTATTCCGCCGTCCAGTAGTCGAGCGGCCGGCCCACGAAATCCTCGCGAAAAGCCGCGACGAGGTTGCGATCGGAAACCGCCCAAAGGGTCAGGGTCAGATGCGGCGCGTTGACGGTTTCGACCGGGATGCCGCTTTCGGTGGCGCGCGGCAGGATATAGGCGCGGCCCGGGAAGCGGACCGACGGCGCGCGGTCGCGGACATAGGCCTGGATCGTCACGTCCTTGACGAGCCTTTGGCCATCAGCCGCCGGAAGCCCGGCGCGGAAGGTCAGCGCGTAGCGCTTGCCATGCTGAACACCGCCCACGCAGATCCGGTTGGTGTCGCTTTCCACCGCCAGACCGCCTTCGGGCAGCGCGACATAGGGTGCGTAGTCGAAGCCCGTGCCATCCAGCGCCTCGGTGAAGGTCGCGCAGATGCGGGGGGCTGCGCTCTCGCTCTCAACCTCGTGTTCGGAGATGCGGAAGCCGTATTTCCCGATCGCGTCCTCCAGCAGCGCCGCCGCGTCGTCGCGGGGCTGGATCTCCTGCGCCAGGCGCAGGGTGGGGACCATGTCGCGCCCGCGGCCCGTGGCCTCGAACGCGCGGGCAAGGGTGAAAAGCGCGCTGGCCCGGACCGCCGGGCGCTCCGCCCGAAGATAGGCGTTGAGCGCGGCGGAGACCGTTGTCTGCGGGTTGAGGAACCGGTCGGCGTCGAAGCGGTCCAGATAGGCGATCAGAAGCTCAGCATATTCGGTCCAGTCGGCCGCCGCGTCGGTCAGGTTCAGCGCCGCCCCCTGCAGCCGGAGCGCGCCGGCGGCATCGCCCGCTTGGCGCGCCTCTGCCACGCCGGCCAGAAGCGCTTCGCTGCTGTTGGCGCCCGTCAGATGCAGGCGCGACAGCCGGGTCGCCAGGTCGAACGCGGCCGCGAAATCCTCCTCCCGCAGGAAGGAAAGCTCCGCCGCCCGCTCCGGCGCGCGGGCAAGGGCCGGCGGATCGGCCGCCATCACCCGGCCCGAGATGGCCCGTTCATAGGGCCGCGCCTCAGTCACGTCGGACTTCAGGAAGCAGGAATGCGCCTTGGCGTTGTAGGTCAGCGCCTGGCATTCCGGCACGCTCAGGCAGGCGGCTGAACAGGCCTCGATCGTGGTGTCGAAGAGGGCGCGAAGGTCCGAGCCGTAGAAATCGGTATCCGCCGTCAGCACCAGCCGCCGCTCTGGCACAAGGGCGCGATCCTGCGCGAGCGCCGGGGTTCCAAAAAGCGTAAGTGCTGAAAGCAAAAGCAATCCCGGCAGGCGCATACGAACCTCCTTTGTCTAATCGGGGGAAGGGTGCCACGGGGCCGAAGGGATCGCAATGCGCTTGCGCCCCGGGGTCACGGGCGACCCGAGGGCAATCTGCACTTGACGTCGAATATCATGCTGTATTCAGATCGGACGACACGCATGACGACCCAGCCCGATGGGGGGATCCATGGCCGAAACAGCCAAACCCAACGCGATGACCGGCGCCGAGGCCCTGGTGCGGATGCTCGACGCCTACGAGGTGCGCCACATCTTCGGCCTGTGCGGCGACACGACGCTGCCCTTCTATGACGCGCTTTACCGGCTGGATCACAAGATCGAGCATATCCTGACCCGCGACGAACGCTCGGCCGCCTACATGGCCGACGGCTACGCCCGCGTGACAAAGAAGGTAGGCGTGTGCGAGGGGCCCTCGGGCGGGGGGGCAACCTATATCCTGCCGGGGCTCGTGGAGGCCAACGAAAGCTCTGTCCCCGTGCTGGCGATCACCTCGGACGTAGGGACGCGGGCGAAGGGCCATTACCCGCTGACCGAACTGGACCAGCAGGGGCTGATGCGCCCGCTGACCAAGTTCAACACCGTGATCCAGCATGCCGACGCGGTGCCCGACGCGGTGCGCACGGCCTTCCGGACCATGACCACGGGGCGGCCGGGATCGGCACATCTGGGCCTGCCGATCGACGTGCAGCGGGGGCAGGCGAACCCCGACGACATCTGGGCCGACCCCGCCCATGCCCGCTTTCCGGCCTATCCGTTCGGCGCCGATCCCGCGGCGGTGGAAGCCGCGCTGGACGCGATCCTCTCGGCGCGGTTCCCGATCGTGATCTGCGGGGGCGGCATCGTCCTTGCGGGGGGTGAGGCCGCCTTCGCCCGCTTTGTCGAGGCATTGGATATCGCCGTCGCCACCACGATCTCCGGCCAGGGCAGCATCGCGGAGACGCATCCCAACTGCGTGGGTGTGGTGGGCTCGAACGGCGGCGTCCCGGCGACACGCGAACTCGTGCAGCGGGCGGATCTTGTCGTCTTCATCGGATGCCGCGCGGGGTCGGTCACGACCGAGCTTTGGCGTTACCCCGCCAAGGGCACGCGGATCGTCCATATCGACAGCGATCCGGAGGTCATCGGCGCCTCCTACCGGACCGAGGTCGGCGTGGTCTCCGATGCCCGTCTGGCGCTCGACGCGCTGAACGCGGCGCTTGAGGCGCGCGGGGCCCAGCCGGGCTTCGGCGGGGCGGCGGCGATCGCGCCGCTTAAGGCGCGCAAATGGGAGGCGTTTCATCGCCTCTCGTCCAGCGCCGAGCGCCCGATCCGGCCCGAACGCACCATCGCCGCGCTGCGCAAGGTGCTGGACGACGACGCCATCGTGGTCGGCGATCCGGGCACGCCCTGCCCCTATATCTCCGCCTTCTACGAACTGCGCACGACGGGGCGGAAGCTTTTCTCCAACCGCGCGCACGGGGCGCTTGGCTATGCGCTGTCGGCCTCGGTCGGCGCGGCGGTCGGCGCGCCGGGCAAGAAGATCGTGGCGCTGATGGGCGACGGCAGCTTCGGCTTCACCTGCGGGGAACTTGAAACGGTGGTGCGGCTGAACCTGCCAATCACCTTCATCGTCTTTTCCAACGCCGTCTACGGCTGGATCAAGGCCGGCCAACGGTCGGCCTTCGAGGGGCGCTATTACTCGGTCGATTTCGGACGCACCGACCACCGCGCGGTGGCGGAGGCCTTTGGCCTGCGCGCCTGGCAGGTCGAGGACCCGGAGAAGCTGGAAGGCATCCTGCGCGAAGCGGCGAACCATCCCGGCCCGACGCTGGTCGACATCCTCAGCCAGCCCCTGAACGAGGCCGCCGCCCCGGTCAGCGAGTGGATCGCCTGACCGCGACCCGTGTCAGCCGGGCGCGGGGCTGTAGCCCTCGGAGGCCGCCAGCAGCTTGCGGGTATAGTCCGTCTCCGCCCGGTGCGCAGCCAGTGCCGCGCGCGAAAGCTCCTCGACGGCGCGGCCGTGCTGCATGACGATCAGCCGCTCGCACATGTGCGACACCACGGCCAGGTCGTGCGAGACCATCAGGTAGGTCAGCCCGCGTTCGGCGCGCAGCCGGTCCAGCAGGTTCAGAACCTCTGCCTGGATCGAGGCGTCGAGCGCCGAGGTCGGCTCGTCCAGCAGCAGGACCTGCGGTTCGAGGATCAGCGCGCGCGCGATGGCGACGCGCTGGCGCTGCCCGCCCGAGAGCTGATGCGGATAGCGGAAGCGGAACCCCGCGCCCAGCCCGACCTCCGCCAGGGCCTGCTCGATCCGCTCCTCCCGCCGGTCGAAACCATGGATGGCCAGCGGCTCGGACAGGACCTTGTCCACCGTGTGGCGTGGGTGGAGCGAGGCGTAGGGGTCCTGGAACACCATCTGCACCTGGCGGAAGAACGCGGCGGACCGTGGGGTTTGCAGCCCCTGCCCGCCCATCGCGACGGACCCGGCGCTGGTGGGCGCCAGCCCGCAAAACGCCCGGAGCACGGTCGACTTGCCCGACCCGCTTTCGCCGACGATGCCGAAGCTTTCGCCGCGCATCACCTCGAAGCTGACACCGCGCACCGCGCGCACCGTGTCGCCGCCACGGCGGAACGTGACCTCCAACCCGTCGACGGTGATCATCACTTCGCCCATGCCGCGTCCCTTTCCAGCGTCGGAAGCGGGCGCTGCCCGCCCTCGATCTGCGGCAGGCAGTTCATCAGGCCGCGCGTATAGGAGTGCTGCGCCTGCTTCAGCTCCGAGGCCTTGAGTTCCTCCACCACCCGGCCCGCGTACATCACCAGAACCCGGTCGCAGAACGAGGACACCAGCCGCAGGTCATGGCTGATGAAGATCAGGCCCATGCCGCGCTCGGCCACGAGCCGGTCGAGGATGCGCAGGACCTCCACCTGGACCGTCACGTCAAGCGCCGAGGTCGGCTCATCCGCGATCAGCAGGTCGGGTTCGGTCACCAGCATCATCGCGATCATCGCGCGCTGGCCCATGCCGCCCGACAATTCGTGCGGGTAGGCGCGGAAGACGCGCTCCGGATCACGGATCTGCACCGCCTCCAGCATCGCGAGCGCGCGGTCGCGCGCCTCGGCCCGGGTGCCGGTGGCGCCGAATTTCACCGCCTCGACGATCTGGCGGCCCACGGTCATGACGGGGTTGAGCGAGAATTTCGGGTCCTGCATGACCATGGACATGCGCGCGCCCCTGAGGCTGCGCCAGGTCGCGGGCCTGGCCGCACGCAGGTCGATCCCGTCGAAATCCAGGATCTTGGCCGTGGCCCTGCCCGGCGGCGGCGTCAACCCCAGGATCGCGCGGCCCGTCTGGCTCTTGCCCGATCCGCTTTCGCCCACGATGCCGAGCCGTTCGCGGCCCAGCGTGAAGGATACGCCGCGCACGACCTCGGACGGGCCCTGGCGGGTCGGAAAGGTCACGCGCAGGTCTTCGACGGTCAGAAGCGGGCTCATTTGCGGGCCTTCGGGTCAAGCACGTCGCGCAGGCCATCGCCCAGAAGGTTGAAGCCGAGCGAGACGATGAAGATGGCGATGCCGGGTACGGTCGCGACCCACCACTGGTCGATCAGGAACCGCCGCCCCGCGGCGATCATGGCGCCCCATTCGGGCTGCGGCGGCTGCGCGCCGAGGCCAAGGAACCCAAGGCCCGCCGCGGTCAGGATGATCCCCGCCATGTCGAGGGTTACGCGGATCACGACCGAGGACAGGCAAAGCGGCGTCACATGGCCCCAGAGGATACGCGCCGAGGACGCGCCTTGAAGCCGCGCGGCGTTGATGTAATCGCTGTCGCGGATCGTCAGCGTCTCCGCCCGCGCAAGACGCGCATAGGGCGGCCAGGAGGTGATGGCGATGGCGATGATCGCGTTCTCGATCCCCGGACCGAGCGCCGCCACGAACGCGAGCGCGAGGATCAGCCGCGGAAAGGCCAGGAAGATGTCCGTGAGCCGCATCAGCACGGTATCGACCCAGCCCCCGAAATAGCCCGAGGTCGTGCCGACCAAGAGCCCGATCGGGGTGGCGATGACGGCGACCAGCACCACGACCATCAGCGTCAGGCGCGACCCGTGGACGATCCGGCTGAAGATGTCGCGCGCGAGGTCGTCGGTGCCGAAGATATGCCCCTCGGAGAAGAGAGGCAGGAACCGCTCGGTCCGCAGGTCGCCGCCGAGGACGGGGTCGTAGGGGGCGATCACATCGGCGAAAAGCGCCACGAGGATCAGCGCAAGCACGATCGCGAGCCCGACCATGGCCAGCCAGTTGGAACGGAAGGAAAGCCAGGTCCGGTAGGCCTGCCCAAGCCGCGCCTGACGGCGCGACGCGGGCTGGTCGGACAAAAGCCAGTCGCGGCGGGAAAGGCTGCTCATGCCTGCCTCCGCACGCGGGGATCAAGGAGCGAATAAAGCAGGTCGGACATGAGGTTCAGCCCCACGAAGATCGCCCCGATCAGGAGCGTCGAGCCCAGCACCGCGTTCATGTCCGCGTTCTGGAGGGAGTTGGTCAGGTATTGCCCCAGCCCCGGCCAGGCGAAGACCGTTTCGGTCAGCACCGAGCCTTCGAGCAGGTTCGCATAGGACAGCGCGATCACCGTGACCAGCGGCACCGCCGCGTTGCGCAGCGCGTGGACCCAGATGATGCGCCATTCCGGCACGCCCTTGACGCGGGCCGTGATGACATATTCCTGCGCCAGTTCGTTCAGCATGAAGCTGCGCGTCATCCGGCTGATATAGGCCATGGAGAAATAGCCCAGAAGCGAGGCGGGCAGGATGATATGGGACATGACGTTCCCGAACGCCTCCCATTCGCCCTGCATGGCGCTGTCGAGAAGCAGAAGGCCGGTCTTGACCGTGATCGAATACTCATAGGCGATATCGACCCGCCCCGGTCCCGCGACCCAGTGCAGCCGTGCGTAAAAGACCAGAAGCCCCAGAAGGCCCAGCCAGAAGATCGGGGCCGAATAGCCGACAAGGCCCAGCACACGCACGACCTGGTCGGCCAACCGGCCCTGCCGGACCGCCGCCCAGACCCCCATCGGGACACCCAGGACCGTGCCGATCAGGATCGCGACCGTCGCCAGCTCCAGCGTCGCGGGGAAGACGCGGGCGATGTCGTCCGCGATGTCGCGCTTGGTCAGGAAGCTTTGCCCGAAATCGCCACTCAGCACCTTTTGCAGGTAGAGCCAGAACTGCTCGTAAAGCGGCCGGTCGAGGCCAAGCTCGATGAAGACCCGGTCATAGACCGACTTCGGCGCGCGGTCGCCGATCACGGCCAGAACCGGATCGACGGGGACCACCCGGCCGATCAGGAAGGTCACGACTAGGAGGCCGAGAAAGGTCAGCGCGACCGTCGCCGCAATCTTCGTGACCTTCCACAGGATACGAGGGAGGGCGCCCGTGCGCCCTCCGCCGTCGGTATCATCGCTCATGTCACTTCGTCACATGGGCATAGTTGTTGTCGTTGAACGACGGGCCGACGATGAAGCCGTTGACGTTCGAGCGCATCGCGGAAACCTCGATTTCCTGGAACATGATCACGAAGGGCGAGGTCTGCTGATGCTCGCTCTGGATGTCCAGATACATCTGTGCGCGCTTGGCCGGATCGGATTCGAGCACCGCAGCGTCGGCCATCGCCGTCATCTCCGGGATTTCCCAGGCGTTGCGCCAGGCCAGCGGCTTGGAGGCCGCATCGTCGGCGTTGTCGGGGTTACGCGCGAACGTATCGGCGTTGGTGTGCGGGTCCTGGTAGTCCGGACCCCAACGGCCGATGTAGATGTCATGGTTGCGCGCACGGTACTTGGTCAGCGTCTGCTGGCCGTCGCCCGGGATCAGCTCCATCTGGATACCCGCCTGCGCCATGGTCTGCTGGATCGCCTGCGCAATGCCCGTGATCTCGGGCGTGTTGCGGGTGTCCATCGTGACAGCAAATCCGTCGGGCAGCCCGGCTTCCGCCAGAAGCTCCTTCGCCTTGGCCACGTCGAGCGCGAAGGGCGTGTCCTCAAGCGCGCCGAGGAAGCCGCGCGGCAGGAAGGCCTGGTGCACCATGACCTTGCCCTTCATGATCGTGTCGGCGATCGCCTGGTAGTCAACCAGGTACTTCATCGCCTGACGGACCTGCGGCTTGGCCAGGTTCTCGTTCTTCTGGTTCAGGCCGAGGTAGTAGATCGACCCCTTGGGGCCTTCCTGGATCTTCAGGTCCGGGTTGGCGCGCACCGCGTCGATTTCCTCGGCGGTCAGCGAGCGCGCGATGTCGATGTCGCCTTGTTCCAGAAGCAGCCGCTGGGTCGCCCCCTCGGGGATGTGGCGGTAGATCACACGCGCCATCGGCGCGGCGTCGCCCGAATAGTTCGCATTGCGCTCCATCACCACGGCCTCGTTGGCGCGCCATTCGCGGATGGTGAAGGGGCCGGAGCCGGCATAATTGGTCTTCAGCCATTCATAGCCGAAATCGCCGTTCGCCTCGTGCTCCATCACCAGCTTCTTGTCGACGATGAAGCCGACGGTCGCGGTCAGGCAGTAGAGCACCAGCGTCGGCGCATAGGGCTTGTCCATCTTGAACTGGACGGTGTCGGGCCCGGTCTGGACCACCATCTCGTCCACGTTCCCGGCGTTCAAGCCGAACTGGGTCAGGATGAAGGCGGGCGACTTGTCAAGCTTGACCGCGCGGGTGAGGGAGAAGACCACATCCTCGGCCGTGATCGGGTTGCCGGAGGCAAAGGTGCGCCCGTCGCGGATCTTGAAGGTGATCGACATGCCGTCCGGCGCGACCTCCCAGCTTTCGGCGATCTTGCCGTAGATATTCGTCACATCGGCCGGGTCGTAGCCGATCAGCCCCTCATAGGCGTTGCCCGCGATCTCGGAGGCGGTGAACTCGAAGATCTCGGCCGGGTCGAGCGAAATGATATCGTCGATGGCCCAGGCCTGGATCAGCGTGTCGGCGGGCGTTTCCGCCTGTGCGACCGGCGCGCCGAGCAGCGCGAACGCGGCCACGGTGGCAGCCAGCAATGTGCGACTGTGTAACATTCGTCAGATCTCCGCTGTTGATATTCTTGTATTTTATGCCCCACCCGCGGAACGGCCCCGCAGGCGCAGGCGACGCCTGCGAATTAACCGCTCGGTCAAATTCCAAGTCAAGGGCAATAACGGCCCGGCGGTCGAAAGAAACCGCCGCGCGCCTTGCAGAAGGGTCAGACGGCTTGCCCTGCGAGGCCGCTGCGGATCGCGACCAGGCCGGCAAGGGCCATCGCCGCGCCATCCGCCGTTTCAGCCGTGACGCCGACCTCCGCAAGCGCGCGGACATAGGTCTGCGAAAGGCCGTTCGCGCCGATGACCGCGATGCGTTGTCCCAGCCAGTAGGGGCGCATCGCCGCAAGCTCCGCCCCGATCAGAAGGCCCGACAGCCGCGCGCGCGCCGCATCGGGACCCAAGCCATGGAGCAGGCTTTCGGAGCGGATCGAGAAAAGCTCCGCCGCGAGCCGCTCGGGCCGGGACAGCGTCTGCCCCAGGGCTGCCACGAAGGCGCCCGCATCGGTGCCTGCCTCAGTGCCCGCGTCGGGTCCGCCGACACTGTGACGCAGCACCGATTGCGAGGACAGAAGGGCGAAAAGCTCCCCCGTCATGGCCGTCCGGAAACTCACCACCTCGCGCGCGGATATATGAACCCACTTGCTATGCGTCCCCGGCAGGCAGAGGACCCCGTCGAAATCCGGATTGCCCGCCAGGAACCCGGCGATCTGGGTCTCCTCGCCGCGCATCACCTCTGCGGGGCTTTCCTGCGACAGGCCCGGAGCGATCCAGAGCCGCAGGCGCGGGTCCTGGACGGGCGCGGCGGACAGGCCCTGGACCAGGTCCATCGCCGCGGGCACCTTGCGGTAGGGCACCTCGACCCAGCCCTGGCGGGAACCGACCATGCCGCAGGCAAGGACCGGGATCTGGACGCCGGGCCTCAGCCAGCCGCCGACCAGATCCAGCAGGAGGGCTTCATGCGACGCGGCCCCCGCCATGGCGGTATTCGGGGCGTCCCGCTGGTCGAGAACGCCCCCGGCCCCAAGCGCCGTCGCGCGAACACGGGTGGAGCCCCAGTCAACCCCGATCCAGTCAACTCCGTTCCCGTCCATCGTCACCCTCATCCCCGTACCTGCGGCGCCATCATGCGCGAGGCGAACGTTACAGGAAAGGTCAGGCCACCCTTAAACGCCGCAACGACAGATCCCGCTTGGCCTTGTCCTTCACGAGTCCCGGCTGATACCGTGGCCCGACCGTATCGCCGACGGGAGAGCGCCGGGCATGATCGACAAGCTGGAAATGTTCCTCGCCGTCGCGAAGGAGGGCCATTTCGGCCGCGCGGCGGCCAGCCTCGGCATCGCGCAGCCCACGCTCTCGACCGGGATCAAGCAGCTTGAGGATCAGCTGGGGGTACAGCTGATCTTCCGCGGTTCCCGCTTCGGCGGGCTAACGCCCGAGGGACAGCGCGCGCTGATCTGGGCGCGCCAGATCGTCGGCGACGCGCGCCAGTTGCGCGACGAGATGCGCTATTCCCGCGACGGGCTGTCGGGACAGCTGCGCATCGCCGCGATCCCCACGGCCCTGACCTGGGCAAGCCGGCTGGCCACCCGATTCGGGGAAAAGCACCCGAACGTGCGTTTCACGATCCTGTCGCGCACCTCGATCGAGATCCTGTCGATGCTCGAAAACCTCGATATCGACGCGGGCATCTCCTACCTCGACAACGAGCCGACCGGAAAGGTCAGCACCGAGCCGCTTTACAACGAACGCTACATGGTGGTGTGCAACGCCGCCTCTCCGTTCGCGCGCCGGGACAGCGTGGGTTGGGAAGAGCTTGCGGACCAGCGGCTCTGCCTGCTGACGCCCGACATGCAGAACCGCCGTATCATCAACCGGCACTTCCAGGAGGCCGGGATCTCGCCCGAGGCGCGAATCGAATCGAACTCCACCGTCGTGCTGGTCGCCAATGTGCTGAGCGGCGGATGGGTCACGGTCCTGCCGTTCGACATGGCGGCCTTCCTGACGGCAGGCAAACCGCTTCACGCGGTGCCCCTGGCGGGGGCCCAGCGCGATCACGCTGTGGGTCTTGTCGCGCCCTACCGCGAACCGCACACGCCGGTCCTGCGCGCCCTTCTGGCAGAGGCGCGGCGCCTGTCCGAAGTCTAACCGCCGGGGCGTTTCGCGTGGCGCAAACCGGCTTTGTGCCCCAGGGGGCTTGCCCTGCCGCGCCCTGTCGCCCACCCTTAGCGCCAGGGAGGAAACAACCTGTGGACACACAAGGGGTTTCCAATGGAACGCACCGCCGGCATCGCCGCCACTCACCGTCCTTTCGACCTGCTTCGCGCCGCCGCCGCGCCGTTCAGGACGTTCGGGATCTTTCTTGTCGCGCTGGCCGAGGCCGGCCCGCGGATGGAAGCCATCCGCCGCCTGAACGCCACAAGCGACGAGGACCTCGCCGCGCGGGGCCTGACCCGCGCGGGCGAGGTGCAGCGCATTTTCCGCGACCGTTACTACGTCTGACCGCTTGGGCGCGGCGCGGGGGTGCCCCCGGGGGCAACGGGATATGGCGATTTATTTTGCCTCGGGCGTGATATAGTCAGCCGCCATGTCCTTTGCCCCTCGCTTTCCCCCGCCGTTGCGCAAGGGCCGCGTCCACGAAGCCTGCGGGCCCGGCGCGGCAGGCTTTGCCGCCGCGGTCTGCGCGCAAGGCACAGGCCCGATCCTCTGGATCCGCGAATCCTGGCGGGCCGAGACGCTCAATCCGCTGGGCCTCGCCCCGTTCTTCGACCCGCACCGGCTTCTCTGGGCCTCGGTCGCAACCCAGACCGACGCGCTGGCCACCGCGGAAGAGGCGCTGAAAGACGGCGCGATTCCCCTGGTCGTGATCGAGACCACCGCCGCGCTGGACCTGCGCGAGGGGCGGCGGCTGCAACTGGCGGCCAAGGCCGGCCACACGACCGGGCTTTGCCTGATCCCGGAAGGCATGGGCAGCAACGCCGCCGAAACCCGCTGGTATTGCGCGCCGCTGGCGGGGGCGGACTCGACTCTGATGCGCTGGGAGCTTATCAAGAACAAATCGGGAACATTGGGGACCTGGGATGTTCGATGGGATCACGCGGCGCGTCGTCTCGATGTGGTTCCCCCGGTTGGCGAGCGACCGGGTTCTGCGCCTGCGCCCGGTTGAGGCGCCCTTCGCGCTGACCATCCGCCAGAACAACACCGAACGGATCCACTGCCTGAACGCCCGGGCCGAGGCGATGGGCCTGCACCGCGCCATGCCCTTCGCCGACGCGCGCGCCTTCTGCCCCGACCTGCACAGCGCCCCGGCCGAGCCCGCCCGCGACGCGCGCTTCCTGGCGATGCTGCGCCGCTGGGCCACGCGCTATGCCCCCTGGGTGGGGTTCGAGGGGGAGGACGGGTTGGTGCTCGACATCACCGGCTCGGCGCATCTTTTCGGCGGCGAGGCGGCGATGATGCGGGACATGGCGGCGCGGCTGGCGCGCGCGGGGCTGACGGTGCGGCTGGGGCTGGGGGCCACGCGCGGGGCGGCCTGGGCCTTTGCCCGCTTCGGCGAGGACCACGGCGCCGCGCTCGACCGCCTGCCCGTCGCGGCCCTCAGGCTGGCGCCCGACACCGTCACCGCGCTGGAACGGCTGGGCCTGCGCACCATCACGGATCTTGCCGCCACGCCGCGCGCGCCCCTGGCCCGGCGCTTCGGGCCCGAGGTGCTGATGCGGCTCGACCAGGCGCTGGGGACCCGGCCCGAACAGATCGCCCCCGAAACCGATCCGCCCCATTACGGCGTGCGCCTGACCCTGCCCGAGCCGATCGGCCTTGTCGCGGACGTGATGGCGGGAACCGCGCGGCTGATCGAACGGCTCTGCGCCCGGCTGAAGGAAAACGCGGCCGGCGCGCGGGTCCTGTGCCTGACGCTGCGCCGGGTCGATCAGGCCAGCCAGCAGGTCGAACTGCGCCTGGCCAGCGCCATGCGCGACCCCGCCCGCATCCTGCCGCTTTTCGAACGCGGGGTCGGCGCGGTGGACGCCGGTTACGGCATCGACCAGATGCGGCTTGAGGCGGTGGTGGTCGAACCGCTTGCCCCCGAGCAGCTTGGCGCGGTTCCCAGCCGGAATGGCGCGGGCGGCGACCGGCTGGAGGATCTGATCACGCGCATCGGCACGCGCATCGGGCTGGAGAACATCCGCCGCTTTCTGCCCGCCGACAGCCATATCCCCGAACGCGGATTCCTGGTCGCGCCCGCCGCCTGGTCCCGCCCCGAAGGCGCCTGGGTCACGCTGCGCCCGCGCCCTCCGGTCCTGTTTTCCCCGGAGCCGCTGATGGGCACCGGTCCCGATACCGGCCCCCGCCCGCCCGCGCGGTTCCGCTGGCGCCGGATGAGCTTCGAGACCGCGCGGGCGACCGGCCCCGAACGCATCGCCCCCGAATGGTGGCTGGAGGACGAAGGCTGGCGCACCGGCGTGCGCGACTACTGGCATGTCCAGACCCGGCAGGGGCGGCGGCTCTGGCTGTTCCATACTCCCCAGGCCCCCGGCTGGTTCGTACAGGGGGAATTCGCATGACCCGCAAGCCCGCCCCCCCAAACAGCCCTGCGCGCCCCCACAACCTGCCCGTCTACGCCGAGCTTTGCGTGACCACCAACTTCACCTTCCTCACCGGCGCCTCCCACCCGGAGGAGATGGTCGTGCGCGCCGCCGAACTGGGGCTGGAGGCCATCGCGATTACCGACCGCAATTCGCTCGCGGGCGTGGTCCGGGCCTGGTCCGCGCTGAAGGAGTTGCGGCGCGAGGCCGAGGAGGCGCTGCGCATCCGCTCGCAGCACCGCATCGACAGCTGTTCCCGCCAGGAGGTCGGCCAGCCGCAGGACATCGCCCGGCCCGGCGCGGTTCGCCTGCCCCGCCTGATCGTGGGCTGCCGGCTGGTGCTGACCGACAGCCCGGTCGAATGGATCGCGCTGCCCACGGACCGGCCCGCCTATCAGCGCCTCTGTCGGCTTTTGACCCTTGGCAAGCGACGGGCGGAGAAGGGGGGGTGCCTGCTGACCCTTCCCGACCTGCTGGAGGGATGCCGGGGCATGATCCTGATCGCCCTGCCGCCGCCCACCCCGACCGCCGCGGATCTGGCCCGTGCCGCGCGCCCGATCGAGACGATGCGGCGGCGCTATCCCGATCATGTCTTCCTGGGCGCGGCGCCGCGCTACGACGGCTCCGACCAGGCCTGGTTCGCGGCCTGCGCGGCGCTGGCCTTGCGCGTCTCGGCGCCGATGGTGGCGGTGGGCGACGTGCTGATGCACCGCGCCGGGCGGCGGCAACTGGCCGATGTGCTGACCTGCCTGCGCGAGGGCTGCACCATCGACCAGATCGGCACGCGGGCGCTTCCCAACGCCGAACGGCGGCTGAAGGGGGCCGGGGACATGGCGCGGCTTTACCGCAACCACCTGGCCGCGATCCGCCGCACGCAGGAGATCGCCGGGCGGTGCAGCTTCGACCTGGGCGAGCTCAGCTACGAATACCCCGACGAGATTGCGGGCAGCGAGACCCCGCAGGCGCGGCTGGAACGGCTGGCGGCCGAGGGGCTGGCCCGGCGCTGCCCCACCGGTATCCCGGACCGCTACCACGCGCTGGCGGAAAAGGAGCTGCGCCTGATCCGCGACCTGGGCTTCGCCGCCTATTTCCTGACGGTTCACGACATCGTGGCCTATGCCCGCTCGATCGGCATCCTCTGCCAGGGGCGCGGGTCGGCGGCCAACTCGATCCTGTGCTGGGCGCTTGGCATCACCGACGTGTCGCCCGACATGATCGGCATGGTCTTCGAACGCTTCGTCTCGAAGTACCGGGGCGAGCCGCCCGACATCGACGTGGATTTCGAGCATGAGCGGCGCGAAGAGGTCATCCAGTGGATCTATGAGAAATACGGCCGCCACCGCGCCGGGCTTTGCGCCACCGTGATCCACTTCCGATCCCGCGCCGCGATCCGCGAGGTGGGCAAGGTCATGGGCCTGTCGCAAGACGTGACGGCGGGCCTTTCGGGCCAGATCTGGGGCATGTCGAACGGCGGCGCCGACCCCGAGCGCATCCGCGAACTGGGCCTCGACCCGACCGACCGCAGGCTTGCCCAGACCATCCGCCTGATCGGAGAGATCATCGGCTTCCCCCGCCACCTGTCGCAGCATGTCGGCGGCTTCGTCATCACCCGCGGCCGCCTGGACGAGCTTTGCCCGATCGAGAACGCCGCGATGGAGGATCGCACCGTCATCGAATGGGACAAGGACGACATCGACGCGCTGGGGATCCTCAAGGTCGATGTGCTGTCTCTGGGGATGCTGACCTGCATCCGCAAGGCCTTCGACCTCCTGCGCGCGCACGAGAAGACAGAGCTTTCCATCGCGACGATCCCGCAGGAGGACCGCGCGACCTACGACATGCTGTGCGTGGCCGACGCGGTCGGCGTCTTCCAGGTCGAAAGCCGGGCGCAGATGAACTTCCTGCCGCGGATGCGGCCGCGCACATTCTACGACCTGGTGATCGAGGTCGCGATCGTCCGGCCCGGCCCGATCCAGGGCGGCATGGTGCAGCCCTATATCCGCCGCCGTCAGGGGTATGAGGCGGTCAGCTTCCCCTCGAAACCGCTGGAAGGGGTGTTGGGCAAGACGCTGGGCGTGCCGCTTTTCCAGGAACAGGCGATGCAGATCGCCGTGGTCGCCGCGGGCTTCACCGCCGAAGAGGCCGACCGCCTGCGCCGCTCGCTGGCGTCTTTCCGGCGCATGGGCACGATCGGCACCTTCCGCGACAAGTTCATCGCCGGGATGCTGGCCAACGGCTACACGCCCGAGTTCGCCGAACGCTGCTTTGCCCAGATCGAGGGCTTCGCCGACTATGGCTTTCCCGAAAGCCATGCCGCGGCCTTCGCGATGCTGACCTATGTCTCCTCCTGGCTGAAGCGGCACCACCCGGCGGTCTTCGCCTGTGCGCTCCTGAATTCACAGCCGATGGGCTTCTACGCCCCCGCGCAGATCGTGCGGGACGCGCGCGAACACGGGATCGAGCTGCGCCCGGTCTGCGTCAACCGCAGCGACTGGGACAACCGGCTGGAACGCCGCCCCGACGGGGCGCTGGCGCTGAGGCTGGGCTTCCGCCAGATCCGGGGGCTGAGGGAAGACGACGCGCGCTGGATCGTGGCGGCGCGCGGCAACGGTTTTCCCGACCCCGAAAGCCTGTGGCTACGCGCGGGCGTGTCGCCCGCCGTGCTGGAGCGGCTGGCGGAGGCCGACGCCTTTTCCGGCATGGGCCTGACCCGGCGCGACGCGCTTTGGCAGGTCCGCGCGATCCGGGCGCCCGCGCCCCTGCCGCTCTTTGCCGATCCGATTGACGGCGAGGGCTTGCGTGAACCGCAGGTCGATCTGCCCGCCATGCACCTGGGCGAGGAGGTGGTGGAGGATTACGTGGCGCTCCGCCTGTCGCTGCGCGCCCACCCGATGGAGCTTCTGCGCACCTCCCTCCCCAGCCTGACCCCGCATGTGGAACTGGCCACCGCGCCGCCCCGGGCGCTGTCGGTCTGCGGGCTGGTCATCACCCGCCAGCGCCCCGGCACCGCCTCGGGCGTGATCTTCCTGACGCTGGAGGATGAGACGGGCGTGGCGAACGTCGTCGTCTGGCCCAAGGTCTACGAGCGATTCCGCCGGGCAGTGATGGGCGGGCGGCTTCTGCGCGTCAGCGGCCGGCTGGAGCGTGAGGGCATCGTCGTCCACCTGATCGCCGACCGGATCGAGGATCTGTCGCAGCGCCTGTCAGAGCTTGGCCATCCGATGGACGAGGCGGTGGGCATCACCCAGCCCCAGGCCGACGACGCCCCCCGACCGGCGCGCCCCGCGCTCAGAACCCCCGCCCGCGCGCGTCACCCCCGCGAACAGGCCAAGCAGCTGTTCCCCAGCCGCGATTTCCACTGAGCGGGCCCGTCACCCTGCGGCTCGTTCCCGCCGCACGGTCAGCGCATCAGCAGGACCGGCACCTTGCAGGACCGGATCATCGCCGTCGTCGTCGATCCGATGATCAGGCTGCGGATGCGCGAATGGCCGTAGGCGCCCATCACCAACATGTCGAAGCCGGCCTCCTCGACCAGCGTGGCAAGCGCGGTTTCGGGCTGTCCGGGCAGGATCGATGTCTCCGCCTCGATCCCCGCCGCCCGCAGCATGGCCTCGGCGTCCTCCAGCCCCTTCTTCGCCTCCGCCGTCGCGGCGCCCACGGTCACGACATGGATCGCCAGCCCCTGGAACAGCGGGCTACGGGCGATATGGTCCACCGCCTTCATCGCAGAGACGCCGCCGTCATAGGCGACAAGCACCTTCGCGATCGGCCGGAAGGCACGGGCCGCGACAAAGACCGGCTTGTGGCTGGCGCGCACGATCCGTTCGAGGTTCGAGCCAAGATGGCCCTTGGCGAAGTCCGCGGCCTCGCCGCGCTTGCCGATCATGATCACGCGCGCGTCGCCCTCAAGCTCGGCCACGGCCTCGACGATGTCGCCGTGGCGCAGGCGCGTGGCGCTGTCGGGGACGCCCGCCCTGTCGAGGATCGCCTGCGCGTCCTCAAGGATCGCGCGGCCGCGGTGGCTGACAAGCTTCGCGCGCTGCGCGTCCAGCGCCGCCAGTTCCTCCAGCAGCGCCGAGCGCGCACCAAGCCGGATCGCCCCGGAATGGTCGTGGGTGTCGGCGGCCTCGCGTCGGCCCAGAACGTGGATCAGCTCCACCGGAGCGCCGGTGCGCAACGCCACCCAGGCCGCGTGATCGCAGACGCTGGCCGAATAGAGCGAGCCATCCACGAGGGCGACGATCTTCTGCGATTGTTCGGTCATCCGTCCGCCCTCCTCAATGCGCCATGAGCTTGTCTGCCGCGCCCGGCTTGTCGTGAATCGCCAGCCGGTCGACAATGGTTTCCGAGGCCGCGTTCATCCCGACGATCTCGACCTCGGCGCCGTCGCGGCGGAATTTCAGGACCGCCATGTCAAGCGCCTGGACCGAGGAGATGTCCCAGATATGGGCGCGGCTGACATCGATCACCACGCGGTCCAGCGCCTCGCGGAAGTCGAAGGCGTTCATGAAATCCTCGACCGAGCCGTAGAACATTTGCCCCTCGACCACATAAACCCGCTCGCGCCCGTCGCGGGAGATGGTGGAACTGACCTGAAAGAGCTGCGCGATCTTGGCGGCGAAGAAGATGCCGGACAGGAGCACACCCAACAGCACCCCGATGGCAAGGTTGTGGGTATAGATCACCGCCACGACCGTCGCGATCATCACGATCGAGGAGGAGCGGGGATGCGTCCGGAGGTTCTTGATCGAGGACCAGGAAAAGGTGCCGATCGACACCATGATCATGATCGCCACCAGCGCCGGCATCGGCATGCGCCCGACCCAGTCGCCCAGGAAGACCACGAGGATCAGCAGCACGGTTCCGGCGGTGAAGGCCGAAAGCCGCCCGCGGCCGCCGGATTTCACGTTGATGATGCTCTGCCCGATCATCGCGCAGCCGGCCATGCCGCCGATGAAGCCGGTGGCGGTGTTGGCAATGCCCTGGCCGATGCATTCCTGGCTGCGGTTCGACTTCGTGTCGGTCAGGTCATCGACGATGTTCTGCGTCATCAGGCTTTCGAGAAGTCCCACCACCGCGACCGCGAAGGAATAGGGCAGGATGATCCGCAGCGTCTCAAGCGTCAGGGGGATCTGCGGCACGAGGAAAACCGGCAGCGCGTCGGGCAGTTCGCCCATGTCGCCGACCGTGCGCACGTCCCAGCCGAAGGCCATGGTCAGCGCGGTCAGGACCACGATGTTGACGAGCGGCGAGGGGATCGCGCGCGTCAGAAGCGGGAAAAGGTAGATGATCGCCAGCCCCGCCGCGACCAGCACATAGGTCAGCCAGGTGACCCGCGTGGGGTCAAGCTCCGGCAGTTGCGCCATGAAGATCAGGATGGCGAGCGCGTTCACGAAGCCGGTCATCACCGATTTCGAGACGTAGCGCATGACGAAGCCGAGCTTCAGGATCCCCGCGCCGATCTGGATCAGCCCGGCCAGCACCGTTGCGGCCATCAGGTATTGCAGCCCGTGATCGCGCACCAGCGTCACCATCAGGACCGCCGTCGCCGCCGTCGCGGCGGAAATCATTCCGGGCCGGCCGCCGGTGAAGGAGATCAGGACGGCGATGGAGAAACTCGCGTAAAGCCCTACCTTCGGGTCCACCCCCGCGATGATCGAAAAGGCGATGGCCTCCGGGATCAGGGCCAGCGCGACGACGAGGCCCGCCATGAGGTCGCCGCGGATGTTGCCGAACCACTGGGCCCGGTAGGCGTCGAGTGAAATCATGTCAAATCGTTCCCGATCGTTCCGGCCGGCAGGGCCGCACGTCGCAATGTCCGTCGCTCTCGACAGGGGTTGTCCGGCGGATCGGCGGCCGGAAGAGCCACCCGGGGGTCACACCCGGGTCCGTGTTCGCTGCGCGGCTGCATACACAGATGGGCCCGGCAAGCCAAGCCTTGATCCGCCGAAGCACCCCCGCGGCAAGGATGCGGGGCTTGACGTTGCAGGCAGGGAAGGGAAGAACGGATGAACCTCAAACGCCCGCCCCGCAATGCCTGCCCCGCAATGCCTGCCCCAATGCCCGCCCCGAGGAGAGGTCCATGAAGTTCCGTTTCCCGATCGTCATCATCGACGAGGATTTCCGATCCGAGAACACCTCGGGCCTGGGCATCCGCGCGCTGGCGGAGGCCATCGAGAAAGAGGGCTTCGAGGTGCTCGGCGTCACCAGCTACGGCGACCTGTCGCAGTTCGCCCAGCAGCAAAGCCGCGCCTCTGCCTTTGTCCTGTCGATCGACGATGAGGAGTTCACCGTCGGCCCCGACATCGATCCGGTGGTCGTCAACCTGCGCGCCTTCATCGAGGAAGTGCGGCGCAAGAACGCCGACGTGCCGATCTATGTCTATGGGGAAACCAAGACCTCCCGCCACCTCCCGAACGATATCCTGAGGGAGTTGCACGGCTTCATCCACATGTTCGAGGACACGCCGGAATTCGTCGCCCGCCACATCATCCGCGAGGCGAAAAGCTACCTCGAAGGCATCCAGCCCCCGTTCTTCAAGGCGCTTCTGGATTACGCCGAGGACGGGTCCTATTCCTGGCATTGTCCGGGGCATTCGGGGGGCGTCGCCTTCCTGAAAAGCCCGATCGGGCAGATGTATCACCAGTTCTACGGCGAAAACATGCTGCGGGCCGATGTCTGCAACGCGGTGGAGGAACTGGGCCAGCTTCTGGACCACAACGGCGCCATCGGCGCCTCGGAACGCAACGCCGCGCGGATCTTCAACGCCGATCACTGCTTCTTTGTCACCAACGGCACCTCGACCTCCAACAAGATGGTCTGGCACCACACGGTGGCACCGGGCGACGTGGTGATCGTGGACCGCAACTGCCACAAGTCGATCCTGCACTCGATCATCATGACCGGCGCGGTTCCGGTGTTCCTGCGGCCGACCCGCAACCACTGGGGCATCATCGGCCCGATCCCCCGGTCGGAGTTCGAGCCGGAGTCGATCCGCGCCAAGATCCGCGCGAACCCGCTGCTGGCCGGGGTGGACGCCGACGCGGTCCGGCCGCGGATCATGACACTGACGCAGTCGACCTATGATGGGGTGCTTTACAACACCGAGGTCATCAAGGAGATGCTCGACGGCTACGCGGAGAACCTGCATTTCGACGAGGCCTGGCTGCCCCATGCCGCCTTCCACCCGTTCTACGGCAGCTATCACGCGATGGGCCGCAAGCGGGGCCGGACGAAGCATTCGGTCACCTACGCGACCCAGTCGGTCCACAAGCTCCTGGCCGGGATCAGCCAGGCGAGCCATGTGCTCGTCCAGGATTCCGAGGCGACGAAGCTTGATCGGCACCTCTTCAACGAATCCTACCTGATGCACACCTCCACCAGCCCGCAGTATTCGATCATCGCCAGCTGCGATGTCGCTGCGGCGATGATGGAGCTTCCGGGCGGCACCGCGCTGGTCGAGGAAAGCCTGGAAGAGGCGCTCGATTTCCGTCGGGCGATGCGCAAGGTCGATGAGGAATTCGGCAACGACTGGTGGTTCCAGGTCTGGGGACCCGACGCGCTGGCCGATGAGGGCGTCGGGCGCGCCAAGGACTGGGAGTTGAAGAAGACCGACAGCGAGGGCGTCGAAAGCTCGGGCGAGGACGCCTGGCACGGCTTCGGCGACATGGCGCGCGGCTTCAACATGCTGGACCCGATCAAGGCCACGATCATCACCAAGGGCCTGAACATCGACGGGCGCTTTGATGAAACCGGCATTCCGGCCTCGATCGTCTCGAAATACCTGACCGAACATGGCGTCGTGGTGGAAAAGACCGGGCTTTACAGCTTCTTCATCATGTTCACGATCGGCATCACCAAGGGCCGGTGGAACACGCTTCTGGCCGCGCTTCAGCAGTTCAAGGACGACTACGACCGCAACCAGCCGCTCTGGCGGGTGATGCCGGAGTTCTGCGCCAAGCAGCCGCGCTATGAACGGATGGGCTTGCAGGACCTTTGCCAGCATGTCCACACGCTTTACGCCAAATACGACGTCGCGCGGCTCTCGACGGAGATCTATCTGGGCGAACACCGCCCCGCCATGACCCCGTCCGAGGCGTTTTCGCACATCGCGCGGCGCAAGACCGAACGGGTCGCGATCGACGACCTGGAGGGGCGCATCACCACCAGCCTCGTCACGCCCTACCCGCCGGGCATCCCGCTTCTGATCCCGGGCGAGGTCTTTGACGCCAAGATCGTCGACTACCTGCGCTTCAACCGCGCCTTCGCCCGCGAATGCCCCGGGTTCGAGACCGACATCCACGGCCTCGTGCAGGAGGTCGGCGAGGACGGCCAGACGCGCTACTTCGCGGATTGCGTGGCGGAATAGCCAGCTCAGGGGAGCACTCGGCAGCTGCGATCACAAGGTCAGGCGGGGGCTTCCTCACCGCCCCAAAGCCGGTGAACCTCTGCCAGAAGCCGGGTCCGGAACCAGACATGCGCCGCGGCCCGGTTGAAGCGGCTGTGCCAGTAAAGCTGCATCCGCGGCGCGGGGATGTCGATCGGCGGCTCGAACACCATCAATTCCCTCGGCCAGGCCGCTTCCGCGATCATCTGCACCGGGACGGAGGCGATCATGTTGCTGCGCGCGACCGCCTGCACCACGGCGTCGAAATGCGGCACCACCAGCGCGACCCGGCGCCGGAGCCCCTGGCGCGCGAGCGCGGCGTCGGTCATCCCAGTCGTCGTCCCGTCGATGGAGCGCAGCGCATGCGGCAGGCCGCAGAAAATCTTCAGCGGCAGGACATCGCCCGATCTGACCCCGGCCTCGCGGATCGCCGGGTTGTCCGGCGCCGCGACGATCTTGAATGGCGAGGGGAAAAGAAGCGCGCTCGCGACCCAGGGCGGCACCTCGGTCGGCTGTTCCAGGGCCATGTCGATCTCCCCCGTCTGGAGCAGGTCGATCAGGTCCCCCCGTCCGCTGTCAAGGAAGCGGATCGTAATGCCCGGCGCCTCCTGCGCCAACGCGGCGGCGAAGGACGGGATCAGGCGCATCGAGAAGAAATCCGCCCCGCGCAGGGAAAACGTCGCCTCCGCAGTTTCCGGCACGAAGGTCTCGGTCGCGGCGAGCGCGGTTTCCAGTCGGACGAGCGCATCGGCAATCGCCGGCGCGGCCGCCGCGGCGCGAGGCGTCGGCGCCATGCCATTGCCCACACGGACGAATAGCGGGTCATCCAGATGGTCCCGCAACCGTGCCAGAGCCGCGCTGACGGCGGGCTGGCTGAGGCCAAGCTGCTGGGCCGCGCGCGTGACGTTCTGCGTCTCATCAAGCGCGACGAAGACGCGCAATAGGTTCAGGTCGAGTGTACGGAAATTCACCATGTGAATGACTCTCATAAGATCATTCGATTTCTAGATTGATACCCTGCGCGCTAGCCTTCTGTCCACGACCTCAGACAGGAAGGAGACCGCCATGACCCCGTCCGAAGCCGCGCTCTGGTTCCTCAATACGCGCGTCCGCATCGTGGTTCCCGCCGCGTCCGGCGCGGACGGGCTCTCGGTGATCCGCCACTGGGCGCCCTACGGGGATTCTCCGCCCCTGCATGTCCATGACACCGAGGACGAGGTTTTCCATGTGCTTGAGGGCCGGGTCCTGTTTTCGGTGGACGGCGCGCTGCAAGAGGTCACGGCCGGTCAGACCCTGATGGCGCCGAAGGGCGTTCCGCACAGCTATGTCGTCGAATCGCCCGAGGGCGCGAAGTGGCTGACCGTCACCCGGCCCGGCGATTTCGAGGCGCTGGTGCGAGAAACTTCGCGCCCTGCGAGCGGGCCGGGGTTGCCGCCCGCCGGTCATCCGACGCCGGAAATGAAGGCGCATCTGGCCGAGGTCTGCGCGCGGCACGGCATCCGTCTGGTCGGCGCTCCGCTGACGCCGCGCCAACCGGCGGAGTAGAGCGTCGGGGCGACCTAGCGGTCAGATGCCGTCCACGATCACGATCTGGGTCAGGCAGGCGCCCTGCCGCCGCGACCGTGCGGCGGCGTATTCCGGGGAGTCATAGCAGGCCCGGGCGGCATCGAGGGTCGGGAACTCGATCACCACATGGCGGGCGAAGTCCTGGCCCTCAAGATGCGCGCTGTCGCCGCCCCGCGCCAGGAACCGACCGCCGTGCCGCTCGAACACACCTGCAGCGGCCTGCCGGTAGTCCGCGTAGGCGTCGGGGTCTGTCACGGTGACATGAGCGATCCAATAGGCGCTCATTCCTCGGCCTCCAGCAGGCGGCGCGCGATCTCCGACGCCTCCGTCAGGTGCTCTCGGACCGCCAGCGCGGCGGCGGCGGGGTCGTTTTCGCAGATCGCCTGGCAGATGCTTGCCATATGCGCCGGGCCCGAAGTGTGGCGGTCCTTTGTCGCCAGCGTCAGCGCCCGCAACCGGGAGATCCGGCTGTTAAGGCGCTGGACGACTTCCCAGGAGATGTCCTGACCTGCGGAAAGGAAGATGGTTTCGTAAAAGCGCGTCGTGGCCTCATAGACCCGGATCGGCGTGGCCTCCTCGAAGGCAACCTCCAGGTCCGCCAGCGCCTGGCGGAGATCTTCCTTGATCCGCGCATCGGCGACACGGGCGCAGGCAGAGGCCGCCTCCGCCTCCAACAGGCGCCGGATCTCGTAGATCTGATGCGCGCGCGCCCAGTCCAGCTTGGCCACGACCGGCCCGCTGCGGGCCTGCGTCTCAACGAGGCCTTCGGCCTCAAGAAACCGGATCGCCTCGCGCACGACGGAGCGCGACACGCCAAGCTGGTCGCAAAGCGTCCGCTCCACCAGGCGTTCGCCGCCACGGAATCGGCCCGAGATGATGGCGCCGCGCAGACGCTCAACCGTCATCGCGCGCAAGGTGGCGGGGGGCTGGTCGATCCGGAGGTCGTCGGGGGTATCGTTCATGATTCCATTGTATGTGGTTGCGCGAAGTCCTGCAAGATCATATTGACATATGGACTGATGGTATACCAACATACAACTCAAGGAATCACCCAAGGAGGCCGCCATGCCCGCGCTCATTCGCAAGACCATGCTCAACATCGAGACGACGCTGATCGAAGGCGGAAAGGCCGCCCCGACGCCGCTCAAGTTCATCGCCGCCGCAGCGGTGATCCGCAATCCCTGGGCCGGTCAGGGCTTTGTCGAGGACCTGAAGCCCCAGATCCACGACGTCGCGCCGGGTCTCGGTGCACTCCTGACCGAGATGATCATCGACGCGGCCGGTGGCGGCGACAAGGTCGAGGGCTACGGCAAGGCCGCCGTCGTGGGCTTGAATGGCGAGGTCGAGCACGCCAGCGCGCTGATCCACACCCTGCGCTTCGGCAACCATTACCGCACCGCCGTGGGCGCCAAGACCTACCTGGCCTTCACCAATACCCGTGGCCCAGCGAACTGTCCGATCATGATCCCGCTGATGGACAAGAACGACGAGGGCCGCCGCTCCCACTACCTGACGATCCAGTTCGCGATCCCCGACGCCCCGGCGGCCGATGAGATCGTGGTGGCGCTTGGCGCCTCGATCGGCGGTCGGCCGCATCACCGGATCGGCGACCGCTACCAGGACCTGAAGGACCTTGGTCATGACGTCAAGAACCCTGCGGCTGTCTGACGGCGGCACCGCCCGGGTGCTTGAGGCCGGGGCGGGCGAGCCGCTTCTGCTGATCCATGGCGTCGGCCTGAGGGCCGAGGCCTGGGGCCCCCAGATGGGGCTCGACGCGCATGTGATCGCGGTGGACATGCCCGGCCACGGCGACAGCAGCCCCCTGGCAGAGGGCGCCCGCCTGCCCGACTACGTCGCCTGGGCGGCCCGAGTGATCGAGGCGCTGGACCTGGGCCCGGTCAGCGTCGCGGGCCACTCCATGGGCTCACTGATCGCGGCGGGCCTTGCCGTGACGCGCCCCGACCTGGTGCGGCGCGTGGCGCTGGTGAACGGCGTCTATCGGCGCACGCCCGAGGCGCGGGCCGCAGTTCTGGCGCGGGCGGACGACATCGCCGCCGGCAAGGGCAGCATCGAGGCGCCGCTGGCCCGCTGGTTCAATGCGGACGAAGAGGCCGTGCGCGACCGCGTCGCCGGGTGGCTTTCCTGCGTCAAGCAGGACGGCTACGCTTCTGCCTATCGCGCCTTCGCCGAGGGCGACGCGGACTATGCCGACCGTCTGGGCGACATCGCCTGCCCACTTCTGGCACTGACGGGCGATGGCGACCCGAACTCGACGCCGGAGATGTCGCAGGCCATGGCGGCGATGGCGGCGCAAGGCCGCGCCGTCGTGATCCCGGGCCACCGGCACATGGTCAACCTGACCGCGCCCGAGGCCGTCACCGCCGAACTGCAACGCTGGCTGTCCACAACGGAGACCCTGTGATGAGCACCGAAGAGCCCGCCGTCAACCCGCGCGCCCTGCGCGACGCCTTCGGCTGCTTCATGACCGGCGTTACGGTCGTCACCACGATGGACGCGGAGGGCAAGCCCCTGGGGTTCACGGCCAATTCCTTCACGTCCGTCTCGCTCGACCCGCCGCTCCTGCTGGTGTCGATGGCCAACAGCTCGAAAAGCCACGCGGCCTTTGCGGCAGCGTCGAGCTTCGCGGTCAATATCCTGTCCGAGGAGCAGAAGGACATCTCGACCACCTTCGCGCGCCCTGTCGAGGATCGCTTTGCCAGCGTCTACTGGCGCCGCGGTCCGGTGGGCGCCCCGGTGATCGCCGGGGTTTCGGCCTGGTTCGACTGCACCGTGGAAAAGCTGGTGCCCGCGGGCGACCACACGATCCTGATCGGCCGCGTCGGCGCCTTCGAGGCGACCCAGGCGCCGGGCCTTGGCTACTACCGGGGCGCCTATGTGACCCCGGCGAAGACCGCGGCGCAGCTGCCGACCGGCCCCGATGTCCAGATCTCCGTCATTCTTGAGGCGGACGGCCAGCTGCTGCTGGTCGACGACGGGCATGGCGGGGCATCGCTGCCCACCGCGCGCGTCGGGCGCGAGGGGTTGCAGACCGCGCTCGAAAAGCTCATCGCCGACACCGGGATCACGGCTGAGCCCGGCTCGATCTACGCCGTCTACGAAGATGTCTCGAACGCCAAGCAGCATATCGCGTTCCGATGCGCCGCCAGCCGCGACAAGCCGCGCAAGGGCGCCTTCGTCGATCTGTCACCGGATGGCGTCGCGGATGTGACCGACCCGGCCATGCGCGTCATGCTTGAACGGTTGGCGGGCGAAGCGCGGCTAGGCAACTACGGCATCTATTTCGGAACACACGAGCGGGGTCGCGTGACCCGGGCCGGGGAAAGGTAACACCAATGAAATTCTCTCTTTTCATCCACATGGAACGCGTTTCGGCCGACGAGGACCAGAAGCGCCTCTATGACGAGATGATCGCGCTCTGCCAGATTGCCGACGAGGGTGGGATGCACGCCATCTGGACCGGCGAACATCACGGCATGAACTTCACCATCGCGCCGAACCCGTTCCTGAACCTCGTGGACCTCGCGCACCGGACCCGCAACGTGCGTCTTGGCACCGGCACCGTGATCGCGCCCTTCTGGCACCCGATCCGGCTTGCCGGCGAGGCGGCGATGGCCGACATCATCACCGGCGGGCGGCTTGACCTCGGCATCGCGCGGGGCGCCTACAGCTTCGAATACGAACGCATGTCGCCGGGGCTGGATGCCTGGACCGCCGGCCAGAAGATGCGCGAGCTTGTCCCGGCGGTGAAGAAGCTCTGGGAGGGCGACTACGAACACCAGGGTGAGCACTGGCAGTTCCCCTCGACCACCTCGGCGCCGCTGCCGGTGCAAGAGCCGCATCCGCCGCTCTGGGTTGCCGCGCGCGATCCCAACAGCCACGAATTCGCGGTTTCGCAGGGCTGTAACGTGCAGGTGACGCCGCTGCACCTGGGAGATGAGGAGGTGCAGTCGCTGATGGACCGTTTCAACGCCGCCTGCGAAAAGTTCCCCGAGCAGCCGCGCCCCAAGATCATGGTCCTGCGCCACACCTATGTCGCCGACAGCGAAGCCGACGCCCAGCGCGGCGCGGATGAGATGAACCGCTTCTATTGCTACTTCGGCGCCTGGTTCAAGAACGAGCGACCGATCCACCAGGGCCTGATCCAGACCCTGACCGAGGAAGAGATCGCGGCCCATCCGTTCTATTCCGCCGAAGCGATGCGCAAGAACCAGATCGTCGGCGAAGCCCCCGAAGTGATCGAGCGCATCAAGTCCTACGAGGCGATGGGTTATGATGAGTTCTCGTTCTGGATCGACAGCGGCATGAGCTTCGAGCGCAAGAAAGCTTCGCTTGAGCGTTTCATCCGCGACGTGATGCCAGCCTTCGCCTGAGGGACATGATGGACCGCTTCCAGCACTATATCGACGGCCGCTTCGAAGACGGCGACGCGTGGTTTCAAAGCCTCGACCCCGCGACCGGCGCGCCCTGGGCAGAGATGCCGGACGCCTCGGCCGCAGATGTCGGCCGCGCGGTGGAGGCGGCCCGCCGGGCATTTCTGGGCCGCGACTGGGCCGGGCTGAGCGCCACCCAGCGCGGCAAGCTCCTGATGCGGCTGGCCGACCTCGTGCAGGCCGCCGCGCCACGGCTTGCCGCGCTTGAAACCCGCGACACCGGCAAGATCATCCGCGAGACCTCGGCGCAGATCGCCTATGTCGCCGATTACTACCGCTACTACGCAGGCCTGGCCGACAAGATCGAGGGCGCGCATCTGCCGATCGACAAGCCCGACATGGAGGTCTGGCTGCGGCGGGAACCCGTGGGCGTGGTCGCCGCGATCGTGCCCTGGAACTCCCAGCTCTTCCTCTCTGCCGTCAAGCTTGGCCCGGCGCTCGCGGCGGGCTGCACCGTCGTGCTGAAGGCCAGCGAGGACGGCCCCGCTCCCTTGCTGGAATTCGCGCGCCTCGTGCATGAGGCGGGCTTTCCGCCCGGCGTGGTCAATATCCTGACCGGCGGGCCAGAGGCCGGGCGAGCGCTGAGCACCCATCCCGCGGTTGACCACATCGCCTTCACCGGCGGCCCCGAAACCGCCCGCCATATCGTGCGCGCCAGCGCCGAGAACCTGGCGAGCATCTCGCTGGAACTCGGCGGCAAGTCCCCCTTCATCGTCTTCGAGGACGCCGACCTCGACTCCGCCGCCAACGCGCAGGTCGCGGGGATCTTTGCCGCAACCGGGCAAAGCTGTGTCGCAGGGTCGCGCCACATCGTGCAGCGGACCGTCAAGGAGGCCATGCTGACACGCCTGAAAGCCAAGGCCGAAGCCGTCGCCATCGGCGCGCCCGACCGGATGGAGACCGAGGTCGGCCCGCTCTGCACCCGGCGCCAGCGGGACCGCATCCAGGCGCTGGTCGATGCCTCTGTCCGCGCCGGCGCGCGCCTTGTCACCGGCGGCCAAACGCCCGACAGACCGGGCTTCTACTACCCGCCGACGATCCTCGATTGCACCGAGGCGCCCGACGCACCCTGCCTGCACGAAGAGGCCTTCGGCCCCGTCCTGGCCGTCACCGCCTTCGACACCGAGGACGAGGCGCTGGTGATCGCGAACGGCACGGCCTACGGGCTGGCCTCCGGCGTCTTCACCCGCAGCCTGACCCGCGCCCACCGCATGATCCGGGGGATTCGCGCGGGGATCGTCTGGGTGAACACCTACCGGGCGGTCTCGCCCATCGCGCCCTTCGGCGGCCACGGGCTGTCCGGCCACGGGCGCGAGGGGGGGCTGGCCGCTGCGCTTGACTACACTTCGGTCAAGACGGTCTGGCTGCGGACCTCCGATGACCCGATCCCCGACCCCTTCGTGATGCGCTAGGGGCCGCAGCGGGCAGGCGGGACCGCCAGGCAGCCCAAGGTTACCCGGCCCGCTGCTTCAGCTTGGGCCGAGAAACCCCTGGGCGCCGATCAGCGCGACCAGCTCGTCATGCGCGTCGTCCAGGCCTTTGCCCGATGTGTCAATCATGGCCTCCGCCCGCGCGTAAAGCGGTTCGCGGCCTTGCAAGGCGCATTTCAAGCGCCCTACCGCGTCGGGAGTGTCGGGTGTCGAACGCGGGCCGCCTTGCGCGCGGACGCGGGCCAGATGGTCCTCGGCCGAGGCCCTGAGCCAGATCGTGTGAAAGCGCGCCAGAAGCGCCCCGCCAAGCGCCGGTTCGGCGAAGGCGCCGCCCTCGACCGCCAGGACGACCGCCTCATGCGCCGCGATAACGCGGTCGATCGCCTGCGCTTCGAAGCGGCGGTACCCGTCCTGCCCGTAAAGCGCCAGCACCTCGGCAACCGCCATGCCCGCGTCCGCCTCGATCTCCCGGTCAAGCTCCACGAAGGGCAGCCCGAGCGTGTGGCCGACCATAGCGCCCAGGGTCGACTTGCCCGCGCCCCTGAATCCGATCAGGCCGATCCGGCGCGCGCGCTGGTCCATCCGCGGTCCGACGTTCAGCAGCTCAAGCACCCGTTCCCGCGTGGCCACCGGGGCGCCATGATAAAGCTCCGCAACCTTGCGGACATCCGGCGGCAACGGCTCCTCGTCCGCGACAAACCAGTCAAGCCGCTGGTCGAGCGCGATCGCGACCCGCTTCAGAAGCCCGATGGAAATGTTGCCCTCTCCTGCTTCGAGCTGGGCGAGGTAGCGCGGCGAGACACCCGACATTTCCGAGATCACCCGGCGCGGCAGCCCCTTCATCTCCCTTGCCTTGCGCACCCTGTCGCCGACTTTCTGTATGAGGTCCACGACCATGAGGTCGGCCGCGGCTTCCGCCCGATTCGGATCTGCGATCTCTGTCATGGCAACTGTGCGATTGGGTCCTGTTGCGTCGTCATAGTCATCCATGGCCTCGCCTCAACGCGCGTTGCATCGTTTGCCGCACACCTTCTCGCCATGCGCCGAGCCCAAGGCCCCTCAGCTAGAGATGCCCCGCCGCGCGAAAGCTCGTCTCGCGCGATTTGCCGATGATCAGGTGATCGTGCAGCACCATCCCCATGACCGTCAGCGCGGCATTGATCTGGCTGGTCAGAGCGATGTCCTGCTCCGACGGCGTCGGGTCGCCCGAGGGGTGGTTGTGAACCAGGATCAGCGCCGAGGCGTTCAGTTCCAGCGCCCGCTTCACGATCTCCCGCGGATAGACGGGCACATGGTCCACCGTGCCGCGCGCCTGTTCCTCATCCGCGATCAGCACGTTCTTGCGGTCGAGGAAGAGGATGCGGAACTGCTCCGTTTCCCGGTGCGACATCGTGGTGTGGCAGTAGTCCAGGAGCGCGTCCCAGGACGACAGGACGGAGCGGTGCATGACCTTTGTCCGCGCCAGCCGCTGCGCGGCGGCCTCCACGATCTTCAGCTCGGTCACGACGGCCTCGCCCACGCCCTCGATCCGCGCCAGCCGCTCCGGCGACGCCGTCAGCACCCGGTTGAAGTCGCCGAAGCGCTCGATCAGCCGACGGGCCAGCGGCTTCACATCCTGGCGCGGGATCGCGCGGAACAGGACCAGTTCCAGAAGTTCATAATCCGGCATCGCCGTGGCGCCGCCCTGAAGGAAGCGCTCGCGCAGCCGCTTGCGATGGTCGCGGACATAGCTCGGCACCCGACCGGGCCCAAGGACATGCTCGGGCGCCTCGTCGGCATCGAAAAGCGAAGCGGCTTCGCGAAAGGCGCGGGGATCATTCATGGCGCAACTCTCGCGCGCCATGATGAACGAAAGGTTAACGCCGGACGGCCCGGCGTCAGCCTTTCATTCCGTCCCAAAAGCTGCGCACCTTGGAGAAGAAGGAGGAGCTTTCCGGGTTGTTGTTCTCTGCAAGCTTGTCGAATTCCCGCAGGATCTCTTTCTGCCGCGCGGTCAGGTTGACGGGCGTCTCGACCGCAAGCTCGATCAGCATGTCGCCATGGCCGCCCCCCCGCAGGGCGGGCATGCCCTTGCCGCGCAGGCGCATCTGCTTGCCGGTCTGCGCGCCCTCGGGGATGCGGACCCGGCTGCGGCCGCCGTCGATCGTCGGCACCTCGACCTCGCCGCCAAGGGCGGCGGTGGCGATGGAAACCGGGATACGGCAGTAAAGGCTCGTGCCGTCGCGCTGGAAGAGCGCGTGTTCACGCACCTCGATGAAGATGTAGAGATCGCCCGTCGGGCCACCGCGCATCCCCGCCTCGCCCTCACCGGCAAGGCGGATGCGGGTTCCGGTCTCCACCCCCGCAGGGATGTTCACGGAAAGCTGGCGTTCCTTTTCGACGCGGCCAGCGCCTTGGCAGGTCCGACAGGGGTTCTTGACGATCTGGCCGGCGCCGGCGCAGGTCGGGCAGGTCCGCTCGACCGTGAAGAAGCCCTGCTGGGCGCGCACCTTGCCCATGCCTGAACAGGTCGGGCAGGTCTGCGGCTCCGATCCGCCTTCCGCCCCGGTGCCGTTGCAGGATCCGCAGGCGACCGAGGTGGGCACGTTGATGGTCTTCTGCACGCCGGAATAGGCTTCCTCAAGCCCGACGCGAAGGTTGTAGCGCAGGTCCGAGCCGCGCTGGGCGCGGCTGCGCGGGCCAGCCCCGCCACGGCCGCCCATGAAGTCGCCGAACAGGTCCTCGAACACATCCGAGAACGAGGAGGCGAAATCGCCCTGCCGCCCGGCCCCGCCGCGCGGGCCCGCCCCCATGCCGCCGTCAAAGGCCGCATGGCCGTAGCGGTCATAGGCCGCCTTGCGGGTATCGTCCTTCAGGACCTCATAGGCCTCGTTCGCTTCCTTGAAGTCGGATTCGGCCTGGGGGTTGTCCTTGTTGCGGTCCGGATGAAGCTCTTTCGCCTTGGTGCGATAGGCTTTCTTGATCTCATCCGCCGAGGCGCCGCGGCTGACACCCAGAACTTCGTAATAGTCGCGCTTGGCCATTCTGCATCCCCTCGGGAAACGCGCAGGCCGGCCTGGACAATGCCAAGCCGGCCCCGGTGTCGTATCGCGTTACTTGCCCTTGCGGTTCTCGCCCAGGTCCTCGAAGTCGGCATCGACGATGTCGTCATCGACCCCGCGCGGAGCGTCTTCATCCGCAGCGGCACCGCCTTCGGCCTGTTGCGACTTGTAGATCGCCTCGCCCAGCTTCATCGCCGCGTCGGTGAGGTTGTGGATGCCGCCCTTGATCTTGCCGGCATCTTCCGACTTGAGCGTTTCTTCCAGCGCGCCGATCGCAAGCTCGATGGCCTCGACGGTCGAGCCGTCGATCTTGTCGCCATGCTCTTCCAGCGACTTCTTGGTCGAGTGGATGAGGCTTTCGGCCTGGTTCTTGGCTTCCACCAGTTCCTTGCGGGACTTGTCGGCCTCGGCATTCGCCTCGGCGTCCTTGACCATGCGGTCGATCTCGTCGTCGCTGAGACCGCCCGAGGCCTGGATGGTGATCGCCTGTTCCTTGCCGGTGCCCTTGTCCTTGGCGCGGACCGAAACGATGCCGTTCGCGTCGATGTCGAAAGTCACCTCGATCTGCGGCAGGCCGCGCGGCGCCGGCGGGATGTTTTCCAGGTTGAACTGGCCCAGCAGCTTGTTGTCGGCGGCCATTTCGCGTTCACCCTGGAAGACCCGGATGGTCACGGCGTTCTGGTTGTCCTCGGCGGTGGAGAAGATCTGCGACTTCTTCGTCGGGATCGTGGTGTTGCGGTCGATCAGGCGGGTGAAGACACCGCCCAGCGTCTCGATGCCGAGCGACAGCGGCGTCACGTCCAGAAGAACCACGTCCTTCACGTCGCCCTGCAGCACGCCCGCCTGGATGGCAGCACCCAGCGCCACGACCTCATCGGGGTTCACACCCTTGTGCGGCTCCTTGCCGAAGAACTTGGTGACCTCTTCGATGACCTTCGGCATCCGGGTCATGCCGCCGACCAGGACGACCTCGTCGATGTCGCCCTTGGAAATGCCGGCATCCTTCAGCGCGGCGTCGCAGGGCTTCAGCGATTTCTTGATCAGGTCGCCGACCAGGCTTTCCAGCTTCGCGCGGGTCAGCTTCATGACCATGTGGAGCGGCGTGCCCGACTTCATGTCCATCGAGATGAAGGGCTGGTTGATCTCGGTCTGCTGGCTGGAGGAAAGCTCGATCTTCGCCTTCTCGGCCGCTTCCTTCAGGCGCTGGAGCGCCATCTTGTCCTTGGTCAGGTCGACGCCGTGTTCCTTTTTGAACTCGTCGGCCAGGTAGTTCACGATGCGCATGTCGAAGTCTTCGCCGCCGAGGAACGTGTCGCCGTTCGTCGACTTCACCTCGAAGAGGCCGTCGTCGATCTCCAGGATCGTGATGTCGAAGGTGCCGCCGCCGAGGTCATAGACCGCGATCGTCTTGGTTTCCTTCTTGTCGAGGCCATAGGCCAGCGCGGCCGCTGTCGGTTCGTTGATGATCCGCAGGACTTCCAGACCCGCGATCTTGCCCGCGTCCTTGGTGGCCTGGCGCTGCGCGTCGTTGAAATAGGCCGGAACCGTGATGACGGCCTGCGTCACCGTCTCGCCCAGGTAGGATTCGGCGGTTTCCTTCATCTTCTGGAGCACGACGGCGGAGATTTGGGCGGGGCTGTACTTTTCGCCCTTCACCTCGACCCAGGCATCGCCGTTGCCGCCATCAACGATGTGATAGGGGACAAGCTTCTTGTCCTTCTCGACCTCGGCGTCGGTGACGCGGCGCCCGATCAGGCGCTTGACCGCGAAGACGGTGTTGGTGGGGTTGGTGACGGCCTGCCGCTTGGCGGCCTGCCCGACGAGACGTTCGCTGTCGGTGTAGCCGACGACGGAGGGCGTGGTGCGCGCACCTTCGGAGTTCTCGATGACCCGCGGCTGCGACCCGTCCATGATGGCGACGCAGGAGTTCGTGGTCCCGAGGTCGATCCCAATGACTTTGGCCATGTCTTTACCTTTCCTTCGGCGATTTTGTGGAGACGGGACCCGATTGCGGCTTCCCATCCCCGATCCCAGGTTGCGTCCAGCGGGCATCGCCCGATGGCTTCGAGGCGTATATAAGAAGGGGCAATACGGCCTGCAAGCGCGGAAAAGGCGACAAAATGATGGAATATCCCGCGGAAAACCGGACAGCCGGCGCGCCACCGGACGATCGGCAGGACAATCGACCGCAACCGGCGGCCATGCCGGGCGGGGCGGCGTACTTTCCCGCGTTCCTGGAACGCGACGCGCAGGCGGCGATGGTCGCGGACCTGCGCGGGGTCGTGGCGCAAGCGCCGCTCTTCTCGCCCATGACGCGCTATGGCAAGGCGATGAGCGTCCGGATGACCTCGGCCGGGCGCTATGGCTGGTACTCCGACCGGCGCGGCTACCGTTATGAGCGCGCGCATCCTTCGGGCTCCCCCTGGCCGCCGGTGCCCGAGAGCGTTCTGGCCGTGTGGCGCCGGCTTGTCAGCCGCACGCGGATGCCGGATTGCTGCCTGGTCAACGTCTATGACGGTGCGGCCCGGATGGGCTTGCACCAGGACCGGGACGAGGCCGATTTTTCCTGGCCGGTGCTCTCGATCTCACTCGGCGACGAGGCGCTGTTCCGCATCGGCGGGACGGCCCGGGGCGGGCCGACCGAGAGCCTCCGCCTGCGGTCGGGCGATGTCTTGCTGCTCGCGGGCGCGGCGCGGCTGGCCTTTCACGGGATCGACCGGACCTATCCCGGAACCTCGGACCTGCTTGCCAGGGGCGGACGCATCAACCTGACGCTGCGCGTCGTTGACTGACCCTAGGCGTTCCACCAGCCCTGAGAGTTGTGCTTGCGCCCGTAGAACTCCCCCATGAGGCCGATCATCAGGGCGCCGAGCGTGATGTAGGCGGGCACCGCCAGGCTGGTCGTCTGCGGCTCATAGTTGATGAAGGCATAGCCGCGCATCTGGTCGACGATATGGAACAGCGGATTCCATTCGAACCAGTGATGGAGATGGTAAGGCATCGTGTTGGCAACGAACATCTTGCCCGAAAACAGCATGTTGGCGCGCAGGAAGACAGTCTTGAGGATATTCGTCAGCCGTGGCGCCCAGGGCCGCATCGCCAGCAGGACCAACCCGATGGCGCCGCCGCTGGCCCAGGCGAAAAGGATCATGGCGATAAAGCCGATGGGCTCCGCGATTTCCACGGGGCCGACAAGCACATGGTAGGCGAACCCCATGATCGCGATCGCGACCGCCTGGAGGTAAAGCGCGCTGAGCGCCGAGGACGCGATCGCCGCGAAGGTGCTGATCGGGGCATGTGCCATCAGGGAGGAGTTCGGCCCCTCCGCGCCGCTCACGGCACCGAGCGCCCTGTTGAACATGGTGAAGGTGAAGATGCCCGACAGAAGGAACAGCAGGAAATCGCCGTGGATGCCGGCCCGCCGCACCCCGAAAAGGCTCGACATCAGGTAGAAGAAGGCGAGCATCAGCGCGATCTGGAACATGGCCGTGAACAGCGCCGCTGCCGGTGTCTGATGTCGGCCCTTGATCTTCCGGACGGTCAGCACATAGGTCACCGACAGCACCGATGCCGCGGCAGACAGCGTGGTTCTTTTTCGCTCGACCCTGAACATACCGCTCTTGCGCCCGGGATTGCGGGTTTTTCGTAACAGGCAAAACTTGCCGTTCCCTTAGCCTGCGAGCATAAGAGGAGCGGCCCGCGCGATCAACGACCCAGCGGAAAGGGAACACCTTGGACTTTGAAAGACTGACCCAAGTGATGCGCCGCCTTGCGCTTGAAGCCGGCGACCGGATCATGGAGATCTATAACGCGCCGGATTTCGAGGTCCGCGCGAAATCCGATGACAGCCCGGTGACCGCCGCCGACGAGGCCGCCGACGCGTTGATCGCGGAGGGGCTGGCAGAGGCCTTTCCGGCCCTTCCCCTCGTGACCGAGGAACAGTCCGACACCCACGGCCAGGCGGTCAGCACCTTCCTGATCGTCGATCCGCTGGACGGCACCAAGGAATTCATCAAGCGCCGCGGCGATTTCACCGTCAACATCGCCTATGTGCAGGACGGCGTTCCCCTGCGCGGCGTGGTTTATGCGCCCGCCAAGGGACGGCTTTTCTACACGCTCGGCGATGGCCGCGCGGTCGAGGAAAAGGGGCCCTTCGCCAAGGATCAGCCCGGCGAACAGGTCCCGATCACCGTCTCGGTCCCCGACAACCGCGCGCTGATGGTCGTGGCCTCGAAGTCGCACCGCGACCAGGCCACCGACGATCATATCGCCCGCTACGCGGTGCGCGACATGACCAGCGCGGGGTCCTCGCTGAAGTTCTGCCTGGTCGCGACGGGCGAGGCCGACCTCTATCCGCGGCTCGGCCGCACGATGGAATGGGACACCGCGGCGGGCGACGCGGTCCTGCGCGGCGCGGGCGGCTGCATGGTCCGCTTCGACGATCACGGTCCCTTCACCTACGGCAAGCCCGGCTTCGAGAACCCCTTCTTCATCGCCTATGCCCCCGGCGTGCTTCTGGTGAGCCCATGAGTGTCCTGATCGCGATCCCCGCCCGCTACGCCTCGTCCCGCTACCCGGGCAAGCCGCTGGTTCCCCTGCGCGGGGCCGACGGGGTGTCGCGCACGCTGGTGCAGCGCAGCTGGGAAGCCGCGATGGCCGTCAAGGGCGCCGACCGGGTCGTGGTCGCGACCGATGACGACCGCATCCGGGACGAGGCCCTGGGCTTCGGCGCCGAGGTCGTCATGACCTCTTCCGACTGCCGCAACGGCACCGAACGCTGTGCCGAGGCGCACGCGGTTCTGGGCGGCGGCTTCGACATCGTCGTGAACCTTCAGGGCGACGCGCCGCTGACGCCCCACTGGTTCGTCGAGGATCTGGTGGCGGGCCTTCGCGCCGATCCGGCGTCCGAGGTCGCAACCCCGGTGCTGCGCTGCGACGGGCGCGCGCTCAACGGCTTCCTCGACGACCGCCGTGCCGGCCGCGTCGGCGGCACCACCGCCGTCTTCGGCCATGACCGCCAGGCGCTCTACTTCTCCAAGGAAGTGATCCCCTACACCACCCGGCGCTACGGCGACGAGGAACCGACACCGGTCTTCCATCATGTGGGTGTCTACGCATATCGCCCGGCGGCGCTGTCTGCCTATCCGGGATGGGAGCCGGGAGCGCTCGAAACCCTTGAAGGACTGGAACAGCTGCGCTTCCTGGAACGCGGCCGCCGCATCCTTTGCGTCGAGGTCGAGGCCAAGGGCCGCCAGTTCTGGGAATTGAACAATCCCGAGGACGTGCCGCGGATCGAGGCGATGATGGCCGAGATGGGAATGGCATGACCGGAGATCCGCTGGTCGGCCCGCCGCCGGCCAGCGTCATCCCCGCCAGCATCATCCCTGTCAGCATAATTGTCGTGTCCCGCCACCGCCCGACCGAGCTTTCGTTTTGTCTGGCGGCGATCCGGAAGCAGGATCACCCGAACTTCGAACTGGTCGTGGTGGCCGATCCGGCCACGGCGGCCGGGATTGCCGTGCCGGGGGCCAAGGTCGTGCCCTTCGACGAGGCCAACATCTCCGCCGCGCGCAACGCGGGCCTCGCCCAGGCGGCAGGAGAGATCGTTGCCTTCATCGACGACGACGCGGTGGCCGAGCCGCGCTGGCTCAGCCGCCTGACCGCCCCCTTCGAGGATCCCGAGGTCGCCGCGACCGGCGGCTTTGTCATCGGGCGCAACGGCATCTCGTTCCAGTGGAAGGCATCGGCCGCCGACCGCCAGGGCCGCTCGACGCCGCTGGAGGTCGATCCCGCCGCGGTCACGGTCCTTGCCGGCTCACCCGGCCGCGCGATCCGGACCGAAGGCACCAACTGCGCCTTCCGCCGTGCCATCCTGGCCGAACGGGGCGGGTTTGATCCGGCCTACCGCTTCTACCTCGATGAAACCGACCTCAACATGCGCCTGGCGGAGCGGGGGCTGAAGACCGCCATCGTGCCGCGCGCCCGCGTCCACCACGGTTTCGCGGCCAGCGCCCGTCGCAGGGCCGACCGCACGCCGACCGACCTGACCGAGATCGGTGCAAGCCAGGCGGTGTTCCTGCGCCGGCACGCGCCGATGGAGGAACAGGCCGCCGCGCTCGATCGCCTGCGGGCCGAGCAGGCGGCGCGGGCGGAGAAGCTGCGGCGGCGCGGAAGGATCGATGCGGCGGCGAAGGCGCATCTTCTTGCCTCTCTCGACCGGGGGATCGAGGCGGGTCTGGAACGACCTCTTTCGGCGCTTGCCCCAGTGCGCGCTGCACCGCCCGCCTTTCGGCGCCTCGCGGGCGGCAGCGGTGCGGTTCGCCATCTTTGCGGATGGTCCTGGCAGGCGCGGCGTCTTCGGGCCGCCGCGCCCGATGCTGAAGGCGCGGGAACGACGTTGCTGATTCTCTTCAGCCCCACCACGCTCTTTCACCGGCTCCGCTTCACCGGCACACATTGGGAACAGCGGGGCGGGCTTTTCGGAAGATCAGACCGCGCGGACCCGCTCTTCCGCTTCTGGACACGCAAGGGCAGATGCGCGCGCGAAGCCAGCAGGCTAGACTTCTAGATGCCGGGCGCGCTATGCAGCTTATAGGGCCGCATTGTTGCTGTGATGGCGGGCAATCATTAGGTTTTGACCTGAATAAAGACGCAATTGAACTCAATTTTCGGCGACGGGTTGCCCGAGGCGGGGCAGTGGCATTTACTTGAGGCGGGTAAGTTCGCACGAGCGCAGAGTCGCCGGAGTTGCGAGGGGGATCATGAAGCGCAAGGTAACCAAGGCCATTTTTCCCGTCGCGGGGCTGGGCACGCGCTTCCTGCCCGCCACCAAATCCATCCCGAAAGAGATCATGACGCTCGTCGACCGGCCGTTGATCCAATACGCCATCGACGAGGCGCGCGCCGCCGGGATCAAGGAGTTCATCTTCGTCACCTCGCGCGGCAAAAGCGCGCTTGAGGACTATTTCGATCACGCCAACGAGCTTGAGGCGCATTTGCGCCGGAGCGGGCGGGACGAACTTCTGGCGATCCTGAAATCCACCAACATGGAATCGGGCGCCATCGCCTATATCCGCCAGCACAAGGCCCTTGGGCTTGGCCACGCGGTCTGGTGCGCGCGGCGGCTGGTGGGCAACGAACCCTTCGCCGTCCTTCTGCCCGACGACGTGATCGCCGCAGACAAGCCCTGCCTTCAGCAGATGGTCGAGGTTCACGCGGAAACCGGCGG
Source organism: Albidovulum sediminicola (assembly GCF_025751575.1). Taxonomy (GTDB): domain Bacteria; phylum Pseudomonadota; class Alphaproteobacteria; order Rhodobacterales; family Rhodobacteraceae; genus Albidovulum; species Albidovulum sediminicola. The sequence goes on along the minus strand of NZ_JAOWLA010000001.1, from coordinate 239,699 downwards.
CAATATCGTCGCGGCGATGGAGGTTCCGCATTCCAAGACCTCGTCCTACGGCATCCTCGATGTGAAGGAGGACCTGGGGGCGCTGGTCTCGGTCCGGGGGATGGTCGAAAAGCCCGCGATGGACAGCGCGCCCTCCAACCTCGCGGTCATCGGGCGCTACATCCTGACGCCCGCGATCCTGCGCAATCTGGACCGGATCAAAGCCGGCTCGGGCGGGGAGATCCAGCTGACCGACGCCATCGCCGAGGAAATCGCGCGCTCCGACAATGTCTTTGGCTTCCGCTTCCGCGGCCAGCGCTTCGACTGCGGCTCCAAGGCGGGCTTCCTGCAGGCGACGGTGGCCTTCGCGCTGGCCCGCCCGGACCTGCGCGACGAGTTGACGGAGTTCCTGAACGAACTGACCGCGATGCGCCGCGCCGCCGAATAGACGATGCCCCGCCACGTCCTTGTCACCGGAGGGGCCGGCTATATCGGCTCCCACGCCTGCAAGGCGCTCTCGCGCGCGGGCTTTGTTCCGGTGACCTTCGACAACCTCTCGACCGGATGGCGCGAGGCGGTACGCTTCGGCCCGCTGGAGGTCGGCGACCTTGGCGATCCAGCACGTCTTGCGCAGGTGTTCGACCGCTGGCGGCCGGTCGCCGTCATGCATTTCGCAGCCCTGAGCCTGGTCGGCGATTCCATGCGCGATCCGGCGGGATACTGGCGCGCGAACGTGCTGGGGGCATTGAACCTGGCCGAAGCGGCCGTAAACGCCGGCTGCCTCGATTTCGTTCTGTCCTCCACCTGCGCGACCTACGGCGACCAGGACGGCGTCGTCCTGACCGAGGAGACGCCCCAGGCGCCGATCAACGCCTATGGCGGCTCCAAGCGCGCGATCGAGGACATCCTGCGCGACTTCGGCGCCTCCCATGGTCTGCGATCCGTGATCTTTCGCTATTTCAACGTGGCTGGCGCCGATCCGGAGGGCGAGGTGGGCGAGTGCCACCGGCCCGAAACGCATCTGATCCCGTTGCTTCTGGACGCGATCGCCGGGCTGCGCCCCGCGCTGACGGTCTACGGCTCCGACTATGCCACGCCCGACGGCACCTGCATCCGCGACTACGTGCATGTCGCAGACCTGGTCGAGGCCCATGTGCTCGGCCTCAACTGGCTGCTGGAGGGGCGGGGCAGCCGCGTCTTCTGCCTGGGCACCGGGCGCGGATTTTCCGTGCGCGAGGTGATCGAGGCGGCGCGCGCCGTGACGAACCGGTCGGTGCCGGTGGTGGAGGGCGACCGGCGGCCCGGCGACGCCACCCGGCTTGTCTGCGGCAGCGCCCGCGCCGTTGAGGAACTGGGATGGCGGCCCGGCCGCTCGACCCTGCGGGCGATGATCGCCGACGCCTGGCGATGGCATCAGACGGGCGGATATGAGCGCTGAGCCGAAAGCCCGCCTGCTTGATGTGACGCGCCTGGTGTCGCGGATCGGGCGCGGGCCGCTGACCGGGGTGGATCGGGTCGAGCGCGCCTATCTTCAGGCCCTTCTGGCGCGCCACACGCCGCTTTTCCTGCTGCTTCAGACACCTTACGGGTACATCGTCCTGCCGCGCGCGGCGGGCCCGCTGATCCTGGGCTGGATTGCCGCGCCAGAAAGCGTGCCGCGACCGGCCCTGCCTTTCGGCCTGGGGCGGCGGCTGTCGCTGCGGCGGGCGGTGCGCATCGCGCTTCGGGCGCACCGCGCGGCCTCTTGCCTGCCGGTGCGGTTGCGCGCGACGATCCGCGCGCTGATGCCCCAGGGCGGGGTCTATCTGAACGTCGGGCTTTCGAACCTGTCGGGGCGGACGCTCTCGCAGCTTCAGGCGGTTCCGGGGTTGCGGGTGGCGGTGATGATCCACGACACGATCCCGCTCGATCACCCGGAGTTCTGCCGGCCCGAGGCCGTTGCCTCTTTCCGCGCGACGATGGCGGCCGTCAGTCGCCACGCCGATATCGTGCTTTGCCCCTCCCGCTGCGCGGGCGACGACATCGCACGCCACGCGGCCAGCTTCGGCGGCGCGCCCAGGATCCTGCCCGCGCATCTGGGCATCGATCCGGCGGAGCCCGACCTGGACCAGGTGCCAAAGACGATCGATCTGACGCGGCCCTACTTCCTTGCCCTTGGCACGATCGAGCCGCGCAAGAACCACGCGCTGCTCCTGGACGCCTGGGCAGAAATGGCCAAGCGCATCCCGGCGTCCCTCATGCCGCAACTGCTGATCATCGGCCACCGCGGCTGGCGCAACGAGGAGATCTTTGCCCGTCTCGACGCGTTGAAGGATGCCGGCGGCCCGGTCGTGGAGCTTTCGGGGCTGGGCGACGCGGCTGTGGCTGCGCTGATGATGGGTGCGCGCGCGCTGCTGATGCCAAGCTTCGCCGAAGGCTTCGGCCTGCCGGTCCTGGAGGCCGCGCGGATGGGAACACCCGTGATGTGCAGCAAACTTCCAGTTTTCCGAGAAGTGCTTGGCGACTATGCCGTTTACGCGGATGCGGGCGATATGTATTCTTGGCTCCCAAGAATAATTGACCACGCAGGGAGGGTACGGGCAGCAGGCCCCGGCCGCATTCTTGAGGCAGATGTCGGCTGGGCGGAGCATTTCAGGACGGTATTAACCGTGGTCTGATCTATTTCCGGCCCGACACAGGGTCTGATCCCATTGGTTTTCATGCGCGCGCTGGAAAGATACAGACTTCGTCTACGGCGCAAGCGCTTTCTCTGGCGCGCGGTGCGCAAGCGGCGAGAGCTTTCGGTGATCGCGGACCGCACAGCGGGGCTGCGGCCCGACGCGATCCTGCTTTTTGCGACGCTGCGGAACGAGCGGGTCCGGCTTCCCTACTTCCTGAGTTATTATCGCAAACTCGGCGTCGACCACTTCATCTTCGTCGACAACGGCTCCTCGGACGGATCGGGGGATTACCTGGCCGCAGCGCCCGATGTCTCCGTCTGGCGCACCGAAGACAGCTACCGGAAATCGCGCTATGGGCAGGACTGGCTGACCGGGCTCATGCGCCGGCATGCCGCGAACCGCTGGGCGCTGACGGTCGATCTGGACGAATTCTTCGTCTATCCGTTCTGCGACACCCGCCCGCTCAGGGCGCTGACCGACTGGCTTGACGGGCTCGACGCGCAGGCCTTCCCGGCGATGGTGCTGGATATGTATCCGCGCGGCCGGATCGACGCGGAAACCTACCGCGAAGGCCAGGACCCGTTCGAGACCCTGCAATGGTTCGACGCGGGAAACTACACGATCTCGGTCAACGCGACCTACGGCAACCTCTGGATTCAGGGGGGCCCCCGCGCGCGCTGCATGTTCGCCGACAAGCCCGAGGAGGCGCCGTCGCTGAACAAGATCCCGCTGGTCAAGTGGCGTCGGGGCTACTGCTACGTGAACTCGACCCACATGCTCTTGCCGCGGCGCCTGAACCTGCTTTACGACCGCGAGGGGGGGGAGATGCCCTCGGGCTGCCTGATGCACGCGAAGTTCCTTTCGGTCCTCGGCGAAAAGGTGTCCGAGGAGTTGGACCGAAAGCAACATTTCGCGGAGGGCCGCGAATACCTGCGCTACGCCGAAACGCTGACCGAGGATCACGACCTCTGGTGCAAATGGTCCGAAAGATACGTCAACTGGCGGCAGCTGGAGATCCTGGGATTGATGTCGAAAGGCTCTTGGGCCTGAGGGTGAATTGATGAGTGTTGGTTTCGTCATGCTGTGCCACACCGCGCTTGGGCGCGCAGCCCAGGTCGCGCGGCACTGGGCCGCCAGCGGCGCGCCCGTGGTGATCCATGTCGATGCCCGCGCGCCCCGGACCGATATCGAGGCCATGCGGGCAAGCTGCGCGGACCAGCCCAACATCAGCTTCGCGCCGCGCTTCCGCTGCGAATGGGGAACCTTCGGCCTGGTTCGGGCCACGCAAGCGGCAACGGCACAGATGCTGGCCCGCCATCCCGACGTTCAGCATGTCTTCCTGGCCTCGGGGTCTTGCCTGCCGCTCAGACCGCTGGAGGAGCTGCGGGACTACCTGGCCCGGCACCCGCAAACAGACTTCATCGAAAGCGTTACGACCGCGGATGTCGGCTGGACCAAGGGCGGGCTTGATGCGGAACGCTTCACGCTGCGCTTTCCCTTTTCCTGGCGCCGGCAGCGGCGGCTCTTCGACGCCTATACGCGGCTTCAGCGCCGGATCGGCGTGCGGCGGCGCATCCCGCTGGGGCTGGTTCCACACCTGGGCTCGCAATGGTGGTGCCTGACGCGCGCCACGCTGACCCGGATCCTGGAGGACCCGAACCGGGCGATCTACGACCGCTACTTCCGCCGCGTCTGGATCCCGGACGAAAGCTACTTCCAGACGCTGGCGCGGCTCCATTCCACCCGGATCGAAAGCCGGCCGCTCACGCTTTCGAAATTCGACCACGCCGGCAAGCCGCATGTGTTCTACGACGACCACCTGCAATTACTGCGCCGGTCGGACTGCTTCGTCGCGCGCAAGATCTGGCCGGGCGCGACCCAGCTCTATGATGCTTTCCTCAGCCCCCTCGGCCAGGCCACCCGCGCGGTGGAGCCGAACCCGGGCAAGATCGACCAGCTTTTCACCAAGGCGGCGGAGCGGCGCGCGCGGGGCCGCCCCGGTCTTTACATGCAAAGCCGCCTTCCCCGCGCGGGTGCGGAAAACGGACGCACGGCCGGTCCCTATTCGGTGTTCCACGGCTTCTCGACGCTGTTCGAGGATTTCGACAGCTGGCTCGCCAAGATGCTGGGTTTGCGGGTCCATGGCCATCTTTTCGCGCCCGAGCGGGCCGAATTCGCAGGCGGTGACGGCATCTTCGACGGCGCGCTGAGTGACAGCGCGGCGCTGCGCGACTTCAACCCCCGCTCGTTCCTCACCAACCTTCTCTGGAACAGCCGGGGCGAGCGTCAATGCTTCCTGACCGGGCCCCGCGATAGTCTGGGCTGCACGGGTTTCATGGCGCAGGACGCCAATGCTCAGATCTCGGTCGTGACGGGCACCTGGGCAATTCCCCTGTCGCGCGCGACCGGCGACTTCAGCGCGATCCGCGCCGAAGCCGCCCGGTGCCAGAAGGCCGAAACCGAGATGCTCGGGCATCTGCAGTCGGGCGGGGTCAAGGCTTCGGTCAGGGTCTGGCCGCTGGCAGGTTTCATCGAAAACCCGATGGAGGCGATTCAGGCCATCTTCGACGAGATCAACCCCCGCGCGCCGCATCGCCTGGCAGAGGTTCCGCGGATGGTCGATCTTGGCGGGGTGTCGGCGTTCCTGCAGCAGCTGCGCAACCAGGGGATGTTGCCCACGCTGGTGGGCGATTACGCGGCGATCGACGCGATGCTGGCCGCACCGCATGAGCACATGCGCCCCTATCTGGTGCGCTGATCGGCATGACGGGTACTCGTTTCGACACATTCGTGATCCTCGCCGCGATGCGGACCGGGTCCAACCTGCTGGAGGAAAGCCTGAGCGCGGTCCCCGGCCTTGCGGGCCACGGGGAGGCCTTCAACCCCCGTTTCGTCGGCGGCCCGCGCAAGGAAACGCTGCTCGGCATGTCCTTGCAGGAGCGCGAGGCCGATCCCGGCGCCATGCTGGACCGGATGGCCGCGGCCGAAGGGGTGAACGGCTTCCGATACTTCGCCGATCACGATCCCCGCATCTTCGACCGTTTCATGCAGGACCCGCGCTGCGCCAAGATCGTGCTGACGCGCAATCCGCTGGAGAGCTTCGTCAGCCTCAAGATCGCGCGGCAGACCGGGCAGTGGAAACTGGGCCGCGCGCGGGATCGCAAGGAAGGGCAGATCACCTTCGACGCGGCGGAGTTCGAGGCCCATCTCGACGGCCTGGAAGACTTCCAGCGGCGGATCGCCCGCTTGCTGCAGTCCACCGGACAGGCCGCCTTCCATCTGGGCTACGAGGATGTCCGCGACGCCGAGGTGCTGACCGGGCTTGTGCGCTATCTGGGGGTGCCCGCCGGGACGGTCCGTCCCTCAGCCAAGCTGGTCAAGCAGAACCCCGCCGACCTGACGGAACTGGTCGCCAACCCCGACGCGATGGAGGCCGCGCTTGCGCGCCTCGACCGCTTCAACCTGGCGCGTAGCCCGAATCTGGAGCCGCGCCGGGGGCCCGGGGTGCCGGGGTTTCTCGCCGCGCGCGGCCTGCCGATTCTGTTCATGCCGGTGCGCGGCGGTCCGACCGACCGGATCGCCGCTTGGCTGGCGCAGGCCGGCGGCGGAGTCGAGCGCGACTTCACCCAGAAGACGCTGCGCGACTGGATGCGCGCCCACCCCGGGCACCGCAGCTTCACCGTGCTCAGCCATCCGGTGGTGCGCGCGCATCGGGCCTTTGCCGAGATCATGCAGAACGCCGACGCGGCAGAGTTTCGCGACTATCTGAAGCGGGCGCATGGGCTGGCCATTCCCCAGCCCGACGCCAGCGGCGCGCTCGCGCCGGACGCGCAGCGCCGGGCTTTCCTGGGGTTTCTCGCCTTCTTCCGCGCCTCGTTGAACGGCCAGGCCTCGCTTCGGCCCGATCCGGCCTGGGCGAGCCAGTCGGCGCTGGTGGCAGGCCTTTCCCAGTTCGCGCCCCCTGACATGATCCTGCGCGAGGAGACGATGGCCGAGGGCCTGGGCCCCTTGTGCGACACGTTCGGCCTGTCGATCGACAACCTGCCAGCCGCAGAGCCGCAGCCTGCGCTTTCGGAAATCTACGATGCAGTGATCGAAAAAGCGGCGCGCGCGGCCTATCCGCGCGACTACCTGGTGTTCGGGTTCGGTCCCTGGCGGGATCAGGCCGCCTGACTCGGCTGCGCCTCCGTCAGGACGGCGTGCAGCGCGGCGGTGTCGGAGTTCGCCCTGAGCTTCGCACAGGTCGCGGCCTCACGCATGGTGCGCGAGACCAGCGCCAGCGCCTTCAGATGTTCCACGCCCGAATCCTTGGGCGCGAAGAGGGCAAAGACCAGATCGACCGGCTGCCGGTCGACCGATTCGAAATCCATGGGCTTTTCAAGGCGCATGAAGACGCCCACGACACGCTCAAGCCCGTCGATGCGCGCGTGGGGCAGCGCCACGCCATGACCGACGCCGGTCGGGCCAAGGCTTTCACGCTCCTGCAGCGCATCGACGGTTTCATGGGCGCTCAGCCCATAGACCACATGCGCGATGTCGGCCAGGTCCTGAAACAGGCGCTTCTTGCTGGTAACCTGGCCGAACACCTTGACCGCCGCGGGCTTCAATAGGTTGGAAAGTTCCATCCGTCTCCATGTCCTTCGCGGCGGCGCGCCGGGCTCAGCTTGCGGTGACCGGGTCGATCCAGCCCACGTTCCCATCGTCGCGACGATGAACGACGTTCACGCCACCATGTTTTTCGTTGCGGAACACGAGAACCGGCGCTCCCGCCAACTCCATCTGCATGACCGCCTCGCCGACGGAAAGCGAAGGAATCTTCGTCTCCATCTCGGCGATGATCATGGGCTGGAGCGTATCGGGTTCCGCGCCCTCGTCTTCGTCACTCGCGGCGAGCACATACATGGGCGCCTCGGCGAATTCAACGGGTCCGACGCGATGGTGGTCGCGCAGCCGGCGTTTGTAGCGGCGAAGCTGCTTGTCCATCTTCTCGATACAGTTGTCGAGTGCGGCATAGATCTCATTGGCCGAAGCGCGCGCAGAGGCCGTCATCCCGGTCGACAGATGCACTGTCGCTTCACAGACATACTCATGCGCGTTGCGCGAAAAGACGATGACAGCATCGGTCGGACGCTGCGAGTATTTCTCGATCGTCTGGGTCAGTTCGGTTTTGACATGCGATTGCAGCGCGTCTCCGATGTCGATCTGTTTTCCGCTGATCTGGTAACGCATGGATCCTCCTTGGGACTTATTGATCCTCGGCTCGCGGACAGGCGCCGCTGACAAGGACTCGGGTGAATTCGGGGGGGAATGCGATGCGCACGGGCGACGTTCGATCCGCGCGGTAGATTGTCTGACATCGACGCTCTTTGGATGAGGTTATGCACATGCATTTGTCATATTTGGCGTCAGCTTGACCTAGGATGTCAACGGCCTCTTTCGGAGAGTTGGGTACAATTCTGGCGTCCTGCAAGGGCAAGGGACGCGACGCCGACGATTCGCCGCAGCCCTGGCGCGGTTGCCACGCGGGGTCAGGAGATCCGGAAGCTCTGGCCCAGATAGACGCGGCGCACGTTTTCGTCGCGCACAACTTCTTGGGCGGTCCCGCTCATCAGGACCGCGCCATCGTGCAGGACATAGGCCCGGTCCACGATCTCCAGCGTGTCGCGCACGTTGTGGTCGGTGATCAGCACCCCGATGCCCCGATCCTTCAGGTCATGGACCAGCGTCCGGATATCGCCGACCGAGATCGGATCGACACCCGCGAATGGTTCATCGAGCAGCAGGTACTTCGGATCGGCGGCCAGGCAACGCGCGATCTCGACCCGGCGGCGTTCGCCCCCCGAAAGCGACAGGGCCGAGGCCCGGCGCAGGTGGGTGATCGAGAACTCCGACAACAGTTCCTCAAGCCGCTCGCGCCGCTTGTGGGGGTCCTTTTCGGCGATTTCGAGCACGGCGAGGATGTTGTCCTCGACCGACAGGCCGCGGAAGATCGACACTTCCTGCGGCAGGTATCCGATCCCCATCCGCGCGCGGCGGTACATCGGCAGGCCCGTCACGTCGCGCCCGTCGATCAGGATCTGACCGCTGTCGGGGGTGATCAGGCCGGCGATGTTGTAAAAGCAGGTGGTCTTGCCACAGCCATTGGGCCCCAGAAGTGCGACGACCTCGCCGCGGTTCAGCATTACGGATACGTCGCGGATCACTGGGCGGCGGCGGTAGCTCTTGCGCAGGTGCAGAACGCGCAGCCCGGCGCTGCCTTCGGCCACCGTCAGTTCGGGTCGCGCCGCCATCAGTTGCCCCCGGGTTGCAGCACGGTCTTGACCCGGCCGCCCATCTGCCCGGTCCCCGCCGCAAGGTTCAGCGCCAGCGTCTCGCCCGAGATCACCGTTGCCCCCTGGGTCAGCAGCACCGACCCCGCCATCAGGATTTCGCCGCTATCGACAGTGTATTCGGCGCGGTCCGATTTCGCCGCGTCGGGGCCGCTTGTCAGCACCACATTGCCGGTGGCAATCAGCCGCTCGATCCGGTTCTGGCCCCCGGCGGCATATTCCACCCGGATCTCGTCGGCGCCGAGGTGCATTTCGCCCTGGGTCACGACGACATTCCCGCTGAAGACGGCCGTTCCGTCGGTCTGGTTGACCGCAAGCCGGTCCGCCGTCACCTCGACGGGAAGGTCCGTGTCGGCCCGGATGCCGCCGAAGGCGATCTCGGCACCCTGCGCCACCGCGACGCCGGTGGGCGCGAGGGTCAGGCAAAGGGCTGTGATGAATGCGCGAACGGACATCGGAACCTCAATTTTCCGGGTTGTATACCAGTTTGACCCCTTGGTTGAAAACCAGAACGTAGCCATCCGGCGTTTCCGTCGCGGAGGTCAGCGCCATGGCGCCGGCGTCCAGGACGCCGAACGGGGCCGTGGCGTGAATCGCGCCGTCCGAGACGACCTCGGTGCGCACGGTCGAGGCCTTGAGACCCTGGGTTTCGATTCGATAGCCGGTGGAGGTTTCCAGCAACACATCCCCCGCCAGGGTGAAGACACCGGCGCCCGGATCCATGCGGCCCTGCGCCGCGCGCATGCCAAGCGTCAGCCCTGCATCGGTGACAAGTTCCGCCGTGATGTCCTCGGCCTGACCACCGCCCCGGGCGAGCGGTCGCGCCGCGCCCGCGCGCACCAGGAACTCGGTCCCGTCATCGGTCAGACCGGAATATTCCGGCGCCGTCAGGCGCTGTTCGCGGGCAAGCGCATCGACATCCACATCGGCATAGGGAATCGCGCCCTCGGTATCGGTACGCCGCGAAACCAGGAAGAGCGTCGAGAGGATCACCAGCGCCAGCAAGGGAAGGGCGATCTTCAGCCCGTAAACCAGACGCGAGCGGATGTCGCCGGACGCTGTCATCGGCTCACGCCACGCCCGCGCGCAGGCAGTCGTGGATGTTGAGGATGCCCTGCGCACGGCCGTCCCCTTCGGGGTCCAGCACGAAAAGGCAGGTGATCTTGCGGTCGCGCATTTCGGCCACGGCCTTTTCGGCCAGGGCGCCAGGGGGGACGGTCCGAGGGGCGCGGGTCATGACCTCGCCCGCAGTGTGGGTCAGAAGCCCCTCCATGTGACGGCGCAGGTCGCCGTCGGTAACGATGCCCACCAGACGACCCTCGGTGTCGGTGACGCCCGCCACGCCGAAGCCACGACCGCTCATCGTCACCAGCGCCTCGCTCATCGGCGTCGATTCGGTCACCAGCGGCATGGCATCGCCCGCGTGCATCAGATCGGCGACCTTCAGAAGCCGCGCGCCCAGCTTGCCGCCGGGGTGGAAGGTACGGAAATGTTCGGGCGTGAAGTGGCGGTGTTCCATCAGCGCCACGGCCAGCGCGTCACCCAGCGCCAGCGTCATGGTCGTCGAGGTCGTGGGCACGATACCGGTTCCACAGGCTTCCTCGGCCTTGGGCAGAAGGATCGCCACGTCGGCCTGGGTCAGCAGGGTGGAGCCCGCACGGCTGGCGACGCCGATCAGCGGGATCGCGAAGCGGCGGGTGTGGGCGATGATGTCGGCCAGCTCCGGCGTCTCACCCGAGTTCGACAGCACCAGCGCCACGTCGTCTTCGGTCACCATGCCCAGGTCACCATGGCTGGCTTCCGCCGGGTGGACGAACTGCGCCGGCGTTCCGGTCGAGGCGAGCGTCGCCGCGATCTTGCGCCCGATGTGACCCGACTTGCCCATCCCCGAGACGATGACCCGGCCCTTCGCGGCCAGAATCAGGTCGACCGCGGCGGCGAAGGTGCCGTTCAGCGCCGCGCCCAGCGCGGAGAGCCCGCGCGCCTCGATCTCGATCACGCGGCGGGCGGTTGCGATGAGTTTTTCCGGTTCGGTCATGTCAGTGCCTGAAGATATCGGCCTCGTCGCCCCAACCCATCAGGTCCAGTTCGGCGCGGGCGGGAAGGAAATCGAAGCAGGATTGCGCGATGGCGGTGCGCCCCTCGCGCGCGAGGCGCCTGTCGAGTTCGTCCTTGAGGCGGTGAAGATAAAGCACGTCGGAGGCGGCGTATTCCTGTTGCGCGTCGCTCAGGTTCGGGGCGCCCCAGTCCGAGGTCTGCTGCTGCTTGGAAATATCGACCCCCACCAGTTCCTGAAGCAGGTATTTCAGCCCGTGCCGGTCGGTGAAGGTGCGCACCATCTTCGAGGCGATCTTGGTGCAATAGACGGGCGCGGTGGTCACGCCGAAGGCGGCCTTCAGCGCGGCGATGTCGAAGCGGCCGAAGTGGAAAAGCTTGATCACATTGGGGTCTGCCAGAAGCCGGACGAGGTTTGGCGCCTCAGCCCGCTCGCGGGCGATCTGGACGAGGTGGGCGTCGCCATTCCCGGAAGAAAGCTGCACCAGGCAGAGCCGGTCCCGCCGGGGGTCCAGCCCCATGGTCTCGGTGTCGATCGCCACGACCGGGCCAAGGTCCAGCCCGTCGGGCAGATCGTTCTGATGCAGATGGATCGCCATGTTAACCCCTCATTGGCGAAGGGGTTTGGTGCCCAGAAGAAGCGACTGGGCTGCCATAAAACCTTGCCGACTCCAAGAATATCTGAGACAATTCAATTGGTTGCGAGACTTCTGTCATTCCGGATTTCCCGCCGTGTGTGCTTGATGCGATTGGCGTGTGCGCTGAGACTGCCGAACGTAGTTCGCATTAGCAAGACAGAAGATCAACCCGCCCCGGAAGCGCCTGAGGCGGGTGGTGACTTCACCAGTTGCGCTCGGGTTTGTTGAGCCACTCACCGCAAGAGTAGTTGACTGCAATCCAGTCATGGGCGGTGTAGAACCTCTATGTGGGCTGGCGCGACTAGAGCTTTCATGCCAGCCTGTGCACGTTTGAAATGGTTTTAGCGCGTTTCACGGCTTGGGCGGATGGATCAGATAGACGGCGAGACAGTAAGGGTTTCCTTTGAGAGTCGGGCAGTGTGCTATATCGAATGCATCCGAAAGGACGAAAACACTGGTGAGGTGGCGTATCGGTCGCGGGCATCTGGCTTCTATTGGGCGGACGTCGAACAGCTATACCTGATCACCAACCGGCATAACGTAACAGGACTGAATCCGATCACAGGCGACCCGATTGGCTCCTTCTGCCCCACCTTTCTCCGTGTTTGGTTTAATGAGCACACTGGCGAGAAAACGGGCGACTGTAGATACGTTAAGTTCGTTGGACGTGAGCTATCCCTGTTCGATAAAGATGAGCGTCCAACATGGTTCGAACACCCGTCTGATCCGAGTGTAGACGTCGTTGCAATCAGATTGGACGGTTATGACTGGCAGGAGCGCATTTCAGTTGTGAATGCCAAGAAGGCCATCCCTTACAGCCCAATGGCTGGAGAGGATTGCTTCATTGTGGGATACCCGGAGGGCCTTCTGGGGCCTGGGGGCACGCCCATTTGGAAGCGCGCATCAATCGCTACCGAACCTGAACTGGACTACGATGGTCGCCCTGTTTTCCTGGTAGATTCGCTAACCCGTCCAGGCCTGTCAGGTGCGCCAGTGTTCGCTCGGATCAACGGACTTTGGGGCCAAGAGGGCGCGCAAATTGAGATCGGAGTTGGTAGCCCTACTCCGTTTGGCTTTTGGACAAACTTTCTCGGCATCTACGCAGGGCGTGAGGGTGATGATAAAGTGGGCTTCCAATTGGCGCGTGTCTGGAAGAAAGCCGTGCTTGATGAGATAGTTTCCGCGAAGGCTATCGGAAAGAATCCGCACGACTGATCAATGCATTTTTCCGCAAAAATTTGAGGGGCTGGCCTCAACGGGCAAAGCAACCTCGTCCCCCCTCTGGGGATCCAATTTCTGCATTTCGCACGCCCGCTGAATTGACGATCCCGCACGATCTATTGGGGGCACCTACTGTCTCATAGGCCACGGTCTAGTGAGCCGTCTCACGGCAGCTATCGTATTGTCTCAAAAGAATGCCATTGACAGTTTGGGACAGATGGCCGTATCACATCTAAGACATTGTGAGACACATTCGGAGACGCACTTCCATGCTGATTGGCTACGCTAGAACCTCGACCCTCGACCAGAAGGCAGGGCTTGAAGCGCAGAGGCGCGACCTGACCGCCTCGGGCTGCGAGCGTGTGTTTGAGGAGCAAGTATCCTCCGTAGACGTGGTGAAGCGCGAGGCGCTGGCAGAGGCGCTCGCTTTCGCCCGGCAGGGGGACACCCTTGTCGTCACCAAGCTGGACCGCCTGGCCCGCTCCGTAGCGCATCTGGTAGAAATCCTGGGGCAGCTAGAGGCCAAGGGTGTGGCGCTGCGAATCCTGGGGATGGGCATTGATACCTCGACACCCACCGGCAAGCTGATGCTGACCATCCTCGGTGGCGTGGCGGAGTTTGAACGTGAGATCATGTTGGAACGTCAGCGCGAGGGCATCGCCAAGGCGAAGGCCGAAGGCAAATACAAGGGCAGGGCACCGACCGCGCGGGCGAAGGCCGATCAGGTCTTGAAGCTGCACGGCGAGGGCATCGGCGGGACCGAGATCGCAAAGCGCCTTGGGATTGGCAGGGCCAGCGTCTACCGCATCTTGGACGATGCTCAGAAGGCGGAGGTCTGAGGGATGGCTGAGACGGTTGTGGAAGTGCTGTTTTGGACCGTCAATGGCGTGATGGTGGCGGCTGCGCTGCTGTCCCTCTGGGCGCGAATGTGATATTTGTGCAACATGCGTCCCTCTATCTGTTTTTTGCCTTTGGTCACAAAGCCTGTGGACAACTGGCGTTGTCGGTCACAGCCGCGCAGATAACCCCTTGGGCAGACTAGTTCCGCACCAGATATTAGGTCCGGTGCATCGAAAAAATACGCGATTCCAAATCGTTGCGGAGCTTCCTACATTTGCCGCGAACGCAACCAAAAGGATCACGAAATGGCATTCGTAGCGAACCATGTGGGGCAACTGCGCGCCCAGCAAGAGCAGCTTGTGGAACGGATCGCACAAAATGAGCAGGAGCTCGCCGCGAATACCGCGCAGCTTGCGAGACTCGAAGATGAGATGCGGGCGATTGATCGGAATAAGGCCGTGCTTGACGGCTTGATTGGGCTGGCCGAGGCGCAAGAGGCATCTCGGAAGGCGGCGACAGGCGACGAAGCCCAGATGATGCGCAGCATGGCTGATGCCCTACGGGACGCCCGCACTCTCCTTGGCAGCGGGAACGGTCTGGACGAACTTATTGCGCAGTTTGACGCACTGGCAAAGAAGGCGGTGGCAGCATGACCACCAAGACGACCACCGCCCACATCGGCGCTATCCAGGACCTCACCGTCGCCACCGAATTTCTCATGACGGCCCTGCGCGAACTCTCGATAGGGGCAGCGCCTGGGGACCGTGAGGTGCGCCAGTGGGTCAACCTGGCGGTGGCGAAGCTGGAACCTCTGCGGCGCTGATGGCGGGGCTGGGGCATTACCCCTCAGCATTGGACGAATGAATTACCGCATCGTCCCCCATCACCATCAACATCAAAGGAACTCGAAAATGGCCGACGCCGCACACTTCAACATCACCACCGAACAGGAAGCCCAACAGGTTGTCCTCCTCGCCCAGGCAAGCCGCCCGAACGACCCGCTGCATGGCTGGCGTCCGAAGGCGGAGATCGCGTCCAAACAGGAAGTCGTCTGGCAGGGCGGGGAGATGACCAAGGCAACCTCTATGTTCAAGACCCAGGACGCCGTGACGCACTACGCCGTCGCGCCCACGCGCCCCGGTTATATCGCCGTCCCTGGCTTCGGAGAGACGACCGTCGAGGCCGCGAAGGCTGCCGGTCTGATCCCTGCCCACTGGAAGGAGGGCGATGCCAACCCTTTTGCTGATCCCGCCAAGGGCACCCAGGACAAGGGCACCGAGGCGGGCACCAAGGACGGCAAGGGCGGGGACCTCTCCGTCGCAGAGCATCAGGCCAAGGTCGCCGGGGGCATCCTCGACGCCGTGGACAAGGCGCACGGTTCTGCCGTCACCGACGCCATGATTGAGCGCGCGGTGGAGACGGGGGACCTGCCGCTGGACATGCTGCCCCAGGGCTTCTCCGAGGTGCAGATGAAGCAGGTTCACGCAGGTTATATCGCCCAGGCGAATGCTGCCCTAGCCACGGTCGGGGCCTCGGTCTCGCTCCTCGAAAGCATGATGACCGATGCGGAACTTCTGCAAGCCCGCCGCGCCACCCTGGCGAACTCGAAGGCGGAACTGGCGGCTCTCGGTCAGATGGCCGTTTCGCGCCTCGCTCAGTTGCCCAATACGGACCCCGAAGGTTTCTTGCAGATGGTCGCTGACATGCCCCCGGCAGAGCGCAAGTGCATGAGCTACGACAAGAGCCGTCAGTTGTGGGTCGTCAAAATCCCCGGCAAGCCGAGCATGAGTTACGGGGGTGCCGTCCACGCGGGCTTTATCCGCCTCTGAGGCAACCGCCACCACCTGCCCGATACGCCCTCCGAGACAACCTCGGGGGGCTTTTTCATTCCACACTAGGACATGACATGACCGCCACCACGATCACCCCGCCGTCGCCCGTCACCGCGACATGCGCCACCTGCGCCAAGACCTTCATCCCGCCCGCCATGGCCTCCGAGCGTGGAGGGAATGCCACCACCTGCCGGGCCTGTGCCGCCGACCGGATCGAAGCTCGCCGTCGCGCCGAAGCCGACGCCTACACCGCCGTCAACACCTCGGGGATTTCTCACGCATGACACCGCAAACTCTCACCTCAATCATGCTGGAAAGTGACGCCAGGATCGCCGCGAAGGCCGTTGCCGATCTGGTCGCCGCCAAGCTGGAACAGAACGCCGCAGAGGCCGCGCCCAGGGAACCGCGCCCGCACCCCTTCACCCGCGTCCGGTCCGCCATTGCGGACTACCAGGCGCGCGTCACCGAAGGCACCTGGCCTAGCCACGCCGACAAGGCTTCCGTGCGAGAGATCGCCAAGGCTGCGGAAGCCCCGGCTGACATTGTGCGGCACATTCTCCGCCACCCCGATTGCTCGATTGGAGGGACCAAATGAGCGCGACCTTTCAGCCCAAGTGCTGCACCCGCTGCGGCTCCACCTTCGAGCCCACGGGCGCTGCCGCCAAGTTCTGCCCGGAGTGTCGCCCTGAGGCCGTCCGGGAGAGGGTCAGGCGCAATGTCGCAGCCTGGCGCAAGGCTGACCCCGAGCGGGACCGTGAAGCCCGCCGCAGATGGCGCGTAGGCCGCAAGCTGAGGGACGCCCAGGCATGAGCGTCAATGTCGAACTAGGCCCGGTCCACGTCATCGGGCGGGGGCTTGTCGCCCCGAAGGGCTGGATCAGTCCAGAGACGCGGGCCTTGATGCAGAAGGCCCAGGACGAATGCGCCGCCGCACAGGCCGCCATGACCGACAGAGACGCCGAAAATGTTGACGCGCAACTGCGCTTTGTCACGGACCCGTTCAACGGGCAGCGATAGCCGCCCAGGACTCCCACAAGGCCCGTCAGAGGCCCGTCCAGGTTCCCGAGAGGGCAACCCACCTGAGGCCGGAGAGGGCCGCCCAGTGACTCTCTCCACGCTTCCCACGCAGTCCCTCGAAAATTCAGTGAGCTGCCCGCCGCCCCGAGGCGCGTGTTTCCCGTTCCTTGTCCGCGCCCCGAGCGGGCCAGTGGTGAGGCATGGGCGGCTCTCTCGATTGCCGGGAAGGCTCCACCCCGAACGATCACACCACCACGATGCACAGATCAAGGAAACGATCATGAACAACATACCCGCCGTCACGACCGCCGACACCCGCTTTGGCAATCTCCGCAGCGTGACCATCGACCATCAGGTCTGGTTCGTCGCCTTTGATGTTTGCAAGGCCCTCGGGTTGACACACACCACGAACGCACTCGCCAACTGTAATTCAAGTGATGTTGGGGAAGCCCGTCTCTCTGATCGCGGCGGACGCCCTCACAAGCTGGTCAGCGAAAGCGGCCTGAATGATCTGGTCCTACAGTCGCGCAAGCCCGCAGCCCGTGCGTTCCGCCGCCTCCTGACCTCCGAAGTCATCCCGTCCATCATGAAACACGGGGTCTACGTCGCTGGGCAGGGCACCATGACCGATGAACAGCTTCGCGCCGCCGTGGGCGAACGGGCCGAACGCCTGATCGAAGGCACCCGCGCCGAGCGCCACGCCCGGATTGCAGCCGACACAGCCCGCTTTGTCGAGATGCACGGCAGACAGCCGACCTCTCGGGAACGCTTCTTCCTGGAGAAGCCCTGACACCGCCCGCAGGACTCGCCCAGCGCCCATATAGGCCCCTTCCGTCTCTCCCTTGGGTGGCACCATGCCGGAGACCGAGAGGGGCCTCTGTAGGGGCACCTGGGAGAGTATTTGCGAGGAGGAGGACACGAGGAGGAGATTTCCCCTCAGCATCGGAGAGGGGGGTCCCCTAAACATGTTACTTAACGTTTATGGGGATGCTCAAAGTGGGAACCTAGACAAGCACCTCGGGGTGCAGCCTCGTCTACGTCTCTCCCTCTCGCGTTTCCTCGCTGGTCTGCCGCATATCGGCATCCGACAACGGAATGCCCAGCGCCTTCTTCATCGCCCGAGTGGTCTTGCGCAACTTGGCCAAGCTGCCGCCGTAGACGCGATCTCCGACTCCGCCCAATGCGTGACCCAGGATCAGGTTCTGATCGAGAGAGGGAATTTCGGCGAGGATGAAGTTATCCTTCATGTTGTGCCGCAGCGAGTTGACGACCAGCTTGGGGTCTGTGGTCACAAGCCGGACATGCTTCATCAGCGCCGCAGACGCCGCTGTCGGCCCACCTTTCCGGCCATATGATGGGAACAGCATGGTCCCTTCCCGGGCTACGGCGAGGGCAACCTTTGCGGCCTCAAGCGCGTCCCCAACGACCGGCACATGCCGAATTGACGCCTTGGTCTTTACCCTCCGGTTCTCATGCCACGCCACGCGGATATGCGGAAACTGCGCACCGATATCGCCGGTCAACTTAACATCATCGACGCGAAGTCCGGTTATCTCTGCGAGGCGGCAGCCGGTCCCTTCCAGCAAGCGCCAGATTAGCGCTAGTTCGGGGCTGGCACTCTCGCGAACACGCTCACACACGGACTTGAGCACCTTCGCAGGAAAGGGATGGCGCTTCTCGGATTCAGCTTCGTCGTTGTCACTCGCGCCCAGGTCCAGCTTGTTGAACGGATTTCGGGTCGTCTCTGGCAGATCAAATTCCGCGATCCCGAAATTGATCACCGCTTTGAGCGTCGTCATCTCCCGTTTGACCGAAGCAAAGGAAAGCTTCTCGCCGTTCGATTTTACCCGACCAAGCATTCGGTCACGAACCTTCCGGGCATCCTCGCGCGTCAGAGAGGTCATGAGCGGGTTCCTTCCCAGCGCTTCGACGGCGATCCCGACGACACGGTGGAGGCGTCCGACCGTCCTACTGTCAGAGCGCCCCTCGTCCCCGAGTTTCTCTGCGATGTATAGCCTCAAGGCGTCTTGGAGATTTGGCTCCGGGGCCTTGTAGCGGTCAGGCCCGAGGCGCAGAAGGTTGATCGTATGGTGCTCGACGGGTGGCACCCCGACAGGTTCCCATTCGTCCTGAGGGTAGGCGTCCGCCATGCTGTCCGCAGTCAGGGCCAGCCCTTCCTCTGATACGCCCGCTGAAATCAGGTCCGCCCGCCGTCGCAGCGCCTCCGCATAGGCTTCGCGTTCCGACGCCCCCGGCTGACTGGCAGCCACCGCACCGGCAAGCCGCAGCTTCGCGTCCGCAATCTCCCGCTCGACCTGAGCGTGATACCGGGGATAGGCGGCAAGGGCTTCGCGCTCGGAATCGCCCAGTTTCCGCTTGAACTCCCGCTTGGTGATGATTGCGGCAACGTCTCGCGGAACTCTCCGTCGATACTGAAAGCTGCCTGATTTGGTGCGCTCGACGTGCTTCAAGACTAGACCCATGTGTGCTCCGTGTGTGCCGCCTTGTGCACCGGAGGGAACGCCATGTCACGGAAGTCTTTGAATAATTTACCCTTGGTAGCAGGTAAATGGTGCCCAGAAGAGGACTCGAACCTCCACGCCTTGCGGCACTGGTACCTGAAACCAGCGCGTCTACCAATTCCGCCATCTGGGCCGATGTCGTGGGCCGCGATGTATAGGGGCCTGCTGGCGGTGTCAACGGGGTCCGATGCAAAATCGCGCGGCATCTTTGCGCCTTGTTTGACTGGGGCGTAGCCGCTAATCAGGGGCGCAAGCGGCTTTGCGGAGGTGTCCATGTCCAAGCTCGTCACCATCTACGGCGGATCGGGATTCGTCGGACGGCAGATCGCACGCAAGATGGCCAAGCTCGGCTGGCGCGTCCGCGTCGCCGTTCGCCGTCCGAACGAGGCGATCTTCGTGCGGCCCTACGGCGCGGTCGGCCAGGTCGAACCGGTTCTGTGCAACATCCGCGACGACGCCTCGGTTCGCGCGGCAATGCAGGGCGCGGACGCGGTGGTGAACTGCGTGGGCATTCTCAACCGGTCCGGCAAGAACACCTTCGACGCCGTCCAGGCCGAGGGCGCCGCGCGCGTGGCCCGGCTTGCGGCCGAGGCGGGCGTGACCAACCTCGTCCAGATTTCCGCCATCGGTGCGGATGCGAAAAGCCCCAGCGCCTACCAGCGCAGCAAGGCCGCGGGCGAGGACGCGGTGCGCGCGGCCTTCCCGGATGCGGTGATCCTGCGCCCCTCGGTCATCTTCGGCGCCGATGACACCTTCTTCAACCGCTTCGCCTCGATGTCGCGTTTTGGCCCGGTCCTGCCGGTCGTGGGCGCGGGCACCATGTTCCAGCCCGTCCATGTCGAGGACGTCGCCGAGGCGGCGGCGCGCGCGGCGACGGGTCAGGCCTCGGCCGGCGTCTACGAACTGGGCGGCCCGGATGTGCAAAGCTTCCGCGACTGGATGCACACGATGCTGCGCGTGATCGGGCGGCGTCGGCTGGTCCTGAACCTGCCGTTCTGGATCGCCCGCATTCTGGGCGGGGTCCTGGATTTCGTGCAGGTGGCGACCGGCGGGCTTTTTGAGAACCGCATGCTGACCCGCGACCAGGTGCGCAGCCTCGGCAAGGACAATGTCGTCTCCAAGGGCGCGCGGACGCTGGCCGATCTTGGGATCGAGCCGACCCCTGCCGCCGCCGTCCTTCCGGACTACCTGTGGCGCTTCCGCCCCTCGGGGCAATATGACGCGATCAAGGCCTCGGCCAAGAACCTGCGGAAGCATCCCTGATGTATGAAACCACCGTCGTTCCGCTTCTCCTGGGGTTCCTGGAGGGGCTGACGGAGTTCATCCCGGTGTCCTCGACCGGGCACCTGCTGATCGCGGGCCATTTCCTCGGGTTCGAGAATTCCGGGCGCACCTTCGAGGTTGTGATCCAGCTTGGCGCGATCCTTGCGGTGGTTCACCTGTACCTGGGTAAGATCGTCCGCACGGTCGGCGGCCTTGGCCATGACCCCCAGGCGCGGCGTTTCGCGGCATCCGTGCTGATCGCCTTCCTGCCTGCCGTCTTCGCGGGCCTGCTGCTGCACGACTTCATCAAGCACATCCTGTTCGAAAGCCAGGCCGTCATCGCGACCGCGCTGATCGTCGGTGGGGTCGTGCTGCTTTTGATCGACAAGCTTCCGATCCGCCCGCGTCACCTGGACGCTGAGCGGTTTTCGCTGCCCATGGCGTTGGGGGTCGGGATCGCGCAGTGCCTGGCGCTGATCCCCGGCGTTTCCCGCTCCGGCGCGACAATCGTCGGCGCGCTGCTCATGGGGGCCGACCGTCGCGCGGCGGCGGAGTTTTCGTTCTTCCTCTCGATTCCGACGATGGTGGCCGCGGTCGGCTATGACATCTGGAAGAGCCGAAGCGAGATCGACCTGACCGCCGTTCATGAGATCGCCATTGGTTTCGTCGCGGCATTCGTGACGGCAATCATCGTCGTGCGCTGGCTTCTGTCTTACCTTGGAAGCCACGGATTCGCGCTGTTCGGGTGGTGGCGAATCATCGTCGGCGTGGCCGTCTGGATCGCGCTTCTGGCGGGGTGACTTCTAATTAGTAAGTGTTCCTGACCTAAATTTTACTGAAACCACCACCGCACTGCGGTCCGTGTGTGAAAAATCGTGAAATTAGGTCAGCCGTGCTGACTTTTATTTCGTATCCCGCCAGAGTAGCAATGCGCACCCGGAATTTGCCCAAGGGAGGCGTTGTCATGGCTCAGGAACGGATGCTCAAATTCGTGACCGTCGCGAAGGAGATGCCCGAAAAGCGTGACGCGAGCGTGCGCGCCCAGGACTTCAACGAGATCTACCGCGAATACGCCGAGGCCAAGGCCGCCGAGCAGGCCAGCCGCTGCTCGCAATGTGGCGTGCCCTATTGCCAGACGCACTGCCCGCTGCACAACAACATCCCCGACTGGTTGCGCCTGACCGCCGAGGGCCGGCTTCAGGAAGCCTATGAGCTGTCGCAGGCCACCAATACCTTCCCCGAGATCTGTGGCCGCATCTGCCCGCAGGACCGGCTTTGCGAAGGCAACTGCGTGATCGAACAGTCGGGGCACGGCACCGTGACCATCGGCTCGGTCGAGAAATACCTGACCGACACCGCCTGGGATCGGGGCTGGGTCAAGCCGGTCCGCCCGCAGGCGGAGCGCACCGAAAGCGTTGGGATCATCGGGGCCGGGCCCGCGGGTCTCGCCGCCGCCGACGCGCTGCGCCGCGCCGGCATCCAGGTCACGGTCTATGACCGCTACGACCGGGCTG
The DNA here is from genome assembly GCF_025751575.1 of Albidovulum sediminicola. Classification (GTDB taxonomy): domain Bacteria; phylum Pseudomonadota; class Alphaproteobacteria; order Rhodobacterales; family Rhodobacteraceae; genus Albidovulum; species Albidovulum sediminicola. The sequence continues at coordinate 217,830 of NZ_JAOWLA010000001.1, read as the reverse complement.
GCGGGTTGCTGACCTACGGCATCCCCGGCTTCAAGCTGGAGAAAGACGTGGTGATGGCGCGCATCGCGCAGCTCGAACAGGGCGGCGTGAGTTTCGTGCTGAACTGCAACGTGGGCGAGGACCTCAGCTTCGACGCGATCCGCGGCAAGCATGACGCCGTCCTGATCGCCACCGGCGTCTACAAGAGCCGCGAGCTTGAGGGCGACGGCGCCGGCGCCGCCGGCATCGTGCGCGCGATCGACTACCTGACCGCCTCGAACCGCAAGAGCTTCGGCGACGAGGTGGCGGAGTTCGACAGCGGGGAACTGAACGCCGAAGGCAAGCGCGTTATCGTGATCGGCGGCGGCGACACGGCGATGGACTGTGTGCGCAGCGCCATCCGCCAGGGCGCGCTGTCGGTGAAATGCCTTTATCGCCGCGACCGCGACAACATGCCGGGGTCCCAGCGCGAGGTGACGAATGCCGAGGAAGAAGGCGTGGAATTCGTCTGGCTGTCCGCGCCCAAGGGCTTCGTCGTCGGCGCGGGCGTCGAGGGTGTGACGGTGCAGAAGATGCGCCTGGGCGCCCCCGACGCCTCGGGCCGCCGCAGCCCCGAGGTCATCCCCGGCGCCGACTATGTCGAACCGGCCGAACTGGTCATCAAGGCGCTGGGTTTCGAGCCGGAGGCGCTGCCGAAGCTCTGGGGCGTCGAAGGGCTTGACGTGACCCGCTGGGGCACCGTGAAGGCGAACTTCGCGACCCACGCGACCAGCCTCCCCGGCGTCTACGCCGCCGGCGACATCGTGCGCGGCGCAAGCCTGGTGGTCTGGGCGATCCGCGACGGGCGCGAGGCCGCCGACGCGATCCTCGAATACCTGTCGCAGCCCGCACAGGTCGCAGCCGAATAGACCCGGCACAAGGTTCATCCCGGTTCGGCGGAGCTCCGGCGAACGGCAGCACGAAGAGGAGATCGACATGACGTTCCTGCGCACCGTCCTCGTCCTTGGCGCGTGCAGCCTGTCGTCGGCCGCGGCGGCGGGGCAGTTTCCGCTGCCCCAGGGCTGCACCGCCTTTGCCACCGTGCAGATGCGCTCCTGCCTCGTGTCGCAGCACTACCGCTGCGCGGGCGAGCCCGAGGGCAACCAATGGGCGGTCCAGTCCGACGGGCAGGGCCCCTATTTCGCCAATCTGATCGACGCCGAGACGCGCTGGCTGCAAAGCTACGACCTCTACACCGGCGAACAGGACCAGCTGGCCGAAGAGAAAGACCCGGCCTCGTTCAGCGAATTGCTCGAACGCGGGCAGGACGACTTCGACTTTTTCACCGAAAGCTCCTTCGGCGAACTGCGCCGCTATGTCGGGCAGGACCGGCTGACCGGCCGAACCGAGACCATCGACGGCATCGTGCTTGAGCAGACCGCGTTCGAGCTGTCCGCCTTCGACGCCGACGGCGGGCTGATCTGGACCCGCAAGGGCAACCAGTACATTCACCGCGGCTGGCGGATCTTCTTCCCCGGCACCGAACATTTCGAGAATTCCTTCGGCGACAAGGTCGACACGGTCGAAACCCCCGTCGACTTCGCATTGCCAGGCGACAAGGGCTTTCTCGAAAACGAACCGAAATACGACTGCGACGTGCTGAGCGCTTCGTTGCAGCTTCCCCGCATGGATGGAGGACCAAGGCCATGACGATCTATGACCAGGACTGGGTGCAGGCCGAGGAAACCAAGCGCCGCTGGATGAACGAAAACAGCCTCTGGCGCGAAGAGGACGAGCACTCCTCCTGCGGGGTAGGGCTCGTGGTTTCGCTCGACGGGCGCGCTTCGCGCAAGGTGGTGCAGAACGGGATCGACGCGCTCAAGGCCGTCTGGCACCGGGGCGCGGTCGATGCCGACGGAAAGACCGGCGACGGCGCGGGCATCCATGTGCAGATCCCGGTCAAGTTCTTCTACGACCAGGTCCGCCGCACCGGCCATGAGCCCGACATGGAGAAGCTGATCGCGGTCGGCCAGATCTTCCTGCCGCGCACCGATTTCGGCGCCCAGGAACGGTGCCGAACGATCGTCGAAACCGAGGTCCTGCGGATGGGCCACTACATCTACGGCTGGCGCCACGTTCCGGTCGATACCTCGGTGCTGGGTGAAAAGGCCAACGCCACCCGGCCGGAGATCGAGCAGATCCTGATCCGCTGCGAAAAGGACATCGACCAGGTCCAGTTCGAGCGCGAGCTTTACATCATCCGTCGGCGGATCGAGAAGGCGGCGCTGGCCGCCCATATCGCCGGCATGTATCTCTGTTCGCTGTCCTGCCGCTCGATCATCTACAAGGGCATGATGCTGGCCGAACAGGTCGCGGTCTTCTATCCCGACCTGCTGGACGAACGCTTCGAAAGCGCCTTCGCGATCTATCACCAGCGTTATTCGACCAACACTTTCCCGCAATGGGCGCTGGCCCAGCCCTTCCGCATGCTGGCCCATAACGGCGAGATCAACACACTGAAGGGCAACATCAACTGGATGCGCAGCCACGAGATCCGGATGGCCTCCTCGACCTTCGGCGAGATGGCGGAGGACATCAAGCCGATCATCCCCGCCGGAACCTCGGATTCGGGCGCGCTTGACGCGGTGTTCGAGGCGCTGGTGCGCGCGGGCCGTTCGGCGCCGATGGCCAAGACGATGCTGGTGCCGGAAGCCTGGTCCAAGACCGCGGTGGAAATGCCGCAGGCCTGGCAGGACATGTACGCCTATTGCAACAGCGTGATGGAGCCCTGGGACGGCCCCGCCGCGCTGGCGATGACCGATGGCCGCTGGGTCGTCGGCGGGCTTGACCGCAACGGCCTGCGCCCGATGCGCTACGTTCTGACCGGTGACAACCTGCTGATCGCGGGGTCCGAGGCCGGCATGGTTCCGGTGGACGAGATCACCGTGCGCGAAAAGGGCGCCCTGGGTCCGGGCCAGATGATCGCCGTCGACATGGCGGAGGGGCGGCTTTACCGCGACACCGACCTCAAGAACCGTCTGGCCGCCAGCCAGCCCTTCGGCGAATGGGTCGAAAAGGTGGTCGAGCTGAACCAGCTGATGCGCGATGTGCCGGAAAAGGCGCTGTTCGAAGGCGCCGAGCTGCGCCGCCGCCAGATCGCCGCGGGCTACACGCTTGAAGAGCTTGAGCAGGTGCTGGCCCCGATGGCCGAGGACGGCAAGGAAATGATCGCCAGCATGGGCGACGACACGCCGCCCGCTGTGCTGTCCTCCAAGTACCGGCCGCTGTCGCACTACTTCCGCCAGAACTTCAGCCAGGTGACGAACCCGCCCATCGACAGCTTGCGCGAAAGCCGGGTGATGAGCCTCAAGACCCGTTTCGGCAACCTGACGAACGTGCTGGCCGAGGATTCGAGCCAGACCGAGATCCTGACGCTCGACAGCCCCTTCATCGCCAATGCCGAGTTCGACGAGATGGTGCGCCAGTTCGGCGACCGCGTCGCCTTCATCGACTGCACCTTCCCCGGCAATGCGGGCGACGACACGCTGCGCCACGCGGTCGAACGGGTGCGCGCGGAGGCCGAAGATGCGGTGCGTTCGGGCGCCGGGCATCTGGTCCTGACCGACGAGCATCAGGGTGAGGGCAAGGTCGCCATGCCGATGATCCTGGCCACCTCGGCCGTGCACAGCTGGCTGACCCGCAAGGGGCTTCGCACCTTCACCTCGGTCAACGTGCGATCCGCCGAATGCATCGACCCGCATTACTTCGCGGTGCTAATCGGCTGCGGGGCGACGACCGTCAACGCCTACCTCGCGCAGGATTCGATCGCCGACCGCATTCGCCGCGGGCTGATCGAGGGCAGCCTTGTCGAGGCGATGCGCCGCTACCGTGCCGCCATCGACGCGGGTCTTCTGAAGATCATGTCGAAGATGGGGATTTCCGTCATCTCCTCCTACCGCGGGGGCCTCAACTTCGAGGCCGTGGGGCTGTCGCGCGCGCTGGTGGCGGAATACTTCCCCGGCATGCAGAGCCGCATCTCCGGCATCGGCATCACCGGCATCCAGCACAAGGTGAGCGAGATCCACGCCAAGGGCTTCCAGGGCGGCGCCGACGTGCTGCCGGTCGGCGGCTTCTACAAGGCGCGCCGCTCGGGCGAAAGCCACGCCTGGGAAGCGCAGACGATGCACATGCTGCAATCGGCCTGTGATCGCGCGTCCTATGACATGTGGAAGCAGTATTCGGCCCGGATGCGGGCGAACCCGCCGATCCACCTGCGCGACCTTCTGGACATCAAGCCCATCGGCCGCTCGGTTCCGATCGACGAGGTGGAATCCATCACCTCGATCCGCAAGCGCTTCGTGACGCCGGGCATGTCGCTGGGGGCGCTGAGCCCCGAGGCGCACATGACGCTGAACATCGCCATGAACCGCATCGGCGCCAAGTCCGACTCCGGTGAAGGCGGCGAGGATCCGGCGCACGCGCACCCGCTGCCCAACGGCGACAACCCCTGCGCCAAGATCAAGCAGGTGGCCTCGGGCCGATTCGGCGTGACGGCGGAGTATCTCAACGCCTGCGAGGAGCTGGAGATCAAGGTCGCCCAGGGCGCCAAGCCCGGCGAGGGCGGCCAGCTGCCCGGCATGAAGGTGACCCAGCTCATTGCGCGGCTTCGCCATTCGACGCCGGGGGTGACGCTGATCTCTCCGCCGCCGCACCACGACATCTACTCGATCGAGGACCTGGCGCAGCTGATCTACGACCTCAAGCAGATCAACCCGCGCGCCAAGGTGACGGTGAAGCTGGTCGCGTCCTCGGGCGTCGGCACGATCGCGGCGGGCGTGGCCAAGGCCAAGGCCGATGTGATCCTGATCTCGGGCCACAACGGTGGCACCGGCGCCAGCCCCGCAACCTCGATCAAATACGCGGGCCTGCCGTGGGAAATGGGCCTGACCGAGGCGCATCAGGTCCTGGCGATGAACAAGCTGCGCGACCGGATCACGCTGCGCACGGACGGCGGCCTGCGCACCGGGCGCGACATCGTCATCGCGGCGCTGATGGGGGCCGAGGAATTCGGCATCGGCACCGCCGCGCTGATCGCGATGGGTTGCATCATGGTGCGCCAGTGCCAGTCGAACACCTGCCCGGTGGGCGTGTGCACCCAGGACGAGCGCCTGCGCGCCAAGTTCACCGGCTCGGCCGACAAGGTGGTGAACCTCATCACCTTCTACGCCCAGGAAGTGCGCGAGATCCTGGCCGAGATCGGCGCGCGGTCGCTTGATGAGGTCATCGGGCGCGCCGACCTGCTGACCCAGGTCAGCCGCGGGCACGCCGACCTTGACGACCTCGACCTCAACCCGCTGCTCATCACCGTCGACGGGTCGGACCGCATCGTCTACGACCGCTCGAAGCCGCGCAACGCGGTGCCCGACACGCTGGATGCGGAGATCATCCGCGACGGCGCGCGCTTCTTCGACGACGGGGAAAAGATGCAGCTGTCCTATGCGGTGCGTAACACCCACCGCACCATCGGGACGCGCGCGTCGAGCCACATCGTCAAGAAGTTCGGGATGCGCAACAACCTTCAGCCGGACCATCTGACGGTAAAGCTGACGGGCTCGGCCGGGCAGTCGCTAGGCGCCTTCGCGGCGCCGGGACTGAAGGTCGAGGTCTCGGGCGATGCCAACGACTACGTCGGCAAGGGCCTTTCGGGGGGCACGATCGTCGTACGCCCGCCGATGGCCTCGCCGCTGGACGCGGGTCAAAACACGATCGTCGGCAATACCGTGCTTTACGGGGCGACCGACGGCCATCTCTTCGCCTCGGGCCGCGCGGGGGAGCGCTTTGCCGTCCGCAACTCCGGCGCGAAAGTGGTCGTGGAGGGCTGCGGCTCCAACGGGTGCGAATACATGACCGGGGGTGTGGCCGTGATCCTGGGCGGGATCGGCGCCAACTTCGGCGCCGGGATGACCGGCGGCATGGCCTATGTCTGGGACCCGGAGGGTGAGGCCGAGGAGCTGATGAACCTCGATTCCATCGTCACCTCGGCCATCGGCCACCCGCACTGGGAGGCGGAGCTGAAGGGCCTGATCGAGCGCCATCTGGCCGAAACCGGCAGCCGCCGCGCGGCTGGCATCCTCCAGCGCTGGGAGACGGAGCGGGCCAACTTCATCCAGATCTGCCCGAAAGAGATGCTCGCGCGCATCCCGCACCCGCTGAGCGACGAGGCCCAGGCCGTTCCGGCGGAATAACGCGGCCGCAAAACGCCGCCCAAGACAAAAGGCCCGTGTCGGAGTTCCCGATACGGGCCTTTTGCGCCCTGACATGCTGATCTCTCCGGGGCAGTCCCGGTCTGGCGGGGCATCCTGGCCGAGATCATCTTTGACGATCGGCTCGATCTGTTCGACCCGCCACAGCCCCCACCAACCGGGGCACATCTCAGCGTCTACGGCACGCTTCTCTACCTCGCAGATGGCCGCGTGATGTTCGCACCCACTGACGGCAGCGTGCTTTTTTGGCGCAAGCTTCGACAGCTCCACCCGCCAGCCCGTCACCAGCATCCGGTATTCCGGCAAGACCAGGGTCTGGTGGCGGCCAAATACGGGGTCGGCCAGCCCCGCGTGCATCGCGCCCCGCAGGCGCAGATCGACAAGCTGCACTTCATGCCTGACCGGCACGAGATCGTGCTGGCCGCGGGCGCGGGCGGCGAAAGCTTTCATCCCGTCGGAGACCAGATCGTGGGCGACGCGGCGTTGCGCCCGGAAATCCTCGCCATCTTTTCGGAGGTCGCGACGCTTGCCGCAACCTTCCTTGCCCCGGCCGCGCGCATCGTGACGGGGCGCGAGGCCGGGGTTCTGCGCGGCTGATCCGGAGCAGGGCCGGTCTGGCCCTTGACCCCGGTGCCGAAGCCATGGCTAAGGTCGGGCGATGGCGAAGAAGGCGACAAGATCCCGGGCGAAGAAGGGCCGCAAACCTGCGGCCACAGCGGCGCGCGTGCCGAGCGCGCGGCAGATCCTCAGATGGGGAACACGGGCGCTTGGCGGTCTCGTGGCGCTGTTTCTGGCGTCTGTGCTGGCCTACAGCGTCATCAACCCGCCGACCACCGCCTATATGCTGGCTGAAAGCATACGCTACGGCGGCATCCGGCACGACTGGGTGGACCTGGAGGAGATGTCGCCCGAGGTGCCCCGCGCCATCGTCGCGGCGGAGGACGCGAACTATTGCCTGCACTGGGGCTTCGACATGGCGGCAATCCGCGAGGCGATCGACCAGGGTGGCACTCGGGGCGCCTCGACCCTGTCGCAGCAGACCGTGAAGAACGTCTTTCTCTGGCAGGGACGCAGTTGGCCGCGCAAGGCGCTTGAGGCCCTGATGACCCCGGTGGCGGAGCTCGTCTGGACCAAGCGGCGGATGCTTGAGATCTACCTGAATGTCGCGGAATTCGGGCAGGGCGTGTTCGGGATCGAGGCGGCCGCGCAGCATTATTTCGGCACCTCCGCCAAGGAGCTTTCTGGCGGGCGCGCCGCGCTGCTTGCCGCGGCGCTTCCCAATCCGAAGGAGCGCAATCCCGCCGAACCCTCGGCCTTTCTGCGCAAGCGCGCGCGCCAGATCGCCGAGGGCGCCGATACGATCCACGCGGATGGCCGCGCCGACTGTTTCCAAGGTTGAACGCCGCAAGGGGCGCGGCTATCACGGGATCAAACCGAGGCCCCCGCGATGACACGTCTTTATCACGTTCCCCTGTCCCCGTTCTGCCGCAAGGTCCGCCTGACGCTCGCCGAGAAGAAGGTCGAGGTCGAGCTGGTCGAGGAGCGCTACTGGGAACAAAGCCCCGAGTTCCTGCGGCGCAGCCCCGCGGGCAAGGTGCCGGTGCTGAAGATCAACGGCCGCTTCCTGAGCGAAAGCCAGGCCATCTGCGAATACCTTGAGGAAACCATCCCCGAGCCCCGCCTGATGCCGCGCGAACCCGAGGCGCGTTGCGAGGTCCGGCGGCTTTGCGCCTGGTTCGACGACAAGTTCCATGAGGAAGTGACCTCCAAGCTGCTTTACGAGCGGGTCAACAAGAAGCTCATGGGACAGGGCTATCCCGAAAGCCGGAACGTCAAATCCGGGGCCCAGAAGATCAAGTTCCACCTCGATTACCTCAGCTGGCTTCTGGAGCAGCGGCGCTGGCTGGCGGGCAACGAGATGACGCTGGCCGATTTCGCGGCGGCGGCGCATCTGTCGAGCCTCGATTACATCTCGGACGTGGACTGGAACCGCAGCCAGAACGTCAAGGACTGGTACGCCAAGATCAAGTCGCGCCCGGCCTTCCGGTCGATCCTGGCCGACCAGGTGCCGGGCTTCCCGCCGCCCGCGCATTACGCCGACCTGGATTTCTGAACGGAAGCCGCCGGGGGCGCTGCCCCCGGACCCCCGGGATATTTGCGAAAAGAAGAAGGAGGAGGCGTGGAGTCCGGCATGCTCAGCGCGCGGCTGGTCGAGGTGGCGCAGGCCGAAGGGTTTTCGGCTGTGGGCTTCTGTCGGCCAGATGCGATCCCGGATGCTGCGGGCCGGCTGGAGGCCTTCGTCGAAGCGGGGCGACACGGGCAGATGGCTTGGATGGCCGAACGGATGCACTGGCGGGGCGACCCATCCGCGCTTTGGCCGGAGGCGCGAACCGTGATCATGCTGGCCGAGCTCTATACCCCCAAGGACGATCCCCTTGCGGTGCTGAGCGAGAGGGACTGCGGTGCGGTTTCGGTCTATGCCCAAGGGCGCGATTACCACGACCTGGTCAAGAAGCGGCTGAAGCGGGTCGGGCGGTGGCTGATCGCGGAGGCCGCGCGGCAGGGTGTCGAGGCGGAGATCAAGGTATTCGTCGATACGGCACCGGTGATGGAGAAACCGCTCGCGCAGGCCGCCGGCCTTGGCTGGCAGGGCAAGCACACGAACCTTGTGAGCCGGGACTTGGGAAGCTGGTTCTTCCTGGGCGCGATCTTCACCACGCTCGATCTGCCGAAGGACGCGGCGGAGCGCGATCATTGCGGGTCCTGCCGGGCTTGCCTGGATATTTGCCCGACCGGGGCGTTCCCCGCGCCCTATCAGCTCGATGCGCGGCGCTGCATTTCCTACCTGACCATCGAGCATTCCGGGCCGATCGATGAGGCCCTGCGCCCGCTTCTGGGCAACCGGATCTATGGCTGCGACGACTGCCTCGCCGTCTGCCCGTGGAACAAGTTCGCCCAGGCGGCGCGGGAGGCTGGCTATGCCGCCCGTGTGGGGGCACCGCCGCTTGCGGAACTGGCGGCGCTGGATGATGCGGCATTCCGCGCGCGGTTTTCCGGCAGCCCAGTCAAGCGCATCGGACGCAACCGCTTCGTTCGCAACGTCTTGTACGCAATCGGCAATTCCGGATCCCCGGCGCTGAGGCCGGCCGCCGCGGCGCTGACCGGTGATCCCGACCCCGCAGTCGCGGACGCAGCACGCTGGGCCTGTGCGCGGCTGGAACAGTGATGACCCGTTGCCCTGCGGGCGGAAAAGCGGCCGAACTTCGCTCATTTCACGGCCTCTTGTCCCACGGGTAGCCAAAGGACGCATTTTGTTTCATGCTGGAAGAATCTTCGAGAGGAAGACAGACAAGAACCGCAAGGAGGATAGCATGAGCCGGCATATCACCGACCGTCGCACCCCATCCGAAGGGGGGCGTCTCAAGAAATTCACCGAGGTCGAGCGCGTGTCGGGCGACGACCGCCATCCGGCAACCCGCGCCCTGCACGAGCGGGCGGGAACGCGTGATGACGCGGTGAGGATGCGGGAGTATCTGCGGATCGAACGCGGCGAGACCGCCTGAATGAAAACGGCGCGCCCGAAGGCGCGCCGCCGATCCCCGGATGGGGGGTCCGCTTAGCTGCGAACCAGCTTTTCGTATTCGGTCGCCACACGCCGGGTCAGATCGCCGACTTCGAAATTGTAGGTGCCGATCTGGCCCACGGGCGTCACCTCGGCTGCGGTTCCGGTCAGCCAGCACTGTTCAAAGCTCTCAAGCTCTTCGGGCATGATGTGGCGTTCATGCACCTTGATCTGCATGTCCTTCAGCATCTGGACCACCGTCTGGCGGGTGATGCCGTTGAGGAAGCAGTCGGGCTTGGGCGTGTGAACCTCCCCGTCCTTGACGAAGAAGATGTTGGCGCCGGTCGCCTCGGCCACGTAGCCGCGGTAATCGAACATCATCGCGTCCGAGCAACCCTTCGCCTCCGCGGCGTGCTTTGACATCGTGCAGATCATGTAAAGGCCTGCGGCCTTTGCCTCGCACGGGATGGTGGCCGGGTCGGGGCGGCGCCACTTCGCGATGTCGAGCTTGGCGCCCTTCATCTTGGCGTCACCGTAATAGTTGCCCCATTCCCAGGCGGCGATCGCCACGCGGACCGGGTTGCGCTTGGCCGCGACCCCCATGTCCTCGCCCGAACCGCGCCAGGCGATGGCGCGCACATAGGCGTTGTCCCAGCCGTTGGCCTTCAGAACCGCGTCCTTGGCGATGTCGAGTTCTTCGGCCGAATAGGGGATTTCCATGTCCAGAAGCTCGGCCGAGCGGCGCAGGCGCAGGGAATGTTCGTGGCCCTTGAAGATCTTGCCGTCGTAGCAGCGCTCGCCCTCGAACACGGAGGAGGCGTAATGCAGCGCATGCGTCAGGATATGCACCTTGGCATCGCGCCATTCGACAAGCTTTCCGTCCATCCAGATCTTGCCGTCGCGATCGTCGTAAGCACCGGCCATGTCGTCCTCCTCGGGTGGTCCCGTTTTGCGAAAATTGCGCCCATTTGGTCCGAAGCGGACATAATATTGCGCGAAATCTGGGATTCGCTATCAGTTGAGACTTGGAAAGTCAACAAGGCTGACATAAAATCACTCCGGGCCTCAGGCAGGGGCGTGGAGGGGGCATGTCGGTAAGCGGCGGTGCGGCGCAGGGGGGCGAAAGCCTTCTGTTCCTGACGGACGAGCAGCTGCGCAAGGGGATCGAGGCGATGTTCTTCGCCTATCGCGGCTTCACCGCCGATCCGGATCGGATTCTCGAAAACTACGCCTATGGCCGCGCGCACCACCGGGCGATCCATTTCATCCATCGCCAGCCGGGATTGACGGTCAACACGCTGCTGAGCGTTCTGGGCGTCACCAAGCAGTCGTTGAACCGCGTCCTGCGGGCGCTGGTCGAGGATGGGCTGGTCGAATCCCGCGTCGGCCGGCGCGACAAGCGCGAAAGGCACCTGTTCCTGACTGAGAAGGGCGCGGCGCTGGAACGCGAATTGTCGGATGCGCAGCGGGCACGCATGCGCGCGGCCTATCGCGCGGCCGGGCCGGCGGCCGTGGCCGGGTTCCGCCAGGTGCTTGAGGCGATGATGGACCCCGACCTGCGCCGCTTTTACCAGACCATGAAGGACGGCGGTGCATGAGCGACCAGCCCGACACCCATCTTCTGATCGTCGATGATGACGAGCGCATCCGGGGCCTGTTGCAGAAGTTCCTGGCACGTCACGGCTTCTGGGTCACGGCGGCGCGCGATGCGGCCCATGCCCGCAGGCTTTTAGCGGGGTTGGAGTTCGATCTGATCGTCATGGACGTGATGATGCCAGGCGAGGATGGCGTCACGCTCACGCGCGAGCTTCGCGGCAGCATGGACACGCCGATCCTGCTTCTGACCGCGAAGGGGGAAACCGCCGATCGCATCGCGGGGCTTGAGGCCGGGGCAGATGATTACCTGACCAAGCCGTTCGAGCCGCGCGAGCTTCTGCTCAGGATCAATGCGATCCTGCGGCGCGCGCCCGCACCCTCGGTCACCGAGAAGGTGCCAAAAGTGCTGCAACTGGGTCCGGTCCGCTACGATATCGACCGCGGGGAGATGTGGCGCGGCGATGCCCTGGTCCGGTTGACCGCGACCGAGGCCGCGTTAATGCGGATCTTCGCCGCCCAGCCGGGCGAGCCGATCAGCCGCGCCAAGCTGGTGGAGGATCTGGGCCGCAGCGCCCCGGACGGGGGCGCGCAGGAACGCGCGGTCGATGTCCAGATCACGCGCCTGCGCCGCAAGTTCGAATCCGACCCCAAGCAGCCCCGCTACCTTCAGACCGTGCGGGGCGCGGGCTACATGCTGGCACCGGAATAGCGGCCCGGCCCCTTGCCGATCCGGCTTGGCCCTCGCCGATCCGGCTTGCCCTTGCCGCCAAGACCAATATGGTGCGGCGATGGCAACGCTGTTCTTCACACATCCCCAGGCGCTTGAGCATGTGAACCCGCCCGGCCACCCCGAACAGGTGGCGCGGCTTGAGGCGATCTACGAGGCGTTCCGGCACCCGGATTTCGACGCACTCGACCGGCGCACGCCACCCCTTGCCGCCGAGGCAGAGGTGCTGCGCTGCCACCCGCAGGACTACCTCGACCGGGTCAAGGCAGCACGTCCGGCCGAGGGTTGGTCGCGCCTCGACGGCGACACTTTCATGGCGCCCGGGTCCTTTGATGCGGCCCTGCGCGCGATCGGCGCGGCCAACGCGGCCGTGGACGCGGTTCTGGACGGCGCGGCACGGAACGCCTTCGTCGCGATGCGCCCGCCCGGACATCACGCCGAAACCGCGACCGCGATGGGCTTTTGCCTGTTCGGGACGGTTGCGATCGCCGCGAAATATGCGCTGGACCATCACGGGCTGGCGCGCGTCGCGATTCTAGATTTCGACGTCCACCACGGCAACGGGACACAGGACCTGCTGTGGAGCGAGCCGCGCGCGATGTTCGTGTCCTCACATCAGATGCCGCTTTACCCCGGTTCGGGCTACGCCAGCGAGCGCGGCGCCCATGGCCAGATCCTGAACCTGCCGCTGCCACCCGGCTCGGGTCGGGCAGAGATGCGCGCGGCCTGGGAGGGTGCCTTGACCCACGTCCGGGCCTTCGCGCCCGAGCTGATCCTGGTTTCGGCGGGTTTCGACGCCCATCGCGCCGACCCTCTTGCGAACCTCGACTGGACCGAGGCGGACTTTGCCTGGATCACCCATGCCATCTGCGACCTGGCCGACGATTGCTGCGGGGGGCGGGTGGTATCGTCGCTGGAGGGCGGATATGATCTGCCCGCGCTCGCGGCCTCGGTCGCCGCGCATGTCAGGGTTCTGTTGGAGCGGGGCGAATGAGCGATATTGCCGCAATGAGTTTCGAGGATGCGATGAAGGCGCTGGAGGACTTGGTCCGGCAGCTGGAATCGGGCAATGTCGAGCTGGAAAAGTCCATCGCGCTCTATGAACGCGGCGCGGCCTTGAAGGCGCATTGCGAAAAGAAGCTGAACGAGGCGGAGGAGAAGGTGCAAAAGATCACCCTTGCCGCCGGGCAGCCCGTGGGCACGACGCCGGCCGAAGGGTTGTGAGTGTTTCCCGATCGTCTGAAACAGGTCCAGGCCGGGGTTCAGGTCGCGCTGGATGATGCGCTGGCCCGGCTTGCCGACGTCCCTGTGGTGCATGCGATGCGCTACGCGCTTCAGGGCGGCAAGCGCATCCGCGCCTTCCTGGTGATCGAGGGCGCGGCGCTGTTCGGCATCTCCATGGCGCAGGCCATGCCCGCCGCCGCCGCGGTCGAGGCGCTTCACGCCTATTCGCTGGTGCACGACGATCTGCCCTGCATGGACGACGACGATCTGCGCCGGGGTCAACCCACGGTGCATGTCAAATGGGACGAGGCAACGGCGGTGCTTGCGGGCGATGCGCTCCAGACGCTGGCGTTCGAGCTTTGCTGCGATCCGTCGCTGGGGCCAGCCGACCGGCGGCTGGACCTTGTACGGGCGCTCGCGCGCGCGTCTGGCGCCGAAGGCATGGTGCTGGGCCAGGCGCTGGACATCGCCGCCGAAACGGCGGACGCGCCCTTATCGCTGGCCGAGATCACCGCGCTTCAGGCCGGAAAGACCGGGGCGTTGATTTCCTTCGCGGCAGAGGCGGGGGCGATCCTTGCCGGGGCCGACCGCGCGCCGCTGGCGACCTACGCGAAGGCGCTGGGGCTTGCCTTCCAGATCGCCGACGACATCCTTGATGTCGAGGGCGATCCGGCCAAGGCGGGCAAGCGGCTGGGCAAGGACGCGGGCGCCGGCAAGGCGACCTTCGTGTCGCTTCTGGGGCTCGAAGGCGCGAAATCCCGGGCCCGCGCGCTGATTGAAGAGGCCGAATCCGCGCTTTTACCCTATGGTGCGACAGCGGAGAACTTGAGACAGGCGGCGCGCTTCGTTATCTCGCGCGAGATGTAGCCTCTGGAATCCCGATGAGCGACCGACCGATCACACCCGTCCTGGACCGCGTAGACGTCCCCGCCGACATGAAACAGCTGTCGGACCGGGAACTGCGCCAGCTTGCCGACGAGGTGCGCGCCGAGACGATCAGCGCGGTCTCCGTCACCGGCGGTCATCTGGGCGCCGGGCTTGGCGTAGTGGAACTGACCGTCGCGCTGCATGCCATCTTCGACACGCCGCGCGACAAGATCATCTGGGATGTCGGCCATCAGTGCTACCCGCACAAGATCCTGACCGGACGGCGCGACCGGATCCGCTCGCTGCGCCAGAAGGGCGGGCTGTCGGGCTTCACCAAACGTTCCGAAAGCCCCTTCGACCCGTTCGGGGCGGCGCATAGCTCCACCTCGATCTCGGCCGCGCTGGGATTTGCCGCCGCGCGCGATCTGGGCGGCGCGCCCGGCGACGCCGTGGCGGTCATTGGCGACGGCTCGATGAGCGCGGGAATGGCCTATGAGGCGATGAACAACGCGGGCCATCTGGGCAAGCGGCTGTTCGTGATCCTCAACGACAACGAGATGTCGATCGCCCCGCCGGTCGGCGCGATGTCGGCCTACCTGTCGCGGCTTTACGCGGGTGCGCCCTTCCAAGAGTTGAAAGCTGCCGCCAAGGGCGCCATCAGCCTGCTGCCGGAGCCGTTCCAGGAAGGGGCGCGGCGCGCGAAGGAAATGCTCAAGGGCATGACCGTCGGCGGCACGCTCTTCGAGGAACTTGGCTTTTCCTATGTCGGCCCGATCGATGGCCATGACATGGACATGCTGCTGACCGTGCTGCGCACGGTTCACGCGCGGGCGACCGGCCCGATGCTGATCCATGTGCTGACCAAGAAGGGCAAGGGCTACGCCCCGGCGGAGCGCGCCGCCGACAAGGGTCACGCGACCGCCAAGTTCGACGTGCTGACCGGCGAGCAGAAAAAGGCGCCGTCAAACGCGCCCGCCTATACCAAGGTCTTTGCCCAGAGCTTGGTCAAGCAAGCCGAGCGGGACGACAAGATCGTGGCGATCACCGCCGCGATGCCGGACGGCACGGGGCTGAACCTGTTCGCCGAACGCTTCCCCAAGCGCTGTTTCGACGTGGGGATCGCGGAACAGCATGCCGTGACCTTCGCGGCCGGCATGGCGGCGGCGGGGCTGAAGCCCTTCTGCGCGCTCTATTCGACCTTCCTGCAACGCGGCTACGACCAGGTCGTCCACGACGTGGCGATCCAGCGGCTTCCGGTGCGCTTCCCGATCGATCGCGCGGGGCTGGTGGGGGCCGACGGGGCAACGCACGCGGGGTCCTTCGACATCGCCTTCCTTGCGAACCTGCCGGATTTCGTCGTCATGGCCGCCGCGGATGAGGCGGAGCTGGTCCATATGGTCGCGACCGCCGCGGCGATCGACGACCGCCCCTCGGCCTTCCGGTTCCCGCGGGGCGAGGGTGTGGGCGTCGACATGCCCGAACGCGGCACGCCGCTGGAGATCGGCAAGGGCCGCATTGTGGCCGAGGGCGGGCGCGTCGCGATCCTGTCCTTCGGCACCCGCCTGGCCGAGGTCCTGAAGGCGCGCGAGGCGCTGGCCGCGCGCGGGCTTGCCCCGACGGTCGCCGACGCGCGTTTCGCCAAGCCGCTCGACCGCGACCTGATCTTGCGGCTTGCGGCCGAGCATGAGGCGCTGATCACCATCGAGGAGGGCGCCATCGGCGGCTTTGGCAGCCACGTCGCGCAGCTTCTGGCCGAGGCGGGCGTCTTCGACCGGGGGCTCAAGTTCCGATCGATGGTGCTGCCCGATATCTTCATCGACCAGGCCAGCCCCGAGGACATGTATGCCGTCGCCGGCATGAACGCGCCCGAGATCGAGGCCAAGGTGCTGGAGGTTCTGGGCGTGGCGCGCGTGGGCGCCAAGCGGGCCTAACCCTCGTCAACCTCGTCGGCCAGCAGCGCCCGAAGCCCGGCATGGTAGTCGGGATAGGCAAGCCGCACCCCCAGATCGCGCTTCAGGCGGTCGTTCCGAACGCGCTTCGATTCCGCGTAGAAGCTGCGGGCAAGCGGCGTCATCTCCGCATCGTCGAAGGCGACCTCGGGTGGGGGCGGAAGGCCCAGAAGCCGCGCCGCCTCGGTCAGGACATCCTCGGGCGGGGCGGGGTCGTCGTCGGCCACATTGTAGATCGCGCCCGGATCGGGCCGCGTGATCGAGGCCTGTAGGGCTGCGGCGATGTCATCGACATGGATGCGGCTGAAGAACTGGTTTTCGCGGATGATACGCCGCGCGGTGCCGTTCTTGACCTTTTCAAAGGGTCCACGGCCCGGCCCGTAGATGCCGGCCAAGCGGAAGATGTGAAGTGGAAGCCCCGCCCGCGCGGCCAGCGCCTGCCACTGCCCTTCGGCCAGCACCCGCGCCTTGCCCCGCCGGGTCGAGGGGGTCAGGGCCGTCGACTCATCAACCCAACCCCCGGCATGATCGCCGTAAACCCCGGTGGTCGAAAGATACCCCACCCATTGCAGGTGCGGCGCGGCGGCGGCGATCCCGGCCGCCAGCGTCCGCAGCACCGGGTCGCCGTCGTCATCGGGGGCCACGGAAACCAGGATATGGCTCGCCGCGGCGATGGCCGGACCCAGATCCTCGCCCGGCCACATCAGCGCCTCAAGCCCCGCGTTTCGCAGCCGTTCGGCCTTTTCCGCGCGGCGCGTGGTTCCGATGATGCGCCAGCCGGAAAGCCGCCGGGCGAGTGCTGCGGCCGAATAGCCATGGCCGATGGAAAGCAGGGTCGAAGTCATGGCGTGACTATCCGCCGGAAGCGTGCCCTCTGCAAGGCCGCTTGACGCGGGGCCCGCGCCGTGGCCCCATGGGGCATGGGCAACAAGGACTTCGATCTGGACGATGCCTACGGGCTGAAAACGCCCGAGGAACTCCTGCGCTATTATCGCACGCTGGCGCCGAGCTACGACGCGGACTTCGCGGCGGCCATGGATTTCCGCGTTCCCCAGCTGATCGCCGAGGCCTATGCCGCCGAAGCCATCGGGCCCGTCCTTGACGTGGGGGCCGGCACCGGCCTTCTGGCGGCGGAGCTGCACAAGCGCGGCGTGACCCCGGTGGACGGGGTCGATATTTCGCCGGAGATGATCGCGGTGGCCCGCGGAAAGGGCGTCTACCGTGACCTGCACCTTGGCGACGTGACCACGCGGATGGACTTTCCCGACAGTTCCTACCTCGGCTGCGTCAGTTCGGGGACCTTCACCTTCGGCCATGCCGGGCCGGAGGCGATTGAGGAGATGCTCCGGGTAACCGAAAGCGGCGGGCTCTTCGCGCTGTCGGTGCATTCGGGCGTCTACGCCGCCGCAGGCTTCGCGGCGCGTTTCTCCGCGTTGGAGGAGGAGGGCAGTATCATGTGCTTCCGGGCCGCCGACATTGCCTTTTATGGCCCCCGCGCCACCGGGCCGCACGCCGGCGACCACGGGTTCCTGGTGACCTTCCGCAAGGTCTGAGGCCTAGACGATCACCGCCTGCGCCGCCTGTTCGCCAACGCCGAAGACGCGCTTGTAGCGCTCGATTTCTTCGGCGGGGCCCATGGCCTTGTTGGGGTTGTCCGACAGCTTGACGGTCGGGCGGCCATTGGCGCTGACCGCCTTGCACACCAGGCTGAAGGGCGAAAGCCCGTCATTGGGCGCAAAGCCCCGGAAGTCGTTGGTCAGAAGCGTGCCCCAGCCGAAGGACACCTTGACGCGACCTACGAAGCGGGCATGCAGTTCCTCGATCTTGTCGGTGTCGAGCCCGTCCGAGAAGATCACCAGCTTTTCGCGCGGGTCCTCCCCGCGTGACTTCCACCACGCGATCGCGGTTTCCGCGCCCGTCGAAGGGTCGCCCGAATCGATACGGATGCCGGTCCAGCCCGCAAGCCAGTCGGGCGCGTGGGCCAGGAACCCCTCGGTCCCATAGGTGTCGGGCAGGATGATACGCAGGTTGCCGTCGTGTTCCTCATGCCAGTCGGCCAGGACGCGGTAGGGCGCCTGGCGCAGGTCTTCGTCCGTGTCGGCAAGCGCGGCGAGCACCATCGGCAGTTCATGCGCGTTGGTTCCGATCGCCTCGATGTCGCGGCGCATGGCGATGCGGCAGTTCGAGGTGCCGACGAAGGCCGGGCCCAACCCCTCGATCAGGGCCTGGACACACCAGTCCTGCCAGAGGAAGGAATGCCGGCGCCTTGTGCCGAAATCCGCGATCCTGAGGCCGTCGATCTTCTTCAACCGCTCCAACTTTTCCCAAAGCCTGGTCATGGCGCGGGCGTAAAGCACCTGAAGCTCGAACTTGCCCATCGTGGCCAGCACCGCGCGCGAGCGCAGTTCCATCAGCACGGCCAAGGCGGGAATTTCCCAAAGCATGACCTCTGGCCAACTGCCTTCGAAGGTCAGCTCATACTGATCGCCGACCCGCTCCAGGTGGTAGGGCGGCAGCTTCAATGTCTCGAACCACTCCATGAAGCCGGAGGAAAACATCTGCCGCTTGCCGTAGAACGTGTTGCCGCGCAGCCAGGTGCTTTCGCCGCGCGAAAGCGAGAGCGAGCGCACATGGTCGAGCTGTTCGCGCAGCTCCCCCTCGTCGATGAGCCGCGCCAGCGGGATCCGCGTCGTCCGGTTGATGAGCGAGAAGGTGACCTGCGTATCCGGTCGATTCCTGAGAATGGACTGACACATCAACAGCTTGTAAAAGTCCGTGTCGATCAGCGACCGGACGATCGGGTCGATCTTCCAGTTGTGATTGTAGACCCGCGTGGCGATATCGACCATGTGACGATCCTTTCTGTCCGCCTCTTACGCGAGGGCAAGGGGGCGGGTCAAAGGCTGATCAGGCAAGCACGACGCCCGCGTCGGTCATCGCTTCGCGCTGTGCCTCCAGCGAGCCATCAAGGTCGATGGCCCGGCAGGCGCTTTCGATCACCGTCACGCCGAAGCCCAGGCGCGCCGCGTCGATCGCGGAATAGGCGACGCAGAAATCGGTGGCGAGCCCGACCAGCGTCACATGGCTGACCCCCCGGGTGCGCAGATAGCCCTCCAGCCCGGTTGGCGTGCTTTGGTCATTCTCGAAAAAGGCGGAATAGCTGTCGATGCTCGCGCGGAACCCCTTGCGCAGGATCAGGTCCGCGGGCGCGGTGCGAAGCCCGGCATGGAAGGCCGCGCCCGAGGTGCCCTGAACGCAGTGCACCGGCCAGAGAACCTGCGGACCGTAGGGCATATCGACCACGGAGAAGGGCGCGGCCCCGGGGTGGTTCGCCGCGAAGGAACTGTGGTTGGCCGGGTGCCAGTCCTGGGTCAGGACGCGGACCTGGAAGCTGTCCATCAGCGCATTGACCTCGGGGATGATCTCGTCCCCTCCGGTGACCGCCAGGGCGCCGCCGGGGCAGAAATCGTACTGGATGTCGATGGCGATCAGCGCTTCGGTTGCCGGGCGCATGGGAACCTCCATTTTTTTCAATGCGTAGGGGCGGCGGAGGCGCCGGTCAATCCCGCCCTTGCCGTGCGGGACCGCCGGGCGTATCAGCGCGCCATGCTCACGGTTGCCGCCCTTTATCATTTCACCCGCTTCGAGGACCCTGCAACCCTGCGCGGGCCGCTTCTGGACCTTTGTGCGCGCGAGGGGGTCAGGGGCACGCTGCTTCTGGCTCGAGAAGGGATCAACGGCACCATCGCGGGCCCGCGCGCTGGCATTGATGCGGTGCTGACGCATGTGCGCGCCTTGCCGGGCTGCGCGGACCTCGTCTGGAAGGAAAGCGAGGCCGAAACGATGCCCTTCGGCCGCATGAAGGTGCGCCTGAAGCGCGAGATCGTGACGATGGGAGAGCCCGAGATCGACCCGCGCGCCGCCGTCGGGCGCTATGTCGAACCGGCGGAGTGGAATGCGCTGATCCGCGCCAACGATGTCGCGCTCATCGACACCCGCAATGATTACGAGGTCGCCATCGGCACCTTCACCGGGGCGATCGATCCCGGCACGAAAACCTTCCGGGAATTTCCGGACTGGTGGCGCGCGAACGCCCATCGCTTCGAGGGCAAGCGCGTCGCCATGTTCTGCACCGGCGGCATCCGCTGCGAGAAATCAACGAGCTTTCTCGTCTCCGAAGGGGTGGAGGAGGTGTTTCACCTGAAGGGCGGCATCCTGAAATACCTGGAGGATGTCCCCGAGGACGAGAGCCTTTGGCAGGGCGGCTGTTTCGTCTTCGACGGCCGCGTCAGCATCGGTCATGGCCTGCGCCCGACGGGCCACGATCTGTGCCATGCCTGCCGCCGGCCCCTGAGCGAAGACGAAAAGGCCCGCCCCGAATACGAGGCGGGCGTCAGCTGTCATCGCTGCATCGGCGAATTCGACGACGGCGACCGGGCGCGGTTCCGAGAGCGCCAGCACCAGGTCGAACTGGCCGAGGCCAGGGGCGTGCGCCACATCGGCGGCTGATCACCAGAGCGCGACAAGATCCGCCGCCGTCGTTCCGGTGGCCAGCACCCGCCGGACCCGGATCGGCAGGGTCGAACCGGCGGCGACACCTCGCAGCGTCACCGACTGGCCTCCCGCCATGGTCACCGCGACATCGCCAGCGGTTCCGACGAAGATCGCGCGCGGAAGGCTCGCCAGATCGTCGCCATCGCTGGGCACGATCGCGGCAGCCTCGCGCGCCGGTGCGGTCAGGGTCGTGGGTAGGTCGGAATACTTGTCCATCTGGGGCCTCCGGTCGGAAATCAGGCTTTGGCGCGGCCCTCTTGGTCGCGCTTGCAGTCCGAGGTTCTGCGGCAAGCCGGTTAAGATTTCCGATGCGGGGCGAACGCTGGCCTAGTCGTAGTAGGCATACCCGGCGGTATCGTCGGGGTAGCGGCACTTGTTCAGGACGATCCCCATGACATTGGTCAGCTGCCCAAGTTCCTTTTCGCAGAAATCGACATTGGGCAGCTTGCTCATCTCTGCCGCGACGACGAGAAGCGCGCAGTCGACCCGGCCCATGAGGCTGACGTGATCGTCGGAGGCCATCATCGGCGGCGTGTCGAAGATCATCACGTCCGGTTGCCAGTCGCGCTGGATCAGGTCGAGGACCTCCCGGAAGCGCTCGCTCTGGAACAGTTCGGCCGGATTCTTGCCGGACTCCGCGTTGAGGCCCAAGATCAGGTTCTCCGTGATCCGGACCGCGATGTCGTAGAAGGGAACCTCGCCGTTCAGCACCTCGTGCATCGAATGCGGCGGGACATGGCCCACAAGCTTGTGCAGGTTCGGGCGGCGAAAGTCGAAATCGAAAAGCATCACGCGCAGATCCTTCTGCCGCGCGAGGCTGAGCGCGAGGTTCAGCGCGATGGTCGACTTGCCGCAAGCCGCTTCGGGCGAGGTGACCGCCAACCTGCTCCATTTGTTCTCCTGCATCAGCCGCAGCGCACGCGAGCGCAGAAGATCATAGGGCGTGGCGTCCCGCCCGCCCAGAAGCGCGCTGATGCGGAACCGCCGGGCGCGGGCGGCCACGAAGGGGATCTCCGGCACGGTCGACCAGTCCGCCGCCTGCCCGGAACGCTGGGTCACGGTGACCGAAGTCTTGCTGGAAGGCGCGGCCGCTTCACGCAGAACCGCCTTGCGCCGTTCCCGGGCTTTCGCCATTGCCGCTTCGAGCTTTTCCATCGTCCGCTCCGAGTTGGGGCTAGAGCCTTACGCCCAGCCGTGCCGCGATATTCGCCAGGATCTGGTCGAGCGGCATGTAATAGGTGTGAATAGCATAGACCGCGCCTGGCAATCCAATACCGACGATCACCAGCGTCATCGCGATGATCGTGCGCCGCGCCTGGATCTCTCCGGGCGTCTGCATATAGGGAATCGTCGCAATCGGCATGATGCCGAAACTGTCGATCAGGTCCTTTGGCCGCCGGACCGAACGATTCAGGAGTTCGATCAGCAGCACCAGGCCAAGACCCGCGCCAATCCCGCCGACCAGGCCCATGAGGGCGATGCGCCGCCGCTTGGGCTTGCTCGGACCGTCGGGCCTGGTCGCGGGTTCCAGAAGCGACACGCGGGCACCCTTGGACAGAACCTCGATCCGCTCCCCTGTCGAGGCCGAGGCCAGGTTGGCCACGGCCGTGTTGTACTGCTGCTGGATATTGGCGTATTCGCGCTCCAACCCATCAAGGCCGATCTTGACCTCGGGGGTACGGTCGATCGTGTCCTTCAGGGCTTCGATCTGCTTGCTCAGCTCCTGCTTCTGGGTCTCAAGCTGGGTCAGCTTGGTCTCGATATCGGCGATCTGGAATTTCAGCGTCGTCGTCGCCCCGCTGGGCCCGGCGTCGGAAGCGCCCGTTTCCGTCTGCCGACGCACCGTATCCTCCAGCACCTTCACCTTTTCTTCCAGGATGCGGACGCGGGGGTTGCTTTCGGAGTAGATGATCCGCGCCTGCGCAAGCTGATCACGCAGCAGCGACAGTTGGCGCGCCTCGTCGGTCTGGGGCAGGGCGCCGATCCCTGCGGAAACCGCCGCATCGAAAATGGCGTTCAGCCGACCTTTCTGGTCACTGGATAGTTCGATCTCGCGTTCTGATGCGGCCAGCCGTTCCTGAAGTTGCGCGAGCTGGGTCATCCGGAATTGGAGGGTGTCGGGCAGGGCGTCGGCGTTGGCGTTCTGATACTGCAGGATCTCGGCGCTGAGCTGCGACAGAAGACCCGACAGGCGCGTGGTTTCCTGCTGGAAGAAGTCCAGCGTGTCCTTCGCCGCCTCGACCCGCACATCGACATCCGCGCTCAGCACCAGCTCGACATAGTCACTCACCACCGCCGAGGCGACTTCGCTCGAACGGGCGGTAAAGTTGATGAGCATTAATGTGGCCTGCTGCTGGCCGCCGCGAATGCTGATGTCTGTTTGCCTGATCATCGCTCCGACGATCTGGTTCGGGGTCATCTCCTCGATGTCCTTGAAGACCTCCCGCGCCCGCGCGATCTGAAGCAGGTTTTCACGCGTCATCAGCCGCTGTTCGAGAACCTGGAGCTTTTCGAGCGAGGCGGACTGGACGGTCGGGGCCGCCATCGCATCCGGAATCTGCGAAGATTCCAGGAGCAGCTTGGCCTCGGATTCATATTGCGGCGGCAGCACGATCGCGACGGCCAAGGCCGCTGCCGTGATGACGATCACCGTCGCGAGGAAGTAGGGCAGTCGCCTGCGGAAAACCGCGAAGTAGAAGGCCAGGTCCAGGTTCATCGTCTTTTCTCGTCCTCTGCCTGGATCTGTGCGGCGAAGAAGACGCCGTCATCCAGAACCGATTGGACGACATGTTCGTCCACGCGGTGATTGTCCGTCGTCCAGGCATAAAGCAGGGCCATGTCGCAAAGCTGGTTCATCAACCGCGGAACGCCATGGGTCACGGCGAAAATCCGCCGGATGGCCTGATGCGTGATTTCTTTCCCGGTACCACCGGCGGAGATGAGCCTGTGCGCGATCAACTCGCCGGCGCCCTCTTCGTCCAGGGGTTTCAGGTGGAAGCTGGCGGCAATCCGTTGCGCCAATTGCCGCAACGCCGGATCGAGCACCATTTCGCGCAGCTCCGGCTGACCGACCAGTACGAGCTGGATGACCTCGTCCTTGCCGGTGTTGATATTGGTGAGCATCCGAAGCTCTTCGAGGCTTTCGCGCGACAGGTTCTGCGCCTCGTCGAAGATCAGAACCGCCCGGCGGCCGGCGGCATATTCCTCGATCAGGAAATCCTGAAGGCGCTGGAACATCTGCACATAGCCCTCAGACGGGTCGAACCTGACGCCGAGGGCGTTGAGCACCCACTGGATCAGCTCTCCCCGCCCGCCTTGCGCGTTGGAAATAAGGCCCACGGTCGCGCGCGATTCGAACTGGCGCAGAAGCTCGCGCAGAAGCGTGGTCTTGCCGCAGCCGACCCCCCCTGTGACTAGCGTGATCGGTGCCCGCGACATGATCCCGAATTCCAGCACCGAATAGGCGCGGCGGTGCTGCGGCGACCAGTAAAGGAAATCCGGATCGGGAACGAGCGTGAAGGGTCGTTCGCGGAAGCCGAAGAAATCGAGATAGAACCCGATTGCGTGACCATCGTCGGCGTTGCTGCCCGTCATCTCTTGCGGTCGGCTCATCTTGGTCAACGTCTTTCACTCATCACGCGGGACGGTGCGGGAGGGTCCGTCTGGCCGACCTCTCGCGTTCCCAGGCACAGGAATCACTCTCTCCTTGTTAGCTTGGATTCGAATCGAAGTCTCCTGTCTGCAAGCCGTTCAGAATCCCATACGGAAACAATAACGATCATGTTAGGATCGGTGTTCCAGAATAAGAAACGAGCATGCCGTGCGGCCCTCCGCCGGATCTTGGGCACCTGTCTCAAACTGGCCTCATTGCCGCCTTTTTTTTGACAAAATTAGCCGTGCGGGCAATTGGCGATTTGTTGCCGACGCCGTCGATGGTAAGAGTTGAGTCAGGCCGAGACCGGCTGTTCTTGGGTGTAACGAGTAACGGGCAACTGCCGCCCAGAGGATCCGGGAGCTGCCACCGGATGTGTGCTGTATGACGTTGCAAATGAACAATCTTTCCGAGGCCATGGCGCATAAGGTTGCGCCAGCGGGCTTGGTTCACGTTCCGCCTCAGACCGGGTTTTACAGAAACCGACTGAAGCGTGCGCTCGACATTCTTCTTGTGGTTTTTGGGTCCGTCGTGGCCCTGCCCTTGATCGGCTTGCTGGCGGTTCTGGTCGCCCTTGACGGTCATAGTCCGTTCTACCGGTCCGACCGTGTCGGACGCAACGGACGGACGTTTCACATGCTGAAACTGCGCACCATGGTTCCCGGCGCCGACAGGATGCTACGGGACTATCTGGCGCAGAACGAGGCGGCGCAGCTGGAGTGGGACTGCAAGCAAAAGCTCGCGCACGACCCCAGGATCACCCGCATCGGACGGTTCCTCCGCAAAAGCTCGCTCGACGAACTTCCGCAGCTCTGGAACGTGCTGATCGGGGACATGTCGCTGGTCGGCCCCCGTCCGATGCTGCCCGAGCAACGCGATCTTTACAGCGGCCTGTCCTACTATGCGCTGCGTCCGGGCGTGACCGGGCTTTGGCAGGTGTCCGAGCGCAATACGTCGGAATTCGCACGCCGGGCCGAGATCGACAGGTTGTATGAGCGCGACCTGTCCCTGTCCGGGGATCTGCGCATTCTCGCCGCCACAGTTCAAGTCGTCGTCAAAGGAACCGGCTGCTAGCCGCCTGTCGCAACGGCCGGGGCCTGACACTTGGCGCCGGCCCGATCGTGAGGGCCCGCCATGTCTTTTCGTTCGTCCGCCTTGTTGCTCTCGGCCTCCGCACTGTTGCTAGGCGCCTGCGAAGAACGGGGCGGCTCGGTTTCGAACCTGCGTTCCGCCGTCGCGTTCGTGCGAATGGCGGACCTGCGCGATACGATTTCGGCCGCCCGCGCCGCCGTTGACCTGAAGGCCGCGGGCCTCGCCCTGAATTTGCGCGCCGCCGGAATTCTTCGTCACGCGGGCCGGACGGATGAAGCGCGCGGGCTTTACCTCGCCCTGGCCAGGCAGAACCCGAACGACGCCGAGGCGCCCGCCGCACTCGCCGAGATCGCGGCGGAGGCCGGAAACTGGGCGGAGGCAGACCGCTACGCGGCAACCGCGCTGCAGCACGAAGCGGCGAATGTCCCGGCCCGGATCGTCAGGCTGATGCTGGATTACACGCGCGCCCTGAACGAGGGAAACCAGACGGCGCTGAACGCCGCGCTC
The DNA here is from genome assembly GCF_025751575.1 of Albidovulum sediminicola. Taxonomy (GTDB): domain Bacteria; phylum Pseudomonadota; class Alphaproteobacteria; order Rhodobacterales; family Rhodobacteraceae; genus Albidovulum; species Albidovulum sediminicola. Next base: position 191,879 of record NZ_JAOWLA010000001.1, on the reverse strand, counting down.
GCCCGGATACCCGACCTGCGCGCCGCTCGGCCCAACGACGCGATACTGCGCCGGGTCGTGATCGCGGAACTGCTGCGCCAGAAGGACCTTGCGGGGGTACTGGCCGAGGTCGACCTGGCGATCCGCCAATCCCCCGAGGATCGATCATTATATGCGCTGCGCCTCGCGGTTCACATGCAGGCCGGGGACATGCCCGCGGTGGATGCGGAGCTGGCCCATATCACCGCGACCTTTCCGGACGATCCCGGCGTGACCACCTCGGTGGTCGCCTGGTACGAGGAACACGGCGCGTCCGGCAAGGCGGAGGGCTACCTGCGCCAACGCGCCGATGCGCTGCGCGACGACCCGGCCGTTCTGGGCGCCCTTCTGCAGTTCCTGGTTGAACGGCGCGGTCCCGAAGCCGCGCTTGATGAGTTGAACCGCCGCATTGCCGAGGACGGCCCGCAGACCTTCCTGCGCGCGGCGCTTGCCTCGCTCCGTTTCGATCTGGGTCAGTACGACGGAGGCCTGCGGGAACTGCGCGCAGCGATCGCGGGCGCGGGTCCGCAAGAGGACGTGGTCACGCTCAAGCTGACCCTGGCGCCGATGCTGAAGGCCGTCGGGGATGAGGCCGAAATGCGCGCCGTCATCGAGGACATCCTGGCCGCCGCGCCGAACGAGACCGAAGCGCTGAAGCTGAAGGCCGAGTGGCTCATCACCGACGACCGGACGGCGGAGGCGATCGTCACGCTGCGCCGGGCGCTTGCCCTGGCACCGCAGGACACGGGCGCGATGGCGCTTCTGTCAGAGGCCCATCTGCGCGACGGCGAGCGCGACCTGGCACGGCAGTCGCTTGCCTTGGCTGCCTGGACATCCGACGCCGCCCCGGCGGAGTCGCTGCGCTACGCCCGGTTCCTGCACGACGACGGGGAACTGCTGACGGCCGAAACCGTCCTGATCGCCGCACTCCGGCAGTCGCATGGCGACACAACCCTGCTGGAGGAGCTTGGCCGCGTCTACATCAACATGAAGGATTGGCCCCGCGCCGGCGATGTCGCCCGCGCGATCGAGCGATCCGCTACCGACGAGGCGCGCGCGCGGGCAGTGCCGATCCGGATGGCGGTGCTGCGGGCGCGCGGCGACACGGAGGGGTTGGCCGCCTATGTGGACGCCTTCGACAACGGCACCCACACCGGGCACCACCTGCAGATCGCCGCGCTGCAAGCCCTCCTGGACAGCGGCGGCGCCGCTCAGGCGGTCGCGGTGGCCGAGCGACTGCTGGCGGCGGCACCCACAGATGTCGAACTGCGCTACCTCGCGGCCATGGCGCGCGAGCGGGCCGGAGAGCTTGAGGCCGCAGCTTCATCCTACCGCGCGATGGTGACGGATGGCAGCGCCGGCCCCCAGGTCTGGACCGGACTTGCGCGCGTTCTGTCACAGATGCCGAACCGGCTGGAGGAGGCCGCGAGCGTGCTTGACCGCGGGCTCGGGGCCTATCCAGGCAACCTTTTGCTGCTTTGGGCGCGCGCCGGTCTGCACGAACACATGGGCGAATTCGACGCGGCCATCGCGATCTACGAAAACCTCTATGCCCGCGACAGTTCCAGCGCGATCGCCGCGAACAACCTGGCGAGCCTTCTGTCAGCGCGCCACGCCGACGATCCCGACAGCCTTGCACGGGCCCGCGTGGTGGTCCGCCGCCTGCGCGGCAGACCGGAGGCACCCTTCCGCGAGACCTATGGCTGGATCGCCTATCTCTCGGGAGACTATCAGACTGCCCGGCGGGAGCTTGAGGTCGCGGCAGCCGCCCTGACGGGCGATCCGCAGGTCCATTACCGGCTTGCGATGACCTACCGGGCGCTCGGGCAGATTCGCGAGGCGCGCGAACAATATGAAATGGTGACCGATATTGTCGCGCCGACTGACACGCGTGAGTTTGTTTTGAGCACACGCGCCTACCTTAGCACCACCGGCGAAGCGGTGAAGGTGGAGTGAAAGTATAGCGGTGTCAGTGGCTTGCGGGGAAATTCATCCGGCGGCGCGTCTTTCAGGCCAAAACTTTGCGGTTTCTGTCCCCCGCGCGATGCCGTAATCTTGACATAGTTCCTGTCAGATTGGGTGCCCTCATGTATAAGCTTCTTCTTGGCCTCATCGTGGCCGCACTGACTGCCCCGGTTGCCTGGGCACAAAGCTCCTACACCATCCGTTCGGGTGATGTCCTCCAGATGGAGGTGGTTGAGGATCCATCTCTGAACCGCAGCCTTCTGGTCCTGCCCGACGGCAGCGTCTCGGTTCCCACGGTCGGGACCGTCCGCGCCGCCGGTCAATCCGTCGAGTCCGTGCGCTCCGCGATCCAGGGGGCGCTCTCTCCGAACTTCGCCGCCGCGCCCACGGTCTATCTTGCCATCGGCCAGGTGGCCCCGGCCGTCGCCTCGGGCGGCGCGACGATCCCCGTCTACATCATGGGCGAAGTCGCCAATCCGGGTAAGGTCAAGGTGTCCAAGGGCACGACCCTTCTTCAGTTCCTCGCCGAAAGCGGCGGCATGACGCGCTTTGCTGCAACAAAGCGGATTCAAGTTCAAAGGACGGATCGCAAAACCGGCGAAGTCACGGTATATGCGTTTGACTACAAGGCGGTTCAGAACGGTGGCCTCGTCAAGAACATCGTGCTGAGCAGCGGAGATGTGATCGTCGTGCCGGAACGCCGACTGTTTGAATAGAACGAGGACAGAGTGGGGAATACGAGGAAACGGACCGCGGCTGCCGCGGCAATGATGGCCCTCGCACCGACAATCGCCGCTGCCCAGACGGGCGGCGGCGAAGCCAATCCGGGCGGTCTGCAAATCGATATCGGGGTTTCTTCGGGCCTGACCTATGACAGCAACCTGTCGCTCGATCCCGGCGGCGAAGATGCGGCCGTGTGGGATACGGGGCTGACTTTCGCGCTGTCCAGCGTAACCGGAGCCCAACGCTTCGACGTGACCGCAAGCGGCGTGCTGCGTTACATCGACACCGGTAGCGACAGCGACTTCGGGTTGGAGGATACGCGCCTGCGCTTCGGCTACCAGCGCGAAAGCCTCAACAGCCGCCTGACGCTTTCGGCCAGCTACAGCGATGTCGATCGCGACTTCATCGACCCCTTCGCCGATTCCTCGGATTCTAGCAGCAGCAGCGGGTCGATCGCCACCACGAGCGCGGCCCTGCGCTACGAGACCGGGCTTCAGGATCCGCTGGGGTTCTGGATCGACCTGAGCCATCGCAAGGTCGACTACAGCGACACCGACCCGACCGACACCGACCTGACCGACAACCAGACCGACCGGGCAGAGATCGCTACGCGGATGCGGCTGTCTGCGGTCAGCACGGTCACGGTCTCGGCCACCGGGACCTGGTACGACGAAACCGGCGCGACCCCGCTCGACCGTACCACGACGGAATATCTGGCCCGGCTTGAGCATGAGATTGACCCGGTGCTGAGCCTGGACCTGGGCATTGGCCATGACCGGATCGAGGAAACCGAATCCGGCGTGACAACCGTCACCTCCGGCGCGGTTGGCTTCATCGGCCTTGAGCGCGCGATGACCAACGGCACCGCGAATGCGCGGCTCGCTACCACGCTCGACGACGAGGGCCGCCGGACCGAGCTGACGTTCGGCCGGGAAATGGAGCTGCCGCGCGGGACCTTTGCCGCGTCGATCGGCGCCAGCCGCGCCCCGGACGGGGAGGTCGATGCGATCGGCAGCGTCACCTATACGCGGAGCACCCGGACCGGCGAACTTTCCGTCGGGCTCGAACGCACCGCCTATACCGATGACGGCGACAACACGACTGACACCCGGGTCAGCCTCGGTTACCGGCACCAGATCAACGAGGTTTCCCGGCTGGACCTCGGGCTGGCGTGGAGCCTTGTTGATGCCAGCAACGGCGGCGTCGAGGACGAAACCGAGTATGCCCGGCTGAGCGCAGCCTATTCCCGCGACCTGACCGCGGACTGGGATCTGACCAGCGGCGTGACCTACCGTACCCGGTCCGAGTCCGGGATCGACGATGCCCATTCGACGGCGATCTTCGTCACGCTCTCGCGCAACTTCAGCTACCGGCCCTGACCGGTCCGCGCCCGACCCGGAACCCGGGTCGGGGCTAACGATCTCCGGCGGCGGGATCGCGGCCGCTTTCTCTCAGCATGCGCTCGTAATAGGGCATCGCCTGGTCGATGAGCCGCCGGTAGTCCTCTGGTAGGTCTGGCAAGGGCCCTTCCGGCGCGCCAAAGCCGGTCGAGGCATGGACGGCATTGTACCAATGCGACGCCCAGACCCCGTCGAAGGGCTTGGGCCCAGCAGGCCAGGACAGCATGCGGTCGGTGAAGGGCACCTCAATCGCCGCGCACAACGCCTTGAGCGAGGCTTCAGGGTTCGCGCGGATCTCATGGCTGTCGATCACGGTCGGCGCGCGACCGAGCCAATCCGCGACCTCGTCGAACAGCGCGGCTTGCTGCACGAAGCCGATATCGGCCAGCGTCGGCCCCTCGCGCTTCTGCGCATAGCTCGCCACGACCCGCGCCGGGTGGCGGATCAGAAAGACATTGACGCAGTCGCGCATGAAGCTGCGGTCGATCCCCTCGATCATATGGACGGTCATGTGCTTCTGATAGAAGAACGGCTCGCCCCCCGGCGACGGCCCGCGGCAGGCGGCGGCGACGCTTTCCGGGTCGGCATCATGCGCCCGGATGATCTCGTCCCGCATCGGATGGTCGATACCCGTCGCCTTCAGGTAGGCAGCATAGAAGGGTTCGTCCCAGGCCGCGCAATCCCCGCGCGCGGCGAAGGCATACATCATGGCGGTGGAAAGGTTGCGCGGGCCGGACCACATGGCGATGCGGCGGGTCTCGTTGGACGGTCTTGCCATCTGTCCTACCCCTCCGCCGCGACCAGCGCCTTGTAAAGCGCGCGCAGACGTTCGGTCATCGGGCCAAGTTCGCCGGTTCCGATGACCCGCCCGTCGATCTGTCCCACAGGGGTCTGGGCGCCGAAGGTGCCGGTCAGGAAAGCCTCATCCGCCGAATAGGCCTCGACCAGGCTGAAGTTCTTCTCACGCAGCGGGATGCCGTTGGCGCGGCACAGGGCGATCACCTTGGCCCGCGTGATCCCGTTCATGCAGTAGTCGCCGGTGGAGGTCCAGACCTCCCCCCCGCGCACGATGAAGAAGTTGCAGGCGTTGGTGGTGTTCACGAAGCCATGAACATCCAGCATCAGCGCCTCGTCCGCGCCCGCCTTTTCGGCGGCGATGCAGGCAAGGATGCAATTGAGCTTTGAATGCGAGTTCAGCTTGGGGTCCTGCGTCATCGGCAGGCCGCGCATGTGGGGCACCGTCGCCAGCCGGATCGGGCGCGGCAGTTTCGGGCGCGAATGCTCCATGATGATCGCGACTGTGGGGCCGGAGCGGGACAGCGCGGGGTGCTGGAAGGGCCGCGCCTTGACCCCGCGCGTGACCATCAGCCGAGCATGGGCGTCGGTCGTCATGCCGTTGGCGGCCTGCGTGTCGAAAAGCGCCTGCCTCACGCCCGCGCGGTCCAGCCCGATATCGAGGTCGATGGCCTTGGCGGCCTCGAACAGGCGGTCAAGGTGTTCGTCGAGAAACGCCCAGCGCCCGTCGTAAAGCCGCAAGCCCTCCCACACCCCGTCGCCCAGCATGAAGCCGGAATCGTAGACGCTGACCGTTGCCTCCCGCTTCGGGACGATGCGGCCGTTCAGATAGATCAGGATGGTCTCGTTGCGGGCGTCTTCTTCGGCCTGGTGCGTGCTGACATGATCGGTCATGGCGGTCCTTTCGGTTCTGCCCGGACCCTATCGGGGGCCACGGCGCGGGGAAAGGGGCGTTCACGCATGCATGAGTTCACGCGAAGATGAGTTGCGTCGCGGGGGCCACTCCGCAGGATGGAGGCAACGGAAGGAGAATATCATGCGACTGATGGTTCTGGCCCTTGGGCTCGCGCTGGCCGGTCCGGCATCGGCGGCGACCGAAACCGCGATCGTCGCCGGCGGGTGCTTCTGGTGCGTGGAGAGTGATTTCGAAAGCGTCCCCGGCGTCAGGGAAGTGATCTCGGGCTATACCGGCGGCACGGTCGACAATCCGACCTACAAGCAGGTGAGCCGCGGCGGGACCGGGCATTACGAGGCGGTGGAGATCCGGTTCGACGATAGCAAGGTCAGCTATGGCCACCTGATGGAGCTGTTCTTCCGCTCGATCGACCCGACCGACGCGGGTGGGCAGTTCTGCGACCGGGGCGACAGCTACCGCACCGCGATCTTCGTCAAGAATGCCGAGCAGCGCGCGGCGGCGGAGGCAGCCAAGGCAGAGGCAGAGGCCGCGCTTGGCCAGAAGATCGTGACCCCGATCCTGGATGCAAGCCCGTTCTGGCAGGCAGAGGACTATCATCAGGACTATTACAAGGGTTCGAGCATCGTGCTGACGCGGCGCGGACCCAAGGTGCAGTCAAGCGCCTATGAGTTCTACCGCGAGGGCTGCGGGCGCGATGCGCGGGTGAAGGAACTTTGGGGCGCGGCGGCTCCGTTCGTCCACTGACCGGATCGCGCGCACCCGGTGCGACGGGCGGAAACGAGGGGGCCTCTGCCCCCTCGCGCTCCCCCGAGGGTATTTCGGCAATGAAGAATTGGTGAAGATCAGGGCCGGAAAGCCGCGACCTCGGCCGCGGAGGGGATGGCGTCCGCGGTGCCGTGGCGCGTGACCTTGAGGGCTGCCGCCGTCGCCGCCCAGGTGAGGGCGTCTTGCGGTGTCCGGCCAAGGTCGAGACCGGCACAGAAGTAACCCGCGAACGTGTCACCCGCCCCGGTCGTATCGACCGCCTTGACGGCAAGGGCCGGCGCGAAGGCGCGCGACCCGTCGCGCCCGCGCCATTCCGCCCCGTCGGCCCCGCGCGTGATCAGAAGTTCCGGCACGTCGAGGGCGTCAAGCGGGGTCTGAAGGGCCGCGCTCAGTTGCAGCGCTTCGACCGCGTTCAGGATCAGAAGCGTCGTGAAGGGCAGAACCGCGCGCACCGCTTCGGCGTCGAAGGGTGCGGCGGAGTAGACCACCCGGAGGCCGAGGTCCCGCGCCTGACGGGCGGCTTCGGCCTGATGCGCGGTCTCGTTCTGAAGCAAAAGCGTATCGCCCAGGCGGGCTGCGGCGAGGGCGGCCTCGACATGGGAAAGGGGAAGCGCACGATTGGCGCCGGGGAAGAGGACGATGGCGTTTTCCCCGGTTGCATCGACATTGATGATCGCATGACCGCTGGGCGTATCGAGCGTTGCGACCGGGGTTGTGTCCACGCCCCAACCCTTGAGCCGCGCAACCGCCCAGGCGCCGTCCGACCCGACGGCGCCGATATGACGGGTTCGGGCACCTGCGCGGGCCGCCGCCGCAGACTGGTTCGCGCCCTTGCCGCCCAGCCCCATCCGGTATTCCGTCGCGGCCAGTGTTTCCCCGGGTTCGGGAAGATGAGGCACGCGGTAGAAGTGGTCGATATTGATGGAGCCGAGGTTGTGGATTGCCATGACCTAGTGTCCGAGCCGACAGGCCGCGATCACCGCCATGTTCAGGATGTCGTTGACGGTCGATCCCGTGGAACAGATCTGGATCGGCTTGTCGACGCCGGTCAGGATCGGGCCGATCACCGTGGCCCCAGCCATTTCCTGCATCAGTTTCACCGAGATCGAGGCGGAGTGCCGCGCGGGCACGACGAGTACATTGGCCGGACCGGTCAGGCGGCAGAAGGGATAATGCGCCATCTGCTCGGGGTTCAGCGCCACGTCGACGGTCATCTCGCCGTCATACTCGAAATCGACCCCCCGGCGGTCGAGGACCCTGGGCGCCTGGTGCATCTTGTTGGCACGTTCGGAGACTGGGTAGCCGAAGGTCGAGAACGACAGGAATGCCACCCGGGGCTCCAACCCCAGGCCGCGCGCGACCGAGACGCCACGTTCGGCGATATCGGCCAGGTCTTCCTCTTCGGGCCATTCATGCACCAGCGTATCGCCGATCAGTACGATGCGGCCCCGGTTCAGGACCGCCGTGATACCGACCGCGCCGTCCGACGGATGCGCATCGAAAACGTGGTTGATGAGTTCGAGCACATGCGCCGACTTGCGGGTCGCCCCGGTCACCAGACCATCGCCATGGCCATGCGCGAGCATCAGTGCGGAAAAGACATGCCGGTCGCGCGCCGCAAGGCGATGAATGTCGTGGCGGTCGAAGCCCTTGCGCTGGAGCCGCGCATATAGGAAGTCCTTGTAATCGCTCAGGTGTCGGGTGTTTGCGGCGTTGACGACCTCGATCTCGCGCACCGCGTCGGCGAGACCTTCGGCCGAAAGCTTGTCCTTCACATCCTGTTCGCGCCCCACGACCAGCGCCTTGCCGAGGCCCGCGCGCTGATAGGCGACCGCAGCCCGCAGCACCCGGGGGTCGTCGCCCTCGGCGAAGATCATCCGGGCCTGTGCCTGGCGCGCGCGGGCGTGGATGCCCTGGAGGATCGAGGCCGTCGGGTCCATCCGCGACTTGAGGCTGAGCTCATACCCGGCCATGTCGATGATCGGGCGGCGCGCGACGCCGGTATCCATCCCTGCCTTGGCAACCGCCGGCGGGATCACGTAGATCAGGCGCGGATCGAAGGGCGTGGGGATGATGTAGTCGCGTCCGAAGCTCAGCTTGCGGCCATAGGCCATGGCGACCTCGTCCGGCACGTCCTCTCGCGCCAGCCGGGCCAGCGCCTGGGCGCAGGCGATCTTCATCTCGTCATTGATCGCGCGGGCATGGATATCGAGCGCGCCGCGGAACAGGTAGGGAAAGCCCAGGACGTTGTTGACCTGGTTGGGGTAGTCCGAGCGGCCAGTGGCGACGATCGCGTCGGGGCGGACGGCCTGCGCCTCCTCGGGCGTGATCTCGGGGTCCGGGTTGGCCATCGCGAAGATGACCGGGTTCGGCGCCATGCTTTCGACCATGGCCGGGGTTACCGCGCCCTTGGCCGAGACGCCCAGGAACACGTCCGCGCCCCGCATCGCGTCTTCCAGCGTGCGCGCATCGGTCCGCGCGGCATGCGCGGATTTCCACTGGTTCATCCCCTCGGTCCGGCCCTGGTAGATGACCCCCTTGGTGTCGCACATGATGCAGTTGTCGTGCCGCGCGCCCATGGTCTTGATCAGTTCCAGACAGGCGATGCCCGCCGCGCCCGCGCCGTTCAGGACGATGCGGCAGTCCTCGATCTTCTTGCCGCTGATCTCCAGCGCGTTGATCAGGCCGGCGGCACAGATCACCGCCGTGCCGTGCTGGTCGTCATGGAACACCGGGATGTCCATGATCTCTTTCAGGCGCTGCTCGATGATGAAGCATTCGGGCGCCTTGATGTCCTCAAGGTTGATGCCGCCGAAGGTCGGGCCCATCAGGCTCACGGCCTTGATGATCTCGTCCGGGTCCTCGGTATCAAGCTCTATGTCGATGGCGTTCACATCGGCGAAGCGCTTGAAGAGGACCGCCTTGCCCTCCATCACGGGCTTCGAGGCCAGCGCGCCCAGATTGCCCAGCCCCAGGATCGCTGTCCCGTTCGAGATGACGGCGACCATGTTGCCCTTGGTCGTGTAGTCATAGGCCGTCTCGGGCGCCTCGGCGATGGCCTCGACGGGCACCGCGACGCCCGGCGAATAGGCCAGCGACAGGTCCCGCTGCGTGGCCATCGGCTTGGAGGCGTTGATCTCGTATTTCCCCGGCGTGGGGTTCAGGTGGTACGAGAGCGCCTCTTCCGGGGTGATGCGGTTCTTGCTGGCCATTTACGACGTTTCCTTGTGCCTTTGCGTCGTCATAGCGAGCGCGGCGTTTGTCCACAATAACGGCACTTCCCAAGTTAGCGCAAAAAGACTTGCCCCTTTCGGCCCCCGCCCGGCTTTTGTAGGGTCGCCACGGACGAGGGGGACACCGTGAACGCAAGCGACGGCATCGTAACGCCCATGATGGCGCAGTATCTGGAGATCAAGGGGCGCTATGCCGACGCGCTTCTCTTCTACCGGATGGGCGACTTCTACGAGATGTTCTTCGACGACGCCGAGGCGGCGGCGGCGGCGCTCGACATCGCGCTGACCAAGCGCGGCCAGCACCTGGGGCGGGATATCCCGATGTGCGGCGTGCCGGTCCATGCCGCCGAGGGTTATCTTCTGACGCTGATCCGCAAGGGTTTCCGCGTGGCCATCGCCGAACAGATGGAGGACCCGGCCGAAGCGAAGAAGCGCGGCTCCAAATCCGTGGTGGCGCGCGATGTGGTGCGGCTGGTCACCCCCGGCACGCTGACCGAGGAGTCGCTGCTGGAAGCGCGGCGCCACAACTACCTGGCCGCCTGGGTCGAGGTGCGCGATGCCGCGGCGCTGGCCTGGGTCGATATCTCGACCGGAGAGTTCCGCGTGGTGCCCTGCCCCGCCCCGCGCCTTGGGCCGGAACTGGCACGGCTGGCCCCGCGAGAGCTTCTGGTGAGTGAGTCCCTGGCACCCGAGCGGGCAGAACTTCTTGCCGACATGGGCCTGCCGGTCACGCCGCTGGCGCGCGCGGCCTTCGACAGCGCCGGGGCCGAACGGCGGCTTTGCGCGCTTTTCGATGTCGCCACCGCCGAGGGCTTTGGTACCTTCGACCGGGCCGAAACCGCCGCAATGGGCGCGATCGTTGAATATCTGGACCTGACCCAGCGCGGCAAGCTGCCGCTTCTGCGCCGCCCGGTGAAGGAGGCGCCCGGCGGCGTGGTCCAGATCGACGCGGCGACCAGGCGTAACCTCGAGATCACGCAGGCGCTTTCCGGCGGGCGCGAGGGTTCGCTGATCGCGGCCATCGACCGGACCGTGACCGCCGCCGGTGCGCGGCTGCTGGAACGGCGGCTGTCCGCGCCCTCGCGCGATCTGCCGGTGATCCGGGCGCGCCTGGAAAGCGTGCGCTACCTTTCCGAAGAGTCACGGCTGACCGAGACCCTGCGGGCCGATCTGCGCCGGGTCCCCGACATCGACCGTGCCCTGTCGCGGCTGGCGCTCGAACGCGGCGGCCCGCGCGACCTGGCCGCGATCCGCGCGGGCCTGACGGGCGCCGGGCAGATCGCCGGTCGGCTGGATGGCGAGGTGCCAGCGCGGCTGGCTGAGGCCGCGCGCGACCTGGTGGGCTTTGTCGATCTGGTCGGGCTTCTCTCCGCCGCGCTGGTGGATGAGCCGCCGCTTCTGACCCGTGACGGCGGCTTCATCGCCGCTGGCCACGATCGGGATCTTGATGACGCGCGCGAACTGCGCGACCGGGGACGCGGCGTCATCGGACGCATGCAGGCCGAGTATGCCGAGCTGACCGGCATTCCGAGCCTGAAGATCAAGCACAACAACGTGCTGGGCTATTTCGTCGAAACCACCGCCACCCATGCGGAGCGAATGCTGTCGGCGCCGCTGAACGAAACCTTCATCCACCGCCAGACCACCGCCAACCAGGTCCGCTTCACCACCGTCCCGCTGTCTGAGATGGAGACCCGGATCCTGAACGCGGGGAACCTCGCGCTCGAGATCGAGAAGCGCCTGTTCGAGGAGCTTCGGGCGCAGATCCTCCAGGCCGCGCCGCTGATCTCCCAGGCTGCCCGCGCGCTCGCCGAGATCGACCTGGCCACCGCCTTCGCCGATCTTGCGCGCGGCGACGACTGGTGCGAGCCCCAGGTGGATGACAGCCGCGCCTTCGCCGTCGAGGGCGGTCGTCACCCGGTTGTCGAACGCGCCCTGCGCCGTGCGGGCGAAAGCTTCGTCGCCAACGACTGCGCGCTGACGACAGGTGAGACGCCCGCGATCTGGCTTCTGACCGGGCCCAACATGGCGGGCAAATCGACCTTCCTCAGGCAGAACGCCCTGATCGCGCTTCTGGCACAGGCCGGCAGCTTCGTCCCCGCCCAAAGCGCGCATATCGGGCTTGTCAGCCAGCTTTTCAGCCGTGTGGGCGCCGCCGACGACCTGGCGCGGGGCCGCTCCACCTTCATGGTGGAGATGGTCGAAACCGCCGCGATCCTCAATCAGGCCGATGACCGCGCGCTTGTGATCCTGGATGAGATCGGCCGCGGCACCGCGACCTACGACGGCCTTTCGATCGCCTGGGCCACGCTTGAACACCTGCACGGGGTCAACCGCTGCCGTGCCCTTTTCGCCACCCATTACCACGAGATGACCGGGCTTTCGGCCAAGCTGCCCGGCGTCGAGAACGCGACCGTCGCCGTGAAAGAATGGGAGGGTGAGGTCATCTTCCTGCATGAGGTGCGCAAGGGCGCCGCCGATCGCAGCTACGGAGTGCAGGTCGCGCGCCTTGCCGGATTGCCCGCGAGCGTGGTCGAGCGCGCGCGCGTCGTGCTTGAGGCGCTGGAGAAGGGCGAGCGCGAGGGTGGAACGCGCAAGCACACCCTGATCGACGACCTGCCGCTTTTCAGCGCCGCCCCGGTCGCGCCGCCCCGCCCAGCGCGCGGCCCCTCCCCGGTCGAGGACCGGCTGCGCGCCCTGCATCCCGATGAAATGACCCCGCTGGATGCGCTGAGGGCGCTTTACGACCTGAAGGGCCTGCTTGAGGGCTAGTCCGGGTCGCCTGCACAGAGCAGTTTGGTCAGCATCGACCATTGCCTGGGCGATACCGCGTCTTTGCCTGCGAGAATCCAGTAGGTTTCCCGGGGGCGCAGGATGGTGTCGTCAAGCTGGACCAGCCTGCCCGCCGCAATCTCAGGCGCGGTGAGCGGCAAGGAGGCCAGAAGCACCCCGGCCCCGGCGCGGGCCGCCGCGAGGGCCGCCGCAAAACTGTCGAAACGCAGCCCCGGGGCCGGCAGGCCCGGCCCCCCGGCGTTCGCGGGCCACTCCTTCCAACCCGCCCGCGGCCCGGTCAGCCCGATACGCGGCAACTGTCGCCAGTCGGTGGCGCGCGCCAACAGCGCCGGGGCGGCGACGGGGGCCAGCGCCTCTGCGTAAAGCGGGGTCTGAAAGGGCTCCTTCCAGCCGCCCGCGCCGTAGCGGATGCGGACAGGCTGCGGCCCCGGCCCCGCCGCTTCTGCGCCGAGAACCATGGTGTGAAACACGAGGTCAGGCCGCCGGTCTGCGGCCAGACCCGCCAGACGCGGCGCGATCCAGAGCTCGGTGATCGAGGCGCTGGCCGAAATCGCGATGCGCCGGCGCCGAGAGGAGAAGAGATCCTGCGCGCTTTGACGCAAGGCGAGCAACGCATCCGTAACTGCGGGAAGCCAGGTTTCGCCCTCGACCGTCAAGACCACCCGGCGGGCCTGGCGCAGAAAGAGCGGCGCGCCCAGCCGTGCCTCAAGGTTGCCGATCCGCTGGCTGATTGCGGCCTGCGTCAGCCCAAGGTCGCGCGCGGCCGCCGAAAAGCTTCCAGTGCGGCCGGCTGCCTCGAAGGCGCGGATCCACTCAAGCGGCAGATTGTCGAATTCGCGGTTATCCATAACGAAATCTGGGTTAGATATGGGTTATTGCTAAGTTGCCATAATGCGTTGTCCAACAAAAGATGCCGTCGAACAGGATTGCAGGAGAGCTTCATGCCAAACGTCTCTGTCAGCGCCGACGGCGGCTATCTGACGCTATCGGAACCCAGTCGCAGCGCCCGGTTTCACGCCATCTGGCTCCGTGACAACGCCTGGGACGCGCAGACCCGCGCGCCTGGGAACGGCCAGCGGCTGATCACCCTGTCCGACATTCCACGGGGAACGCGCATCGCGGCCGCCGCCATCGCCGGGTCCTCCCTGCGCGTCACCTTTGCACCCGAGGGCAAGAGCGTCGACTACGACCGCGACTGGCTTTTCGCGCAAAGCTACGACCACCCGCAGGATCGCCAGGCCGGTTGGACTGCGGAAGGCGTCGAGACCTGGGACGCTTCGCTGATGCAAAGCGTTCCGTGCGGCGATTTCACCGAGGTGTCGGCAAACCCGGCGGCGCTGCAGCGCTGGCTGGCCGGGGTGGCGCGTTACGGCTTTGCAAAGCTCGTGAACGGCCCGGTGGAGGATGGCGCGCTGATGAAGGTCGTGGAGCTTTTCGGCTACGTCCGCGAAACCAACTACGGCCGCCATTTCGAGGTTCGCACCACCGTCAACCCCACCAACCTTGCGTATACCGGGCTTGGCCTCCAGGCGCATACCGACAACCCCTACCGGGACCCGGTGCCGACGGTGCAGGTTCTCTATTGCCTGGAAAGCTCCGCCGCTGGCGGTGAAAACATGGTGGTGGACGGGTTTCGTGCCGCAGAGCGGCTGCACGGCGAGGATCCGGAGGGTTTCGGCATCCTGACCCGTTACTGCGCCCGCTTCGAATACGCGGGCGAGGCGGGCGTCCGGCTCCGCTCGCGCCGCCCGATGATCGAGCTTGCCCCGGACGGGGAGATGATCGCGGTGCGCTTCAACAACCGCTCCGCCGCCGCGATCACGGATGTGCCCTTCGACCAGATGGAGCACTACTACGCCGCCTATCGGCGCCTGGGGGAGATCATTGACGACCCCGCGATGGAGGTGACCTTCCGCCTCAACCCCGGCGAGTGCTTCGTGGTGGACAACACCCGCGTTCTCCACGCCCGCAAGGGATATTCCGGAACCGGGACACGCTGGCTTCAGGGCTGTTATGCGGACAAGGACGGGCTTCTGTCCCGCCTTGCCGCGCTTGAGACGATGGAGGCGGCGGAATGACCCGGCCCGATTTTTCCCGGCTGACGCGGGACAACATCGTCGCCTTCATCGGCGACATCTTCGACCGGCGCGGGGACGAGGAATACCTGGGCGAGCCCGTGACCATGGCCCAGCACATGCTTCAGGGCGCCACCATTGCCGCCGAAAATGCGATGCCCGAGGAAATCGTCGTTGCCGCGCTTCTGCACGACATTGGACATTTCACCTCCGAGTTCGGTACCTTCAGCATGGACGATACCGAGGACCGCTATCACGAAGAGGCGGGCGCGGAACTGCTGGAGCAGTTCTTCCCGAGCGTGGTGACGGATTGCGTGCGCTACCACGTCGCGGCCAAGCGCTACCTCTGTGCGACGAAACCGGATTATTTCAAACGGCTGTCGGAAGCCTCGATCCACTCCCTGAACCTTCAGGGCGGCCCGATGAGCGCCGAGGAGGTCGCGGCGTTCGAACGGAACCCCAACCTGAAGCAGATCGTGCAGGTCCGTTACCTGGACGAGGCCGGAAAGCGGCCAGACATGGACACGCCGGATTACTGGCATTTCGCACCGATGGTGCAGCGTGTCGTGGATCGGCATTGCGCCAAGACCGCGACCGCATAGGCCCCGCCGAAAGTGGAAACGGGGGCCGAAGCCCCCGTTTTACCGTCACGATTTCGGGGTAGAGCTGACCCCCACCTGCGCCGGCCGCAAAAGGCGCTCGTGCAGCAGGAAGCCCTCGGTCATCACCTGGATGATGTCGCCGGCCCGGGTGCCGGGCACCGGCGCCTCGAACATGGCCTGGTGGAGTTGCGGGTCGAAGGCATCGCCCACCGCCGGGGTCACCGGCGTCACACCATGCCGGGTCAGCACGTTGACCAGCTCGCGCAGGGTCAACTCGACGCCCTCGATCAGGGCCTTGGCGGCCTCGCGCTGCTCCTCCGACGCCGCGTCAAGCGCCCGCTTGAGGTTGTCGTAGACCGGCAGCATGTCGCGGGCGAGCTTCGAGCCGCCATATTGCTCCGCCTCGCGGCGGTCCCGCTCCCCGCGCTTGCGGGCATTCTCGGCATCCGCGAGCGCGCGCATGAAGCGGTCGCGGTAATCGTCGCGCTCGGCGCGCAGCGCCTCGATCTCCGCCGCCGCGGGCTCCGCGTCGATCCCCTCATCGCCCATCAGGGCCTGATCCTCGGCAATCTCGTCTTTCTTCATATCGCTCATAAGTCTTGTCCCTTGCGCCCGCCGGACAGAAGTCGCCCGACAAGCTGCGCCGTGTAGTCCACGATCGGCACGATGCGCCCGTAATTGAGCCGCGTCGGTCCGATCACGCCCACGGCGCCGATGATCTTACGGTCAGCGTTCATATAGGGAGAGACCACCAAAGAGGAACCGGAAAGTGAGAAAAGTTTGTTCTCCGACCCGATGAAAATGCGCACCCCATCGCCGGATTCGGCCAGTTCAAGGAAATCCGCGATGTCGCGCTTGCGTTCAAGGTCGTCAAAAAGCGTACGGATCCGTTCCAGATCCCCCGCCTCGGTATGATCCACGAGGTTCGAACGCCCGCGAACGATCAGGCGTTCGTGGGATTCGCCGGCGTTTTCCCAAAGCGCCAGCCCGCTTTCGACAAGTTCGCTCGCCAGGCTGTCCAGTTCCTGCCGGCGCGCGGCGATCTGTTTTCGGATGTGACTGCGCAATTCCGAAAGCGTCCGCCCCTCCGCCAGCGCATTCAGGAAATTCGCGGCCTCCCGCATTGAGGACGGGGTCTGGCCGCGCGGCGGGGTGAAGATGCGGTTCTCGACATGGCCGTCGGCAAAGACCAGCACCACCAGCGCGCGGTCCGGCGCGAGGGAGACGAACTCGATATGGCGGATCGGCGCCTCATGCTTCGGCGTCAGGACCAGGCTTGCGCCATGGGTGATACCCGAGAGTGCCGCACCGACCCGGTCCAGCATGGCGCTGACACCAGGTTCGTTGCCGCCCAGCGTCGCGTCGATCGTCTGGCGGTCCTGGTCGGAGACGGAGCCGACCTCCATCAACCCGTCGACGAAAAGCCTGAGGCCAAGCTGCGTCGGAACGCGGCCAGCCGAAACATGCGGGCTGTCGAGCAGACCCAGGTATTCCAGGTCCTGCATCACGTTGCGAACGGTTGCCGCCGAAAGCTTTTCGGACATCGTGCGGGTAAGCGTCCGCGATCCAACGGGATCGCCGGTATCAAGATACCCCTCGACCACGCGGCGAAATACCTCGCGCGAGCGTTCGTTCAGTTCCGCCAGGATTTCCGGTGTATTCTGCATGTCCGATCGTGCTTCCCGCCTTGAAAATAAGGAGTTGCCGGGGCGCGCGTCAATCGGGGTTGCAACCGCGCGCGGACGGGCGATATGTGACGGCAAGCAAGGAAAGGACGATGAGATGAGACCCTCTGGCCGCAAGCTGGACGAAATGCGCGCGATTTCGATTGAAACGGGTGTCACCAAGCACGCCGAAGGGTCGTGCCTGATCCGCTGCGGGGATACGCATGTGCTGTGCACCGCCACGATCGAGGACAAGGCGCCCTCGTTCCTGAAGGGCACGGGGCTCGGCTGGGTCACCGCCGAATACGGGATGCTGCCGCGGGCGACCAACACGCGCAACCGGCGCGAGGCCGCGGCGGGCAAGCAGTCTGGAAGAACTCAAGAAATCCAAAGGCTTATTGGTCGGGCGCTGCGCGCCGGCATCGACCGCGTGGCACTGGGAGAGCGGCAGATCGTCGTCGACTGCGATGTGATCCAGGCGGATGGCGGCACCCGCTGCGCCTCGATCACCGGGGGCTGGGTGGCGCTGCGTCTTGCGGTCAACAAGCTCTTGAAGGCCGGGGTCATCTTCTCCGACCCGATCGTCGATCACGTCGCGGCGGTGTCCTGCGGGATCTACGCAGGCCAGCCGGTGCTGGACCTGGACTATGCCGAGGACAGCGAGGCCGGAACCGACGGCAATTTCATCCTGACCGGGCGCGGCCGCCTGATCGAAGTGCAGATGTCCGCCGAGGGCGCGACCTTCAGCCGCGAGGAGATGGGCAAGCTTCTGGACCTGTCCGAGGCCGGGATCGCGAACCTTGTCGAGGCGCAGAAGGCGGCGATCTGATGCGACGGTTCACGGGCGACCGGCTTTTGGTTGCGACCCACAACAAGGGCAAGCTGGAGGAGATCGCGGCGATGCTTGCGCCCCATGGCATCGCCTGCGTGGGCGCGGCCGAGATGGGCCTTGGGGAGCCGGAAGAGACCGAAAGCACCTTCGTCGGCAACGCCCGGATCAAGGCCCATGCCGCCGCGCAGGCGACCGGGCTTCCGGCGCTGGCTGACGACAGCGGGATCGAGGTGGATGGGCTCGACGGCGCGCCCGGCGTCTATACCGCGGACTGGGCCGAAACGCCGACGGGACGCGACTTCGTTCTGGCGATGACGCGCACCTGGACCGCGCTTGAGACCGCTGAGGCCCCCTACCCCCGCAGGGCGCGCTTCCGCTCGACCCTGGTGCTGGCCTGGCCGGACGGCACGGATGCGGTGTTTGAGGGCAAGGTTGAAGGCCAGGTTGTCTGGCCGATGCGCGGTCGGCAGGGCCACGGCTATGACCCGATGTTCCAGCCCGAGGGTCACGACATCACCTTCGGCGAGATGGACCCGGATCTGAAGAACCGGATCAGCCATCGCGCCGACGCCTTCCGCAAGTTCATGTCCTGTATCGGAGACGCCAGATGACGACCAAGCTGATCTCGACCGGATCGCCTTTCGAGAAGACATTCGGCTACAGCCGCGCGGTGGTGAAGGGCGGCTGGTGCTTCGTGTCCGGGGTCACCGGCTACGACTACACCACCATGACGATGCCGGAAGGCATCGGCGATCAGGCGCATAACTGCTTCGCGACCATCGCCTGGGCGCTGAACGAAGGCGGCTTCGCCCTGGAGGACATCGTCCGCGTGCAGTACACGGTCACGGATGCCGCGCTCGTCGATGCGGTGGTGCCGGTTCTGGGCGCCCACATGGGCGAAATCCGACCCGCCGCGACGATGGTCATTGCCGGTCTCATCAAGCCCGAGATGAAGATCGAGATCGAAGTCACGGCCTTCAAGGGCTAGGCCCATGGAGGATTGGCGGCACGGCGGGTTCGGGCTTTATCTGCATTGGCCCTTCTGTGCCTCAAAATGCCCCTATTGCGACTTCAACAGCCATGTCGCCGCAGCGATCGACCAGCGGCGATGGCAAGCCGCCTATCTGACCGAACTTGAGCGGATGGCGGCCCAGACCGGGCCGCGCGTGGTGAACACGGTGTTCATTGGCGGCGGCACGCCGTCGCTCATGGAACCCGATCTGGTCGCCGCAATCCTGGAACGGGTGCGCAGCCTCTGGTCGCCCGCGAACGATATGGAAGTCACGCTGGAGGCAAACCCCGGCTCCGTCGAAGCGGGACGGTTTCGCGGCTATGCCGATGCCGGGGTCAACCGGATCTCCATGGGGGTGCAGGCGCTGAACGATGCCGATCTGCGGCGCCTCGGGCGGCTTCACTCGGTCGCGGAGGCACGAGGGGCGTTTGAGATCGCGCGGACCACCTTTTCGCGTGTCAGCTTCGACCTGATCTATGCGCGGCAGGACCAACGCGCCGGTGATTGGCGCCTGGAACTGCGCGAGGCGCTGGGCATGGCGGTCGATCACCTGTCGCTTTACCAGCTCACCATCGAGGATGGGACCGCCTTCGGCGCGCGTCACGCTGCTGGCAGCCTGCGCGGGCTCCCCGAAGACGACTTAGCGGCGGATATGTATCTGGAAACACAGGATATCTGCGCGGAGGCGGGAATGCCTGCCTATGAGGTTTCCAACCACGCCGCACCGGGCTCTGAGAGCCGCCACAACCTGATCTATTGGCGTTGTGGGGATTACGCTGGGGTGGGTCCGGGCGCGCACGGCCGGTTGACCCTTGACGGGCAGCGCCTTGCAACCGAAACGCTGCTTTCCCCCGCTGCCTGGCTGGAAAGCGTCGAGGTGCGCGGGACCGGCGAAAGCGCGCGCGAGGCAATCAGCCAAGCGGATCAGGCCGCAGAGTATCTGATGATGTCCCTCAGGCTTGAGGAGGGGATGGATATGGCGCGCTATGGCACCCTTGCGGCGGCGCCCTTGGATCAGGCGGCGATCGAGCGGCTGGGTGACATCGGCCTTGTGAGCGGCGACGGTGGGCGGCTGCGGGCGACGCCTGCGGGGCGCGCGATCCTGAACGCCGTGATCCGGGAGCTTCTGGCGTGATCCGGCCGCTGTGGGTCAGTGCGGGGCTGCTCTCTCTCGGGCTTGGGCTTCTGGGGCTGTTCCTGCCGCTTCTTCCGACCGTGCCCTTCTTGTTGCTGTCCGCCTTCTGCTTCGCGCGCTCCTCCGAACGGTTGCACGATTGGCTGGTCAACCACGATCGGCTCGGCCCGCCGATCCGTGACTGGCGCGAACGCGGCGCAGTCAGCCGCCGCGCGAAGCTGTTCGCGACAGCTTCGGTCCTGGCTTCGCTGGGGCTGGCGGTTTGGCTCGGGTTCGGAACGGTGGTTCTGCTGGTGCAGGTTGCCGCCCTTTCGGGGGTGATGGCCTTCCTTTGGACACGGCCAGACGCCTAGGCGAAACCCGAGAGTTTCTGGCAGAGATCGTCCAGTTCTTCGAGTGAGCGGTAGGTGATCACAAGCTCACCACCATCCAACCCCTTGTGGTTAATGCTTACGCGCATACCAAGATTTGCGCTAAGATCCCCCTCAAGCGCCCGGGTGTCGGCGTCCTTGCCCTCCGCTTTGGCACGCGGCTTCTGCGCCTTTGCGCCTTGGCTCTTCCGCGCCAGATCTTCGGTCTGGCGCACCGAGAGACCGCGCGCCATCACGTCGCGCGCCATCGCTGCGGGGTCGTCGCAGGGGATGAGCGCCCGCGCATGTCCGGCCGATAGCTTACCTTCGCGCAACCATGTCAGCACCTCAGCCGGCAGCTGCAGAAGGCGGAGGAGGTTGGCGATGTGGCTGCGACTTTTCGACAGCGCCTCCGCCAGCTTTTCCTGGGTGTGACCAAAGCGATCCATAAGCTGGCGATAGGCCATCGCCTCTTCCACCGGGTTGAGGTCGGCGCGCTGGATATTCTCGATGATCGCGATCTCAAGGACTTCGGTATCGTTCAGATCGCGGATCAGAACCGGAACTTCGTGAAGCTGAGCGGCCTGGGCCGCGCGCCAGCGGCGTTCGCCCGCGACGATTTCATAAGTACCTGGCTTGGCAGGGCTTTTTCGAACAAGAAGCGGGAGGATCACACCCTTTTCGCGGATGGACTGGGTCAGCTCCTCCAAGGCCTCGGGCGCGAAGTCGCGGCGCGGCTGGTTTGGGTTGGGCTCGATCTTCTCGATGGGAATGAAGGCCTCGGCCCGGCGCGGTTCCGACGGCGTCTCCTCGCGCTGCGGCGCAAGGTTAACATCGGCCATGAGCGCGGAAAGCCCCCTGCCCAGACCCCGGCGTTCGGATTTCTTGTCGCTCATCATACCCTCTCAGACTGCGCGGGCGTGCCGCGCCAGAAGCTCCTGCGCGAGCGCGCGATAGGCGAGGCTTCCCTTTGATGTGGTGTCATAGGTCAGCACCGGGATCGAGTAAGACGGCGCCTCGCTGATGCGGACATTCCGCGGGATGATGGTGCGGAACACCAGTTCGCCCAGGTTTTCGCGCGCGTCTGCCTCTACCTGTTGTGCCAGGTTGTTCCTGCCATCATACATCGTGAGGACGATGCCCTCGATCCGCAAGTCCTTGTTGGCGCTTTGACGAACCTGGCGCACCGTCAGCATGAGTTGCGAGAGACCTTCGAGCGCGAAGAACTCCGCCTGGAGCGGAATCAGCACCGAGTGTGCGGCGATCATGGCATTGACGGTCAACAGGCTGAGCGACGGCGGGCAGTCGATGAGCACATAGTCGAAGGCGAAAGTGTCGATCGCGGGCTGCCGGAGCGCGTCATACAGCAAGAAGCTGCGCTTCTCATTGGAAACAAGCTCGATATCAGCGGAAGAAAGATCGGTCGTGGCGGGGCAAATCCAGATCCCCGGGACCTCAGTCTTGCGCACGACGTCTGAGAGCGCCGCATCCTCGATCAAGAGGTCATAGGTCGTCAGGCCCCGCTGTGTCGGTTCGATGCCCAGCCCGGTCGAGGCATTTCCCTGCGGATCCAGATCCACGAGCAGCACACGCAGCCCATCCTCCGCCAGGGACGCCGCCAGATTGATGGCCGTCGTCGTCTTGCCAACGCCGCCCTTCTGGTTGGCGATGGCGATTATTCTCGGCCCCGGCGGACGCGTGGGATCAGACATGCGCGATCTCCCCAACTGTCAGGATGACGGCGTCAGGATCCGTCACGCTTGGACGCTTCTCGTATGAAAAGCGCCATTCTTCAAGGGCCTGGTCTATTTCCACCTGGTATTTGGCCCCCTTGGGGAAAATGGCGAGACCGCCCGGGCTGAGGTGCCGATCCGCAAAACCCAACAGCACGTTCATCGGCGCAAGCGCGCGGGCCGACAGGACATCCGCCCTCAACGCGGGCAGGTTCTCGATCCGCTCCGCGGCAACTCTCGGCACAATTCCCAGCTCTCTTGCGACGGTCGTCAGGAACGCCGCCTTGCGTCCATCCGATTCGACCAACGTGAATTTCAGGTCCGGACGCTCGTCGGCCGCAAGAATTGCCAAGACCAGGCCTGGGAACCCGCCCCCCGAACCAAGATCAGCCCAATGCCCGGAATTGATGCGCGTCAGGTCGAGTATCTGCGCAGAATCAAGAAAATGGCGCGTCCACACCTGCCCCAACGTCGCCGCAGAGACGAGGTTGATCGCAGGATTCCACTTGTCGAGCAGCGCCTTGTAGAAACTGAGCCGCTCCAATGTTTCACGTGAAACATTGCGCCTGGCAAGAAAGTCCTGTGCACTCATCCGATTGACCGCCGCCGCTCGGTCTGCTTGAGGCGCGCGAGGATAAGGGTCAGGGCCGCCGGGGTCATCCCGTCGATTCGCGCGGCTTGCGAAAGGTCGCGCGGCCGGATGCGCGAGAGCTTGGCCTTGAGCTCGGATGACAGGCCGGACAGGGCCGTGAAATCGAAATCTTCAGGAATTGCATGGCCTTCGTCGCGCTTCATTTGTGCGACGTCCGCCGATTGCCGGTCGAGGTACTGTGCATAAAGCGCGTCGCGCGAGATCTGCTCTTTGATCTCGGCAGGGATGGTGGCGAGCGGCGGATGGATGCGCTCCAGGTCCGCGAAAGTCACGTCCGGGAACGAGAGTAGCGTGAAGCCGTCGCGCCGAACTCCGTCCTGGCTCACGCGGATTCCACGCTCGGAAGCCTCCTTAGGCGTCAGGCACAGATCGGCCAAAGCAACGCGGCCTGCCCCAATCGCCTCCATCTTCTCGGAGAACGCCTTCTCGCGATCCGCGCCCACACACCCCAAGGACAGCCCCAAAGGTGTCAGCCGCTGGTCGGCGTTGTCTGCCCGCAAGGAGAGCCGGAACTCCGCCCGCGACGTGAACATCCGGTAAGGTTCGGCTACCCCACGCGTGACGAGGTCGTCGATCATCACCCCGATGTAGCTACCCGATCGGCTGAAAACCGTCGCGTCGCGTCCCTGAGCGGCCAATGCCGCATTCAGACCCGCGACCAGGCCTTGCGCGCCAGCTTCCTCATATCCGGTAGTGCCATTGATCTGACCCGCAAGATATAGTCCTGCGAGTGCCCTCAACTCAAGCGTGGCGCGCAAGGCACGTGGATCGACATAGTCGTATTCGATCGCGTAACCGGGCTGCAGGATCGTCGCGCACTCCAGCCCGGCGATGGTACGAACGTAGGTTTCCTGAACATCAGCCGGAAGCGAGGTGGAAATTCCGTTGGGATAAACGGTGTCGTCATCCAAACCCTCGGGTTCAAGGAACACCTGGTGAGAGGACTTGTCCGCAAAGCGCACGACCTTGTCCTCAACCGATGGGCAGTAGCGCGGCCCTACCCCCTCGATATGCCCGCCGTACATCGCGGAGCGTCCAAGATTGGCGCGGATAACCTCGTGCGTGCGCTCGTTGGTGTGGGTAATGCCGCAGGCAATCTGCCGGGCAATGGGCGCGCGGTTCAGGAACGAAAACACCACCGGCTCATCGTCGCCCGGTTGCATCTCCAACCGCGCCCAATCGATAGTTCGCCCGTCGAGGCGCGGGGGCGTTCCCGTCTTGAGCCGGCCCAAGGGTAGCGCAAGCGCCTCAAGCCGCTCCGCGAGGCGGATCGAGGGCTGATCCCCGATGCGGCCACCCGGGCGCCGCTGGTCGCCGATATGGATCGTGCCGCGCAGGAAGGTGCCGGTCGTCAAGACGACTGACTTCGCAGAAACCTCGCTCCCGTCCGCGAGAACGACGCCGCCGACCCGCCCATCGCGCATCAGGAGGTCGGCAACCTCGCCCTCGATCACACTCAACCCTTCCCGTACGCGCAGCATTTGCTGCACCGCCAGCCGATAAAGCTTCCGGTCTGCCTGCGCCCGCGGACCCTGCACCGCCGGCCCCTTGCGGCGGTTCAGAAGGCGGAACTGAATACCCGCGCGATCGGCAGCCTGGCCCATCAGGCCGTCCATGGCATCGATCTCGCGGACCAGATGTCCCTTGCCGAGGCCCCCGATGGCAGGGTTGCACGACATGACGCCGATCGCATCGGCGCGGAGTGTCACCAGAGCGGTCCGGGCACCAATCCGGGCGGCCGCGTGTGCAGCCTCCGTGCCGGCGTGTCCGCCGCCCACCACGATGACGTCGAATTGTTTCACGTGAAACACTCCCTACTTGCCGATGCAAAAGCTGGAGAAGATCTGGTCCAGCAAGTCTTCCACATCAACCCTGCCCACAAGCGAATCGAGCGCCCGAATCGCTCCGCGCAGATTCTCCGACGCCAATTCGGCACGGTCCGGGCCGTTCCTTACCTCAAGTTCTGCGGATTCCAAAGCCACAAGCGCCCGGCCGATCGCCGCCCTGTGCCGCTCCCGTGTGATCAGACCGGCCCCCGACGCGCGTTCCGCCGCCCGGCTACCAATCTCGGCGACGAGCGCGTCCAGCCCCTCGCCCGTCTTGCCGGACACCGAAAGCCCGCCAGTCATCACGCCGGCAAGGTCGGATTTGCCCTGCACCATGATATCGCCTTCCCGGGGCTGAAGAAGCGGCGTTTCCTCACCATCCCCCAGAAAGACCCTCAAATCGGCAAGTTCCGCCCGCTCCAAGGCGCGCTCAATGCCGATCCCCTCCACGACGTCCTCGGTCTCCCGCAGCCCAGCGGTGTCCAGAAGCAGCACCGCGAAACCGCCAAGATCCATCCGGACCTCGATCACATCGCGGGTGGTACCGGCGTGTTCCGAGGTGATCGCGGCCTCGCGCCCGGCAAGTGCGTTCAGCAGGGTCGACTTGCCCGCATTGGGGCGACCGACGATGGCCACTTCGAAGCCCTCGCGGATCATCTCTGCGGCGCCGTAGCCAGCAAGCTGCCGGGTGAGATCCGCCCTGACATCGGCGATCAGAGACAGAACCTCCGGGGCGACATCCACCGGAACATCCTCATCCGCAAAGTCGATCGTCGCCTCGATCAGAGCCGCAGCACGGATGAGGGCGCTGCGCCACTCCTCCGCCTTGGCGCCGACCTTCCCCGACAGCACGCGCAGCGCCTGCCGGCGTTGAGCTTCGGTCTCGGCCTCGATCAGGTCTGAAAGACCCTCGACCTGCGCCAGGTCGATCCGCCCGTTCTCCAGCGCCCGGCGCGTGAACTCCCCTGGCTCTGCCAACCGCAAACCGGGTAGTCGCGATAGCGCTGCGAGGACGGCGGCAACCGTCGCGGTTGCGCCATGAACGTGAAGCTCGACCGTTTCCTCGCCGGTAAAGCTCGCGTCCGCCGCGAAACAAAGCACCACCGCCTCGTCCAGGATGTCACCATCCTCGACAAGACGGCGTAGTCCCGCCCGGCGCGGCTCCGGCAGGCTGCCGGCCAATGACCGCGCCGCTGGAAACGCGTCCGGCCCTGAGATCCGAATGACCGCAACACCCGATTTTCCCCTTGCGGAAGCAAGGGCATAGATCGTGTTCATTTCCTATAACCTATTGTTTTATAACAACAAGTCAGGCGTTCATGGAGTCGAAGAACTCTCCGTTCGTCTTCGTCTGCTTGAGCTTCGAGATCAAGAACTCTATGGCATCCGTGGTCCCCATCGGGTTCAGGATGCGGCGCAGGACATAGGTCTTCTGCAGGTCCTTCGAGTCGACCAGCAGATCCTCCTTCCGGGTCCCGGACTTGAGGATATCCATCGCCGGGAAGACGCGCTTGTCGGCCACTTTGCGATCCAGCACGATCTCGGAGTTGCCGGTGCCCTTGAACTCCTCGAAGATGACCTCGTCCATCCGGCTGCCGGTGTCGATCAGGGCGGTCGCGATGATGGTCAGCGACCCGCCTTCCTCGATATTCCGCGCGGCACCGAAGAAGCGCTTGGGCCGCTGCAACGCGTTGGCGTCGACACCGCCGGTCAGAACCTTGCCCGATGACGGCACGACCGTGTTGTAGGCCCGGCCGAGGCGCGTGATCGAGTCGAGCAGGATGACGACATCGCGCTTGTGCTCCACCAGCCGCTTGGCCTTCTCGATGACCATCTCCGCGACCGCGACGTGCCGAGTGGCCGGTTCGTCAAAGGTCGAGGAGATCACCTCGCCGCGCACAGACCGCTGCATGTCGGTCACTTCCTCGGGGCGTTCGTCGATCAGCAGGACGATCAGGTAGCACTCAGGATGGTTCTTCTCGATCGAATGCGCGATGTTTTGCAGTAGCACCGTCTTGCCGGTACGCGGCGGCGCCACGATCAGCCCGCGCTGGCCCTTGCCGATCGGCGCCACGAGGTCGATGATCCGGGCAGAGCGGTCACGGATCGTCGGATCCTCGATCTCCATCTTAAGCCGTTCATCGGGGTAAAGCGGGGTGAGGTTGTCGAAGGCGACCTTGTGGCGCGCCTTGTCCGGGTCCTCGAAGTTGATGCGGGTGACCTTGGTCAGCGCAAAATAGCGCTCGTTCTCGCCCGGCGCGCGGATCACGCCCTCGACCGTGTCGCCAGTGCGGATCGAATACTGCCGGATCATGTCCGGGCTGACGTAGATGTCATCGGGACCCGGAAGATAGTTCGCTTCAGGCGACCGCAGGAAGCCGAAGCCGTCCTGAAGCACTTCCAGAACGCCGTCCCCGCCGACCTCATACCCCTCATCGGCGTATTCGCGCAGGATCGAGAACATCATCTCGCCCTTGCGCATGGTCGAGGCGTTCTCGATCTCCAGCTCTTCGGCCATCGCAAGAAGGTCGGCGGGGCTCTTGGCCTTCAGGTCGGCAAGGTTCAGGCGGTCCTGGTGCATGGAAAACTCACATCGCGGCGCCACGCATCGGGGCGCAAGGCAGTGTCAAAGGGGAAACGCCGGTGGCCGGACGGCCGGGCTAAGGCCGCACTTACACGCTTTGCCCGCGCGGAGTCAACAAACGCTCAGAATTTCAGGACCACAGAGAAGACAATCACGATCAGCAGAAGCGTCGGGACCTCGTTCATGATCCGGTACTGCCGGCCGGTGCGCGTGTTCTCTCCCGCCAGGAACTCCTTGCGGCGATAGCCCAGCCAGTGATGGAACCAGGTCATGCCGGTGATGCCGACGGCCTTCGTCCAGGGCCAGACCTCATCCCAGTAGACACCCGCCTGCGGGGTGAAGACCAGCGCGATGCCGAAGACCCAGGTCGCGACCATCGCCGGGTTCATGATCGCCCGCAGCAGCCGGCGCTCCATCGTCTGGAACAGTGCATCGGTCTCCGACCCCGCTGCCACCGCCTCGACGTGATAGACGAAGAGGCGCGGCAGATAGAACAGGCCCGCCATCCAGGCCACGACCGACACGATGTGAAGCGCCTTGGTCCAGGGATAATACGTTGCGAGCAGGTCGGTCATTTCAATGCATGTCCACAGGATCGAGATGTCTCTTCCTACAAAATCACAAATAGAAAAGAAAAGATGATGATGATGTAGGACCTGTGGAAAGGCTGGATAAGGCGCGTACGCGAAGGGTTTTCCACACCAGGCAGGCCCTGTGAATAACTAAGGGACAACTTATTGATTGCTATGAAATAACCAAAATAGCTATTATTTTCAATTGCTTGATACTCAAGTATCGCATCTGACTTGTGGATAATACTCCCTGAAAAGCGCTCTGTCGCCGTTACTCACAGTCCTGGGAAAAGAAAGCACACCTGTGGGGACATGGCCCCGGATGTCTTGACAAACCGGCCTCTTGGGCGACAACTCCGCCAATTGCTGAAGAAAGGGCGGGATTTCAGCCGTTTGCACAGGCGTCATCCCTAGATGTATCCACAGCCGATGACCGATCTCATCCTTGCCTCCGGTTCCCAGATACGCGCAGCGCTCCTGCGGAACGCGGGGCTTGCCATCGAAACCCAGCCCGCCCGCGTCGATGAAGAAGCCATCCGCGCCGCCCTTCAGGCTGAGGGCGCGAGCCCTCGCGATATCGCCGACGCGCTCGCCGAGGCGAAGGCCGCCAAGGTTTCCGCCCGCCATCCCGGCACCATGGTCCTGGGCGCCGACCAGGTACTGGAATGCGAAGGTCGGCTCTTCTCGAAACCCGAAAGCATCGAGGAAGCGCGGGCCCAGCTTAGCGACCTTCGGGGCCGCTCGCACCGGCTTCTGTCGGCCGCTGTCGTCTTTCGCGACGGCGAGCCGCTCTGGCGTCACGTCGGAACGGTCCGGCTGACGATGCGGAGCTTCTCGGACGACTATCTTGACGCCTATCTGGCACGGAACTGGGACAGCGTCCGGCACAGCGTCGGCGCCTACAAGCTGGAGGAGGAAGGCGTGCGCCTGATGTCACGGATCGAGGGAGATTACTTCAATGTCCTTGGCCTTCCTCTGCTCGAACTCTTGACCTGGCTTTCGGTTCGGGGCGACATCGCATCATGACCGACCATCCTCGCATCCCGCTTGCCGGCGTCATCGGGTCACCGATCGCGCATTCGAAATCGCCGCGTCTCCACGGCCATTGGCTCAAGACCTATGGCATCAAGGGCCATTACATCCCGATGGACGTCGCGCAGGCGGATCTGAAGGAGGTGCTCGGGGCGCTTCCTAAGGCCGGCTTCGTCGGATTGAACGTGACGATCCCGCACAAGGAAAGCGTTCTGGCGCTTGCCGATATCGTGACGGATCGCGCGGCGCTGATCGGGGCGGCGAATACGCTGATTTTCCGGGCGGACGGCAAGATCCATGCTGACAACACCGATGGCCACGGCTTCATCGCCAATCTTCGCCAGAACGCGCCGGGCTGGCGGGCCGAGGCGGGGCCGGCGGCGGTGATTGGCGCCGGCGGGGCCGCGCGTGCGGTAGTTGCCGCGCTACTGGACGCAGGCGCCCCGAAGGTTCGCATCGCGAACCGGACCCGCGCCCGCGCGGATGTGATCCGGTCCGAATTCGGCGCCCGCGTCGTCGTCTACGATTGGGTGAAGGCCGGAAACATGATGGAGGACGCGGCGACCGTCGTGAACACCTCCTCGCTCGGAATGGTGGGAAAGCCGGACCTTCGCGTCCCGCTTGACGCGCTTTCGCCCTCAGCCGTCGTCAACGACCTGGTCTACACGCCTCTGCGCACCGCCTTCCTGGACGCCGCCGAAGAGATCGGCTGCACCACGGTCGATGGCCTCGGCATGCTGCTGCATCAGGCGGCGCCCGGGTTCGAGCGCTGGTTCGGCAAGCGCCCCGAGGTCGACCAGATGACGCGCGATGTGGTCCTGAGGGGATGAACCGGCCCTTCCTTCTGGGGCTGACCGGGTCCATCGGAATGGGAAAGTCCACGACCGCCGCGATGTTTCGCGACGCGGGCGTATCGGTCTGGGATGCCGACGCGGCCGTCCACCGTCTTTATGCCGCGGGCGGGGCAGCGGTGCCCGCGATCGCAGCACTCTGCCCGGATGCCATCGTGGCGGGGGCGGTCGATCGGGCGCGGCTGAAGGACTGGATCGCCACCGACCCGACGGCGCTTCGCCAGATCGAGGCGGCCGTCCATCCGCTTGTCGCCGAGGATCGCGCGGCCTTTATCGCCCGGGCTGCGCACGCAGGCGCCGCGCTTGTTGTCCTCGACATCCCGCTGCTGTTTGAAACTGGCGCCGACCGCACGGTGGACGCGACACTTGTGGTCAGCGTCCCGGCCGATATCCAGCGCGCCCGTGTCCTGGCGCGCCCAGGGATGACCGCCGAGCAACTGGACCTGATCCTTGCCCGCCAGATGCCCGATGAGCAAAAGCGCGCCCGCGCGACGCATGTGATCGAAACACGCGACCTTGAAGAGACCCGTGAAGCCGTGCGAAACCTGATCGGGAAGATCGGGGCAGAAGATGCGTGAAATCGTTCTGGATACCGAAACCACGGGTTTCGAACCGGCCGAGGGCCACAGGATCGTCGAAATCGGCGCGATCGAGCTTTTCAACCATGTGCCCACGGGGCGCACCTATCACCAATACATCAACCCCGAACGCGGCATGCCGAACGAGGCGTTCGAGGTTCACGGGCTTGGCGACGATTTCCTGCGCGACAAGCCAAAGTTCGGGCAGATCGCCACGGCCTTCCTGGACTTCATCGGCGGCGATTCCCGCCTCGTGATCCACAACGCCGCCTTCGACATGAAATTCCTGAACGCGGAGCTGAACTGGGCCGGGCACACGATCATCGCGATGGACCGGGCGCTCGATACCGTGGCGATGGCGCGGCGGAAGTTTCCCGGATCTCCGGCGTCTCTGGATGCGCTTTGCCGCCGCTTCGGGATCGACAACTCGTCGCGTGAAAAGCACGGCGCGCTTCTCGACAGCGAACTGCTGGCGGAAGTCTACCTTGAATTGATCGGCGGGCGGCAACCCGACTTCGCGCTCTCGGTCGGACCGGCGGCAACCGAAGGGCCGCGCGCGCAGGCCGATTGGCGCCCGCGCGCCCGCCCGGTGCCTTTGCCGTCCCGCCTGACCGAGGCAGAGGCCGCCGCGCACAGAAACTTCGTGGCGGGGCTTGGCGATGGGGCGGTCTGGAAACGCTTCGAATAATCACGACAGGTTCAGCACGGCCGAGCTTCTTCGCGCCGTCTGGACCGCGACAGGGGATCGACACCTGTCCCTGATCGCGGCTGGCGTCGCCTTCTATTCGATGCTGGCGATCTTTCCCGGGATGGTGGCGCTGATCGCGCTGTGGAGCGTTTTCGCCGACCCGTCGGTCATCGACTACTACCTTGTGTCGATCCGTGACCTCATCCCCGCCGCGGCCTATGACGTGATCGAAGGCCAGTTGAGCGCGCTTTTGAGGACCGGCGGCACCACCACCGGCTGGACGACGACGCTGTCGCTTGTCATCGCGCTCTACTCGGTTCACTCCGGCGTTGATGCGCTCGTCGCCGGGCTTCACGCGGTCCACGATCAGCGGCGTCGGCCCGTCCTGCTGCGCCTCGTCGGGACCATTGCGCTGACGGCACTCCTCTTTGCGCTTCTCTTTGCCGCGCTTACGACTGTTGTCGCGGTGCCGATCGCGCTCAACTTCATTACCGTCGGCCCGTTGGAGAGCGCGATCCTGACCGTCCTGCCCTGGGTGGTCCTGACGCTCGTCGTCATGTCCGCGCTTCTGATTTTCTACCGTTTCGGCCCCAGCGCCTCCGATCGGGTTCGGACCTATGTGCTTCCCGGCGCAATCCTCGCGGCCGTGACCTGGGCGGCCGGATCGGTCGGATTCTCCGCCTACCTGACCTATTTCGCGAACTACAACCGCATCTACGGCTCGATCGGCGCGGTGATCGCGCTTCTGGTCTGGCTCTACATGTCGGCCTATGTCGTTCTTTTCGGCGCGGTGGTGAATGCGGAGCTGACGCGAAGCCGCAGGCGCTAATAGTCCTTCTCGAAAAAAATCCCGAGCCCGGTCGTCCCGTCCGATCCGACCGTGCCGCGCGCCTTCAGACCCTTGCGGATGTCGAGGTTCAGGTTGATCTCCGACTTGCCCTCGCTGTCGACGGAGAGATCCGTGTAGACTTTTTCCGAGATGTACTTGCCCGCGCGCAGCGTCGTGCCGCCGGTTTCGTCGGTGGACACATCAAGATCGTCCACACCAAGCGAGCTGCGCAGGCGCCCGATGATCCCCTCGCCGCCCTTACCCGTCAGCGTCGCGACCGCCGAGGCCAACTGCGCGGCCTGGAAGACCGAAAGCGTCTGAACGCCGCGGCCGAACAGCAGTTGCGACACGACCTCTTCCTCCGGCAGTTCCGGGGAGGAGGAGAAACGGATCTCCGGCGCCGTGGCCGGGCCCTCGATCGTGACCGTCGTCGTGACGGTGTCGCTCTGATGGGTTGCGACGAAGCGCAGATAGGGTTCCAGCGCGCCGCGCATCTCGACCAGCCCTTCGGTGATGGTCAGGCGCTTGGTCAGGATGTCGAGCCGCCCCCGGATCAGCTCGAACTGGCCCGCCGGGACGATGCTCGCTGTGGTCCCGCCCAGGAGGAGCGAACCGCCAAGCTCCGCGTCGAGCCCCCGGCCGCGCACGAATATCCGCTGCGGCGCGTTGATGCGCAGATCCATGCGCATGGCGTGGGCGGGACCCCTCGTCTCCGCCGCGGCCCCGGCAAGCCCGGCCCGCGCCCGGCTGGCGCGTACGCGGGCGGGTTCGGCCAGATGCGCGATCTCGGGAATGGATCGGGTCGCGCCGAAGCTCGCGGTTGCGACGCGGATATCGGTCTGCGCCAAGTCGATCGTTCCCTCGATGGCACCGCCCCGGGCCAGGGGCCCCGACAGCCGGACGGTGCCGCTGGCCTCGGTCTGGAAAAGCTGCGGATCGCGCAGCGCGGCCCTGTCGAGCGTCAGCGTCAGATCGGCATCAAGCCCCGGTGACAGGGCGATGCTGCCCTGCGCCTCAAGGCGGCCTCCATCGCGAAAGCCGCCCGCCGCGGAAAGCCCAAGCCTGCCTGCGGACAGATCCGCCTGCGCGGCAAGGCCTTCCACCGCGACGAAGACGGTGGGGTCGGCCAGTCGCATGCCCTCGGTCGAGATCCGGCCCGACAGCGCGGACAA
Organism: Albidovulum sediminicola; assembly: GCF_025751575.1. Lineage (GTDB taxonomy): Bacteria > Pseudomonadota > Alphaproteobacteria > Rhodobacterales > Rhodobacteraceae > Albidovulum > Albidovulum sediminicola. The sequence continues at coordinate 159,084 of NZ_JAOWLA010000001.1, read as the reverse complement.
GGCAGGCGGACCATCCATCGCAAGGTCGAAGCGCACGACGCCGGAGGCCGCGCGCGGGGCGATGAAGCTGTTGGCGGCCTCTGCCCGAAGCTGGCCCCGGGCGGCAAGCGTGGCGCGGGAAAGATCTGGCGCGACCTCACCCGCAAGGCGCGCGTCGATCCCGCCGGGCCCGGTCACGGCCATGTCGATCCCGAAGGTTTCACCCTGCCGGACGGTCCCGGACAGCGCCGTCGGCCCCGGCAGTTCCGGCACGAAGATCGTTGTGTCGGCCAGGCGCGCCTCTGCCCGCAAGGTCTCCGGGTCCTCCGGCAAGGGTGCAAGCGTGGCGGTCAATTCCCGCGTTGCAAGCTCCAGGCGGTCCAGGCGCAGACGTTCCCCGCGTTGGGTCAGGGCAATCTCGGCGCGCCCCTCACCGGCCATGACCCGGTTCAACGCGGGATTGCCAAGCCTTGCATCGACGGTTCGGAGCGTGGCTTCGATGTGACGTGCATCGACTTCCTCGGTGAGCCTGACCTTGGCCGAGGCCGCACCACCGAAGCGATCCCGCACCCGGCCCAGGTCATCGATCGACAGATCCGCCGACAGGTCCGTGGCGCCGGCCGCAATCCGGCCCGCCGCGCTGGCGGAAAAGCCCGTGGCCTCAATCGCCGCGCTTTTCAGGTCCAGATCCTCTGCCTGCCCGGCGATTTCGGCCGCAAAGGTCGTCGCGCCGGTCAGGAGCCGGTCAAGCTCCTCGATCCCCAGCCGAAGATCGGTGCCGGTCCCGCCCAGCCGCGCCGCGACCTCGCCCGTCCCCAGGTCAAGCCCGCCGGAGATTGCCAGCGTCGCGGAACCGCGCAGGTCCATCCCGCTGATCGCGGCAAACCGCGCAAGATCGCGGGCCGCGAGGTTTGCGTCGGTGGTGAGGCTTTCCCCCGCCAGCGCCGCGCGACCCGAGATCGTATAGTCCTCACCCGACAGGACAACGACCGGAAGGCGCAGCGCACCGCCTTTCTGCCAGGAAAACACCGTGCGGCCGCTCAGCGTCGCGCCAACGGCGGCGGACAGCCGGTCATCCCCCGCCGTGAGCCCATCGACCGCCAGCGTGACGGTCCCGCCCGCCCGCGCCGGGGCGATGCGGCCCGATCCGTCAAGCGTGATCTGGCCGACCGAAACCTCCGCCCGGCGCAGCCCGTTCACGGTCCCGTCCAGCGCCCAGCCCTCATCCCGGGCGGCGTCGAAGGCAACCCGCAGATCGGCCCCCGTCACCGTCGTCTCCGGTCCCGGAATCGGCAGCACGATGGCGCCGCCCTCGCCGCTGGTCAGGACGATCTCCGCCTTGACCCGGCGCGGGGCGCCATCCGCCGCCAAGGCCGCCTCGCCCGAAAGCGTCAGGGCCTGTGAGGCGATGTCGAGCATGGAGAGTTCGAGCCGGCCATCGCCAAGGCGTTGTCCCCTGGCGCGAAGATGCGCCTCGGCTCCGAAGAACGGGCGGTAGGCGGGCTCGAACAGGGGGGTGACATCACCCGAGAGATCCACGCTCACCCGCTGGCCCTTGTCGAAGTCGCCACCCCTGGCGCCGAAGCCGATCTGTCCAGTCAGGCGCGGCGCCCCATCCGTCGAAAGCGCCACATCGGCCAGGAAATCGGCCACGGGGCCGCCGCCGTTCAGGGCAAGAACGATCGACGGCTCCCCCGGCAATCCCGCAAGCCGCGCGACGATACCGCCCTTGCCCTCCGAGGCCAGCAGGTCGAGCGCGGCGCGTCTGGAGGCGTTCGAATAGCGCGCCGTCAGGGAAAAGGCGCCGGTCGTGCCGCCATCGGTGCGGGTGGCCTTGAACTCTGCCTCGCCATCCCCGCCTTCAAGGCTGGCCGACCCCTCCGCCTGGAAGGCCAGCGCCTCGCCCAGGATATCCGCGCCCAGTGCCACCCGGTCAGCCCGCAACTGGCCGATCCGGACCGCGACAGGCAGTTCGGGCAGCGCGAAGACTTGGCTTGCCGTGGGTTCCCCTGACGGCGCACCGCCCGGCCGGCGGGCCACATCGATATCGCGGGCGGTCATCTCCGCGATCTCGACCCGGCCGGACAGAAGTGCCGTCCGGTTCCAGGCGAGGGCCCCGCCCTCGATCGTCAGCCAGATGCCAAGATCGTCCGCGATGGTCAGCCGCTCGAACGTCGCGCGGGACGACAAGGCGCCCGCGAAGCCGTCGATGCGGACCTCCCGCCCGGCGCCCGACAGGTTGTCCTCCAGGAAGTTGGTCAGAAAGCCCTTGTCCTCGGCCGAGGCGGCGCTGTCCTGCGCGGGGGCAGCGAGGGGCCAGAGGGCCAGGGCCAATGCCAGAACACGCAGCCGCATCAGAACGCCTGCCCGATGCCGATATAGATCTGAACGCCGTTCCCGGTATCACCGGAAACAGGCGCGGCCACATCAAGCCGGATCGGACCCAAGCCCGTGTTGTAGCGCATGCCGAGACCCGCGCCGGAATGCCAGCGCCCGGCCCCGAACCCCTCGGCCCCGACGAAACCGGTGTCGTAGAATCCCACGACCGAGAAGGTTTCATTGATCCGCGCCCGGACCTCTGCCGAGAGCGCGGCGAAACTCTTGCCCCCGGTTTCGTAGCTGAGCGTTCCCAGCGTCTGGGTGACGCCCAGCGATTGGTAGGGCTGCCCGCGCACCGTTCCCCCGCCACCGGAGAAGAACAGATAATCCGGCGGCGTATCCTCAAGCGCCGGGCCGAAGACCGCCCCGATCTGCGCGCGCCCCGCGATCACCACGCGGTCTTCGGCACCGAAACCCCGGTAGGCCCGCGCGTCTGCCTTGACCTGCGCGCCCGATCCCGTTGTGCCGAAGCCCAGGAAGGGCGTGGTCCCGGCGCTGAGGTAGAAGCCTGAGGTCGCATCAAGCGTGCTGTCGCGCCGGTCCCATTCCAGCGTGACGGGAAGGGCAAGCTGCTTATAGTCGATGCTGGCGCCCAGAACCTCGGCGCGGGCATAGGTGTACTGAAGGCCGGCCTCGGCCTTCAGTTCGGGGCTGAAGATATGGCTCAGACCCGCCCCGACCGCGTAGCTGTCGATCAGCAGGTCGACCAGATTGTAGCGCTCCGCCTCTGCGGTCAGGAACAGCGAGGTGTCCGGGGTCAGCGTCGCCGGCCGGTCGAAGCGCGCCGCAAGGCGGTAGCCCGTTTCCCCCGCATCGCCCGCGATACTGGCAATCTCCCCGTCGATGCGCAGCCGTTCCGCGCCGCCGAGAAGGTTCCGGTGCAGCCAGAAGGCGCTCAGATCGACGCCTTGGGAGTTCGAGATCTCGGCCCCGAACCCGAAACGCCGGGGCGCCTCCTCGGCGACCGAGATCGCGATGTCGAGCGTGCCGTCGGGGTTGGGCTCTTCGGCCTCGCTTGTCGCGACGGAGCGGAAGACGCCCGTGCGCCTGAGCCGCGTCACGACCTTGTCCAACGCATCGGGATCGAAGGTCTCGCCCTCGGGGAAGCCCGCGATCTCGTACATCCGGTCGGTGCGCATACGCTCCTGTCCCTGGATGGCAAGTTTTCCGAACCTCAGTTTCGGACCCGGTTCCAGCAGGATCAGCGCGTCGAGCGTGCTTGCGCGGTGATCGGCCACGATCTCCTGATCCGCGATGCGTGCCTTGGCGTGGCCGATTGCACGCCAGCCCTCGACGCCGGCGTCCGCCGCATCCGCGATCGCGGTCGAATAGGCGGGCCGGGTGTCGCGATAGGCAGGCGGCAGCTTCGTGCCCCGGGCATAGGGCCGCATCCGCGCCGCGCCAAAATGGAACTGCGGACCCGGCTCCACCCGGATTGCCGCGCCAGAGATCTTTTCGGGCACGTCAAGCGGGGCGATCTCCGCCGCCTCGGATCCGTTCAGCGTGATATGGATGACGCCGCTGTAATAGCCCTGGGCGTAAAGCGCGCCGGTGATGCGGGCATAATCCTCGCGCGCGGCGGCAAGGATCTCGGACGGGTCGCCGCGCCCATCCTCGTGCAACTGCCGCAGTAGCGACGCCGACATCAAATCGCCGCGCAGGTCCCCGTCCGCGCCCGGGGTCAGGAACTCAAACTGTTCGAGCGCACCGGCCGGCAGGGAAGCGCCGGTCAAAAGCAGGGCCGAAACCGCGGCACCGGCGGCAAGGCGCCGAAATGGACGACGGGCGCGCAACGATCCCCCCTGACTCACTCGAAAGCACGCTTCCATCATGCAAGTTTCCGCCGGGATTACCAGAAGCGCCCCGGGAGAACGAGCGCCCTGCCGCCGATCACTTTTGCGACATGGCGGAGGACCACTCCTCCAGGAAGGCTTCCCGCTTGAGCTGGTCCAGGTAGACGAGCAGGCCCGCGTCCAATCGGATCGGGCGCAGATGCGGGCGCGCCGACAGCGCCGCCTCGTCAATGGGGGGAAGGCCCGCGCGGTCGCGGATCAGCGCCTGCCCCGCCGCGCTGAGGAGGAAGTCGAGGAACGCGCCCCCGCCTTCGGGGTTGACGGCGTTGGCGGGAATGAACCCGGTGCGCAACAGGGTCAACGTGAAGTCCGCGAACTCGACCACGACGCCATCGGCGTCGGATTCGAGCCGCGGCCCGGCGTAGCTGCCCAGCACGTTGTAGGCCAGCGCTAGCCTTCCCGCCTTCAGGTCGCGGATCATGTCGAGGGATGAGGAATAAAGCCGTGGCGAAAGCCCGCCCGCGACCTCGGCGAGCCGCCAGAAGCTGTCCGATTGCCGCGCCTCCTGCGTGGCGAACAGATAACCGGCACCCGAGGCGCGCGGGTCGTAGGTCCCGATCCGTCCGCGAAAGACCTCCGGGTGGTCGCGGAGCAGTTCGGTCAGGTCGCGCCGTGTCTGCGGGACCGGCAGCCCCTGAAGGCCGCGCCGTGAGGCAATCAGCACGACGCTTTCCTGCGCGAAGGCGAAGATCTGGTCGCGCCAGCGCGCCCATTGTGGAAGCCGCCCCGTCTGGGGCGATGTGTAATCGGCCGCAAAGCCGTCGTTGGCGAGCTTCATCTGAAGGTCCATCGCCGAGGAAATCACCAGGTCGAAGGCCGCCCCATCTCTGTCCAGGGCGGCAAAGACCTCCTGGCTGGAGGCCACGACATAGCGCAGCGCGGTATCGGGGTGGGCGGTCTGAAACGCCTCGATCGCGGGGCGCAGGACATCGGTATCCGTCGTGGAGAGGACCGAGACGCTGCGGGCCTCCGCCCCTCGCGCGGCAAAGACCTCCTCCTCCTCGGTCTCAAAGGCCGCAGCAGGGCAGGTCATCAGGACCATCACCGCAAGGGCAGTAGCAATTCGGCGCATGTGCCGCCCCCTTCCCGTTCTCTCAGGCGGAAGCTGCCGCCGTGAATCTCCGCGACCTCCTCGACGATGGTCAGGCCCAGACCCGATCCGACCACGTCGCCGACATTGTCGCCGCGCGCAAAGCGGCGGGTGAGGTCATCGGCGGGCCGCCCGCCCAGCCCGCGCCCGCGGTCCTTGACCAGGACCGAGACATTGTCCCCGCGCAGATCGAGGCCAAGTTCGATCACGCCCTCGGGTGGCGAATACTTGATCGCGTTGTCGATCAGGTTGCGCAGCGCGCTTTCCAACAAGAGCCGATCGCCCTGGACAAGCACTGGACTTTCGGCACCCTTGAGTTCCAGCGCCAGATCGCGCAACTCCGCCGTGGGGCCGTGGAAGCGCACGAGGCCGTGCAGCAGCTTCGCCAGGTCCACCGGTCCGTCCGCCAGCCGATCGGACCGGTAAACAACCGTCGCGTGATCCAGAAGCTGGCTGGCCGAGCGGCTGCTTTCCTCGACCGCCCGGATCACCGCGCGCAAGGCCGCGCGCGCGGCATCGGTCTCGGACTGGCGCAGCGCGATCTCGGCCCGCGTCCGCACCGTCGCCAGTGGCGTGCGGATATGGTGGGCTGCTTCGGCGATGAAGGTTTCCGTGCGGCTGAGCGCACCCCGAAGGCGTGCGATGAACCCGTTGAGCGACGCGATCAGTGGCCGCAACTCGATCGGCGCGGGGTGATCGACCGCGCGCAGGTCGTGGGGACCCCGGCGGCCGACGGCCTCGGCCAGCCGGTTGATCGGGCGCAGCACGCTACCGGCGGTCAGCATCGACAGAAGCGCCGCAAAGGCAAAGACCGCAAGCCCGATGGCGGCCGCGAGGTTCGCGGTGCGCTGGGCGATGGCCTCTTGCCCCTGCCGGGTCTGTGCGACGGCCACCGTCACCAGGATTGGCTTGCGGTTCACCAGCACCGTGCGGGAGGTTGCCGCCACTCGCACCGCCGCCGCGCGATAGGTCGTCGAATAAAAGGCGGGTTCGACCGCCGCGGCCTCGTCCGCGGGCATCGGAAGGTCGGGGTAGCCGGTCAGCGTCTCGCCATTCGCATCGACCCGGTAGAAGATCCGGTCGTCGCTGATGGAGCCGAGGATCGAAAACGCCTCATAGGGCAGATCCAGGCTCACGCCCGTTTCCGAACCCTGAAGGCGCTCGGCGATGGCGAGCGTCGCCGCGCCCAGGACACCATCCTGTGTCGCCTCGGCGGCGGAGTTCGCGACGGTTCGGACGGTAAGGTAAAGAAGGATCGCCAGGGCCGCCGCAATGCCCAGGAGCTGCAGGACCAGCCGCCGGCGCAGGGACAGCGGCGCGCCGGTCATTCCTGAACCAGCCGGTAGCCGATGCCGCGCACCGTTTCGATCCGCGCGCCCGACCCTTCAAGCTTCTTGCGCAAGCGCCCGACATAGACCTCGATTGCGTTGTCGGTGACAGCCTCGGCATAGGAGAAAAGCCGGTCGCAAAGCTGCGCCTTGGAAAAGATGCGGTCGGGCGCGGAGAGCAGGATCTCCATCAGCCGAAGCTCGCGGTTGCGCAGTTCGCGCACGTCCTCGCCGACGCAAAGCGTGGCGGTCAGGGGGTTGAAGGTCAGGCCCGCGAAGCTTCGAACGGTCTGAAGCGCGCTGCCCCGGCGGCGCAGGACGGCGCGGCAGCGCGCCTCCAGCTCGGCGAAGTCGAAGGGTTTGGTCACGTAATCGTCGGCGCCGAGGTCAAGGACATCGACGCGGTCCGACACCGCTGCGCGCGCCGTCATGACGATGATCGGGGTATCGCGGCCGGCGCGGCGCTCGGATTTCAGGAAGTCGCGCCCGTCGCCGTCCGGCAGGGAAATATCCAGCAGGATCAAGTCGTAAGTGGCCGCGCCCAGGCAGTCACGCGCATCCGAAAGACAGGCGGCCGGGTCGACCGCATGCCCGTCCAGCCGCAGCCGTTCGGCGACCGAGCGGGACAGTTCCGGATTATCCTCGACAAGCAGGAAACGCATCGCTCCTCCGGGGTGACAGGTTCGTGTCAGCTTTCCCGCGAATCGTTTGCTCCGCAAGGGGAGGGAACCGTCCAGGGTGACGGAAACCCGAACCAGCGGAATATGTCTGGGAGGACAGCATGAAATTCACCGCTCTCAAGGCGCTGGGCACCAGCGCCGTCATCGCTCTTGTCTCGACCTCGTCGGCCTGGGCGACGGAATGCATCGCGCCGGCCAACCCCGGCGGCGGCTGGGACTTCACCTGCCGCCAGGTCGGCAAGCTGCTTTACGATCTCAAGCAGGTCGATGCGCCCGTGCAGGTCACCAACATGGCCGGTGCCGGCGGCGGTCTGGCCTATAACCACGTCGTGACCGAGCGGAACACCGACGCCGACCTGCTGGTGGCGGCCTCCTCCGCGACGACCACGCGCCTGGCCCAGAAGGCCTTCGGTGACGCGACCGCCGACCAGGTCCGCTTCGTCGGCGCGATCGGCGCCGATCCCGGCGTGATCGTCGTGGCCAAGGACAGCCCCTTCCAGACGCTGGGCGACATGGTTGACGCGATCAAGGCCGACCCGGGTTCGGTGGCCTTTGCGGGCGGCTCGGCCGCGGGCGGGTTCGACCACATGAAGCCGCTTCAGGTGCTGAAGGCCGCGGGCTTCACCGATATCGGCAAGGTCAAGTACATCGGCGTCGATGGCGGCGCGGACGCGATCACGCAGACGGTCGGCGGCTTCACCCAGGCGATGACCGGCGACATGTCGGAAATCGTGGGCTTCATCCAGTCTGGCGAAGTGCGCGCGCTGGCGGTGCTGAGCGAGGACCGCGTGCCGGGCTTCGACGACATCCCGACCGCCCGCGAACAGGGCTTCGACGTCGTCGCGGTGAACTGGCGCGGCTTCTACGTCCCCAAGGGCATCTCGGATGACGAGTTCAGCGCTTGGGCCACCAAGATCCAGGCGGTCGCCGACAGCGCCGAGTGGAAGGAGGCGATGGCCGCCAACGGGCTTGCGCCCTTCACCAAGGTCGGCGGCGACTTCCAGTCCTGGGTTGACCAGGTCGTCGCCGACACCGAGGCGCTCTCGAAAGAGATCGGTGTGATCCAATGATCAGAACCGACCGCATCTTCGGAGTGGTCGTGATCCTCGTGGCGCTCGCGTTTATCGCGAGCGCCTACAATCTGCCGGCTGGAAACATGTTCGACAAACTTGGGCCCAAGGTGTTCCCGATCATCGTGGGCATCGGGATGGCGGCCAGCGCGGCAGCGATGATCGTTCGGCCTGACGCGGAGCCCGACTGGCCCGCCATGAAAAGCCTCGCGGCATTGGTCTTCGCCACGGTGGTGATGATCGCCTACGCCTATATGCTGCGGCCGTTCGGCTTCCTGGTCCCGACCGCCATCGTCGCGGCGATCCTGAGCTACCAGATCGACCCCAAGCCCGCCCGCGCCGCGCTGATCGGCGTCGGCCTGTCGGCGGGTCTTTACGTCGTTTTCAAATATGCGCTGGGACTGGGCCTTGTCGCCCTGCCGCGCGCCCTGATGGGCTGAGGATATCTCATGGAACTGCTGTCCAATCTCGCGCTTGGCTTCGGGGTCGCGTTGACGCCGCTGACGCTGACGCTGGCCGTTATCGGCTGCTTTCTGGGAACCATCATCGGCGCGCTGCCGGGGCTTGGGCCCTCGAACGGCGTGGCGATCCTGATCCCGATCACCTTTTCGCTGGGCCTCGATGCCACGGCGGCGCTGGTGCTGCTGACCTCGGTCTATTACGGGGCGATGTATGGCGGGCGGATCTCGTCGATCCTGCTCAACATTCCCGGCGACGAGCCGGCGATGATGACGACGCTCGATGGCTATCCGATGGCCAAGGCGGGACGCGCGGGCGACGCGCTGGTGATTTCGGGCGTTGCCTCGTTCGTGGGCGCGCTTCTCGCGACGATCGCGCTGGCCATGGTCGCGCCCTACCTTGCGCGCATCGCCTACAAGTTCGGACCGGCGGAATATTTCGCGCTTTACGCGCTGGCCTTCGCGACGCTGGGCGGCATGGCTTCGAACAACCAGGCCAAGGCGGCGCTGGCCTCCTTCATCGGGCTGGCGATCGCGCTGATCGGGCTCGACAACAATTCCGGTTTCTACCGCTTCACCGGGGGCAACCTGCACTTGGCGGACGGGATTGACTTCCTCGTGGCCATCGTCGGCCTCTTCGCGGTGTCGGAGGTCTTCGTCTTCATCGAGACCCATGGCAAGTCGAGCGCGGTGGGCGTGAAACTCGGCAAGGTCACCATCCCCTGGGCCGAGATGTGGTCGACCCGCTGGACGATGCTGCGGTCCTCCGCAGTGGGCTTCATCGCCGGGGTGCTGCCGGGTGCGGGCGCGTCGCTGGGTTCCTTCATGACCTACATGATGGAAAAGGGCATCGCGGGCGACAAGGGCGGCTTCGGGACCGGGGTGGCCAAGGGCGTCGCGGCGCCCGAGGCCGGGAACAACGCCGCGGCCGGCGGCGCGCTGGTGCCGATGCTGACGCTGGGCGTGCCGGGGTCGGGCACGACGGCGGTGCTGCTCGCCGTGTTGATGACGCTGAACATCACCCCGGGGCCGACGCTTTTCGCCGACCGGCCGGAGGTCGTCTGGGGCCTGATCGCCTCGCTCCTGATTGCGAACTTCGTCCTGCTGGCGATGAACGTGCCGATGGTGAAGATCTTCGTGAAGATCCTGACGGTGCCGCCCGCGGTGCTGCTTCCGGGGGTCACGATGGTGTCCTTCGTGGGGATCTATTCGCTTTCGGGCAGCTATTTCGACCTGGTGCTGATGATCGTCTTCGGGGTCATGGGCTATGTCTTCCGCAAGATGGACATCCCCACGGTGCCGGTGATCCTTGGCATCCTTCTGGGCTACCAGATGGAGAACAACCTGCGTCACGCGATGACCCTTTCGGACGGCGACTGGACCTATCTTTTCTCGTCTCCCATCGCGGCGGTTCTGTGGATCGCGGCGGCGACGGGCTTCATCGCGCCGATGTTCCTGCGCGGCCTTCTGAAGCGTCCGCCGACGCCCGAAAGCGCAATCGAGGACTAAGGTGGTGCGTGTACTCATCCCGACGGGGGCCTTGGGCCTTGCCTATGACCGCGACGCGCTTTCGCGCGGCGTGGCCAACCGGCCCGATATCATCGCGGTGGACGGGGGGTCCACGGACAGTGGACCCTCTTACCTCGGGCGCGGGGTGTCGAAATATTCCCGCTCGACCACCAAGGCCGAATGGCGCGATCTCATGCGCGCGCGGGCCGAGGCCGGGGTGCCCCTGGTCATCGGGACCGCCGGCACCTGCGGCGCCGACAGCGCGGTCGACTGGCTTTACGAAATCACGACCGAACTGGCGGCGGAACTCGGCCAGAAGGTCCGGGTTGCACGGCTTTATTCGGGCCAGGCGCCCGAGATGGTGGCAGGGGCGCTGCGCGCGGGCCGGATCACGCCGCTAAGCGGCGCGCCTTCGGTGGACGAGGATACCCTGCGATCCTGCACGAACATCGTCGCGCTCGCGGGCGCCGAGCAGATCCGCGCCGCGCTCGACACCGGCGCCGATATCGTGATCGCGGGCCGTACGACCGACACCGCGATCATCGCGGCGCTGCCGATCGCCGCGAGCTGCGACCCCGGCGCGGCCTGGCACGGCGCCAAGGTCGGGGAATGCGGCGCATTGGCCACGACCAACCCGGCCTCCGGCGTGATCCAGATCGACTTCGACGAAACGGGCTTCACCCTGGAACCGCTGGGCCGGACCGCGCGGGCCACGCCCTACACCGTTTCGGCGCATATGCTTTACGAAAACACCGATCCCTTCATCCTTTACGAGCCGGGCGGACATCTCGACGTGACCGGGTCGCGCTATAGCGCGCTCGACGACCGGCGGGTCCGGGTCGAAGGGTCCGTCTGGGTGCCCGGTCCCTATACCGTCAAGCTCGAAGGGGCGCGCGTTGCGGGGTATCAGGTTGTCAGCCTGACGCTGCTGCGCGACCGCCGCTACGTGGAGAACGCGCGCGCCTGGGCCGAGGATGTCGCCAGCCGCTGCCGCAAGGTGGCGATGGAGCGAACCGGCCTGACCGCGAGCGAATTCACGATCGAGATGCGGCTGATCGGTCAGGACGCCACGCTGGGGCTGCTAGAAACCGGGCGCGTCACGCCGGTGGAGGTCGGCGTCCTTTGCATCGTCACCGCGCCCTCCGAGGCGCAGGCGGCCGAGATCGGCAAGATCCTGAACCCCTATCTGCTGCACCACGCCCTGACCGAAGACGAGCCGATGCCGACCTTCGCCTTCCCGTTTTCCCCGGCCGAGATGACCCGGGGCGCGGTCTATGAGTTCTGCCTGCACCATATCCTGGCGCTGGACGATCCGATGGCAGCCTTCCGGCTAGAGGTGACGGAGATCGGGCATGGCTGAACTGGGCCAGATCGCGCAGAAGGTCCGGTCGAAGAACGCCGGCCCCTTCTGGTTGACCGTCGATATCTTCTGCGGCGATCCCGTGACCTTTGCCCGCGTGTCTGGGGCGCTCGACAGCGCGCGGGTCGCGGCTCTTTACCGGGTGGCGGAGGCCGAGATGCGCCGCTTCGACATCGCCGATCTGAACGTCGTGAAGTTCTCCTTCCCGCGTCCGACGGTGCAGGGAACGGCGGCCGACCGCGACATGCATGGCGCGGGCTGGGCGGTCCTGCTTGAGGAAATGGAGATCGGCTGAGGCGTCTAGCCCGTCCCGAAGATCCGGTCGCGATATTCCGCCAGGTAGATGCGGAGCCAGGGGGTAAACCGGGTTGGCTCCGCTACGACCTCGGCCGCGAGGGCGTCGAGCGTCAGCCAGCGGGTCTCCATCACCTCATCCGGGTTGGGGCGCAGCGCCAGGTCCGCCGGGGCGCGGGCGATGAAGATGTCCACGACCTCGTGTTCGACCATGCCGCCGCCCACATCGGCGCGGTATTCCACCTGGTCGGCCGCGACAGGGTCGAGCCCCTCGATCCCCAATTCCTCGCGCAGGCGGCGGACGGCGCAGTCGCGCGGGTCCTCGTCCCAATGGGGATGGGTGCAGCAGGTGTTCGCCCAGAGCCCAGGCGTGTGATACTTGCCAAGCGCGCGGCGCTGGATCAGCACGCGCGCACCGCCATCCAGCACGAAGACCGACACCGCCTTGTGGCGCACGCCCTTCAGGTGGACTGCGAGCTTGTCCATGGGAACAAGCGCCCCGTCCACCCAGGCCGGGATCGGATCGTGAAGGCCGGTGGCCACGCCTGGCGCGCCTCAGTTCGTGGGCTGGTCGGCCGGCTTCTGGATATGGGCCGCGCGCCGCGCCAGTTCCTGCCGGTAAAGCGCCACGAAATCCACCGTATCGAGGTTCAGCTGCGGGAAGCCGCCGTCGGTGGTCACGTCGCTGACGATGCGGCGTACAAAGGGGAACAGCATCCGCGGGCATTCGATCATCAGGAAGGGATGCATCTGCTCTTCCGGAATGCCCTCGATGTGGAAGATCCCGCCATATTCCAGCTCCAGGATGAAGAGCGGCGACTTGTCGGCGGCATTGGCGGAGGTGACCTTGAACTTGGTCAGCACTTCATACTGGTTCTCGACCGTGCGCTTGCGGGCGTCGAGGCTGACCTGGACCTGGATCTCGGGCTGGACCTGCGCGGCGCCGATGCCCTTCTGGACGAGGATATTCTCGAACGAAAGGTCACGGATGAACTGCCCCAGGATCTGCATCTTCAGCTGCGGGGCCTGCTGGGGTGCGGCGCCGTTGGTGTCGTCGGCCATGTCTGTCTCCTGGAAATCTCGAAAAACTCGCGGGCGGGTGTAGCACCTTGCCCCACGCGCCTCAATGCCGGGTCCAGCCCGAGGGCCCGTGCGTGGGCCGTTTTTCCGGGTCGACCACCGTAAATTCGCCGTCGATCACGTCATCGGGGGTCTGCGGCCGCGCCGGTCGGCCGCCCATGGTGAAGCGTTCGACGCGAACGCGCGTGGCCAGATAGCGCAAAAGCGCCGCGCGCACCTGCGGCAGCAGCAGCAAAAGCCCCATCGTGTCGGTGAAGAACCCGGGCGTCAGAAGCAGTGCGCCCGCGAAAAGGATCAGCGCGCCATGGGCGATGGGCTCGGTCGGGTCGCGCAGTTCGTTCAGCGATCCGCGCAGCTCCGCCAGCGCCTTCAACCCCTGCATACGGACCAGCCAACTGCCCGCGATCGCCGTCGCCAAGACGATCGCCAGCGTCCAGCCGATGCCGATCAGGCCGCCGACCTTGATGAACAGCCCGATCTCGATCATCGGGACCAGGACGAATGCGATAAGAAGCGACATGGCATGCTCCGATCTTGCCGGGCGCGGTGGACTTGACCACACCCGTCCCCTACATAGGTGAGGAGCGGGAAAGTTACCAACCCCGCGCGCATTGAGGTCCTGAGGCAAATGAACGGTTCGATCATCCAGCTGCTTGTTCTTGCGGGAATAGCGATCTTTCTCATCCTGCGGCTGAAAAGCGTCTTGGGTACCCGCGAGGGCTTCGAAAAGCCGCCGGTTCCGGCGCCGCTGCCCGAACGCGGCGGCAAGCGCGGCTTCGAGGTGATCGAGGGCGGTCCGGACCGCGACATCACCGATCATGCGCCCGAGGGCAGCGAGGCGGCGCAGGCACTTGCGGCAATGAAGCAGGCGGAGCCGAGCTTCAATGTCTCCGGCTTCCTGCAAGGCGCGCGCGGCGCCTATGAGATGATCCTGATGGCCTTCGAGAAGGGTGAGCTTGACACCGTCCGCCCCTTCATCTCGCGCGATGTCTACGAGGCGTTTTCCGAGGCGGTCAGCGCGCGTCGTAGCCGCGGCCTGACCGTGACGGCCGAGTTTCTGGGCCTGCGAGAACTGGCGCTCGACTCCGCCGCGTTCGACCACGACACCCGTGAGGGCGAAATCAGCGTGCGCTTTGTCGGAGAGCTGATCTCATCCGCGCGCGACGCTTCGGGCGAGGTCGTCGAGGGCGATCCCAAGCGCCCGCGCAAGCAGCGCGATATCTGGACCTTCGCGCGCAAGATGGGCGCCAGCGACCCGAACTGGCAGCTGGTCGCGACCGGCGAATGACGCCGCCCGGCGGCTGGGGGGCTCCGGCGGGGGGCGGAGCGTGATGCGGCGCCCCCGTCCCGTCACGCCCGAGGAGCGTGACCTTTGGCACAAGGTCGCGCGCACCACCCAGGCCCTGCACTCCGAACAGCCGAAAAAGCCGGACCACGCACCGAAACCCGTCGCGCCCGAGGTGCGCAAGCCCCTGCCCGATTTCAGGATCGGAGAGACCGCGCGCCCCTTCCGCCGTCACGATCTGGCGCCGACGCTGGAGGAGGCGCTGGCCGCTCAGCCCGTGCGGATGGACCACTCTGCCTTCCGATCCATGACGCGCGGCAAGCTTCACCCCGAGGGGCGCATCGACCTGCATGGCATGACGCTCGCCGAGGCACGCCAAGAGCTTGTCTATTTCATCCTCAATGCGCATGCGGAGGGACGGCGACTGGTGCTGGTCATCACCGGCAAGGGCAAGCGCAAGGATGACGACGGCCCGATCCCGGCGCGCATCGGCGCGCTGCGGCACGAGGTCCCCCATTGGCTGAGCCTGCCGCCGCTGCGGCCGCTGGTCCTGCAGGTCGCGACCGCGCATCTGAAGCACGGCGGCAGCGGGGCCTATTACGTCTACCTCAGGCGGGCGCGCTGACGGACTCTAGAGGTTCGACATTGCGGCGACCGGGGCCATGATGATCTGCGTCGCATTGCGCACCGTGATCACTGTCCCCGCCAGGAATCCCAGACGGCCCTCGCCTTCCAGGATGCCGCCCGCGGCGGCGATCTGGCTCAGGATCAGCAGAAGGCTCGCCGAAGCGGCGGCGTCGAAATGCCCCGCGCCGGTCGAATAGGCGGTGGTATCCATGACCGTCACGGACAGATCCGCGACTTCCGCCGCGCTCTCGATGTTTCCAAGCCGCTTCCGCTCCCCCGTCAGACGCGCGGACAGCGCCAGCGCCTTGTCGCGTTTCGAGGTGAAGATCACGAAGGGCTGGGGCAGCTTTCCGATGGCCGCGACCTGGGTGTGAAACACATCCACGTCGATATCGGGCGAAAACAGCACCACGCCCGAGATCTTGCGCAAAAGGTCCGACCGGCCCGACAGCGCCATCTGGCGCAGGGTCTCCATCGTCAGGAGCGAGCCGATGGAATGGGAGGTGATGAGGATCTGATCCGCGCCCGATGCCGCCACCTGTTCCAGGAGCGTCTGGAGGCCGTCGCGGGCGAAAAGCGCGCTGTCGCGGTCATAGGCATAGCCCAGCGGATGGGCGCGCGATGGCCAGGAATAGTGCACGAAGGCCGCGTCAAGCTTCAGGTCATGACCCAGTTGCGCAAGACGGTAGGCGCCCTCGGCATAGGTGGTGTTGTAGCCGTGGACGAAGACGACCGCATCGCGCCGGCCTGCGGGCTTGCGGCGCAGTTCGCGCGCAAGCTCCGCCCGGAACGCGGCCGGGCCGGTCATGATCTCCTGCGCGCTCGCCACGAAGTCATGGGCCAGATCCGGCGCGCGCCGGGCGGGCGGCCAGTCGATGCTGCCCGGTTCCCGCTCTGGCGGGATGGCGACGTCGAGGCGAAGGTAGCGCGCCTGCTTGCTTCGCCCGTGCCCGAAGGGCTCGCCCGTGCGGGGGTCAGGTGCGCGCGTCGTCGCGATGAAGACGCTTTCCACGGTTCCGGTCCGTGCCGCAGCGGGGTCCACCGTCACCGCGCCGCGGGGAATGCAGCCTGCGGTCACTCCCACGATCATCAAGGCAAGGCAAAGCCGCCGCATCCTGCGCTCCGATAGGCCATGGCCCCTGCCGGACCATGGACGAACATAACCCGGAACCCGCCGCTAGAGTACGTATCGTGACAGGTCGGCGCTACGGGACAGATCGCCCAGGTGCCGTTCGACAAAGGCCGCATCGACATTGACGGCCTCGCCGGCGCGGTCAGGGGCGTTGAAGCTCAGTTCCTCGAACACGCGCTCCATCACGGTGTAAAGCCGCCGCGCGCCGATGTTCTCCACGCTGCGGTTCACCTCTGCCGCGATCCGGGCGAGGGCCGCGATGCCGTCCTCGCTGAAGGTGACGGTCACCTCCTCGGTCCCCATCAGCGCGGTATATTGGCGCGTCAGGGCGTTGTCGGTCTCGGTCAGGATGCGAACGAAGTCCTCCTCCGTCAGCGCGCGCAGTTCCACGCGGATCGGCAGGCGGCCCTGCAATTCCGGCAGCAGGTCCGAGGGCTTGGCGATGTGGAAGGCGCCCGAGGCGATGAAGAGGATGTGGTCGGTCTTCACCGGCCCGTATTTTGTCGAAACCGTCGTGCCCTCGATCAGCGGCAGCAGGTCGCGCTGCACGCCCTCGCGGCTGACATCGGCGCCGCGGGTTTCGGCGCGGGCGCAGACCTTGTCGATCTCGTCGAGGAAGACGATCCCGCTTTCCTGCACCGCCTCAAGTGCGATGTGCTTTACCTGCTCGTCGTCCAGAAGCTTGTCGGCTTCTTCCGAGATCAGGATCTCGTAGCTTTCGGCAACGGTCATCTTCTTGCGCGTGCGGCGCCCGCCGAAGGCTTTTCCGAAGATGTCGCCCAGGTTCATCATCCCCATGCCGGGCTGGCCCGGCATCTCGAAGGGCATCTGCGGCGCGGCTTCGGCCACCTCCAACTCGATGACCGTGTTGTCCAGTTCGCCCTTTTTCAGCCGCTGGCGGAACATCTCGCGGGTCTGCTCGCGGGCGTCGGCACCTGCGATCGCCTCGATCACGCGCTCCTCGGCGGCCTTGTGGGCGCGGGCCTTGACCTCTTCGCGCATGCGCTCGCGGGTCTCGATGATGGCGGCGTCGGCCAGGTCGCGGATGATCTGCTCCACATCACGCCCGACATAGCCCACTTCGGTGAACTTCGTCGCCTCGACCTTCAGGAAGGGCGCGCGCGCCAGCTTCGCCAGACGGCGGGAGATCTCGGTCTTGCCGACCCCGGTCGGGCCGATCATCAGGATGTTCTTGGGGTAGACCTCTTCCCGGATGTCGTCAGGCAACTGCTTGCGCCGCCAGCGGTTGCGAAGGGCGACCGCGACGGCGCGCTTCGCGTCCTTCTGGCCGATGATGAAGCGGTCAAGCTCGGATACGATCTCGCGCGGGGTCAGGTTGGTCATGTGCGCTCCGAATAGGGGGGCAGGCGGGATTTGCCGGGAAAGTCCGGCAGCGCGCGCATCACGCGGCGGCGCAACGGAATCCACCAGGTGCCCAGGATGGTGAAGAAAAGTCCCAGAAGGATCAGGATCAAGGCCCAGTCCCGGGCGCTGGCGCCCCGGTCCCCGGCGACGGCCCAGTAGATGATCGCGGCGATGTAGACGATGCCCGCGGTCAGGAAGGATCGCCGGTCGATCACCAGCGCGACCAGCGCGAAGGCGGCCAGAACCAGTATCGTCGGCACGATGTTCGCCCCGCCGCCTTGGCCCCAGATATTGCCCGCGACCGCGTTCACCAGCGCGCCCGCCGCCAGGAGGTGCAGCCAGAACGCCGTGGCGGAGTGGCGCCCGGTCCGGTGCGGGTCGGCGAGGTCGAAGGACATGGCCCCGGCGAAGGCCGCCAGCCCGAACACGACCGAGGCGAGCGTCAGGTTGGCGCGCGGCACGAAGCTCTGGGCCCAGCCGTCGATGTCGTCGAAACTGCCGCCGGGGTTGTAGCGGGTGAAAAGCGCATAGGTCGCCATCATCGCGAAGCCGCCCAGGATGAACATCGCGAAGGGCAACTTGAAGCGCCGGAACCAGAGCGCGGTCGCCCCGGCGGCAATGGCGGCCGACAGGAAAGCCACCGCCTTCAGCCCCATGTCCGACTGGCCAAGCATCGTCAGCGCAGAGACGTAGATCCCGCCGGAATAGGCGCCCACCAACACCATCGAGGGCAGGTTCATCCGCCAGCGCAGCGTGAAGAACCGCGCCATCCACCAGGAAATCGCGGCGATGATCGCGGGGATCGCGATCAGGATGCCGACGCCGCCGATCACCCCCAGCAACAGCGCGATGCCCCCCAGAAGAATGGCGAGGCCAATGGCGACAAAGATCTCGGCGAAGCCCTTGAAGAACTCGAAGGGCTCATCCTCGCGCGTGCGGGCCGCGCGGTCGTCGGCCCGCCGGTTGCTGAGCGCGTTCAGCTCGGCCGCCTGGGCCTCGGTCAGGATGCCGGCCTTCGCCGCGGCACGAATGTCCGCGGGGTCCATGCCTTGGGGCGCGCCTTGGGGGGCGTCAGCCACGGATCGACTCCACCGTCAGGTTGCCGTTGGTGTAGACGCAGATGTCGGCGGCGATGGCCATGGCCTTGCGCGCGATATCCTCGGCCGGCAGGTCGGTCTCCATCAGCCCGCGCGCGGCGGCCAGGGCGAAGTTCCCGCCCGATCCGATGGCGGCCACGTCGTGCTCAGGTTCCAGCACATCGCCCGCGCCGGTCACGACCAGAAGCGTCTTGCCATCGGTGACGATCAACATCGCCTCCAGCTTCTGAAGGTATTTGTCGGTGCGCCAGTCCTTGGCCAGTTCCACGCAGGCGCGGGTCAGCTGGCCCGGCGCGGCATCGAGCTTCTTTTCTAGCCTTTCGAGCAGGGTAAAGGCGTCGGCCGTCGAGCCGGCAAAGCCCACGACCACGTCGCGCCCGCCGGGGCTCAGGCGCCGGACCTTGCGGGCGGTGCCCTTGATGACGGTCTGGCCCAGGCTCACCTGCCCGTCGCCTGCCACCACGACCTCGCCGCCCCTGCGCACGCCGATGATCGTCGTGCCGTGCCAGCCGGGAAACCTGTCTTCGGACATGCGCGTCCTCCCTCTCGTTCACCGCCCTATATGGCGGGCCGGGCGGCGCCTCGCAACCGTCCCAAACAGAAGGGGCGCCCGAAGGCGCCCCAGTTTTGGAGACGTCTCGTCGATCAGATCGAGGATTCGATCCAGTTCTGAAGCGCGGCCTTGGGCGCGGCGCCGACCTTGTTCGACACCACCTGACCATCCTTGAAGAGGAACAGCGCCGGGATGCCGCGCACGCCGAGCTGCGCGGGCGAGCTCGGGTTGTCGTCCACGTTCACCTTGGCGATCTTGATCTTGCCGGCATATTGCGTGGCAAGCTCTTCGAGCGCCGGACCGATCTGCTTGCACGGGCCGCACCATTCGGCCCAGAAGTCCACGACGACCGGAATGTCGGACTGACGCACTTCCGCGTCAAAGGTTGCATCGGTGACGGCAACGGTGGCCATGATCTTGCTCCATTCGGGGAATGCGTTGGCCAGAAAGTAGGAAGCTGGGCCTCCGGCGTCAAGGTGTAGTGGTGGTTTGCAAGGCTGCCCTCACGATATCGCCGGGTAGCGGCATGATTTCCCCGCTCGCCGTCCACAGGATCGCGGTTTCGATCCGCCGGTCGGGATAGATGCAGCCCAGCATCGCCGCGTAGGCCCCCATCTGGCGCAGGATGCCGTCGGGAACGACCCCCACCCCCTCCGGGATGATGGCGTTCGACTTGTAGTCGATGGCAAGGACGCGGTCCGCCTCGACCAGCAGCAGGTCGATGGTGCCGTGCAGGCGCCGCCCGCCAAGCTCCGGCGGCGCAGCGGTCAGTTCGACCTCCCGCAGGGCGCGCGTCAGGATCGGGGCCAGCGCGGGGTTGTCGAGGACGCGGGCGGCCTCGGCCAGAACGGCTGCGGTTTCGGCTGGGTCCGCGTCCATCTCGGCGCTCAGGAGCGTTGCGGCGATCTCCGGCCAGTCGGCCCTGGGCCAGAGCGGCAGATGTTCCAGCGCCAGATGGATCATCGTGCCGCGCCGCTTGGCCGCCTCCTCGTCAAGCCCCGCCTCTCCGGGCAGGGCTTTGGCGCCGCCGAGGGCCGAGGGCGACAGGGTCGCCGGAAGATCCGGAGGGGGCGGGGCGGGCGCGGTGATCCAGGGGGCAAGCGCGGGGGGCGTCGGCGCCGCTTGGTCCGCGCCGTCGGCATCTCCTGGGGCGGGCGCGGGCCAGTGGCCAAGCGCGAACCGCTTGCCCGGGCCGAAATCCCAGGCCTCACCCATCAGCGGACTGCTCTCCGCCCCGGCCTTGTCCATCGCCGCGTCGATCAGCGCGTGCCAGCTCTCCTCGCCCGTGCCCGTGTCGCCCGCCGCGCAGACGATGAGCCAGCTTTCCGCCCGCGTCATCGCCACGTAAAGAAGCCGCATCCGTTCCTGCCGCTGCCGGTCCTTCAGGCCGTCGCGCAGATCCGCGACCAGACCCGGGCTTTCCGCCGCGGGCACCTGCCACAGCGCAACGCCCTCTTCGGTCACGTAGATTTCGTCGCGCACGGTGTCGGGGCGCTTGGCGGTGTCGGGCAGGATGACGATCGGCGCCTCAAGCCCCTTGGCGCCGTGGACCGTCATCACCCGGATGGCGCGGGTGGCGCTGTCGAGCCTGCGCTTCACCTCGACCTCGTCGGTCTGCATCCAGACGAGGAAGCCGGTCAGGCTGGGCACCTCGGTCCGTTCATATGCGAGCGCCTGCGCCAGAAGCGCGTCGATCCCGTCCTCGGCCTCCGGCCCCAGCCGGGCCAGCAGGTTCCGGCGGCCGCCGTGGCGGGTCAGGATCCGTTCCAGCAACTCGTAGGGTCTCAGGAAATCCGCCCATCGGCGCAGGTCGTGAAGCATGGCGAGCGTCTGGGGGAAGTCGTCGGCCCGGTCGCGCAGCGCCTGCCAAAGATAGGTCTTGTCGGCGCGGCCCTGCGCCAGGTCATAAAGCTGCCCCTCGCTCCAACCGAAGAGCGGCGAGCGCAGCGCGGCGGCGAGCGAAAGGTCATCCTCCTGCAGCGCGAGGAAGGAGAGAAGCGCGGCTAGGTCCTTGACCGCAAGCTCCCCGCCCAGCTTCAGCCGGTCGGCGCCCGCGATCTCAAGCCGCTCCGCCTTGCAGGCGCGGATGATCTCGGAAAAGAGCGGCCCGCGCCGCTGGACGAGGATCAGGAAATCGCCCTCATGCACCCGGCGCGCGCCGCCCCGGTCCGCGATCGTTACGCCGGTATCGATCATCCGCCGGATCTCGGCGGCAATCTTGCGGGCAAGGACCACGTTTTCATGCGCGTCCGGCAGGATGTCGATGGGGGCGTACCATTCGTTCGGCTCGACCTTGTCGGGCTTCGGGATGGGCGCCCAAAGGTCGACGCGCCCCGGTTTGTCGATGTGGAAGGCTCGATGCTTCGGCGTCCCGCCAAGGCCGCGGTTCACGCGTTCGTCGAAGGTCAGGTCCACGACCCGCAGGATCGCGTCGGCCGACCGGAAGGAGTGCAGAAGTTCCAGCCCCTGCATCGCGCGGCCGACGGCGGCGAACTTCGCCGTGAAATGCCCCTGCATGCTGTCGAACTCGTTAAGGTCCGCGCCCTGGAACGAATAGATCGACTGCTTCTTGTCGCCCACGACGAAGATCGTGCGCTCGGTGCCGCGCGCGCCTTCGCCTGCGGTGAACTCCTCCGTCAGGCGCTCGATCACCTTCCATTGCGCCGGGCTGGTGTCCTGCGCCTCGTCAACCAGGACGTGGTCGATCCCGCCGTCGAGACGAAAGAGCACCCAGGCCGCTACGGCGCGGTCGCCCAGAAGCGCCGCCGCCCGCCGGATCAGGTCGTCGAAGTCGAGCCAGCCCTGTCCCGCCTTGCGCGCCGCGTAGCGCGGCAGGAACGCCCCGGCGAAGCGGTGCAGCGCCAGCGTTTTCTCAGCCGCGGCGAGGGCAAAGAGTCGTCCCTGTGTTTGTGCGACGCGGTCCATCAAGGCCTGAAAATCCGCTAAGAGATCGCCAAGTGCGCCTTGAGCCTTTTTTGTCGGAACAGTGGCGAACTTTGCTTCAGCTCGAAAATGACTTTCCTTTCGATAGAGGAACTCTTCACGCAGAGCTTTGAATGCCAGTTCGGAATTCTGCTCAGGATTGAGTAAACGAAGCCTGCCAGCGAGCGCGACCATGGTTGGTGATTGACGCTCCAGAACAGGCACTGCTTCGGCGAAGAGGGCACGCTCCGAGCCGTCGAAGGTATCATGATAAGCGGTCTCGGCATCGAACCCCGCAGGCAGACCGAACAGCGCGAAGGCCTCGTCCCGCGTCAAGGGCGAAGCGAAAAGCTCGCCGTTGCGGCTCAGATCGGCCAGAAGCGCGTCAAGGTCCTCTCCCGAAACGAAGGCCGCGAGCGCATCGACGGCGCCGATGTCGGCACCCGCCGCCAGTTCCTCCACGATCTCGGCGCGCAGGAGCGCGGCGGTGCGGTCGTCAAGCTCGGTAAAATCGGGCGAGGCGCCGGCCTCGACCGGGAAGCGGCGCAGAAGCGCCGCGCAAAAGGAATGGATGGTCTGGATCTTCAGCCCGCCCGGCGTCTCGATCGCGCGCGCGAAAAGCCGCCGGGCGCGGGCCAGCGCATCGACGTCGATCGGGCCGGGAACGCCCAGGTCGGCCAGAGCGCCGCGCAGGAGCGGCTCGGGCAGCATCGCCCATTCGCCGAGCCGGTTGAACAGGCGGTTCTGCATCTCGCTTGCCGCGGCCTTGGTGTAGGTCAGGCACAGGATGCGTTGTGGCTCGGTTCCCCCCAGCAGCAGGCGCGCCACCCGGTCGATGAGCACGCGCGTCTTGCCCGACCCGGCATTGGCCGACAACCAGGTCGAGGCCGCGGGGTCGGCGGCGCGCACCTGCGCGCGGGTGGCGTCGTCCATCATCCGACATCCTCCGGCGCGGAAGGATCGGCCATCTCCCATTCGCCATAGCGTGCGAGGTGGTCGAAATCGCCCTCGAACCGGCTTTCGAAGACGGCGCGGCGGGCGATGTAACCCTTTTCGCGGCGGCGGTATTCGCGGATCAGCTGGCCCAGCCCTTCCCAGGTCTGGGCCATCAAATCCGCTGTCAGCTCCGTCGGCCTGTCCGTGCCATCGCCGCCGAGGTGGATGTAGGTCGCACCCTCGACCTCGCGCGGACCGAGGGGCGCGAAGGCGCCACGTTCAGCCATCAGCGCCTCAAGCAGCAACTGCTTGTCGAAGGCGGCCTGTTGCTTGTCACTGGGCGGGCGACCGGATTTGTAGTCGTAGATGTGGACCCTCCCGTCCTCCAGAAGATCGATCCGGTCGGGCTTGGCCGTGAGGGTGAAACGAAGTTCCGGGATCGGCAGGCGGTGTTTTTCCTCCATCACCACGGGGGCGCCGCGGCCCGCCCGCTGCTCCTCCGCGCCGACGAAGCGGTCGGCGATGCGGGCAAGCTTGGCCAGCCACAGCCGCTGCGCGGAGGGCCAGGGGATTTCGCGCGAAAGGATCTCCTCGGCGCCCGCCAGCAGGCGCGAGCGGGCGGCCTCGGGTGTCTCGCCCTCGGGGCGGTCCTTGATGAAGGCGTGCACGATCTCATGCAGCACGTCGCCGCGCTTGCGCGCATCGGGCTCGGCGCGCAGCGGGTCGAGCTTGCGCAGCCGCAGGATACGCCCGGCATAGACAGCGTAGGGGTCGCGGATCAGGGTCCGGATCGCGGTCACCGGCAGTTCGGACGGCCGCGCCTCGACCGGCGGGCGGGGTGCGGGGCGGGGTGCGGGTGTGACGCGGCCGGGCTCCTCAAGCGCCCCGGCAAGGCGCAGCAGCCCATCGCCGCGCGCGGTCATCTCCGCCAGCGCGTCGGGGCCGCGATTGCCGGGCAGGCCCGCCAGCAGGTTCGTCAGCCGCGCCAACCAGCGCGAGGGGATGGTTTCCGCCTCATCATCGCGCGCGGCGCGCGAGAGGACGACCGAAGGGGCGGCGGCGGCCTGCTGGAAGTCATGCGCCGAAAGGCCGACCCGGCGCTCGGGCAGAAGCAACCCGGCCTTCAGCCGCATCTGCCGCGACAACCAGGGATCGGGGGCGGGCAAGTCGGGCCAGACGCCCTCGTTCAGGCCGCCCAAAAGGACCAGGTCGGCGCCCTGCACGCGCGCCTCCAGCGTGCCCCAGATCGCGACAAGCGGGTGCGTGCCCTCGGCCTTGCGCGCCATCTCCGAGGATAGAATGCCCGCGACCAGATCGGCGTAGTGTTGCGCGGAATAGGCGCCCGCATGCCCTGCTTCGCGCAAGAGGCCGTCCATGGCGCGGCGGGCGGCGCGGCCGGGCTCGTCGCGCCAAAGCTCGCTGGCCGAGGCGCTGCCCCCGGGCCCTGCCGCCAGCGCCTCGGCCAGGGCCAGATGCGCGGCGACCCGGTCGCCCAGCGGCAGCGGCGCGGGGTCCTCATGCCCCTGAAGCGCCGCCGCAAGCCACTCGGCCCAGGCGATGCGTTCGGCATCACCCTGCGCGCTGGCCCAGGCGATCAGATCAGCACCGGTCGGAAAGGGCGGGCCGGAGCGGCGGATCTTCAACTCAAGATCCCGCGCGAAACGCAGGTGGTTGCCGCGATCGCCCGCGCCCGTCGCGGTCAGCGGATGCTTGAGCAGAACCAGCAGCGCTTCCGCGCCAAGCTTGCGGCCGAAGACCCCCGCGACATGCCGCAGGAAGCGGCCCGGCGCGGTCTGGTTCAGCGGCTGGCCGGCGCTGTCGTCGGGCAGGATGCCCCAACGGTCGAGCGCCGCGCCGACCCGCCGGGCCAGAACCCTGTCGGGGGTGATCAGGGCCGCTCGGGTGCCACTCTCTGCCGCCTCGCGCAGACGCAGCGCCAGCGCCAGCGCCTCGGCCCGGGGCGAGGGGGCCTCAATCAGCGTCAGGCCGCTCGTCGCGGCGGGCAGGTCGCCAAGCCCCGCGCCCTCGGCCATCCATTGGTCGGTGACCGGCGCGGGCCGCAGCGCAAGCGAGATCAGCCGGTTGCGCGCCGGATCGGGCGCGGTCCCGTCGGCCCAGAGGCGGATCCGGGTCATCGGCAGATCAAGATCGCGGGCCAGTTTCAGGAAGCGGTACTGCGGGTGGTCCTCTGCCGGCATGGGGCCGTCGGCGAGACTTTCCCAGGCGGCGGTGGGCATGTCGAAGTCGAAGCCTGGCAGGACAACCGCCCCCTGCGGCAGCCGCGCGACGGCCGCCATGAAGAGCGCCGTCGTCCCGCGCGAGGCGGTCGAGCCTGCGACGATCACCGGATGATCGGGCGGCGACAGATGCCAGCGCTGCGCAAGGGCGGCGACGATCTGGCGCTGCCGCGCCTCGGCGCTGGGCGGGGCCTCGCTGGGATCGGGGGCGAAATAGCGCCCGATGATGCGCAGGAAGGCCAGGCTGCGTTCCCAATGCGCCGCGTGGTTCTCGGCCAGTGCGGGGCTTTCCAGCGCGGCGGGCGCCACGCCCTCGCCCTCCATCTCCTCCAGAAGGCGGGCGAGGCTGTCGGCGAGGCCGAAGACCGGGGTTCCAGGCGCGAAATCGGGCAGCCGTTCCACCAGCCCGCGGACCAGCTCCGCCAGTTCCAGCCGCCGGCGCAGCGCGGGCGCGGCCGGCGGCAACCCGGCAAGCGGATCGCGGCCAAGGTCGGTGACCAGCCGCAAGCGGGGCAGAAAGCGCGCGCCGTGGTCGTCGAACAGCGCCCGCACCCGGCGCTGCATCCGCGCGGTGTTGAGGTAAAGCTCCACCCGCGCCATCGCCTCGGCGGGCTTATCCGCCATGCGCGCGATCAGCCCCTCGACCAGGCGCGCCGGGAAATCGGCACCGGGGGGAAGGGCGAAAAGGCGGGGCGATGTGCCGGGGTCAAACATCGGGGCAGGGTTCAAGCATCACCGGCAGACTGGAGCATCGACTCGGCCAGTGCAATGCTTTCCGGCCGCCCGACATCGCACCAGCCGCCGTCGTGGACGGCGCCGAAAAGCGTACCCGCGCCAATCATCTCGTCCCAGATCGGGTTGATGGAAAAGGCACCGGGGGCGCGGGCGGCAAAGCGCGGTGTGCGCAGGATTTGCGCCCCGGTATAGACATAGGCCGTGCCTCGGGTCAGCCGGCCCTGGGCGTCCAGATCAAAGTCGCCCGGTCCGCTGTGCCCGATGGCAGCCGCGCGCGGAACCAGAAGCAGCAGTCCCTCGGCCCCCGGCCCTTGCGCGCCCTGCCAGGCTTCACGCAGTTGCGCCAGGGGGTTGGCGCCGGTCCAGACCGCGTCGGTGTTCAGGGTAAAGACCGGATCGGCCGCCAGCAGGGGCAGCGCGCGGGCCAGCCCGCCCCCGGTCTCCAGAAGCGCATCGCTTTCGTCCGAGAACAGCACGCGCTGCCCCTCCAGATGGGCGCGAATCTGCGCCGCACGGTAGTGGAGGTTGATGACGATGCGCCCCACCCCGGCCTCCCAGACCCGGTCAAGCGCATGGTTCAGAAGCGCGCGGCCCGCGACCTCGATCAGCGGCTTGGGGCGGTCGCGGGTCAATTCGCGCATCCGGGTGCCCAGCCCGGCGGCGAACAGCATCACGGCGTCGGGCATGGCGAACGCTCTCTCAAGCGGGCCAGGGCGGCCGGTGTCGGTTCGCGCAGGTCCGCAAGCAGGGTGGCGAGATTACCCAGCGCCGGATGGGCCAGGTTGCGGGCCAGATGGCCCCAGACGCGCGGCATGAAGTCAAGGTAGCGGGTCCGGCCGAGGTGCAGGCAAAGCCGTGCAAAAACCGAAAGAATGCGCAGCGCGCGCTGGGCGCCCAGAAGTGCGTAGATCGCGCAAAGGCGATCGCGGTCCTGCCCGGTGGAACGGGCGAAGCGATCGATCATCGCGGCCTCGACCGCCGGGCTGACATCGCGGCGCGCGTCTTGCAGAAGGGACACGAGGTCATAGGCGGGATGCGCCGCCACCGCGTCCTGAAAATCCAGCAAGCCCAGCCGCGCATGCCCCGAACGGCCGGGCAGCCAGATAAGGTTCTCGGCATGAAAGTCCCGGAGCGACAGCACCCCGGGCCCGTCGCCCGCCAACGCGCTGTAAAGCCGTCCGAACGCCGCCGGAAGGGCCGAGGCGGCGGCCGGGTCGGCCCCCATCGCGGGCAGGTACCATTCGCCGACCCAGGCCAGCAATGCTTCCAGCGCCGGTCCATCGAGGGGCTGCACGAAATCCGGCACCGGGCGCTTGCCGAGGTCGGCCAGAAAGTCCGCCGCCGCCGCGTAAAGCATCTGTTCCTGCGCCGGGTCGGTCGCAAGCAGACGGGCGAACAGGTCGTCGCCCAGATCCTCCAGCAACAGAAAGCCGCCCGCCGCGTCCTCGGCCAGCAGGCGCGGGGCCGAGTAGCCCTGGGCCAGCAGCCAGGCGGCCATGCGGGTGAAGCGGGTCACGTCCTCGCCCTTTTCGGGCGGCGCATCCATCAGGATGGCACTCCGACCCGCGAGCGCAAGCCGCTCGTACCGCCGGGCGGAAGCGTCGCCCGCCAGGGCCTGGCGCGATGCCGCACCCCAGCCCGCGGCGGCGAGGAAGCCCGGAATGGCGGCTTCGCGCGGGGTCATGCCCCCGCCCCGGCAAGAAGATCGCGCAAAAGTGCCTGCGCCCTTGGGCCGCTGGCATGAAGGCCGAGGCGCCGGCTGTCGTCCTGTTCGGCCGCGAAGCGGAGGGTGAGGGCGTCACTGGGGCGGAGGCTTCCCAGCCGGTCCGGCCATTCGACAAGGCAGATCGCGGTGCGAAAGGCGTCCTCCAGCCCCAGTTCCCAGATCTCCTCCGGGCCGCTCAGGCGGTAAAGATCCGCATGCCAGATCTCGGCCTCGCCCGCCTCATAGGTCTGGACGATGGTGAACGTGGGGGACGGGACATCTTCATCGAGGCCAAGCGCCGCGAGCCGCGCCCGGATCAGGGCGCGGGCGAAATGGGTCTTGCCCGCGCCGATCTCCCCCTCAAGCAGGATCGTGTCGCCCGCGCGCAACGCAGGCGCGAGGCGGCGCGCCAGCGCGTCCGTCGCGCCGGGGTCCGGCAGCCGGAGGATTGCGTCGGGGTGGTCGTCGTGCGGGTCCATGCGCCGACTTTTAGCTGAGCGCGCCGTGGCGGCAAGGCGATTGCTGCGGAGGGACGCGCTAGACGACGGGTTGCGAGGCGCGCTTTGCCACGGTCGGCGGTGGGGGCGGCGCTCGATGCGCCGTATGGAAGGCCAGCATGACCGAACCGCCGCCAAGGGGTGTCGCCCGAAGCTGCACCTGCGCGCCGGAAAGCTGGCGCAGGTCGGCCGACCAGGCCTCGCGGCCCGAAAGGTCGGACATGTAGCCCGTCAGCCGTTCCCAGGCCGGTGTCGGCTCTGTCTGCGCCTGCCACAGGGCGATCATGTCGGCGGTCTCGACCGGGGCCGCCGCAAGGGTCGCATCGAAGGACCACAGGTCCGAGAACGCGCCGTTGGACTGCGTCATGACCCCCGCCGGGGAAAAGACCGCGATCGCCACGTCGAGCTGGTCGAAGATATCCTGGCAGGTCTGCACCTCGGCGCGGAAGCGGCGCGTCAGCGACATGTCCGCGCTGACATCCGCAAACCAGAGCGCCAGCGCGCCGTCGGGATGCGGATGCGCGGTCACCCGGTAAGTCGCGCCCGAGGGCATGTTCCAGGTATCCTCGTAATTGCCGGTGGCGGCGGCTTTCTCGATATCCGCGATCTCCTGCCGCCATCCGTGGTAGTCGCGCGGTTCCGGGATCATGCGCAGGTCGCGCAGACGGTCGAAGAAGGCATGAAACGGTGGCCGGGACATCAGGAAATCCGGCCGCAGCCCGGTCAGGTCCGAAAGCGCGGGGTTGAAGAGGGCAAGCTGGCGGCGACGGTCGAACACGGCCAGCCCGATCGGCAGTTCTGCGAAGGTCTTGGCCAGGGTCTGCATCATCTCGTCGCGGCTCGTCTCCGCCTTGACCAGCGCACCGGCTGGGGTCGCGACGTGCAGCCGGCATTCCCCGAGCGCCACGGTCTCGACCTCGAACCAGCGCGGCGGGTCGCCCGGAAGGCGCAGCCGGGGCGGCGCATTCCCGCGCGCCGGTTGCAGGTGGTCCAGAAGATTGGGTGGCGGCCAGGAAAGCTCGTCCTCCGGCTGGCCGGCGTTGGTCGCGGATTCCGAGAGATAGGCCCTGTTGACCCAAAGGACGGTCCCATCCGCCGCGCTCTGCCATACCGGCATCCGCAGCGCGTCGATCGTCCGGCGCAGGCACTCCAGTTCCTGCGTCTGGGCGCGCTGGCAGTGAATGTCGAGCGCGGGCGCCTCCGCGGCTTCCGCCGGAAGGAAGGCAAGCCTGAGCGGCAGGGCGGGACCGCCCGTCGCGCAAAGCGCGCTGCCATCCGATCCCCGAAGCGTCACCCCGCCTTCGGCAGGGGGCGATGCCAGCGCCTGCGCCAGGCCGGGAAAGCGGGGGCCGAGATGGGTCAGAAGCCGCTGCCAGTCGTCCGGACCGCCGGGCAGTGCGCGCAGAAAGACGCGCGCCGCCGCGGTGGCATCCATCAGGCGGTGGTCGTCGAAGAGGAAGACATAGGGTTCCGGCCCTGCGCCGGGCGCGGCGGCCCATCTGGCATCCCGACGCCGATCCTCGACCAGCCACAGCGCCAGAACGGCGACCAGCGCCGCCGCGAAGGCGGAGCCCGCTACCAGAAAAGCGAAGACCAGCGACGGCGGCATGGGCCCAATCCCGATCAGGAGACACCGCCGCCAGAGTTTCCGCGAAGGGTTAACGGGGTCTTAATCGAATGGGGCAGTTTCTTGTTATTTCAGTGTCTTATGTTCTCTCCCAGAGGCCCGCTCGCGGTGCTTTCGACGCGCGACAGCGGCCAGGTGAGTTCAATGATGGCGCCGCAGCGCTCGGGCCGCTCGGATTCGGCCAGGAATGGATCGGTTCCGTTGGCGAAGGTGATTTCGGCGCCGGTGCGCTCCAGCAGGGTCTTGGCGATGAACAGGCCAAGGCCCATCCCATCATACTCCGCACGGCCCGGCACGGCCTCCGACGGGCGGCTGCGGATGAACGGGTCGCCGATCCGGCCCAGAAGGTGCGCGGGAAAGCCCGGGCCGTCGTCCACGATCCGGACGATCAGGCGCCCCTCGGTCCAGCGGGCTTCGACCCAGACGGTGGCGCGGGCGAAGTCCACGGCGTTCTGGATCAGGTTTCGCAGCCCGTGGATAAGCTCGGGCTGCCTGCGGATCGAAGGCTCGCGCGCGGCGCCCCCCGACCCCGGCGCGAGGTCGAAGCGCACGTCGCGCGCGCGGTCCAGATGCGGTTCGGCCGCTTCCCGCAGCACTGCGGAAACGGGGGCGGCGCGCAGATGCAGGTCGTCCTTGCCGGCGCGGCCCATCGAGCGCAGGATTTCCGCGCAGCGGTCAGCCTCGCGCCGGATCAACAACGCATCCTCATGCTGTTCGGGGCGGTCTTCGAGGTCATCCGCCAGCTCCGCGCTGACGAGCTTGATCGTGGCGAGCGGCGTTCCAAGCTCATGCGCGGCGGCGGCCACCACGCCGCCAAGGTCGGTCAGTTTCTGTTCCCGCGCCAGCGCCATCTGCGCCGCCAGCAGCGCGCGCCCCATCGCGCGGATCTCGGAGGCGACGCGCCCGGCATAGACCGACAGGAACGTGACCCCGATGACGATCGCCAGCCAGTGGCCGAAGCCGAGGATGGCGGGTGTCGCGATCTCTGCCCCCGCCTCGGTGCGCAGTGGCAGGAACACATAGGCCACCGTGGTGACCACCGCGATCGTCACCAGCGCCACGGCGACGCTGGACCGGGCGCCCAGCACCGTGGCGCCAATTGTCGCAGGCGCCAGGATGAGAAAGGCGAAGGGGTTCGACAGGCCCCCCGTCAGCGACAGAAGGATTGCCAGCTGGGCGATGTCGAAAAGCAGGCTCGCCAGGGTCTGCCGCTCGGACAGGCGCTGGGTTTGGGGAAAGATCGTGACCGCCGCCATATTGGCCGCGATCGCAACGCCGACGACAAGAAAACAAGGGCCAAGCGGGATCGCGAGATTCAGCGGCCCGGAGGCGACGGTCAGTGCTGCGATCTGGCCCGCGATGGCGGCCCAGCGCAGAAGGATCAGTGTTCGCAGCCGAACCCGTCCGCCATGGAGATCGGCCGGAAGGTCGCTGTCATGTCCTGGGTGTGAAAGGGCCATCCTGCCCCCCGGCTCTGGAAAACGGGTCAGGAGCTTGATAGTTGCAGAGCGCAAGACGATCAACTCAGCCAAGGCGGATCCCATGCCCATTTCCACGCGCCGCATCGCCATCGCGTCCGGTTCGGCCCTCGCGATCCTGCTGGTCGGGATCTTCGCCGTGACCCAGCAGCGCGGCAACGACCCCTTCGCGGCCTGCCGCCAAAGCGTCATCGCGGGCGGCGCCGGCGCGATCGGCGGCGCCTTTACCCTGGTGGACGAGGATGGGCGGACGGTCACCGACCGCGATGTGCTGACGAAACCCAGCCTGGTCTATTTCGGCTATACCTTCTGCCCCGATGTCTGCCCGGCGGACATGGGGCGGAACGTGGCGGCCATCGATGTGCTGGATGAGATGGGTTATGACGTGACGCCGGTCTTCATCTCGGTCGATCCGCGGCGCGACACGCCCGAGGTGCTGAAGGAATGGACCGATTACCTTCATCCGCGCCTGATTGGCCTGACCGGAACGCCGGAACAGATCCGGGCCGCCGCCAATGCCTACAAGACCTATTACAAGGCGCCGGACAATCCCTCGGACGATTTCTACCTGGTCGATCACATGACGCAGACTTACCTGATGCTGCCCAACCACGGGTTCGTGGAATTCTTTTCCCGTGAAACCTCGCCCGAGGCACTGGCGGAAAGCGCCTCTTGCTTCGTGGATGCCGCCGGCTAAGGGGATTTGACCCTATCGGCCATATTCCCTAGAACGAGACCGACAGCAGCAATCGGGGGCGGCATGGCCAACGACGAATTCGCCGAACTGGGGCCGGACCGGACCCTGCTTCTAGTCGATGACGATGTGCCCTTCGTGACGCGGCTTGCCCGCGCGATGGAGAAGCGCGGCTTTCAGGCGCAGACCGCCGAAAGCGTCGCCGCCGGCAAGGCCGCGGCGATTGCCCGCCCGCCCGCCTATGCCGTCGTCGATCTGCGGCTTGAAGATGGAAACGGGCTCGACGTGGTCGAAACGCTGCGCGAACGGCGGCCGGATTGCCGTGTGGTCGTGCTGACGGGTTATGGCGCGATCGCGACGGCGGTCGCGGCCGTCAAGATCGGGGCCACGGATTACCTGTCGAAACCCGCGGATGCCAACGATATCACCAACGCCCTTCTTTCGCGCGGGGACAGCTTGCCCCCGCCCCCGGAAAACCCGATGTCGGCCGACCGTGTCCGCTGGGAACATATCCAGCGGGTTTATGAACTTTGTGACCGTAATGTTTCTGAAACGGCGCGGCGCCTAAATATGCATCGCCGGACGCTTCAAAGAATTCTCGCGAAGCGCAGTCCAAAGTAAATATCCGGCTTTTAGGTTGCAAAACCTCCTGATTAATGAAAACCCTGAAAACGGCTCGTAAAAAGAAGCCGAACAGGAGGATAAGTCTTGTCTGTAGATCTTGGCAATATGTCGCTCAAGGAACTCAAGGCTCTTCAATCCCAGGTGGCGCGCGCCATTGAGGGTTTTGAAGAGCGTAAAAAGAAAGAGGCTTTGGCGGCAGTTGAGGAAACGGCGAAATCGCTTGGTTTTTCGCTGAATGAACTGGTTGGCGCCGCGCCGGTGCGCAGCCGTGCGCCCGCGAAGCCGAAATACGCCAATCCCGCCAATCGCGCGGAAACCTGGACCGGACGTGGCCGAAAGCCCCGCTGGATGGAAGCCGCGCTCAAGTCCGGGAAATCGCTTGAAGATCTCTTGATCTGAACGGCAAAACGGGGCGCCCTCGATCGCGGGCGCCCCGTCAGCCCTCCGCAAGGAGGCGCGCGAAACGTTGCAGGAATTGCGCGCGGACCTCGACCGGGGGACGCAGCAGGATTTCGACCGGCCCGGTCAGCGGCAATTCCGGCCCGCCGAAGAGCTTCGTGGCCTCGCCATCGGTAAAGCCCGCGATCTTCACCGCCTCGTGCCAGGCAGAGATACGATCCGCGCGCTTGATTTCCTTCTTGATCGGCCCGGGAAGCGTGGCGGGCAGGCCGAAACGCAGATGGACCGCGGCCGTCAGCCGATCGTCGAGTGCGCCGTAACCCGGCCCCACCGCGGCTTTGACCGGGCTGATCATGTCTCCGATCACATATTCCGGCGCATCATGCAAAAGTGCGGCCAAACGCCAGCGCAGGGCGATGCCGGGATTGAGGCGGGCGAAGATCTCCTCGACCAGAAGAGAATGCTCGGCCACCGAATAGGGCCAGTCGCCCAGGGTCTGCCCGTTCCAGCGTGCGACGAAGGCGAGCCCGTGGGCGATGTCCTCGACCTCGATGTCCATCGGGGTCGGGTCCAGAAGGTCGAGCCTGCGGCCCGACAGCATCCTTTGCCATGCGCGTGGGGTCTTGGCCATGGGATCCTCCGTTCCCGCGATGACTAGGCGCTTGTCGGGGCCAAGTAAACTGGCGGGGAGAGGGAAACCGCCCCGGCGATTGCCCGCAGGCGGTCCCGGTGGTATGGGACCCGTCAAAGAGATTTTCGGGAACGCTGGGACATGGCCAAGGACTACATCATCAGGGACATCGCTCTTGCCGGCTACGGCCGCAAGGAGCTGGATATCGCCGAAACGGAAATGCCGGGGCTGATGGCCCTGCGCGCGGAATTCGGCGCCGCGCAGCCGCTGAAAGGCGCGCGCATCGCCGGCTCGCTGCACATGACCGTGCAGACCGCCGTGCTGATCGAGACGCTGACGGCGCTGGGCGCGGATGTCCGCTGGGCCTCGTGCAACATCTTCTCCACCCAGGATCACGCGGCGGCCGCGATCGCCGAAGCGGGCATCCCGGTCTTTGCCATCAAGGGCGAGACGCTGGAGGAATACTGGGCCTATACCGACCAGATCTTCCAGTTCGCCGAAGGCACCTGCAACATGATCCTCGATGACGGCGGGGATGCAACGCTTTACATCCTTCTGGGCGCACGGGTCGAAGCGGGCGAGACGGGGCTGATCGAGGTTCCGTCCTCGGAGGAGGAGGTTTGCCTCTTCAACCAGATCAAGAAGCGGCTGAAGGAAAGCCCCGGCTGGTTTACCAAGCAGCGCGACGCGATCCAGGGCGTGTCGGAGGAAACCACGACCGGCGTGCATCGCCTTTACGATCTGCACAAGAAGGGCCTGCTGCCCTTCCCGGCAATCAACGTCAACGACAGTGTCACCAAGTCGAAGTTCGACAACAAGTACGGCTGCAAGGAAAGCCTGGTGGACGGCATCCGCCGCGCGACCGACGTGATGATGGCGGGCAAGGTCGCGGTCGTCTGCGGCTACGGCGACGTGGGCAAGGGCTCCGCCGCGTCCCTGCGCGGCGCGGGCGCCCGCGTGAAGGTGACCGAGGTCGATCCGATCTGCGCCCTTCAGGCGGCGATGGACGGGTTCGAGGTCGTGGTGCTGGAAGACGTCGTCCACGACGCTGACATCTTCATCACCACCACCGGCAACAAGGACGTGATCCGCATCGAGCATATGCGCGAGATGAAGAACATGGCCATCGTCGGCAACATCGGCCACTTCGACAACGAGATCCAGGTCGCCGCGCTGAAGAACCACAAATGGACCAACATCAAGGACCAGGTGGACATGATCGAGATGCCCTCGGGCAACAAGATCATCCTGCTCTCGGAAGGCCGGCTGCTGAACCTCGGCAACGCCACCGGCCACCCGTCCTTCGTGATGTCGGCCTCCTTCACCAACCAGGTGCTGGCACAGCTCGAGCTTTGGACCAAGGGCGCGGAATATCAGCCGGGCGTCTACATCCTGCCCAAGCATCTGGATGAAAAGGTCGCGCGCCTGCACCTGGCCAAGATCGGCGTCAAGCTGACCCAGCTGCGCCCGGATCAGGCCGACTACATCGGCGTGACCGTCGACGGCCCCTACAAGTCGGATCATTACCGCTACTGAGCGGTCCTTTCGCGGACCTCCGTTTCGGCGGGGGTCCATTTCCTGCCGGGCATGGATCAGTGGGCCGTCACGAGTGACAGCCCCGAATACGACGATGCGAGGATCACCGCCCTCACGGATTACGTCGCCGATAACCTCAGGTAAGCTGGGCGTATCTCGCGCTGCGCTTGAGGAGACCCCGGGCCCGCAGGCCGGAGTTTTCTTTTATGGCTGTGAACCGGGTGTGAAAAAACCGGGGCAGAGTTTCCCTGCCGCCGGTCATGCGCATGGCCTTGGTCGCGCGCTCAGTACTGCGCGTCCCGGGCCGTGCCCTCCACGGCCTCGCCCGCGATCTGCATATCGCGGCCTGCGCCCTTCACGGTTTCGCAGGCGCTCAGCACCATCATCGACAGCGCAGCGAGGGCGGTGAAAGTCTTGCGGGTCATGGGTCCTCCATTTGCAGCCTAACACGGACGGAACGCACGAATCCGGAAGCGGCTCCACAGGTCCGTCGTGCACTCATCATAACACAGACCGGCGCGGGCCGCCGCCCAATCAGGCGGACGGCACGCGCTGTCCCGGGGCCTGCGCGGGGGGACCGCTCAGAGCTTGCCGTGGCAGTGCTTGAACTTCTCGCCGGATCCGCAGGGGCAGGGATCGTTGCGGCTGGGATTGCCCCAGGTCGCCGGATCGCTTTCCACGAAGCCCGCCGCAGCACCGGCGCCGACGGTCGCAAGAGCGGGCGCGGGCGCTGCTTCCGGGGCAGGTGCCTCCACGGGCGCGCGCTGCGCCTGCTGGGCCGCGACCATCTGCTGGACCATCGCCGCCTGCTCCTCCTCGGTCAGCGGCCGGACCTTGGAAAGCTTCTCCGTCACCTCGACGCGTAGACCGTTGAGCAGGCTTTCGAACAGCGCGAAGGCCTCGGTCTTGTATTCCGACAGCGGGTCGCGCTGGGCATAGCCGCGGAAGCCCACGACCGAGCGCAGATGTTCGAGCGTGACGAGGTGCTCGCGCCACTTGCCGTCGATCGTTTGCAGAAGGAACTGCTTTTCGATCTGGCGCATGGTCTCGGCGCCGAAGGCCTCGGACTTCTCGGCGGCAAGCTTGTCGCTGGCCTCATACATCCGCTCGCGGATGACCTCCTGGTCGACGCCTTCTTCCTCCGCCCAGGCCGCCAGCGGCAGGTCGAGCGCGAGCGCATCGAGCGACCGCTTCGCAAGCCCGTCGATATCCCACTGTTCGGCATAGGACTTGGGCGGCAGGTATTCGTCGACCAGGTCGTCGATGACCTGGTGGCGCATGTCCTGGACGATGTCTTCCAGGTCCTCGGCCTGCATGATCTCCAGCCGCTGGCCAAAGATCGCCTTGCGCTGGTCGTTCATCGTGTCGTCGAATTTCAGCAACTGCTTGCGGATGTCGAAGTTGCGCCCCTCGACCTTGGCCTGCGCGCGTTCCAGCGACTTGTTCACCCAAGGGTGGATGATCGCCTCGCCCTCTTTCATGCCCAGCGTGGACAGAACCTTGTCGAGCCGCTCGGACCCGAAGATCCGCATCAGGTCATCCTCAAGCGAGAGGTAGAAGGAGGACCGCCCGGGGTCGCCCTGGCGGCCCGAGCGACCGCGCAGCTGGTTGTCGATACGGCGGCTTTCGTGGCGCTCGGTCGCCAGAACGTAAAGCCCGCCCGCGTCCAGGACCTTCTGCTTCTCGTCGGCGTGTTCCGCCTCGATCCGGGCGCGCACCTCGTCGGGGTGGGCTTCGGGATCGGCGGCCAGCGCCTGCATCACCTTGATCTCGACATTGCCGCCAAGCTGGATGTCGGTGCCGCGGCCAGCCATGTTGGTGGCGATGGTCACGGCGCCAAGCTTGCCGGCCTCGGCAACGATCAGGGCCTCGCGTTCATGCTGGCGGGCGTTCAGCACCTCGTGCTTGATGCCCTCCTTGGTCAGCATGTGCGAAAGCATTTCCGACTTCTCGATCGAGGTGGTGCCCACCAGGATCGGCTGTCCCTTCGCATTGGCTTCCCGGATGCGCTCGACGATGGCGAGGTATTTCTCGCGCGCCGTGCGGAAGACCTGGTCGTGATCGTCGATCCGCTGGACCGGGCGGTTGGTCGGAACCTCGACCACGCCCAGCTTGTAGATCTCCATGAACTCCTCGGCCTCGGTCGCGGCGGTGCCGGTCATCCCGGCAAGCTTGTCGTAAAGGCGGAAGTAGTTCTGGAAGGTGACGGAGGCGAGCGTGACGTTCTCCGGCTGGATCTGGACGCCTTCCTTGGCCTCGATCGCCTGGTGGAGCCCGTCCGACAGGCGCCGGCCCTTCATCATGCGGCCGGTGAATTCGTCGATCAGGATGATCTCGCCGTCGCGAACGATGTAGTGCTGGTCCTTCTGGAACAGCTTGTGGGCCCGCAGCGCCTGGTTGGCGTGGTGGACGATCGTCGTGGATTCCGGATCGTAAAGGGTCTGGCCCTCGGGCAGGACCCCGGCTTCCCAGAGGATGTTCTCAAGAAGCTCGTTACCCTCTTCGGTGAAGGTGGCGTTGCGGGTCTTTTCATCCAGCGTGTAGTGTTCCTCGGTCAGCCGCGGGATGAAGGTGTCGAGCGTCTTGTAAAGCTCTGACCGATCCTGGCTGGGGCCCGAGATGATCAGCGGCGTGCGGGCCTCGTCGATGAGGATGGAGTCGACCTCGTCCACGATCGCGAAATAGTGACCGCGCTGCGACATGTCCTCGATCCGGCCCTTCATGTTGTCGCGAAGGTAGTCGAAGCCCAGTTCGTTGTTGGTCGCATAGGTGATGTCGGCGCGGTAAGCCTCGCGCTTTTCCTGATCCGGCTGGAAGGGATAGACCACGCCCGTGGTCATGCCGAGCGCGCCGAAGACCTTGCTCATCCATTCGGCGTCGCGTTTTGCCAGATAGTCGTTGACCGTGACGATATGCACGCCTCGCCCGGTCAGCGCGTTCAGATAGGCCGGGAAGGTCGCGACGAGCGTCTTGCCCTCGCCGGTCTTCATCTCGGAAATATTGCCCTGGTGCAGGAAGATCCCGCCCTTCAGCTGCACGTCGAAGGCGCGCAGGCCCAAGGCCCGGCGTGCGCCCTCGCGGCAGTTCGCAAAGGCTTCGGGCAGCACCGAGTCCAGGCTTTCGCCGTTTTGGACGCGCTCCTGCAGTTCGCGGGTCTTTTCCTTCAGCCCGTCGTCGGAAAGGCTCTGAAACTCGGGCTCCAGCGCGTTGATCTTGGCGACCAGCGGACGAACCGATTTGACCTTGCGATCGTTCGGCGTGCCGAAGACCTTCTTCGTGAGTGTTCCGAGGCCCAGCATATTTTCTCCGCTCGGGTAGGACTGACGGTTCCTGCGAATGCGGCTTGCCGCCACCCCTCGCGTTGCCTAGAAGTGCAACGAAACCTGGGCAGGCGCGGCCCCCGCAGGACCCCACGCGATGTAAGGGGCTGAGGCGGGATAGTCAACGCCGCAGGGTCTTGCGGCACGAGCGGGAGGCATCACGATGTCGAAACAGACGAAACTTTGGGCCGCGGCCCTGGCGCTGGTCCTGGTGGGCCCCGCGGCCGCCGACGAGCCTGTGGCCGACACCGTGGTGGCGACCGTGAATGGTACCGACATCACGCTTGGCCAGATGATCGCCCTGCGGGAGGCGCTGCCCGCGCAATACCTGTCGATGGAAGACCAGCAGCTTTTCGACGGCATTCTGGAACAGTTGATCCAGCAGACCGCGCTTGCGCAGGAAGTGCCGGAGCCGCTCTCGCCGCGCGACAGCCTGACGATCGCGAACCAGCGCCTGGCCTATCTCGCGAACGAGGCGCTGAACGACATCGCCGATGCCGCCGTGACGGATGAGGCGCTTCAGGCCCTTTATGACGAGAAATACGGCAAGGCCGATCCGGGCACCGAGTATCACGCGGCCCATATCCTTGTCGCGACCGAGGAAGAGGCCAAGGCGATCCGGGCCGAGCTGGACGGCGGCGCCGATTTCGCGGCACTGGCCACGGAAAAATCGACCGGCCCCTCGGGTCCGAACGGTGGCGACCTGGGCTGGTTCGGCCTTGGCATGATGGTAAAGCCCTTCGAGGACGCGGTTGTCGCGCTGAAAGCCGATGAGCTGTCCGATCCGGTGCAGACGCAATTCGGCTGGCATGTGATCAAGCTGATGGAGACCCGCGCCGCCACCCTGCCGACGCTGGAGGAAACCCGCGACGAACTGGCGGGCGAGTTGCAGCAGAAGGCCGTGGAGGCGCAGGTCACGCAACTGACCGAAACCGCCGAAGTGACCCGGAACGTCGAGGGGATGGACCCGGCGATCCTGAAGAACACCGCACTGATCGACAACTGACCAAGCGCTGAGGGGGGGGACCGACATGGCCAAGAAGGATGCGGAACTGAAGGCCGATCTCAAGAAGCTGAAGGAAAAGGTCCAGAAGCTGCGCAAGAAGGTCAGGAAGTCCGCCAAGGTCGAGGCACCGGCGGGCAAGGCCCCGAACCCGGTTTCCCCCCTCGCCCCCAAGGACGGTTTCCCCGCCCTGCCCCGGATCGCTGGGGTGGAGTTCGCCGCCGTCGCCGCCGGCGTCCGCTATGCCGGGCGCACCGACGTGATGCTCGCGCGGCTTGCCCCAGGCACGGCGCTTGCGGGGGCGTTTACCCGGTCCTCGACCCGCGCGGCCTGCGTCCTGGATTGCCAGGCGAAGCTCAAGGGCACCCCCTACAGCGACGCGGGCGCGGCGATCGTCGTGAACTCCGGCAATGCCAACGCCTTTACCGGCAAGGCTGGCCAGGCGTCGGTGGATGCCGTGACCGGCGCTGTCGCGGCGGCCTTGGGCATGCCTGCGTCGCGTGTGCTCTCGTCCTCGACCGGCGTGATTGGCGAGCCGCTGCCGCATGACCGCATCATCGCGAAGCTACCCGATCTGACCGCCGCGCTGGACGAGGGCGGGATCGAGATGGCCGCCCGCGCGATCATGACCACCGACACTTTCCCCAAGGGCGCCGCGGCCGAGATCGCGGGCGAGGGCGGCACGATCCGCATCGCCGGGATCGCCAAGGGCTCGGGCATGATCGCGCCCGACATGGCGACGATGCTCGTCTATGTCTTCACCGATGCCGCCATCTCGGCCAAGGCGTTGCAGAAGATGGTGTCGCGCCAGGTGGATGACACGTTCAACGCGATCACCGTGGACAGCGACACCTCGACCTCCGACGCGCTCGTCGTCGCGGCGACCGGCATGTCGGACGCGGCCCCGATCACCGATCTGCGCGGCAAGGTTGCCCGCGCCTTCGAGACCGCCCTGCGCGGCGTGATGATGGACCTCGCGCATCAGGTCGTGAAGGACGGCGAGGGCGCCACCAAGTTCGTCGAGGTGCGCGTGACCGGCGCCACCGATGCCGCCGATGCCCACAAGATCGCCATGGCCATCGCGAATTCACCGCTGGTCAAGACCGCGATCGCGGGGCAGGACGCCAACTGGGGCCGCATCGTTGCCGCCATCGGCAAGTCCGGCGGGCGCGCCGACCGGGACCTGATCTCGATCCGGTTCGGCGATCTGCTGGTCGCGGAAAAGGGCTGGCGGGTTCCTGATTACAGCGAGGAAGCGGCCTCGGCCTACATGAAGAGCCAGGAGCTTCTGATCCATGTCGATCTGGGCCTTGGCAAGGCGGCCAAGAGCGTCTGGACCTGCGACCTGACGCATCGCTACATCGACATCAACGCCGACTACCGGTCGTGACGCGCGTCATTCTGGTTTCGGCCGTCGCGCTGATCGACGCGGATGGGCGGGTTCTGCTTGCGCAGCGCCCGGAGGGCAAGTCATTGGCCGGCCTGTGGGAATTTCCCGGCGGCAAGGTCGAGCCCGGCGAAAGCCCCGAGGCCGCGCTGATCCGGGAGCTGCATGAGGAACTGGGCATCGACACCTGGAAAAGCTGTCTGGCGCCCCTGACCTTCGCCAGCCACGCCTATGAGGATTTCCACCTGCTGATGCCGCTTTTTGCCTGCCGCAAATGGCAGGGCATCCCACAGGCGAACGAAGGTCAGAAGCTTGCATGGGTGCGCGCGCAGGACCTGCGCAACTACCCCATGCCGCCTGCCGATCTGCCGCTGATCCCGATCCTGCGCGACTGGCTCTGACAGGGTGATGGCATGCCATGAGTCATTTTGTTTCCAAAATGACCCGAAATATGGCAGAAATTTTATCACTCGAGTTAAACAGGCAACGAATCGAGACAGATAGACAGCAGCCCAACCAGGGGAGACGGGGCAATGCTGAGGACAATCGTCATCGGAAGTTGCGTTCAGGTTCAAGGAACCTTTGAACGGGAGTTGTCCGACGGGAAGATCCAGATCCGCGTCGGCAACAAGATCTACGAAGGATACCCGGTATCAAAAAAGGCCGCCTGAAGGGGCGGCCTTTTCCTTGTTCCTCGGTCGGATCCGTCAGCTGAGCTTGCGCTCAACCTCCTCACGCTCGAAGATCTCGATGACGTCGTCCTTGCGGACGTCGTCGTAGCTCTCGAACGCCATGCCGCATTCCTGGCCCGACTGCACTTCCTTGACCTCATCCTTGAAGCGCTTGAGCGTCTTGAGCGTGCCCTCGTGGATGACGACGTTGTCGCGCAGAAGGCGCACGCCGGCCGAACGGCGCGCGACGCCCTCGGTGACGAGGCAGCCGGCGACCTTGCCGACGCCCGAAACCTTGAAGACTTCGAGGATCTTGGCATAACCGATGAAGTTTTCGCGCACCTCGGCCTTCAGCAGGCCCGAGGCCGCCGCCTTGATGTCATCAACCAGGTCGTAGATGATCGAGTAATACCGGATCTCCACGCCCTTCTGGTTGGCGGCATTGCGCGCGGGGGCGTTGGCGCGGACGTTGAAGCCGATGACCGGCGCACCGGAGGCTTCCGCCAGGCCGATGTCGCTTTCGGTGATCGCGCCGACACCGTAGTGCAGGACGCGCACGCGAACCTCGTCGTTGCCGATCTTTTCCATCGCCTGGACGATCGCCTCGGCCGAGCCCTGCACATCCGCTTTCACGAGGATCGGCAGTTCGGCGACGCTTTCGTCCGCCTTGGCCT
This sequence comes from Albidovulum sediminicola, assembly GCF_025751575.1. GTDB lineage: Bacteria > Pseudomonadota > Alphaproteobacteria > Rhodobacterales > Rhodobacteraceae > Albidovulum > Albidovulum sediminicola. Next base: position 116,869 of record NZ_JAOWLA010000001.1, on the reverse strand, counting down.
TGGCCATCAGCTGTTCCAGCGTGGTCGCGGCGCCGGCGGCGGCGCGCTTGTCCTTGGCGGCCTGGATCCGGTATTCCGCGATCTCGCGCGCCTGGGCTTCGGTTTCGACGACGTTCAGAACGTCGCCGGCCTCGGGCGTGCCGTTCAGGCCCAGAACCTCGACCGGGACCGAGGGGCCGGCGTCCTGAACGCGCTCACCCCTGTCGTTGAGAAGCGCACGGACCTTGCCCCACTGTTCGCCGACGACGAAGATATCGCCCTGACGCAGGGTGCCGTTCTGGACGAGGACGGTCGCGACGGGGCCGCGGCCGACGTCAAGCTTCGCCTCGATCACGGCGCCGGAGGCCGCCCGTTCGGGGTTGGCCTTAAGCTCCAGGATCTCGGCCTGGAGCGCGATCGCGTCCAGAAGCTCGTTCAGGCCCTTGCCGGTCAGCGCCGAAACCTCGACATCCTGCACGTCGCCCGACATCGCCTCGACCACGACCTCATGCAGAAGCAGGTCGGTGCGGACCTTCTGCGGGTTCGCGCTGGGCTTGTCGCACTTGTTGATCGCGACGATCATCGGAACCTTCGCGGCCTTGGCGTGGTTGATCGCCTCGACGGTCTGCGGCATGACCGCATCGTCGGCCGCAACCACCAGGACCACGATATCCGTGACCTGGGCGCCGCGGGCGCGCATCGAGGTGAAGGCCGCGTGGCCCGGCGTGTCGAGGAACGTCACCAAGCTGCCGTTCGGTGTCGTGACCTGGTAGGCGCCGATGTGCTGGGTGATGCCGCCGGCCTCGCCCGAGACCACGTTGGTCTTGCGGATCGCGTCCAGCAGCGAGGTCTTGCCGTGGTCGACGTGGCCCATGATGGTCACGATCGGCGGGCGCGGCAGAAGATCCTCGTCCTTGTCCTCGACCGTGTCGATGACCTGTTCGACGTCCGCGTCCGAGACGCGCACGGCGCGGTGGCCGAATTCCTCGATCACGATCTCGGCGGTGTCGGCGTCGATGGACTGGTTCATCGTCACCATCATGCCCATTTTCATGAGCGCCTTGACCACGTCTGCGGCCCGTTCGGCCATGCGGTTGGCAAGTTCGGAGACGACGATGGTCTCAGGCAGCTGCACGTCGCGGCTTTGCTTTTCGGCCTTCTGACCGAAGCCCATGGCCTTCTGGCGCGCCTTTTCCTGCTTGCGCTTCATCGCGGCGAGCGAGCGCTGGCGACCGCCTTCGCCCGAAAGCGCCTCGGTCAGCGTCAGCTTGCCGGCGCGGCGCGATTCATCGCGGGCGCCGCGGTTGCGGCTGTCGCGGTCGGCCGCTCCGTCACGTTCGCGGTCGGTCTTGCGCGGGCCGACGGCGGCCACGCCCTTGGTCGCGGCGCGCGCGGCGGCGGCTTCCGCCGCGGCCGGATCGGCCGGCGCCGCCGGTTTGGCAGCTGCTGCGGGCTTGCGGACCTCTTCCTTGCGGGCGGCGCGGGCCTCGGCCTCGCGGGCGCGGCGCTCGTCTTCCTCGGCCTTCATGCGAAGCGCTTCCTCGCGCTCGCGCTCCTCGCGTTCCTTCGCCTCGGCCTCGGCCCGGCGGCGCTCACGCTCTTCCTCGCGCGCGCGTTCTTCGGCGGCGCGGGCTTCGGCCTCCTCGACCTCGCGGGCCTTTGCGGCCTGAAGGGCCTTCAGACGGCGCTCCATCTCGGCGTCGGAAATTCCGGCGGGGCGGCGCGAGGGATCGCCGCCGCCAAGGGCGGGTTTGCCGGAGGCCGCAGGCGCGGCCCCGGGCTTCGGCACGACGACGCGCTTGCGCTTCGTCTCGACCACGACGCTTTTCGTGCGGCCATGGCTGAAGCTCTGCTTCACCTGACCGGGACGACCGCCACCGAGGCCGAGAGGTTTTTTACCGTCTGTATCGCTCATGCCGACTTCGTTTCCTTTCCGGCGGGCGAACCGCCGTCGTTTTTCCGCAAGCCATCAAGCTTTGCGGCTTCCTCTACAACACGGATGCTGAGTCCGCCAGACGCAAGCGCGCCGTGTATCACATAATCCCGCCCGAATGCCAGACCGAGCTCCGAGGAGGTCAGGCAGCCGAACCACCGCCCCCCCTGCGGTGTCCAGAGCTTGCCCTTACCCCGGTCCGATCCGTCAGAGGCCTGAAGCAGCACCTTGGCCCGCCCTTCGGCGAGCCAACCCTTCACCTTCTCGAACCCGGCGACGGCCAGCCCGGCCTTGCGGGCCAGCGAGACCAGTTCGACGACCCGCTTGGCAAGCCCGTCCTCGACCATATCGGCAAGGTTGGGCGGAACCGTAACCTGAGCGCGCGCCGCGCGGGCGAAAAGGCCCTTGGCGGCGGCTTTCACGATCGCGCCCCGGTCAGCCGTCACCCAGATGCCCCGTCCCGGCAGTTTCGAAGCCAGGTCGGGCAGCACCTGCCCGTCGGGCGAGACGACGAAGCGGACAAGCCCGGCCTTTGGCTGCACGTCACCCGTGACGATGCAGCGCCGTTCCGGTTCGTCCCTTGTCTTCTCGGTGCCCCCACGGGTCATGCGTCACACGTCCCGAGGCTCAGGCCTCGGCCTCCTCTTCGCCGTCGTCTTCCTGGGCTTCCGCTTCGGCTTCCAGTTCCGCCGGATCGACCCAGCCAAGCTGGATGCGCGCCGTCATCACCAGATGCTGGGCCTCCTCAAGGCTCACGTCGAACTTCTCCAGCAGGCCTTCGTCCTTGACGCGCTCGCCGTTGACGGTCGTCCAGCCGCCGGCCAGCTCCCAGTCGGCGCAGGTGGCGAAGTCTTCCAGCGTCTTGACGCCGTCCTTGGCCAGCGCCTCGATCATCTGCGGGGTCAGGCCCTCGAATTGCACCAGGCTGTCCTCGACGCCAAGCGCGCGGGCGGTTTCGAGCGCCTTGCGGTTCTGCTCTTCGATGAAGTCGCGGGCGCGGGCCTGAAGCTCTTCGGCCGTGCCCTCGTCGACGCCTTCGATCGACAGAAGCTCGTCAAGTTCGACATAGGCGACCTCTTCGAGGCTGGTGAAGCCTTCGGCGACCAGCAGCTGGGCAAAGAACTCGTCCAGATCCAGCGCCTCCATGAAGAGCTTGGTGCGCTCGGCGAACTCGGCCTGGCGGCGTTCGCTTTCCTCGGCCTCGGTCAGGATGTCGATGTCGAGCCCGGTCAGCTGCGAGGCAAGGCGCACGTTCTGGCCCCGCCGTCCGATGGCGAGCGAGAGCTGCTCGTCCGGCACCACGACCTCGATCTTGCCGCCCTCTTCGTCGATGACGACCTTGGAGACTTCGGCCGGCTGCAGCGCGTTCACCAGGAAGGTCGCCTGATCCTCGTTCCACGGGATGATGTCGATCTTCTCGCCCTGAAGCTCGTTCACGACGGCCTGGACGCGGCTGCCGCGCATGCCGACGCAGGCGCCGACCGGGTCGATCGAGTTGTCGTAGGAGATCACGCCGATCTTGGCGCGGCTGCCCGGATCGCGGGCCACGGCCTTGATCTCGATGATGCCGTCGTAGATTTCCGGCACTTCCATCTTGAAGAGCTCGGCCATGAACTGCGGATCGGTGCGGCTGAGGAAGACCTGCGGGCCACGGGCTTCGCGGCGCACGTCCTTGATATAGGCGCGGATGCGGTCGTTCGGGCGGTAGCTTTCGCGGCCGATCTTCTCGTTCCGGCGCAGGATCGCTTCGCCCCGGCCAATGTCGACGATGATGTTGCCGTATTCCTCGCGCTTGACCACGCCGTTGATGATCGAGCCCTTGCGGTCCTTGAATTCCTCGAACTGGCGGTCGCGCTCGGCCTCACGGACCTTCTGCAGGATGACCTGCTTGGCCGATTGCGCGGCGATGCGGCCCAGATCGACCGGGGGAACCTCGTCCACGATCTCGTCCCCGACCTGCGGGTCGGCCATGTATTGCTTGGCCTGCTGGACGGTCAGCTGCGCCTGGTAGTTCTCCACCGCGTCATCCTCGACCACCGTGCGCACACGGGTGAAGCTCGCCCGACCGGTCTTGCGGTCGATGCTCACGCGGATGTCCATTTCGGAGCCGTAGCGGGACTTCGCCGCACGGGCGAGGCTCTCTTCCATCGCCTGGATCACCAGATCCGGGTCGATCATCTTTTCCCGCGCGACCGCCTCGGCTGTCTGCAGAAGCTCGAGCTGGTTGGCAGAGGTAATCGCCATGTCACTCCTCCTCGGAAGTCTCTTCTTCGATGTCGTCGAACTGCGAGCCGTCGGGCGCGGGCTGCGCCTTCTTCTGCCGCAGCATTTCTGTGATCAGCTCGTCGGTCAGCACGAGCTTCGCGTCGGAAAGCCAGTCGAACTTGAGCCCGATGGTGCCTTCTTCGATCTCGATCAGAACCTCGTCGCCCTCGGTTCCCGCGATCTGGCCCTTGAAGCGCTTGCGCCCGTCGATGAGTTCCGAGGTCTCGATCTTGGCCTCGTAGCCCTTCCAGGCCTCGAAATCCTTCAGCCGGGTCAGCGGCCGGTCGATCCCGGGCGAGGAGACCTCAAGATGATAGGCGTCCTCGATCGGGTCCTCGACATCGAGGGCCGCCGAAACGGCGACCGAGATGCGGCCGCAGTCATCCACGTCGATGCCGCCCTCGGGCCGGTCGGCCATGATCTGGAGCGTCTTGGTATTGCCGCCCATCAGCCGGATGCGCACAAGCTCGAATCCCAGACCCTCGATGGTCGGGGTCACGATCTCGGCCAGGCGGCGGTCGATGGCGGTTTTCGCGATCAGGTCTGTCATGGCTTCCAAGCAACAAAAAACGGGCCCTGCGGCCCGTCGATCTTTCCCGGTGGGTTTCGAGTTTGGACCCCGAAACGCCGCTGTTGACGCGGATATACGGTAAGGCGGGCGAGTCTGCAAGCGTTATGAAACGGCGCGGCCGTTATGGCGCCAGATCCAGAAATTCAGCGCTGCCGCGACACCGAGCCAGGCCAGGTAGGGAAGCATCACGAACCCCGCAATCCAGTCGATCGCAAAGAAGGCCCGGACAGTCAGCGCGACCACCACAACCAATGTCACCAGCACGACAAGCCCAAGCCCGATGCGATGGGCGCCGAAGAAGACCGGCGTCCAAAGCGTGTTGAGCGCGAGTTGCGCCGCGAAGAACGCCATGGCGACACCGTTCTCAGGCAGGACAGCGATGCGTGACGCGGCCCAGGCCATCAGGATGTAAAGCGTGGTCCAGACGACGGGAAACACCCATTTCGCCGGGGTCCAAGCGGGCTTCTTCAGGGCCTCGTACCACGTACCGGGCTTGAAGATCACACCGGTTGCCGCCGCCGCGCCACAGGCCAGGAGGAAGATCACGAAGATCCCCCCGCTGCTCATCCCCTCAGCCCGTCCATCACCCGGACAAGCTCGGAACTGATCCCCGGCTCCGACAGGGCGTGGCCCGCGACCGGGATCATGCGCAGCGCCGCCCGCCGCCAGACCTGGGCCAGCGACCAGGCGGTGACCGGCGGGCAGATCATGTCGTAGCGCCCCTGCACGATGGTGCCGGGGATGTCGCGCATGCGCGGCAGGTCGCGCAGGATCTGGCCGTCGGTTTCCAGGAAGCCGTGATTGACGAAGTAGTGGTTTTCCAGCCGGGCGAAGGCGCGGGCGTAATCTGAGGGCGCGTCACCGGCGCAGCCGCCGCTGCCGATGCTCGCAAGGGCGTTTTCCCAGCCCGACCAGGCGCGGCCAAAGCGCGCCTCCTCGGCGTAGTTCCCTGAAAACAGCCGCTTGTGATAGGCAGCGATGAGGTCGCCCTGTTCGTCCTCGGGGATCATGCCCGCGAAGCGTTGCCAGAGATCGGGCCAGAAGGCCCCGGCGCCGCCGCCGTAGAACCAGTCTAGCTCTGCCTGAGTCATCAGGAAGACCCCGCGCAGGACAAGGTGCATCACACGCTCGGGATGCGCCTGCGCGTAGATCAGCCCTAGCGTCGCGCCCCAGCTTCCGCCGAAGACGATCCAGCGGTCGATCCCCAGCGTCTGCCGGATCCGCTCGATATCCGCGACAAGGTGCCAGGTCGTGTTGGCCTCGACCGAGGCGTGGGGTTCGGAGCGCCCGCAGCCGCGCTGGTCGAAAAGCACGACGCGGAACACCGAAGGGTCGAAGAACCGGCGCATCGCGGGTGAGGAGCCGCCACCGGGCCCGCCGTGCAGCACCAGGACCGGCAGGCCGTTGGGCTGGCCGGATTGCTCGACATAGATGCGGTGGCCGTCGCCGACGTCCAGATAGCGCCGGTCGAAGGGTTCGACCTGCAAATAAAGATTGGCGTCTGTGCGCTTTTGCCCTGCGGACCGATCCATGCTTCAACTATATACCGCAAACGAGGCGCCCCGCCATGGGGGGCGAACAAGACCGGAGCAACCGATGCAAAGCGCTGCCAGTACCGTCGATCCCGCCGAAGTCGCCAAGTTCGAGGCGATGGCGGCGGAATGGTGGGACCCGCACGGCAAGTTCAAGCCGCTGCACATGATGAATCCGGTGCGGCTTGACTACATCACCCGCCAGATCGCGGCGGAGTTCGGGCGCGACCTTGCCACGGCCCTGCCCTTCGCGGGCCTAAGGCTTCTCGATATCGGCTGCGGCGGCGGGCTTCTGTCGGAACCCATGGCGCGGCTTGGCGCCGAGGTCGTCGGCGCCGACGCCGCCGAGCGCAACATCCCGGTCGCCCGGCTTCATGCCGAGGCTCAGGGCCTGGCGATCGACTACCGCCACACCACCGCCGAGGCGATGGCGGCGGCGGGCGAGGCCTTCGACATCGTGCTTTGCATGGAGGTGGTGGAGCATGTTGCCGACCCGGCGGCGTTCCTGGCCACCTGCCGCGCGCTCCTGAAACCCGGCGGGCTGATGATCGCCTCGACCATCAACCGCAACACCAAGAGCTTCATGGCCGCGATCGTTGGCGCGGAATGGGTGATGCGCTGGCTTCCGAAGGGCACGCATGACTGGGCAAAGTTCATCACCCCCGACGAGCTTGCCGCGCTCTTGCGCGGGGCCGGGGTCGCGCCCCTTGACCGCAAGGGCTTCGCCTTCAACCCGATCAGCTGGCAGTGGTCGATCTCGGACCGCGACCTTTCGGTGAACTACGTCATGGCCGCCCGGCGGAGCTGAGCGCAACCCTGCCTTAGCTGCCGGCGCCCAGACGGACCCGCAGTTCGCGCAGCACCGGAATCACGGTGCGGACCTTGTCCTGGCCGATCGCTCGCACCAGATCCGTCAGGATCGGCGCGATGGAGGCAAGGGCCGCGTCGCGCGCCGACCGCCCCGCGGGGCTGAGTGAGACGAACTTGCGCCGGGCATCGTCCCAGTCGGGCCGGATGTGGATGTGGCCGGCCCATTCGAGCTTCGCCAGCGTGTTGGTCATGGCCCCGCGCGTCACATGGAACGAATCCGCGAGCTGCGCTGGCGTCCGTTCCTCAGCGAGGTTGGCAAGATGGTTCAGGACCGAGAAATGCGACAGCTCCATCCCCTTGGGCAGCGCCCGGGAAATGCGGTTGCGCGCCAACTGGTCGGCCATGAAGACCTCCGAGAAGAGCGCGATGGCGAGGGGTTCGTTCGGGTCCGCCATCTCAGGGCCCCTCGAAGGCGCGGTCGTGGGTGAGTGAAGGCACCCGGTGGCGCGCCCGTGCGACCGCGGCCAGGTCGATATCGGCCAGGGTGACGCCGACATCGGTTCCGCCATCCGCCAGGACCTCGCCCCAGGGGGCGACGACCATGGAATGGCCCCAGGTGCGGCGGGGCCGCCCGTTGTGGGCCGCGTGGCTTCCGCTTTGCGCGGGTGCGAGGACGAAGGCGCCGTTTTCGATGGCGCGCGCGCGCAGCAGGCTTTCCCAATGCGCCGCCCCGGTCGTGTCGTTGAACGCGGCCGGGACCGTCAGGATCTCCGCCCCCGCCTGCGCCAACCGGCGGTAAAGCGCGGGGAACCGCAGGTCATAGCAGACCGTCATGCCGATCTTAGCGAATGGTGTCGTCGTCATGACCGCGCGCGTGCCCGGACGGTAGCCCGCCGATTCGCGGTACTGCTCGGTCTCCGAGACGTTCACGTCGAACATGTGGATCTTGTCATAGCGCGCGACGATTGCCCCGTCCGGCCCGACCAGGAACGAACGATTCGCAAACCGCCCGTCAGCATCCCTGGTCCTGAGCGCGAGCGACCCGATCAGGAGCCAGACACCAAGCGCCCGCGCCTCTGCCACAAGCCCGGCAAGCGTTTCATCTGCCTCCTCGGTCCGAAGCACCGCCTCCTGATGTGCGCGGTCGGAGGAAACGCAGTTCGTCACCTCCGGCGTCAGGATGAAGGACGCGCCCTTCGCGGCGGCCTCGCGCACCAGCGTCCGCGTCGCGGCCAGATTTTCATCGGGCCGGTCGGAGGAACACAGCTGGACGAGGCCGACTTTCATGCCTCAGCTCGCCAGAAGCTCGTCAAGCTGGCCGCGGTAGTCCAGCGCATGAATATCGTCCGATCCGCCGACATGGCGGCCATTGATGAAAATCTGCGGCACCGTGCGGCGCCCGCCTGCACGGATCATCATCTTTTCGCGCAACTCGGGCTGACCCGAGACATCAGTTTCATTGTAGCTCACACCCTTGTGGGTCAAAAGCCGCTTTGCCGCGACGCAGTAGGGGCAAAACGGGGTCGTATAGATCTCGATAACGGCCATGGGTTTCCTGCCTGAGTTTGGCGCAACTATAGGGATCTAGGCATCCTTCGCAACTCGTGCCACAGCAAGAATGCAGACCTCTGTTGCGCCGGCTGCAAGGCAGGCCTCCGCCGCCGCCGCGAAGGTCGCGCCCGAAGTCATCACATCATCGACCAGAAGGACAGGGCGGCCAACAAGCCGAGCGCTGCGCCGGGGATGGGTGGCGATCGCGCCCGCGAGGTTGGCGAATCGCGCGTCACGGTCGCGATGGTCCTGCGACGGCGTGCGGCGCCGCCGGATCAGGAGGTCGGGGCAATGCTCAAGCCCTGCGCGCGACGCCAGGGCGCGCGAGAGGAGCGCGGACTGGTTGTAGCGCCGGCGGATGAGACGCGACCAGTGCAGCGGGACCGGCGCGACCAGCATGCCGGGGGAGAGGATCGGTCGCGCCGCGCGCTCCAGCCAGGCCGCCATCGGGCGCACGAGGTCAAGCCGGTCAGCGTGTTTCAGCGCCAGCACGAAGCTGCGTCCCAGATCCTTGTAAAGGATCGCGGCCCGCCCGCGCGCCCAGGGCCGCGCAAGGGCCAGGCAGTCGTCGCAATATTCCGCGTGGCCCTGATCCTCGCCTACGAGCGGTGTGCCGCACCGGTCGCAGACCAGCCCGGTGATGAACGGCGTTTCGCGCCAGCAGGCGCCGCAGAGGCCGAAGGGCTCGGCCGTGGCGGCGCCGCAGTTCAGGCATTGCGGCGGAAACACCAGGCTTGCCAGATCTTGCAATCCCATAGGGAACCCCTAGGGTCGCGCCATGCAGACGCCACCCCTGATGACCGATGCCGCCGCCCTGGCCCGCAACCGCGCCCGCGCCCTGAGGCAGGGTGCGGAGCTGTTCCTCCAGGAAGAGGCAGCCGACGAGATCAAGGAAAGGCTGGGCGAGGTTAACAGACGGTTTACGAAACCGCTGATCGTGAGCGGTTTCGCCGAACCCTGGCAAAGCCTCTGGCCGGGCGTGCCGCGCGTCGCGGATGCCGACCTGCTTCAGGTGGAACCGGGCGCGCATGACCTTGTCATCCATGCCTTCGGGCTTCATTGGGCCAACGACCCGGTGGGCCAGCTTGTGCAGTGCCGCCGCGCGTTAAGCCCCGACGGGCTCTTCATGGCGGTCCTCTTCGGCGGCCGCAGCCTGAGCGAGTTGCGCGCGGTCCTGGCGGAGGCCGAGTCCCGCGCAAGCGGCGGGCTTTCGCTGCGTGTGCTGCCGATGGCCGAGATCCGGGATCTTGGCGGACTGCTGCAACGTGCCGGCTTCGCACTTCCGGTCGCCGATTCGGCGGTCAAGACCGTGACTTACCGCACGGCCTTTCACCTGATCGCGGACCTGCGCGCGATGGGGGAGGGCAACGCGCTTGCCGCCCGCAGCCGGCGCTGGCCTGGCCGGGCGCTCTTCCCCGAGGCCGCCCGCCTTTACGCCGAGACCTTTCCGGCGGACGACGACCGCATCCGCGCGACCTTCGAGATGATCTTTCTGACCGGCTGGGCGCCGCACGAAAGCCAGCAAAAGCCCCTGCGGCCCGGATCGGCGGTGCAAAGACTGTCCGAGGCGCTGGGCATTGGCGGCGACAACGGCGCCAAGAAGGTTTGACGCGGCCGGAAAACCGATTATCTCCGAGCCGAGCGACAGGAAGGGAACCCGATGACCGCGACAATCGACCGGCCCGGTGAAGGCCGCCTGGCACATGCACCCAAGGACCATCCGCCCCAACCGCGCCGCCGGATCGGCATCCTGGTCGCGAACCTCGGGACGCCGGACAATTACGACTACTGGTCGATGCGGCGCTACCTGGGGGAGTTCCTGTCCGACAAGCGGGTGATCGATTTCCCGGCCTGGAAGTGGCAGCCGCTTCTGCAACTGATCATCCTGAGTAAGCGGCCCTTCACCTCAGGCGCGAACTACAAGTCGATCTGGAATCACGAGGCGGGGGAAAGCCCGCTGATGACGATCACCAAGGCGCAGGTCGAGAAGCTTCGCGCCGCCGTGGCCACCCGCTACGGTGCCGAGGTGATGGTCGAGTTCTGCATGCGCTACGGCAACCCCTCCACCGAAAGCGTGCTGCGCCGGATGGTTGAGGCGGGCTGCGAACGGCTTCTATTCCTGCCGCTCTATCCGCAATATGCAGGGGCGACCTCGGCCACCGCCAATGACCAACTGTTCCGCGCGCTGATGAAGGAAAAGCGCCAGCCCGCCGTGCGTGTGGCGCCGGAATATTTCGATCACCCGCTTTATATCGAGGCGCTGGCGCAGTCGGTCGAGCGGGCCTATGGCGCCCTTGACCATCGCCCCGACGTGCTCGTCGCCTCTTACCACGGCATGCCGAAACGCTACCTGATGGAAGGCGACCCCTACCATTGCCAGTGCCAGAAGACATCGCGCCTGCTGCGCGAAAGGCTGGGATGGGGCGCGGATGCGATCGACACGACCTTCCAGTCGGTCTTCGGCCGCGAGGAATGGCTGCGCCCCTACACGGTTCAGCACGTCGCCGCTTTGGCGAAAGCTGGCAAGAAGCGCATCGCCGTCATCTCGCCGGCGTTCTCGGCCGACTGCATCGAAACGCTTGAGGAGATTCAGGGAGAGATTCGCGAGGCGTTCGAGCACGCCGGGGGCGAAAGCTTCACCTATATCCCATGCCTCAACGACGACGCGGCGCATATCGATGCGCTGATGGCTGTCATCGGTGACAACCTTGCGGGTTGGGCCTGAAAAAGCTGGGCCCGAAAAAAGAAAAAGGGCGGTGGAGTACCACCGCCCTTTTCCTGATAGCTTTCCGGATCAGTTCGAAGCCGCAGCGGCAACGAGGACCAGGAGCAGCAGCGGAACGATGATGCCGCCAGCCGACGAGGAAGCTTCCTCGACAACCGGAGCCGGTTCCATGACGGGTTCAGCCATGCCGCCAGCGAACGCGGAGGTCGCGGCGATCGAGAGGGCAGCAGCAAGAGCAAGCTTTTTCATTTGAGAGTCTCCAAGTTCACCCGGCGCAGTTTTCATGAGGATGCCCGGGCATTCATTCAGTACCTCGCATCGCTCACTAACTCAAAAGGGCAAAATTTTGCAACGCCCCTCATGCAGTGAGCACAAAGCTTTCAGGCCTGTCGTCAAATAAGCAACACCTGCGTACCGATTTTCGTCAGCCCGAAAAGTTCCGCTATGTGCTCGTTGTAGAGGCCCACGCAGCCGTTCGAGGACCGACGCCCGATCTTGCGCGTGTCATGGGTTCCGTGGATCCGGTAGAACTCCCACGAAAGGTAGAGCGCGTGGGTCCCCAGCGGGTTGTCGGGGCCCGGCGGTACGTATTCCGGCCATTCCGGATTGCGTTCGCGCATCGCGGGCGTCGGGCGCCATTCGGGGCCGACGACCTTCTTCACGATCTGGGTGCGGCCGCGCCGGGTCAGGTCCTCGGTCAGCGGCACGCTGGTCGGAAAGAGGCGGTAGGTCGACTGGTCCTCGGACCAGAAGTGCAGCGCGCGCGAGGTGATGTCCACCAGGATCGCGCCGCCGCGGGTGTTGTCGAAATACGGCCGCCAGTCCAGCGCGCGGAAGCTGGAGATGTTGCGGCGGAAGTTCGAGGACGGGTCGGACTCATATTCGGTCGTCTCGGCGCCGAACTGCGCGCGCACGGGGGTAGCGGCCACGGCGCCCAGAAACGCGGCGGCGCCCAGAAAGCTGCGTCGATCAAGCCTGCCTAGCTTATCGGAGCTCATGTCGGTCTCCTTGGTGGTTGGGCGCCTCGGGGCGCCGGGATGCGCGGGAACCTACTCTTGCTTTCGGTGTTCGGCAACTCACGCCCCTGTCAGCGACCCAGACAGCGTCGTCGTCGGCTATCCGCCGATCGCTGCAGATGTGGTTTGAAGCGCCGGGGCGGAGCCTGTAAAGAAGGGGACCGTAGAACCAGGGAACCACCCAGATGATACGTCCACTCGGACTTATTCCAATCGCGATCCTGTTGCTTTCCGCTTGTACGCCGCCGCCGGTGCAGCGCGGCCCGGACGGCAAGCCGCTGCCGAAGGTCTATCTGATCAAGGCCGCGGACGACTCGCGTGTGACCTATTCAATGGTTGACTCGATCAACACGCTGCGTGCCGCCGCCGGGGTGCCGCCGCTGGCGCTGAACGCCGAGCTGACGGCCGCCGCCGCGACCCATTCGCGCGACATGTCGGTCCAGAACCGCCCCTGGCATTTCGGCTCCGACGGATCCTCCCCGGTCGAACGGGTCCGCCGTTCGGGCTATGCGGGCCAGCTGCTCGGCGAAAACATCTCCGAGACCTACGAGACCGAGATCGAGACGCTTTCGGCCTGGATGGACGTGCCCGACACCCGCGCCGTGGTCCTTGATCCGGCGGCGCGGCAAGTCGGTTTCGCCTGGTTCCAGGAACCGGGCGGAAAGCTTTGGTGGACGCTGGTGACCGGCGTCTAGGAGATTGAAAAGAAAGGCGGCCACTGGCCGCCTTTTTCATGGTGCGATGTAGATCGGGGTTCCGGTCCGGACCATGGAATAGACTTCCTCGATCTCATCGTCGGTGACCGCGATGCAGCCGGCGGTCCAGTCCGGGCTGGTGCCGCGGTTCTTGCCCGCGCGGCCGTGAATGAAGATGTCGCCGCCGGGTGGCTTGCCCAGCGCCTTCGCCTCCTCCACGTCCCGTGCATTGGGATAAGAGATACCGAGCGACAGGTGATAGGCGGAATTGGGGTTGCGGCGGTTGATGACATAGGCGCCCTCAGGCGTCTTCATGTCGCCCTCGATCTTCTTGTCGCCAACGGGATCGCCGCCCAGCGCCACCTCATAGGTCTTCAGCGGGCGGTTGCCGTTCAGAAGGTACATGGTCCGCTTGTCCTTCAGTACCAGGATCTGCGTGACCTCCGGGCCGTCATAGCTGCGGAACTTGGGTTTCTCACAGGCCGACAGGGTCATTGCCGCAACGACCGCCAAGCCTGCACCGATAGCCTTCATCGTCTGTCCTGCCTCAGATGTTTTCCTGCGTGATACACCCGTTGCGATGTGCCGGGAAGTGCGCAAATTTCCGCCTACATCCGACCGCCGGGCCGTGACAGTCGGGCCACAAGCTCCACATGCGGCGACCAGCGGAACTGATCGACCACTTCGACCCAGTCGATGGCGTAGCCGCCCGCCACCATGATTCGTGCGTCGCGGGCGAAGGTCACCGGGTTGCAGGACACCGCCGCGATCACCGGAACGGCGGATTTCGCGATCTCCGCCGCCTCAGCTTCGGCCCCCGCGCGGGGCGGGTCGATCACCACGGCGTCGAAGGCGGCCAGCTCATCGGGCATCAGCGGACGGCGGAACAGGTCCCGCGTCTCCGCCGTCAGGCGGCGCAGGCCTTCGGCCTGGCGCCAGGCCGCCGTCAGCGCCGCGATGGCTGGGGCCTCCCCCTCGACGGCATGGACCTCGGCGCGCTCCAGAAGCGGCAGCGCGAAGGTGCCGGAGCCCGCGAAAAGGTCCGCGATCCGCCGCGCGGGTCCGATCGCCTCCGTCACGAGCGCGAGCAGTGCCGCCTCGCCCTCGCCCGTCGCCTGAAGAAATCCGCCGGCGGGCGGCGCGACGCGCGCGCGGCCGAAGCGTTGCAGGGCCGGGCGGGCGGAGATGACGGTCTCCCCCTCCCAGGTCAGGCGGGCGAAGCCGGCCGTCCCGGCGATCGCGGCAAGTGCTGCGAAAAGATCCGGGTCCATCGGTTTGCCGCCGCTGACGGCCAGGTCGATTCCGCCCTCGGTCAGCGTCGCGGTCAGTGACAGTTCCCCCTTGCGGGAGGCCCCTGCGACCGTGACCTCCTCCATCGCCGGGATCGCGGCCAGAATCTCCGGCCGCAGCAACCGGCATTCGGGGATCGCGGCGACGGTGTCGGAGCTGCGGCCGTGGAACCCCACCACAACCCCCTTCTTCAACCGCCGTCCCGACAGCGCGGCACGGCGGCGCGAGCGCGGCGGAGAGGTCACGATGCCCCGGATCGGGGCGTCGAGGCCCTGCCCCTCCAGCGCGGTGCGCACGACTTCGGTCTTCCACCGCGCGACGAAATCGTCGGTGGCATGCATCAGGCTGCACCCGCCGCAGGCGCGGTAATGCGGGCAGGCGGGCTTCACCCGGTCCGCCGAGGGCGTCAGGATGCGGGGCGCTGCCATGCGACCCTCCGCGACCTCGCCCTCGACAACCTCGCCGGGTAATGCGCCCGCGACGAAGACCGGGCCCGCAGCGATGCCGTCGCCCAGATGGCCCAGGCGTTCGACCGTCAGCTTCACTCCGCTGCCTCCTCCTCGGTTCCGATGAAACCACCGGATTGCCGGTTCCAGTAGCGCGCGTAAAGCCCCCCGCGCGCCAGAAGGCTGTCGTGGCTGCCAACCTCGACGATGCGGCCGCGGTCAAGGACGATGATCCGGTCCATCGCCGCGATGGTCGAAAGCCGGTGCGCGATGGCCAGCACCGTCTTGCCCCGCATCACCCGGTTCAACGCCTCCTGGATCTGCGCCTCGACCTCGCTGTCGAGCGCCGAGGTCGCCTCATCCAGGACCAGGATCGGGGCATCCTTCAGGAAGGCGCGGGCGAGCGCGATCCGTTGCCGCTGCCCGCCCGAAAGCCGCACGCCGCGTTCGCCCAGTTGGGCGTCATAGCCCGTCTTGCCCTTGTGATCGATCAAGGTGGTGATGAACTCGTCCGCCTCTGCGGCCTTGGCCGCGGCGACGATCTCCTCCTCGGTCGCGTCGGGCCGGCCGTAGAGGATGTTTTCGCGCGCGGACCGGTTGAACATCGCGGTTTCCTGCGTGACCATCCCGATCTGCCGGCGCAGACTTTCTTGCGTGACCGTGCGTACATCCTGGCCATCGACCAGAACCTGGCCCTTTTCGGTGTCGTAAAGCCGCAGAAGCAAGGCGACCAGCGTCGACTTGCCCGCGCCCGAAGCGCCGACGATGCCGATCTTTTCCCCCGGCCGGATCTTCAGGCAGATATCCTCGACCCCGCCGATCCGGCGGCCATAGGCGAAGCTCACATGGTCGAAGGTGACCTCGCCGGTCGAGCGCGGCAGCGTGACCGCGCCCGGCGCGTCGGTCAGGGTATGGGGCGGCGTGAGCGTCCGCATCCCGTCCTCGACCTCGCCCACGTTCGAATAGATCGCCATCAGCGTGAAGCTGACCCAGCCGGTCATCTGTGCGATGCGGATCGCGATGGCACCAGAGGCCGCGATGTCGCCGGCGGTGGCCTGCCCATGGCTCCACAGCACCAGCGTCCCGCCCACCAGGATCACCGGCAGCGATCCGGCCAGCGTCATCAGCGCCAGCCGGAACCAGGCGGAGATCACGCCAAACTCCAGCGCGCGTTCGCGGAAGACGCGCATGGCCGAGAGCGCCGCGCGGTCCTCATGCTCCGCATGGGCGAAAAGCTTGACCGTCTTGATGTTGGTGATCGTGTCCACGACCTGGCCCGAGACCATGGCCCGCGCCCCTGCCCGCGCGGCGGAGTTCACCCGGACGCGTGGAATGAAGAAGCGGATCAGCCCGGCATAGGCCAGAATCCAGACGCAGAGCGAGAGCGCGCCCCAGAAGTCGATTGCCAGGAGGAAGATCGCCGACCCGATGAGCGAGGCGAGCGCGAAGCACACCGTGTTGATGAATTCGGTCGCGACATCGGTGACGGCGCGGGCGGTCTGCATCTGCTTTTGCGCGATGCGTCCTGCGAAGTCGTTGTCGAAGAAGGTGACCGCCTGCCCCATCGTCCAGCGGTGCAGCCGCGACAGCACGAGTGGCGTCAGGTTCGGCCCGACCGCGATGGAGTTCGCCGCCGAGGACGCCCCGAACGCGAGCGGCCGCAGGATCACGAAGAAGACCACGATCCCGGCGATCATCCAGATGTTGTCGGTCAAGAAGCTCTCCGGCCCCGAGGCATTGGCCGCGTCGATGACCTGGCCCAGGAAGAAGGCGGTGACGACCTCCATCACGCCGGCGACCGAAGAGGCTGCGGCGGCGAGCATCAGCGTTGGCCAGGACCCCGACAGGCACCAGCCGAAGAACGGCAGAAGCCGGTTCGGCGGCGCCCCGTCCGCGGGCGCGAAGGCATCGAACAATGTGGCCAGCTTCATCCCGCCGTCCCTTCGTTGTGATCGTCCAGGCCGATGAAGCCACCCGACTGGCGGTCCCAGAAGCGTGCGTAAAGTCCCTTCATGGCCAGAAGCTGGGCATGGCTGCCCTCTTCCGCAACCCTGCCGTCTTCCAGAACCACGATACGGTCCATCCGCGCGATGGTGGAGAGGCGATGTGCGATGGCGATGACGGTCTTGCCCTCCATCACGCCATATAGCGTGTTCTGGATCGCGGCCTCGACCTCGCTGTCGAGCGCCGATGTCGCTTCGTCCAGCACAAGGATCGGGGCGTCCTTCAGGATCACCCGCGCCAGCGCGATCCGCTGGCGCTGGCCGCCCGAAAGCTTCACGCCGCGCTCACCGACCTGCGCATCGTAGCCGCCGTGCCCGGCAGGGTCGCGCAGGGCCTCGATGAACTCATGCGCCTCGGCGCGTTTGGCGGCCTCGATCATCTCGGCCTCGGTTGCCTCGGGGCGCCCGTAAAGGATGTTGTCGCGCACCGAGCGGTGCAGGAGGCTGGTTTCCTGCTGCACCATCCCGATATGGCGCCGCAGGCTGGCCTGTGTGAGGCAGGCGATGTCCTGCCCGTCGATCCGGATCGTGCCCGCCTCGGCGTCGTAGAAACGCAACAGAAGCTTGACCAGCGTCGACTTGCCCGCGCCGGAGCGCCCGACGATCCCGACCTTTTCGCCGGGCCGGATGGTCAGGTCGATCGCCGCAAGCCCGCCCGACCCGCGCCCGTAGTGATGGCTGAGACCCTGGATTTCGATCCGCCCCTCGCGCAGGTCAAGCGCGCGCGCACCGGCGCGGTCCACCAGGCCGATCGGTTGGGCGATGGTCTCCATCCCCTCGGCGACGGTGCCCAATGCCTGCACCAGCGCGGTCGAGGCCCACATGATCCAGTAGGTCATGTTGTTGAGCCTGAGCGCCATGGCCGTCGCGACCGCGACGATCCCGATACTGGCCGTGCCGGCGTACCAGAGCCAGACCGCCAGCGCCGAAAGCCCCACGATCAGCGCCCCGTTCAGCGCGGTCAGCAGAATGTCCATCCGCGTGATGATGCGCATTTCCCGCTGCAGCGCGATCCGCGCGTTCTCGATCGCCTCTCCGGCATAGGCGATTTCGCGGTCGTCATGGGCGAAGAGCTTGACGGAATGGATATTGGCATAGCTGTCCACGATCCGCCCCGTCACCGCCGAGCGCGCGCCCGAGGCTGCCTGCGCCGCCGGTGCGACGCGCGATACCGAAACGCGCAGCAAAAGCACATAGCCCAGGAACCAGACCACCAGCGGCACCATCAGCCGCGCGTCGACCGCCGACAAAAGCGCGACCGACCCCAGGAAGGTCGTGAAGGCGAAGGCCAGGGCGTCCAGAAGCTGGAAGACCGCATCGCTGGTTGCCGGGGGGGTCTGCATGACCCGGTTCGCGATGCGCCCGGCGAAGTCGTTCTCGAACCAGCCGACCGGCTGGCGCAGGATGTGCCGATGCGCCCGCCAGCTGACCAGCGTGCGCAGGTTCGGCACGATGGTGTTGTGCAGAAGCGCCACGTCCAGACCTGCTATGAAAGGGCGCAGGACCAGGACGAAGACGGCGGCGGCGGTCAGTTCCATCCAATGCGCCGCCAGCGCCGCGCGCGGCTCCTCGCCCGCCAGAAAGTCCACGATCCGCCCCATGTACCACAGAAGCCCGACCTCGGTCAGGGCGGTCACGACCTTGACCGCGATGGCGGCGGCGAAGACCTTGCGGAACGGCCGGGCGTAATCGCGCAGGAAGGCAAGCAGGCGGCGCGGGGGCGCATCCTTTTCCTCGTAGGCCACATAGGGATCAACAAGGTTCTCGAAGAACCGGAACATGAAACAGCCTTTTCGAAGTCCCTCCCGGTATATCCCGAGGCGGGCGAAAGGGAAATGTCAGTGCCAGAGAAGTTGCGCGACGGACAGAACGATCAGCCCCGCCATACTCAGGTTAAAGATCCGCCGCCGGGCGGGGGAGGTCATGAAGCGCGCGATCGCCTGGCCGGCAAGCGTCCAGGTCGCCGATGACATCAGCCCGCCGCAAAGGAACGTCAGCGCGACGACGGCGGCCGCGAAAGCCGGTGCCGGGCCGGTCACGAATTGGGAGGTCGCGGCAATCGCCATGACCCAGGCCTTGGGGTTGATCCACTGGAACGCCGCGGCGGCGGGAAATCCCATCGGACGGCCCGACCCGCGCCCGACCGAGACCCGGCCCGACAGCGCGATCTTCCAGGCGATCCACAGCAGAAGCGCAGCCCCGCCCCAGCGCAGCGTTTCCTGGATGATGGTGCTTGTCTGGAAGAGGCCTCCCAACGCGAGTCCGACGATCAGCACCATCGCGGGAAAGCCGATCGCAACGCCCAGCAGGTGTGGAACCGTCCGGCGAAAGCCGAAAGTGGCCCCGGAGGCCGCCAGCATCGCGTTGTTGGGCCCCGGCGTGAACAGCGTCCCGGCGGCGAGCGCAAGAAGGGCAAGGAAGGTTTCGGGTGTCATCGCAAGACTCGGACCAGGATCGGAAGGCAAAGTGTTGTCGGGTGGGCGGAAAGCTTCAAGCCAGCAATTGTTCCCGTGACAATTCGAACCCGGAGGCGATCCATCGGTCCTCCAGCGCGCGCAGACGTGCGCCGAGGTCCGGGCCGGAATAGGCGGGCATTAAGTCCGCCGCCCTGAGCGGAAAGACCGCGCCCGCGCCTTTTGCAACCGCATCCTCCCACCCGGCGGGCGGCGGCTGGCCCAGCGATGCTGAGGTGATCAGGACCGCGTCACGGGCGATTTCCGCGCCGCTGCGGTAGGCGGTCACCGCCGGGGGTTCCGCGCCCGACAGGGCCGAACGGAGCAGCTCGATCCGCCGCGCCTCGGCCCGGGAAAGCCGGAGCCGTTCTTCCGGACCTGCGGCGCCCAGCACCATCAGGCGGCGCAGCCAGTCCGGCGCATAGGGCGGTTCCAGATGCACCAGCGGCGCCAGTGCCCGCGCGTCGGCGCCGGGCAGGACCAGCGCCAGGATGCCCGCGGCCTGCATGGCCGCCACGGCCTGGGACGGATCGGGCGCGGCCAGAAGCCGGCGCATCTCATGCCCGATCCGTTCGCGCGAAAGCGCCTCCATTCCCGCCGCATTGGCCGCGCAGGCGGCATATCCCGCGGGGTCCAGCCCCTCGTCCGCGTCGCCGTACCAGGCATGAAAGCGAAAGAACCGGAGGATGCGCAGGTAGTCCTCGCGGATGCGCTGGTCGGCATCCCCCACGAAGCGCACGCGCCGGGCCTTCAGATCCTCCAGACCGCCCATCGGGTCGATAACCCGGCCCGAGGCGTCGGCGTAAAGCGCGTTCATGGTGAAGTCGCGCCGTGCCGCGTCCTCCTCGATCCGGGTGGAATAGGCCACCACCGCGCGCCGCCCGTCGGTTTCCACGTCGCGGCGGAAGGTCGTGACCTCATGGCCCACGCCATCGGCCACGACGGTGATGGTGCCATGCTCGATCCCGGTCGGGACCGCCTTGAGCCCCGCGGCCCGCGCCAGATCCACGACACGTTCGGGCACGGCATCGGTGGAGATGTCGATATCCGCGACCGGCTGTGACAGCAGCGCGTTGCGCACGCAGCCGCCGACCACATAGGCCTGATGCCCCGCGTCGCTCAGCAGGGCCAGGACGCGCTGCACATGCGCCGCCTCGAACCAGTCGCCGCTGATCCTCATGTGATCCTCATGTGTCCAGCCGGTCTGCCAGCGCGCGCAGGATACGCGCGGTCGCGCCCCAGATGTAATAGGGGCCGTAGGGGACCGCGTAATAGCGCCGCCACTGGCCGCGCCAGCGACGCCCCTCGATGCGGTAATTCGCCCGATCGGCCAGATGCGCAAGCGGCACCGCAAAGACCTCCTCGACCTCGCCGGCCTCGGGTCGCGGATCGAAGGGGGCAAGGATGCGCCCCAGGACCGGCGTCACCGTGAACCCGGTAACCGTTTCATGGGCCTCGGTCGTGCCCAGCACCGCCACGTTGCCGCGCGCCAGGCCGATCTCCTCTTGCGCCTCGCGCAGCGCGGCGTCCACGGGCCCGGCATCGGTCGCATCGACCTTGCCGCCGGGAAAGGCGATCTGCCCCGCGTGGTGCTTCAGATGCGAGGCGCGCTTGGTCAGGATGATCTCGGGCCCGGACGGCCCGGCCTGAAACGGCACGAGGACGGCCGCCGGTTTCAGCAGCCGCCCCTCCGGCAAGACCGTTCCGGGGTTGAGGTCATAGTCGGATGTCGGCCGCCCCGGCATCCCGAGTGCGGCCACAAGACCGGGCAAGGGGTCAGGCGTTGTCATCCCGACGCTCCTGCGCCTCGAACCCCAGGGTTGTGGGATCGAACTCGTAATGCGCGCCGCAGAACTGGCAGTCCGCCGTCACGATCCCCTCGTTCGTGGTCATATGCGCGATGTCCTTGGCCGAATAGATCGACAGGCTTTCGCGGACCTTGTCGGCCGAGCAGGTGCAGCCGAACTGGACCGCCTGCGCGTCGAAGACCCGCGGCCCCTCCTCATGGAACAGCCGGACCAGAAGGTCGGTGGGCTGGACCGAGGGGCCGATCAGTTCCAGCTCCTCGACAGTGTCGAGCAGCAGGTTGGCCCGGTTCCAGTTGTCGCCCTCTTCGCCCTCAAGGATGTCGCGCGCCGCCAGCAGGCCGCCCTCGCCCGTCGCATCGTCGCGCGCGACCAGCGGTGAGGCCTTGGGCATGTGCTGAAGCATCACGCCGCCGCCACGCCAGTGTTCGTCCTGCCCCGGCAGACGCGACCGGCCGAAGGCCAGCGAAAACCGCGTGGGCAGCTGTTCGGACTGCGCGAAATAGGTCTCGGCGCAGGCCGCCAGCGACCTGCCGGCGATCGGCGTAATCCCCTGGTAGGGCACATTGCCCGCGCCCTGGTCGATCAGGATCGCGAAATAGCCCTTGCCGATCTGGCTGAAGGCATGGCCATCGGGCACGACGCGTTCGGCGTCGAAACTGGCCCAGCCGCGGATCCGCGCCGGGGCGCCGTCGCTTGCGGGGGCGTAGTAATCGGTCGCGATGATGCGGATCGGGCCGTCGCCCCGGATCTGGAGCGAGAGCTTCCACCTGAGCTTGATCGTCTGGCCGATGAGCGCGGTCAAAAGCGCCGCTTCTGCCACCAGCGCCTCGACGGCGGCGGGGTAGTCATGCTGGCTCAGCACCCTTTCGAGCACCCCGTCAAGGCGCGCGACCCGTCCCCGGATATCGGAGCGGTCGAGTTGAAAAGGCAGGACTGTATCGTCCCAGACGATCTGCGACAGGCTTGTCATGGGGTTTCCTTTTGGCCGAGGCCTTGGCATACCGCTTCCATATGGGGACGGCAACCTGTGCGCCAAGGGGGCGGGCATGATCAGGCGTTTCGGCGAAGCGGTACGGGCCGATCAGAAATATCGCATCCGGCACGGTGTTTACGCGGTCCTGGCGCTCGGCGGGGACGTGCTGATCACGCATCAGGCCGAACCGGAGCCCGAATTCCAGCTGCCCGGCGGCGGCGTGGACCCCGGCGAATCGCCGCTGCGCGCCCTTCACCGGGAGGTCTATGAGGAGACCGGCTGGTCGATGGCCGCGCCGCGCCGGCTGGGGGCCTTCCGCCGCTTCACCTACATGCCCGAATACGACAAATGGGCCGAGAAGCTCTGCACCATCTACCTCGCCCGCCCGGTCCGGCGCCTTGGCCCGCCGCTGGAGCCCGGCCACCAGGCGCTGTGGGTGCCCGCCCGCGACGCCGTCCGCATCCTGGACAACGAGGGCGACCGCCACTTCCTTGCGCGGGCAATCGGGCGCGCTCAGGGCTGAGCGCGGCCCACGAACTCGATCAGGGCACCCGACACGTCGTCCGGGAACTCCCCGTCCGAACAGGCTTCGAGCCGCATCATCAGCGATGCCATGAACGCATCGCCGCGAAGGTTGCGGCAGGCCGTCAGGATCTCGGCCAGGCCGCCGGGCCCAAGCTGGCCGCCATCCGGCCCCGGTGCCTCAGAGATCCCGTCGGACATCAGGAACAGCCGGTCCCCCGGCGCAAGCGCGAGTTCGGTCGTCTCATAGCCCGCGCATTCGATCAGGCCGATGGGAAGGCCGCCCGCGCCCACGAACTCCACCCGGCCATCGCGGCGCTGGACGGCGGGGTGCGGATGCCCGGCCTGGACCAGCCCGACGCGGCCTGTGACCAGGTCGATGTCGGCATAGGCGAGCGTGAAGTAGGTCTCGGTCTGCATTTCGCGCAGGACGATCCGGTTCAGGAGCCCGGCAAGCTCCCCCGGAGGCCGCGCACCATAGCCCCTTTCTGCCGGCACAAGCGCGAGGTTCTGTTCGGGCGTGTTTCCCGACAGGAAGCCCGCGAGCCGCGCGGTCATCAACGCCGAGGTGATCCCATGGCCCGAGACGTCGATCGAAAAGACGCCAATCCGCCCCTCCGCGATCTGGAAGAAGCCCACAAGGTCGCCGCCAACGTGACCCGAGGGACGCAGCAGCAAGGTCACCTCGGCCGGGCCGAACCGGCGGAAGCGTTCCCGCACCAGGCTTTGCTGAAGCTTTCGCGCCTCGATCAGGTCGCGGTCGATCGAATCATAAAGCAGCTGAAGCTTGCCCAACGTCGTTTCCAGAAGGCGGTTCTTGTCCTTCAGTTCGCGTTCCATGCGAAGGATCCGCTCGCCCGCGACGATGCGGGCCCTGAGCTCGTCGCCTGACACGGGCTTCGTGAGGAAGTCGTCAGCCCCGATGTCGAGGCCCAGCGCCACCTCGGCCGTCTCGGTCTTGGACGTCAGCAGGATGAAATAGACGTAGCTGTCCGAGGGCAGCGCGCGCAGGGACCGGCAAAAGTCCAGCCCGCTCATCCCGGACATCATCCAGTCCGAGATCACGAGATCCGGCGCCCCGGCGCGACAGATCTCCAGCGCCTCCTCGGCGGAACTGGCCTCGATGACGTCATGGCCCGCGCGGGCGATCTGGCTTGCCAGGATCTTGCGCTGCACGCGGCTGTCATCGACGACCAGAATCCGGCGTGCCGTCGCGGCGGAAGAAGCGGCCACCGAAACGCCGCGTGCTGTCTGTGGAAGGGCTGAATTCACGAAAGGACCAGGCGTCTAATGCGGCCCCGAGCCTAACCGCCGCCGCGTTAACGCGGGCTGAATCGCCTTTGGCCTCCGATCGTTAACCGGGCATCAACACCTGCGTTGCTACCCTTGACGCGGGGAAGCGAAGGGGCGGGTGCGATGATCGACTGGGCACGGGTGAGCAGCCTCAGGGCTGAGATAGGGGATGAAAGCTTCGACGAGGTCGTGGAGCTTTTCCTCGACGAGGTGGAATCCGTGATCGCGCGCCTGCGCGCCAGCCCAGAGCCGCGGCATTTCGAGCAGGACCTGCACTTCCTCAAGGGCGGCGCCTGGAACCTCGGATTCGTCGATTTCGGCGCCATCTGCCAGGAAGGCGAGCGTCAGGCCGCCCACGGCGAAGCGGCCGCTGTCGATATCGGCGCGGTGATCGAAATCTACGTGCGATCGCGGGCCGCCTTCATGGCGGGTCTTGCGTCGGAGGCGGGGCGAAGCTCGGTCGCCTAGATCAGGAATTCGGCGAGCGTTTCGTCCTCGGTGATGTCACGGTAGACAAAGGCCGCCGCGTCAAGCTTTTCGCAGAACCGGACAAAATTCTCCGCCGCGTTGGTTTCGATCCCGATCAGGACGGAACCGAAGTTGCGCGCCGACTTCTTCAGATACTCAAAGCGGGCGATATCGTCGTCCGGGCCTAGCATTTCCAGGAATTCCCGCAGGGCGCCAGGGCGCTGCGGCATGCGCAGGATGAAATATTTCTTCAGCCCTGCGAAGCGCTGGGCGCGTTCCTTGACCTCGGGCAGGCGCTCGAAGTCGAAGTTGCCGCCCGAAGTCACGCAGACCACCGTCTTGCCGGCGATCTCCTCGGCAAGCTCGGGCAGCACATCGACGGACAAGGCCCCGGCGGGTTCCAGAACGATGCCTTCGACGTTCAGCATCTCCAGCATCGTGATGCAGATGCGGTCTTCCGGGGCGGCCAGAACCTGTTCGGGCCTGGCGCCTTTCAGGCGCTCGAAGGTCAGCGCGCCGACGCGCGCGACCGCCGCGCCATCGACGAAGCTGTTGATCCGTTTCAGCGTGACCGGGGCACCCGCGACAATGGCGGCGGCAAGGCTCGCCCCGCCCGCAGGCTCGACATAGCGGATCTGCGTGGCCGGCGCGGCGTCCCGCAGGTAGGAGGTGACGCCTGCCGAGAGGCCCCCGCCCCCCACGGGCAGGATCACGAGATCCGGCGCGCGGCCGAGCTGGTCCAGGATCTCCACCCCGACGCTCGCCTGACCCTCGATCACGTCCTCGTCGTCGAAGGGCGAGAGGAACCAGGCGCCGACATCCCGGCAATAGGTCTGCGCGGCCGCCAGCGTCTGGTCGAAATAGTCGCCGGTCAGGCGAATCTCGATATTGCCCTCGCCAAAGGCGCGGGTCTTGTCGATCTTCTGTTGCGGTGTGGTGACGGGCATGAAGACGGTGCCGGACACGCCGAAATGGCGGCAGGCATAGGCCACGCCCTGCGCGTGATTGCCTGCCGAGGCACAGACGAAATGCCGCTGGCCCGGGTCGCGCGCCAGAACCTTGCGCATCGCGTTGAAGGCGCCGCGCAGCTTGTAGCTGCGCACCGGTGTCAGGTCCTCCCGTTTGAGGAAGACCTCGGCCCCGTAGCGCTGCGAAAGGTGAACGTTCAACTGCAGGGGCGTCTCGGGAAACAAGGCGCGCAGGGAATTGGCCGTTTCGACGGCACGATCGGTAAAGGAGGTCACGGTCCGGTATCCCGAATGGCGAAAAGCGCGCCCTTTGCCGCATCCGGTGGCGGCGATGTCAAGCCCGATCGGGGATGCGCAGCGACGTGCGATCTTGCGAAGCGCCGATGGTTGGCCCGACTTTGCCTTATTTTTGACAAGTCGCTCTGGCTTCATTCAGGGGAAATCAACCAATTTGCCCCTCCGGGCGCACCATCGGTGGATACCATGTCTGCTGGACTTCCAAAGACCCTCTTCACGGCGCTTGCCATCGCGGCCCTGCTTGGCGGCCCGCTTGCTCCGATCGCCTCGCTGGCCGGCCTCGATGCCGCCTATGCGAAGAACGATGGCGGCAACGGCGGCGGAAACGGCGGCGGAAACGGGGGTGGTAACGGCGGCGGGAATGCTGGTGGCAACGGCAAGGGCAGCAACGGGAACAACGGAAAGGCCAAGGGCAAGGCGAAGGCCGCGTCGGTCCAGTCCATCAAGATCTCTGTCACCGCGAACTATGGACTGCT
Source organism: Albidovulum sediminicola (assembly GCF_025751575.1). Taxonomy (GTDB): domain Bacteria; phylum Pseudomonadota; class Alphaproteobacteria; order Rhodobacterales; family Rhodobacteraceae; genus Albidovulum; species Albidovulum sediminicola. The sequence continues at coordinate 90,795 of NZ_JAOWLA010000001.1, read as the reverse complement.
GGCCTCGGAGTTGAAGGCGCTGGAGGCGGTCATCGCGGATTCCTCGGCGCTGGCGCGGGCCAGCAAGCGCAGCCAGATCGGGCGCTACCGCACCTATCTTGCCGCCGCCGAAGCGACGATCGAGGCGCAGGCCGCTTACGATCAGGGCGACATCGATAAGACGGTGCTGAATGCCGCGATCGAGAACGAGGCGATTGCGCTGGCTGCGGCCTCCAACGGGCGCACCCTTTCTCCGGAGGCGGTGGAACTGATCCGAACGGTGCTCGGCATCAGCGCCTGACCGCTGTTTGGCATTCTGCGGCCCTCCGCCCTTGCCCGGCACGCGGAAACCCAATAAACGGCAGCCGAATTGACTCATTGAATGAGGCTGCCCCATGTCTGCCCCGAAGAAAGTCGTCCTTGCCTATTCCGGCGGTCTCGATACCTCGATCATCCTGAAATGGCTTCAGACCGAATACGGCTGCGAAGTCGTGACCTTCACCGCCGACCTCGGTCAGGGCGAGGAGCTTGACCCCGCCCGCAAGAAGGCCGAGCTTCTGGGGATCAAGCCCGAGAACATCCATATCGAGGACGTGCGCGAGGAATTCGTGCGCGATTTCGTTTTCCCGATGTTCCGCGCCAACGCGCTTTACGAAGGGCTCTACCTGCTGGGCACCTCGATCGCGCGGCCGCTGATCTCCAAGCGGCTGGTGGAAATCGCGGAGATGACCGGCGCCGATGCGGTGGCCCACGGCGCGACCGGCAAGGGCAACGACCAGGTCCGGTTCGAGCTTTCGGCCTATGCGCTGAACCCTCATATCAAGGTGATCGCTCCCTGGCGGGAATGGGATCTGACCAGCCGCACCAAGCTTCTGGAATTCGCCGAGGCGAACCAGATCCCGATCGCCAAGGACAAGCGCGGCGAGGCGCCGTTCTCGGTCGACGCGAACCTTCTGCACACCTCCTCCGAAGGCAAGGTTCTGGAAAACCCGGCCGAGGAGGCGCCCGAATACGTCCTGCAGCGCATCACCCGGCCCGAGGACGCCCCCGATACGCCGGAATTCGTGGAGATCACCTTCGAAAAGGGTGACGCGGTTGCCATCAACGGCGCGGCGATGAGCCCGGCGACGATCCTGACCAAGCTCAACGAGCTGGGCGGCAAGCATGGCGTCGGCATCCTCGACCTCGTGGAAAACCGCTTCGTCGGCATGAAGTCGCGCGGCGTCTACGAGACGCCCGGCGGGACGATCCTGCTGGAGGCGCATCGCGGCATCGAGCAGATCACGCTGGACGCAGGCGCGGGCCACCTGAAGGACTCGATCATGCCGCGCTACGCGGAGCTGATCTACAATGGCTTCTGGTTCAGCCCGGAGCGCGAGATGCTCCAGGCGCTGATCGACAAGAGCCAGGAGCATGTCTCCGGCACCGTTCGCGTGAAGCTTTACAAGGGTTCCGCCCGCACCGTCGCGCGCCGGTCGGATCATTCGCTTTACAGCGAAAAACATGTGACCTTCGAGGAGGACGCCGGCGCCTACGACCAGAAGGACGCGGCGGGCTTCATCCGGCTGAACGCGCTGCGCCTGAAGTTGATCGCCACGCGGAACGAACGCGTCAAGGGCTGAACTATTCGTCCTCGACCTTGCCACGCAGCGCCTTGACGGCGCTGCGTTCGCTTTTCGCCTGAAGCCTGCGGCGCTGGCTGCCCAGCGTCGGCTTGGTCGCGATACGCCTTTTGGGGGCGATCAGCGCCTGGCGGATCAGCTCGGCAAGACGTTCGCGCGCGATTTCCCGGTTCTGGGCCTGGCTCCGGCTTTCCTCGGCCCGGATCACGATTGCGCCGCCTTCGGTCCAGCGACGGCCCGCCAGACGTTTCAGCCGGGTCTTGACCGGCGCCGTCAGGTTCGGGCTGCGCTCCGCCTCAAAGCGCAACTCGACCGCGCTCGACACCTTGTTCACGTTCTGCCCGCCGGGGCCGGAGGCCCGGATGAAGCTTTCGCTCAGCTCCCAGTCGGCGATAGCGATGGTGTCATTGATCCAGAGCATGCGGGGCGTTCTGGGCGCTTGGCGGCCCGGGGTCAAGGGTGGCGGCCGGAAACGGAAAGGGCCGCTCCGGGTTGGAGCGGCCCTCCGAGATCTAAGGAGATGGACCAGTTAGGGTGCCGGTGTTCGGCATGGCCCAGTCATGGGTTGAAACCTTCGGGTTTGCCCTCAGGCCACGGCCTCCATTACTGTCCTGACACCTCTCTCCAATATCACTCTAGACACTGGATCACCTCCTTTCGCTGGGTTGCCGTTATCCACAGGCTGCCACAGATTTTGTGTTTGTCAAAACCTTTCACGCAAGCTTTGCGGTCAATTTTCCGACAATCATGCGGAATGGCACCAATGCGACAGCCGCCAAAGACAATTTCACCAGCCAGTCGGCGAAGCCGAGCGAAACCCAGAGCGGGACCATCGGGCCGACGCCCATCAGCGGCAGCGTTTCGCCCGCCCAGCTCACGTCGGTCGCCGGGTCGATGAACGCAAGAGACGCCGAAAATGCCACCGTGAAGAACAGCGCGGTGTCGAGGGACGAGCCCGCGAGCGTCGAGACGAGCGGCGCGCGCCACCAGCTTCCCTCGCGCAGGCGATTGAAGACGCTGATGTCGAGAAGCTGCGCGAGCAGGAACGCCAGCGCCGAGCCGATGGCAACGCGCAGCGTGACCAGGGGGCCGAACTCGCCCATGATCTGGCTGCCGATGAGCGAGCAGATCAGGCCGATGACGAAGCCCGCGACGACGACCTTGCGGGCGGCGGCGGCGCCCTGAAGGCGGTTGGTCAGGTCGGTCACGAGGAAGGCGAAGGGGTAGGTGAAGGCGCCCCAGGTCAGCCATTGGCCGAAAAGGAACTGCACGAGGATGTTCGAGGCCACCACGATGGCGGCCATGGCGAGAATGCCAGGGATCAGATTGCGGGTCATGACTGGTCCGTTTTTTACAAGGTCGCGGAGACTTGGTCCCGGCCCATCCGGAACGGGCGGGCTTTATGTGCCCAAGGCGCGGCGGTCAAGTCATTCCGTGATCCGCAGGTCCACGATCTCGGTCTTCTGAACGGGAAGGAAGTTGTCGTCCGAGACCAGCGTGAGGCGGATCGCGCCCGTGCTGTCCCGCCAGGCGGCCAGCCCCTCAAGGTTGTCGAACGCGCCCGCGCGGGTCTCGAAGAGGACGGTGGCGGGCGAAAGACCCGCATCGCTCAGATCGAAGCGCAGCACCCGCGTCATGAATCCGATGAAGGGCCAGAAGTCGCGTTCCAGCAGATAAAGCCGCCCGTCCGGTCCGAAATCGGCGCCGACGGGATGCCAGCCGCCCTCAGCCGGAAGCGCCAGGGGTGTCTGCCAGGCGCCTTCGGCTAAGCGCAGCACCGCATGTACGCCCCCGACCGCGCCCTCGGCCAGCGCCCAGAGCGTCCCGTCGGGCGCCGCGGCGAGCGCCTCCATCCCCTGGTTTTCCCACCAGTCGAGCGAAAGCGCGGGGGCAGGTCGGATCCTGGCGGGCGCGTCGGGGCGCGGCTGGAAGGACAGCCGGTGGTCCTCCTCGAAGCTTACGACGATCGTCTCGTCGGGCAGCACGGCCAGGCCCTCGGAATCGGCGTCGCTGTCGTCAAGGGGGGCACCCTCCGGATCACGCAGCGGGAAAGACCTCTCGATCCGGGCACCGATGACCCGGCCCGTCGCGTCCCGCTCGAACTGCCCGGTGAAGAGCCGTCCCCGGTCCGAGGCGGTCAGGAAACCCAGGCCGTCGGCGGCAAGCTCAAGCGACGACAGGCCGCCGAAGTCCGGATCGTCGTGCCGCCAGACGAAGGCCCCCAGCAGGTCGGCGCGGGGGGCGGCCTGCAGCGGCGCCGCCAGGACCGCAAGCGCCCCGCTCAGTCCGAGGAGAGCACGAGCGCGCATTGCTTTGGCAGGTCCGACATCGTGAATTCGCGCGCGGTTTTCTTGCGCTTGCCCTTGGGCTTTTCCTTGCTGGGGGGCTTCTTCAGCTCTTCAAGATAGGTCGTCACCCACCAGTTCAGGCTTTCGTCGCAACCGTCGCCACCCTTGGAAAGCTCGGCCACGGTGGGTTTCTGGGTCTCACAATAGCGCGCGCCCTTGGGGCATTTCAGGCGGACGTGGAAATGGGTGTTGTGCCCATAAAGCGGGCGGATCTTCTGGAGCCAACCCTTGTCGCCCTTGGTGGCGGTCCGGCAGAGCTCGATCTTGACCGCCGCGGCGACGAAGATGCGGTCCACCCGCGGATCGGAGGCCGCCAGCCGCAAAAGCGCGCCATGCGCGGGCGTCCAGTTGCCGTTGATCCGGGTCTGGTCGTCGGTCCGGACCGAGACGGAGCTGATCTTTTCCCGCTCCGCCGCCGACAGGGTCAGCCGGCGCGGCGGCAGCATCCAGATGTCGGCGTCGAGCCCGATCTGGTGGCTGGCGTGGCCAGAGGTCATCGGCCCGCCGCGCGGCTGGGACATGTCGCCGATGTAAAGGCCGGGCCAGCCGACGGATTGCGCGGCCTGCGACAGGTCTTCAATATAGGCGACAAGCTCCGGCTGGCCCCAGTTGCGGTTGCGCGACAGGCGCATCGCCTGCCAGGTCGGCCCGGTTTCGGGCAGTTGGACCATGCCGGCGCCGCAGCCCTTGGCATAGGAACCGATCGGTTCCGGCGGCAGGGCCGCAGCCGCGCGCTTGGCCCCGAAAAGCTGGTTGGCAAGGTCCTGGGCATCCGCAGGCGCGGCCGCAAGAAGCGCAAGAAGCAGGATAGCGGTGCGAAACATCAGCGGTCTCCTTTCGGGGCGACCCAGATCAGCAGGACAAGACCCAGGCCCAGAAGCGGGATGAGCGGCGCGATGCCAAGCCGGGCGCTGCCCGTCATCGCCGTGGCCGCCGTGATCAGCGCCGGGGCCAGAAAGCTCGTCGCCTTGCCCGAGAGCCCGTAAAGCCCGAAGGCCTCGGCCGCGCGGTCAGGGTCGGCATGATAGACCATCAGCGTCCGGCTGGAGGCCTGGAGCACGCCGCCCGCCGCCCCGATCAGCGCGCCGCAAAGGTAGAAGATCTGGTCCGGCAGGGCCGATCCTTCGGCCAGGGCGACGCCGAAGAGGGTGTCGCGCGACAGGCCCATCAGTGTCACGCAAACCGCGATCAGGACCAGGATGCACCCGATGATGACCGGCTTGGGCCCCAGTCGGCCGTCAAGCCGCCCCCCCGCCCAGCAGGCCGCCGCCGCCGTGATCGCCGCGATGACGCCGAAGGTGCCGCTTTGCGTGACGCTCCAGCCCAGCACGTTCGAGGCGAAGGCCCCGCCCAGCCCATAGATCGCGTTCAGCGCATCGCGGTAGAACATCGAGGAGGCAAGGTAGGCCGCAAGGCTCCTGCGCCGCGGCAGCGCCTTCAGGCTGTCCCAAAGCCGGGCCAGCGCCCGGCGGGCGGGATGGGTCTTGGGCCGAAGCGGCTCAGCCACCCAGAGGAAGAAGGGGATCATGAAAAGCGCGTACCAGATCGCGGTGAAGGGGCCGACGGCGCGCGTCCCCTCCCTGAGCGCCGGGTCGAGGCCGAGGACCGGCGGGATCTTCAGGAAGGTGCGCCCGGTTTCGGCGTTCTCGGCGAAGAAGCCCAGCACCAGGAACAGCGCCAGCACACCCCCCGCATAACCGAAGGCGAAGCCCGACCCCGAAACACGGCCAAGCTCTTCGCGCACCGCCAGATGCGGCATCAGCGCGTTGGTGAAGATCGTCGCGAACTCCATCGCGATCAGGCCAAGGCCGAAGAACACCACCGGCCAGAAAAGACCGCCCGTGGCGCCCGTCCACCAGAGCGCGAAGGCCGCGAGGATGTAGAGCCCCGAGAACCCGCGGATCCATCCCATGCGGTTGCCGCTGCCGTCCGCGACCGCACCAAGGATCGGCGCGAGGATCGCGATCACGATCCCGGCGGCCGTCAACCCGCCGGTCCAATAGGCTTGGGCTTGGGCCGCCGCGGCTTGCGGGCCTGCGCCGGCGGCGGTGAAATGGGCGCGCGCGACCTCGGCAAAATAGGGCGCGAAGATGAAGGTCAACAGAAGCGTGCTGTAGGGCTGGCTGGCCCAGTCGAAGAAGAACCAGCCCCAGATGCGTTTGCGTGCCGAAACGGCCATGCCTGCTGCGCCCCATTGGTTTTTCCTGATGAAGCCCGAAAAGGCCGGGGGGCGCAAGGCGGCTCAGAGTAAGCCCGGCTCAGCGCACGGGCGGCCAGGGGCGCTGTGCGTCGGCCTCGATCCAGGCGGTGACCCAGCCCGGCAGATCGGGGCTGTCCACCCCATGACCCATCGCCGAGAGCACCTGTGCCGGCGGGACGATGCCGCTGGCGGAGGTGATGGCCGAGCGCAGCAGCATGTGGCTGGTGCAGTCGTCCCCCCGCCACATGCTTTGTTCCATGTAGAAGAAGCGCGCGTCCCAGCCGATGCAGCGGCTGTGCATCTCCAGCCGGTCGAACATGCGGACACGGCGGCGGTAGCGCAGCGTGTTGCCCGCGACCGTGATACCCCAGCCATTTGTCGCCAGAACCCCGATCAAGCCGGTGCGGATCGCCAGCGGCAGACGGCCCAGGTCAAAAAGCGTCAGCGTGCGGCCGTTGTTCAACTCGACCCAGGGGTCCAGGTCCCAGGGCCAGCAGATGTGATGGGAAACATGCGTTTCCGTCAGCCCAAGCGGCGCGGCGCGGCGGGCCAGGAAGTTTTCCTTGAACATGCGGACGAAGGGATACATGGCGGCTCCTGCAAGGCGTTGGCGCATGGGCGCCCTGCCGCCGGGGAAGGTCAACCCCGACGTTGCGTTAGATGGTTGCGCCCCGGGCGGCGACCGCTTACCTGTGGTCCGACCCTGAATTACCGGAGGCCCGATGAAGTCGCTTTATGACATCCTGACGCTGATCCTTGACGTGGTCTGGTTCGTCATGATCGCGCATATCATCATGTCCTGGCTGATCAGCTTCCAGGTGCTCAACACCCGCCAGCCCCTTGTGGCGCAGATCTGGTACGGTCTGAACGGTATGCTGGAGCCGATCTATGCCCCGATCCGGCGCTTCCTGCCGCGCACGCCGGGCTTTGACCTTGCGCCGCTCGCGGCCTTCATCGCGCTGATCGCCATTCGCATCGTGCTTCAGAACAACGCGGGCCTCTTCTACGGCTACTGAACCTTGCCGCGCCCGGCCCTTCGTGAAAGGGTCCGGGACAACGAGCAGAGACAAGAGCAACGATGCAGCGCGCCGAGGAGATCCTTTCCTCCGTCTTCGGATTCTCGGGCTTCCGCCCCGGCCAGGCAGAGATTGTCGAGGCAGTGGCCGCGGGGCGCAACACGCTTGCCATCATGCCGACGGGCGGCGGCAAGTCTCTCTGCTACCAGTTGCCCGCGCTCTTGGGGGACGGGGTGACGGTCGTCATCTCGCCCCTTATCGCGCTGATGCGCGACCAGGTGCGGGCACTCCGCGAAACCGGGGTCGAGGCGGGGGCGCTGACCTCCGGCAATACCGAGGCGGAGACGGAGGAAGTCTTCGCCGCTCTGGACGACGGGCGGCTGAAGCTTCTTTACATGGCGCCCGAACGGCTTGCCTCTGGTGGCACGCTGCCACTTCTCCGCCGGATTGGCACCCGACTGATCGCGGTCGATGAGGCGCATTGCGTCAGCCAATGGGGCCACGACTTCCGCCCCGATTACCTGAGGATCGGCGAACTACGCCGTGCGCTGGGCGTGCCGCTGGCCGCCTTCACCGCCACCGCCGACGAGGAGACGCGCGCCGAGATCGTCACGCGGCTTTTCGACGGCACGTCGCCCGAAACCTTCCTGCGCGGCTTCGACCGGCCGAACATTCACCTCGCCTTCGCGGTCAAGAACCAGCCACGGCGGCAGATCCTCGACTTCGCCGCTGCCCGCCGGGGCCAGTCCGGCATCGTCTATTGCGGAACGCGCGCCAAGACCGAAACCCTGGCCCAGGCGCTGCGCGAGGCCGGGCATGTCGCCTGCCACTACCACGGGGGCATGGAGCCCGACGACCGGCGCGAGGTCGAGGCGCGTTTTCAGCGCGAGGACGGGCTGATCGTGGTGGCGACCGTCGCCTTCGGCATGGGCATCGACAAACCGGACATCCGCTGGGTGGCACATGCCGACCTGCCGAAATCGATCGAGGCCTATTACCAGGAAATCGGCCGCGCCGGTCGCGACGGGGCGCCCGCCGAGACGCTGACGCTTTACGGCCCCGACGATATTCGCCTGCGACGGGCACAGATCGACGAGGGCCTCGCCCCGCCAGAGCGCAAGGCGGCCGATCATGCGCGGTTGAACGCGCTTCTTGGCCTGGCGGAGGCGACCTGCTGCCGCCGCCGCAGGCTTCTGTCCTATTTCGGCGAAGAGGCCGAACCCTGCGGGGCCTGCGACCTTTGCGACAGCCCGCCTGACCTCTTCGACGGGACCGAGGCGGTGCGCAAGGCGCTCTCCGCGGTACTCCGGTCGGGCGAAAGTTTTGGCGCGGGGCATCTGATCGACATCCTCACCGGGCAGGCGACCGACAAGGTGCGCGAACGCGGGCACGATGCCTTGCCGACCTTCGGCGTCGGGCGGGATCGGGGCAAGGCGGAGTGGCAGGCGATCTTCCGGCAGATGCTGGGCCACGATCTGGTCCGGCCCGATCCCGAACGCCACGGTGCGCTGCGCATGACCGACGCCGCCCGTCCGATCCTGCGCGGCGAGGCCGGGATCACCCTGCGCCGCGATACGATCCGCGCGCCCTCAGGCCCCGTGGCGCGCGCATTGGTCTCGGAGGAGGACGCGCCGCTTCTCTCCGCGCTGAAGGCCAAGCGGCGCGCGCTGGCGGAGGTCGCCCGCGTCCCCGCCTATGTGATCTTCCCCGATCGCACCCTGATCGAGATGGCAGAGCGTCGGCCCGAAACGCTGGACGCGATGGCGCGGATCAGCGGCGTCGGCGCCAAGAAGCTGGAAAGCTACGGCCGCGCGTTTCTTGAGGTGATCACCGGCGCCCCGGATGCCGCGCCCCATCCGGCGCGGCGGCGCATGGCCGGGCGCGCCGAGGGCGGCGTCTTCGACCGGCTGATGATGGCGCAGCAGGATCTGTCGCGCGGCACTGACGGCACAGGCAAGTTCCTGACCTGCAACCCCGCGACCCTGGCCCGCATCGCCGAAAGCCGCCCCCGCACCCGGGATGAGCTTGAGCGCATCGGCGGCATGGGCGCGCAGAAGGCCGACCGCTTCGCCGAGGCCTTCCTCGCGGTTCTCTGGGACGGTTAGGCGGGATTGCCCGGCACCGGATCGGCGGTGCCGTCCGGACGGAAGGCTGCCAATGTCGCGGCCAGCGTGATCTTCTGCAGCGGCTTTTTCAGGTATCGGTCGATCCCGTCCGGGCAGCTGGCCGTTTCCTCCCCGTCGAGCGCCTGGGCGGTGAGGGCGATGATGGGCACATGGGCGCCGGTGCCCCGTTCCTGGGCACGGATGCTCCGGGTCGCCTCCCGCCCGTCGACCTCGGGCATGGAGATGTCCATGAAGATCACGTCGGGGCGGAATCTTTGCCAAAGTGCGACGGCCTCCCGCCCGTTGGCCGCCAACTCAAGCTCGATGTCGAAGCCCTGCACCATCTTGGTGAACACGAGCTGGTTGGTGCGATTGTCCTCCGCCACCAGGACCCGCATCCGACGGCCCGATCGGCCCCCGCAGTCGGTTGCCTCGTGGGAGAGATCCGCCGCCCGCGACACTGAGAGTGCGCGCAGGTGATGGTAAAGCTCGCTGCGCAGGACGGGCTTTTGCAGCCGCCCAGCATAGGGCAGGTCCAGGCCCTGCGCGGCGGGGTCCGCGAAAAGACCGAGCAGTGGCACCTTGGGCCCGGCGGCACGGAGCGCGGCGCACAGCGGCTGCCCAGCGACGGGGGCGATGTGTTCGTCGATCAGCACGAGGTCGATGCCGGTGCCGCCGCCGAAGGCCGCCAGGGCCTCGGCCGCCGATCGGCAGTGGGTGACGGTCAACCCATAGGTCTGCAACTGCCGCTCGATGATCTTCCGGTTCATCGGCAGTTCATCCACCACGAGGGCCGAGCGCAGAAGGATCGGGCGGTCGGGATGATCGACGACGATGGGCTCCGCGGCCCTCAGCGTCAGCTTGAAGCCGAAGCAGGTCCCCTGCCCAAGCTCGCTATCGACCCAGACCGACCCGCCCATCAGCCCGACCAGCTGGCGGGTGATCGCAAGGCCGAGACCGCTGCCCTCGAACTTGCGGTTCGACTGATCCTCGACCTGGTTGAACTCACCGAAGATGTGGTCGAGGTGCTCTTCGGCGATGCCGATGCCCGTGTCCTCCACCGTCACATGCACTTCGTAATCGTTGCCCTCCAGGGCCATACCGACCACGCGCATCAGCACATGCCCGCTTTCGGTGAACTTCACCGCGTTGCCGATCAGGTTGGTGAGGATCTGCCGGAACCGGCCCGGGTCGGTAAGATAGCGGGTGGGCAGGAACATGTCGAAATCGACCATCAGACGAAGGCCCTTGTCGCGCGCCGAGGGTTCCAGCAGCAGCATCACCTCATGCAGGCAATGTTCGAGGTCGAAGGGCTTCGCCTCCAGGCGCAATCGCTGTGCCTCGGCCTTGGAATAGTCGAGGATGTCGTTGATGATCGAGAGCAGCGCCGCGCCGGAGGAGCGGATGGTTTCGGCATATAGCCGCTGTTCGTCGGTCAGCGCCGTTTCGCAAAGCAGTTCCGCCATGCCCACGATCCCGTTCATGGGGGTGCGCAGTTCATGGCTCATGTTGGCGAGGAAGGTCGACTTCGCGCGGCTTGCGGCCTCTGCCTTCTGGCGCGCGTCGCGCAGTTCGGCCTCCCGTTCGGTCGCGCGGGTGATGTTCTGTGCAAGGCTCACCAGGTCGCCCGAGTCGCAGCGCCGGTCGAGCAGGCGGATGCGATGCCCGCTCAGGAGCCGGATCTCCCGGGGCGCGATGACCTCGCGCACCATGCGGGCGGTCATGTCGTGGCGCCAGTCGTCGGCGTCCATCCCCTCCAAGTCCGCGATGCCGCCTTCGGCCAGCGTCCGCAAGAGCGCGTCGTAGCTGGTGCCCGGGCCGACCCCCTCGACCCCCTCGAACGGAGCGAGATAGGCGCGGTTCGCGACCACAAGCCGCAGGTCGCCGTCGAAAAGCGCGAAGCCGTCGCGAATCGTGTCGAGCGCGTCCCAGAGCCGGTTCCGGGCGATCCGCATTTCGGAATGGGCGGTTTCAAGGGAGCTGCGTTGCTCGACGATCTGGTCTGACAGGTTGAGCGCGTGTTGCGCGAGCTGTTCGTTGGCCGCGAACAGTTCGCGCTTCTTCTGTTCCAGCAGGCGTTCGGCCGCCAGCCGGGCCCGGGTTTCCCTGACAAGCTTGTCCGCGATGTTCACCCCAAGCCTCCGCCCCGCGCATCCCGGGCAGGATGGGTCAAAGGCGTGAAACAAGGTTTAACCCGACAGGTTTAGCCCGGCCTTCAAAGCCCGCCTTGCCAGTCCCGCACGGCCTCAAGCGGGTAAAGCAGCATCAGGATGTTGAGGGCGAGCCCGTCGCGGATCACCCACATGGTCAGCGCCTCGAACCCGATGACGATCAGGACGCTCGCCCAGACCGGCAGCGCCCGCGCCAGGTAAAACCCCAGCACCATGGCCATGATGTCGGCGAGCGTGTTGATCACGCTGTCGCCGTAATAGTCGAGCGAGATCGTGACCGCCCGGTAGCGTTCGATGATCCAGGCGGAGTTCTCGACGATCTCCCATGCGGCCTCGATCAGCGTGGCGATCACCAGGCGCCAGCCGAAAGACATGCGCCGCGCGAAGAGCCAGAGCGCCGCGTAGAACAGGATGCCGTGCAGGATATGCGAGGGCGTGTACCAGTCCGTCAGATGCTGGGAATTCTCCGAGCTCATCGTCTGGCCGTGCCAGAGCTTCACATAGCCGCATTCGCAGATCGGCACCCGCCCGGCCCAGAGGAGCCAGAGGCCGGTCAGGGCCAGGATGGCGACGACGATCCAGTAGGGGCGGGCGATCCGGCTCATGCCCGCAGGCAAGCACGCGGGCAGGTCCGGGTAAAGCGGGGTTATTCGTGACGTAGCGGCACACGGCCCCGTGGCGTCAGAAGCCAGGCCACTTGGCCCTCGACCACGATGGCCGAAAGCGCCTTGCCATACCCCGCGCCGGTGTCGACGTTCAGCCGGTTGCCATAGTGGGTGACCTGCTCGACCGGGGTATGGCCATGCACGACAAGCACCCCGTGATCGCGTGTATCCTCAAGAAAGGGCGCGCGAATCCAGACCAGGTCGGTTTCCGTCTGCCGCTCAACCGGAACACCCGGACGGATGCCCGCGTGAACGAAGAGCGCCTGGCCCCGCGCGAAGGAGGTCTCAAGCCCCGCGAGGAAATCGCGATGCGCAACGGGAACCTTGAGCCGCGCCTGCGCCGCGATGTCGGACAGGAACGTCTCGCCCACGCCGGTCACCCCGTAGGAGGCCAGCGTTTCCGCCCCGCCCAGGCGCGGGTGGGTCCAGTTCAGTTCCGCGCGCAGGCCGGGGTCGTGGTAGTCGGGATCGTCGAGAAAACCCGAAAACATCCGGTCATGGTTGCCCTTCAGCACCACCCAGGGCTCGCCATGTTCCAGCCCCGCCAGCAGGCAATCCACCACCCCCCGGCTGTCGGGGCCGCGATCGACCAGATCGCCCAGATGCACGACCGGGGCATTCGCATCGCCTTGCTCGGCACGGTCTTTCGCAATCAGCCGGTGCGCCGCCTGAAGCTTGTCGCGGTGGCCGTGAATATCGCCGATCACATAGGTTCGCATGTCTTGGCCCCCTTTTCGCCCCGGACCCTAGCCCGGTGCGACAGGGGCTGCAACGCAGCGTTCCCGCTACGGTCTTCAGGCGGCGGCATCCGGCAAGAAGGCGTAGGAATGCGTGTTCACATCGCCGCTCCAGCGCCAGAGCGCAAGCACGCCCTCCTTCCCGGTCCGGAAGGCGTGGGGCATCAGGCTCGGGTGGTGGATATAGTCGCCCGGTCCGCGCACCCGGATGTCGTCGCCTGCGGTCCAAAGCGCGCTGCCCGCCAGGATGACATAGGTTTCGTCGGCGTCGTGGTTGTGAAGCGCGTAATAGGTATCGGGCCGCTGGTAGAAGAGGCCGAGCCGGAGGTCGGGCGCGGGAATCGGCCCTTCCGGTCCCATCAAGGTGGTCACCGCGCAGATGGCGGCGGCGGTTTCGCTCATCCGGTCGGCCACCGGGTTGGTCCCCCAGGGAATGAGGCTTTGGGCGGCAAGGATCGCGGCCGCGGCGGGGTGCGCCGAGCTCGCGAGCAGGTCGCGCATCATCGCGTCAAGTGCGCAAGGGTCCTGTGGCAGGAAGGCCGCCGGCGCGGGCGTGGTCGTCAGGGCCTGCGCGGTGCGATCGGCCGCCTCGCGCCCCTCGGCTAGATAGACATCGGCAAGGGCGCGCAGCAGAGCGTCGAAGTCAGGATGATTCATGGGGGCCCCCGGCGGCAGAATTCAGCAGCGCGGAATTTGCCTGAGAGCATCGGCCCCGACTGGGTTCACGGCGACCTGTTCACGTCGTTTTTGGGCAGAAGACGGGGCTGGCAGGCCGTTTTGTCCGCCAGCCCCGTCTTTGATGTGCCGCGGTCAGGCCACGTTGAAGTTCAGCGGCCGGACCTGGGTGAACTTGCCGGTGGACTCCAGCGCCTTGATCACCGCGGGGGCGGGCTCTTCGTCAAGGTAGAGAAGGGCGATCGCGTCCTTGCCGACGCCCGACCGTCCAAGGGTGAAGTTGGCGATGTTCACGCCGGCCTCGCCCATCGTCTGGCCGAGCGTGCCGATGATGCCCGGCACGTCATCGTTGGTGGTGTAAAGCATGTGCGCCCCGATCTCGGCGTCGATGTTGATGCCCTTGATCTGGATGAAGCGCGGCTTGCCGTCCGAAAACACCGTGCCCGCGATGGAGCGGTCGCGCTTGTCGGTCACGACCGTCAGCTTGATGTAGCCGTCGAAGACGCCGCTTTTCTCCTGCCGCGTGGTCGAGATCTGGATGCCGCGTTCCCGCGCGATCACCGGGGCGGAGACGAGGTTCACGTCGGGGTTCTGCGCCTTCATGATCCCCGCGATCGCCGCGCAGTTCAGCGCCTGCAGGTTCATCGCCGCGACCGTACCGTCGTAAAGCACGTTGATGGCCTTGATCGGCTCATCGGTCATCTGCCCGGCGAAGGCGCCCAGGTGATCGGCAAGCTTCAGCCAGGGGCCCATGACGGCGGCCTCTTCGGCCGTGACCGACGGCATGTTGAGCGCGTTCTGGACCGCGCCGGTCAAGAGGTAGTCCGACATCTGTTCGGCCACTTGAAGCGCCACGTTTTCCTGCGCTTCGGTGGTCGAGGCGCCCAGGTGCGGCGTCACCACGACATTCGGCAGGTGGAAGAGCGGCGAGGCGGTGGCCGGCTCGACCTCGAACACGTCGAAGGCGGCGCCGGCGACCTGGCCCGATTGCAGTGCCTCGGCCAGCGCGGCTTCGTCCACAAGGCCGCCACGGGCGCAGTTGATGATGCGCACGCCTTTCTTGGTCTTGGCGATGGCCTCACGCGAGAGGATGTTGCGGGTCTTGTCGGTCAGCGGAACGTGGAGCGTGATGAAATCCGCCCGCGCCAGCAATTCGTCCAGTTCGACCTTGGCCACGCCCATCTGCTTGGCGCGTTCGTCGCTTAGGAAGGGATCGTAGGCGGCGACCTTCATGTGGAGCCCCAGCGCCCGGTCGCAGACGATCGAGCCGATGTTGCCCGCGCCAATTACGCCCAGCGTCTTGTTGAAAAGCTCCACCCCCATGAAGCGGTTCTTTTCCCACTTGCCCTCATGGGTCGAGGCACTGGCCTCGGGCAACTGCCGGGCCACGGCGAACATCATCGCGATGGCATGTTCGGCGGTGGTGACGGAGTTGCCGAAGGGCGTGTTCATCACGATCACGCCGCGCTTGGAGGCCGCCGGGATGTCGACGTTGTCGACGCCGATCCCCGCCCGGCCGATGACCTTGAGGTTGGTCGCCGCGGCCAGGACCTTGTCGCTGACCTTGGTGGCCGAGCGGATGGCGAGGCCGTCATACTGGCCGATCACCTCAAGGAACTTGTCCTTGTCCTTGCCGAGGTCCGGCAGGTAATCGACCTCGACCCCGCGGTCGCGGAAGATCTGGACGGCGGTTTCGCTGAGCTTGTCGGATACGAGAACTTTGGGTGCCATGTCAGTCGGCTCCTTGATATGCAGTCAATTCGGGAGGAGAGGGGGCGACCCTTCAGGCCGCCGCAGCCAGCGCTTCGATCTCGGTCGTGAATGCCCATTCGACCCAGGGCATCAGAGCGGTCACATCGGCGGTCTCGACCGTCGATCCGCACCAGATCCGAAGGCCCGGGGGCGCATCGCGGTAAGCGCCGGCATCCAGCGCCACGCCTTCCTTCTCAAGCCGCTTCGCGACGGCCTTGGCAAAGGCCGCGCCGTCGGTGATGCGCGCGTCCGTGAATTTCAGGCAGACGCTCGTCGTCGATCCCGTGGCAGGATCGGCCGCCAGATCGGCAATCCAGGGCTTGTCCGCGATGAAGTCGCGCACGGCTTTCGCATTGGCCTCGGTCCGCGCGATCAGGCCCTGAAGGCCGCCGATCCCCTGCGCCCATTTCAGCGCGACAAGGTAGTCCTCGACACAGAGCATGGACGGCGTGTTGATGGTTTCGCCGATGAAGATGCCCTCGATCAGCTTGCCGCCCTTGGTCATGCGGAAGATCTTCGGCAGCGGCCAGGCGGGCGTGTAGCTTTCCAGCCGTTCCACCGCGCGCGGGCCAAGGACCAGGACGCCATGCGCGCCCTCGCCGCCCAGCACCTTCTGCCAGGAGAAGGTGACGACATCGAGCTTGTCCCAGGGCAGGTCCATCGCGAAGGCGGCCGAGGTCGCGTCGCAGATCGTCAGGCCCGCGCGGTTTGCGGGGATCGCGTCGCCGTTCGGCACCCGCACGCCCGAGGTCGTGCCGTTCCAGGTAAAGACCACGTCACGCGCGAAATCGACCTGGGCGAAGTCCACGATCTCTCCGTAAGGGGCCTTGCGGACGGTCGCGTCGAGCTTGAGCTGCTTCACGACATCGGTGACCCAGCCTTCACCGAAGCTCTCCCAGGCCAGCATTTCCACGGGGCGGGCGCCCAGAAGCGACCAGAGCGCCATTTCGACGGCGCCGGTGTCGGAGGCGGGGACGATGCCGATGCGGTAGTCCGCCGGCACGCCCAGAATTTCACGGGTAAGGTCGATGGCTTCTTTCAGCTTGGCCTTGCCAATGGCGGCACGGTGCGACCGGCCCAGCGGCGCGTCGTCAAGCATATCGAGGGAGAAGCCGGGGATCTTCGTGCAGGGGCCCGAAGAGAAGCGCGGATTGGCCGGCCGCGCGGCCGGGGTCGTGACATCGGTCATGGTATCCTTCCAGATAGTCGCCCCTCGTTGGGGAGGGGTGTCCCGCCGCAAGCGATATTCGGGCACCGGGTCTGGCGCAAGCGGGAAAACTGCCCTAAAGCGCCGCTTGAGACACAATTTGCGACGCCCGCCGTCCACTATCGGAAACAGACCCATGTTCATCGCCACCCTTCTTGCAAACCCCAGCCGGGCCAATCTGGAGCGCAGCGCGGTGGAGGCGCTGCGCGATGCCTGGGGCGGGGGCGAGGCGCAGTGGCTTAGTCCCGGCATCGCCGCCGAATTCGCGGTGGCCGAGGTTCCGGCCAACCGGTGGGACGTCTGGCAGGGGCTTCAGGGGATCGGGGTGGACCTCGTCGTGCAGAACGCCGAGGGGCGGCGCAAGCAGATGCTGCTGGCGGACATGGATTCGACCATGATCGGTCAGGAATGCATCGATGAACTGGCCGACATGGCGGGCGTCGGCCCGCGCGTGGCCGAGATCACGGCGCGCGCGATGAATGGCGAGCTGGATTTCGAGGGCGCGCTGATCGAACGGGTCGGCCTTCTGAAGGGTCTGCCCGAAAGCGTGATCGGCCAGGTGCTGGCCGAGCGCATCACCTTCACCCCCGGGGGGCGCGAACTGATCGTGACCATGAAGGCGAACGGCGGTTACGCGGCGCTGGTTTCCGGTGGGTTCACCGCCTTCACCACGGCGGTCGCGGCGGCACTGGGCTTTGACGAGCATCGCGCCAACACGCTTCTGGCCGAGGGCGGCGCGCTGACCGGCGATGTGGCCCGCCCGATCCTGGGGCGCGAGGCCAAGATCGCCGCGCTCAAGGACATCTCGGCCCGGCTGGGCATCGGCCACGATGCGGTCATGGCCGTCGGCGACGGGGCGAACGACCTGGGGATGCTGCACCTTGCCGGGGCCGGCGTGGCGCTGCACGCCAAGCCCTCGGTCGCGGCCCAATGCGATATCCGCATCAACCACGGCGACCTGACCGCGCTTCTCTATATCCAGGGCTATTCGGCGAACGAGTTCGCCTGAGATGTTCGAACTTTCGGTGGAACTGGCCGCGCTGCTGGTGGCGGCGGCCTTTCTCGCGGGTTTCGTCGATGCGATCGCGGGCGGCGGCGGGCTGATCACCGTGCCTGCGCTGATGCTGGCGGGTCTTTCGCCGCTTGAGGCGCTGTCGACCAACAAGGTTCAGGGCGTCTTCGGCGCGGCGACCGCCGCGCTCAGCTACGCCCGCGCGGGCCATGTGAACCTGCGCCGGCAGATCCGCGCGGCGGCCGTCGCTTTCGGTTGCGGCATGGCGGGGGCGTTTCTGGCCGGGCTTGTTCCGACCGAGGGCCTGCGCATGGCGCTACCCGTCGTGCTGATCGGGATCGCCGTGTTCTTTGCGGTGAAGCCCGGCCTTGGCGATCTGGACCGGGCGGAGCGGATCGCGCCCGCGATGTTCACGCTGGGCGTGGTGCCTTGGATCGCCGCCTATGACGGGCTCATCGGCCCGGGGGCGGGGTCCTTCTACATGATCGGCTTCGTGACGCTGGCGGGTTACGGGGTCCTGCGCGCGACCGCCCACACGAAGCTTCTGAACTTCGCCTCGAACCTCGGCGGGCTGGTCGCCTTCGCGGCACAGGGCGCACCGCTTTGGGGTCTGGGCCTGGCCATGGGGCTGGCGCAGATCGCCGGGGCGCGCCTGGGGGCACATGTGGCGATGCGGCGCGGCGCGCGGATCATCAAGCCGTTGCTGGTCGTGACCTCGGGCGCGCTCGCGGCACGGCTTCTTTGGCAGATGGTCTAGCGGTTCGGCCGCTGCGCCTGGGGCGAGGCAAGTTCCGAGATCACCGCCTCGGCCGCCGCGCGCGGGTCGGGCGCGCGCCAGATCGGGCGGCCGACGACAATGTGGTCGGCGCCATCGGCAACCGCCTGCGCGGGGGTCGCGACGCGTTTCTGATCGCCAAGCTCGGCGCCCGCAGGGCGGACCCCGGGGGTGACGATCAGGCGGCCGGCGGCCTCGGGCAGCGCGCGGATCGCCACAGCCTCGTTTGGGCTGCAGATGACGCCATCCGCCCCGGCCGCGAAGGCCCGCGCCGCGCGCTCGATCACGATGCTGCGCAGGTCGCCCGGCACGATCAGCCCCGCGTCGAGGTCGGCCCGGTCAAGCGAGGTCAGGATCGTCACCGCCAGGATCTTCAGATCCTTGGCCGCCGCCCCTTGCTTGGCCGCGCGCACCACATGGGGGTCGCCATGGACGGTCAGGAAATCGAGGTCGAACTGCGCGATCCCGCGCACCGCCGCCTCGACCGTCGCGCCAATGTCGAAAAGCTTCATGTCGAGGAAGATCCGCTTGCCGCGGTCCTGCTTCAACTCGTTGGCCAGCGCCAGCCCGCCGCCCGTCAGCATGCCGAGCCCGATCTTGTAGAAACTGACGGAATCGCCCAGCCTGTCGGCGAGTGCGAGCCCTTCGATGGCATTCGCGACGTCGAGCGCGACGATCAGGCGGTCATCGGACGGGGTCATGGGCCTCTCCCTTGCGGTTTGCGGGGGTTTGAGGCGGCGGGGCGCCGCTGTCAAGGGAGCCGGAGGGGGAATGAGGCTCGAAGTCTGCGTGGACAGCGATGAGGGGATGCGTGCCGCCGTCGAGGGGGGCGCGGACCGGATCGAGCTTTGTGCCGCGCTGGCGCTCGGAGGGCTGACGCCGTCTGCCGGGCAGATGGCGCGGGCGGCGGATTTGCCGATCCCGGTGCATGCGCTGATTCGCGCGCGGCCGGGCGACTTCCGGTTCGCGGCTGGTGATGTGGAGGCGATGCTGGCCGATGTGCGCTGGGCGCGGCAGGCGGGGCTGGCCGGAGTTGTTCTGGGGGCGGCGCTGCCAGACGGGCGGCTGGATCGCGCCGTCCTGTCCCGCCTGCGTGAGGCCGCGGGGACCATGAGTGCAACGCTCAACCGTGTGTTCGACCTGGTTCCCGACCGCGAAGAGGCCGTGGAAACCGCCGTCGCCATGGGGTTTGACCGCATCCTGAGTTCCGGCGGGGCGGTTCTTGCATCCGAAGGGACCCTGGCGCTGGCCGCGACATGCCGCGCGGCGGCGGGGCGGATCGCGGTCCTGCCGGGCGCTGGGATCAGTGAGCAAACGGTTGGCGCCCTCCTTGAGTGTTTGCCGGTTGAGGAGGTCCACAGTTCCTGCGCCCTGCCGGTTCCGCTCGATCCCCGGGCCGCCGCCCTCGGGTTCGGGCCGCCGGAGCCGCGCCACACCAGCGCCGAGCGCGTCCGCGCGCTCAAGGCCGCGATGGCGCGTGCTCAGGCGGCGCGGGACGCGCGGCAGGGGCTGCGGTAAAGACCCGGATCGATGGCATAGGCCAGTTTCGCCGCCGCCAGCAGGCGCGCCCGCAAAGGCGCCGCATCCCGTGCCCGTGCCGGTGCGGTGACCGCGACCTCCACCCGCTCGATGTCGGCGCCGGGCCGGGGCTCGCTCAGCAGCCGGACCAGCGCCTCGATCCGATCGGAGGCCGGGACCCTTCGCGCATGGACGATTCGGGCCGAAAGAATGCGCATCACGCGATCCTGCGCAGGCTGCCGAACAGTCCCGGTCGCCGCCGGGGAACGTGAAGGCGCGATTGCCAGGCAATGGCTAGCAGTTGCGTGCCGCCGAACCGCGATCCCCGGTGCGCGAGAGCCCGGCACGTGGCAAGGGCGGATTGGGCAAGGCTGGGCATCATCGACCTCCGGTCCTGATTTGCGCCCAGCATCGCCGCGCAGGGTTACCATCCGGTTCACGGAATGAGATCCCGGGCGAAATTTTCCGGCCAACTCCGTGGAAGTTCCTTCGCGCGAAGTACTTGATGGGGCCGGTCTGCCTCCCCAAGTAAACTTCAGGCCCAGGAAGGTGTGCCGCAAAGCGGGCGCCGACGGATGGGTGCTTTGTATAGGAGTGTGCCGATGAACATGGAAAAGTTCACGGAACGGTCGCGCGGTTTCCTTCAGGCCGCCCAGACCATCGCGATGCGCGAGGGGCATCAGCGCGTGATGCCAGAGCATCTTCTCAAGGCGTTCATGGATGACGAACAGGGGCTGTCGGCCAACCTGATCCGCCGCGCGGGCGGCGCGCCCGAGCGTGTGACCGAGGCGGTCGAGGCCGCGGTCGCCAAGCAGCCCAAGATTTCGGGCGGCACGGGCGAGGTCTATGTGGACACCTCGCTGGTGCGCGTGCTGGACGAGGCCGAGAAGCTGGCCAAGAAAGCAGGCGACAGCTTCGTCCCGGTCGAGCGTATCCTGATGGCGCTCGCCATGGTGAACACGCGCGCCAAGGACGCGCTGGATGCGGGCGCCGTCACGGCGCAGGCGCTGAACGCTGCGATCAACGATATCCGCAAGGGGCGCACCGCCGACACCGCTTCGGCCGAGGAAGGCTACGAGGCGCTAAAGAAATATGCGCGCGACCTGACCGCCATGGCCGAAGAGGGCAAGATCGACCCGATCATCGGCCGCGACGAGGAGATCCGCCGCACCATGCAGGTGCTTTCCCGCCGGACCAAGAACAACCCGGTCCTGATCGGCGAGCCCGGGGTTGGCAAGACTGCCATCGCCGAGGGCCTGGCGCTGCGCATCGTCAACGGCGACGTGCCCGAGAGCCTGCGCAACAAGAAGCTGATGGCGCTGGACATGGGCGCGCTGATCGCGGGTTCGAAGTACCGCGGCGAGTTCGAGGAGCGCCTGAAGGCGATCCTGAAGGAAATCGAGGCCGCTGCCGGAGAGATCGTGCTTTTCATCGACGAGCTTCATACGCTTGTGGGCGCGGGCAAGACCGACGGGGCGATGGATGCGGCGAACCTGATCAAGCCGTCGCTCGCGCGGGGTGAATTGCACTGCGTCGGCGCCACCACGCTGGACGAATACCGCAAGTATATCGAGAAGGACGCGGCCCTTGCCCGGCGCTTCCAGCCGGTGATGGTCGAGGAACCGACGGTCGAGGATACCGTTTCGATCCTGCGCGGCATCAAGGAGAAATACGAACTGCACCACGGCGTGCGGATCTCGGACTCTGCCCTTGTTGCGGCGGCGACGCTGTCGCACCGCTACATCACCGACCGTTTCCTGCCCGACAAGGCGATCGACCTCGTGGACGAGGCCGCGTCCCGGCTTCGGATGGAGGTCGATTCGAAACCCGAGGAACTCGATGCGCTGGACCGCGAGATCCTGCAAAAGCAGATCGAGGCCGAGGCGCTGAAGAAGGAAGACGACGCGGCCTCCCGCGACCGGTTGGAAAAGCTGGAAAAGGAACTGTCGGACCTTCAGCAGCGCTCGGCCGAGATGACGGCGAAGTGGCAGGCCGAACGCGACAAGCTCAATCAGGCCCAGGCCCTGAAGGGCGAGCTGGAGCAGGCGCGCAATGAACTGGAACACGCCAAGCGCGAAGGCAACTTCGGCCGTGCGGGCGAGTTGCAGTATGGCCGCATCCCGGAGATCGAGCGCAAACTGGCCGAGGCCGAGGCGCAGGAAGACGGGCTGATGGTCGAGGAGGCCGTGCGTCCCGAACAGATCGCCGAGGTCGTCGAGCGCTGGACCGGCATCCCCACCTCGAAGATGCTGGAGGGCGAGCGCGAGAAGCTTCTGAAGATGGAGGAGGAGCTTGGCCGCCGCGTGGTCGGGCAATCCGCCGCCGTGGTCGCGGTGTCGAACGCCGTGCGGCGGGCCCGGGCGGGGCTCAACGACGAGAACCGGCCGCTGGGCTCGTTCCTCTTCCTCGGGCCCACGGGCGTCGGCAAGACCGAACTGACCAAGGCGCTGGCTGAATACCTCTTTGACGACGAACACGCGATGGTGCGCATCGACATGTCGGAGTTCATGGAGAAACATTCGGTCGCCCGCCTGATCGGCGCCCCTCCGGGCTATGTCGGCTATGACGAAGGTGGGGCCCTGACCGAGGCGGTGCGGCGCCGGCCCTATCAGGTCGTGCTGTTCGACGAGGTCGAAAAGGCGCATCCCGACGTCTTCAACGTGCTGTTGCAGGTGCTCGATGACGGCATCCTGACCGACGGGCAGGGCCGCACGGTCGATTTCAAGCAGACACTGATCGTGCTGACCTCGAACCTTGGCAGCCAGGCGCTGAGCCAGCTGCCCGAAGGGTCCGACAGCGGCCAGGCGCGGCGCGATGTCATGGATGCGGTCCGGGCGCATTTCCGGCCCGAGTTCCTGAACCGTCTGGACGACCAGATCATCTTCGACCGGCTGACGCGGGCCGACATGGACGGGATCGTCACGATCCAGTTGCAGAGGCTCGAAAAGCGCCTGGCTCAGCGCAAGATCGCGATGGACCTCGACCCGGCGGCGCGGACCTGGCTGGCCGACGAAGGCTACGATCCCGTCTTTGGCGCCCGCCCGCTGAAGCGGGTGATCCAGCGCCACCTCCAGGACCCGCTGGCCGAGATGATCCTGGCCGGCGATGTTCGGGACGGCGACACGGTGCATGTCAGCGCCGGGGCCGATGGGCTGATCGTCGGCGAACGGGTGTCGAAGTCGTCGCGGCCGAGGCCCGAGGACGCGGTTCTGCACTAGGACGGGCCAATGGCAATGCAGGGGTGCCGGGGCAATGCCCCGGCCCTTCGCGGTAAATGGTGCAAATGCCGTCGGCAGCCCCGGCGGCATTTGTGCTTTAACGACGCGAGATCTGATCTTTCCTGAAATGCATCGATCCGTGCTTTGGGTTGATCTGACTCCGGACCCATTTCCATCCCGTCAACGGACGGAAACCGGAAAACGCACATCCTCACGAATCGTGTAACTTATTGCAAAGATTTAGGAAAGAGACCTGAACGCGCCAAAGCCTGTTTTCAGGGGGTCACAAATGCCCAGAGAGGGACCGGAAGAGGGATTATACCAACAAGAAACCCCGTAACCCATTAGGACTACGGGGTTTTCTTGCTGGAACTGGTGCCGGTGAAGGGACTCGAACCCCCGACCCCATCATTACGAATGACGTGCTCTACCAGCTGAGCTACACCGGCACTTTCCATCACAAGGCATGGGCCTCGTGACGTGGGGACCCGCGGCGCTTGCAGGCTAGGCGGGACCGTGGGCGGGCTGATAGCACCATCGCGCTGAAGTGTGTAGCCCTATTTTTCGTCTTCTTCCTCGCCATCATCCGCCGCTTCGCTCGCCTCATCTTCGATGACGTAGTCCGCGACCGGGGCGATGAACGAGGCGCTTTCCGGCGGGCGCTCCGCGCGTTCTCCGACGATCAGTGGCAGGACTGCCGCGCCGCTCGACATGCCGGCGCCCCGCTCTTGCGGTTCACGCCAGGTGAAGGTGTCGAAGCCGCCGCAGTTGCCGCAGACAGGCGCCCATTCGGCCTCGATGTTGTGGCAGTTGTCGCAGACCCACTGGGGGCCGCGGCTTGCCGTCAGGGCGCGCGCCAGCCAGCCGCGCACCACCGCTTCGGGCGACCCCTCGCCGCGCTCGATCGCGGCCATGATGGTGAGGGTCCGGGCCGTCGGATGCGCTTGCGCCAGCGCGCCCATCGCGCGGCGGGCGGCCGGGAAATCCTCGGCAGCGATGTTCAACTCGGCCTTCAGCAGCCGGCTTTCCTCATGATCCGGTCGCGCCGCCATCAGCGGCTCGAATCGCTTCAGCCGCTGCTGCGGGGTTTCGTCGGGCGCGATGGCGGCAAAGGCCGCGGCCAGATCCGGATGCGGCTGCGCGCCCCAGGCCTTGACCAGAAGCCGCTGCGCCAGTTTCGGCTTGCCCTTGGCGATATAGCCCCGCGCCGCCATGGCCGCCGCCGGGATCAGGTCGGGCGAGGCCTTGTTGGCGGCGATCGCAGCCTCCCGCGCCTCGATCGAGGCCTCTTCGTCAAAGACCTCCCGCGCTTCCTGAAGCGCCAGGACGGCGTCGCGGCGGCTGTGAACGTCGCGCGGCAAGAGGCCCTGCTTGTGCTTCGCGCTCAGAAGCCTGCGCGCGCCGCGCCAGTCGCCGGAGCCGGTCTGAAGCCGGAAGAGCGTGTTCTGCACATCCTCGTTGCGGGGATTGAGCGAGAAGGCCTTTTCGGCCAGCTTCATCGCGGTGTCGGTATCGCCTTCGGCCAGCTTTTGCATCATCAGGCCACGCACGCCGACGAACCGGGTCCGGTCGTCTGCCAGGAGCCGCTTGTAGATCGCCGTCGCGCGGCGCGTGTCACCGGCAAGCTCGGCCGCCTGTGCCGACAGCAGATTGGTCAGTTCGGGCCGGCCAAGGAATTTTTCGGCCCGCGCCGCCTTGGCCAGGGCCACCCGCCCGTCGCCGGAGGCAATGGCCATCATGCCCTCGGCCAGCGCCTCGAAGCCCTTGCGTTCCCGGTTGCGGTTGAAATAGCGGCTGATCGCCGTCTCGTCGCCGTTCAGGAAGCGCAGCGTCGCGACCAGCAGCCCCAGGACCTTCAGCGCGATCCAGACCGCGAGCACCAGAACGGCGGCGGCGATCGCGGCCTGAAGCGGGCCAAGGGAGAATTCGGTATTGGCGATGATGAGACGCAGGCCGCTGCCCTCATCGACCAATCGGCCCGCCAGAAGCGTCAGCACCGCAACCAGCGCCACGAAAGCCACGATCTTGATGAAGGACCAGATCATCGCGCGCGCCTCACTCAACGTCCTGGGCCAGGGCCGAAAGAGCGGAGAGGGCCGATCTGCGCCGATCCGCCAGCCCGATCCATTCGGCCATGACCGTCTGCCCCGCCTCCGGCAGGGCCTTTATTTCATCAATCGCACCGGCAATGTCGCCGGCCTTGAGCGCCGCCTCGGCGCGCGACAGGATGGCGTCGGGATCGTCGCCCGCCCGCGGCGTCAGGGAGCGCGCGCCCGACTGGCTGCGCAGGAACGCGGTCGCGCGGTCAAGCCAGCCTTCGCCCGCGGTTTCACGCAAGGACGCGGAGAGCGCGTCCCGCGCCGCGCTTTCGAACCGGGTCTGAAGAAGCTGGCTTGTCGGGATGCCCTTCGCCTGCTCGCCCAGTTCCGGCGGCACGGTGACACCGGCGCTTGCCAGGTCAGAGAGCGCCCCGTCGATCGCGGCGCCGCTTTCCAGCGCCGCCCTGAGGTGGCTCAGCGCGGCGCGCGCCAGGCCGTGCCGGGCCTCGGCTTCGGCCTCGGCGCGGATGCGCGACGCCTCCTCCTCAGCCGCGCCAAGACGGCTTTCGGCCTCCGTGGCCATCTGGGCCACACGCGCCTCCATGGCCGCGCTTTCGGATTTCTGACCCTCGATCTGGGCCCTGAGCGTGGCAATCTCCCGCTCGAAGGACTGGATCGCCGCCGCCGAGGCGCCGTCGCCCGATACCGGGGCGCGTTCGATCAGGGCCAGGCGTTCCTCGAACCCGTCGATGCGTTGCGAGAGTGCCGAAAGCTCTGTCGCAACGGCCCCACGCGCGGCCTCGGCCTGCGCCAAGGCGGCCATTACCCGCGCGTCGAGGGCGGCAAGGTCGTCGGACGTGGCGCCTGGGGCGATCGCGCCGACCCGGGTTTCAAGCGCCGCCATGTCGGCGTCTTGTGCCCCCAGCTGCGCCTTGAGGGCGGTCAGATCCGGTTGCAGATCCGGGCCGCGCTGCGCCTGCGGCAGCCCGTAATAGGCCGCAGCAAACCCCAGTCCCGCGGCGACAGCACCGCCCAGGACGGTTCCGGCCCAACCGCCACCCCCGCGTTTTCCGGTCGGTTCGGGGATAACCTGTGCTTCTTCGGTCCGCTCTTCGGGCATATCGGCCGCAGCAGGCTCCTCAACGGCTGGTTCCTCGACGATGGGCTCATCGACGGCTCCGGGCGCTTCTGTCGGTGCCTCGGGCGCGGCGTCTTCGATGTCCGGCGTCTCTGGCGTCTGCGCATCGCCCGGATCTTCGGAGTTCTTCTTTCTTGCCACTCAAGCCTCCCGATCGCTGCGCGCGCTTTCGCCTGCATTCTTCAATCTAGTCCCCACCGGCTAAGGCATTCAAGCCGAACCGGATGCGGCAATCAGCGCACCCAGCGTCGCCAGCATCGCCGGGGCGTCCGGGCGCGCGGCGATGCGCATTGCCGCCGGGTCCAGCGCGAGGGCCGCCTTGGCCACCCGCTCGCTCATCGCGGCAACCAGAAGCGGCGCCCTGGCGCCTGCCATCACCTCGGCCGCACGGCGGGCCGACGCGGGCGAAAACAGCGGCAGCAGCAGCGGCGTCCCCGCCCCCAGGGCTGCCAGAAGCCTGTCATCCGCGCGGCAGGGAACCTGATCGTAAACGATGGTCGAAACGAGATCGATCCCGGCCTTCGCAAGCTGTCCTTCCATGTCGAAGGCGATCTCCGCCCCGTGCGGATAGACAAGGCGACGGTGGCCGCCGTTGGTGACGATCTGCCGGGCCAACCCCTCCGCATCGCCGGGGCCTTCGCTGGCCGCGAAACCCGCGCGGCGCGCGACCTCGGCTGTGCGCGCGCCGACGCAAAGTGCCTCCAGATCGCGCCTCGGGCTCAGGCGGCAGAAGCCGGTGACGGCATTGGCCGAGGTGAAGATCACCGCCGTGCAGCCCGTCAGCTCCATCGCCGCGTCAAGGTACCGGGTTTCGGTGAGCGGGGAGGCGATGACGGGCCAGTCCTCCCCGAAGCGATCGCGGAAGGCGCGGGCAAAGGCCTCTGCCTGCGCGGCGGGGCGTGTCAGGATCAGCGTCGGACGGGTAATCGCGCCCCCCTTCCGGCCCCGCGGGATTGTCTGGAGCCTGTCTGGGTGTTACCTGCCAGAGGCAAGGGGCGCAACCGGCAGGACCATGGGCGAAACGATCACCATTCTCGGGCTTGAGAGCAGCTGCGACGATACCGCGGCCGCCGTCGTGCGCCTGACGGATGGCGCGCCGGTGATCCTGTCCTCGGTGGTGGAGGGGCAGACGGCGCTCCATGCCGACTTCGGCGGCGTGGTGCCGGAAATCGCCGCGCGCGCCCATGCCGAGCAGATCGACCACTGCGTGGAGCGTGCGCTGGCGGAGGCCGGCGTTGCGCTTACCGATCTCGACGCGGTCGCGGTGACGGCCGGACCGGGGCTGATCGGCGGGGTGCTGGCAGGGGTGATGTGCGCCAAGGCGATCTCTGTCGCGGCGGGTCTGCCGCTGATCGGGGTCAACCACCTGGCCGGGCACGCGCTGACCCCGCGGCTGACCGACGGGCTTTCCTTTCCCTTCCTGATGCTCTTGGTTTCGGGCGGGCATTGCCAGTTCCTGCTGGTGCGCGGGGTCGAAGACTTCACCCGCCTCGGCGGAACAATCGACGACGCGCCGGGCGAGGCCTTCGACAAGACGGCCAAGCTGCTGGGCCTGCCGCAACCCGGCGGCCCCTCGGTCGAGGCCGAGGCGGCCACGGGCGACGCCACGCGCTTCGCTTTTCCGCGACCGCTGCTGGATCGCCCCGGGGTGGACCTGTCGTTCTCGGGGCTGAAGACCGCGCTTTTGCGGGCACGCGACAGCGTGGTGGCCGAGAAGGGCGGTCTGACCCGTCAGGACCGCGCCGACCTTTGCGCAGGGTTTCAGGCGGCGGTGGTGGAGGTCCTCGCGGCGAAGTCGGCACGCGCACTGGACCTTTACCTGCAAGAGCGGCCCCGAGCGCCCGCCTTTGCCGTCGCGGGCGGGGTGGCTGCGAACCGCGCCATCCGCGCGGGGCTTGAGGGCGTCGCGCGCGACCGCGGCGTGCGCTTCCTCGCCCCGCCGCTGGCGCTTTGCACCGACAACGCGGCGATGATTGCCTGGGCCGGCATCGAGCGGTTCCGCCTCGGGCTTCGCGATGGCCTCGACCTGCCCGCGCGGCCGCGCTGGCCGCTCGACCGGCAAAGCGCGCCGATGCTGGGCGCGGGCAAGAAGGGGGCCAAGGCATGAGCGTGGCGGTCCTCGGCGCGGGCGCCTTCGGGACGGCGCTGGCAATTGCGCTGGCGCGCAACGGCGGTCATGTCGGGCTTTGGTCGCGTGACCCCGATCATGTGGCCACCATGCGCGCGACCGGGCGCAACGACCGGCGGCTGCCGGGGGCGGATCTGCCGGCCAATATCACCGTCTCGGACCAGCTTGCCGA
Organism: Albidovulum sediminicola; assembly: GCF_025751575.1. Lineage (GTDB taxonomy): Bacteria > Pseudomonadota > Alphaproteobacteria > Rhodobacterales > Rhodobacteraceae > Albidovulum > Albidovulum sediminicola. The sequence continues at coordinate 62,318 of NZ_JAOWLA010000001.1, read as the reverse complement.
TTTCTCCGGGGCGGGCACACTGCTGCTGGCGGTTCCCATGCAGCGCCTTGACGGCTTCGTGCGCGACCACGCCACGGTGCTTGACGGGCGCGCACTGGTGGCCTGCTGCAAGGGGATCGACCTGACCTCCGGCCGCGGACCGACGGCCATCGTGGCGGCGGCCTGCCCGCGCGCAACCGTCGCAATCCTGACCGGCCCGAGCTTCGCCGCCGACATCGCGCGCGGCCTGCCAACCGCCCTGACACTGGCCTGCGCGGACGCCGCCGCCGGCGAGTCCTTGCAAGCCCAACTTTCGACGCCCGTCCTGCGGCTCTACCGGACCGAGGATGTGGCGGGCGCGGAACTTGGCGGTGCGCTGAAGAATGTGATCGCCATCGCCGCCGGTGTCGTCATCGGCGGCGGCCTCGGCGACAGCGCCCGTGCCGCGCTGATGACCCGCGGTTTCGCCGAGATGAGCCGCCTTGCGCTGGCGCTTGGCGGGCGGGCGGAAACGCTGGCGGGCCTTTCGGGCTTCGGCGACCTGGTTCTGACCTGCACCTCGACCCAGTCGCGAAACTTCCGCTTCGGCCAGGCATTGGGCGCGGGCCAGGCCTTCGACACCACGACCACGGTCGAGGGCGCGGCCACCGCCGAGGCGGCCAGCGCGCTGGCCGAACGGATGGGCGTCGATGTACCCGTCACCCGGATGGTCGCGGCCCTGGTCCGCGGCCAGGTCTCCGTTCCGCAGGCCGTCGAGGCGCTGCTTTCCCGTCCACTCAAGAAGGAATGACCATGCATTTCGCCGTTATCTGCCGTGACAAGCGCGGCCAGCTTCAGACGCGCCTCGACAACCGGGCGGCCCATCTTGGCTATATCGAACAGACCGGAATCGTGGCCCTGGCCGGCCCGCTGATCGAAGACGGGCAGATGTGCGGCTCTCTCGTCATTCTCGACTGCGCCGACCGCGCGGCGGCGGAGGCCTGGGTGGCGGGCGATCCCTACGGCCTTGCGGGCCTCTTCGAAAGCGTGACCGTCACCGAATGGAAGCGGGTCGTGGGCTGATGGCTTACTGGCTTTTCAAGTCCGAACCCGACACCTGGAGCTGGGACCAGCAGGTCGCCAAGGGTGCGGCGGGCGAGGAATGGACGGGCGTGCGCAACTACCAGGCCCGTAACAACATGCGGGCGATGAAGCTCGGCGACAGGGGCTTTTTCTACCACTCCAACATCGGCAAGGAGATCGTCGGCATCGTCGAGGTTTCGGCCGAGTGCCACCCCGACAGCTCGACTGACGATCCGCGCTGGGAATGCGTGGATATCCGCGCCGTCCAGCCCTTGCCGCGCGCCATCACGCTTGAAGAGGCGAAGGCGGAGCCCCGCCTGGCCGAGATGGCGCTGGTCAAGAACACCCGCCTTTCGGTTCAGCCGGTCTCTGAGGCCGAATGGGCCGTGATCTGCGAGCTTGCTGGCCTGTAGACCGCCCGCCGCCGAAAAGGCATGATGGCGGAACGAAACAGTGTCGGGGGTCCATCATGTCCTTTTTCAGCGTACTCGTCGCAGCGGCGGCGGGCTATGCGCTTGGCGCGGTCTGGTACATGCTTCTGTCGCGTCAGTGGATCGCGGCGGCCGGCGTTGCCTGTGATGAGGCAGGCAAGCCGTTGAACCGCAGCGCCACGCCCTTCATCCTTTCCGCCATCGCGATGCTGCTGGTTGCGGGGATGATGCGGCACGTCTTCGGAATGACCGGAATTCACGGGTTTGGCTCCGGCCTCGTCGCCGGGTTCGGGCTGGGCGCTTTCGTGGCCGCGCCCTGGATCGTCATCAACTACGCCTACGCGGGCCGGCCAAGGGCGCTGACCTTCATCGACGGCGGCTATGCTGTGCTGGGCTCGGCCGTCATCGGCGCGGTTCTGGGGCTTTTCTGACCGTCAAAGGGGCCCCGGGCGCACGGTCCGGGACCCCTGCCACCCCGGCGCACCCCTGCACCATCCGTGACATGTTCGGTCTCGGCCGTCCTGGCCTGTCAGGGGCAAGCTAGCCCGCGCCGGGGCACCTCCGCAAGCGGCCTCTTCTTTGCTTTTATCTCAAAAACAACGGGTTGCATTCAGGTTTCGGTGAGAATGCCCTGGCGCCAAGGCACCGCCTCGCCGTCGTGGGGAGAAACCTTGTAATGCCGTGGCTGGCATGGTGAAGAAGATTGATGAAGAGCGCAGGTCCAGCGGGCGGCAGATTGCCTTCATCCCAATGTTCGTCTCCCGTTTTGCTTCGTTTTCCAAACATCGCCGTGGACCATTTCATTGGGGCACGCTCAGCAAGGGCTTGACAATCTACGCCTCCCCGACCTCTTCGGAAGGATCAGGCTTGCCGTGCCGGCGCGCGGGGGAGCCAGGAGGGTCATGAAATACGGGGGGAGCCAGGATGAAGGCGCTATTCAACATCGCACGCGGCAGCGCCCGGGACACGCTGCGGATTTTGCCTGCCGAGATCCCGGAGCCGGGGCCGGGCCAAGTGCGTGTCAGGGTTGCCGTTTCGGGGGTCAACCCCTCGGACGTGAAGCTGAGAAGCGGGGCCCAGGGCCCGATGGTTGCCGACAAGGTCATCGTTCACAACGATGGCGCAGGGGTCATCGACGCGGTCGGCGCGGGCGTCGATCCGGGGCGGGTCGGTGAACGGGTCTGGCTGTTCAACGCCAACCGCAGTCCGTCCGGCGTGTCGCAGGGGACCGTGGGCACCGCGGCCGAATATGTCTGCGTGAACAGCCTCCAGGCCGCGCCCTTGCCCGAGGGGGTCAGCTACGAGATCGGCGCCTGCCTGGGTGTTCCCGCCATGACCGCGCATCGCGCCGTCCTCGCCGCCGGTCCGGTGCGTGGGCGAACCCTGCTGGTGACGGGCGGCGCCGGGGCGGTCGGCCATTCCGCGATCCAGATCGCGACCGGCCTGGGCGCGCGCGTCATCGCGACCGTCAGTTCCGCCGAAAAGGCGGAGATCGCGCGGGCCGCGGGCGCGGAGGTGACGATCGACTATCGCACCGAAGACCTTGGCGCGCGCCTTCTGGAGGTCGCCGGCGACAGCGGTGTCGATCATGTCGTCGATGTCGATCTGGCCGCGCATGTCGGTCTCTATCCCCGCATCATCCGGCCTGGCGGAAGTGCCGCGGCCTATGCGACGGCGACCAACCTGACCCCGTCGATCCCGTTCTATCCGCTGGCGATGCGCAACATCTCGCTCCACCCGGTCTACGTCTATTCGATTGATGAGGGTGCGAAGATGGCGGCCATTGGCGACATCAACGCGCTGCTGGCCGAGGGGCGCCTGGCGCCGCGCATCGCCCGGGTGTTCGCCTTCGACGACTTTGTCGCAGCGCATGAGGCACAGGAAACTGGCGCACTTTCCGGCAATGCCGTTCTGCGCCTCTGACGCCTCATGTCCGCGGAGGGTTCAGATGAGCCCCGACCGTCATGACTTGGCCGGCTCCGATCCTCGAAGCCGGCCAGGTCTGAGTGTCTGAAGGCCCGTCGCCCATCGGTTTGAAAACCGGACTGCCCGGTTGGGCCAAGTCGATGCGGGCCTTGGGTCTTACCGTCCGTCGAAACGCGACAGCGGTCCCGACCCTTCGAGTTCGTTGAGCTTCGTCCCGGCCTGCGTCGGCATACCCTTCGGCGTTCCCGGGTTGTCCCCGTCCTCGCCATTGCCCCAGCCGTTGTCGGCATGTTCCCTGGGCTCGGGGTCGCAGCCGCTGAAGCATTCGCCGTCACCGTTCGCGAGAACCGGGCCAGCGGCGGCAAAGGCCGCGAACGTCACAAGAGCAAGAATACGTTTGTCGATCATCTGAACCTCCGGATACTGGTTAATATGCGTCAGTATGACACAGTTTTGCCGCATTTTTGCCGCTTTATTGTCCCGATTTGAGGGTTTGTCCGTTCCGCCCAAGGAAAAAGTCGCCGGGCTTCGCGCCCTGTGGCCGGGCCTGATGCAAGGCCGAAGATTGCCTTGGCCAGACCCCCTTTGCGCTGCCGTCCCCCCTTGCCATCCGGGGCCACCCCGGCTATAGGGCGCCTCTCGAATACCCCGCGCGGCCGGCCAAGTGGCATTGCCGAGTCGTGCGCTCACGTCTGAAGATGGAGATGAAATATGCCCAAGATGAAGACCAAATCGGCCGCGAAGAAGCGGTTCAAGATGACGGCCTCGGGTCGCGTCAAGGCGGGTGTCGCCGGCAAGCGTCACGGCATGATCAAGCGTTCGACGGACTTCGTCCGCAAGGCCACGGGCACGATGCTCCTGGCCGATGCCGACGCGAAGATCGTCAAGAAATACATGCCGTATAACCGCTGATTAGGAGACTGACCCATGTCCCGCGTTAAATCCGGCGTCGTCACCCACGCCCGTCACCGCAAGGTCATCAAGAAGGCGAAAGGCTACTACTCCGCCCGTTCGCGCAACTTCCGCACCGCCACGCAGGCCGTCGACAAGGCCCAGCAATACGCCACCCGCGACCGGAAGGCGCGCAAGCGCAACTTCCGCGCGCTCTGGATCCAGCGCATCAACGCCGCCTGCCGCGCCATCGACGAATCGCTGACCTACTCGCGCTTCATCAACGCGCTTTCGAAGGCCGGCATCGAAGTGGACCGCAAGGTTCTGGCCGATCTCGCCGTGCATGAGCCGGCGGCGTTTGGCGCCATCGTCGAAAAGGCGAAGGCCGCGCTCGCGTAATTCCTCTCTCCGAGGGACAGTCGGAACCCCGCGAGTGCCGGAAAGGCGCCGCGGGGTTTTGTTTTGGCGGCCGCCGCTCGGCGGCTTGCAATCGGAGGCTCCTGTGGTAGCACGGAGCCCGGATTTTCGAAGGGCCGAGAGATGGACGGTTTGGACGCGCTGAAGGGCAAATATCTGGACGGGATCGCCGCGGCGGGCGACGAGGGCGCGCTGGAGGATCTGCGCGTCGCGGCGCTGGGCAAGAAGGGCGAGATCAGCCTGAAAATGCGGGAGCTTGGGCAGATGGACCCGGCCACCCGTCAAGCCGCTGGCGCCGCGCTGAACCGCCTCAAGGATGAGATCGACGCCGCGCTGAGGGCCAAGAAGGCGGGGCTTGCCGACGCCGCCCTTGACGCGCGCCTCAAGGCCGAATGGCTGGACGTCACCCTGCCGGGCCGCCCGCGCCGCCAAGGCACCATCCACCCCGTCAGCCAGGTGACCGAGGAGATCACCGCGATCTTCGCCGACATGGGCTTTGCCGTCGCCGAGGGCCCGCAGATCGAGGATGACTGGCACAACTTCGACGCGCTCAACATCCCGCCGGAACACCCCGCCCGGCAGGAACACGACACCTTCTTCATGGCGCGCGCAGAGGGCGACAACCGCCCGCCCCACGTCCTGCGCACCCACACCTCGCCGGTGCAGATCCGCGCCATGGCCTCGCAAGGCGCGCCGATCCGCGTCATCGCGCCGGGCCGGGTCTACCGCATGGACATGGACCAGACCCACACGCCGATGTTCCACCAGGTCGAGGGGCTGGCGATCGACCGCGACATCTCCATGGCCAACCTGAAATGGGTGCTGGAGGAGTTCTGCCGGTCCTTCTTCGAGGTCGACAGCGTGGAACTGCGCTTCCGCGCCAGCCACTTCCCCTTCACCGAACCCTCCGCCGAGGTCGATATCCGCTGTTCCTGGGCGGGCGGCCAGCTGAAGATCGGCGAGGGCGACAAGTGGATGGAGATCCTGGGCAGCGGCATGGTCCACCCCAAGGTCCTGGCCGCGGCGGGCGTCGACCCGAACGAGTGGCAGGGCTTCGCCTTCGGCATGGGCATCGACCGTCTGGCGATGCTGAAATACGGCATCCCCGACCTGCGCGCCTTCTTCGAGTCCGACCTGCGCTGGCTGCGCCACTACGGCTTCGCGGCGCTGGACATGCCGACGGTCGCGGGGGGGTTGAGTAGGTGAGTACTCTGCTAGACCAGATTTGGCAGTTTGTGCTTGGCAATGGCGCCCAGTTTACCGGGCTGCTGTTCTCGCTACTCGGAGCGTTCATCTTTTATCTCTTGCGGGTTCGCCCGAAACTCGTCTTCGGTCGTGCGCATGCCAGTCTTCACTTGCTGAATCTTGCGGACAAGACGGCGGAGCCGCCTCAGCCCGATAACCTCTTGGAAGTATACAATGAGCAGTTCTTTGTGCTGAATGAAGGGCGTAGGGCAGCCAAAGATGTGAGCGTGGTGCTTAGCCACTTTCCGCGGAACGTGTCTATAAACCCTCCGCAGAAAGTCTCTTATGAAAACGTTGAGTCTGGGAAATGCCTTGTCAACATTCCGTACATCGGCGCGAAAGAGCTAATCACGCTCGACTGCATCTATCTAAATCAGAGAGCGGCGTTCATCGCGTCAGTTCGATGCGATGAAAGCGTTGGGCGAATGGTTGATTTCTTCACCGTTCGGCGGTTCCCGAGTATTGTTTATTGGGCCGCGTGGGCTCTAATCATTCTTGGTTCCGCATACTTGCTTCAGTTTGCACTTCAGTACATCGGTGGAGCCCCACTATGAAATTCACCCTCTCCTGGCTGAAAGACCACCTCGACACCACCGCCTCGGTGGATCAGATCGCGGAGGCGCTGACCGATCTGGGGCTGGAGGTCGAAGAGATCTCGAACCCCGCCGCGCGGCTTTCGACCTTCACGCTCGCCAAGGTGCTCCATGCCGAGCAGCACCCCGACGCCGACCGGCTGCGGGTCTGCCGCGTGATGACGGACGAGGGCGAAAAGCAGATCGTCTGCGGCGCGCCGAACGCGCGGGCGGGGATCACGGTCGTCCTGTGCAAGCCCGGCGACTATGTCCCCGGCATCGACGTGACGCTGGGCGTGGGCAAGATCCGGGGCGTCGAAAGCCACGGCATGATGGCCTCGGAACGCGAGCTGGAGCTCAGCGACGAACACAACGGCATCATCGAGCTGCCCTCGGGCGAGGTGGGCGAGAAGTTCGTGGACTGGCTGGCCGCGAACCGTCCCGGCGCGGTCGATCCGATGATCCACATCAAGATCACCCCCAACCGCCCCGACGCGCTGGGCGTGCGCGGCATCGCCCGCGACCTGGCCGCGCGCGGCCTCGGCACGTTGAAGCCGCTGAGCGTCGATCCGGTCGCGGGCACATTCGACAGCCCCGTGGGCGTGGTCATCGACGCGGCCCTGAAGGACAAGGGCTGCCCGCTGTTCACCGGGCGCACCATTCGCGGCGTGAAGAACGGCCCCTCGCCCGCCTGGCTTCAGGCGCGGCTGAAGGCGATCGGGCTGCGACCCATTTCGGCGCTGGTGGATATCACCAACTACTTCACCTTCGGGCTGAACCGTCCGCTCCATGTCTTCGACGTGGCGAAGGTCAGGGGCGACCTGCGCATCCACCCCGCCAAGGGCGGCGAGGAACTGCTGGCGCTGGACGGCAAGACCTACAGCGTGCGCGAAGGCATGATGGTGATCTCGGACGACCAGGGGCCGGAAAGCCTGGCCGGGATCATGGGCGGCGAGCATTCGGGCTGCACCGAGGACACGGTCGATGTCTTCCTTGAAAGCGCCTATTGGGACCCGATCACGATCGCCACGACAGGCCGCGCGCTGCGGATCAATTCGGACGCGCGCTACCGGTTCGAACGCGGCGTGGACCCGGCCTTCACCCTGCCGGGGCTGGAGCTTGCGACGCGGATGGTCCTTGACCTGTGCGGCGGCGAGCCCAGTCATGTGGTCGTCGACGGCGCGGTCCCGGACACCACGCGCGCCTACCGGCTGGACCCCGCGCGGGTCGTCAGCCTGGTCGGCATGGAGATCCCCGAAGCCACCCAGCGCGCTACGCTTGAGGCGCTGGGCTTCACGCTGGCCGCCGACATGGCCACGCCGCCGTCCTGGCGCCCCGATATCCTGGGCGAGGCGGACCTGGTCGAGGAAGTGGCGCGGATCGCCTCGCTGACGAAGCTGGTGGGCAAGCCGATGCGGCGCGCCCGGCCCGGTGTCCCGAAACCCATCCTGACCCCGATGCAGGTCCGCGAAAAGGCCGCGCGCCGGACGCTGGCCGCGCTGGGCTACAACGAATGCGTGACCTATTCCTTCATCGACAGCGCCTCGGCGGCGCTGTTCGGCGGCGGGTCGGAGGCGACGCGGCTGGAAAACCCGATCTCCTCCGAGATGACGCATATGCGGCCCGACCTTCTGCCGGGGCTCTTGCAGGCGGCGGCGCGCAACCAGGCGCGCGGGTTCATGGATCTGGCGCTGTTCGAGGTTGGCCCTGCCTTCGCCGGTGGTGAGCCGGGCGAGCAGGAGGTGCAGGCCGCGGGCCTTCTGGTCGGCGCATCGGCCCCGCGTGACCCGTTCGGGTCGCGCCGCGCGGTCGATGTCTTCGATGCCAAGGCCGATGCGGAGGCGGTTCTGGCCGCCCTTGGCGCGCCCGCCAAGGTCCAGATCAACCGCAAGGTGGCGGGCTGGTGGCATCCCGGGCGGTCGGGCGTGATCGGGCTTGGCCCGAACGTCCTTTGCACCTTCGGCGAGGTGCATCCGAAGATCCTGCGCGAGATGGACGTGAAGGGGCCCGCGGTCGCCTTCACCATCCAAGTCGCGCGCGTGCCCTTCCCGAAGGTGAAGACCGCGACGCGCCCGGCGCTGGCGATCTCCGACCTGCAGGCGGTCGAGCGCGATTTCGCCTTCGTCGTCGATGCCTCGGTTGAGGCGCTGACGCTGGTCAACGCCGCCCAGGGTGCCGACAAGGCGCTGATCGAAGAGGTTCGGGTCTTCGACCAGTTCACCGGCGACAAGGCCGAGGCGCAGATGGGGGCGGGGAAGAAATCGCTCGCCATCACGGTGCGGTTGCAGCCTCGCGACAAGACCCTGACCGACGAGGAGATCGAGGCCGTTGGCGCGAAGATCGTCGAAAAGGTCGCCAAGGCCACGGGCGGAAGCCTGCGCGGCTAAGGCCGGACAGGGGGGGGCTGCCTGCCCCCGCACCCCCGGGGGTACTTTGACAATGAAGAACTAGGCCTTGGCCCTTTCGTGCCGCTCTGCCAAACTGGCGGCGGAGCGAGCGGGAGGGCGACATGTTTGCCGACCGTGCCGAGGCGGGGCGGAAGCTTGCCGACAGATTGACGGATATGGCGATCGCGAAGCCGGTGGTCTTCGCGCTGCCAAGAGGCGGCGTGCCGGTCGCGGCCGAGATCGCGGCGGCGCTGGACGCCCCCCTGGATCTGATCCTTGTGCGCAAGATCGGTGTTCCGGGTCATGAGGAGCTTGCCGCGGGCGCGGTTGCCGAGGGCACGGCGCCCGTCTTCAATGCGGGGGTTCTGGCCGAGATCGCGATGCGGAAAGAGGATTTCGCCGGGCGGGTGGCCGAGTTGCGCCGCGAGATCGCGGGGCGGCGGCGGCGCTACCTCGGCGACCGGCCGGTCGCGGGACTGACCGGCGCCACCGCGATCGTGGTCGATGACGGGATCGCGACCGGCGCGACGCTGAGGGCCGCCCTGGCCGCGCTGCGGGAGCGATCGCCAGCGCGGATCGTGCTGGCGGTGCCGGTGGCACCCCGCGAGGCGCGGGCGGACTTCGAAGGCACGGCGGATGAAATCGTCATTCTTGAAGAGCCCGCCAGTTTTTATGCCGTCGGCGCGCATTACCGCGCCTTCCCGCAGACCTCGGACGAGGAGGTGATCGCGGCGCTGGCCGCCGGGCGCGCGCCGGAGCCGTGATGTTCGGGTGTGGCTGCGGGAAAACGCTCCTCAAACCCGGCGCTTGTGGTACAGTCGACCATCCGCGCCCGGCACCCGTCCGGGCGCGGCGTTATCATCAGTGGGGAAATACATGATCAAGGAATTCAGGGATTTCATCGCGCGCGGCAACGTCATGGACATGGCTGTGGGCATCATCATCGGGGCCGCATTCACGGCGATCGTGACATCGCTCGTGTCCGATCTGATCAACCCGATCATCGGGGTGATCACCGGCGGGATCGACTTTTCAAACCTCTTCGTAAACCTTGGCGAGGGGGAGTATGCCAGCTTGGCCGCAGCCCGTGACGCCGGGGCGGCGGTCTTTGCCTATGGGTCCTTCATCACCGCGATCATCAACTTCCTGATCATCGCCTTCGTCGTTTTCCTGCTGGTCAAGGGGGTGAACAAGATCAAGGACGCCGCCAGCGCCAAGGAAGAGCCCGCGCCCGCGGCCCCTGCGGGTCCGAGCGAGCTTGATGTCCTGAAGGAGATCCGGGACGCCCTGCGCAAGGCATGACCGGACGCGCAGCATGGGCCTGAAGCTTATCGGAACGGGATTTGGCCGCACCGGCACAGAGTCGATGCGGATCGCCCTGAACCGGCTGGGTTTCGGGCCCACCCACCACATGTTCGAGGTCATCGCAAACCCCGAACAGCAGGCGATGTGGCGGGCGCTCTACCGCGGGGCACCCCCCGACTGGGAGCGGCTTTTCGCTGGCTATGGTGCCTGCGTCGACTGGCCATCGGCCTATTGGTGGCGCGAACTAATCGCCTATTACCCTGAGGCGAAGGTCCTTCTGACCCACCGAAGCGCCGAAAGCTGGTGGGAGAGCTTCGAGAAGACCATTCTTCGGGTCTATCGCGACAGCACGGACGCGGAGTCCTTCACCGGCTTTCTGCCGACCGTTCTTGGTGGCGATCCGGCCGACCGGGCGGTGGCGATCGCCGCCTACAGGCGCAACGTGGCTGATGTCCTGGCGACGGTGCCGAAAGAGCGCCTGCTGGTTTATGAACTGGGCAGCGGATGGGCACCGCTTTGCGGCTTCCTTGGGGTCGAGGTTCCGGAGGAGCCTTATCCGGTCAGCAACAATCCCGAAGCGTTCCGCGCGCGCAATTGAGCGGTGGGGCCCGGAGCCAATGGATACGAAAAGGGCCCGCCGGTTGGCGGGCCCTTTGCACGATCGGCGGGTCGATCAGATCTTGAGCGCCTCGGCGGCCGCGATCGAGGGCAGGCCAAGCGCCTCGCCGACGGCGGCGTAGGTCAGTTTGCCGGCATGGACGTTCAGGCCGTTCAGCAGGTGCACGTCATCGGCGCAGGCCTGCTTCCAGCCCTTGTTGGCGAGCGCCAGCATGAAGGGCATGGTCGCGTTGCCAAGCGCCAGGGTCGAAGTGCGCGCAACCGCGCCCGGCATGTTGGCCACGCAGTAGTGCATGATGCCGTCGACCTCGTAGATCGGGTCCTGGTGGGTGGTGGCGCGGCTGGTCTCGAAGCAGCCGCCCTGGTCGATGGCGACATCGACAAGCGCCGCGCCGGGCTTCAGCTCGGACAGCTGCGCCTTTGAGATCAGCTTCGGCGCGGCGGCGCCGGGGATCAGCACGGCGCCGATGATCATGTCGGCCTGGCGGGCAAGCTCGATCGTGTTGCCGGCCGAGGCGAAGCTGTTCTTGAAGGTGCCGCCGAAAACGTCGTCGAGGTAACGCAGCCGAGGGATCGAGCGATCGAGGACGGTGACATCCGCGCCCATGCCGGCCGCGATCTTGGCCGCGTGGGTTCCCACGACGCCACCGCCGATGACCAGGACCTTCGCCGGGCCCACGCCCGGCACGCCGCCCAGAAGGACGCCGCGGCCGCCATTGGCCTTCTGCAGGGTCCAGGCGCCGACCTGCGGGGCAAGACGGCCCGCGACCTCGGACATCGGCGCCAGAAGCGGCAGGCCGCCATTGCGGTCGGTCACGGTCTCATAGGCGATGCAGGTCGCACCCGAGGCGAGCAGGTCGTGCGTCTGCTCCGGGTCCGGCGCCAGGTGGAGGTAGGTGAACAGGATCTGCCCATCGCGCAGCATTTTGCGCTCCACCGCCTGGGGTTCCTTGACCTTGACGATCATGTCGGCGGTATCGAACACCTCTTTCGCGGTGCCAAGGATCTTGGCGCCGGCCGCGGTATAGTCCGCGTCGGTGAAGCCCGCGCCCATGCCGGCGTTGGTCTCGATATAGACGTCATGGCCGCTGCGGACGGCCTCGTTCGCGGCGTTCGGCGTCATGCCGACGCGGAATTCCTGCGGTTTGATTTCCTTTGGGCAGCCGATCTTCATGGGGTCCTCCAAAATGCGTTGGCGCAAGAATGCATGCGATGGTGCGCAATTGCTTTGAATTTACGGCTGGTCCGGGCGAGAGTTTTCGAAGATAATTCGGAGAAAGTCGGAATCTGATCAAGAAAGTTATGCCGCGGTGCAGCTAGACGCAACGGATCGACGAATCTTGGGGATCTTGCAGAAGGAGGGACGGCTGTCGAACGCCGAGCTGTCCGAGCGTGTCAACCTGTCACCCTCGGCCTGCCACCGGCGCGTGGGGCGGCTTGAGGCGGAGGGCTTCATCCAGGGCTACGTCGCCCTTCTTGATGCGCGGCGGTTGGACCGGCCAACGACGGTCTTTGTCGAGATCACGCTGTCGGGGCAGGCCGACGAGGTTCTGGAGGCGTTCGAGCGGGCCGTGAAGCTGGTGCCGGACGTGTTGGAGTGTCACCTGATGGCGGGCTCGGCGGACTATCTGCTGAAGGTCGTGGCGCAGGACACCGACGATTTCGCCCGCATCCACCGGCAGTACCTGGCAAGGCTGCCCGGGGTGGCACAGATGCACTCCTCCTTCGCGCTGAGGACCGTCCGGCAGACGACGGCAATTCCTGTCTGACAGGAAAGGGGGCTTTCCGCCCCCTCTGCCCCGGGCGCGCCCGGGGCATTCACCCCCGAGGGTATTGGGGACAATGAAGAAGATCAGGCGCGCAGCCCGGTTTCCTTGAGCAGGCCCATGCGCTTGGCCTCGTAATAATAGCCGCGGGAATACCACATCACGGCCGCGTCGCGGTCGCCGCGCGCCACAAGCCAGGCGCCGCGCAGATACTTGACGCCGAAGCGCAGGTTCGTGTCCGCGTCGAGCAGGCCCTCGGGCGCGCCGCGGTAGCCCATGGTGGCTGCGGTCTGCGGAAGGATCTGCATCAGACCGTAGTAGGGGCCGTTGCGCGCGGCGGGATTATAGCTGCTTTCGCGGCGAACAACGCGATGCACGAGGTCTTCCGGCACGTCGTAGAAGCGGGCGTAATGGGCGATCAGGCGGTTCACCTCGGCTGGGCCGGTGGGGCCGCGCGCGCGTTCGCGGCGTCCGCAGGCCGCGAGGCCCAGGGCAAGCAGGCCGAGGCCCAGTGTGCTGCGGCGAGTGATCATCTGCGCGTTCCTTTCCTGCCCCCAGAGGCTTCCCTATCACCCGCGCCGGGGGGTGAGAATAGCGTGGGCAAGAGAGAGGGCGGTTTTCCGCGCGGGTCGCGTAGGAAAAGCAAAACCCCCGGGGCCGGGCCGCGGGGGTTCCACTTCGCGGGTTGCCCCGCCAGACGTTCCAGTCGCCTCTTAGAGCGCGCCTTCGCGCTGGGCCTTCTTACGCGCCAGTTTACGGGCGCGGCGGACGGCCTCGGCCTTTTCACGGGCTTTCTTGACGGACGGCTTCTCGAAATGCTGCTTGAGCTTCATTTCACGAAACACACCCTCGCGCTGAAGTTTCTTCTTGAGCGCGCGAAGCGCCTGTTCGACGTTGTTGTCGCGAACGCTGACCTGCATGTGGTTGTCACCACCTTCCTAAGTTAGAGTTGCAAGAGTTTGCAGGAGGCGCTTCTGTAGCAGAGACGGCGGATTTTGTCCACCGTCGCGACGAAGAGGAATTGAGTATGGAAAACAAGGGGCTGGATGCGGAGGCGGTGAGAGAATCGCTTCTCGACGCGGCGCTCTTGCATGTCGTTTTCGACGGGTGGAGCGCTGCGGCCTTTGCCGCCGCCTGCCAGGACGCGGGCGTGGAGCCTGCGGTCGCGCGGGTGATCTGCCCCGGCGGGGCGGCGGCACTTGCGGCCGATTACCACAGGCGCGGCGACCGGCTGATGCTGGCGCGGCTCGCGGCGGAGGATGTATCTGCCCTTCGGTTTCGCGACCGGATCGCCGCGGCGCTGCGCTTCCGGCTGGAGGTGGCGGACCGTGAACTGGTGCGGCGGGGCGCCTCGCTCTTCGCGCTACCGCAGCATGCCGCGGCGGGGGCCGCGCTGATCTGGGGCACGGCGGACGCGATCTGGACCGCGCTTGGCGACACCTCGCGCGACATCAACTGGTATTCGAAGCGCGCCACGCTGTCGGCGGTCTATTCCGCCACGGTTCTCTACTGGCTCGGCGACGAGAGCGAGGGGAACGCGGCGACCTGGGACTTCCTCGACCGTCGGATCGAGGATGTGATGCGGTTCGAGAAGTTCAAGGCGCAGGCGCGGGAAAACCCGGTGCTGAGCAAGGTGCTGGCGGGACCGCTGCGCCTGTTGGAAAGCGTTCGGGCGCCCCAGGCGCGGACGGACCTGCCGGGAAAACACGGCTGAGAGGAGAGACAATGACCCTGCCAAAGACGATGCGCGCGGTGGAGATCACGAAGCCGGGCGGGCCGGAGGTTCTGGCGCTGTCGGACCAGCCGGTGCCGGTTCCGGGCGCCGGCCAGATCCTGATCGAGGTTGCCTATGCCGGCGTCAACCGGCCCGATGCACTGCAACGCGCAGGCGCCTATGCCCCGCCGCCCTCGGCCTCGCCGCTTCCGGGCCTGGAGGCATCGGGCCGCGTCGCCGCCCTGGGGCCGGGTGTCACGGATTGGGCTGTGGGCGACGAGGTCTGCGCCCTGCTTCCCGGCGGGGGCTATGCGGAATATGTGGTGACGCCTGCCGCCCATGCGCTTCCCGTGCCGAAGGGGCTGGGCTTGAAGGAAGCGGCCTGTCTGCCGGAGACCTTCTTCACCGTCTGGACCAATGTCTTCGAACGCGGCGGCCTGAAGGCGGGGGAACGGTTCCTGGTCCATGGCGGGTCCTCCGGCATCGGGACGACCGCGATCCAACTCGCCAGCGCCTTTGGCGCGCGTGTCTTTACGACCGCCGGATCGGAGGAGAAATGCGAGGTCTGCCGGACCCTTGGGGCCGAGCGGGCGATCAACTACCGCGAGGAGGACTTCGTCGAGGTGCTGAAGACGGAGGGCGGGGCGGACCTGATCCTCGACATGGTGGGCGGCGACTACCTGCCCCGGAACGTCCGGGCGCTGGCCGATGACGGGCGGCTGGTGCAGATCGCCTTCCTTTCCGGCCCAAAGGTGGAGTTGAACTTTGCCCAGGTCATGACGCGGCGGCTGACGATCACCGGATCGACGCTGCGCCCGCAGTCCGACCTGGCCAAGGCGCGCATCGCCAGCGCCCTGCGCGCGCAGGTCTGGCCCTTGATCGAGGCAGGGCGCGTGGTGCCCGTCATGGATTCGGAATTCGCGCTGGCGGACGCCGCTGCCGCGCATGCGCGGATCGAAAGTTCCGGCCATGTCGGCAAGATCGTGTTGAAGGTGCGCTAGATTAAGGAGTCCGAAGCAGCCGCGTTCATGTCGTTTCCCGAATTGCATTTGCGCCGCTCATGGCTCAGGGTCGCCACGTAACATTTGAAGGAAAACGGGAGGATCCTCATGCGTACCCGCGCAGCGGTGGCCGTTCAGGCCGGCAAACCGCTTGAAATCATGGAAGTCAACCTGGCCGGTCCGAAGGCGGGCGAGGTCCTGGTCGAGATCAAGGCCACGGGCATCTGCCACACCGACGAATTCACGCTGTCGGGCGCGGACCCGGAGGGGCTTTTCCCCGCAATCCTCGGCCACGAGGGCGCGGGCGTGGTGGTCGAGGTCGGCCCCGGCGTCACCTCGGTCAAGCCAGGCGATCACGTCATCCCGCTTTACACGCCGGAATGCCGGGCCTGCCCGTCCTGCCTGAGCCAGAAGACCAACCTGTGCACCTCGATCCGGGCGACGCAGGGCCAGGGGCTGATGCCGGACGGAACCTCGCGTTTTTCCACGCTCGATGGCGATCCGATCCTGCACTACATGGGCTGCTCGACCTTCTCGAACTACACCGTCCTGCCGGAGATCGCGGTCGCCAAGGTGCGTGAGGACGCCCCCTTCGAAAAGATCTGCTACATCGGTTGTGGCGTGACCACCGGCATCGGCGCGGTGATCAACACCGCCAAGGTGGAGATCGGCGCCAAGGCCGTCGTCTTCGGTCTGGGCGGGATCGGTCTGAACGTGATCCAGGGCCTGCGTCTTGCCGGTGCGGACATGATAATCGGCGTGGACCTGAACCCGGCCAAGAAACCGATGGCCGAACGCTTCGGGATGACCCATTTCGTCAATCCCAAGGATTGCGAGAACGTCGTCCAGGAAATCGTCAACCTGACCAAGACGCCTTTCGACAAGATCGGGGGGGCCGACTACTCCTTCGACTGCACCGGCAACGTCAAAGTCATGCGCGACGCGCTGGAATGCACCCACCGCGGCTGGGGCCAGTCGATCATCATCGGCGTGGCACCGGCGGGGGCGGAGATCTCCACCCGGCCGTTCCAGCTTGTCACCGGCCGCGTCTGGAAGGGCACGGCCTTCGGCGGCGCCCGCGGCCGGACCGACGTTCCGAAGATCGTCGACTGGTACATGGACGGCAAGATCGAGATCGACCCGATGATCACCCATACGCTGAAGCTGGATGAGATCAACAAGGGCTTCGACCTGATGCACTCGGGCGAATCGATCCGCTCGGTCGTCGTCTATTGACGCATCGGCCCGCGTCCCGGCACAAATGACCGGGGCGCGGGCAATACGAAGGACGGCCGATGCCGGAAAAGCGGTTCGAGCGGTTGCGGGAGCTTTACGAGGGCGATAGCCCGCGGGCACACCGGTTCCGTTACTGGCTTCTGGCGTTCGACCTCGTCACCATCCTCTTCGTCATCGCGACATCGTTCACCCGCCATGGTCCCTGGATCGAGGCGGTGGATGTCCTGTTTGGTGTCGTTATCCTGACCGATTTCGCGGCGCGCATCGTGCTGGCGGAGCGGCGGCTCAGGTTCCTGATCCTGCCGGTGACGCTGGCCGACATCGTCTCGATCATCTCGTTCCTGGCGCCCCTGGCGGGCGAGGGGCTTGGTTTCCTGCGGGTGGTGCGCACGCTCCGGCTTCTGCACACCTACCAGTTGCTGGATCGTCTGCGGGCTGACTTCCCGTTCTTTCGCCGCAATGAGGACGTGATTCTCGCCACGATCAACCTGATCGTCTTCATGTTCGTGATGACGGGCCTCGTCTATGCCACCCAGTACCGGACCAATGCGCAGATCGCGAACTATGCCGATGCGCTTTATTTCACCGTGACGGCGCTGACCACGACCGGGTTTGGCGACATCACGCTGACCGGCACCACGGGCCGGATGATCTCGGTCATGGTGATGATCTTCGGGGTCACGCTTTTCCTGCGGCTCGCGCAGGTGATGTTCCGACCGCCGAAGGTGCGCCAGACCTGCGAACACTGCGGGCTGCGCCTGCACGACCCCGACGCCATCCACTGCAAGCACTGCGGCGCCGTGATCCGGATCGAGACGGAAGGGTTGAGCTGAGTTTCGCGACCAGCGACGCGCTCATCCGGCCTCGGGGAACCTGCGCCCGATGGCCGCGCGGAAGGACCGGGGATAGGCGGGCTTGAGTACCCCCCAGCTTTCGGCGAAACCCGGAAAGACCATGTAGCGTCCGACGGCGTTCAGATAGGCCTCCCAGATCTCATCGTCCATCAGCCCCTCGCCGTGTTGAACGAAGGCGCTGTAGATCAGCGACATCTGCGCGCCGACGACCCGGTCGAAGCGGAACCGTTCTTCGCGCGTCAGGTCCTCGATGGTTTCGCAGCCCCTGAGAAAGAGTTCCGCGTTATCGGCGAGGAGCGCGAAGACATCGCGTTCGAGGCTCATCAGCGATTGGACCGTGGCCCCTTCGATGGCATGGGTGTTGTGGCGGACCTCGAAGACCAGAAAGCCGACCGACACGATGCCGCCGACGACACCGATGACGGTCGCGATCGCGGTGATCAGGTTCCAGTCCATGAGGAGACCCGCCCTTAGACGTGGCTGGATTCATAATCGCGCGACTCCGACCTCGGGCAAAACGGAATCTGGGGGTCCCCGCGATTGTCCGGGTTACATTTCATCGCGTGTCAGCCGTTCCCCATCCGGGTAGGAAGGCAAAAGAGGTGGCCCATGCATCCCAATCCCGTCTATCGCCAGGAAACAGCCGAGCGGAACCTTGCCTTCGCGAGGGATCGCGGCTTCGGGGCGCTCGCCGTCAACGGCCCCGACGGGCCGCTGCTGTCGCATGTGCCTTTCGTGCTGGGCGACGGGTTCGCCGAAATGCATCTCGTGCGTTCCAACCCGATCGCGCGGGCGCTGGGCGCGCCGGTGCCCGCGCTTCTCGCGGTGTCGGGGCCGGATGGCTATGTCTCTCCGGACTGGTACGGGCTGGCGGATCAGGTGCCGACCTGGAACTATGTCGCGGTGCACCTGAGAGGGACGCTTCACCTTCTGACGGGGGACGCGTTGCGCGGCCATCTCGACAGGCTGTCGGCCACGTTCGAAAACCGGATCGCCGGCAAGGCGCCCTGGCTGGTGGACAAGGTGGACGGCGAAGCCCTTGACCGGCTGATGCGCATGATCGTGCCCTGTCGGTTCGACATCGCCTCGATCGAAGGCACCTGGAAGCTTGGGCAGAACAAGCCCGGCTCCGCGCGGACTGGCGCCGCGGAAGGAATGGAGGCCGCAGGCATCGGGGCGGAGGTTTCGGTGCTGGCAAGGCTGATGCGCGAAAGCCTGGCCTGACGGGTTCGCGTTGCCCATCGGGTCCGACCCGCGCATAGTCCGGAGCAAAGACATAGGAGAATGACCACATGGCTGCGGGACATCCGCCCCATCTTGCCGTCCTGATCGACGCCGACAACGTCCCGGCCCAGTTCGCCACGGACATCCTCAAGGAGATCGCGACGCTGGGCGAGCCTTCCGTGCGCCGCGTCTATGGCGACTGGTCCAACCCGGCGCTCGGTTCCTGGAAGAAGCAGGCGCAGGAGCTTGGGCTGGTGATGCACCAGCAGTCGGCCAATACGCGGGGCAAGAACGCCTCCGACATCGGGCTGGTGATCGACGCGATGGACATCCTGCACCGGGGCAAGGTCGGGGGCTTCGTCCTCGTGTCCTCGGACAGCGACTTCACCCGCCTGGCAAGCCGCATCCGCGAGGATGGGGTGCTTGTCTACGGGATCGGAGAGCAGAAAACGCCGCTGGCGCTGCGCCAGGCCTGCAACCGTTTCCTGTTCATCGAGAATATCGTCGCGACCGAAGGAGAGGGCCGGGAGGCCTCTGCCCGGCCGAAGGATGGCCAGCCCGCGACGCCCAAGCAGTCGCCGTCCGGAGCCGTCCCGCTCGTGCGCCGGGCCATGAAGCAGATCAACCCGGAAGAGACCGAATATTCGCTGGGCCTGCTCGGCCAGGTCATCAACCAGCTCCAGACCGATTTCGACACCCGCAGCTACGGCAGCCAGAAGCTTTCGGACCTCTTGACGAAAACCGGGGTCTTCGAAGTCTTCGTGGACGCAAGCAACCACTGGAAGGTGCGCGAACGCAAGGCCCCGAAGCCCCGGAAGGGCGCCGATCCCGCCGCTTGACAGGGCCTTTCGCCTCACGTCACCTGTCGCCGGAACCCAGTGAGGGAGAGCACGATGCGCCTTTATCATTCGCCCACCACGCCCTTTGGCCGCAAGGTCATGGTGCTCTTGCTGGAAACCGGCCAGGCGGGCGATGTGGAGGTCGTGCAGGCCGGGGGCACGCCGCTTGATCCCGGCAACCTGCCGCTAGGGGACAACCCGCTGGGCAAGATCCCGGCGCTGATCCCGGACGACGGCCCCGCGATCTACGACAGCCCCGTGATCTGCCGCTACCTGGATGCCCGCGCGGGCGCCAGCCTTTACCCCGAAGCGCCGCGCCTCTGGCGGACCCTTACGCTTGAGGCGACGGCGGACGGCATCCTGGATGCCGCCCTCCTCATGGTCTACGAGGCGCGGCTGAGGCCGGAGGACAAGCGCTTCCCCGGCTGGGTCGAGGGCCAGTGGGGCAAGATCGCCCGCGCGCTCGATGCGCTTGAGGCGCGCTGGATGGACCATCTGGGCGGGCCCCTGGACATGGGGCAGATCGCGCTGGCCTGCGCGCTCGGCTATCTCGACTTCCGGCACGGTGCGCGGAACTGGCGCGCGGGCCATCCCGGCCTTGCCGACTGGTACGCGGGCTTTGCCGCGCGCGACAGCATGCGGGCGACGGAACCGCCTGCCGCGTGATCGCATGGTGCTTTCGCCGTTGGCGCCTCGGGGGAATCGCCGCGCGGCACCGTTCTTCGTGTGAGGATTCGCTTGGCGCCGGGGCCGATTCCCCGCGCTGCGGGGTTTTAGGGCGCGTGCTTCCCGCCCCGCGCCGCGAAACCGCCCTGCAACGCCTGAAAAAGAACGGCCGCTGCGCTCGATTGTCCGCTGGACGGGCTTGAAATTGGCCGCTAATAACCGCCCGGGAAGGTCGCGGGAAACCGCTGCCCTATCGTCGCATGGCCGGTCCGCTGGCCGAGGAAGGGAGAATAACTCGTGTCTCACGCAGAAGAACACGCAGGCACCCGGAGGGATTTCCTCTACTATGCCACCGCCGGAGCCGGCGCGGTCGCGGGCGGCGCCGCCGTCTGGACGCTGGTCGATCAAATGAACCCCTCGGCTGACGTCAAGGCGCTGTCGTCGATCTTCGTCGATGTGAGCGGCGTCGAGGTCGGCACCCAGTTGACCGTCAAATGGCGCGGCAAGCCGGTGTTCATCCGCCGCCGCACGGCGGATGAGATCGCCGCGGCGCGCGACGTCACGATGTCCGACTTGATCGACGCCAAGGCCGAAAACGCCAACATCGCCCCGGAAGCCGATGCCTCCGACGAAAACCGCGCGCTCGATGAAGCGGGTGAGTGGCTGGTGATGATGGGCGTGTGCACCCACCTCGGCTGCGTGCCGCTCGGCAACGCCTCGGGCGATTTCGGCGGCTGGTTCTGCCCCTGCCACGGTTCGCACTACGACACGTCCGGCCGCATCCGCAAAGGCCCCGCGCCGCGCAACCTCGACGTGCCGGTCGCGGCCTTCGTCGACGCCACCACCATCAAACTCGGCTGAGGGGGACGACCATGGCTGGTATTCCGCACGACCATTACGAACCCAAGTCGGGCTTTGAGCAGTGGCTGCACCGGCGTCTGCCGGTCGTCGGCCTGATGTACGACACGCTGATGATCCCGACGCCGAAGAACCTTAACTGGTGGTGGATCTGGGGCATCGTCCTGGCCTTCTGCCTCGCGCTTCAGATCGCGACCGGCATCGTCTTGGCGATGCACTACACGCCGCATGTCGACTATGCCTTCGCCAGTGTCGAGCACATCATGCGCGACGTGAACGGCGGCCACATGCTGCGCTACCTGCACGCCAACGGCGCGTCGCTGTTCTTCTTCGCCGTCTACATCCACATCTTCCGCGGCCTGTTCTACGGCAGCTACAAGGCGCCCCGCGAGGTGACCTGGATCGTTGGCATGATCATCTACCTCTTGATGATGGGCACCGCCTTCATGGGCTACGTGCTTCCCTGGGGGCAGATGTCCTTCTGGGGCGCGACCGTGATCACCGGCCTCTTCGGCGCGATCCCGGGCATCGGCGAACCGATCCAGACCTGGCTTCTGGGCGGACCGGCGGTGGACAACCCGACGCTGAACCGCTTCTTCTCGCTCCACTACCTGCTGCCCTTCGTGATCGCGGCGCTGGTCGCGGTGCATATCTGGGCCTTCCACACCACGGGCAACAACAACCCCGCCGGTGTCGAGGTGCGTCGCGGCTCCAAGGCCGAGGCGGAAAAGGACACCCTGCCCTTCTGGCCCTATTTCGTGATCAAGGACCTCTTCGCGCTGGCGCTGGTGCTGATGGTGTTCTTCGCCATCGTCGGCTTCATGCCGAACTACCTTGGCCACCCGGACAACTACATCGAGGCGAACGCGCTCGCGACCCCCGCGCATATCGTTCCCGAATGGTACTTCCTGCCGTTCTACGCGATCCTGCGCGCCTTCACCTCGGACGTCTGGATCGTGATGGCCGCGAACTGGCTCACCTTCGGCATCGTCGACGCCAAGTTCTTCGGCGTCCTGGCGATGTTCGGCGCGATCGCGGTCATGGCGCTCGCGCCCTGGCTCGACACCTCGACGGTGCGCTCGGGCAAGTACCGCCCGATGTTCCGCTGGTGGTTCTACCTCCTGGTCATCGACTTCGTCGTGCTGATGTGGTGCGGCGCGATGCCGGCCGAGCCCCCGTATTCGATCATCTCGCTGATCGGCGCGGCCTACTGGTTCGCCTACTTCCTGGTGATCCTGCCGCTGCTCGGCATCATCGAGAAGCCGCTGCCACAGCCGGCGACGATCGAGGAAGACTTCAAGGCGCACTACGGCGCGCATCCGGCCGAGTGATCGGAAAGGAAAGATTGAGATGCTGAAGAAAATCGCAATCACGGCCGCTTCCGTTCTGGCCCTGTCGACCGGCGCGGCGCTTGCCGCGGGAAGCGAAGCGCACATCGAGGACTTCGCCTTCTCGTTCGAGGGGCCGTTCGGCACCTATGACGAGCACCAGCTGCAGCGTGGGCTTCAGGTCTTCACCGAGGTCTGCTCTGCCTGCCACGGCATGAAGCAGGTGCGCATCGGCGAATTGTCGGAAGAGGGCGGGCCGAGCCTGCCCGAAGACCAGGTCCGCGCCTATGCCGCGAACCTGAGCGTCATCGACAAGGAAACCGGCGAGGAACGCCCAGCCACCCCGGCGGACAAGTTCCCCGCCAACACCGCCGCCGGCGCCCCGGACCTGAGCGTGATCGCCAAGGCGCGGGCTGCGTTCCATGGTCCCTACGGGCTGGGGATCAACCAGTTCTTCCAGGGCATCGGCGGACCGGAGTACATCCACGCGCTCCTGACCGGTTACAGCGGCGAGGAGAAGGAGGAGGCCGGAACGACCTTCTACGAGAACCACGCCTTCTCCACCGGCTGGATCGCGATGCCGTCGCCGCTGTCGGACGACCTGGTGACCTACCAGGACGGCACGCCCGCGACGGTCGAGCAGATGTCCGAGGACGTGGCCGCCTTCCTGATGTGGGCGGCGGAGCCGAAGATGATGGCGCGCAAGCAGGCGGGCTTCCTGGGCGTTCTGTTCCTGGGCCTGCTGACGGTCCTTCTGTACCTGACCAACAAGCGCCTCTGGGCCGGGGTCAAGGGCAAGAAGTCCGCAGCCTGAGCCTTCTGGGCGAGGCCGGGGGCGCTGCCCCCGGACCCCCGGGGTATTTTTGGCAATGAAGAAACCAGGCGCGTCCCTTCGGGGGCGCGTTTTCAGTTTCCGAGATAGGCCGCCAGCGCCGCGGGCGGGGCGTTGAAAAGCGCCGCCGTGTCGGCGGGCGGGAATGCCTGCCCGTCGGCCACAAGGATGGTGCGGGGGGCGAAGCGGCGGGCGTCCTCCGGATCGTGGCTGACCATCAGCACGGTCGTCCCGTTCTGCGCGGCGATCGTGCCGACCAGATCGAGCATTTCGGCCTTGAGCGCGGGGCCAAGGGCTGCGAAGGGCTCGTCGAGGAGGAGGATTGGGCGGTCGCGCAGCAGGGCCCGGGCCAGTGCGACCCGGCTTTGCTGGCCGCCAGAAAGCGCGCCCGGCCGTCGCGCCCCGAAACCGCCGAGGCCCGTGCGTTCAAGCGCGGCCTCGACGCGGGAGCGATCGCTGGCGGTCAGGCGCAGATCGGGGCGCAGCCCGAGGCCCACGTTTTCCGACGCCGTCAGATGCGGGAACAGGTTCTGGTCCTGGAACAAGATCGAAACGGGGCGCGCCCCAGGGTGAAGCCCGGAGATGTTCTGGCCCTGCCAGAGGATCCGGCCGCCCGAAAGGCTCACGAAGCCCGCGATGGCGGCAAGCAGGGTGGATTTACCGGCCCCGGAGGGTCCAATGATGGCGACCCGCTCGCCTGCCGCGACGCTGAGGTCTGCGCGCAGGTGGAAATCGGTTTGCGAAATGGTGGCGCCCTCAAGAACCAGCATTCGGGTGGCCTCCCCTGTCGATGATCCAGAAAAGCGCGAAGGAAAGCCCCAGCAGCAGCACCGCGGCCCCGGCAGCATCGGCCATCCGGTAGGCCGCCATCAGCCGGTAAAGCTGGAGCGGGAGCGTTGCCGTCTCCGGGTCCGCGAAAAGGGCGATGACGCCGAGATCGCCCATCGACAGCGCCGCCGCCAGCCCGCCCGCGAAGCGAAGCGGCCGTGTCAGGCGCGGTAGCGTCAGCAGCCGAAGCCGGGCAAGCCCCCGCAGGTCGAGACTGTCGGCGAGGCGGCCGAAGTCGGCCTCGCAGGTGCGGGCGGCGGGCAGCAGGATCCGCAGTGCGAAAGGGAGCGCGAGCGTGGCGTTGGCCGCCGCCGTGACCGGCAGCGCAAGTGTCGCGGGATCGGCGTAGGGCCGCAGCAGCAAAAAAAGCCCGGTGCCAAGGACGAGGGGCGAGGTCGCGAGCGGCAGCATCGCAAGCGCCTCAAGCGTGCGGGCCGGGGCCGGGCGGGCGCGCGCGATGGCCAGCGCCATGGGCAGCGCCAGCAGCAGTGTCAACGTCGCCGATGCCAGGGCGACCAGGAGCGAGCGTAGCGACGCGGCCCAGACCGGCCCGGGCAGACCCGGCAGCGCCGGAAGCCCCCTGAGCGTGATCATCGCGAGCGGCAGCAACAGAAAACCCGCCGTCAGCAGCAGGATCGTCGCGTCCTGCGCCTTCAACCAGCGGCTCGACGCGTCCCAGCGAGCGACCCGCCGGTCGAGACCGGCCCCAAAGGCCGACGGCGCTGCGACGCCGATTGCTACAACCGAGGCCGCAAGGCAGAGCGCCACCTGGAGCAGGCCCAGCATCGCAGCGCGGCCAAGGTCGAAGTCGAAGCGGAACGCCTGGTAGATCGCAAGTTCGACGGTGGTCGCCCGCGGCCCCCCGCCGAGCGTCAGCGCGACCGCGAAGCTGGTCAGGCAGATCAGGAAGATCGCGAGGAAGATGCCGGGCAGGGCCGAGCGCAGCATTGGCCGTTCCAGAAAACGCGCGACCTCGGACGGCCCCATCCCGAGCGATGCGGCGAGCCGGAAGCGCTCGGCCGGGATGTCGAGCCAGGCTTGCACCAGGAGTCGGGTGGCCAGCGGCAGATTGAAGAAGACATGCGCCAGAACGACGCCCTGAAGCCCGTAGATCGACACGGCGGGAAGCCCCAGCGCGCCAAGGCCCGCGTTCAACACGCCCGCCCGCCCGAAGACCGCCAGAAGGCCCATCACCGCGACGATTACGGGAAGAATGAAGGGCGCGCCGAGCAGCGCGATCAGCAGACCCCGGCCGGGAAAGCTGCGCCGGGCAAGGGCGCGGGCCACGGGAACGGCCAGAAGGGTGGAGAGTGACGCCGACAACAGGGCCTGCCAGAGCGTGAAGCGGACCGCCGCCCAGTCGGCGGGACCGAGGCTGCCCATCGCTCGCGCGCGCAGGAAGACCGCGCCCAGCGTCCCGAGCGTCAGCAGCAGGAGGAGCGCGGCGGGCGCTCCTCCGACCGCGAGGGTGCGGCTTACTGGCTGAGCGCGGCCTGCCATTCGGCAAGCGCCTCGTCGCGGATGGCACGCGCGTCCTCGGCGTCGTAGATCAGCGCCTTGGACGGTGTGACGAGCGTGCCGAAACCCTCCGGCAGGCCGGCTTCGGGGGTCTTGGCCGGGTACATCCAGTTGGTTTCCGGGATCACGGACTGGAAGGCGTCGGTGGTCATGAACGCGAGGAACCGGTCGGCAAGCTCCGGCTGGTCGCTGCCGGCAAGCTTGCCCGCGACCTCGACCTGCAGGTAATGGCCTTCGCTGAAGTCCATCGCGGCCTTGCTGTCATCGCTTTCGGCGATCAGGTGATAGGCGGGCGAGGTCGTGTAAGACAGGACCGCGTCGGCCTCGCCGCTCAGGAACAGGCCATAGGCCTCGGACCAGCCGGGGGTGACGGTCACGATATTATCGGCCAGCGCCGACCAGACCTCTGCGGCCCGCTCGCCGTAAGCCTGCTTGACCCAGAGCAGCAGGCCAAGCCCCGGCGTCGAGGACCGCGGATCTTCGATCACGATCTTGAGGTCGGAAGCGGCAAGCGCCTCGAAGTCCGCCGGAACGGTGGCGGTCTTGGTCTTGTCGTAGACGAAGGCGAAATAGCCCCAGTCATAGGGCAGGAACAGCGGATCGGACCAGGCCACGGGCAGGTCCAGCGCCAGAGCCTGCGCATGCGGGGCGAAAAGACCGCTGGCTGCCGCTTCCGCCGTCAGGTTGGTGTCGATGCCCAGCACGATGTCGGCCGGGCTGTCCTTGCCCTCGATCAGGAGCCGCGCCAGGAGTGCGGCGCCATCACCCGAACCCACGAACTGCACGTCGCAGCCGCAGTCGGCCTCGAACGCCGCCTCGACCGCGGGGCCGGGGCCCCATTCCGAGACAAAGCTGTCGTAGGTATAGATTGTCAGGACGGGCTTATCCTGCGCCACTGCCGAAAACGGCGCCGCGACTGACAGGAGACCCGCGATCATCAGGGATTTTCTCATCTCTCATCCTCCAATGGTCAGGCGGGCGGAGATGGGGGGTGCTTGTGCGACCTTCCCTCCGCCGGTTCTAACCGGTTCAGGTTCAACGGGTTCGCTTTCGCATCTCAGCCCTGAGAACAGGGCACCCCGAGGTGGGCGCGAACCTAGCCCTGCGTTTGAGGAAACTCAAGAGCGCACGAGACGCGGGGCGCACGCATTTCCTTCCGATTGCGGGCCAAGGCGCTTGAGCGCGGCCGCGCGCTTCGCTATGCCCCCTGCAAGAGCAGGAGCGAGCCCATGAGCCTCAACACCTTCGGACATCTTTTCCGGGTCACCACCTGGGGCGAGAGCCACGGGCCCGCCCTGGGCGCGACGGTCGACGGCTGCCCGCCGGGGGTGGAGATCGACGAGGCGACGCTTCAGCACTGGCTGGACCGCCGCAAGCCGGGTCAGAACAAATACACCACGCAACGGCGCGAACCCGACGCGGTGCGCATCCTTTCAGGCGTGTTCGAGGGGCGCACGACCGGCACCCCGGTGCAGCTGATGATCGAGAACACCGACCAGCGCTCGAAGGACTACGGCGAGATCGCCGAACGCTTCCGCCCCGGTCATGCCGACATCACCTACTGGCAGAAATACGGGATCCGCGACTATCGCGGCGGCGGCCGGTCCTCGGCCCGCGAAACCGCGGCACGGGTGGCGGCGGGCGGCCTGGCGCGGGCTGCGCTGGCGGCGCTTGCACCGGAAGTGAAGATCACCGGCTACATGGTCCAGATGGGCCGCCTGAAGGCCGACCGCGACCGCTTCGACCTGGCGGAGGTGGCGCAGAACCCGTTCTGGTGCCCCGACGCCGCGGCCGCGGCGATCTGGGCGGAGCATCTGGACGAGCTGCGCAAATCCGGAAACTCCGTCGGCGCTGTGGTCGAGGTCGTGGCCTCGGGCGTGCCGGCGGGTCTGGGCGCGCCGATCTACGGCAAGCTCGACACCGACCTGGCGGCGGCGATGATGTCGATCAACGCGGTCAAGGGCGTGGAGATCGGCGAAGGAATGGCGGCGGCTGAGCTGACGGGCCTGGAGAACGCCGACGAGATCTTCATGGGCAATGACGGAAAACCGCTGTTCTCCTCGAACCACGCGGGCGGGATTCTGGGGGGCATTTCGACCGGGCAGGATGTCGTCGTCCGCTTCGCGGTGAAGCCCACCTCCTCGATCCTGTCGCCGCGCCGGACGATCGGCGTTTCCGGCGTGGAAAGCGAGATCGTGACCAAGGGCCGCCATGACCCCTGTGTCGGCATCCGCGCGGTGCCGGTGGGCGAAGCGATGATGGCTTGCGTGATCCTCGATCACCTGCTTCTGGATCGCGGCCAGACAGGCGGCCTGCGCGGCCCGATCGGCGGGACCTGACCGGCGCCGTCTAGCGGGCGGGGCTGGCGACGACGGGCGCCTGCTTGGACAGTTGCACCGCCAGAATGCCGGCGGCCACGATCCCGACGCCGATGATGTCGGCCAGGCCAAGCTGTTCGCCCAGGAAGACGGCCGCGACCGCGACCCCGAAGAACGGGTTGAGGAAGTGATAGGTCGCGGCGCGCACCGCCCCGATGCGGCCCACCAGCCGGAACCAGACCCAGGTCGCCAGCAGCCCCGGGACCAGCGTCGTGTAGCCAAAGGCAAGGATCAGCCGTGGCGTCCAGTTGACCTGCCAGGGCTCGGTCAGAAACGCGGCGACGCCGAGGATGGCGGACCCGACGAACATCTGAAGCCCGACGATCATCAGGACATTGCCCTGGGACGACGCGCTGCGCACCGTCAGCGTGGCGATCGCCAGCGCCAGCGCGCCGAGCCCGCAGAAGATCAGCCCCTCGACGCTGACCCCGCCCGAAAAGCGCGACCCCATGATCAGGGTGACGCCCACGACACCGGCGACAAGGCCCGCCACGCCAAGCGGGCGTACGGTCTGGCCCAGGAACACCCAGCCCAGAAGCGCGACGAGAAGCGGCATGGTGGAGGCGATGATCGCGGCAAGCGAAGCCTCGACCCATTGCATCGCGACGAAGTTGAGCCCGAGATAGAGCGCATTCTGGCAAAGGCCAAAGATCATGACGGAACGCCACTGGCCCCGGCTCAGCCGCCAGGTTTGCCCGACGGCCGCAGCGATGCACACGCCGATGAGGCCAGAGATCAGGAACCGGAACGCGAGGGCGGTCAGCGGCGGCGCATCGGCGACGATCATGCGCGCCGAGGTGAAGGCCGAAGACCACATGAAGGCGAAAGCCAGGCCCATGAGGATCGCGCGCAGGTCCATCGTTCATCCTTCCGCTCTGGGCCGACTGTGGTCCAACCGTGGCCCGACATGGCCGGGATGCTGATTGCCATGTTCCGGCGGCGAAGGGAAGCGACCCCGCCCAACGCGGCGAGGCGAAAAGAAAATGAGCGTCTTGGCACATCGCGTTGGCCGCGATGCGGCCACTGAACCCCTTTCGCAGGCGCTCAGTCCAGACCCGCGTGGCTGGCGTTCGGAGTGCCGGGCGGCGTCAGCCGGGTTTTCGGCACGTTATCTGAACGGGATGGGTTCGCCCCTCCTCGATATTCCGGGCCGCATTCCTGACGATTTCGGGGGCCTGTTCGCCCAGAAGGACATGCGTGCCCAAAACCGGAAGCTGCCCCTTCTGCGCTAGGGCGATCGCGGTGTTATAGGCGTCGACGTACTTGTCGCCGGTATCCTTGACCTCGACCTGAACGAAACCTTCGGCCTCCAGAATGGACACCGTTTGCGACGGCCGCATCAGAAAGGCACCGGTTCCATCCTTGGACCAGGGCAGCGGGTGATGCGGATTCCCGGTTGCTCCAAGACCGTGTTCGGTGATCGCGAAGAAGGCGCCGGGCTTCAGCACGCGAAACGCTTCGCGAAAGAAGGCCCCTCGGTCGGGAACATTCATCGTGACGTGCTGGCTGTAGCCGCCGTCGAACACGGCGTCGTCAAAGGGAAGGTTCTGACCGTCGCCGACCACAAAAGAGACAAGGTGGCTGAGCCCGACAAGCTCGGTCAGCTTGTTGGCGGCCTCGACGAAGGGTTTGGTGATGTCGATCCCGTCCACATGGCACTGGAACCTCTGCGCGAGGTATCTTGCAGGTCCACCGACGCCGCTTCCTATATCGACGATGCGCTGCCCCGCCTTGAAGGGCAGCGCATCCGCAAGCTCCTTGGTCGCGGGAAATCCCCGCGCGTGGAAATGATCGACGGGGGCGAGTTGTTCGACCGTGACGCTCGCCGGGTCGAGCCCGGCGGACTTCATGGCCGCGACTATTCGGGAATAGACGTCCCCCGTCCCCCAGTGGTCGGCGATCGAGGCTGTGTCGGACATGATCGGGGCTCCTCCGTTTCGGGCACGATACCACGGCTCGGCGCGTCCGGGGAAACGCCACGTCAAAGGACCGCAACGGATGTGGTGCGGCGATATCGTTGCGGGACCTGAGAAAAGAAAAGGGCCGCCCGAAGGGCGACCCCGTTTTGGTCCAGCATGCCCGTGCGGGCCGCCGGTCAGCCGTTGACGCTGTCCTTCAGCGCCTTGGCGACCGAGATCTTGACGACCTTGTCCGCGGGCTTGGTGATGGATTCACCGGTGGCGGGGTTGCGCACCTGGCGCTCGGGGCGGGTGCGGCAGACGACCTTGCCGATGCCGGGCAGCGTCACCGCCCCGCCGCCGACGACTTCCGTCGTCACGACCGAGGCGATCGCATCGAGCGCGGACGAAGCGGTTTTCTTGTCAGCGCCCATCGCTTCTGCCACTGCGGTCACCAGCTGGGTCTTGGTCATGGGTTTGGACATGTCTGTCTCCTCGTTGGCCCCCTCTGTTGGGGCTAATTCGTCTTCAATCACTGTCTGTTGCGGTCAATCGCATCAGATTGTGCGCTAAGGCAAGCCATTTTCGACCATTTTCGGCGTTTTTCGCAGCGTCACAGGAAGGCTGTTTCCTCGAAGCTACGAAGCTTGCGGCTGTGTATACGCTCCACCGGCATGTCGCGCAGCTTTTCCATCGCGCGCACCCCGATCTGAAGGTGCCGGCTGACCTGCGTCCGGTAGAAATCCGTCGCCATGCCGGGAAGCTTCAACTCTCCGTGGAGCGGCTTGTCGGAGACGCAGAGCAGCGTTCCGTAGGGCACGCGAAAGCGAAAACCATTGGCCGCGATCGTGGCGCTTTCCATGTCGAGCGCGATGGCCCGCGATTGCGAAAGCCGCTGGACCGGGCCGGACTGGTCGCGCAGTTCCCAGTTGCGGTTGTCGATCGTGGCGACGGTTCCGGTGCGCATGATCTTCTTCAGGTCGAAGCCATCCATATGGGCGACATCCGCGACGGCCTCCTGCAAGGCGATCTGAATCTCTGCCAGGGCCGGGATCGGCACCCAGACCGGAAGATCCGCGTCCAGGACGTGGTCCTCGCGCACATAGGCGTGGGCCAGCACGAAATCGCCCAGCGACTGCGAATTGCGCAGCCCCGCGCAGTGGCCAACCATCAGCCAGGCATGGGGGCGCAGCACCGCGATGTGATCCGTCGCGGTCTTGGCGTTCGACGGGCCGACGCCGATGTTGACCAGCGTTATCCCCTGGCCGCCGCGCCGCTTGAGGTGATAGGTCGGCATCTGCGGCATCTTGGCGGGGTCCCGCAGGTCGCCGTCGGGGGTGGTGATCCTCACGTTCCCCGGACCGACAAGGGCTGTGTAGCCCGATGCGGGATCGCCCAAGGCCTGCCGCGCATAGGCCTCGAACTCCTGCACATAGAACTGGTAGTTGGTGAACAGGACGAAGTTCTGGAAATGCTCCGCGTCCGTCGCGGTGTAGTGGCTGAGACGCGCCAGCGAGTAATCCACCCGCTGCGCCGTGAAGGGCGCCAGGTGGTCGGAGCCGTCGGCATTGCGCCGCGCGGTCCCGTTGACGATGTCGTCGTTGGTCGTGGACAGATCCGGCACGTCGAAGACATCGCGCAGCGAAAAGCCCAGGACGCCCTCTTGCGGGACGTTGACATGGGGGCTGGAGGCGACGGCGAAATGCACCGGGATCGGTGTGCTGCTGGGGCCCACGGTGACCGGCACGCCGTGGTTGCGGATCAGGTGCCCGATCTGCTCGATCAGGTAGTTCCGAAACAGGTCGGGTCGGGTGATGGTCGCGACATAGGTTCCAGGCACCGGAACATGGCCGAAGGACAGGCGGCTGTCAGCCTTGGCATGGGTGTTCGTGGTGATCCGCACCTCGGGGTAGAAGGCGCGCACGCGGGCGGTCGGACGGTGGCCCCCCAGCGCACGGGTGAACTGGTCGAAGAGAAAGCCCGTGGCCTGGGCATAAAGCGCCTCAAGCCGCGTGACGGCGGCCGAGGCCTCGGTGAATTGCTCCGCCGCGGGTGCGCGCGGGGTCAGGATGGCGGTTTCTGTGTTCATGCAAAAAGCTCGGTGAATTCAAACTTGGTGACATCGACCAGCCCGAGGTCGGAGATCCTGAGTTCGGGGATCACGACGAGGGCCAGGAAGGAGTGCTGGATCGAGGCGTTGTTCAGGTCGCAACCGCAGTCGCGCATCCGGGCGACGAGGTTCGAGGCGCGGGCGGCCATCTCGGCGGCCGGCGCATCCGACATCAGCCCCGCGACCGGCAGGGGGATGTCGGCGATCTCCTCCCCGTCCTTCCAGAGCGAGAAGCCCCCGCCCATCCTGGCGATGGCGTTCGCGGCCTTGGCCATCAGCGCGCGATCGGTTCCGACGACGATGATCTGGTGGCTGTCATGCGCGACGGTTGAGGCCATGGCCATCCGGCCCTTGTAGCGGAAACCGTTGACGAAGCCGTTGACCATCCGGCCCGACCCCTTGTGGCGTTCGATCACCGCGCATTGCGCGACATCCTGCGCCGCGTCGGGCTCGACGATACCGTCCCTGACGGTCAATTCGGCGGTCAGGGCGCGGGTCGGCGCCTGGTTCTCGACGATGCCGATGACCCTGACCCGCACGGTGTCGGCACCCGCCGGCGCCGGGATCTCGAAATCCTTCGCAGTCTTGTCTCGTCCCATCCGCACCGTGTCCCTGGCCGCCGTGGGCCAGTCGTAATGGGGGCATGTAACGGTCAGACGACCGTTCTGCGCAACGGTGCGGCCACGGGCGATCACCTGCTCGCAGGGCAGCGTCCTCAGATCCGAGGTCAGGATCAGGTCGGCCCGGCGTCCCGGCGCGATCGAGCCCAGTTCACGCTCCAGCCCGAAATGGGTCGCGGTGTTGATCGTCGCCATCTGAAGCGCGACCAGCGGATCGCAGCCCTTTTCGACCGCGCGGCGATAGGCGCGGTCCATGTGCCCTTCTTCGACCAACGTGCCGGGGTGGCAGTCGTCGGTGCACAGGATGAAGTTGCGCGGATCGAGCCCCTTTTCGGTCACGGCCGTGATCTGGCGGTCAACGTCGAACCAGGCGGAGCCGTGGCGCATCATCGCCCGCATGCCCTGGCGCGCGCGCACGACCGGGTCCATCTCGGTCGTGCCCTCATGATCGTCGGCCGGACCGCCCGCGACATAGGCAAGGAAGGCCGGCCCGAGGTCGGGGCTGGCGTAATGCCCGCCCACCGTCTTGCCCGCGCGCTGGGTCGCGGCGATCTCGGCCAGCATCTGCTGGCTGCCCGCGATCACGCCGGGGAAATTCATCATCTCCCCCAAGCCGATGATGCCGGGCCATGTCATGGCCTCCGCCACCTCGTCGGGGCCGATCTCGTAGGGCGTCGTCTCCAACCCCGGCGCCGAGGGCGCGCAGGAGGGCATCTGCATGAACATGTTGACGGGTTGCATCAACGCCTCGTCATGCATCATGCGCACGCCCTCGATCCCCAGCACGTTGGCGATCTCATGCGGGTCGGCGAACATCGAGGTGGTGCCATGCGGGATCACGGCGGCGGCGAATTCGGCCGGGGTCAGCATCCCCGATTCCACATGCATGTGCCCGTCGCAGAGCCCCGGCACCATGAAGCGTCCCTCCGCCTCGATCACCTCGGTCTCGGGGCCGATGGCGTAGGAGAGGTCGGGTGCGATCGCGGCAAATCGCCCTTCGGCGATGGCGATGTCATGGCCGGGCAGGACCTCGCGGGTGTGGACGTTGACCCATTGGCCGCCCCGGATCACGAGGTCGGCGGGGCTGCGGCCTGCCGCGACCGCGACAAGGCGGGGGGCGACATCGGACCAGGGCGAAGGGGAAAGGTTTTGCGTTTTCATGCCCGACCGTGCCAGATCGCCGGAACACCCGCAAGAGGGTCCGCACCCGCCCGTAATGCGGCACGGAGCGAGGCGAAATTTCGCAGCACTTTCCGCGAGAAACCGGCTAGGATCGCCCCGCACCCGAGGACCGAGCCGACCAAGGAGAACGCCACTTGCCCCTGCCCAGTGTCACGATCACCTACTGCACCGGCTGCAACTGGCTCTTGCGGTCTGCCTGGATGGCGCAGGAGCTTCTCTCCACGTTTCAGAACGATCTGGGCGGCGTCACGCTGTCGCCCGGCTCCGGCGGCGCATTCGAAATCACGCTGGACGGCGAGGTGATCTGGGAACGCAAGCGCGACGGTGGATTTCCCGAAATCAAGGCCCTCAAGCAGCGGGTGCGCGACCGGATCGATCCCGAAAGATCGCTGGGCCATGTCGACCGCGCGGGGGGGCAGGGATGAGTATTTCCGACATGCTCTGGGTGTTCATCATCCTGTCGATGCTGCAACCCGTGATCGCACGCAAGATGCTTGATCTGCGCCGGATGCAGATGATCGACCGTTTCCAGAAAAAACGCGGCAGCCGGGTGATCCTGATGGTCCACCGGCAGGAGACGATGCGCTTCCTGGGCTTTCCGCTGATGCGCTACATCGACATCCAGGACAGCGAGGACGTGCTGCGCGCGATCCGGATGACCGACAAGGACATGCCCCTCGATATCGTGCTGCACACGCCCGGCGGCCTCGTGCTCGCCGCGCTACAGATTGCCCGCGCGGTCGAGGCGCATCGCGGAAAGGTCACGGTTTTTGTCCCGCACCACGCGATGTCGGGCGGAACCCTGGTTGCGCTGGCCGCGGATGAGATCGCGATGTGTGACCATTCGGTCCTGGGGCCGATCGACCCGCAGATCGGCCAGTTTCCCGCGGCCTCCATCCTGAAGGCGGTCAGCGCCAAGCCGGTGGCCGAGGTCGATGACGAAACCCTGATCCTGGCCGATGTCGGGCAGAAGGCGCTGGATCAGGTGCGCCGCGCCGCGACCGAGATCCTGTCTGCCCAGATGCCGGAGGAGAAGGCGGCCGGCATCGCCGAACTGCTGTCCTCGGGCACCTGGACGCATGACTACCCGATCTCCGCGCGTGAGGCACAAGAGATCGGGTTGAATGTCGTCACAGAGATGCCCGAAGACGTTCTGACGATGATGATGCTTTATCCGCAGCCGCTGCGGCAGTCGGGCGGGGTGGAGTTTCTGCCCGGCCCGCAACGCCCCACGCCGCGCCCAACGCGCAGATAACCCTCAGGCGGGCCTGAGGACCAGGGCGTTGATCGAGGCTCTGCTGACGCCCTGATCGAAGCTGCACGTCACCGTCCGCATCCCGGCGGCGATCTGGAGCTCCGCGCCGCAATGCACGCCGTAATAGCCGCCCGAATAGGAGCCCGATACGGATTGGCTGAGGTCGATCACGCCGGTTGCGAGCGCCGGGGAATAGGCCGCCGCCGCCGCGAAGACCAGATCGCCCGGCTGAACGGAAACCGGGGCCGAAATGCTGAAGATCCCCGTGGTTTGCAGCGCCGTCGTCGCCTGACCCAGGGCGTTTGCCAGATGCGGCCGGGCGCCATGGACCGGGAGGACCGCGATTGCCGATTGTCCGGACCCGGGCAAGCTGTCGAGCTTCACCGTGACCGCGGCCGACGTCCCTTCGGGCACCCGGCCGTAAAAGAGGGAGGTGCCGCTGAGGCCGGCGTCGGTTGCATGCGTCCCGGCCCGGGTCAGGGCCACGCCGCCGACCGTTACCGAAAGCGGCGTGACCGCTGCCGCGGCCCGCGCGGACACCGCGATCAGGATCAGCCGGTCCGGCGACGGCGTGCCGAGCGACACGCCGGACAGGGTGGACTGGGTGAGCCGGGGCAGCGCATATTGCGTGATGGTGCCAAGCGTGATCGCCCCCCCGGACCCGAGTGGCGCGTTCCCCGCCGCCTCCGCCAGCCCCGCGACGTAGCTTTGGCCAAGCGCCGCCACCGTGGGCGCGTCGGCCTCGGTGAGAGAGGCCAGCGTGCCCTCCGATGGGGTCGAAGGGTCCGCGTAGCCGGTATGGCTCACCTGGTTGGGACGCGATTGGCAGACGTTCTGGATCGCGGAATGGTAAAGCGTCGACTTGGGGAAATGCCCCCCGAGTACGAACGGCGTCGAGGCGCCGGCCCCGGTGACATCCGCGCGAAGATCGGTGATCAGCTGGTTCAGCGCCGCCTCGTAGCTGTCCCGTGCAGCCTGGGTCTGGCTGTCGGCTTCCCCCTGGTGCCAAAGGATGCCCTTCAGGATGGCGCCCGCCGGGGCCTCGGCCATCGCGGCGTTCACCCGCGCAATGGCGGCGTTGTACTCCGCGCTGCCCTTGACCCATTGGGAGGTGGCGAAACCCGAACCTGCGCGCGCCACCCCGACCAGGTGGACCGGGTTCTCAGGGTGCGCCGCCTGATAGGCGCTGGCGAAGGCGCGCGCCCAGCCGAAGTTGGCCAGCGGATCGGGCCGTGCGATCGCTGCGGTTTCCCAAGGCCCATGGCAAAGGCGGCTTCCGATCGGCTCCCACGCGTTGGCGGCGGACCAGTGCCGGGCGATTGCGGGAAATGCGGTGGCGTCGTCCTCCGGTGCGCGGCCCGAGGCGTTGGCCTCGCCCGCGATCACGAAGACATGTGGGGCGGGGCCGGGGGTGGCACCGTGCGCATGGGGCTTGTCGCCAAGGTTGATACCGATCTGAAGCATTGCGTCATCCTTGCTCTGGCAGGCGCCGGGGGCTGAGAACGATCGGCCCCGCGCGGCGTCCTGTCGGGTTGCCGAATGGCGCGGACTCTACGCGCCGCGCGCGAAGCGTTGCGGATCGGCCGGATCGGCCGTGCGCAACACCCCGTTCGCGGCGGCGCCTCAGAAGTAGCTGCGCACAAGCGCGCCGGTCAGGAGCGACCAGCCATCCGCCACGACGAAGAAGGCCAGCTTGAAGGGCAGCGCGACGACCGCGGGCGGCACCATCATCATGCCCATCGACATCAGAACGGCCGAAACGACCAGGTCGATGATCAGGAACGGCAGGTAGATCAGGAAGCCGATCTGGAAGGCCCGCGCCATTTCTGAAAGCATGAAGGATGGAACCAGAAGTGAAAGCGGCGCATCCTCGGCCCGCGCAAAGGCCGGGGTCTGCGGGCGCAGGGCCGCAAGCTCCGCCAGCGTGTCGGGGTCCAGCCGGTGCGCCATGAAGATGCGGAAGGGCGCCAGCCCCGCGTCGAAGGCGGCCGCCGCGTCGATCCGTCCCGCCATCAGCGGAGAGATCGCATCGGCCCAGGCCTGAAGGAAAACCGGCTCCATCACGAACCAGGTCAGGAACAGCGCCAGCGTGACGATCAGCATGTTGGGGGGGGACTGCTGCAAGCCGATCGCCTGCCTGAGGATCGACAGGACCGTCACGATGAACGGAAAGCAGGTGATCATCACCGCGAGTCCCGGCGCCAGCCCCAGGAGCGTGACAGTGGCGATCAGGAAAAGCGACTGCCCCGTCAGCGTGCTGCCGTCGAGGGAGAGTGTGACCTGCTGAGCCAGGGCCGGATATGGCAGCCAGACCGTGATCGCGGCAAGGATCAGCCGGGGCTCCATCTCAGCCCTCTGCCGGGCGTTCGGCGATTTCGGTCAACCGGACGCCGAGCCGCCCGGTCCCCTCGCCGTCCAGCTCCACAAGTTCGCCGCGCGCGATCAGCCGTTCCCCGACGTGCAGTTCCACCGGGTCCTCGATCCGGCGGTCCAATGGCAGGACGGCATCGCGCCGCAGCTTCAGCAGGTCTTTCAACTGGATCCGGCTCCGCCCGACCGAGATCGTGACTTCGATCGGGATTCCGGTCAGCGGGCTCTCTGCGGTGTCCCGCTCCGGGATGCTGTCAGTCATGCGCGGCCTCCTGTGGCTCATCAGCTTGGAAGAAGTCCGTGACCGCCGCGCCGATCTCCGCGATCGCGCGGTCGAGGTCGATGTCGACCTCGCGCGGGCCGGCGATCAGGCGCACCTGTCCGCGCGACAGCGAGGGCTCGGCTTCGAATACCAGCGGGAAGTCGGCCCTCGGGATCACGATCTCCTCGACCGTGCGCTGGTTCTCGGGGTGGGCGCGCAGTCGTACGGGCACATCGAGCAGCCGTTCCGTCTCGGGGCGCAGGGCCTCCAGAACCAGGTGGCCAAGCGCCTCCTGCGCCATCTTCGGAAGGACCTTGGCCACCATCTCGACCAGCAGCGGCTCAAGAGCGTGCTGGATGTGGCCGCGGGCCTCGGCGTAGGTCAGGGACAGCTCGCGCAGGCTTTGGCCGAGATCGGCGCGCAGCCGCGCGATCTCCTCGTCCTGGGCGTTGATCGCATCGTCCCAACCGGCCGTGAAGCCGCTCTCATAGGCCTGAAGCCTGGCCTCCTCCAATTGGACGGAGGACACGTCGCGCCGGACTTCCCCCTCGGGGGCCTCGTCGAAACATTCGAGCGAAACGGGGCGGGTCACCGCGCCTCCTCCTGTTCGCCTTCTTCCATCCAGCTGCGCAGGATCTCGGCCGTTTCGTCGCGCTTCTCGACCATCAGCGCGCGCAGTCTCGCGACCGGGTCCGGCGGGTCATCCGAGGCCTCGCGCGGCGGGCCGAGCGTTCGGCTCGGCGACGCCGGGCGCGCGGTGACACCGGCAGACGCATCGTCGTCCTCGATCTCTCCGGTCAGGGCGTCGGGATCGGGCGCCGCGCCCAGTCGCGCGACCGCTGCTGCGGGTGGAACGGGCCCCGCGGCGCGCGCGCCAGCCAGAATGGGGCGGACGACGAAAAGGCCGAGCAGCAGCGCGACCAGCGCGGCCACCCCCGCCTGAACCAACTGCGTCACGTCGATCGCGGTCGGCCTGATCCAGCCCGCGCCCGGCGCCTCGGTCCCTGCCAGAAAGGGTTCGAACGGCAGCGAGCGGATGGAGATCACGTCCCCGCGGCCCTCGTCAAAGCCAACCGCCGCCGCCACGAGTTCGCGCAGCGCCGCCAGTTCCTCCTCGGATCGAGGCTCGGGCGGCTGCCCTTCGGCGGCAGGTGCGGCGTTCAAGAGGACCGCAACCGTTTGGCGGCGCACGGCACCGGGCGTGCGCAGCAA
This sequence comes from Albidovulum sediminicola, assembly GCF_025751575.1. Classification (GTDB taxonomy): domain Bacteria; phylum Pseudomonadota; class Alphaproteobacteria; order Rhodobacterales; family Rhodobacteraceae; genus Albidovulum; species Albidovulum sediminicola. The sequence goes on along the minus strand of NZ_JAOWLA010000001.1, from coordinate 23,534 downwards.
CTCCCGCGTGGTCTCCGAGACCTCGAAGTTTACCCGTTCGCGCGATTCGTTTGACTGGCTGGAACTGCCTTGCCCGCCGTCCGAGTTGCCGGATGGAAGGTTGGAGGCGACGGTCACGGGAGCGGCCCCGCTGTCGGACCCGGCCTGCGAACGCTCCTCGTTGTCGGTCGATATCGCGATCCTGCTCTCCGGGTCGAGCCTGCGTTCGCTGATCGTCTCGCGCTCCGTCACGATGTCCACGGCGACCTCCACCACCGCGTTCCCGGCCCCGACGCGCGCTTCGAGCAGGCGCTGGACCGAGCGGCGCAGATCCTCCGCGCGCGATGCGGCTGAGACGCCGGGGTCCGTGTCGCCCGGCACGAGATTGCCCTGGCCGTCCAGGATGGAGACGTCCGCAGGCTGCAGGCCCGCGACGGCGGAGGCGACGAGAAACCTTAAGGCACGGGCGTGCTCCGGCGGGACGGTGCCCAGTGTCGTCGCAACCATGACGGAGGCCGTCGGAGGCGCGGCGCGACGGAACCCGGCGGGTTCCACATTGGCGATATGGACGCGGGCGAAACGCACATCCGGAAGCGCCGCGATGGTGCGCGCGATCTCGCCTTCCTTGGCGCGCAGATAGGCCGCGTCGAACATCTGCGCCGTTGTCCCGAAGCCCGACAGCCCGTCCAGCAGCTCATAGCCCGCGCCGCTGTTCGCAGGCAGCCCTTCCGAGGCCAGCAGCATCCGCATCTCATCGCGCCGCGCGCCATCGACGTAGATCGATTCGCCTTGGATCTCGTAGGGGACGCCGTGCCGGTCGAGGGCCGCCAGGACCTCCCCCGCGCGGGCCTGGTCGAGCCCGGCGTAAAGCAGCGCCAGGGACGGATTGCGCGCAGCCCCCGCCAGAAGAAGGACCGCGGCGAAAATCAATGCCGCGGCGCCGGCGACGATGACCCGATGCGTCGGGCGTAGGGCCTGCCAGAGCGTCAGGAACTGCTGCAAGGGATGTCTCCGACTTTCGGGGGCGTCCTGCCCCGGTGATCGATCAATCCCCGATCGCATTTAAGAATTGGTTAGCCGTATTCGGGTTATCCCGTCCCTGAAATCGGGAGGACACCGGATGTCGGACGCGGAGACCGTGGCGGTCAAGAAGAAAGGGAAGGGCCTGATCATCGGTCTTGTGCTGGCGCTGATCGCGGGTGGCGGGGGGTTCTTCGCCGTCTATTCGGGCCTGATCCTCGGGCATGGCGACGCCGCGCCCGAAGCCGCCGAGGAGGCCTCGATCGCGGAGCTCCCCGAGGTTGCGTTCGTCCCGGTGGACCGGATCGTGCTTCCCGTCGGACCGGGCAACAGCGGCCGCTTCCTTCACTTCGCCGCCCAGATCGAGGTGCCGAAGGCGCATGAGCAGGAGGCGCTGCATTTCCTACCCCGCGTCACCGACGTGCTGAATACCTACCTGCGTGCGTTGGAGCCGGAGGACCTGTCCGAAAAGACGGCCCTGATCCGACTGCGCGCGCAGATGCTGCGGCGGGTTCAGATCGTCCTGGGCGAGGGGCGCGCGCGCGACCTCCTGATCACCGAGTTTGTCATCAACTGAGGCGGCCATGGAACTTCTGTCAAATCTTCTGCTGTTCGCCGCCGCGCTGGGCGCGGGTTTCTACTGCCTGATCCTGTCGCGCCGCCTCAAGCGGTTCAGCGGGCTGGAAACCGGAATGGGCGGGGCCATCGCAGTCTTGTCCGCACAGGTCGATGACCTGGCGCGCGTCCTCGGGCAGGCGCGCACGGCGGCGCAGGATTCCGCAGCGCGGCTGGAGGAACGGACCCAGCGCGCAGAGAGCGCCGCACGGCAGCTGGAACTGATGCTGGCGGCCCTGCATGACCTTCCGCCCGAGGCAGATCCGTCTGCGGGAGCGCGCGCGCGCTTCGTTCGACGCAGGATGTCCCCGCAGGACGGGGAAATGGGATGAGCCCGCCGCCCCGATCCGCGTCTCGCCGCCGCTCCGGCCGCCGCGCGCTGGCCTTGATCATGGCGCTTTTCCTGGGCTCGGCCGCCCTGCGGCTCGCGGGGGCGATCCCGGCCGCGATGGCCGAGGCGGGGCCAGGCACGCCCTCTGACGAAGCGGCAGTGGCCTGCGAGAGCGAAGACGGGGTGATGGAGCTCTTTCAGGCCGTGCGCGCCCGCGAAGCCGCCGTCGAGAGCCGGGAGGCAAACCTGTCGGAGCGCGCGCGGACGATCGAGTTGGCGATGGCGGCGATGACCCGCCAGAAGGACGCGCTTGCGGCGGCGGAGGAGCGGCTCACCGCAATCCTCGCAATTGCGGACCAGGCGGCGGAAAAGGATGTCTCGCGTCTCGTCAGCGTCTACGAAAGCATGAAGCCGAAGGAGGCCGCGCCGCTCTTTGAGGCGATGGACACGGACTTCGCCGCCGGTTTCGTCGCCCGGATGAAGCCCGAGGCGGCGGCGGCGGTGCTGTCGGGGATGGACACCGAGAAGGCCTATTTGATCAGCCTAGCGCTCGCCGGCCGCAATGCTCGCGCGCCCACCGAATGACATGATCTGCGCGATGGGCCGGGCAGGGGGAAATCTTAACTCTCGGCGGGCTAGCCTGCGTCGACCGAGACGGGCGTTCGGACAGGGATCATGATCGGTATCATCGGCATCGCCATCATCTTCATCATGGTTTTCGGCGGCTACACGCTGCACGGCGGCAGCATGGGCATCATCCTGGAGGCTCTGCCCTGGGAGATGATCATGATCGGCGGCGCCGCGGCGGGGGCTTTCGTCGTTGCGAACGACATGCCCGCGATCAAGCAGACGCTCCGGGATATCGGAAAGGTTTTCAAGGGGGCTAAGTGGAAGCCGCAGGACTACCGCGACCTGCTCTGCCTGCTCTACGAGTTGATCCGGCTGGCCCGAGCGAACCCGGTCGCGGTCGAAGAGCACATCGAAAATCCGGAAACCTCGGCGATTTTCTCCCGCTATCCGAAGATCCAGCGCGACCACGAGGCTTGCGAACTGATCTGCGACACGATGCGCGCGGCCTCGATGAACTACGACGATCCCCACCAGGTCGAGGAAGTTCTCGAAAAGCAGCTTGAGGCCAACCTGCATCACGCGCTGCATTCGAGTCATGCGCTGCAATCCGTGGCCGACGGCATGCCCGCGCTCGGCATCGTCGCGGCGGTCCTGGGGGTGATCAAGACGATGGGGTCCATCGATCAGCCGCCCGAGATCCTGGGCGGTATGATCGGCTCAGCGCTTGTCGGGACCTTCATGGGCGTCTTCATGGCCTATGGCCTCGTCGGCCCCTTCGCCTCTAAGGTGAAGGCGGTGGTGGAGGAGGACGCCCAGTTCAGCAAGCTGATCCGGGAAGTGCTGGTGGCGAACCTGCATCGCCACCCGCCCAACATCTGCATCGAGGTCGGCCGCCAGAACACGCCGCACCCGTTCCGTCCAAGCTTCGCCGACCTCGAACAATCTCTCAAGGATCTGAAGGCGGAGGCCGCATGAGGCATCTTCTGCGTCTCGTCATGCTGCTTCTGTTCGCCTGCCCCGCGTGGGCGGAAACGGTGCCGGTCCGTTCCGGTGAGCATGGCGCGTTCACTCGGATCGCCATCGACCTGCCCGGGGCGGTGGGATGGGATCTTGGGCGCACCGCCGACGGGTATGAGCTTCGCCTTGATCGTCGGGACATCGACTTCGACCTTTCAGACGTCTTCCGCGCGATCTCGCGCGAGCGGGTCGCCGGCATCGCCGCGCTTGACGGGGGCGGGCGACTGGCCGTGACGCTCGGCTGCGACTGCGCGGCGAGTGCCTTTGCAACAGCCGCGGGGGCCGTCGCAATCGACCTGAGCGACGGCCCGGCTGACCCCGGATCGGCTTACGAACGCGCCTTGCCGTCTTTCGAGGGCGGGCACCAACCCCCCACCTCTGGGACGCAGGCGGCGCTTTCCCCGGGCCTTCCGGACGCGACCTCTCTCGGTGGCGAGCGCCGACCTGACCTGGCAGAAGATCTAAGGGCACAAATCTCGGCGCCGGCTGCGATCCTGCCGCTCGGCCCGCCTGCGGCGCCACCCGCGCGCCTTTCGACGACCCTCCCCGCACCGCGAGCGGGCGCGTCCGAAGAAACGATGGAGCGGGCGAAGGAATTGCTGATCGAGCAACTCGCCCATGCAGCGGCCCAGGGGCTGGTTCAGGTCGAAACGGACCTGCCACCGCGGCCCGGCGGAACGCGCGCGATCGATGAAGCCGCTCCCGAGCCGACCCTGATGCCCGCAGCTCCCGAGCTGCCCCTGCGTGCCATGACGAGCGTGGAGGCCGCAACGCCGCTTGAGCCGCCCGGTGCCGACGTCACCCCGAACGGGGCGGCCTGCCCCGATCCTTCGGATTTTGCGGTTCAGGACTGGATCGGCGACGCGCCGGTGGCCGATCAGATCGCGCAAGCGCGCGCGGCCTTGCTGGGGGAATTCGACGTGCCGGACCCCGACGCGGTTCGGCGCCTGGCGCGGCTCTACCTCGCGCTTTCGATGGGGCCCGAGGCAGCATTGGTCATGCGTGTTCTCGGGGGCGGCGGGGACGCGCCGCTGGCCGCCATGGCGCAGATCCTGGAGGATCAGCCCGTTATGCAGCCTGAGGATCTGACACGCTATTCTGATTGCGGTTCTGCTGTCGCGCTTTGGGCGGTGCTCGCTGCGGCTGAGCCGGACCTCATCAAGACCTATGACGCCGGCGCCATTCTGCGCGGATTTCGCGCCTATCCCGACCCCGTGCGCCGCGCGCTCGTGCCCGGTCTGACGCGGTTCTTCGTTGCCCATGAAGATCGGGAAAGCGCCGGTATCCTGCGCAACTCGCTGAGCCGCGCAGTTCCCGAGAATGCGGCTGCGGCTGCCCTGGCCGGTGCGGGCCTGACGCAGGATCTGCAAGGCGCTGAGCCGGATGCCGGTCTCGACGCCCTGGCGCTTTCCAATGACCCGCTGTCCGCCCAGGCAACGCGTGCCGCGATCGAGGCCCGCCTTGCAGCCGGCGATCCGGTGCCCGAACGGCTGGCCACCCATGCGGAGGCATTGGCCTTCGCGTCAGGTCCCGACAGCAGCCTGGCGGCCGAGGCGGCGCTGGCCTTCGCTTCCGCCAGCGACTTTGACAGGGCCTGGGATCTGCTTGACCGGGCCGAGGACGGCCTTGATCCACGGCAACAGGCGCGAACGCTGTCGCGGTTCGCGGATCTTATGACTTCGCGCGCGGACGACGGATCCTTCCTGCGCCTGGTCTTCGCGCGCCCGGACCGCTTTTCGGCCAGCTTTCTCGACCCGCGCACCAACAGCCGGATGGCCGCGCGGCTGTCCGGCCTTGGTTTTCATACGCAGGTCGCCCGTCTTCTGGATGGCGCGGCATCGCCCGACGAAGACGCGCGGCTTGTTCTGGCCCGGCGGGACCTTGCCGAGGGGCGCGGCGATACCGCGCTGGCGTACCTTTCTAATGTGGAAGGTGAGGCCCCGCTCCTGCGCGCCCGCGCCCGCGAGCTTGAGGGTGATGCCGACGGGGCGGTCGCGGACTACCTTCAGGCGGGCGCAGCGGAGGACGCGATGGCCGCCGCCTGGCGCAACGGGCTCTGGCTCCGGGCAGGGAAACTCGCGACAGGAGCCCGGCGTCACGCGATCGATCTGGCGCAAGTGGCGCCGGGCGGCGACGGCGATGTCACGCTGGCCTCTGCCCGCGCGCTTGTGGAACAGGCCCGCGACACCCGCGAGACGTTCGAGATGCTTCTCGCTGAACCGGAATCGTGACGCCGGTTACCAATTCTCAAGACCCCTGACCTAGCCTGCGCGAAGGCGGCAAGAAATGCGGCGGTTGGCGATGCGGAATGCAGGAAACCCAGATGAACGGGGCGGCTCTCAGGGATGGATCCTGGTCGGGCTTCTGGCGCTGCTCTGGGCCGGGCCGGCGGCTTCCGCGCCCGATCCGTCGTCCCTTTGTGATCGTGCGGCGGAGGCCGCCGCCCGTGAAACCGGCGTCCCGGTCAGCGTGCTTTACGCGGTCTCGCGCGCCGAAACGGGTCGCCGACGGCAAGGGACACTGGCGCCCTGGCCCTGGACCGTGAACATGGAGGGCGCCGGGCGCTGGTTCGATACGGTGGCGGAGGCGCGGACCTATGTCGAGCAACGCCGCGAAGCCGGCGCGCGAAGTTTCGATATCGGCTGCTTCCAGATCAACCACCTTTGGCATGGCAAGGCCTTCGCCTCGGTCGAGGAGATGTTCGAGCCGGGCAGCAACGCGCGCTACGCGGCTACGTTCCTGAAGTCTCTGTTCGCGGAAACCGGGTCCTGGACCGAGGCGGCCGGGGCTTACCATTCCCGCACGCCAGCGCTTGCAGGCCGCTATGCCGAGCGTTTCGCGCGCATCCACGACACGATCCTCGCCGGCGCGCCGACCGAGGCGGCACCCGCAGGGGATGATCCAGACGCGCCGCCTGTGCGTGCCAATCTTTTCCCGCTGCTTCTGGCGGGATCGACACGGGGCCGCGGATCGCTTGTCCCGATGCCTGTGGACGCGGCGCCGATCCCGTTGTTCGCGGCGAATCCCCGGGTGATGTATTGATGCCGGCGGGTGCCGGAGACCGGCGCGCCCGGGCCACGGTCCTGCTCGCGGGCGCGCTGATGGCGGTGATCGTGATGATGGTCCTGCCGGTGCCGGCCTGGATCGTCGATGTCGGCCTTGCGGCCTCCTTCGCCCTGGCGATTCTGATTTTCACACTCACGCTCTTCATTGAAACGCCGCTTGATTTCTCGTCGTTCCCGATGGTGCTGCTCGGTTCGCTGATGCTGCGGCTCGCGCTCAACGTCTCCTCGACCAAGCTCATCATCGGGCAGGGTCACACCGGCACCGCCGCCGCCGGCAACGTGATCGAGGGGTTTGCGATGTTTGTCATGTCGGGCTCGGTCCTGATCGGGCTCGTCGTCTTCGGTGTGCTGATGATCGTCAACTTCATCGTGATCACGAAGGGTGCCGGCCGCATGGCCGAGGTCGGCGCGCGCTTCGCGCTCGACGGCATGCCGGGCAAGCAGATGGCGATCGACGCCGACATGAACGCCGGCGCCATCGGCCATGAGGAAGCCCGCCAAAGGCGAGAGCGCGAACAGGCGGAGACGACGTTCTTCGGCTCGCTCGACGGGGCGTCGAAATTCGTCAAGGGCGATGCCGTCGCCGGGCTGATGATCACATTGCTGAACCTGATCATGGGGATGTCGATCGGAATCGGCTTTCACGGGATGCCTTTCGGGCGCGCGCTGGAGACCTATGCGATCCTGACCGTCGGTGACGGGCTGGTCAGCCAGATCCCGGCGGTGATCATCTCCATCGCCGCGGCACTGCTGTTGGCGCGGGGCGGCTCGAAGGGGGCGGTGGATCGCGCGCTCTTGGACCAACTCGGCAAGCACCCGGCGGCGCTTGCGACGGTTGCCGGGCTGATGGCGCTGTTTGCCCTGGTTCCCGGTCTGCCCTTCATCCCGTTCCTGAGCGGTGCGGGCGTCCTTGGCCTCGCCGCCTACGGCGTTCGCAGGACCGTCGCCCGGCGGCGGGCGCTGGAGGCCTCGCGCATCACGCCGCCGCTGCCCGAAGCGTCGGCAAGACCTCTGGGCGACATGCTCGATGTCGATGAAATCCACCTAGAATTCGCGCCCGATCTGGTCGGGATGGTGCTTGATCCGGCAACCGGGCTTGAGGCGCGGATCGGCAACATGCGCAATCATGTCGCCCGGGGCTTCGGCCTGATCCTGCCGGAGATCCGGCTGACCGATGACCCATCGCTGAGACCCGGCTCCTACCGGATCCGCATCCAGGGGGTGGAGGCGGCGCAGGACCGGCTCTACCCCGGCCAGGCGCTGGTGCTGAGGGGCGAGGGCGGGGAGGGCCTGCCGGACGGGGTCGATGTGCGCGAACCCGTCTATGGCGCGGCGGCCCGTTGGATCGTGGCCGACCGGCGCGAAGAGGCGGCCCTGGCGGGCCTTACCGTGGTCGGGCCGACGGAAGTCCTGGCGACCCATCTCCTGGAAGTGATCAAGCGCAATTTCGCGCGGCTTCTGACGCTTAAGACCCTGCGCCGCCTGCTTGATGAAACCGTCAACCTTTCAAACCCGCAGCGCGCGGAGGCAAACCGCCGCCTGTTGGAGGAGCTGATCCCCGACAGGGTGCCCATGGATCTGCTCCTGGCCGTTCTGCGACTGCTCCTGGAGGAGCGTGTCTCGATCCGCAACCTGCCCCTGATCCTCGAGGCGATGGCGGAGTTGCGGGGCGTCGCGAATCCCGAAACGGTCTGCGAATATGTGCGGCGCAGGCTCGCCTTCCAGATCGTCGCGGAGCTGCGGCGGCCGGATGGCACCGCGCCGCTTGTCCAGCTTGCGCCGGAGTGGGAACGCCACTTCGCCGCGCACGAGGTCTCCGAAGGGGGTGGCCCGGCGGATGTGGCGCTGCCGCCCGATCTTTTTGCACGCCTTGCCGCGAACCTAGCCGAAGCCCTGGGCCGCGCGAGCGAGGGCGGCATTCATGCCGGGGTCGTCACCACCGGCCGGCGTCGGCGGTTCCTGCGCGCCCTGGTCGCGGCCAAGGGGCTTGCGGCACCGGTTCTGTCCTATGAGGAGGTGGCGTCGGAGGCACGACCGGCCGTGGTGGGCGTGGTCCCGTCATGACCGACCTGCTGGCCGAACTTCAGCGCCTCGGCGGTGGCGCGGCCCTGACCGCCGCCCTTGTCTTTGCGCGGGTCGGGGCCGCGATGGTCGCGATGCCGGGCTTTTCGCAGGGGTTCGTGCCTGTCCGTATCCGCCTGGGGGCGGCGATTGCCTTTACCGCAGTTATCCTGCCGGCCGTTCAGGCGATGGTGACGCCGCCCGGGCAAGCCCTGGACGCCGCCGCTATGCTGTTGGGAGAGGTCGTCGTGGGCGCCGTGCTGGGCGCATTCTTGCGGCTTTTCACCCAGGCACTGGAGGTCGCGGGCATGACGATCGCGCAATCGACCTCGCTTGCGCAGATGTTCGGGGGCGGCGGGGCGGAGCCTTTGCCGGCGATCTCTCATCTTCTCCTGATGGCGGGGCTTGCGCTTGCCGCGATGGCGGGGCTGCACCTGCGGCTGGCAGAGGCTTTGATCCTGTCCTATCAGGCCCTACCTGCGGGGGGCATTCCCGACGCCGGGGTGCTGCGTGACTGGGGTGTCGGGGGCGTGATCCGCGCCTTCTTGCTGGCCTTCGGCCTTGCCGCACCGTTTCTGATCATCGCGACCCTCTACAATTTCGCGCTGGGCGCGATCAACCGGGCGATGCCCCAGCTCATGGTGATGATGGTGGGCGCCCCCGCCGTGACAGGCGGGACGCTGCTGTTACTGGGCGCGGCGGCACCGGCGCTGGTCGCCGTCTGGCACAACGCTTTTGCCGGGATCCTGGCCGATCCCTTCGCGGTGCGGCCATGAGCGGTGAGGACAAGGACGACAAGCAGCACGACCCGACGCCCCAAAAGCTGCGCGAGGCGCGCGGGAAAGGCGATGTCCCGCATTCGTCTGAGCTTGTGAGCGCTGCGGTCCTGGCGGCTTTCCTGATCGCGGCAAGCGCGCTTGGGCCGGAGATCCTGGATCATTTTGGCACGCGCGCCGGCGCGATGCTGGCGCTTGGCCCGGCGAGCGCCCCGCAGGCCGCGCTGTCTGCCGTCGCGGGAATCCTCCCGATCTTTGTCTTCGCGGCCCTTGTGGCGCTTGCAGCCTATGGGGCCCAAGGCGCTATCGTTTTCGCACCCGACCGGATCGGGCCGAAGCTCTCGCGGCTTGACCCGCTGTCGAACGCGCGGCGGCGCTTTGGGGCCACCGGCCTTTTCGAATTTGCCAAGACCCTCTCGAAGCTTTTGCTTTTCTCCCTCGCGCTGGGGGTCTTCGTCTGGTCGCGCCTGCCCAACACGCTGGCCCTGATCGGGGCAGACCCCCGGCTTGCCAGTGCGGCGCTGTTCGGCGATCTGCGCGATTTCCTGGTGCTCACCGCGCTTGTCCTGGCCGCGACGGGGGCGGCGGATTTTCTGTGGCAGCGCCACGAACATATCCAGCGCAACCGGATGACCCGTCAGGAACTGACGGACGAGTTCCGGCAGTCCGAAGGTGACCCGCATATGAAGCAGGCCCGGCGCGCCATGGCGCAGGCGATCGCCAACGACCGGATGATGGCGGATGTGCCGACGGCGGATGTGGTCATCGTCAACCCGACCCATTACGCCGTGGCGCTGCGCTGGAAACGGGGCAGCAAGCGGGCGCCGCTCTGCGTTGCGAAGGGCGTCGATCATGTGGCCGCGCGCATTCGCGAGGCTGCCGCTGCGGCGGGTGTCCCGATCCGCGCCGACCCGCCCGTGGCCCGCGCGCTTCACGCCAGCCTCGAGATCGGGCAAGAGGTCCGGCCGGAACATTACGCTTCCGTGGCCGCGGCGATCCGTTTTGCCGATGCCATGCGCAAGCGGGCCGGGGGGCGGCGATGACGGACGCCGCGTCGCTGCGAAGGCTCTTGGAGGTTGCCGAACTCTTGCGCGCGCGCGCGCTTGGGCGGCTCGCGGAAGATCAGCAGGCGCTAGCCGCAGCCCAGGCGCGCAAGGACACACGGGCGTCTCAGGTAGAGCAGGCCGCCGGGCTTTTTGCGACCGGCGCGCTGCCCGCTTCGGCCCTCGCCGCCTTGCAGGAGGCCCAGCACTGCGAGGCGCCAGCCCTGGCCCGGCAGATCGTGACGCTGGAGGCGCGAACCGCGCAGGCGCGAACGTCGGCGCTGCGGGCTCTGTCCCGTCACGATATCCTGCGAAGGCTGGCGGAACGCTAGGTTTCAGGCCAAGGCGCGCTCAGAAAGGCCCTAGATGCGGCTCAAGCAGCGCCCGGCAGGCAGCCTGCGCCGTCCCGGCCGGCATGGAGTCGGGATCAATGCCGTGCTGAACGTAGAGGCCGTCCAACAGGGGAACCAGCGTCTTCGCGAGCATCATGGCGTCCACGGTCCGGCCGTTCCGCCGCGCCGCGTCCGTGATCGCCGCCGCGATCCTCGCCAGATAGGTCGCGTATTGCGCCTGGTGTTCGGCCCGCAGGTCCGCGTCGGTCGCAATCTGACCCCAGAGCGCCAGCCAGACGTTCACGCTGTCCTTGTTGAACGCCTCGGGGGAGAACTGTGCGTCGAGGAACAGCGAGAGATGGGTTGCATCCGCCCTGATCGCGCCCGACGGCATGTCGACGCCTTCGTACATCTTGACATAGACCGCGCGCAGAAGGGCGCTCATGGTGCCGAAGTAATGGGTGATCAGCCCGCGCGAAACGCCGGCCTCCGCACAGATCCGGTCCACGGTGAATTCCGTGATGCCGCCCCGCGCCATGCAGGCGAGCCCTGCTTCGATCAGCTTGGCGCGCCGCTTCTCGCCCGGCATGCGGTTGAACCTTGGTACGCTCACTGTCCTGTCCATCATGCGCTTGCGGCCGTCAGGCCGGCGGCGGCATCATTGCGCGCGGCCTCTTTGCACGATTTGGAGCGTACAGGCCCCGGGCGCCCGTCCGCAAGCGTTCCTTGCCGGATCTGGGCGAGGAGTAGCGGCGTCTCGCTCGAGGTAGCAGGCGGCGCCCAGCGCCTCGGCCACGGTGGGGGCGAGCGCCGGTTCCTCGTAATCCTCCGCCAGCGCCTTCCGGAGGCTATTGGCCCGCGTCCGTGTGTCAATCCCGGCCTTTTCGCGCCCGTCGGGATGACTGTCCCAGTTCGAGAGGAGCGGGCATGGACCGCGCTTTCTTAGGGCGCCATGGTATGGGCGGGGCCAAAGGCGCGACTGCCGGAGAGCATCTCGACGTTCGAGGTGAAGCCTCCGTAAAGCACGGGCGCACCGGTGCGCACGATCTGGGTCAGCACGATCCCGTCTAGGGTGTGGGCCCGCCCCCGGGTCTGCCCCTGCCTGGTCTTATCCAGAGGCCCGATCCGCGCGCGATCGATGTCCAGGCGCCGGGTGTGCATGGGCGGGTTCGCGGGCGCCTGCGGGCCGCCATGGCCGTTCTCCAGGCTGGGCGGCGCTCCGACGTGCCGCCGATGCGGCTGCGGTCCTTGTTCTTCGCCTCAGGGCTGGGCCTACCCGCCGAGATCTCCGCTCATGCCAAATCGGCATGCCGCTGATGACGATACGGCAGGACGGGCCGGAAGCAGCACGGGTGACGGCCCTGACCGTCGGGATCGGACGGACCGAAGCGCGCGGCCTATTCCGGGTCGGTGCGGAAGATCAGCCGTTCGTCGCAGGGCGCGACGCGCAGAATGTTCGTCGTGCCCTTGACGTTGAAGGGTACGCCCGCGGTCACGACGATCTGGTCGTGTTCGGTGGCAAAGCCGCCTTCGCGCGCAACCCTGGCGGCGCTGACCACCGCCATCTTGAAGCGGTCGATGACCTCATGCGTCAGGGCGCAATGGACACCCCAGGTCAGGCAAAGCCGCCGCGCCGTCGCCTCGATCGGGGTCAGCGCGATGATCGGCACGTTCGGGCGTTCCCGCGCGACGAGGCTCGCCGTCATGCCGGACTGGCTGAAGCAGCAGATCGCGTGGATGTCGGTCGCCTCGGCGATCTCGCGCGCGGCGGCGACGATGCCGTCGGCGATGGTCTTGCGCTCAACCCGGCGGCTGGCCTCGATCACCTCGCGGTAGGTCGGGTCAGCCTCAACCGATTTGGCGACGCTGTCCATGGTCGCCACGGCCTCCACCGGGTATTGGCCGGCGGCGGATTCCGCCGACAGCATCACCGCATCGGCGCCCTCATAGATCGCGGTCGCCACGTCCGACACCTCGGCGCGCGTGGGCATCGGGCTTTCGATCATGCTTTCCAGCATCTGGGTCGCCACGATGACCGGCTTGGCCGCAGCCCGCGCGCCACGGACGAGCCGCTTCTGGATCGGCGGAACGGAGTGGACGGGAAGTTCGACCCCAAGGTCGCCCCGCGCCACCATGATCCCGTCGGACGCGGCCAGGATCGCCGGATAGGCCTTGACCGCCGCGGGCTTCTCGATCTTCGACAGGATCGCGGCGCGCCCCTTGGCAAGGCCCCGCGCCTCCTCCACGTCTTCGGGGCGCTGGACGAAGGACAGCGCCAGCCAGTCCACCCCAAGCTCGCAGGCGAATTCCAGATCCGCCTTGTCCTTGTCCGAAAGCGCCGCCAACGGCAGCACCACATCGGGCACGTTCACCCCCTTGCGGTTGGAGATCGTCCCGCCCGTCGTCACGGTGCAATCCGCGAAATCCGCCCCGCAGGCATCCACGACCAGCCGGATCTTGCCGTCGTTCACCAAGAGCGTCGTGCCCGGTTCCAGCGCGTCGAAGATTTCCTTGTGCGGCAGGCAAACGCGTGTCGCGTCCCCTTCGGCCTTGTCGAGATCAAAGCGGAAGCGTGCGCCTTCGGCCAGCTCCTCCGATCCGTTGGCAAAGACGCCGACCCGGAGCTTGGGGCCCTGAAGGTCCGCGAGGATCGCGATCGGGCGGCCGGTGTCGGCCTCGACCTGGCGGATGATGTCGTGGCGGGCTTTCTGCTCGGCATGGGTGCCGTGGCTCATGTTCAGCCGGAACACGTCCGCCCCGGCCTCGAACAGCGCCCGGATCGTCTCGTAGTCGCTCGATGCCGGGCCGAGGGTCGCCACGATCTTCACATTGCGCGTCCGTCTCATCCCGGGCCTCCTGTTTGCGGTAACATAATTTGCACCGCTTCTATCGCCTATTCCCCTTTTCAGGGCAACTGGTGCTTTGCCGCAAGACCCACTAAACCGATGCCCGTATCAAATTCGCGATGGAACGATGACATTTCCCGCCTATGAGATCCTGGGTCCCGACCGCCCCTCGCGCTGGCTGGTGACCTGCGATCATGCCGCGAACACGGTGCCCGACTGGGTGGGCGGCGGCTCGCTCGGCATCTGCGCGGCCGACATGGACCGCCACATCGCCTATGACGTGGGCGCCTCAGGCGTCACCCGAGCCTTGGCGGACCGGCTCGACGCCCCGGCCATCCTGTCGTGCTTTTCGCGGCTCGTGATAGACCCCAACCGGGGAGAGGACGACCCGACGCTCTTGATGAAGCTTTATGACGGCACGATCATCCCGGCGAACCGCAACGCCGGGCCGGAGGAGCTTCAGCGGCGGCTTGACGCCTGCTACCGGCCCTATCACGCCGCTTATGCGAAGCTTGCGGCGCGGCGCGCCGACACGGTGATTTGCGCGGTCCACAGCTTCACCCCGCGCCTGAACGGCCGCCCGCCCAGGCCGTGGGAAGTGGGGGTACTCTATTCCCACCGGGACACGCGGCTCGCGCGGCCGCTCATCGACCGGCTTCGGGCGGAAGGCTACGTCACTGGCGACAACGAGCCCTACCTTGGCCATCTCGATGGCGACGCCATCGACCGCCATGCCCTGACCCCCGGCCGCCCCAATGTGTTGATCGAGGTGCGCAACGACCTGATCCGCGCGCCCGAGGGGCAGGTCTTGTGGGCCGCCCGCCTTGCCCCCATTCTTGAGGATGTGCTGGCCGCATCCGGCCTGTGAGGACCCCAATGGACGAACAAACCCGCATTGAGATCGAAGCCGCCGCCTTCCGCACCCTGCGCCATCACCTGATGGAAACGCGCACCGACGTGCAGAACATCGACCTGATGAACCTCGCCGGCTTCTGCCGCAATTGCCTGGCCCGCTGGTACCAGGAGGCCGCGAACGAACGCGGCATCGCGATGTCGAAGGAGGAGGCGCGCGAACTCTACTACGGCATGCCCTACGATGATTGGAAGGCGCAGACCCAGACCGAGGCCGATGAGGCGAAGAAGGCCGCCTTCGAGGTGGCCTTCCGCGAAAACGTCGGGCCGAAGGACGCTTGAGACCGTAATAAGAAGGCTCGCCGGGTGGCGGGCCTATGCAAATTGATACGCGTCCCGCGCTCAGATCGCCGCGCGGCGGCTCTCTTCCAGGTAGATCTCCCGCAGCCGCGTGGCGACCGGGCCCGGCGTGCCGGCACCTAGTTTTGCGCCGTCGATCTCCACCACCGGCATCACGAAGGCCGAGGCCGACGTGATGAAGGCTTCGTCGGCGCCCTTCGCCTCCTCCAGCGTGAAGGCGCGTTCCTCGACCGTCATCTGCGCCTCGCGCGCGAAGCGAAGGACGGCGGCGCGCGTAATCCCGTGCAGGATGTCGTTCGACAGGTTGCGGGTGATGATGCGACCGTCCTTGACGATATAGGCGTTGTTGGAGGTGCCTTCGGTCACCACGCCCTCTTCCACCAGCCAGGCATCGTCGACGCCAGCCTTCTTGGCCATCATCTTGCCCATCGAGGGGTACAGCAGCTGCACCGTCTTGATGTCGCGCCGCCCCCAGCGGATGTCGGGGATCGAGATCACACGCCAGCCGGTCCGTGCCGCCGGGCTTTCCGCAAGGCCCGGTTTCGACTGCGTGAACAGGACGATGCCCGGCTTGACCACCGCCGGATCCGGGAAGACGAAATCCCGGTCGCCCGGATTGCCGCGCGTGACCTGAAGATAGATCAGCCCGTCCACGATCCCGTTGCGAACCACCAGTTCGCGGTGGATCGCCAGAAGCTCCTCGTCGGTCACGGGGCAGCCCATGTCGAGCTCCGACAGCGACCGGTGCAGGCGCGCGGTGTGGCCGGGAAAGTCCAGGAGCTTGCCACCCAGGACGCTCGTCACCTCATAGACCGCATCCGCCATCAGGAAGCCACGGTCAAAGACGGACACCTTCGCCTCCTCCTCCGGCACGTAGTCCCCGTTCACATAGACGATGCGGCTCATGTATCGACTCCTTTGCCCTGCCTGCGTTTTCTTCCGCTCAAGCCGGGCCGAGGTCAAGACCACGCGCCGATCTTCTTCATTGCCTAAATACCCCCGGGGGCGTGGGGGCGCTGCCCAGCCGTCATTTGCATGCGGGAACGGGCTGCGAACTTGACATATTTCCAGCACACGCGCGAACAGGCAGATGGGCGGATTCCGGGCATCTGCTGCAGCAGCGAGCAGACCCATGGTCTACTACGGAAGCAAAAATTCAGCCGAGAAGCCTTGCTTGCGTCCGGTCGATCGAAATGTAGGGCAAGCTGCCGATCTTCATCGTGATGTTGGCGACTGGTATCGTTCCCTTGCTATTGTCGTGCGCACTGGATCGAATGAATTTTATTTATGCGCACGTTCGAGATGCCGAGGCATGGAATGAACCATGCATCGGCTGCTCTCAATCCCTGGTTCGCGCAAGCCATCCCAAGATCATCGACGCGATTTCGTCTGAATTGTCGTCCATCATGGGCATGTGCGAATTGCCCAAGATCCCGTGTTTCGGCAGGTCGAGGGTATCGACGGTCCCGCCCCGCGAGCGAAGCGATTCAGAGTAGGCTGTCGCGTCGCTCTTGTAGGGTCTCCATGCTGGGTGGCTGTCGCAGTTGTCGCCCCATACATAGAGGTGGGGAACCCGGGCCGCGCGGGCCATCTCCTCCGGAGCCAGGTTCGGTGCCCCCGCCGGTTCCAGAAGGACGACGGCAGCGACACGGTCGGGCAAACGGGCCGCGAGGGATTGCGCGAACCAGCCTCCCTGGGAATGGGCGACGATGATAACCCTGTCGAAGCGTGCGACAAGCTGCATGTAGGCCGCGATGGTGGCCTTTGCGTTCGTGGTCCAGCGCGGCACGAACTGGGCGCAAAGCTGATCGAAGCGTGCGATCGGGAAACGCTGCCCGGCAAACGGACGTCGCCGGGCAAAATCCTCGGCCGCGCCCATGCGGAACAAATACCAGGCGTCCTCGGCCGTCCGGAACAGCGGCGGGCTGTCGTAGATTTGCGGAAAGGGCGCCCACGAGGCGCGCCCCCGTTCCACCGCATCCGAGACAACCACATCGTGGCCGTGGCGCAGGAAGACCTGCGACCAGCCGGGTCGGTCGTCCGGTGTCGTCTCCCACGTCACGCCGGTCATCGCGCCGCCATGCCAGAACAGGATAGGCACGTCGCTGCGCGGCCGGTCCAGCACGAAGTGCTGGGCGTAAAGCTGCCCGCTGACGTAATGGCCATTCAGGTCCACGGTGCGGGGGGCCGCATCGGGGGACACTCGAACGTCTTGCCGGGGTTGGCCTGTCAGTTCGACCGTCGCGCCGCCGACATGGAACGAACGGATGTCACGAAGCGAGATTGCGTTGCAGGTCACGACAGGGCCTCCGGACTGTCACAGGCGGCGATATGCGATGGCTCTGTCGCGATCAGTCGGACCCGCACCGTGGCGTTCGTGGCCTCGCGCAGGATGTCGTGCAACTGGCGGGCGGTTGCCTTGCGGATGTCTTGGGTCCGCGAGTCCGCGGCGCGGTGATGCACGAGGCACAGCGTCTCGCAGCCCTCGGGCGGGCAGAGCGCGGCGGTGATCGTGACCTGCACCAGGCGCGGATCGGTCGACAGGCCTTCGACAAGGGCCGCCTTCAGATCGGCACTGATCCTGTCGGCATACGCCGAGATGGTCCGGGCCAGGTGCGGCGCGACGATGATCTGGGCTACGGGCATGGTTATTTCCTATCTTGCGCCGAAGACGAGGTCGGGCAGCCAGGTGGAGACCGACGGCACCAGCGTGATGAATACCAGCAGCACCAGCATCAGTCCGATGTAAGGGGTCACACCCCGGATCACCTTGTCGATGCCGGTGTCGGCGACGGATTTCAGGACGAAGAGGTTCAGCCCGACCGGTGGCGTCAGCAGCGCGATTTCCATGTTCACGACAAGGATCACGCCGAAGTGGATCGGGTCGATGTCCAGCCTCAGCAGGACCGGAACGATCAGCGGCACGAAGATCAGAATGACCGAGATGACCTCAAGGAACATGCCCAGGATGAACATGATGATGTTCGCTGCGATCAGGAATTGCAGCGCGGTCAGGTCCATCCGCTCGATGAAGGTGACAAGCGCACGGGTCACGCCCGCCCCGGTCAGCCAATGGGCAAAGGTCAGGGCCGCAAGCACGATGAAGATGATCACGCCCGTCTGCCGCACCCCGTCGGCGAGGATCGGCAGCACGTCGCGCAGCCGGATCTCGCGGTAGAAGGTCAGCGACACGATCATCGCGACCACGGCGGACAGACCGGCCGCTTCGGAGATGGTGACAAGGCCCGAATAGATGCCGCCAAGGATGATGGTCGGCACGAGCAAAGCGGGCATCGCGTGCAGGTTCGCGCGGATGAACTGCTGCCGGTCCATCGGGTCCTCGACGGGCAGATCGTGGCGGACGGCATAGTAGCGGACATAAGCCATCAGCAGCGCGGCCTGGATCAGTCCGGGGACCACCCCGGCAAGGAAGAGGCGTGGCACGGACTCATCGACGATGATGCCGTAGATCAGCATGGCCAGCGAGGGTGGGATCAGGATGCCCAGCGTGCCGCCCGCCCCGATGGTGCCGGTGGCGAAGGTGATCGGGTAGCCGCGCTGTTTCATGGCGGGGATCAGCACCGCGCCGATGGCCAGCGCCGTGGCGACCGAAGAGCCGGAGATGGCCGCAAAGACGGCGGTGGCGAGGATGCAGACGATCCCGAGCGCCCCGCGCGCCCGGCCGACCCAGGCGGAGGCCATGGCGATCAGGGCACGGGCGACGCCGCCACGCTGCATGAAGGTCGCAGCGATCACGAACAGCGGCACCGCCACCAGAGTGTAGGAATTAAGGTGGTTGGCGTATTGCTGCCCGAGCGAGACCAGCGGATTGCCCTCGACCGTCCAGACCAGAACGGCAAGGCCGGACAGCACCAGGTAGATCGGCACGCCGATCAGCAACAGGATGAAGAACAGGGCCAGGACGACAGAAAGAAGCATGCTCAGCCCTCCTGCCCGGTGGCGATCATCGCGATCTGCCAGAAGTATGTCGCCGCGGACAGGCCAAATCCCACGGGAATCGCGGCGTAGTAGGCCCACATGGGAAAGCGGATCGAGCTGTCCGAGCGTTCGCCCAGCAGGATCGCGAAGTCGACCATCAGCCAGCCGGCCCAGGCGATACAGCCCGCCACGACCACCCCGAAGAGACAGGTAAACAGCCTGAGCGCGACTTGGGTGCGCTCCGGAAGCTGTTCTGCCAACATCTCGACGCTGACGTGCATCCTGTCGCGGATCAGGCGGCCCGCGCTTAGCATGACCGCCCAGCCGACAAGGTAGACGGTCACTTCGGCGCCCCAGTCGGGCAGTTTCGTCGGCGCGACATAGCGCAAAACGGATTCGCTGACCGTCAGAAGGGCAGCCGCGAGGGCGAGCAGACCGGTTGCCCCGGTCTCCAGCCCGACAAGGAAGGACTTCATGGCCGGGCCCGCCCAGTCACTCGCCGGTCACGGCTGCGATCCGGTCGATGAAGGCCGGGTCGATGCCCAGTTCCTCGACCAGCGCAGGCTGGACCGCCATCAGCGTCTTTCGCATCTCGGCCAGCGCTGCGGCGTCGGGGTCGGAGGTCACGATGCCGTTCTCGGCATTCAGGTCGCGGGCCCTCTGCTGACGCTCAGCGGCGAAGTCGCGCTGCGCGTCGACCATCGCGTCCCAGGTGTCGACCAGAACGGCGCGCAGGTCTTCGGGCAGCTTGTCGAGGGCCTGCTGGCTGATCAGGGGAACATACTGCACGATGGCCTGCCGGTCCTCCATCGCGTACTTGACCCCGGCGTCCCACAGCTTGGCCGAGGCGACGGATTCCTGCGTCGACCAGAGCGACGAGATCGTTCCGGTCTGCAACGCCTGGGGCACGTCCGGCCAGGCGATCTGAACCGGCACCGCCCCCATGTTTTCATACCGCTGCACGGTCGCGGGGCCACCGGGCACACGCACCTTCAGCCCGGCCAGATCGGATGGGGTCTTCAGTTCGACGTCCGTGGAGAATACCGTGCCAAAGCCAAGGTCGATCGGACGGCCCAGCACCTTCACGCCAAGTGTATTCTCGATCTTCTCGTGCAATTCGTCGCCAACTTCGCCGTCAACCACGGCATAGATCTGGTCACGCCCAAGACCGTAGAACATCGGCAGCTGCTCAAAATCCGACTCCGGCACGAAACGCGAGATCAGCTGGTACTGCGGGATCGCCATGTCGATGGCGCCTTGCGCCACTGCAGCGGCCGCTTCACTGTCCTTGTATTTCGCAGCGGCCTCGAAAATCTCGAGCTCGAGCTTGCCGCCGGACTTTTCCTCGACCGCCTGCGCGAAGTCCTTGAGCCAGACATTGCGGACATGCTGCGGGCTGGTGTCGAGCGTGACCGTGATGGTGAAGTCGGCGGCGAAGGTCGCACCGGCGAAAAGGGCGCCTGCGGCGGCGGTCGCGATGAGTGCCAGACGTTTCATGTATTCCTCCCAGAGAACTGCCGAGCCTTGTTAGCCTGCTCTGGCAAAAAAATCTCATATGGATTACGTCTATCGCCATATGATAAATTGTATGGATTATGGCTCAGCTCGTTCATCAGTTCGATCTTGTCCGGCTTCGTGCCTTCATGACGGTGGCCGAGGAGGGCTCCATCACCGCGGCCGCGACACGACTGGGCGTGGCGCAACCGGCGCTTTCAGCGTCGATCCGGCGGCTTGAAACCGATCTGGGCCAGCCGCTGTTCGATCGCTTGCCGCGCGGTGTGGTGCTGACGCGGGCGGGCCGCCACCTGCTGCCCAAGGCCTATGAGGTCTTCGGGATTCTCGGCACACTTCAGACCGATCTTCAGGACATCGGGTTCGAGCCGTCAGGCGACGTATCGATCGGCCTGCCGCCTTCGGTCTCCGTGGTGATGACCCAGCCACTCTTGCACAGGCTGTCCACCGTGTTTCCCAAGGTGTCGTTGCGGATCGTCGAGGCGATGTCGGGTTATCTTTACGACTGGGTCGAGGCAGGAGAGCTTGACATCGCCGTCACGTTCAATGCCCACGACACCGAAACCGTCATCTCGCGGCCGCTCATGCGGGAAGAAATGATGCTCATCGGAGCGGCGGACAAGATGCGGGACATCCCGACACCCTTTCCTGTCAGCCGTATCCCGGAGTTGCCGCTGATCGTCACCTCCGCCCGGCACACCCTTCGATCGAACCTGGAACGGCAAGTCGAGGCGTTGGGGCTGAAGCTGAACATCCTGTACGAGATCGACGCAGGCCACCAACTGGTCAAACTGGTCAGTTCCGGGGCGGGTTTCGGCGTTTTTGCGCAAAGCGCCTTTGCGGGCGAGTTGGCCAGTGGACAGGTTGCCGCCGTCCCTCTCGAACCACGGTATCTGCGAACGGTGGGCCTGAGCCATCATCGCCGGATGCTTGGCGACCCGGCCCTATCCCGGGTTGTGTTGGCGGTTGAGAAACTCACGCAAGACCTTCACGGCTCTGGCGCCTGGCCGACGTGAGCTGTCCCGGGGCGGCGCCAAGTTGGGCGTTTTTGTCTACCGACGTGTGCTGATCATTGCCTTAACCCGAAACGCGGCCGTCGGATGCGGTGCCTTTGCGCAAGTGCAGACCGTTCATGGCGCTAACGAATGCCGTGCCAAGAATCTTGTGAATAGATGGTGTGCCGGACGTTGCTCCATGATCCGACGAAAGTCCGGTTCGGGGAAGCCGCACCGCAGCGATCATCAGCGGCTCCCTCATCCAGCGTGAAATCAACTTTCGGGTGCTTTCGGTGATCTCGAACCGGACCGGGCGCTGGGTCTTGCCCTGTATGATGGAAGCGCGTTCCGTGACCTGAGCTGACGCATAGACATCCGCCACTCTGCGCTGCACCAGGTCGCAGCCGCGGAGTTTGCTGTCGATGGCCTGGTTGAACAAGGCGAGATCCCGGTGGTTCTCGGCAATCTCCAATCGGACGCGAAGAGCCCAGACGTGTTTGGGTTGAAGCGGCCGCTCCTGGCTGGCGACACGCCCCTTGTTCCAGGAAGGGCCGCAGGCACGAATGGCACGCAAGTTTGCGGTTGGCATGGGGCTTCCTCTTGTCCGCCACGCCCTGCCACGACACCAACGCGACGTTGGTGTTCCACGATATCACAATGTTGCTTCCGCGCGGCGGAGGGCGGCCACGAGACCCGGAGCGGACTTCACCGACAGGAGCGGCACCCACAGTGGCGCGACACGCGAGCGCAGTTGCCTGAGCAATTGATCTGGCCATACTCTGATATTTCTTACTTGATCTGCACCAGCCAATCTTGGGGCGCATATGTATTTGAAGGGTATCATGATTTGGAGCGGGCGCCGGGCCGGCAAGGGGAAAATTCCTGGCATGCACGCGAAATTCGCATTGGCGGCGATGTCTTTGCTGGGACTACTGCTGCCGACGACCTTGTTCGCTCAGGTGAGCTTTGAGGAACGGCTGACGCCCGGCAAGCCGCCTTTGGTGATCGCACATCGCAGTGCGGTCATGGGCGGAGCACCAGAGAACTCGCTGGCCGCGATTCAATACGCCCTCGATCGTGGAATTGAGGCCATACATATCAACCCCCAGCTCACCGCTGACGGCCAATACGTGCTCATGCACGACCACACGCTAAACCGAACCACCGACGTTGAAAGCGTGTTCCCGGAAGGGCCGCCGGGTGGGCCCTCACGCGAGAGCCGCGGCGGCAAGGACTATGTTCGTGACTATTCCCTGGAACAGGTCAGGCAACTGACGCTCGTCGACGCCGCTGATGGTGGCGACCTCCATGTGCCGACGCTTGCAGAGGCACTCGATCTGGCAGACGGTCGGCTGCTGGTGCTGTTGGGGCTGAAAACCTACGAGGTCGACAGTCTTGCGGCAGCGCTTCAAGGCCGCGACACGCGGAACTTGCGGCTCTTCGAGCTCTATTACTCCGGTACCGATCAGAGCAAATTGCGCGATGCGACCTTGGCCACGGGCATCGACGTCGCTGTCTCCCTGTTCCAGTCGCGGGACTATCTTTCGGATTTCGAGGAAGTCTTCGCGCAGGTCGGCTCAGCGCTCAGGATGGTCAATGTCCGCAGTACGCGACTGACACCGGAGTTTGTTGCTCGATTGAAGGCATTGGGCATTTGCCTCGCCATCGGCGCGGGTGGTCCGGAGGATTCGGCCTTGGTCAACAATAGCGACCCGGCCCCTTGGCGCGAACTGCTTGATCGCGGCTTTGCGGCAGCGACCGATCAGCCAGACTTGGTGCTCAAGGCTTTGGGAAAGTGAGTCCGGCTTTCAGGCGAAGACCTTCGGCCCCGGAAGGTGGCAATAAGATGAGACACGCGTCCGGCATCTTTGTCTCGCGTTGCCGTCGTTTGTATTCCCACAATGCTGCGTCGACGACCGAACGGCCGGTTTGGTGAAGCTTTGCGGCGGCGGCGTCAGGCAGCGGACGGCCGCTCCGCGCCGTTTTCGGCCCCCGCTTTTGCGCGGGGGCCGAGCAAGTTGACCAGTTCGCCATCAATCCTTCGCCTGTCAAGCTTGGGCCTTGGCCTTCAGCTTCTCGACCATGGCAGTGACCTCGTCGCCACGCAGGGGATGCGTTGCGATCTTGCGGGCGTTCGGGTTGGTGGCCAGCGCCTCGATCTGGGCGAAGAAGCGGGCGCGGTCAGCCTCGGGCTGCATCTCGAGCCAGGTGTCGATCGTCG